>DDWZ01000011.1:65779-272546 GCA_002347095.1 Desulfobulbaceae bacterium UBA2273 | reverse complement strand
TAACCCTCCCAAGCGGGGACAATAAGGTTGTTCAATTCAAAATCAGACAGGGCATCGGATTCACTGATCAATCCGCGTTCAATGGCTTTTTTCCTGATTTTCTTGGTGTTGAGGCCCTCGCCATCGTCCTCGATCTCGATCATCATGCTGCCGCCCTTCTGGTAGGCGCGGAGATAGACGGTGCCGGTTTCCGGCTTGCCGAACTGCGCCCGGTCGGCCGGGGGAGAGATGCCATGGTCCACGGAGTTTCGCATCATGTGGACAAGCGGATCATAGATCGAGTCCACCATGTTACGGTCAATCTCGGTGTCGGCGCCTTCCATGATCAGGTCAACCTTTTTCCCTGATTTTTTAGAAAGATCCCGGACCAACCGAATCATTTTGTCAAAGGTTTGCTTGATGGGAACCATGCGCATGGACATGGCCGTGCGCTGCAGCTCGGAGGTGATCCGGGTCAGTTGGGAAAAATCCTTGGTAAGCTTGGGGTCGGCGATCCGGGAAACGAGCTTGTTCTGGCGAACCAGCGATTGCATGATCACCAGCTCCCCCACCGCATTCACCAAGGCATCGAGTTTTTCCACGTCCACCTTGATGGAGGCGCCGATTTTCTTCGGGGCAGAATCAGCAGAAGCGCGGGCGGCTGGACTCGCCGGGGGGGCAACCCTCGAAACGGAGGCAGGCTGGACGCCCCCCCGAACGGTGGCCGGCCTGGCCGGAGCAACGGGGGCTTCCTCCTCGACGGCGGGAGGTTCAGGCTCTTCCTCGGCATCGAAAACCTCCGGTTGGGAAACCGGCTCTGGAGCAGAGATCTGTTCAACCGGCGGGGCTTCAGCCCCTCCCTCTTGCAACTGGGTAATATTAACCAGAAAACCGCTGATATCGATATCCTTGTAATTGGCCGGCCCATTCTGCAAGACATCCTTGATGTCTTCAACCATGGATTTCAGCGCGTCACCGACGGTCAGGACGATGTCGATAACCGCGGAATCCATGGGCCGCTTGCCATTGCGCACATCATCCAGCAGATTTTCCGTGGCATGGGCAAGCCTGTTGATGGTTTTCAGGTTAAGAAAGCCGGAGACACCCTTGATCGTATGGAACGGCCGGAAGATATTATTAATGATATCCTGGTCATCCGGACTCTGCTCCAGTTCGAGCACGTTGACTTCGATGGATTCAAGATGCTCAAAGGCTTCCTCGATGAACCCGGCAAGCAGGTCCGTGTCTTGCAGGAAGTCGGGAATTGCCTCCTGACCCGGCCCGCCGCCCCCAGAGGGTTGCGCCGGACCGGAATCGTGCGGAGGTGCGGCGACAAGGCATTCTTCCTCGGCCTGAAGCCCGTCTTCCTCATCACCTTTCCCGGCAAAAGCCGCGTCTGTGCCGCCCAAAAGCGAGGAGGGATCCACGGCAAGGCCGATTTTTTTCATGTTATCGCAGAATTGGGCAAGAATATTTTCGCCGGGATGTCCCTCTTTTCGGGCAGATTCCTGCATTTCGGTGATGCACTGACCGAGATACTCATAGTTTTCCGCGGAGTCGGCCAGCTCGCCCATGATAAATTTTTCAAGAGCGCCCTTGAACGCGGTAGCCATTCGCTGGATAACCACCGGCGTATCCGCGGCTGCGCGCCCTGGCAACAACTGTTCTATCAGGTCAAGCAACTCTCCCACAATGGAAAGGTCACCCGGTTCAATCATCAGAATCTTCAAGGCCATTTCATCGAGAAGATCCGACAATGGTTTATGACCATCTGCCATACATGCACTCCTTGCAAAACGAAAAAAATCAACGACCCACAGGAAACAGCGTCCGCTTCCCCAGAAAGCAGGGAAACAGTATCATATTATGCTTCCATCCTGCTCAAACATCAATGAATATTGCAAGTTTTTTCTTGCCACGCCACGCAATGGAGCCAAAGGGCGCCAACATGTCGCCCCTCTTTTCCCACCATAACGGTTGATTAAAAATCTCGCAGCGGAGTTTTCCTGAAAATGAGCAAACTCCGCTTCCACGGAAACGAAATCCATGTTGACGCGAGAAGCGCCCCCCTGCTCCACCCAAAATCGAACACGACTTAACTTGCTGAAATAAATATATAAATAGCGGCAACAAAGGCGCAACGTCCTGTTTTTTGATTGCAGGAAAGGAGGTTGTCCTGTAAAAGTGGCGGAGCGTTATTTTGGTATAGTGCAAGAATTTCCCGATGGGAAAACCCAGCATTCTTTTGATCAGTCTGCATGAGCCACTCTATGATTTTCCCCCAGGCATACCGGATTGGTTGACGCCTGAAAATTTACCACGCAGGGAAACACTGCTTGCATACCCATTCACGGATTTTCAGGGTCACACTTCCTCTCTGGCCCAGACATTTTCTCATCCTGACCGTTGCCGTCCTGGTTCTGGGGAGCTTCGCCGCCTGTGCGCCGCTGGAGCATCACGGCCCTGCCGTGAGTACCGTGGAAACCATGCCCAGCCGCGAAAAACAGAGAAATTCTCCCCCGCCGGAGGAAAAATCACCCCTGGCGAAGGCGGACCCTCACGCGCTCAACCTTGCGGTAAGCCCGGAAATACGGGAACTATCACAACTCAGCGCCTGGGAGACGCTTCCCTTGCTCGACGCGGAAGAAGAGGCGGCACCCTACGATTTCCCCCTCGCCATGAATAACCAGGTGGAATATTACCTGGATTATTTTCAGAACCGTCATCGCAAGACCTTTGCCAAATGGCTCGCCCGCTCGTCCCGCTATCTGCCCATGATAAAAAAAGAGCTTTCCCTGGCCGGACTACCCGAGGATCTTGCCTACCTTCCCATGATTGAAAGCGGCTTCAACCCCACGGTTTCGTCCCATGCCAGCGCGGTGGGCACCTGGCAGTTCATGCGGGCCACCGGCAAGAGTTACGGACTGGAGGTCAACAAGTATGTTGACGAACGGCGGGATCCGGTCAAATCGACCAAAGCGGCGGTCGCCTATCTCTCGAACCTCTACAAGCAGTTTGACTCGTGGCATCTGGCTGTGGCCGCATACAATGCCGGAGAAGGACGAATCAAACGGGCCATGAAGCAGTCCGACACCGAGGATTTTTGGGAGATCGCCCAGAGCCAGTATATCCATTCGGAAACAAAGCTCTATGTCCCGCAGCTCATCGCCGCCATCATGATTGCCAAGGATCCGGAGAAGTACGGGTTTGACGACATTGATTACGACGAGCCGCTGGAATACGACACTGTCCGCGTGCCCCGAGGAACTCCGATCAAGGCGGTCGCCCTGGCTTGCAATCTTCCCGATGAGGAAATTCTTGCCCTCAACCGGCATCTGTCCAAGGCCATCACCCCGCCTTCCGAAGCGGATTACCCGTTGCGGGTGCCGCCTGGCACGAAGGAGTCGGTGATCGAGAATCTGCCCAAGGTTCGCGTGGTCACGGTCACCAAGTTCAATACGCACGTGGTGAAACGCGGGGAAACCCTGACCACCATCCGCAAAAAATACAAGCTGAGCAAAACCACCCTGTTGAAGGCCAACAATCTTGAGCAGGAGCGGCTCTCCCTGGGGCAACATCTGAGAATCCCCTATCAAACCACCGACTACAAACTGAGCGATGAACCGTTTCACCTGGACCGGAATGTCGCCTGCATCCCCCTGCTTTCCTTGAGCGTGGAACCCTCCGGCCCTCCCGCCGGCAAGAAGAAAAACCCCCGCAGCCTTACAAAGAAAAAATCGACGAAAAAATCACAAAAACAGGCTGCCTCCCCTCCGGCAAAGGGAAAAAAATCGCCGTCTCCAGTCAAGAAAGAAACGAAAAAGAAATCTCCGGCGCCCTTGCCCAAGAAAACCGGCGCCGGCAAAAAGGGTTAATCCGTTCCCCGGCTATTGCCAGAGGCTTGGATCGCTGATGAAACTTCAAGGCAAAACAGCCCTTGTTCTCGGAGGGGCAAAGGGAATAGGCAAGGCCATCGGCTTTGCCTTGGCCAAGGGTGGAGCCACGGTTGTGCTTACCCACCATGACTGGCCGGAAGAAGCAGCCGCCATGCGGGATGAGCTTGCCGCCCTCGGCGGGGACCATCTGGCGATCAAGGTCGATCTGCGCGACCCGGCCGCCATCCAGGAGCTTTTCGCCACCATCCAGACCCGCTACGGCGGACTCCACATCCTGATCAACAATATCGAACGCGGCGGCATGCCCATTGTCCACGGCCATTACACCCCGGAGCAATGGGAGCTTGAGATGGCCACCACCCTGCGGGCCAAATGGTGGGTCATGCGTTCCGCCCTCCCGCTTTTATGCGAAAATCCCGAGGCCGCGGTTATCACCCTTTCTTCCATCGCCGGGATTGTCGGCCGCTGCGGCCCGGCTGGCCTCATCTTTAACGATGGCTATTCCGCGGCGAATCGCGCCATCTCCTCCTTTACGGAAACCTGGGCCAGGGAAGGCGCGCCCAACGTGCGGGTCAATGAGTTGA
The DNA here is from genome assembly GCA_002347095.1 of Desulfobulbaceae bacterium UBA2273. Classification (GTDB taxonomy): domain Bacteria; phylum Desulfobacterota; class Desulfobulbia; order Desulfobulbales; family Desulfurivibrionaceae; genus Thiovibrio; species Thiovibrio ferrireducens. The sequence continues at coordinate 268,087 of DDWZ01000011.1, read as the reverse complement.
TGCTGGGATTTTTTGAAACCAGACACGCAGAGCAGACTCGGGGCTGGGGGCTGCTCAGCGCGGAGCAACAGGCCGCGATCCGTGAGCATATCCTGCTCAAACGGACCGGGAAAATCGAAGAAATCATCGCGGCAGTCTTCTTTCTGTTACAAGACGCCACTTACATGACCGGGTCGGTGCTGCGGATGGACGGCGGCTATGTGCTGGGCGGCGAAAAAATCCCGCCCATGCCAAACGAGGTGAAAGGATAAAGGTGCTAGGTTAAAGGCTAAAGGTTTGAGACAGAAATACCACTATTCGTTGAAATTAGTCACCTTTCACCTTGCCCCTTTCACCTTGCCCCTTACTTCTTGTCGAGCCCCATTTTTATAAGCAGATCTTCAACCGCCCATTTCGGGATCTGATGCAGAATCAGCTCCACGGCCTTGGCCTTCATGTCGTCGTCGTTTTTGGGGACGCCGCCCTCGGTGGCCGCCATTTCGGCAAAAATATCCTCGGCGTCGAACCAGCAGAGCTCCTGGTCGTTGGTGCCATACACGGTCAACACCCGCCGGTTTGTTTCTTGGAGGTGCTCCTCTTCCATCACCGCGCCGACCAGTTTCTTGGCCACCTCATAGGGGATGCATTGCATATCTTCCGCGCTCATCGGTTTCTCCTCGCTTTTTTTTGATTTTCAGCCGTACTCACTACCTTATTTTTGGGCGTTTTTCAAGCATTCCCTGATCCTCGTCAGCATGGTGTTTCGCCCGCTTTCCGGCTTGACGGCTTCCGGGCAGACTGGTAAGACAAAACCACTTGAGCCTCTTGCAAAAATCCAAAAAGTTCCCTCCCCCTCGGAGTCTGCGCTTACCTGGCGGGGGAGGGTTAGGGTGAGGGGGAAACAACTATGAAATCGGCAGGTTGCTTGTTCACCCACCCCCTGACCCCCTCCCGTCAAGGGAGGGGGCATTCAATTTGGCAGAATTTTGCAAGAGGCTCACTTCTCACTTAAAGGTTGCCCATGCAGCACGAAACATTCATGCACCTTGCCCTGCAACAGGCACGACAGGCCCTGGCCAGCAACGAATTTCCCGTGGGCGCCGTCATTGTTGCCGGAAACGAACCGGTGGCTTTCGGCAGGCGCGCCAACAGCCGGAACGAAACAGCCAACGAGCTGGATCACGCCGAGATCGTCGCCCTGCGGGATCTGCTGGCCCGCAGGCCGGATATCGCCCGAGACTCCCTCACGGTCTATTCCACCATGGAGCCCTGTCTCATGTGCTACTCCACCATGCTGCTCAACGGCATCCGCACCTTTGTCTATGGGTATGAAGACGCCATGGGCGGCGGCACGAACTTACCGCTCACCCATCTCGCCCCCCTGTACCAGGCCATGGGGCCGGAGGTGCATATCCTGCCCCATATCCTGCGCCAGGAAAGTCTGGACCTTTTCAAATCCTTTTTCACCGGCCCGGAAAACAACTACTGGCAGGGCAGCCTGCTGGCAGCATACACCCTGGCCCAACCCTGAACGGCCCCCGCATGAACCAGCCTGTCGCCAAGACCCTGCATTTTAAGCCGCACGAACGCAATATCTTCTTCCATATCCTGACCGCGTGCAATCTCGCGTGCAAACACTGCTACATCAACCCGGCCCAGCACGGCACCGCGACCGTTTCCCGCGAAACCATGGAGCAATGGCTCACCCTTTTTTATGATCCCAAAAAGGAGAGCAACGTCATCTTCCTGGGCGGCGAGCCGACCCTGCACCCGGACCTGATCCACGGCATCCGGCATGCCCGGGCCCTGGGCTACAAAACCATCACCGTGGATTCAAACGGCTTTCTGCACCACGACCTGCTCAACCGGCTCAAACCCGACGAGGCCGTGCTCAGTTTCAGCCTGGACGGGCCGACTCCGGCGGTCAACGATGCCCTGCGCGGGGAGGGGGTTTTCGCCATCTGCACCGCCAATCTGCACAAGGCCATTGGTCTGGGTTTTGAGGTGAGCGTGATCTACACGGTGAGCCAACTGAATATCCAGCATCTGGCGGCCATGCCCGAGCTGTTGGAGCGGTTGGGCTGCAAGCGGTTCTTCATCCAGGTTATCGGGTTGCGCGGCAAATCGGCCAGCGAACAGGAGGCAAAGCTGCAGGTCTCCCCGGAAGAGTGGCTGGCCGTGATCCCCGGAGTGGCCAAGGATGCGGCCCGCAGGGGAATCCATGTCATCTATCCCAAGGTTTTCCTGGAGCCGGGGGAGGAATTTCAGTGCGCGGGCAATGTGGCGGAGAGCTACTTCATCTTCCCCAACGGCCGGGTCTACCTCTGCCCGCTGTGCGAGGATTTCCCCCTGCACACCTTCCGCATTGAAGACAACTGCCTGATTGAAAACAGCGGGATCACCGAAAAAAAGCTTTTTTCGCTGGACATCCCCGAGGGCTGCGTGATGAACAAACTCCTGCAACCCGGCAACCTCGAATACCTGCCGGACGGCAGCCCGCGCCACCGAATCTCCTGCTGCCTGCTCAAGCAGGAAATCCGGCCGAAATAGTCAGAACACCGCACGCAAAAAAGGCGGCCGGGCTTGCGCCGCAACCGCCTGTACAAATTTTCGCCACATGTTCGTTCGGCACAGCCAAGTCATTCCCGCGCAGGCGGGAATCCATGCAACCTGGCTAATTCCTCTGGATTCCCGCCTGCGCGGGAATGACGTCAAAAAACCGGCTGCAGATTAGTGGCAATCAAAAACAGCATTGCCAGAAGCAGCCGCCTCCGCCTAATCATTGCGGGGTGAATTTGGTCTTTTCGCTTTTTTTGGCCTGCTTGGCTGCCTTCTTTTCCTTCATGCTCTTAGCCGGTTCCTTTTTGACTGCTTTTTGGGTGTCCTTGGCTTTACTCATGATTGATGCTCCTGATGGTTGAGGTTAGGTCCGCACCGCGACCGGCGAACTGCAATGCCATGGAGGCGGCGCAACACATGCTTTCATCATGCCTTTTTCCGCTCATTATCGCAAGCATTACGAACACGAACCAAGGGGAAAATTCCCCATTGTTGCCTGCGCGCTAATCGTCTAATATAGCGTCTTTCCTTTTCGCTCTCGGGGACGCATCCCCTCTTTTTTTGGGAACAGCCATGAACATAACACTTCTGGACTACGGGGCCGGCAATGTCCGCAGCGTCCGCAACGCCATCAAAAAACTCGGCTTCACCGTTACCGACGCCAAAACTCCGGCGGATATCCTGGCCGCGGAAAAGCTGATCTTCCCCGGGGTCGGCAGCTTTGGCAGCGCCATGCAGCGGCTGCACCAATTCGGCTATGTCGAGCCCCTGCTGGAATACCTCCGGGCCGACCGGCCATTCCTGGGCATCTGCCTGGGGCTGCAAACCCTGTTCGAAGGAAGCGAGGAGGCCTTGGGCGTGGCCGGGCTGGGGATCATCAAGGGCCAGGTCAGAAGATTCACCGAGACAACCCTTTCGGTGCCGCAGATCGGCTGGAACGGCATCAATATCAGAAAACCCTCCCGGCTGCTGGCCGGGTTCGCGGAGGAGAAGCTCTACTTTGTCCACTCCTACCGGGCCGCCATCGAAGCAGGCAACGAGGAATGGGTGCTGACCACCACCAACTACGGCGAGGAGTTCATCAGCTCGGTGCAGAAGGGCAATGTGGCGGCCTGCCAGTTCCACCCGGAAAAAAGCGGCGCCGCCGGGCTTATGATCCTTAAAAACTTTTTGGAAGCCACGGATCTTTCCGCTGTGAGCCCCATGGAAATCTCCACCGCCCCGGCGGAAACCCGGCTCGCCAAACGGATCATCGCCTGCCTCGATGTGCGCAGCAACGACAACGGCGACCTGGTGGTGACCAAGGGCGACCAGTACGATGTGCGCGAAGCCCAGGGCGAGGTGCGCAACCTCGGCAAGCCGGTGGAGCTGGCCCGCCGCTACTACGAGGAAGGCGCCGACGAGATCACCTTTTTGAACATCACCGGGTTCCGGGATTTCCCCATGAAGGACCAGCCCATGCTTGAGGTCTTGCAGCGCACCTCGGAACAGGTCTTCGTGCCGCTCACCATCGGCGGCGGCATCCGCGAGTTCACCGACTCGGAGGGCAAACACTACTCAGCCCTGGACGTGGCCTCGGAATATTTCCGCTCCGGGGCCGACAAGATCTCCATCGGCAGCGACGCGGTGCTCATTGCGGAGGAATACCTGAAAACCGGCAAGAAAACCGGGGCCAGCTCCATCGAGCAGATTTCGGCGGTGTACGGTAATCAGGCCGTGGTGATCTCCGTTGACCCGCGCCGGGTCTATGTGAAATCGCCGGCTGACACCCCGCGCCACACCATCAAGACCAAATTCCCCGGACCAAACGGCGAGGAGTATTGCTGGTATCAGTGCACCATCAAGGGCGGCCGCGAAGGCCGCGAGGTGGACGCCCTGGAACTGGCCACCTCCTGCGAGGCCTTGGACGCGGGAGAGATACTGTTGAACTGCATCGACAAGGACGGCACCAATTCGGGCTTTGACCTGGAGCTGATCAATCAGGTGCGACAGGCGGTCTCCATCCCGGTTATCGCCTCAAGCGGCGCGGGCAAGGTGGAGCATTTCTCCGAGGTGTTCGAGGAAACCGGAGCCGAGGCAGCCCTGGCGGCGGGGATCTTTCACCGAAAGGAAGTGCCCATCAGTGCGGTGAAGGCGCATCTGCGGAGCAAGGGGATTGAAACGAGATAGCTTCCCCCTTGAATGGGCGCTCGATAGCCATGAGCAGGAGCTAAAACGGAACTTCGCTTTACTTTTTCTTTAGCGTTCCATATTCTGTTAAATAATGTCGTACAGGTGGAAATCAGTCACAAAAAACCTGATGGTGTTCATCCGAATTCGGCATTCCCCTCGAATTCACGGGGGAAAGGAGTCGTGAAACTATGGCTGCTACAGTAGAAAAAATTATGCATGAGGCCATGGGCCTTCCCCCTGCACTCCGGGCGTTTGTGGCCGAGAAACTGATAGAGAGCCTTGACCTGCCTGACAATCCCCTGTCAGCGGAATGGCAAGAAGAAATTCGGCGGCGCTGTGCTGAAGTTGATAACTCCGCAAGCCAGCTACGCGATGCAGATTCCGTATTCAAGAATGCCTACGCCTCGCTGACATGAAAGCGGTCGTCTTTCAGGAAGATGCTGAAACCGAGATGCTTGAAGCGGCAGCCTATTACGAAGCTCAGCAAAGCGATCTCGGCAGGCGCTTTCTGGCTGCGGTGCAAGACGCCATCAATCGTATCGTATTGAACCCAAGTTTGTATCCTGTTGTGGTATTCGATGTTCAACGATGTCTCACGAAAATATTCCCTTTCGGGGTTCTATTTCGAGACCGTCCCGAACAAATCGAAATGATAGCGGTTATGCACCTGCACCGTGCACCAGATTATTGGCAAGAAAGACGGTAATCGGGGCAGAATCGCTATTGTTTTAGAGCCTGTGTTAGCTAATTAGCAAGCAACGTCCCCCCGGATTCCTGTTTAATATAGGTTCAAAATGAAAAAGCTGGATATTCCATACATCTTCAAATCAGAGGCAAATGACCTAATAAAGACACGAGAGACAGCTATTAAAATTCATGGAACTGCTGACATTAAAGCTGCAGGTAATGAAATTGAGATGGAAGTCCGCAGCTTTTTGAAAAGAATGCTTCCTAAAAGCCTTTATGTTACGCAGGGCCACCTGATTGACAGAAACGGTTTCGTTAGCCCACAACTTGACGTAATAATTGCAGAAAAAACAAGCTTGCCGTCACTACTGACAACCAAAGATGGTACTGAATATATTCCTCTTGATAGTGTCTATGCTATCGGTGAAATCAAATCGACTTACTATAAGAACAAAAAATATGAGAAACGATTTTGCGAAGTAGTAACTCAAATTAAAACAGAGATGGCCTATCAAGAAATACCTAATACTGCATATCATGGTGTTCTAAATGATGACACAATTATGCGAGATATGTATCTAGGCTCAACCAATAGAACGTTAAACAAACTATATTCCTTCATGATTTACATTGATGGCGGGGACTTTAATCCAGATGAAATAGCAGAGCATTACCAATCCACACCATTGCGTTATTTGCCAAATTTGACCGTACTCCTCGACAAAGGTGCCATTTGCTACGCTAACTTATCAAAAAATGGTCTAAAAACTGCCAGATATCCCGATGAAGAAGATGGTAGTGAATTTAATTGGCTTTTTTATCATCTCAATGGCGGAAGTGAAACTGGTTCTCCTGAAGGAAACCATTTGGGCCTATTGTACTACAACCTTTTGTTGCACATTACTAACTCATTCCTAGAACCACCAAACCTTACACAATATATGTCGTCAATGTTTGTTGGTCGATTGTCCACATCAAAATGGCTAGGAAAAAGCGAAACATAACAAAATTATTAACCAGAGTGACGACGCTACGCGGCAAGTTCATTGGCGCGGTCTGGTTATAATCGGCGTAAGGGCTCACTCAAACTATGCAAGAATCAATCACCAAAGAACATTCCAAAGAGCTGGTTTACCGTTATCTTCTATGGGTATCTTTTGGCTTCGCAATTAAATATTTGTCCTCAATCGCAAGTGAAACTGGAGGTGAATACATTTCAAAAGCTATAAGCAAGCCCAACGGTATTTATTGGAATGTCGTCACATCCGCGGGAATATTAGTATTGATAATTTCGACATTTTTTAAAGATGTAAGCTTGGCAAGTTCCCGCTTTGCCTATCTAAACAAAGTCGTAACAATTACTGAAAAATACATAACGAAAATATCAAACGATTTACTTCTCGCTGGGTTTGGTCTTGGCTCATTCATTATTGGTTCAACATTGTTTTTCATAATACAAAATCCAGAGGGCGCAAAAATCTCAGCACTCATTTTTGTAACGTTTGCATTCAGCTTACTACTTATACCGCTTGGGATGTTAAGTGTTTTGGCAAAAGAAGAACCATCTTCATTTTTTTTAAAAAAATGGTTCTCCTTTCCAAGGAAATTTAGATATCCATTTTATCCAATTTCTTCTGCAGTTTTATCTTGGTACTTGTGGATATATTGACATTGACCAACCTCCCTAACAAAATGGATTACAAGATTAAAATTCACACCATGCTCAAACAAATTTCAGACGAAATTCTTGCTTTAATCAAGTGGTCTGGATCTGAAGTCCCTGAGAATTTGGTTCCATCAATATATATAAGAACAATTTGGCCTAAATCTATTTGCATGCCCACAAGGTAATAAAATTAACAACAAAACAGGTTGGTTATTTGCGACTATAGCCCGGCTCCTAGAAGACCAAAATAAAGTTATATTTAAAAAAATGGTAGCCGCCCATTTTATAAAAGTCAGAAATGATCAAACAGAGAAAAAATGGAAACACTTGGCACTACATATGCAAAAGCGGTTGATGAATTAGCAGCAAAAATATTTATACCAGCACTAATCTGTTCGCTCCTAGTTGAGTTTGGCCCCACCATTCAAAATCGTTCGGGGCTTGGTTTCTTAGGTACCTATATAATTATTTGTATTCTTGGAGCCATCGTTGCTACGGTAATAATGCTTTTGATCCTCCACCTGAGCATTTGGGTTTTCAAAGGGAACGATATTGGCCCAGAAATTGGAGTAATCCTTATGCCTTTGGGTTTTGCAGGCCTATTTCCGGAGCATTTTAAAAATTTTGATATTCCATATAGTCAAGTAACTGGAGTTGCAATGCTCTCATGGGCTTTCATGCTTGTTAAAGGTAAAAGGTTTTTTCATGGCCTTTTCTGGAATGATTAGCAATAAATGCATAACAAGGAAATTTAGTGGAAAATTTGCCTCCGGCCAATTTTCCACTGACCTTTGTCGCTGGCCTAAACACAGGAAACAGGGATAAAACGATGCAAGACGAGCTTAAGAACGATACGGCAGGAAGATCCGATGACTCCGGGGTGACGCACGCAATTCCTTCGATTCAGGGATTTGAGAGGGCATTGGTTGATCAGGACACCGAGAAGCAGTGGGTCCCGGTTTCCGATCGCAAGATCCGGGTGGGCATCATTGGGTATGGCGTGTGTGGATTCGGTGCGGATTTCTCTTTTCAGGATCACCCGAATGTTACGGTCACGGCGGTTGCCGATCTGGTGCCCGAGCAGTGCGCCGCGTTGGCAAAAGCCTGTCGCTGTCAGAAGATGTACGGGACGGGCGAGGAACTTATCCGAGACGAGGCGGTGGAAGCTGTTTTCATTGCCACGGATGCGCCCAGCCATGCGCGCCTCGCCATTGCGGCTCTCCAAGCTGGGAAGCACGTGGCCTCGGCCGTGCCGGCGGTTTTCGGGTCCCTGGAAGACGCCGATGCGCTTTTCGCCGCGGCCAAGAGCTCTGCTGGGAAGTACATGATGTTTGAGACCTCCTATTTCCATGGTGATCTTTACTGCATGCGCGAGATGTACAGGAAGGGAGATCTTGGCAGGCTGATTTACTCCGAGGCCGAGTACTTGCATTACCTGGGAACACCTCTGCCCGCGTACGGGGCATGGCGTACGGGGTTGCCGCCGCAATGGTATCCAACCCACACGAATGCCTATTACGTGGGGGTTACATCCGGTTCATTCACGGAAGTGTCGTGCATGGGCATGCCCAGCTCCATTCCACACCTGCAGGCCGAGAACAACCGCTTCGGCAATCCGTTCGGCACCGAGATCGCGCTGTTCCGCACCAGTGAAGGAGGCATGGCCAGAATGGCGGTCAGTTGGGAGATACCGGGCACCGGTGACGAAACGGGGCGCATCTGGACCGAGAAGGGAATTTTCGACCGTGTTTTCAAAGGCATGGATGGAAAGGAGGCGCCCTTGATCAAACGGCCGCCTCTGCCGCCGGGAGTTCAGCCCGCTGGCCACGGCGGATCGCACGGCTATCTGATGAGTGAGTTCATCGAGGCTATCCTGCAGGACCGCACGCCGCTTGTGGACATTGCCCAGGCATTGAACCTGACGGTGCCCGGCATTGTCGCGCACCAGTCGGCGATGCGGAACGGGGAATTGCTGAAGATTCCGCAGTATGTTCTTTGATTTGTCGTGAAGAATCAGCGGCCAATAAGGCCGATGCAGGCGACATTCAACAGCGCGCCTGAACGCTGATGGGTTATTGTGCTTCGACAGGCTCAGCATGAACGGAAGAAACTATAATGATCTCAAGATGATTACCGTTCGCCCTGAGCCTGTCGAAGGGTCTTTCCCTCTTTTTGCCTGAGGCTCATACTGCACTCCGGTAAGGAGACTGAAACACAGGAGCTTCAGTTTTCAGCCTTCAGTTTCCCCTTGAATGGCCGGCTGATGAGGATGCCTGCCTCGTACAGGCCGAAAAGCGGTACGGCAAGGAGGATGGCGGATAGCACATCGCCTGCGGTGAGCAGAAAGGCCAGGACCAGGATGGCGAGATAAAAGTATTTCCGCTGCCTGGCGAAATACCCCTTGCTCACAATCCCGGCCTTGGCAGTCATCACCATGAGAAACGGCACCTCAAAGGCCAGCCCGAAGGTGAGCGAGGTTCGGGCCACAAAGGAGAGATAGGCGTCGAGTCGGAGCAGGGGTTCAAGCTGCGCATCGGCAAAGCTCAGCAAAAACGAGAGCATCTCCGGCATGACCACCAGATAGGCAAACACCACCCCTCCGGCAAACAAGGAGGTGGCCCAAAAGACCACCGTTCTCGCCATCCTGCGCTCATGACGGTGCAGTCCCGGCGCAATAAACATCCACAACTGGTAACAGCAGACCGGAAACCCGAGCATGAGCCCGGCCAGCAGGGAAATCTTCAGATAGCTGACAAAGGCTTCGGTGAGATTGGTGTAGACGAGTCTGGCAAGATTGGGGTGGCCTTTGATCAGGGGAACCATCAAAAAACGGACGAGCTCCTCGGAAAAGGCATAGGCGATCAGGGTGGCCCCCAGGATTGCCAGAAAGGACGTCAAGATCCGATTCCGCAGCTCTCGAAGATGGGCGGAAAAATGTCCAGCCAGCGCGGTCATACTGCCGACTTCACATCCTTGGCCTCGGGTTCGTCGGGAGGAACGACAGGGCTGGCATCGGGCGATGACACCGCGTCAATCTCCACCGCGTCCGGCTCGGAAACCGAGGTGGAAGGCAGATTGGGATAGGCGTCTCCCAGCTTCTGCTGCCAGGGATCCTGCCCCAGCTCATCCTTCATCTCCTCATGCAGGCTCTCCTTGAGGGACGAGGCTGTTTTTTTCAGGTCCAGCACAACCTTGGCAATGGACTTCGCCATTTCCGGGAGCTTTTCCGGGCCCACCACGATAAGCGCGATGCCCAGGATCAAAATCAACTCGGGAAGCCCTATGCCAAACATGCAGTTGCCTCGATAGGTCCGCAAAAAAGTCCATACCGCCGAAAAAAAATGTCGGCGCCTCACATCCAGGGGGCAATCTACGGCATTTGCCCGAGGGTGTCAAGCCAGGCGCCGCCAGGAGAAAGGGCGGCGCCTCACCGCGATTGACTTTTTATTTTCCTTTGGCTATGGTGCCTGGTGCTGCACTAGGCAAAATAAAAAACATGAGTCCATCGCGGCTCACTAATAACCTTTTTTCGGATGATTGCGGAGGAAAAGCAAGATGGCCAATGTGGTGATTGTCGGGACACAATGGGGCGATGAGGGCAAAGGCAAGATCGTTGACCTGTTGACGGAGCACGCCGATTTCGTGGTGCGTTTCCAGGGCGGCAACAACGCCGGCCACACCCTGGTGGTGAACGGCAAAAAGTACGTCTTCCACCTGATCCCCTCCGGCATCCTCTACGACAACAAGATGTGCTTCATCGGCAACGGCGTGGTCCTCGACCCCGGCGTTTTGCTGGAAGAGATGGACAAACTGGCGGCCAGCGGCTTGCCGGTGAATCCGCAGCGGTTGATGATCAGCGAGCGCGCCCATCTGATCATGCCCTACCATCGGCTCCTTGACTCCTGCAGCGAATCGGCCCTGGCCAGCGGCAAAAAGATCGGCACCACCGGCCGGGGCATCGGCCCTTGCTACGGCGACAAGATCCTGCGCAAGGGCATCAAGGCCGGGGATCTGCTGGACGCCGGGTCGCTCATGGAAAAACTCCGCGAAAACCTGGAAGAAAAGAATTTTCTCTTCAGCAAGAAATTCAACTGCGAACCGCTTAAGGCCGAGGCGGTCTACGACGAATATATGCAATACGCAGAGCGGCTTGCTCCGTATATTGATAATGTTTCCGTGGCGCTGGACGATGGCCGCAAGGCCGGCAAGCACATCCTCTTTGAAGGCGCCCAGGGCACCCAGTTGGACATCGACCACGGCACCTACCCCTTTGTCACCTCCTCGAACACCATCGCGGGCAACGCCTGCACCGGCAGCGGCTTCGGCCCCTCCCACATCGACTGCGTCATCGGCATCCTCAAGGCATACACCACCAGGGTTGGCGAAGGGCCTTTCCCCACCGAGCTGTTTGACGCCACGGGAGATGAATTGCAGCAAAAAGGCGGGGAATTCGGCGCCACCACAGGGCGCAAGCGCCGCTGCGGCTGGCTGGACGGGGTCATTGCCCGCGAGGCGGTGCGCCTCAACGGCATCAACGGCCTGGCCATCACCAAGCTCGATGTCTTGAGCGGCCAACCGACCCTGAAACTGGCCACCAGCTATGAGGCGGACGGCAAGAAACTGGCCGCCATGCCAGGCAATATCAAGACTTTTGCCAAGCTGCAGCCGGTGTACGAGAACCTCGCTGGCTGGAGCGAAGAGATCAGCCAGGCCCGCAGCGTGGACGACCTGCCGAGCAAGGCCCGCGATTATGTAAAACGCATCGAGGAGTTCACCGAGACTCCGGCCTACATCCTTTCCGTGGGCCCAGGCCGCGAACAGACCATGCTCCTCAACAACCCCTTCCAAAAATAACCAGAAGGAACAGGCATGAGCACAGAGCTGCGGCCCGACAGTTATGCCCGGCATACCCTGGAGCGCTATACCGGCTCCAGCGTCAAGGACTTTGGCTCCCACATCCTGCTCTGCAATTTTCACCGCTACATCGACGACTTCGCCCGCATCACCGGCAACCCGGTTCAACGCGGGCATTGGAGCGTGGTCCACGACCGCAAGCGGGACTTGAGCATCATCAACCACGGGGTCGGCTCACCCTCGGCGGGCATTGTCATGCACTGCCTCTCTTTTCTCGATGAAATAAAATGCGTGCTCATGCTCGGCATGTGCGGCGGCATCGATGATGCGCTGGAGATCGGCGACATCATCATCCCCACCGCCAGCATCCGCGACGAAGGCACCAGCCCGCATTATCTGCCCAAGGATGTCCCTGCCCTGCCTTCGATCCATGTCAACCGCATTTGCGAACAGGTCATCACCAGCGAGCTGAAGATGCTCCCCAAATCAGGCATCCTGATGACCACCGACTACCGGATGTGGGAGTTTGACGCCGAGTTCATCCAATACATCCGCAAGCACCGGATCATGGCCATCGACATGGAAATCGCCACCCTGTTCGCGGTGGGCTATGCCCTCAACGTGCCCACCGGCGCCATGATGCTGGTCTCGGACCTGCCTCTGAAAAAAGGCGGGATCAAGAGCAAGGACAGCGCCGAGGAGATCTTCCTCACCTACACCCAGGAACATCTACAGATGGGCCTCAAGGTCATGGAAACCGCCTGCCTGAACAGCCGGAGCCCGCTGGGTTAAAGCCCTGATCTCCTGCGCATTTGCCCGGCAGACGCACACCCCTCCCGGACGGTTTGCCGCCTGTACTAAAATTGCGTGGTGAGCGATACCTCCTTCGGAGAAATGCATGTCCCCCCATATCGTCCACATCTCGCTGACCGCGAAAGACACCCCAGCCCGCCTGACCGAACAGCCCCCCGTGGCTTTTGAAGCAGCACCACAGGAAACACCCGCCATCACCATCGACCCGCGCAAGCGCTTCCAAAAGATGGAAGGCTTTGGCGGAGCATTCACGGAAGCGGCTGCCGTTACTTGGCAAAAACTCCCTGCGGAAAAGCAGGCCGAGGTCATGCGGGCATATTTCGACCCGCACAATGGCCTGGGGTATACCATGGGGCGAACGCATATCAACAGTTGCGATTTTGCCCTGGGAAATTACGCCCACGACGAAGTGGCCGGCGATTTTAGCCTGGAACACTTTTCCCTTGCGCGTGACCGCGCCGCTATTGTGCCCATGCTCAAGGAAGCCCTGCGCCTGAGCGGCGGCCTGAAGCTGTTCGCTTCCCCCTGGAGCCCGCCGGCCTGGATGAAGACCAATAAGCAGATGAACGGCGGCGGCCGGCTGCTCCCGGAATGCCGTGATGTTTGGGCGCGTTACTATTGCCGCTACATTCGGGAATACGAAAAGGAAGGCATCCCTTTCTGGGGCCTCACCGTCCAGAATGAACCGGAGGCCAGCCAATCCTGGGATTCCTGCCTGTACTCCGCCGAGGAAGAGCGCGATTTTGTCCGCGATTATTTGGGGCCGACCTTACAGAAAGAGGGGCTGGGCCATCTCAAGCTGATGATTTGGGACCACAACCGTGATGCCATCTACGATCGCGCCAGAGTCGTGTACGATGACCCCCTGGCCGCGCAATACGTATGGGGCGCGGCGTTTCACTGGTATGTGGGGGATCATTTCGACAATCTGACCGCCGTGCACGAAGCCTTTCCGGACAAACACCTGCTCTTCAGCGAAGGGTGCCAGGAAGGCGGCCCGCACACCGGCGAATGGGGCGTGGGCGAGCGCTACGGCCGTTCGCTCATCAACGACCTGAACCGTTGGACCGTGGCCTGGGTGGATTGGAATCTCATGCTGGATAAGCGCGGCGGCCCCAATCATGTGGGCAATTATTGCAGCGCGCCCATCCTGGTGGATACCCAGACAGGCCTGCCCCTGTATCAGAGTTCGTTCTACTATCTCGGCCATTTCTCCCGCTACATTCGCCCTGGCGCCGAACGCATCCTGCACGCCGGCACGACCGATGCACTCGAAACAACGGCCTTCCTCAATCCGGATGGGACAATCGCCGTCGTGGTCATGAATCGCACGGAGCAGGCGGTTCCCTTTGCCGTGCAATGCCACGATCAGGCTGCCCGCACGATCAGTCCGCCTCATTCCATCATGACCCTGCGCTTTGCCAATTTTTCCGGATAAGCCATCAATGGGCAGCGTTGTCCGGTTAAGATATTGCATACGGACAAGATGCAGTATCATCGACTAATAAATCCCCCTCAATCCCCCTTTTTCAAAGGGGGAGGCACAGCCATTACTTACAAATCAGGTAGTGCATATTATTCCCCCCTTTGAAAAGGGGGGCGAGGGGGGATTTTGACGGTTTGCTTGATATTGCAATTTTCTTACCGGACAACACTGATCAATGGGTGCAATGTTTTTTACATCACCCGCAGGAAGATGTTGACGGAATCACAGGCTTTCTGTAGGAATTGACAGGGGGGACTTGGACGAATCGATATGGCCGGATACCAGCCAGAAAACTATTTTTTTTATAGCCCTATGACCTTCAAATACGATTTCTGTAACAGGGACAAGGCGCGAGGACAATCCCAGGCACGGCGTCTTCAGCCTGCCAGCCGTCGATTTTCGCCGACCATGCCAAAGGTTCCCTCGCCGCTGATTGGCGTCACCTTCACCAGTATCCCCTGAGCCAAGATGCCTAACTCCCTCGATTTTCTCGTTGAATTTCTTCGCCTGTCCAAGCTGTTTTGGCGCTCGAAGCAAAAGCTGAAGATCCGGGGCACCACCTTCCTCCTGGCGCTCCTGACCATCATGCAAATGATCCTGGCGGTGGTGGTTACCCAGTGGAGCGCGGCGTTGTTCAACGCCCTGGAGCAGCACTCCATGCGCGGCCTTGTCACCCAGATCGGCGTACTGGCGATCATCTTTGTCGCCGACATGGCCGTGACCGGATCGCATCTGGTCATCAAGCGCAATCTGCAGATCTATTGGCGCGACTGGCTGACGGACCATGTTTTCTCCCGCTGGATGCGGGATGGCCGCCACTATCTGATCTCGCACCTGCCGGGCGAACACGACAACCCGGATGGGCGTATTGCCGAGGATTGCCGTATCGCCAGCGAGTCAGCGGTCGCCCTGGCCCACTCGTTGTTTTACTGCATTTTACTGCTGATCGGCTTCTCGCAGGTGCTCTGGTCCCATTCCGGAGTGGTGACGCTCGACCTGGGAGCATGGAAAATCCCCATCTACGGCCATCTGGTCTGGATCGCGATCATCTATACGGCCTTGGCTTCCTGGCTTGGCTGGCAGGTGAGCTTGCCCCTGACCGGCGCCACCAACGCCCGGCAATCGGCAGAGGCGGACTTCCGCGCCGGTCTGCTGGAGGCGCAGGAAAACAGCCAGGCCATCGCACTGATCCATGCCGATAGCTATGAGCGGCATCTTTTGCATGAACTGTTCTATAAGATTCGCAAGACATGGGACACGCAAACCGCGGCATGGCGTAATATTCAGATATTCAGCACCGGCTATGCCTCGCTGAACATGGCCTTTCCGCTCCTGATCGCCGCACCCCGGTACATTCTGGGGAGCATCACCCTGGGCGGGATGATGCAAGCTGCCCAGGCTTTCCAACAGATGGTCGGCGCCCTCTCCTGGCCGGTCGGCAACGTGGGCGGGATCGCCGAATGGCGCGCCTCGGTGGAGCGCACCTTAAGCTTACTCAAGGTGTTGGATAATGTGGGGGAGGAGTTGGCAAAACCGGATCACTGGATTCAGGTGAAAACTTCCAACCGACCGGTACTGGCCTTCCGCGACCTCAGTATCGCCAAATACGACGGCCCGGTATTGGCCCAAAACATCAATATGGAGATCGGCCCGGGCGAACATGTGCTGATCACCGGCAACACCTACACCGGGGCAAAGCTGTTTCGCGCCATTGCCGGGATACGACCATGGGGCAGCGGCGTCATCGAGCTCCCCAGCCAGGGCCGCCTCTTTTTCGTGCCGCCACGGCCGTATCTGCCCACCAGCACCCTGCGCAACGCCATCTGCTACCCAACCTCCCGCCGGGTTTTCAGTCAGGAACAACTCGAGCAGGCGCTGCGTTTGGTGGGCCTTGAAAACCTCATCGACCAGCTCGACCAGCAGGACAATTGGATCAACGCCCTGGCCCGGGGGGAGCAGCAACTCCTGGGCATGGTGCGCCTGCTGCTCAACCGTCCCCAGTGGATTTTCCTGCAGGAGGCCTTCGATTCCCTGGACCCTCAGGAAGAGGAACGGATGCTGCGCCTGATCGGTGAACAACTCCCCGATGCCACGCTGCTTGTGATTTCCCACCTGCCAAACAACGCCTCTTTCTACTCGCGCCGTCTGCCCCTGTAAAACCATGCAAAAGGATCATCCATGACTATCCAAACGGTTCACGAATCCGGCAGCAAACTCCGCGGCGTCAATCTCGGCGGCTGGCTGGTGCTCGAAAAATGGATTACGCCGAGTCTGTTTGCGGGGCTGCAAGCCACCGACGAGACCTCATACTGCGTCGAGCTGGGCGAGGTTGAGGCTACCCGGCGCCTGCACCAGCACTGGCACACCTTCATCACCCGCGACGACTTCGGTTGGCTGAAGAGTGCCGGCATCAATGCCGTGCGGTTGCCGGTCGGCCACTGGCTCTTCGGCAAGGACTATCCCTACCACCGCAGCTATCAGGAGGCGCGCTATCCCTTCGTGGAAGGGGGGCTTGCCATCGTCGACAAGGTCTTTGAGTGGGCCGGGGAGTTCGGCCTGCGGGTGGTTCTCGACCTCCATGCCGCGCCGGGCTGCCAGAACGGCTTTGACAACGGCGGCATCCTCGACGTTTGCGAGTGGCATACCAGCGAGGAGTACATCGAACACTCCCTGGCCATGCTGGAACGATTGGCCGAGCGGTACGGAGATCATCCAACGCTGCACGGCATCGAGACGCTCAATGAACCGCGCTGGGATATCCCCACCGATCTGTTGAAGCGCTTCAACCTCGAGGCTTATCAGCGCATCCGCCGCCACTGCCCGCCCGAGCGGGTGACGGTGGTATTCCACGACGGATTCCGCAGCTTTCGGGAGTTTGCAGGGTTTCTCCAGGAGCCGGAGTTCCGCAACGTGGCCCTCGATATCCACCGCTATCAATGCTTTATGGATTACGACACCAGTCTGGACATCTTCGGGCACATCCGTAAGTCCGCCGTGGACTGGCGCGACGAAGCGGATGAGATCATCCGTGAATCCGGCTATCAGGTGTATTGCGGGGAATGGAGCCTGGGGCTGGATCTGAAGATGGTCTCCCTTTGGGCGGAGGGGCCGTTCAATCATGCCCTGGAGGAAATGGATCTCTTTCAGATGTCGGCGGCCTATCGCGGCTACGCCTCGGCCCAAGTGCTGACCTTTGAGAAATACGCGGGCTGGTTCTTCTGGACGTACCGGACCGAGACTACTCCGGAATGGTGCTATCGGGACTGCGTGGATCAGGGGTTCTTTCCCAATATGGGACGGCCGGAGCAGTTCGCGGGCATACGGGGGACTCTGGAACGGGCCAAGCAGCCATAAGCGGCCGCAGGAGGACTTGCCATGATCAAGGTGATGAGCTTCAACATCCGTGTCGGCCTGGCCGACGATGGAGAGAACCACTGGGACCGCCGCAAGTCCTTTGCCCTGGAAAGGATCAGCGCCTTCGGGCCCGACTTGCTCGGCCTCCAGGAGTGCCTGGACACCGAGCAGGCCGAGTTTGTCCGCACCCGCCTGCCGGACTATCATTTTTTTGGCGTCCATCGGGGCGGCCCCGGAGGCACGGCGCTGGAGATGGCGCCCCTGCTCTTTCGCCGCTCCGCCTTCCGGCTGCTCGATACGGGATGCTTCTGGCTGAGTGAGACCCCGGAGATTCCCGGCAGCATGAGTTGGCAAAGCAACTATCCACGAACAGTGAGCTGGGCCAGACTCTCCTGCCGGTTGACCGGGTCGGTGCTCACCTCCGTCAACACCCATTTCGACTACGAACCAACGGCCATCGAGGGGGATGCCCGTCTCCTGCGGCAATGGCTCGATCAGATCCGCCAGGATACCGCACTCATCGTGACCGGCGATTTCAATGCCGACAAGGATTCAAACGCATACCGCCTCCTGACCGGCGATGGAACGCTGCTCGACGCCTTGCGGCAAATCCAGCCACACGGGGAAGATGAGGCCACCTTTCACGCCTATGGGCTGCAGGAGGAAATGGCAGCCATTGACTGGATTCTGGTCTCCGACCATTTCCGGGTCCTTGCTGCGCAGATCGACCGTTCCCGCCAAGGCAATCTCTTCCCCTCGGATCATTACCCCATAACGGCAGTGCTCGACTGGAAGGCCTAAACCGACGGCAAACGGGAGCGCCCTGTGCCCCAACACACCATGCATCTGTCAGCGACTCACCGATCTGGCTCCGGCCATGACCTCGGCCATGTCAAAGGCCACCTGCGCCAGCATATTGGGCACCACCGGCCCTGCCTGTGACCGCTTGATCTCCGGAGGATTAAAGGCGGCGACAAATCGGGACAACGTACTGCTTTTCGGATAGGCCATGGCCTGATCCATGGACTGCTCGATGTACCAGATGGTATTGCCGGTATGCACATTGAGCAGACGGGTGGACACCTCAACCCGCCCACCCCCGAACTGGCTGCCTTCCAGGGCATAGTTTACCTTGCCGGCCAGAACCAGATCGACCTTTGCCTTTCGGCCAAGGGCCAGGGCTTCCTCGATATCCAGGTACGGTTTCTCAAGACGGAGCACCCGGGGAAAAGCCTGCTTGCCCAGCAGTACATCTTTAAAGAGCATGGCCACCCCCTCCCCCTGTTCCCGCGTCATATTGGCGGGCACCTGAAAGGGGAGAACCCCCACGGAGGCCTCCTGATAGGTGTTCGCATCCGGATGGATAAAAACCACTGGCGAGTTTTTCTTGACCTCCACCGGCTGGTTGGCCCAGTTTTTCTGACCCGACGCACACCCGGCAAGAAGAAGACCAAGAAGCACCACCGCTATTCCCTTACGCATACCGCTCTCCTGTAACTATCCAGAATTGAGAGAAAACCACGGGAGGAACTGTTCAGCGCTCTTTGGCGGAAAGCTGCGCATCGCCGAAAGAGCCGCCTCCTGCCGAAAGCAAATGATTGATATTGCGGCTGCGCTGCAACTCAAGCCCTGCCACGGAAAGCACCTGCTGGGAACCGGCGTCGAGCAGCCTGAGGTTGAGGATGACCGTGGTCGGGGTCAGCGAATAGGTGCCGGTGAGAATGGCCGCGGCCTGCTGCTGCTTGGCCAGAAGCTTGGCGTCCCGGGTGAGCATCATCTCGCCCCGGTTGTCCCGAATGAATAATTCCGCGGACTTGCGAATCTCCACCACGCCGAAACCGTGACGAAACAAACTGGTGGACAACGCCTCGGTCAGGGTCCGGCCGAAACGGGTGGTGGTATAGAGGTTGTCAAGATCAACCACTGTGGTCAAGATCAACCTTTGCCCTCCCCCGGCGCCGCGCATGCCGGAAGTCAACTGCAGGGCCAGTTCCTCCCCCACCCCAAAAAAATCCGGGGTGACCACCGAGGCGGTGCCGCCGGTGGTCGCCCGGGGCGCGCACCCGCTTAGGAGCAGAGCGCAGCCCAGAAACAACGCAAACCCCAAGCCACGAATCATCTTCCTTGTCGTTTTCATGGGCAATCCTTCTGTACGGGAGGCTTCACAGAACGTTTCGCAACCTTTTTCGCCGGTTTTTTTGCCGGAGGCGGAGAGACAGCCTGGCCCTTTTCCGGAAAGGCGCGGATCGCGACCTTCGCGGTGCGGGTGGAAGCAGGCATGCTTTCATTGGCCAACAGATTGGCGGTCAGCGCGTCAATGGGCAAAACCAGGCTGGCCGAGGAAAGAACCCTGTTGTCATCGTTGCGCAACAGACGGGCATTCACAAAGATTTCCTGCCCGGCCACGGCATAGGTTCCCACCACCACCACCTGGGCTCCCTGCACCAGGCTGATCTCATCCATGCTCCGGGACAAGGCATACTCGCCGTGATACGGGCTCACCATCAGGCCCGGGGTTTTCCGCACCTCAATCACCTCCAGTCCTTCCTGTTGCAGGGTGGAGAGCAACTGCTCGCCCAGATAGCGGCCCAGGGAAGAGGTCGCATACAGATTGTCGAGGCTGACAAAGGTGCTCACCGCCACCACATACTCGTCGGCCACCACCTCGCTGGCATTGGCGATGAGAGCCTTCCCCATCTGGCTGATTCTGGCATGCAGGGCGGCACCCTGGCCCGCACCGTCTGCCTGCTCCCCCCCTGTCTGTCCAAAAGCCGGCAAACCGGATTGGGACATATTCCGCGGCGAAAAAACCCGGCCGGTGCGAAACACGTAATCAGGCGGTATGGCATGGGGATAATTATAGAAGTAGGGACGATATGCCGGGGAGGGTTTCTGCCGTTCCTGAAACACGCCCCCATTTCCGGCGGTGTCCGAAGGCTGGCCGTCATCGGCCAGCACGGCAGTGGCCGCACCGGTCAAGGCCAGTACAATCGCAAACAATCGTATACGCATCATTTTCGCCTCCCCCGCTCAGGGATTAAAATTGTAGCCAGGATAGTCATTTTCCATGCTCCGCCAGGAAGGACCAAAGGCCTGAACCATGGAATCGCCGGAAACACCGGGCTCGCCGAGCCCGCCGGGATAGACAACGGGCACTCGCTCGCTCCCGCCGAACATCGGCGAGGCAAACCGCATTTCAACCTCAACCAGCTCGCTGTACACCCCGCCGGCACACCCGCAACAACTGAGGAGCAACAATCCCGCCATGATTTTCCGCATCTTCTCTCCCTCTGTGGTCTTGCGTCACTAAAACAGTCGCATTGTCAATAAAATGACAACATTTTCACCACCCGGTCTGGGAATTTTTTTCCCGTTCATTCCCATGGAAAAGCCGAATCCCGGGCATAACAAGGAATTTTTTTCTGAATTACCCCTCCGTTCCACCTTTTTTCTTCAATCTCGCCTTGTTTACAAGCATTTTTCATGCCATCTCCGCACGGCTTCCCCCGCCTCCGTGGTGATCTTTCCCAGATGCCCGCATATTCAGCGGAAAACAACCCGCGCAAACCCTTTTGCATTCCGGAAGGAATGGGTGCCCGGCGAAAAAATGATTGCCAAAAACCCGGGATGGATTATACTTTTGAAGTTTATACTACCGCGATACCCAACGGGAGAATTCCCACAGGAGGAGTTGCACCATGGCACGTATCACCGTCGAAGACTGCCTGAGCCAGATAGGCAATGAAAATCGTTTTTCCCTGATCCACCTTGCCGTTGAACGGGTTAAACAGCACCGCAAGAACGCCCCTTTTCTTGTGAAATGCAAAAACAAGGAGATCGTCGCCACCTTGCGCGAGATTGCCGCTGGCCTGGTGAGTTTTTCCACCATCAAGAATTTCACCCCCACCAAGGAAGATTCTCCGGCCCAAGAGGAGACTTCTGGCCCGACCACGCAGAAGGGTGATGATCCAAAGGAACAGGCATTCTTATAGCCCATGGAAACCGATTTTTACAAAAGACTCGGCGTCGCCCCGGATGCGACCGCGGAGGAGATAAAAAAAGCGTACCGCAAACTGGCCATGAAGTACCATCCGGACAAAAACCCGGACGACAAGGCTGCTGAAGATACATTCAAATCAGCCGCCGAGGCCTACGAAATTCTCGGCGACCTGGAAAAACGCAAAATTTACGACCGCTACGGGGTTGCCGGCCTGAAAGACAGCGGCTACAGCGGGCCGGGGAATTTCGAGGATATCTTCTCAAGCTTTGGCGACATCTTCGGCGACATGTTCGGTGGCCGTTCCGGGCAAAGGCGCCAGGGGCCCGTTGCCGGAAACGACCTGCGCTATGACCTGGGCATCAGTTTCATGGATGCGGTGCATGGCGCGGAAAAAGAGATCGAAATCACCAAGCGGGAAACCTGCTGGACCTGCGACGGAACCGGCTTGCGCCCCGGGCATAAAGCCTCGACCTGCGCCACCTGCAAGGGCCATGGCCAGGTCGTGCATGCCCAGGGCTTTTTCCGGGTACAGACCACCTGCCCGAAATGCCACGGCGAAGGCACCATCATTACCGACCCGTGCAACGATTGTCAGGGCGAGGGGCTTGTCAGAAAAACGAAAAAGGTCTCCCTGAAGATCCCGGCCGGGATCGACACCGGCGCCCGCATGCGGTTGCGGGGCGAAGGCGAAGGCGGCCGCAAGGGCGGTCCGCCGGGCGATCTGTATGTAATCATGCACGTGGAACCCCATGAGTTTTTCCAGCGGGAGGGCAACGAGATCCACTGCCTCTTCCCGCTGACCATGGTGCAGGCAGCGCTGGGCGCCACCGTGGAGGTGCCGACCATCAACGGCGCCAAGAAACTGGTCATCCCGGCGGGAACCCAGCCGGAACAGATCTTCACCCTGAAAGGCGAAGGCGTCCCCTCCCTCAGGGGCGGGAGTCCCGGCAACATGATCGTCGAAATCAAGGTTGTCATCCCGAAAAAATTGTCCGCGCGTGAAAAGGAACTGCTCACGGAACTTGACGTCCTGCTGAAGAAAAGGGGCGCCAACAAGGAAGAAGAGGGATTTTTCAAAAAGTTCCTCCACACGTTTTCCAACGAAAAGCCTTGATTCTTCCTCGCGAGACAACGACAATGAGCGACCAGCCCTTGACGGATAATCAACTGACCCATTTTGACGAATCCGGCAACGCCCGCATGGTGGACGTGGGCGGCAAAAATGAAACCGTGCGGGAAGCAACGGCTTGCGGCGCCATCGCCCTTTCCCCGCAGGCGTTTCAGTTGGTGCAGGAAGGGAATATCGCCAAAGGCGATGTGCTCGGAGTCGCCCGGATCGCGGGGATCATGGCCGCCAAAAAGGTCGACGCCCTTATCCCCCTGACCCACCCTCTGGCCATCAACAAGGTGACCGTTGATTTTGATCTGAATGACAGGACACACACCATAGAAATTACTGCTACCGTGGGCATAACCGGCAGGACCGGAGTCGAGATGGAGGCGCTCACCGCCGTCTCGGTTGCCGCCCTGACCATTTATGATATGTGTAAGGCTGTGGACAAAGGCATGATCATTAACAACATCAGACTGGAAAGGAAAATCGGGGGCAAAAGCGGAAGCTATCAACGGAAGGGATAACGCTTGCCCAAGATATACCAAGGGAGTAAGACTGTGAACAGAGAACAACTTGAGTATTTTCGCCAGAAGCTGGAGACCATGAGCCAGGATCTTTTGCAGGAGGCTGAAAAAACCATCCACGAAATGACCGACAGCACGGAAAATTATCCCGATCCCACTGACCGGGCCAGCGCCGAATCCGATCGCAGCTTCGAGCTCCGCATCCGCGACCGCGAGCGCAAACTGCTTGCCAAGATCCGGGAGGCCATCGAACGCATCGATGAAGGAACCTATGGCATCTGCGATGAATGCGGCGACGAAATCTCGGCCAAGCGTCTTGAGGCGCGGCCGGTGACAACCCAATGCATCGAATGCAAAACCCACCAGGAAAACCAGGAAAGGGCCCAAAAAGGCTTATAAGAGACCGCGATGCCTGAACTGCGCAAAGATCCGATCATTGGCCGCTGGATCATCATCTCCACTGAACGGGGAAAGCGTCCCACTGACTTCATTGTGGAGAAAAACGAGACACGAGGAGGGTTCTGCCCTCTGTGTCCAGGCAACGAGAATACCACGCCTCCGGAAGTTTTGAGCTACAGCAGCACCGCTGGCCATCAAGCCAACAGACCCGGCTGGGATCTGCGGGTCGTGCCCAACAAGTATCCCGCCCTCATCATCGAAGGCAATCTCAACAAAGAGGGCGATGGCCTCTACGACCGGATGAACGGCATCGGCGCCCACGAGGTCATCATCGAAACCCCGGACCACAACGAATCCTTTGCCAATCTGCCGGCGGATCGCATGATCAAGGTTTTTCTGGCTTACCGGGATCGACTGCTCGACCTGGCCCAGGATCCGCGCTTCCGGTATGTCATGGTGTTCAAGAATTTCGGCGCCGCAGCCGGGGCCTCGCTGGAACATTCCCACTCCCAGCTCATTGCCTTGCCCATTGTCCCCCGCATGATCAGCTCCGAGATCGAAGGAAGCCTCTCCTACTTCAAGTACAAGGAACGCTGTATTTTCTGCGACATCATCCGCCAGGAAATTAACCAGGACAAACGGGTGGTGGCCGAAAACGACCTGTTCCTCGCCATTGTCCCCTATGCGCCCCGTTCCCCCTTCGAGATGTGGATCCTGCCCAAGCAACATGCCTCTTCCTATCTTGCCATGGATGACGCCCATTTCAAGGCGCTCACCGCGATCTTTTCAGAGTGCATGCGCCGTTTGGACACCTGCATTCCCAATGTTCCTTACAACTTTGTCCTGCACGGCGCCCCGTTGCGCTCGCAACCCCTTGAACATTACCACTGGCATTTTGAAATCATGCCCAAACTGACCATGATCGCCGGTTTTGAATGGGGCTCAGGCTTTTACATCAACTCCATCCCGCCGGAAGAAGCAGCCCAATTTTTAAAAGAAGCGGCGATTTAACCCAACGCTGGGGACAGCAACGCTCACAACCCTTGCAAGACAACAGGGGGGGGATCAATGAAAAAAATACTGCTTGTTGACGATGAAGACAGCATCCATCTCCTGTACCGCGAAGAACTGGAGGAGGAAGGATACGAGGTCCACTCCGCTCTTTCCGGGGAAGAAGCCCTTACCCAACTGAAGATCATCAACCCGGATCTCATCATCCTCGACATCAATATGCCCGGCATCAACGGCATCGATGTTCTGCGCCAGATCAAGGAAATGAATTCCTCCCTTCCGGTCATCCTCAGCTCCGCCTACCAGGAGTTCAAGCAGGACCTGGCCACCTGGGCCTCCGATGAATACATCGTCAAATCCTCCAATTTGGACGAGCTTAAGGCGGCCGTGAAAAAGCATCTTGCCTGAATGCCGGGCCAGCGAGAAAAAACAGACTAACACCCACCCTCCTGCCCAATGAGCGCATCCGTTCCCCAAGAGTCACCAAAAGACGGTTTCCACTCAAGCTGCAAACGTTCACCAGCGCCGCGTTGCTGCTGCCGGAGATGCGCGAAAGAGGCTTGTGAAGTGTGTTACCGTACATGCGCAGGCCGATGACAGCTAAGCGAGCCCGCGAGACTGCGAAGCAGATTCGGTGCCGGGGAATGTTTACCAATGAGCGACATGAAAGATATCCAAGGCCAGCGTGATTACCGCCGGATCAACATCAAGAAGGTGGGGGTAAAAAACATCTCCTACCCGGTAACCGTCCTGGACAAGGCGCGAAAGACCCAAAAAACCGTGGCCACGGTCAACATGTACGTCAATCTGCCCCATCAGTTCAAAGGCACCCACATGAGCCGGTTCGTGGAAATTCTCAACCGGTTCCACGGCGAGATAAACCTGAAGAGCTTTCATCGCATCCTCGAAGAAATGAAAATCAAGCTCCAGGCGGAAGCGGCCCACCTGGAAATGACCTTTCCCTATTTCCTGCAAAAATCCTCCGGACAGGCGCAAGCGGTTGGCATGAAGGAATACCGCTGTACCATGCATGGCTCGCTGGAAAAAACCGATGATCTCGTCCTGGAGATCCAGGTGCCCATTTCCCCGCCGGTCCCGTCCCAGGGAGGCCAGGGTTTGCCCCGTTCCCTCGGTCACTGGGGCAGGGCCACCATCCGCTTGCGGTTCAAGCATTTCATCTGGATCGAGGAGATCATCCAGTTGGTGGAAGAAGTGACCTCCCACGATCTCTGCTGGCCTACTGCCACAGACTGCACGGAATACACCCTTTCCGTGGAAAGCATTACCACGGCCCTTGGCCGCACCCTTGAAGACCATCCGGCCATTGCCTGGTTTTCCGTTCTGGTGGAAAACCTTTCGCAAGGCTACAACACCTTTGCCTCCCTGGAATGGCACAACAACCCGGCCGTATCCTGAGCCGTCGCGGCAAAAAAAATTCTCATTTTGGTTGCCAAAACGGCATAAAGAGCCGTAATAAAACAATCCGAAAAGCACCACGTATTGGGTAACGGCTCCTCGACACGGCCGCACGGATCACCGTCAAAAAAATATCGCGAGAAACTGATCATGCAACACGAACTCCTCTTTGAAATCGGCACCGAAGAAATTCCGGCCGGCTATATCATGCCCGCCCTTGCCCAATTGGAAAAAATCCTCGGTGAGCGGCTCACCGCCCTGGCCCTGCCCTATTCCACCATGCGCACCGCCGCCACCCCCAGGCGTCTTGCCGTGTCGGTCGGCGGCTTGGCCGAGCGCCAGCCGGATCGGCAAGAGGAGATTCTCGGCCCCCCGAAAAAGGCGGCCTTTGACCAGAAAGGCCAGCCCACCCAGGCAGCCATCGGCTTTGCCAAAAAGAACGGGGCCGAGGTCGGGGCCCTGCAGATACTGGCAACGCCAAAGGGCGAGTACCTCATGGTGCGCATCGAACAGACCGGCCGCCCGACCTCGGAGCTCCTTGCCGAACTGCTGCCCGAGGTGGTCACCAGCCTCAATTTCCCCAAATCCATGCGTTGGGGCGCAGGCCGCACCAGCTTTGCCCGGCCGATCCAGTGGCTGCTCGCCGTGTATGGCGGCAAGACCGTGCCCTTCTCCCTGGATACCATCACCAGCGCCAACACCACCCGCGGCCACCGGTTCATGGCCCAGGGGCCCTTCCCGGCCTCCTGCTACAACGATTATGTCGAAACCCTGCGCACGGCCCAGGTCATGGTCGAGCCCCAGGAACGCCGCAGTGCGGTGCTTGCCGAGATCACCAAGGCGGCCCAACAGGCAGGCGGGACGATCCTCCCGGATGACGAGCTGGTGGACACGGTGTGCAATCTGGTGGAGAAGCCCTTTGCCATCTGCGGCGCCTTTGAGGAGCGTTTCCTGGCCCTGCCCCGCGAAGTGCTGATCACCTCCATGCGGGAGCACCAGAAATACTTTGCCGTGGTTGACGCCGCGGGCAAGCTCATGCCCAATTTCATCGCGGTGAACAACACGGACACCAGGGATGCGAAGCTTGCCGCCGACGGCCACCAGCGGGTGATCCGGGCGCGGCTGGAGGATGCCTTTTTCTTCTTCAAGGAAGACCAACGAAAGACTCTGGCGGATCGGGTGGAAGACTTGACGGGTGTTATCTTCCAGCACAAACTAGGCACCATGCTCGACAAGACCAAACGCGTTACCACCCTGGCCGGGCTGCTGGCCAAAAAGCTGGCGCCGGAACACCTGGCCCACGCCGAACGCGGTGCCCTCCTCGCCAAAACCGACCTGCTGACCGACATGGTGGGAGAGTTCCCCACCCTGCAGGGGGCGATCGGCCACGATTACGCCTTGCTCGGCGGGGAAACGGTCGAGGTCGCCACGGCCATCCGGGAGCATTATCTGCCGGTTCGGGCCGGAGGCGTACTGCCTACCTCAATCCCCGGGGCGCTGGTCGGCATGGCCGACCGGCTTGATTCCATCACCGGCTGTTTCGGCATCGGCCAGATTCCCACCGGCACCGCCGACCCCTTTGGCCTGCGCCGCCTCTCCCTGGGGCTGCTCCACATCATCAACACCATGGGATTCCGCCTTTCTCTTGCCGAGTTCGTGGATGAGGCGCTTTCTCTCCACGGAGACAAGCTGACCGTCCCCAAAGCCGACGCCCGCCGCAGCGTGCTCGAATTCATTAAGGGCCGCTTCAGCAACGATCTCACCGGTCAGGGAATCCCCGCCGAGGCGGTGGAAGCGGTCACCTCGATCTCCTTCGACGATCCGGTTGACTGCAGGCGGAAAATCAATGCCCTCATGGCCATCAGCGGCCAGGAAGCCTTTACGGTTCTGGCCGGAGCCTTCAAGCGGGTGATCAACATCATCAAGGAAAACAGCGAGGCCGCGGTGCAACCGGAGCTGCTCACGGAGGGTGCCGAGCAGAAGCTCCATGAGGCATACCTGGCTGTTCGTGCCGAGGCCACCCCTCTGCTGGAAGCCGGGGATTATGAAAAGGGGTTGGCGGTGATCCTCAAGATGAAGGAACCGGTTGACACCTTTTTCGAGGAAGTCATGGTCATGGCGGAGGATGAGAAGGTGCGCGCCAACCGGTTGAACCTGCTGACCGCCATCGCCCGCCTCTTTCTGAGGATCGGCGATTTTTCGAAAATGAATGCCATCAATCCGTAAGCTGAACCTGGGCGATTTCAATGGCCTGCTCGTAGAGCAGGGGCAAGGAGTCGAGGGTGATATCGAGTTTTTTCGCCAGGCTGATTGTTTTTTCCCAGTCTCCCCGTTCGTAGGCCATAACCAGGGCGAGGGTCCGGGCAAGGGGGGTTGCCGCAACCTCGGAGAGCAACGCCTCCTGCAGCTTCTCTGGCAGGGCCAGCTCCGGCAGGATCTTCGCCATATCCTTATCAAGCATGGCGGGAAGCAGGGAAAACATCCCGGCCGTATGAAACATCCCCGCCTCGCTGCGCCTGTCCAGAAGCTGACCGGCGATCAGTTCACAGAAGCTACCCCGGAAAGCGGCCAGGCGGAGCAGTTCGGACGGCTTGTCCGCGGCAAGGTAGGACAGCATCATCAGCGACAGCCATTTTCGTAAGGTGAGCTGCCCCAGCATGGCCACGACCATCTCAATGCTGTCCAGCTTCTGCCTTCTGGCAAAATAGGCGGAATTCACATACTTGAGCAATTTGTAGGCCAGGGAGACATCCCGGCTGACAACCTTGGCCAGCTCGGCGAAGTCGTAATCCTCGTCCTGGATTATTTTCAGCACCTGAAGATAATGGAGCTTGGAACCGGGGATATCCCGCCCCTCAATGATATGGGGGCGGCTGAAAAAATAGCCCTGGAATAGATCAAAGCCCAGCTTTTTAACGGCCTCGAACTCTTCAAAGGTTTCAATCTTCTCGGCCAGCAGTTTGACGTTGTAGCGGCTCACGATCTTGACCTGCCGTTCAAGCTCGGCACGGCTCATTTGGCGGATATCAAACTTGATGATCCTGGCCAGCTTGATGAGCGGCACAAACCGATCTTCGTAGAGAAAATCATCCAGTGCCAGGACATACCCCGCCTCGACCAGCTTGCCGCATGCCGCTACTACCTCGGGCGTGGCCCCCACCGTTTCCAGCACCTCGACCACGGTAATTTCCTTGGAGAAAAGCGAGGGATACCCCTTGAGCAGCATCTCTTCGCTGAAATTGATGAACGCCTTTTTCTCTTCGATGATGGTGGGAATGCCGATCAAGAGAAAGCTGTTGGTGATGACCTTGGAGGTGGCCTCTTCCCCGTCCTGCAAAGGGTCGAAGTAATTGGCCAGGCCGGAACGGAAGAGCAGTTCGTAGGCGAACACCTCTTTGTTCCTCTTGAAGATAGGCTGGCGGGCAACAAAGATATTCGGTTCCGAGGCATTCATGACTGAGATAAGTTTCTCACAAACCGTCCATCAAGGCAATTACCTTGTGGTGCAACAACGTTTCCAGAACCTCGGTCATGGGCAAGCCCACCACATTGGTATAGGAACCGCTTATTTCCGGGACCAGAAAACACCCCTTGCCCTGAATCCCGTAAGCTCCGGCCTTGTCCAGGGGTTCTCCGGTGCGCACATACGCCCGGCACAACTCCGGGGTGAGCGCGAGAAACCGGACTTTGGTGCAGACGGTTTTAGTGCATGATTCGCCGGTGGTCTGGCAGCAGAGGGAAAATCCGGTCCACACCTCATGCCAGCGGCCGGAGAGCCGCATGAGCATGGCGCAGGCCTCCTCTTCATCGCCGGGCTTGCCGAGGATCTCCCCATCCACCACCACCGCGGTATCGGCGGCCAGCACCCAGGCTCCGGGTTGCTCAACCGCCTGTGCCTTTTCCCGGGACAGCCGCGCGACAAAATCGATGGGCACCTCGCCGGAGAGCGGGGTCTCGTCAATGTCCGCGACCAGCACCTCAAAGGCAATACCCAAGTCGGCAAGAAAATCGCGCCGCCGGGGCGAACCCGAGGCGAGGATCAGCCGCGCCTGTGTCCGAAAGGCGTCCATAACCGGGATCAGGCCCGGATGGAATAGCCACCGTCCACGACGATGGTCTGCCCCTGGATCATGGCGGCCAGATCGCTGCACAAAAACAGGGCGACATCCGCCACATCCTCGGGGGTGGTCAGCCGCCCCATGGGGGTGCGTTGCAGGGCGCCGTCGAGGATCTGTTGTCGGTTGGGAAATTTCTTCAGGGCCTCGGTGTCCACGGCCCCGGCGCTGATGGTATTGACATTGATCCCCAGAGGCCCCAGCTCCACGGCCAGATGGCGGACCAGCGACTCAAGCGCCGCCTTGGAGGCGCCCACGGCCGTGTAATTCTCCACGGCCCGCACCGCCCCCATGCTGGAAACCGCCATGATCCTGGCTCCCTTGTTCATGAGCGGCGCGGCCTGCTGGGTGAGGGAAAGCAGGGCCCGGGCGTTGATTTCCATGGCCCAGTTCCAGTGGCGGCTGCTCAGCTCCAGCGCCGGTTTGAGAACGCCGGAAGCGGCGTTGCTGATGAGAAAATCAAGATGGCCAAACTCGCTTTTGATCAGGGCGAACATGGATTGCAGATCCTCGTCGTTGGCCACGTTGGCCTTGACCACCAGACAGCGCGCCCCCTTCTCCTCGATGAGACGGGCGGTGGCTTCCGCGTCCTGGCGGTGGCGCACGTAGTTCACCACCAGATCAACCCCGTTTTCCGCAAGCCGCAGCGCGATCGCCTTGCCGATCCCGCGTGAACTGCCGGTTACCAAGCCTACTTTGCCGCGCAGATTGTACATACCCCTACTCCTCTTTATAGCTGTTCCCGTAATGGGTTGATGAGCATCAATGTGCTGGCCACGATAAAATTTTCAGGCGGGAAAGTAAAGAAGACTTTCCCCCCTCGCCGGCATCCGACGCTCCCCGCCTATCTGGCCATAACCCTTTTCACAGCGCCCAGCAAGAGGCGCCAGGGATGGAAACTCACCGGCCGCAAGCGGAAAGGCGCTTGAAATCCCTGGACCGCGACCTCTTCCACCCTGGCCAGCGGGAAAGAGAGCTCCATCAGGGTGCTCCCGGCAAGGTTGCGCCGGCAACATTCCCGCCAGACAGGGCTTGCCTGCGGGGGAAGGCCGAGCACGGCGATCAGGGCCGTGTCCAAGGCCACGGGGTTGAGCCCTCCCGCCAGAAGCTGCAAAGGGAAAGGCTTGCCCGCCACCGGCCCGTCCACGTGCATGGCCTCCACCCCGTCGGCCAGGGTAATCCCTCCGGGGAGCACCCCAAGAAGATCGACCAGCATGGCCTCGAACCGGTTGTCGATGTCGCCATACCGGGCATGAAGCCAGGGCTTGCGGAACCCCACCACCGCCCCGAAATAGTTCTTTACCGCCAGACTCAGATAGAGCTGCCCATGGGCCTTGATCTTGGGCAGATTGACCAGCAGATCGCACTCGCGCACCGCCCGCGCCACCCCCACGGACAACCCGGAGGCGAGGCGGACCGGCTGCGCCCCGTCGAAATTGACCATGGCCACCGGCAGCCCCTTGAGAGCCGCCCTGATCCCACAGGCCTCCATAACGCCCAGCGCCGTGCCGAATGCCGGCGAATCGCCGACCCGCACCGTACCCCCCTGATCGAGAAACCACTCCGCCACGGCAGCGACAACCTCCGGATGGGTGCAGGCCAGTCCTTTGTTCCGCACCGCGGAAACCAGGTTGGGCTTGAGCAGCACCCTGCTTCCCGGGGAGACCCTAAAGCCCAGGCCGTTGCAGAGCATCTCCACCCGATCCTTCAAGAGCCTCCGGTCATACTGATGGCATGCAGCCAGACCAACCTCACACGCGCGAAGCTCCATGCCCCCTCCAACCGGACCGCAACGGTCTCGTAACAATCTGGAATACCATCATTATTTTTCCCCGGCTACGCCGCGTTTTGCGGAGACCAGCACCGATTCCCTCAAATCCTCGATATTTTTTTGACACTCTGTCCAGATGGAGTCAAAATCATGACGAAAGATTCCCATGCACACCGTGCCGAAAAAAGACCGGCCCTCCTGCCTATTTTCCAGAAATACATTGAATTACCGATAATTTACATATACTGTTATACACAAGAAAAGCCTCGCGGCACAATGCTTGCTTTACAACCAAACCAAAGAGAAGGCTCCGGAGTTTTCCAGCCTTCCTTTTTCCTCGAGGAGACAGAACCATGGCTGCGGAAAAAGACCCACAGGCAACAGAACAGGATCCTAAAAAGAAATCCAAGATGGGCTTTTTCATCATCCTTGGCGTAGGCATTCTCGTCCTCGGCGGCGGCGGTTTTTTCGCCTATACCAAATTCCTGGCCAATAAACCAGCGGTTGAAGAGGTTGCCAGCCAGGAGGCGAATAAAGAAGCCGCCCCGGTAATCGGGGAAATGCTGGTCATGGAGCCCTTTATCGTCAATCTGGCCGACCCCAAGGGCAAACGCTACCTCAAGGTCAAGATCGAACTGGAGCTTGAAAGCAAGGAGGCCGTGGACAAGGCCACCAAAGCGGCGCCCAAGCTGCGCGACATGGTGATCATGATGCTCACCAGCCTGGGCTTTGAGGAAGTCATGACCCCGGAGGGCAAGATCCGCGTCCGGGATGAGCTGCTGGAGCGGTTCAACGAGATCATGCGCCCCGACCATATCAAGAACATTTACTTTACGGAATTTGTCGTGCAGTAGCCCATCGGGCCTCTGTCGCTAACCCGAAAAAACACCCAGCGGAAAGCCATGGAACAGATTCTCAGCCAGGACGAGGTTGACGCGCTACTCAAGGGAATTTCCGGCGGCGAAATCGAAGAGCCCGAAGAACCCATTGACGCGGAAGCCTTGGGCTATCAGGCCTACGACTTTACCCGGCAGGAAAGGATCGTCCAGGTAAAGATGCCTGCCATGGAGGCGATCTCCGACGCCTTCATGCGTGCGGTCCGCACCTCGCTGTCCACCACCCTGCGCCGGATCATCGACCTGACCTCCGCCCCCATCGAGTTGGAGCGCTTCGGTGCCTTTGTCCGCACCCTGCCCGTGCCGAGCAGCCTGCAGATCTTCCGCATGGCGCCCTTCCGCGGCCACGCCCTCATCGTCCTTGAGCCCAAGCTGGTCTTTACCCTGGTGGAAAACTTCCTGGGCGGCACCGGCACCAGAAACATCCGCATCGAGGGCCGCGATTTCACGGCCATCGAGCAGCGCCTCATCCGGCGGGTGGTAAATCTCCTGCTCAACGATCTGGAAAAGGCCTGGTATTCCCTGCAGCCCCTCAAGGTCCAGTACATCAGAAGCGAGATCAATCCGCAGTTCGCCAAGATCTGCCAGCCCGAGGACGTGGTAATCATCTGCCGCTACGATGTGGACATGGACCGGGCCGTGGGCAGCATCACGGTCTGCATCCCCATGAGCAACCTGGAATCGGTCAAGGGCAAGCTCCTCACCACCTTCCAGCGGGAGCAGAGCGACGAGGATATCAGCATCAAGCGCGTCCTCACCGAAAACATCAAGAACATCCCGGTGGCCTTTGTGGTGGAACTGGGCCGCGCCACCATTTCCGCGGGGGATGTCATGGAGCTGGTGGTCGGCGACATCATCCAGTTGGAACGCCGCACCGACGACCTCCTGCCGGCCTTTGTCGCCGGAGAAAGAAAATACATGGGAACCCCTGGCGTGCATCGCGGCAACAATGCGCTGCTCATCAAGAAAAAGGTTCTTGACCCGAACCGGGAGTAAGGTTCAAGGCCCAAGGTGAAAGGCCCAAGGTTTAAGGCCAAGCCTTTCACCTTTCACCTTGGGCCTTTCACCTTTAACCTTTCAAAAGGAGAAGAGCCATGGCTGACGACCCGTTGGACGCCGCCGACACAAAAAACGAAACAGAGGGAGCCGGAGATGACTGGGCTGCCGCCCTTGGCGAGCATGAAGGTGCGGGTGGGGCTCAAGCCCCTGCCTTTGCCGAGTTGGGCAGTGGTGGAGCCACCGCCCCCTCCGGCAGCCAGAATCTTGATTTCCTGCTGGATATCCCCCTGGAAGTCACCGTCGAACTGGGACGGACCAGCATGATCATCAACAAAATGCTGCAATTGACGCAAGGATCCGTGGTCGAGCTCGACAAAGCGGCGGGCGAACCGGTGGAGATCTTTGTCAACGACAAGCTGCTGGGCAAAGGCGAGGTGATCGTAGTCAACGAGCGGTTCGGCGTGCGGATCACGGAAATCATCAGTCAGGCGGACCGGGTCAAGAACATCGCCTGAGCAAGACAAATTCCTGACCGACTTCCCTCGGCAAGGCTGTGGACACAACGACCATGAAGATCCGGCAACCATCACCAACACGCGGAGTGTTCCGGGCAAAGACGCTGATCGCCCTGGGAGCAAGCCTGCTGTATCATCTCGCCTGTCCCTTCATGCTCCTTGCCGCCGAACGGCTCACCGGCAATCAGGAAGCCCTTTCCCTGACCACGACCATCTTTAAAACCATTGGCTCACTTGTCATTGTGGTGGGGCTCATGCTCCTCTTGCTGGCCTGGATCAAAAAGATGGGGTTCGCCAAGGGCGGTTCCCGGCAGGAAAGCCTTATCACCGTCCTCGACAGCCGGATGCTGGCCCCCAAAAAACAGGTGAGCGTTCTGGAGGTGGCAGGCGCGTATCTGGTGGTCGGACTCAGCGAGCAACAGATTACCCTGCTCGCCACCCTTGACCCCAACGAGCGCCTCATGGCCGCCAGCCAAAAAAGCGATGCTCCCCTGCCGGATTCTTTTGCCTCCATGCTCCACAAGGCGACCCAGACCATCTCCGGCATGAAACCCAAAAAGAAAGGATCCGCCGATGCGGAATAAACCTCTGCCGTCCTGGCCTATTCTCATCGGCCTGCTTACGGGGATCATTCTCCTTTTTCCCGGCGAAGGCAGGGCCGTAACCCTGCCCACCCTGCAGATCGGGTTGGGCGAAGCCCAGAACCCCCAGCAGGTCTCCGTCCTCATCGAGATATTGCTCCTGTTCACGGTCCTTTCCATGGCCCCGGCCATCCTCTTGATGATGACCTCCTTCACCCGGCTGGTGATCGCCTTTTCCTTTCTGCGGCAAGCCCTGGGCACCCAGCAGGTGCCGCCGACCCAGGTTCTGGTCGGCCTGGCGCTCTTCCTGACCATGTTCATCATGACCCCGGTTTTCAGCGAGGTCAACACCACCGCGATCAAACCGTACATGGCCGAACAGATCAACGCGGAAGAGGCTTTGCTGGAGGCGGTAAAACCGGTGCGCGCCTTCATGTTCAAGCAGACCAGGGAAAAAGACCTCGAACTTTTCCTTTCCCTGGCCAAGACCCCCAAGCCGAAAAACAAGGAGGAGGTCTCCACCGCCGTGCTCATCCCGGCCTTCATGATCAGCGAACTCAAGACCGCTTTCACCATCGGCTTTGTTCTTTTTCTGCCCTTTCTGATCATCGACATGGTGGTGGCAAGCATCCTGCTGTCCATGGGCATGATGATGCTGCCCCCGGTCATGGTTTCCCTGCCCTTCAAGCTGCTGCTTTTTGTGCTGGTGGATGGCTGGTACCTGATTGTCGGCTCTCTGGTAAAAAGTTTTGGAGTATAACCATGACTGCCTCTGAAGCCATCACCCTGACCCAGAATGCCGTTACCCTGACCCTGATAGTTTCGGCGCCGCTGCTGCTGGTGGCCATGGTGGTCGGCCTGCTGATCTCTCTTTTCCAGGCGATCACCCAGATCCAGGAGATGACCCTGACCTTTGTCCCAAAGATCGTGGCCATGATGCTGACCCTGCTGTTTCTTTCCTCTTGGATGATCACCAAGCTGGTGGACTACACCCATGAGCTGATTACCAGCATCCCGAACATCATCCACTGACGGAGAATTTCGCAACCATGCCCGAAGCCGCGCTGCTGAACTGGACCCTGACGCAGATCCTCTCCATGGTCATTATCCTGACCCGGGTGGCGCCGCTCTTGTTTTTCATGCCCGTCTTCGGCTCGACAAGCGTTCCACCCCAGGTCAAAATCCTGCTGGCCCTGATGACCGCCCTGATCCTGACCCCCGTGGTCCGGGTTGATCCGCGCCTGATGAGCGGCCCGCCCATCGGCTTTTTCGTTCTCGTCCTCACCGAAATCCTGCTGGGCGCGACCCTGGCCATTTTTGCCCGGTGCCTCTTTGCCGCCGCCGAGCTTGCCGGCCAGATGGTGGGCATCCAGATGGGCATGGGGGTGGCCGGCGTCATGGATCCCCAGTTCGGCACCCAGATCTCGCTGGTGGGCATGCTCTGGAATCTCGCCACCATCCTGATTTTTTTAAGCATCAACGGCCATCACATCTTTTTCTCCACCCTGGTGGAAAGCTTTGAGTGGCTGAAACCCGGCACGGCAACCATAACCCAGGCCACCTTCGAAGGCATCATGCAGGGGGCCTCCCACATGTTCGTTCTTGCCGTCAAGATCATGGCCCCGGCGGGAGCGGCCCTGTTTTTTACCCATGTGGCCATGGGCATCGTCGCCAAAACCGTGCCCCAGATTCCGATCCTGATCGTCGGTCTGCCGATAAACATTGCGGTCGGTCTGATTTTTGCCGGCTTGTCCCTGCGCTATCTCCTGCCGCTGATGATCACCAATTTTGAAATGCTGGCCCGGCTCCTGCCCAGGCTGGCCATGGGCATGGGGGGCTGAAGAATGGCGGACGAATCCTCCGGCCAGGAAAAAACCGAGGCCCCCACCTCCCGCCGCATCCAGGAGGCGAGAAAAAAAGGCGATGTGGCCAAAAGCATGGAGGTGCCCTCCGCCGCGGTCCTGCTCGCCAGCCTGCTCACCCTCTATTATGCAAGCGACTTCATGCTGGGGCATTTCTTTCTCCTGCTCAAATATTACCTGGGCAACCTGCACTCCATCAGCATAACCCCGAACAACATGACCATGCTTACCCGGGAGTCCATGCTCCAGACCGGGCTCATCGTGGCCCCGGTCATGGGAGCCATCTTCCTGACGGCCCTGGTGGCCAACTATGCCCAGGTCGGCATCCTGTTCACCACGGAAAAATTGATGCCGAAGTTCGACAAGATCAGCCCCATCCAAGGATTTTCCCGGCTCTTTTCCAAGCAGGCTCTGGCCAATATGGTAAAGTCGGTGGGCAAACTGGTCATCATCGGCTATGTATCCTATACGGAGATAAAAAAGGCGCTACCCGGCATCCTGCAACTCATGGATCAGGAACCCGCGCTTATCCTTTCCTTCATGGCCAAGATCGCCTTCTGGATCTTCCTGAAATCGGCGCTGATCATCGCGGTGCTCGCGGCGATGGACTATGCCTTCCAGCGCTGGCAGTTCATGGAAAAGATGAAGATGACCAAACAGGAGATCAAGGACGAGGCCAAGCAGACCGAGGGAGATCCGCACATTAAGGGACGCATCCGCTCCATCCAGATGCAGATGGCCAGGCAACGGATGATGTCCGAGGTGCCCAAGGCAGACGTGGTGATCACCAACCCCACCCGTCTGGCCATTGCCCTTCGCTACGATGCGCTGGCCATGGCCGCGCCCACGGTGCTGGCAAAGGGCGCCGGGGTCATCGCCCAGCGAATCCGGGAAATCGCCCAGGAACATTCCATTCCCCTGGTCGAGGACAAGCCCCTGGCCCAGGCCCTTTACAAAAACGTGGGGCTGGGCGAAACCATCCCGGAAAACCTGTTCCAGACCGTGGCCGAGGTTTTGGCCTATGTATACAATGTGAAACGGAAAAGGGCCTGATTGGATGAATACCGCAACCTTCCCCATGCCCCCGGAATCAACCCATACCACTGCGGGTCCGCACAACCATGGCAGATAACCCCGGCGCCGCAACAGGGCTGAAAGCAATTAATTTCGAGATGTCGGGCCTCTTCGTGGCGCTCGGGGTCGTGGCCATCCTCCTGGTCATGATCGTGCCGCTGCCGCCCTTCCTGCTCGACATGCTGCTCTCCTTCAACATCACCATCGGCATGCTCATCTTGCTGATGAGCATGTACAACACCAACCCGCTGGATTTCTCCTCCTTTCCCTCGCTGCTGCTGATCACCACCCTGTTCAGGCTGGCGCTGAATATCGCCTCGACCCGGCTCATCTTGCTCCACGGCCACGAAGGCCAAGGCGCGGTGGGCCACGTGATCCAGTCCTTCGGCAATTTTGTGGTGGGCGGTAATTTTGCCGTGGGCATCATCATCTTCCTGATCATGGTGCTGATCAATTTCGTGGTTATCACCAAGGGCTCCGGTCGCATCGCCGAGGTGGCGGCCCGCTTTACCCTGGACGCCATGCCCGGCAAGCAGATGGCCATTGACGCGGACCTCAACGCCGGGTTGATCAACGAGGCGGAGGCGAAACGCCGCCGGTCGGAAGTCAGCCGCCAGTCCGAATTTTACGGGGCCATGGACGGCGCCAGCAAATTCGTGCGCGGCGAAGCCGTGGCCAGTCTGGTGATCATGTTCATCAATATCATCGGCGGGTTCTTCATCGGCGCCCTCATGCAGAACATGCAGGCCGCCCAGGCGGCGGAAACCTATACCCTGCTCACCATCGGCGACGGGCTGGTCTCCCAGATCCCGGCCCTGGTCATCTCCACCTCCGCGGGCATCATTGTCAGCCGGGCCGCCTCCGATGTCAGCATGGGCAAGGAGTTCATGCAACAGTTCGGCCTCCAGCCCCAGGCCCTGGCGGTTTCTTCCGGAATCATCATCCTGTTCGGCCTGATCCCCGGACTGCCGCATCTTCCCTTTCTCCTGCTGGGTATGCTCATGGGCGGCATCTCCCTGATAGCCTTCAATAAAACCGCGGCGGACAAGGAAGAGAAGAAAGTCGAAGCGGAAAAGGAAAAAAAGGCGGCCACCCCGCTGCCCGGCGCGCCGGAAACGGTGGAAAGCCTGTTGCCCTTGGATGTTCTGCAGCTTGAAGTGGGATACGGCCTCATCCCCCTGGTTGACGAGGCCCAGGAAGGCGACCTGCTGGAGCGGATCCGGGCGATACGCAGACAGTTCGCCATGGATATGGGCATGATTATTCCCCCCTTGCATGTCCGGGACAATCTCCAGCTCAAACCCGATCAGTATATCCTGCTCCTCAAAGGCGTGGAGGTGGCGAAAGGGGAAATAATGATGGGGCATCTGCTGGCCATGGACTCCGGCGTGGCCAAGCGGAAAATCGAGGGGATTCCCACCATGGAGCCGGCCTTCCAACTGCCCGCCCTCTGGATTGACCAGGAAAAGAAAGACGAGGCCCAGGTGGCGGGCTACACCGTGGTTGACCCATCCACGGTCATCGCCACCCATCTCACCGAGGTGCTGCGCACCCACGCCGATGAACTGCTGGGCCGCCAGGACACCCAAAAGCTCCTGGACAATCTGGCCAAAACCCATCCCAAGGTGGTGGAAGAGCTGGTACCCGGCCTTCTGTCCCTTGGCCTTGTCCAGAAGGTGCTCCAGAATCTCCTGCGCGAACGGGTATCCCTGCGCGACCTGCTCACCATCTGCGAAACCCTGGCCGACTTCGCCCCCCTGGGCAAGGATCCGGACATCCTTACCGAGTATGTGCGCCAGAAGCTTGCCCGCTCCATCATCAGCTCCTTCGTCGATGAGCAGGGAACCATCACGGTTCTCACCCTCTCCACCCAGATCGAGGACATGATCCGCGAATCGTTGCAAAAAACCGACCAGGGCGTGTTCCTCAATATGGAACCGAACCTGGGCCAACGCCTTCTCGCCTCGGCTAAAACCATGGTGGAAAAGGTTTCGCAGGAGGGGTATCAGCCCATCATCATCTGCTCTCCGACTATCCGCCGCCATTTCCGGCGGCTTCTGGAAAGGTTCATGCCCCACGTCATGGTCCTTTCCCATAATGAGTTGACCGCGCAGACCCAACTGCAATCCCTGGGGACAATCGAACTCAACCCCAAGAAATAGAGGAGTGAGGAGCAGCGATGCGAATCAAACGTTTTGAAGCCTCGGATACCCATAGCGCCATGGCCATGGTCAAGGAAGAACTTGGCGAGGATGCCATTATTCTTTCAACCCGCAACCTTCCCGGAAGAAGCGCTTCGAGCAGGGGGGGGCCGAGGATTGAGGTGGTGGCGGCCATGGAATACGACCCGGAGCCGGAAATTACCCTGCCTCCTCCGGAATCCCCCGGCACTGAAGAACGACGGCCAAAGGCGGTGGGATACGGCTATCACTCGGTGCGTCAGGCTCCGGCACAGGAGGCGCCGCGCCCGGCCGCACCGAAACAGGCCAGGCCGCGTCCCGATTTTGACTGCAGACTTTCCGCCGAGCTTTCCGCCCGCACCCTGCCGAAGGAAAAGGCCGGCAAGACCGCCCAGGTCCATTTTGAAGCCAATGACCTGAGGCTGCGCTTTGCCAATTTCCTGCGGCGTCAGTACTGCGCCAAGGAAGAGCTCGAAAACCGCGGTTCGGCTCATCCCCCCAGGGAAGCCGCACAAAAATCCGCCCGCCCGGACCCGAAACAGGTTGCCAAGTGGCGCGACAAGATCATTGATCAATTGCAGATTACCCCGCTACGCATCGGGATCAGCAAGGCGCCCACCGTGGTAGCCCTGATCGGCCCCACCGGGGTGGGCAAAACCACGACCGCCGCGAAAATCGCCGCCTGGTACAGCATCCACGAAGGAATGCGGGTGGCGCTTCTCTCCATGGACTGCTATCGGATCGGCGCCACGGACCAGTTGCGGACCTATGCCAAGATCATGCGGTTGCCATGCGAAATCGCCCTGCGCAAAAAGGATCTGCAGGCGGCCCTCGTTCGCCACCAGGACAAGGATCTGATCATCATCGACACCGCAGGCAAAAGTCCCTATGACCCGAACCACATCCGGGAACTGTCCGAATGGTTTTCCCTGAAAAACGGCATAGAGCCCTACCTCGTCCTCAGCGCCACCAGCAAAAAAGAAGACCTGCAACAGATTCTCTCCACCTATGAGCCGCTGCGGGTCAAGGGGTTGATCCTCTCCAAGCTCGATGAAACCAGGGCCTATGCCTCCCTCTGCCAACTGCTGGCCGGGGCGGCGCTGCCCATTTCCTGCCTGTGCACCGGCCAGAGGGTTCCGGAGGATTTCCTCCTTGCCTCCCGGGAATTCCTGCAGACCCTGTTCGGACAGGGATGGCAGGCCGCGGCAGGCGAGCTTGCCGCCGAATCCCAGGGCAGGTGGACCCAATGAACGCTTACGGGGGACTATCATGAATCAGGCGGAAACTTTGGAAAGAATTATGACCCACTCGCAAACCCGGGGGAAAAGAATGGCGGCGCCTTACGGCAATACCGAAGCCCAACCGCGGGTTGTTTGCGTGACCAGCGGCAAGGGCGGGGTCGGCAAAACCAATATCGTCACCAATCTTGGCTATAACCTGGCAAAAGCGGGAAAAAAGGTGCTCATCCTTGACGCGGACCTCAATCTGGCCAACGTCGACATCCTGCTCGGCCTGACCCCGCGCTACAACCTCCACCACGTTTTCATGGGTGAAAAAACACTTGCCGAGGTCCTGGTGCAAGGCCCGGCCGGGTTGCTCATTCTGCCGGCCAGTTCCGGCATCATGGAGCTGGCGGATCTTACCGAACAGCAACGGCTGTACTTTTTGGCGGAGATGTCCGCCCTGGCCCAAAAAATCGATATCATGCTGATCGATACGGCCGCTGGCATCAACAACAATGTGATCTATTTCAACCTGGCCGCGCGGGAGCGCATCATCATCCTCACCCCGGAACCGACCTCCCTGACCGATGCCTACGCGTTGGTCAAGGTTCTTTCCAGCCGGCATGACGTGAAAAAATTCCGCATCCTGGTCAATCTCGCCCGCTCCGAAAAGGAAGCCCTGTCTGTTTTCCGCAAGCTGAGCATTGTGGCCGACCGTTTTCTCGACTCGCTTTCCCTGGATTATCTCGGGTATATCCCCTATGACAGCAAGCTGCCCACCGCGGTTCGCGAACAGCGGCTGGTGTCGGACATCTTCCCGGATGCCCCTTCCAGCAAGATGTTCAGCAAGCTGGCCGCCAATATTGCCCAGGAAGAACCCGAGACGAAAGCCGATGGCAACATAAAATTTTTCTGGCAGGGACTCGTTGATCTGTAATATACTTTTTCATATTGCAGGCCATCAATCTCCTTTGCCCCCGCGGGCCTATCCGGTATGAGCAAACAGCCGTCACCCAAGTTCAAGGACTATACGAATACCTTTTTCAGTCAGGCGGAACCGCTCAGCGCCGAAAAGCGCAACGAGCTGATTCTGACCTACACCCCGCTGATTAAGTATATCGCGGCACGTCTGGCGGCTCGCCTTCCGGCGCAGGTTTCCCTCGATGATCTCATCAGTTGCGGGATCATCGGCCTCATCGACGCCATCAATAAATTTGATGTCTCCAAAAACGTCCAGTTCAAAACCTATGCCGAGTTCCGGGTCAAGGGGGCGATGCTGGACGAACTTCGCGCCTTGGACTGGGTTCCGCGCTCGGTCCGGCGGAAAACCACGGACCTGGAAAAAGTCTACGCCGACATCGAAAAACAGATGGGCAGACCTGCCACGGACGAAGAAGTAGCCAAAACCATGGGCCTTGCCCTTGACGATTTCTACAAGCTGCTCGATGAAACCAAGTCCGTCTCTTTCATGGATATTGAGTTTCTCCGGCAAAAATCAATGGAAACCAGCGAGCCCACCTTGGCAGAAACCTTTGCCATGGACGACCGCGACCCGTTCACCTCTCTCAACCTGAGCCAGATCAGGGAACTCTTGGCCAGCGCCATCGCCGGTCTGCCGGAAAAGGAGAAACTGACCGTCTCCCTCTATTATCAGGAAGAACTGACGATGAAGGAAATCGGCGAGGTGTTGGGCTATACGGAATCACGCATTTCCCAGATGCACAGCAAGGCGATGCTCCGCCTCCGCGCCAAGCTCAAAAAAAGCCTGGCGAGTTGAGCCGCGCTTGCATGGAAGTTCTCTTTCCGCGGGGCGCAACGCGAAGGAATCATCCGGAAATAAGGCGCGTCTCTCCATAACCCTCTTTTTTTATTTCCAAAATCAATTGTTACAGTTACACTAAAATCAATATCATTTTTTTATTACCATTGCGAACATGCCCCCAGGCCACTCGTACCATACAGATGTTAGGGAGGAAATATGGCTGCTGATCCGAATATGAAAATTCTCGTGGTTGACGATTTTGCCACCATGCGACGCATAGTCAAAAACATTCTCACCCAGCTCGGCTTCAAAAACATCATCGAAGCGGACGACGGCACCACGGCATTGAACGTCCTGAAATCGGAAAAAATAGGCTTGATCATCTCGGACTGGAACATGCCCAAGATGACCGGCCTGGATCTGCTGAAAGCGGTTCGCGCCGATACCAGCATGGCCAACACCCCCTTCATCATGGTGACGGCGGAAG
Source organism: Desulfobulbaceae bacterium UBA2273 (assembly GCA_002347095.1). Taxonomy (GTDB): domain Bacteria; phylum Desulfobacterota; class Desulfobulbia; order Desulfobulbales; family Desulfurivibrionaceae; genus Thiovibrio; species Thiovibrio ferrireducens. The sequence goes on along the minus strand of DDWZ01000011.1, from coordinate 224,588 downwards.
CGCAGCAAGACAATATTATCCTGGCGGTCAAGGCCAAGGTCAGCCAGTACATCGTGAAACCTTTCACCGCTGAAACCCTTTCCGAAAAACTCAACAAGATATTCTGACCTAAATCATGGCTGACGAACGTCCTCCCCAGTCCGTTGACCAGTTCGCCAGCACGGAGACCCCTGCCGACCACGATGAAACAAACTGGGGAGAGGATTGGGAGTCCGCCTTTCAGGCCGAGGATGATGCTTTTTTCTCCGACGAGAAAGAGGGGGAGGATTTCTTTCTTGAGGAAAACGAGCCCACCGTAACGGCCGGAGTTGGCGCCAAAGACCTCGACTCCTCCCTGGAAAAAACCCTTTCCGGCATTCCGGACCAGAGCGGCGCTCCAGGCGCCCAACCGAAAAAAATCCTTCCCAGCCTTGGCGCAATCACCCCCCTTCTGCTCGCCGCCCAAAAAGTCGCCCAAGCGCAGTTCACCCGCCTGCAATCTTTTCCCATTTTTGTACGTATCCCTCTGTACGCCCTCCCTTTCGTCCTTGTTGCCCTCGTTTTTGTTGCAAGCGTCATGCTCAGGCCGAGCCCCTCGCTTCTCCCGAGTTCCTCCGCTCCAGGACAGCGTTCGGGAACCGGGATGCCGTTCCCTGACGGACGTTCAATCGGAACAGCGCCCCGAACAGGAAACCAGGCCAGTCAGCTCCATCCGGGAAAGGTCAGAAAAAAATGGCCCTTCCCCGCTTTCATTATCCCGGTGAACAACCCGAACAGCGGCCAGCCGGTGACCTTTGTCCTCGTGGACATCACCCTGATCGCCTCCTTCGCGGAACAGGAAGACCCCCCTGCGGACAAAAAGATCTTTGTCCGCGACATAATCTACCAATTCTTCCAGAACAAGCCCCTTGAGGAATTGCGCAGGTATTCCCTGGCCCGCGGCGAGATGAACAAAGAGCTGCGCGCCTGGCTCCAGAAACAATGGCCCGAAGCCCCCATCGAATCGATTATCTTCAACCAGTACCACCTCTCCTGACCCACATCCGTCGCTAAAAAATAACAAATTTGTATTTAATTTAGAATTTTTTCACTTTTTTGTTATTTATCCCGCCTTCCGCGACAGCCAGAAAAACGCCATATCAACACAAAATCAGCATGTTACAACAAACAACCCCTCTGGCACGACACTTGCTATTGTTCCTCCACAGCATGCATAGCTGCCGCTGACGCAGAAACACAGCAAACCATGTACTGGAAGAGGATATACTTATGGACACAGGTGATACCGCATTCATGCTGATTGCCACCGCCCTGGTCATGCTGATGACCCCGGGACTGGCGCTTTTTTATGGCGGCATGGTTCGCTCGAAAAATGTTTTGAGCACTATCCTGCAAAGCTTTGTCTGCCTGGGCGTTGTCTCGATCATCTGGGTGGTGTATGGCTACTCCCTAGCCTTTGGCCCTGACGTGAACGGCCTGATCGGCAATCTGGACTGGGCGGGACTTGCCGGGGTCGGCCTTGAGCCCGGCAAATATTCGGCCACCATTCCCCATCTGCTGTTCTGCGCCTTTCAGTTGATGTTCGCCGTCATCACCCCGGCGCTGATCACCGGCACCTTTGCGGAGCGGGTGAAATTCCCGGCCTTTCTTCTGTTCACCGTTCTCTGGTCCACCCTGGTCTATCTGCCCGTATGCCACTGGGTCTGGGGCGGGGGCTGGATCAGCGGCCACGGCGGCCTTGATTTCGCTGGCGGCACCGTGATTCACATCAACTCCGGCGCGGCCGCCCTGGTCGCCGCCCTGGTCTTCGGCAAACGCAAGGGGTGGGGCAAGGAGTCTTTTCATCCCCACAACCTGACCATGACCATGCTGGGCGCAGGCATCCTCTGGTTCGGCTGGTTCGGCTTCAACGCGGGCAGCGCCCTGTCCGCAAACGGCGTCGCGGTCAATGCCTTTTTCACCACCCAGGTCGCCACTGGTGCGGCCCTGCTTTCCTGGCTGATCGCGGAATGGCTGGTGCAGGGCAAGCCCACCACCCTGGGCGCGGCCTCCGGCGCCATCGCCGGTCTGGTCGCCATCACCCCCGGGGCCGGTTTTGTCTCCCCCATCTCGGCGGTGCTCATCGGCCTGGTGGCCGGCGCTCTTTGCTACTTCGCGGTGCTGGCCAAGAGCCGGGTCGGTTACGACGACGCCCTTGACGTGGTCGGGGTCCACGGCGTGGGCGGTCTCTGGGGCGCTCTGGCCACCGGACTGTTCGCCACCACCGCGGTCAATGCCGCGGGCAAGGACGGCCTCTTCTTCGGCAATCCGCAGCTCCTGGGAATCCAGGCCATGGATGCCTTTACCACCATTGGTTACTCGGTTGTGGTAACATTCATCATCCTCAAGGTTGTTGACCTGGTGATCGGTCTCCGGGTGAGCGAGGAGGAAGAGGTGCAGGGGCTGGATCTGACCCAGCACAGCGAAATCGGGTATTCACTCTAATAGCGCGTAACTATCCAGCTTGGAGCCGGGAAACGAAAAAAGCCAGAAACCGTAACTGTTCGGCAGTGCCGTAGCTGCTAGAAAGAAGTCGGCGAAGTGTGCTGGTGCACATGAGCCGGCCGATGACAACGCAGATGCGGTGCTGCCGGGCAGTTACAAGAAAAGGAGAATTGCATGAAGAAGATCGAAGCAATCATCAAACCGTTCAAGCTGGATGAGGTCAAGGACGCCTTGAACGACATGGGCATCAAGGGCATGACCATCTCCGAGGTCAAGGGATACGGTCGCCAGAAGGGACACAAGGAAATTTATCGCGGCGCGGAATACATCGTCGATTTCATCCCCAAGGTCAAGATCGAGATCATCGTGGAGGCCGCCATGGTGGAGGCCGTGGTCACCAAGATCCGGGAAACCGCCAACACCGGCAAGATCGGCGACGGCAAAATCTTCGTCCTGCCGGTGGAAGAGGTTGTCCGCGTCCGCACGGGGGAAACGGGAAAAGAGGCGATCTAGGGTGGTTGATGTTGAGCTGCGGGCAAAGCGGGACGCCCTGGAGTATCTCTGGCGACAGGGGTTGAGCGGCCGCCCCCTGCTCCACAGACACTCGCAGCTCATTGACGACTATCTTGCCGGCCTCTTCAACAACTGCCCCGAGGCGACAGAGGGCATGAGCCTCGTGGCCCTCGGCGGCTACGGCAGGAGAGAGTTGTTCCCCTATTCGGACATCGACCTCCTCCTGCTCCATGCGCCGGGGAGCGAAGACCGCCTCGGAGTGGTAACCGAGGCCCTGTTTTATCCCCTCTGGGATGCGGGCCTTGAGGTGGGACACGGAGTGAGAACCTTGGATGCCTGCCTGGCTGACGCCAGACAGGACTTCTTTTTTCAGGTGGCGCTGCTGGACGCGCGCCATCTCGCAGGCTCGGCGCCGCTGTTCAGCGCAATGCACCAGGCCTTCCACCGGGAACTGATAGCAGGGCACCGACGGGAATTCTTGCATAACATGATGCAACACCGCAACAACCGCCATCAACGCTACGGCATGCACGGCTACCAACTGGAACCGCACATCAAGGAAAGCCGGGGCGGCTTCCGCGATATCCAGGCCATGCTCTGGGTGAGCCACGCCCTCTTCGACCTGAAAGAACTGCAAGACATCGAGGAAGCAGGCCTGATCTCGCCCCAAGAAAAAGAAGCCTTTGGTCAGGCCTGGGATTTCCTGATCAAGATCCGCAACCGGCTCCACTACCTCAGCGGCCGAAAAAACGACCAGCTATTCTTCGAATATCAGGTGGAGATGGCCAAGGCCTTCAAATATCCGGACACCCCCGGCACCCTGGGGGTTGAGCGCTTCATGCAGGATATCTACCGGCATCTGCAAACCATTGCCACCACCACCGACCTGTTCTTTGCACATGTCGACGAAACCCTGGGAGCACCTCGCGCCAACCCGGTTGAGCAGACCATCGAACCCGGAATCACAGTGCGTCAGGACCGGCTCCACCTCACCGGCCAGGCGCTGATCGAGAAACGCCCCCATCTGCTGATGCGCCTCTTTGCCCAGGCCGGCAAGACAGGCCTTGAAATCCATCATCGCAGCCGAAAAATCGTCACCGCCAATCTCCATCTGGTGGACGACAAGTTGCGGCATTCAAAACGCATGGCCAAATCCTTTCTCGATGTCCTGGAAAACGCGCGGGACGTGGAGGGGGTCCTTTCGGTCATGCTGGACACCGGGCTGCTCACCGCCTACCTCCCCGAATTCGAGCAGATCCGCGCTCTGGCCCAGCACGATGTCTACCATGTCTTCACGGTTGACCGGCATCTCCTGCAAACCGTGGCGGAGCTGAAAAAGCTTACCCTCAGCAAAACCCCGTTCGCGGGCGTCGAGTCGCCCCATGTCCTTGCCCTGGCCGCCCTCCTGCACGACATCGGCAAGGGCCACCACGAGGACCACGCCCAACGCGGCAGCGAACTTGTCGCGGGAATCGCCAAGCGCCTGGGGCTGACCAAGGCGGAAAGCGCCTGCCTCCAGTTTCTCGTGGAAAAACATCTCTTCCTCTCCGTCACCGCCCTGCGCCGCGATCTTGAGGATGACGCTTTTATCCGGCAATGCGCCGAGCAGATCCAGAGCCCGGAACGTCTGGCCATGCTGTATCTGCTTTCCATCGCCGACGCCAAGGCCACCGGCCCCACGGCTTGGAGCGAATGGAAGGGGGCCCTCCTCCTGGAGATATCCCTCAAAATCGCCCACCTGCTGGAACGAAAGGATGCCACCCTCCCCGACAAAAGCCAGGGTGCGGACTGGATGCTTGCGCAGGTTCGGGCGCTGCTGGGGAAAGCAGCCCCGATCGATTACGGGATCCTGCCGGAGGAATATCTGCTGAGCTTTCCCCCGGAAGAGGTGGCCCACCACCTCAAGCTGCGCGCAGGGTTAAAAAACGAACAACCGGCCATCGTCGAAGCCGGCGATCACTCCCTGTTCTGGTCGGTCCTGATAATGACCCGCGACTCCACCGGCCTGCTGGCCAAGATCTGCGGCACCCTGGCCCTGCACGGCCTCAATGTGGTAAGCGCCCAGATCTTCACCTGGGAAGACGGCACGGCGGTGGATGTGCTCAATGTCCGCCCGGCGGCGGAGCAGACCTATGCGGAGCAAGACTGGCGGGCATTGGGCGAGGATCTCAATCTGGCCCTGAAAAACCGGTTGGGGTTGAGCCACCGGCTGGTGGATAAATTCCGCACCGCCTTCCGCGCACCCGGCCAAAAAAACGTGCAGGCCGCCCCACGGGTTGTTATAGACAATAACGCTTCGGAACAGTATACGATCATCGAGGTTTTCGCCAATGACCGGCCCGGGCTGCTCTACGACATCACCCGCACCCTGGCCGATTTTGAACTCAACATCCACCGGGCCCGAATCAGCTCGGACGGCGATCAGGTGGTGGATGTTTTCTACGCCCTGGACTCCTTTGCCACCAAGATCAACAGCCCTTCCTTCCAGGCAGAAATCTCACAGGCCCTTCTCCATATCGCGGAAAAAGAAACCGGGACAAAACCGCAATGGTAAACACATCGCACGCAAACAACGCCAACCTTCAGCGATTGGCTCAAACTAACACCCACCCCCCTTTTGCGCCGGGCGTGGGAGATTTTCAACCTTACCCTTCAGCACCAAAAAAATAAGGAGAAAGACAATGAGTGACAATTGCACCTGCGGTTGCGGCAACGACCACGACCAGAACCTGATGACCGTGCCCGAACTGTTCGGCTCCAACGTGTTCAACAACAAAACCATGAAGGAACGGCTGCCCAAGGAGACCTACAAGGCTCTGCAAAAAACCATCAACACCGGCTCAATCCTGCCGCCGGACGTTGCTTCCGTGGTGGCCAACGCCATGAAGGACTGGGCCATCGAAAAAGGCGCCAGCCATTACACCCACTGGTTTCAGCCCCTTACCGGCATCACCGCGGAAAAGCACGACTCCTTCATCTCCCCCACCGATGATGGCGGGGTGATCATGGAGTTTTCCGGCAAGCAGTTGATCCAGGGCGAGCCGGACGCATCCTCCTTCCCCAGCGGCGGCCTGCGCGTCACCTTCGAGGCCCGGGGCTACACCGCTTGGGACTGCACCTCTCCCGCCTTCCTCAAGGAGGACGAATCCGGCGACGTGACCCTCTGCATCCCCACCGCCTTCTGCTCGTACAAAGGCGAGGCCCTGGACAAGAAAACCCCCCTGCTCCGCTCGATGAACGTCGTGGCCAAGCAGGCCCTGCGCGTACTCCGGGCCATGGGCAACACCACCTCCAAGACCGTCGGCTCCACCGTGGGCGCGGAGCAGGAATACTTCCTGGTGGAGAAAGAGTACTACCTGCAACGCCTCGACCTGATGACCTGCGGCCGCAGCCTGTTCGGCGCCCCCGCCCCCAAGGGCCAGGAGCTGGAAGACCAGTACTTCGGCGCCATCAAGGACCGCGTTTCCGCCTACATGAAGGATCTGGACATCGAGCTGTGGAAAATGGGCATCTCCTCCAAGACCAAGCACAACGAGGTTGCCCCGGCCCAGTTTGAGATGGCCCCGGTTTTCACCACCACCAACATGGCCACCGACCACAACCAACTGGTCATGGAGACCATGCAGAAGGTGGCCCTGCGCCACGGCATGGTTTGCCTGCTGCACGAGAAGCCCTACGCCGGGGTAAACGGCTCCGGCAAGCACAACAACTGGTCGCTCTCCACCGACGACGGCATCAATCTGCTTGAGCCGGGCCAGACTCCGGAAGACAACGCTCAATTCCTGGTCTTTATCTCCGCCTTGATCAAGGCCGTGGACACCCATGCCGACATCCTGCGCGCCACCTGCGGCAGCTCCGGCAATGATCACCGGTTGGGCGCCAACGAGGCTCCGCCCGCGATCATCTCCATCTTCCTGGGCCATGAGCTTTCCGACGTGCTGGAGAAGCTGGCCAAGGGCGAGAAGATCTGCAAGAAGGGCGCCTGCCAGACCTTGAAGATCGGGGTTGATTCCCTGCCCGAGCTGCCCATGGACAACACCGACCGCAACCGGACCTCGCCCTTTGCCTTCACCGGCAACAAGTTCGAGTTCCGCATGGTCGGTTCCTCCCAGTCCATCGCCGGCCCCAACGTGGCGCTGAACACCATTGCCGCCGAGGCGTTGGATGAGATCGCCACCCGGTTGGAAAAAGCCAAGGACGTGAACAAGGAGATCCTCGCCATCCTCAAGGAAGTCATGACCAAGCATGGCCGGATCGTCTTCAACGGCAACAACTACTCCGCCGAGTGGGCCAAAGAGGCCGAAAAACGCGGTCTGCCCAACACCCGCAACACCGTGGATGCGCTCAAGGCCTTTGTCACCCCCAAGGCGATCAAGCTCTTCGGCAAGTACAACGTGCTTTCAAAAGATGAGCTGCACTCCCGCTACGACATCTATGTCGAGCAGTACGCCAAGCACATCAACATCGAGGCCCTCACCGCCATCCACATGACCAAGCGCCAGTTCATCCCGGCGGCCATCCAGTTTGTCGCCGAACTTGGCGCCTCCCTGGCCGCGGCCGGCAAGTACGGCTCGGTGCAGAAGGGTCTGCTGGAGCAGGTTGGCAAACACCTGGAATCTGCAGGCAAGAAGGTGGCCAAGCTGGAGGATGAGACCAAGAAGGCCCAGGGTATCTCCGACGTGGCCAAGCAGGGCGCAGCCTACCGCGACAAGGTCTTCCCCGCCATGGTTGATCTGCGCGGAGACATCGACGCGCTTGAGGCCATCATGCCGGCTGATCTTTGGCCGGTGCCGACCTATAGCGATTTGCTGTTTAATTTGTAAGAGTAGGGCGACTAGGGAGACGGGATTTGTTCCCGTTTCAGACTGTTGCCAGGCTGATCTAAAAAAAGAGGGGGAGTCAATCGACTCCCCCTCTTTTTTGTGCCCAGAGCGGGCTGGCTTAATCAGCGGACTTGATCATTGACACCTTGTTACGCCCCTTTCATTACAAACCTGATGGAGGGAGCGAACATCTACGTCTGAGCTGGAATCAAGGAAAACAGATACAAAGTCCAGAGGCCAGACTCCCGCCAGAGAACCGCCGCCAAACGCCGCGACCGGTCCGACCAGAGGAGGGAGCGCATCTCCGGTATGCTGCTCGAATTTATAAGGGTGACGGTCAGCAGGGTGCGCTTGCTATTACCCGTTCCCGCAACGATATGCACCACCCCGGTAGCGGAGTCCACAAAATCAAAGCCGGGGCCACCCGGACCTGGAAACTTGAAAAGATACGGAGTCGGACGGCGATGCTTCAGCCCGCGAAATTCGATAGCCGGGATACCAACGGTCTCTGCCGAATCGAAAGGGGTGAAGGCCGTGTTCGGACCAAACTTGATTCGCGCCGATGAACGAGCCCCGCTCTTTACCTCCAGGCGGAGAGCGTCAAACAGCCCATCGGGCCCCGGCATGCCGGTCACGATGTAGATCGTCGCCGGCTCGTTGATATGTTGCAGAAGCGTCGGTTGTGACTGCCAGGCCGGGGCTTCGGGAAGCGGGGCCACAAGGAGCGGATCAACCGGCTGCGGAGCGCCGTCGAATTGCGCCACATACCAGCAAAAAACGACGATGCCGGCCATGATCAGAAGAAGAATTTTTCGTCGATTCATACTTCACAGCCTTCATCGCACCGAACGGGTTGCTTGCAGCGGAGCCACCATGCACTCAAAGAGGAGGGCTCTCTTCCGCTTCGAATCGGCCTTCTTTGAAATAGTAGCCCACCGTTCCGCCATCGTTTAAAAGTTCTCCCGCAGCGTTACTCTGTTGCGGCCAGGCGAGGCGGAAAATTGGCGAATCAGGGCTCTTTTTTTCAGCGAGCCAGAGATAGTATGCGAAACCCCACTGTTTATTGCCACCAAATTGACATTCCAAGGTTTGGGGATCAACAAGTTCCGACTCGCGAAGAATCAAAACCTCGTATCGAGACCCCTTCGACACTACGCCGATCAACAAGCTCTTCTGGTGATCGTGCCCATCAAGGATCAGGTCGTCTTTCCCATCTCCATTGGCGTCAACGACGAGCGCAAATGGCGCACGGTTCTTCAATTTCTCCTGGTGACCACCATGCCGGACTTCCGCAGCATAATCAGTCGCTTTCCAGGGGTGGAATCGGGGATTGAAATTGGCGAGGGCTTTTTTAACCGTAGCAGGAAGTTTCAGCTCATAGACTTCACCCTTTCTGCTCATAACAGGGCCAAGTGGTTCAGCCAATGAAACAGGATAAAAAACAAGGGATACCGACAAAGCGATTAAGACGCTGATATAAACTCGCATACTCACAAGCCCGTAGGATGCGGTGAGCCTGCGAACCGCATCGGTCGAGGTCTTGATGAATCGCGATTGATGCGGTTCGTTCCTCACCGCATCCTACGAACTCAGACGGTGAATAAGAGCACCGCAGCCAACCAGCCGCAGACCTCTCCCAACTCACAGGAAGCCCCCAACACATCGCCGGTGATACCGCCCAGCGCCCTGCTCGCCTTAAACCGGAGCCACAGGGCAGGCAGCATTGCCGCGCCGAGAATAATCAATCCAGCCGACCAGTTCCACCAGATCAGCGGCGCCAGCAGGAGACCGCCCAGCGCCAGTTCCCTCAAGCCGACCTTGCCGACAAAGGCGTGGCCGGTGCCGATCTCCCTTGGATATTGCGTGCCGCAGGCCAAGGTGGCCATGGCCCAGCGGGCAGCCATAGGCCCGGCGAATAGGGCAAAGAAAAGGGGGTTCCCGCCGTTGACAACAAGGGCGGCGAGGCAGGCTGTCTTCATGGCAAGCAGCAGCACCAACCCGATCACCCCAAAGGCGCCAATGGCCGAATCCTTCATGATCGCTAAACGTCGCTCCGGGGTTTGCCCGCCACCCAGACCATCCAACAGGTCGGCCAGACCATCAAGGTGTAGCCCCCTGGTCAGCCAGGCTCCAAGCCCCACCAGCAGCACCGCACTCACCAGCGGGGGAAGGTTGGCCCAGACCACAAGCCAGGCGCCTCCGGCCAGAAACCCGCCGATCAGCCAGCCAGCCAAGGGGAAAAAAGCGGCGCTCCGCCTGAGGCCGTCTGTGGGCAACTCCGCAGGCAGCCGCACAGGCAGAATGGTGAGAAAGGCGATGGCAATCCGGGCGGCCAGCAGCATGTTATTCAACCGGCCTCACTCACCCCGGCCTCGCCAAAGGTGGCCATCTCGTTCATGATCTTGAGCCCCGCCTCCACCAGATTCATGGTCAGGGCCGCGCCGGTGCCCTCGCCAAGGCGCAGGTCAAGGTGCAGCAGGGGGCTCAACCCCATCTTCTCAAAGAAGATTTTGTGGCCCTGCTCCGCCGACATGTGGCTGAAGAAACAGTAGTCGAGAACATGGGGGGCAAACCGCTGGGCGACCAGGGCTCCGGCGCTGGAGATAAAGCCGTCCACCACCACCGGAATTTTGCTCCGAGCTGCTTCCAGAATACAACCGCAGATGGCGGCAATCTCCAGACCTCCCACCGCAGCCAGCGCCCCAAGGGGAGAATCCAGCCGCTCCCGGTTCACGGCCAGGGACTGCTCGATCACCGCGATCTTGTGGAGCAGCATGGCGTCGTCGATGCCGGTGCCCCTCCCTGTTACATCGGCTACCTTGGCGGGCAGCAACGCGGCAAAGAGCGCGGCGGACGGGGTGGTATTGCCGATGCCCATGTCACCGGTGCCCAGAATCTCAGCGCCATCCTCGATGGCCTCGCGGGCCATGGCCATGCCGACCCCGATGGCCGCAACGGTCTCGTCGATGCTCATGGCCGGTCCCTTGGCCATGTTGTCGGTGCCGGGCCGAACCTTGCATTGCCGCAATCCCTCGGCTTCGATCGGCACGGCCACGCCCACATCGACCACCCGCACCTCCGCCCCCACATGGCGAGCCAGCACGTTGACCCCTGCGCCTCCGGCCAGAAAATTGAGGACCATCTGCGGGGTGACTTCCTGGGGGAAAGCGCTGATCCCCTCGGCCACCACGCCGTGGTCCCCGGCAAAGGTGAGGATGATTTTTTTCTCCACCTTGGCAGCAATGGTTCTCCGCATGGCGCAGGTTCTGGCCGCCAGCATCTCCAGCTTGCCGAGGCTGCCCAGGGGCTTGGTCAGGTTATTGAGCTTGGCCTGGGCCTGGGTCATGACCTCTTTACTGGCCGGTTCAATGGCCGCGCAGGCTGCCTGCAATTCTTCCGCTGTTCGTATCATGTTTTCTTCTCCTGTATTTCTCCGCAGCCAATTTGCGGCGCGATATTGTTGGTGCTTTTTACAAAACGAGCTTCAAATTTTACTCCCCTCTCCCGCATGCGGGAGAGGGGCCGGGGGAGAGGGAAAATTCAACCTGCTTATTTTACAGCTAGTTCCCCCTCTCCCTAACCCTCCCCCCGAGGGGGGAGGGAACTTTTTTGGCTTTTGCGAAAGTCTTTGTCACCTTTTATCTGCGACTGAAAGACTGCCACGCCGTATCAAGAAGCGCCAGCGAACCCTTCAACTTTTCCAGGCTGTACATCTCCAGGGTGACCACGCCGTCATACCCAACCTCGGCCAGCCTTCTGCCCAGCATCCCGGCCTGCTCCGCATCGTTTAAGGCTTGATGATCCCTGCCGTCCCACACCCCATGGTAATGAAGATGGCGGACCCGGGACAGCAAGCCCAAACCATTTTCCAAATCATGACCATAATGGACAAGATGCCCGAAATCCAGGCAGACGGGAAAGCCGTATTCCTCAACCAGAGGGGCCACCAGCCCGAATGCATACTCGATATTTTCGACCGCAACCAGCCTTTTTTCTGCCCCCAAGGCACCCGACAATTCTTCCAGGCTGGCAGCCAAATTCTCAAGCCAGGCCGCTTCGGGCAGGTCCGGCTCCCGGAGCAGATGCAGGTCAAAACTCAGCACCCCAAGAGGGGCCAACTGCGCCATAAGCCGGAGAATCTCAGCGATGCCCTCCTGCCGCTCAACCCTTGCCGAAGCGCCCAGGGCCAAGTCGGTGGGCAGATGCACGGTATAGCTGAGGCTGTGCGCCTCGGCAATCTCCCGCAACGCCTGCACATCAAAAGGCTGGGGCAGACGGCTTTTGGCCGCGCTTTCAAAAAAGAGCAACTGGACATCGTCCACCAGGGGAGCCAACGCCCGGACATTGGTCATGATGTCCGCGGGCAGCACGCAGGAGGTCGCGCCCAGCCGCCAGGGAAAGCGTCTTTTACAAGGCATCACCCCGCGCTGCCTCGCAGCGTGACCACCTCGCCAACCCTGTCCTGATGGGCAAGGGAGATCACGGGCACCGGGCACGCGCCCCGCTGCTGCCGGAGTGCCTCCAGCATGGCGTTCATGGCGTTCTCGGCAAGATGCGGCCGGTTGTTGGTTTCGCTGAGGTGGGACAGGACCACATGCTCCAGACCGTCGTGCAGGATATCGCTCAGAAACCCGGCAGCGTCTTCATTGGCCAGATGCCCGCTCTTGCCGCGCACCCGCTGTTGCAGGGATGGAGGATAAGGCCCGTTGCGGAGCAGCTCCGGGTCGTGGTTGCATTCGAGCACCAGCCCGTGGCAATTGCTCAACCGGTGGCGCATCAGCTTGGACACCACCCCGGTATCGGTGCAGTATCCCATGAGCGCCCGGCCGTTGTTGAGGAGAAACCCGACGGGATCAGCGGTGTCGTGGGAGATCGCGTAGGGATGGATCTGAAAATCCTGAAAGACGAAGGTCTCGCCCGTGACAAAGGGATGGCATTGAGAAAGCTTATCCAGAACCGTCCCGGCTGCGGCCAGGGTTGCTTCATTGATAAAGACCGGCAAGCGAAAACGGCGGGAGAGAATAGCCGCGCCCTTGATATGGTCGGTGTGTTCGTGGGTAATGAGGATGCCGGAGAGGGTCTCCGCGCCAACTCCGATTCCGGCCAGACGGTGCTCAATCTCCTTGCCGGAAAATCCGGCGTCGATCAAAAGCCGCGTCTGCCCGGACTCGACAAAGGTCGCATTGCCCTTGCTGCCGCTCCCAAGTACACAAAATCGCATGGATCACCCAAAAAAGGTTAAAGGTAAAAGGCTAAAGGGCATGATCCTTTCTCCTTGCCCCTTTAGCCTTTTACCTGCCCCAGGCCCGTATGACCGAACCCGCCGTCCTGACGGAGGGTCTCGTCAAGCCTGTCCACCGCGATCACCGTGGCCCGGCAGACCGGGGCCAGCACCAACTGGGCGATCCGGTCGCCCCGGTGGATGGTGAACGATTCGCTGCCCAGGTTGATCAACCCGATCTTCACCTCGCCCCGGTAATCGGCATCAATGGTGCCGGGGCTGTTGACCACGGTGATCCCGTGCTTGATGGCCAGCCCGCTCCGGGGCCGCACCTGCAACTCATAGCCAGGAGCCAGAGCCACGGCAAAACCGGAGGGCAGCAACCGGATCTCCCCAGGTGCGATCACCACCGGCTCAACCACGGCCGCGGCCACATCCATGCCCGCAGCCAGTTCGGAATGGTAGGCAGGCAAGGGCAGATCAGCATGCGTTGCCGGATCGAGCCAGGACAATTGAATAGTATGTGTTTCGGTCATCTTCTACTCCAGATCGTAACCAGTTACCCAAAAGGGGGAAACATGTAAACGTTCAGCAGAGCCGTAGCTGCAAGGAAGAGGTCTGCGAAGTGTGCTACTGCACATGAGCAGACCGATGACAAAGCAGATGCGGTGCTGCTGAACGTTTACTCCAAATCAAGGGGGCGCCAGTCTATATCCTTTGCCTTGAGCGGGCCAAGAACAGTGGCGAACAGCGGCTGGCCAAAAAGCCGGACGGCCAGGTCGCCAATATCCTCTTGCCGCACCTGGTCAAACCCCGCGGCGACCTCGTCAAAGGAGATATAACGGCCAAAAGTCAGCTCATTTCTGGCGATTCTGGTCATGCGGGATTCCATATTCTCGGCGGAAAGGTAAATCCCGGCCTTGGCGTAATCCTTGGCCCTGTCCAGCAACTCACTCGAAACACACCCCTGGCGCAACCCTTGTATTTCCCTGGCAACCACCGCCATGGCCTTGTTCACCACTGCCGGATCGACTCCCATGTACACCCCGAGATAGCCGCTGTCGGTGAAGGAGGAGAGATAGGAATAGATGGAATAGGCCAGCCCCTCTTTCTCGCGGACCTCCTGGAAAAGCCGGGAGCTCATGTTGCCGCCGAGAAGAACATGCAGCAGATAGAGGGCATACCGCTCGGGCGCCACAATGGGCAGGCCGTAAGTGCCAAGCACCAGATGCGCCTGCTCCAGACTTTTCTTATAGAGCTTGCGTACCGGCGCAAGCGCGGTGGGCGGCTGCCGGCGAAGGCTTGTGCCGGGTTCGGCCAAGGCGCCCATCTGCTTCTGCCAGAGACGGCAGAACTTCTCGTGCTCCACATTGCCCGAGGCGGCGATGACGATCCTGCCTGGCGTGTACTGGCGGCGCATATACTCCCGCAGTCCGTTGGAATCCATGGCTGCCACCACCTCCCGCCGTCCGAGCACCGTATACCCGAGGGGGTGCTCGCCCCACAGATTGCCGGTGAACAGCTCATGGATCCGGTCATCCGGGGTGTCTTCCACCATGGATATTTCCTGGAGCACGACCTCCCGTTCGCGCACCACCTCTTCCTCCTCAAAAAGCGAGTTCAGGAAGATATCCCCCATGAGCCCGACGAGGTGTTCCAACTGGTCATCAAGGACCGTGGCGTAATAGGAGGTGGTCTCGCCGGAGGTAAAGGCGTTGGACATGCCGCCCAGGGTGTCAAGTTCCTGGGCGATCTCCCGGGCCGTCCGGCTGGGGGTGCCCTTAAAGAGCATGTGCTCGACAAAATGGGCGCTGCCGTTGTTGTCGGGCTGCTCGTCGCGGGCGCCCACATCCACCCAGATCCCCGCGGAAACCGTGCGGGAGGGAATCTTTTCGGTGATGATCCGGATGCCGTTGTCGAGCACGGTTTTCTGGTAGCTATTGGCCACGGTTTTCCCTACTGGTCACAGGATGATACGGAAAAGGGGAAAGAGGGCCGCGCCCTCCTTCCCCTTGGAAGAATCTAAAACAGTACCCGAAGGCAATGGATCAGGAACCCGACTCCTCCTGCAGGACAGCCTTACGGCTCAGGCGGATCTTGCCCCGCTGGTCGATCTCCAGAACCTTGACCCGGACCTCGTCGCCTTCCTTGAGAACATCGGTGACCTTCTCGACCCGCTTGGTGTCAAGCTCGGAGATGTGCACCAGGCCGTCAACCCCCGGCATGATCTGAACAAAGGCACCGAAATCGAGGATCTTCTGGACAACGCCGTCGTAGATCCGGCCGATTTCAGGATCAGCGGCGATCTCGTTGACCTTGGCGATAACCGCCTGGGCAACCTCGCCATTGGGCGCGAAAATCGTTACCTTGCCCGAATCCTCAACATCCATCTTGATCCCGTAATCGGCGGTGATCGACTTGATCATCTTGCCGCCCGGGCCGATGAGATCGCGGATCTTGTCGGGATTGATCTGCAGGCTGAAGATCTTGGGCGCATGCTCAGGCACATCCGCCCTGGGCTGCTCGATGGCCATCTTCATTTTTTCGAGAATATGGAGGCGGCCGCCCCTGGCCTGGGCCAGAGCGCTGGTCATGATCTCCTTGGAAACGCCTTCGATCTTGATATCCATCTGCAGGGCGGTGATGCCCTCGTCGGTGCCGGTGACCTTGAAATCCATGTCGCCGAGATGATCTTCATCACCCAGGATGTCCGAGAGGATGACGATGGTCTCGCCGTCCTTGATCAGACCCATGGCCACGCCGGAAACCGGCTTCTTGATCGGCACGCCCGCGTCCATCAGGGCAAGACTGCCGCCGCAGACCGTGGCCATGGAGGAGGAGCCGTTTGACTCCAAGACCTCGGAAACGATGCGGATGGTGTAGGCGAACTCATCGCCCTTGGGCAACACTGCCGACAAAGCACGCTCGGCCAGGGCGCCATGCCCGATGTCCCGACGGCTGGGACCACGCATGAAACGGACCTCGCCCACGCAATAGGGCGGGAAATTATAATGGAGCATGAAGCGCTTGAAGGACATGCCGGTGAGGGATTCAACCCGCTGCTCATCATCGCCGCTGCCCAAGGTGGCGGAAACCATGACCTGGGTCTCGCCCCGGGTAAACAGCGCGGAGCCATGGACTTTCGGCAGGGCCGCAACTTCACAGTTGATCGGGCGAATCTCGTCAAAACGGCGGCCGTCTATCCGGCACTGATCCTTGACGATCCGGTCGCGCATCATGGTTTTATTCAGAGAATGGAGATGCTCCTTGGCCTCCTTGAGGCTGTCGGCATACTCATCGCCAAGGGCGGCAATGACATCTTTCTGGAGCTGATGATACAAATTGCTGCGCTCCTGCTTGTCGGCCATGGTAATGACCGCCTGCATCCCTTCGCGGGCCAGCTCTGCCACCTTGGCCTTCAAGGCCTCGTTGACCACCGGCGGCGCAACCGCCATCTTGGCCCTGCCCACTGCGGCACGCATCTCTTCCTGCATATCCAGGATGGGCTGCAACGCCTGGTGACCGAAAAAGATGCCCTCAAGAACCTCGGCCTCAGAGAGGCTGTCCGCCCCGCCTTCGACCATGACCACGGCATTTCTGGTCCCGGCCACGATGAGGTTCAGCCGGGATTTTTCCCACTCTTCCGGGCTGGGGTTGAGCACATACTTGCCATCGACATAGCCCACCTTTACCCCGGCCACCGGCGCGTTGAAAGGGATGTCGGAAACAATCAGAGCGCAAGAAGCGCCGATCATGGCCAGCACATCGGGGTCGTTCTGCTGATCGGCCGAAAGAACCGTGGCGATTACCTGGGTCTCATGCTGATAGCCTTTAACAAACAGGGGCCGCAGGGGACGGTCGATGAAACGGGCGGAAAGGGTTTCCTTATCGCTGGGCCGGCCGATTTCCCGGCGGAAAAAGCTGCCCGGAATCCGGCCCACCGCATAAAACCGCTCCTGATACTCCACGGTAAGAGGGAGAAAATCGATTTCCGCTTTGGGGTCCTTGGCCGCGGTGGCCGTAACCAGCACCACGGTTTCGCCGTAAGTTACCAGGGCCGTGCCGTTTGCCTGTTTTGCCAGGCGGCCGGTCTCAATGGTGAGAGGGCGTCCACCCAGATCAATCGTTACTTTTTTAAACATATACTCTCCTCTAACAGCCGCCCCTTCCCTTGTCGGGGGAGCAATCGCGCCACCCGGGTCTAACTCGGGCGAAATATATTACCGCAATGGGAAGGTGGTGTTTTCGCTGCCCCAGCCGCACTCGAAAGCGGCGATGCCGGATTGCATACAGGGGCAAAAATGGAGCCACCGCCAGATACCCGGCGGTGGCTGTTATCGCATCTTACTTTCTGATGCCAAGCTTTTGAATCAGATCACGGTACAGATCAACGTTTTTGCCTTTGAGGTAGTTCAGGAGCCGCCGTCTCTGGCCGACCAGCTTCAGCAGCCCGCGCCGGGAGTGATGGTCTTTCTTGTGCTCCTTGAAATGCTCGGTCAGATAGGTGATCCGGGAACTCAGCAGGGCAATCTGCACCTCCGGTGAGCCGGTGTCCTTTTCGTGATGGGCGTATTGGGTGATAATCTCTTTTTTCTGTTCCGCTTGCAGTGTCATGACTTCCTCGTGCACTAGAATTAATAATTCGGGAGATCGACAGAAATTTAGGAACCGTTGCGAAACAACCTGTACTCTCTGAGCCTTTTCGTTACGGCTCCTTATGCCGTTTACGGGATCTCAATTGTACAAGTGTGTTGAGCGACGGCTTCAACCATCGATTCCTAATTGGGTACGCCTCTTAATAAATGATCCCTGCGACAATGTCAATTGAATGTCATTGCGTGCTTTTTGCCAATCCACGATCACTCTTGCCGGGCCAGCTTCGCCAGAACCTCTTCCACGCTCAGGGTCTTGGCCAGCAGCTCCTGCCGCGCCGAAAGGGAATCCTGAAGCACCGCGCCATCCACGGCGTCATCCACGGTGAACGGTCCGCTCCGCAGGCGCCGCAAGGCAATAAGATGGGCGCCGCAGCCAAGGCCGCGCCCAATATCCGCGGCCAGGGTGCGGATATAGGTGCCCTTGCTGCAGTCCACCAGAATGCGCAAGGTGTCTGGTCCAGCCTCCAGTAGCTCTAACCGTGAAATCGTTATCAGCCGCGGCGCCTTCTCAATGGTGATTCCCTGCCGGGCATAATGATAGAGGGGCTTGCCCTTATGCTTGAGCGCCGAATACTGCGGCGGGGTCTGCATTTGCTCGCCCACAAATCCGGCCAGGCAATGCGCCAGCTCCTCTTGCCCAAAGGCCCTGACCTCATGCCGGGCAGTGACCTCTCCCTCAAGATCCTGGGTGGCGGTTTCGATGCCAAGCTGGAGCACCGCCTCATAACGCTTGCTTCCGTCCATGAACTGCGAGATCAGGCGGGTGGCAGGACGTCCCACGCAGATGATCAGCAAGCCGGAGGCAAAGGGATCAAGGGTGCCGGCATGCCCCACTTTCTTAATGGACAAAGCCCGGCGCACCAGTTGCACCATCCGGAAGGAACTCGGCCCCACCGGTTTATCCACCAAAAAAATACCGGCCGCAAGGGCCGGTTCGGCAACGGGTGGTTTCCCGGCCAAGGCAACCTCGGCCTCGGCTGGCATCTCCGGTGGAAGCTCCATCATCTTAACGCGTTACCAGGGGCAACAACTCGGCCAGCAGTTTTTCCCGCACCTCGCCAATGCTGGTGTCCCGCAGCTTGCACCCGGCCGCATTACGATGCCCGCCGCCACCAAAGGCGGCGGCAATCTGCGCCACATCGTGATCCTTGCCCTTGGAACGCAAACTTACCGAAACCAAGCCCTTCTCCGTTTCTTTCAAAAAGACCGCGACCTTGACGGTATTCAGGGAGCGAGGATAATTGATAAAGGTTTCCGCATCCGCCTGGGTGGTGCCGGTTCTGAGAAAGACTTCCCGCGGAGCCGCGATGATTGCCAGTTGGTCATCGGCATACAATTGCAGCGAATCAAGAACCAGCCGCATGAGGTTGAGGCGCTTGACCGTGAAATTATCAAACAGCTTGCCGGAAACCTCGGCCGGCTTTACCCCTTTGCGGAGAAGCTCGCCTGCGATACGAAAGGTTTCGGCACTGGTCGAGGAATATTTAAAGGAGCCGGTATCGGAAACAATGGCTGCATACAGGCAATAGGCGGATTCGTAGCTGAGCTCGGCGCCCAGGGCCTCGGCCAGGTCATAGACCATCTCGCCGGTTGAGGCGCGATCCGGGGCAATCCAGCGAAGATCGCCAAACTCCTGATGGCCGACATGATGATCAACAACCACAAAGGGATGCACGGTCAGCAGGGAGTCCATGGCCGCGCCCAGCCTGTGGCAATCGCCACAGTCCAGGGCAATGGCGCAATCAAAGCCGTTCAGGGCAGGCAACAACGACTCGATCCCTGCGCTGCCCGGCAGAAACCGGTACAGATGGGAAACCTGCTCCTCGCCGTACAAAAAAACATTCTTTCCCAGGGAACGCAGGATATTGCCCATGGCGATCTGCGAGCCAAGGGCGTCGCCGTCCGGGTGGATATGGGTCGACACCAGGACATTCTTGGCCGCTTTCAGGGTACGAACAATCTCTTCACGGGGATGATCCATCTTCTTTCGCTATCTCCCTGAGCAGTTGTTCCATTTCCGCCTGCTTCTGGCCCGCGAGATCCAGCCGGAAATCAAGCACCGGCACATGCCGCAGCGCCAAAGCCTTGGCCAGGTTGCTTCTGATGAATCCCTTGCAGCTCTCCAGCCCCTTGGCAACATCCTTGGGCTCTTCGTTTCCCAGTATACTATACATAACCCGGGCATGTCCAAGATCATCGCTCACCTCCACCGAGGTGATGACAATATTGTACAACCGGGGATCGCTGATCTTGCGCACAAACAGCGAGGCAATCTCGGCCTTGATGGCATCCGCCACCCGGATTGGCCGCCTTTTCGGCTCGCTTCGCGCGAGGCCGGCAGGCAGGCCGAACCGTGATTTTGTTTTTCCGGCCGCCATTACAGCTCTCTTTCAACCTCTTTCAGAACAAAGAACTCAAGCACATCGCCGATCCTGAGGTCGTTATAGTTGGCAACCCCGATACCGCACTCATATCCGCTCTGCACATCCTTGACATCATCCTTAAAGCGGCGCAGGGAGGCAAGCTGCCCGGTAAAAATCACCACGCCTTCGCGCAGGACCCGGACCTTGGCATTGCGCTCGATCTTGCCGTCGGTCACATAACAGCCGGCAATGGTGCCGACCTTGGGAACCTGATACGTTTCCCGGACCTCGGCCGCGCCGAGAACCTTTTCCTCGTACCGGGCATCAAGCAGACCGACCATGGCCTTCTTGATGTCATCCAGGGCATGATAGATTACGTCGTAGGTGCGGATATCCACCTTTTCATTTTTGGCGAGTTCCTGCACCTTGGCCGAGGGCCGGACATTAAAACCGATGATAAAGGCGTCCGATGCCGCGGAGAGCAAGACATCCGAGTCGGTTATGGTGCCGGTGCCGGCATGGAGGATCCTGACCTTGACCTCATCGGTTGCCAGATCCTCAATGGCTTTGCTGAAGGCCTCCAGGGTTCCCTGCACGTCGGCGCGCAGGGCGACCCGCAACTCCTTGACGTTTCCTTCCTGCAATTTATCAAAGAGATTTTCCAGGGAAATCTTGGTGGTGGTGCCCAGCTCGGCTTCGCGGCTTTTGAGCTGCCGGTCGGCGCTCACGCTCCTGGCCCGTTTTTCATCGGGCAGAACGACAAATTCATCCCCAGCCCGCGGCACCCCGCTCAACCCCTGCACCTCGACGGGGATGGCCGGTCCGGCTTCCTTGACGCTTTCCCCGCGGTCGTTGGTCAAAGAACGCACCTTGCCGTAGAATATCCCGGCGACACAGGCATCGCCGACCCGCAGGGTTCCCTGCTCGATCAGAACCGTGGCCACGGGCCCGCGGCCTTTGTGGAGCTGGGCCTCGATCACATGCCCCTTGGCGCGCCGGTTGGGGTCTGCCTTGAGCTCAAGAATTTCCGCCTGCAGATGAATGCTTTCCAAAAGTTCGGGAATGCCTTGTCCGGTTTTGGCCGAGGTTTCGCAGAAGATGGTGTCGCCGCCCCATTCCTCGCTCACCAGATTCAGGTCGGCCAATTCCCTTTTCACCCGCATGGGATCGGCATCGGGCTTGTCGATTTTGTTGACGCACACCAGAATGGGAACCTTGGCCGCCCTGGCATGGTTCACCGCCTCGCGGGTCTGGTCCATGACTCCGTCATCCGCGGCAACAACCAAGACAACGACATCCGTCACCTGGGCGCCACGGGAACGCATTTCCGTGAAAGCCGCATGGCCCGGAGTATCAAGAAAGACCACATCCCCCTGCGGCGACCGCACATAATGCGCGCCGATATGCTGGGTAATGCCACCGGCCTCGCCGGCAGCCACGTCTGTTTTTCGGATGGCGTCCAGCACCGAGGTCTTGCCATGGTCAACATGCCCCATGACCGTGACCACCGGCGGCCTGGGAAGCATCTCCCCGCCGCCTTCCTGTTCTTCCAGATTAAGAATGGTCTGCTCCTCGGTAACCCCCTGCTCCACCTCGTAACCGAAGTCCGAGGCTACCAGGGTCGCGGTCTCAACATCAAGGGCCTGATTGATGGTGGCCATAACCCCCATGCCCAGCAATTTGGCAATGAGCTCGCCGACCTTGAGGCCCATGCGGTGGGCAAGATCACCAACCGTAATGGTTTCCAGCACCTTGATCCGCTTCTTGATCGCCTTTGTTTCCGCGACTTGCAAGGAAGCGCCCTGGCGCTTGCCTTTCTTGCCGCCGCTCCGCACCGAGCGTCCGACCCGCAAACCAGCGGGAATTTTTCCGCCAAGCGCATCGTCAACATCCTCGATATCGATATCTGCCTGCCGCTGCGTGCGGACCGGAGCTTTTTTCGTCCGGTCATGCTCGGCGGTCTCGGTGGTAAACTTCACAAACCGCTTACCCTTCTTCCCCTTGAGGGCATCGCCCTTGTCTCCCTCATCCTTGGCCGCTGGAAGCTGGGCAACAACGGGTTTTCCTTTCACCGGCTCAGGCCTTTTCGCCGGTCTGGGCGTAAAGGTACGGGCAGGGGCGGAGGGCGCAATGACAATGGCAGCCCTTTTAATCACTCGGGCGAACCCCTTGCGATGATTCTCATCCACCACGGGCTCAGCCGCTTCCAATTCTTCCTCAACCACCTCCGCTCCGGAGATTTCTTCCTCTTCGATGGGCTCGGCCGAGACAGCCTCGGCTTCTTCTTCCGCCGACGGCGCAGCCAATTCAGGCTCCTCATCCTCGCCCCTCGGCTCGGACGGCATGGTCACTTCGGCAACCTCGCCCCGTGCGGCTTCTTCGTCGCTTTCCGCGAGTGTTTCCATGGCCCGGGTCGGCACAGCCTCTTCGGCCTCTTCCTGGGAAACGGCTGGCACCCTTGGCCTGACAGGGGCTTCCTCCGCCGGCGGCACTTCAACCGGCACGGTCTTGGTTCTTCTGCGGATAATGGTCGTTCGCCCGGCGCCCTGAATTCTTTTTTCTTCCGTCCGAGTCTGGCCTATCCCGAGTCTTTGCCGGATATCCTGTGCGGTTTCGTCATCCAGAGTGGAACTGTGGGATTTAATGGCATAGCCCATCTCAATGAGGGCTGCCACCAAGTCCTTGTTTTCCATTTCCGCTTCCTTAGCTAACTCGTAAACCCTGATTTTTGTCATTGCTCACTCCCGAAGAGGTCTTGCACCCCTTCGTCAAATCCCAGCACTTGTTGGCGAAACGCTCTGGATAATCCTTTTTTGTTTTTAAAAAATTTCCGCAGACAACCGTCATCCTGACAACAATAAGCATGACGCCCATCATGCTTCCCGCGAAAATCCTTCAATACACGACCGCTATTGTCCACGGCAAAGCGCCACATCTCCGGCTGCGCTTTCCTCTGGCGGCACCCCAGACATGTCCGGATCGGCGCCCTGCCTCTCCCCCCGGGAACGGTGGTCATCCACAATGACCTATTTCTCTTCATCCCCGGTTGAGGCAGACTCTGAATCGTCCTGCCCCTGGGCGGTGTTGACTTTTTGCGCGGAGGCGATCAAACGGGCAACCCTGTTTTCATCAAGGGATTCCAGTTCGGCAAGCACCGTTGCAACCTCAGCCTGGGCCAACTCCTGGGCCGAATTAAAGCCCGCGTCATAGAGCGCTTCCGCGGTCTTTTCGTCCATTCCCTGCACATCGAGAAGCGATTGGAAGCCTTCTTCGCTGAATTTAGCATATTTCTGCTCGCTCTTCACATCAATCCGCCAGCCGAGAAGAGCACCGGCCAAGCGCACATTCTGTCCCTGCCTGCCGATGGCCAGGGAAAGCTGGTCATCGGGCACAACCACCAGCAAGGTTTTCTTCTCCTCGTCCACCACCACCAGGGAAACCTGGGCCGGGGACAAGGCATTGGAAACATAACGGGCCGGATCCGGACTCCAGGGCACGATATCGATCTTTTCTCCCTGCAACTCCTGAACCACGTTCTGGACCCGGGACCCCTTCATCCCGACACAGGCGCCAACCGGATCGACATCCGACTCGGAGGAACTCACCGCAATCTTGGCGCGGGCGCCAGGCTCGCGGCTTACCCCCATGATCTTCACGATTCCTTCGGCAATCTCCGGAACCTCCATGGCAAACAGTTTGGTAAGGAACTCGTCATTGGTCCGGCTCAGGACCAACTGGGGATCCCTGCTGCTCTGGCGGACATCAAGAAGCAGGGCCCGGATCCGATCCCCCTGGCGGTACGACTTGCGGGGCATCTGCTCCTTGGTGGGCAGGATGGCGTCGGTTCGTCCGAGATTGACGATGATATTGCCCCGCTCGAAGCGCTGCACGATGCCGTTGACCACCTCGCCCTTGCGCTCCTTGTACATTTCGTAAATAACATTGCACTCAGCGTCCTTCATCTTCTGGATGATCACCTGCTTGGCGGACTGCGCTGCAATCCGGCCAAGATCAGCGACGCTGTCCATCTTGCTGCCAAGCTCATCGCCGAGCTGCACTTCCGGGTCAAGAGCCAAGGCCTCGGTCAGGGAAATTTCCGTCTGCTCATCCTCGACCGCAGGAACAACATTGCGGAACTGGAAAAGTTCAACCTCACCGATCTCATCATTATAACGGGCTTCAAGCTCCCGTCGCTGCCCGAACTTCTTCTTGGCCGCGGACATTACCGCTTCCTCGATGGCGTCAACCAGCAACTGACGATCAATCCCCTTGTCTCTACTTATCTGATCAATAATTCGTTTCAAATCTGACAGCATTGTTCTCTCCTGTCTCTCTTTCGGCGATTACGCCCAGGCATCAGCCACCGAAAACGGTGCTCTCGCCATGATCAACACCGGCCATGCGGTTTTAAAACTCAATAACCAGACGGGCCTTTTTCATCCGGATAAACGGAATTTCTATTATACCATGATCGACACGCAGGGTTACCGACTCCTGGGTCGCATCTTCAATCAGGCCAATCCATTGGTTCTGGCCGTCGATGGGCTCCCTGACAACCACCTTGGCCTTTTTTCCCTTGCAGCGCAAAAAATCTCTCATGCTCTTCAACGGTCGATCAAGGCCGGGCGAAGAAACCTCAAGGCTGTATGCCTGCTCAATGGGGTCTTCCACCTCGAGAAGATGGGCGACCTCGCGGCTGATCCTGGCGCAGTCGTCGATGGAGACGCCATTTTCATGATCGATGACAAGACGGAGAACCCAACCGGGTGCCTCGCGCCTGAACTGCAGTTCGACCAGTTCACAGCCCAAATCTTCGACCACCGGCCCGGCAAGCTCCAGCAAACGGCGAACCAGGGGTGATTCTATCGCCTCTTCTTCCATGGCACAGTATACCAATAAAAAAAGCGGGCCTGAGCCCACTTTCAAAAAATAACCGAATCGGAATGACCGGTTCTTACAATACGAGAAACACCGCCACGTCAGGACGGGGACCCATGCCCCCAAGAAAACATTGCGTCTTCTTTCCAGTCGGAGGGCCAGAGTCGCCGGCACTTAACTGGAGCGGGAAACGGGATTCGAACCCGCGACCTTCAGCTTGGGAAGCTGACACTCTACCACTGAGTTATTCCCGCCGGCCCGAATAATTCTGCAGATTATACAGTTATTTTACCACTTGTCAAGAGTCTCCCCGGGCACAGGCGGAAACTCCACGGATGAGAGGCCTCTGCTTGAGACCTAGAGGATGGCGCGAACAGCCTCGGTGGCCAATTCGAGAAGTTGATCGGGAAGAAGCCCCATGGCGATGATGACCAGGACCAGGGCAACACTTACCATCTTGGATACCCCGCCGACCAATACGGCGGGACGATCTTCCGGACTGGCTGAGTAGGTCACCCGAACCACGGAGAGATAATAATAGATGGAGATGGCGGTATTGATGGCCGCCAGGATGACCAAGGGAAGATGCCCGGCCTTGTACGCCCCGGTCAGCAGCATGAACTTGCCCATGAACCCGACAAACGGCGGAATTCCGGCCATGGCAAACATGCTGACCGCCAGAGTCAGGGCCAGCAAGGGGGCGCGCTTGTGCAACCCGCTCAGGTCATCAACCGCAAGGTTCTCGCCGTGCTCGGACACCTTGCAGATAACCAGAAAGGCGGCAAGGTTCATCACCAGATAGCCGGCGATATAATACAGCGAGGCGGCATAGCCGACCTCCTGCATGGTGACGAGACCCAACAAGACGTACCCGGCATGGGCTATGCCCGAGAAGCCGAGCATCCTTTTCATGTCGGTTTGCACCAGGGCGACCAGGTTGCCGTAAAACATCGAACAGACCGAAAGGATGATGAGCATGGTAACAATAGCTTGGCCTTCCGGGGTGGCCAGTGCGGTAAGACGGATGAGCATGGCCACGGCCGCAACCTTGGGAACCGAGGCGATGAACGCGGTTGTTTCGTTGGAAGCCCCCTGATAGACATCCGGAACCCAGGAGTGGAAGGGGAATACCGCCAACTTGAAAAAGAAGCCGCCCAGAACCATGGCGATGGCGATGAGGGCTGCGGGGCTGCCCATCATCTGGTGGAGCCTCGGCAGCAGGTCGACAAGGTAGGTCGTGCCGGTGAGGCCAAAGAGATAGCTCATGCCAAACAGCATCACCCCGGTGGCGACCACCCCGAAAAGGATGTACTTGATGGCGGACTCCATTTGCATCCGCACTCCCGTCCGGTCATCGCGCATGGGCACCAGAAGATAGAGGGAGTAGGAAGAGAGCTCCAAAGCAATGAGCATGGTGAGTAGCTCCACGCTGCTTACCAGCATGAGGAGGCCGAGGGTGCTCAAGGTCAGGAACAGATAATATTCGGGGCGGATCTCGTCATCAACGCCCTTGAGCTCCGTGCTGAACAGCAGAACAACCGCAAACCCCAAAGCAATAACGAGCTTGATGAGCTGCGAGAAGAAATCAATCCGGTACGCCTCGAAAAACAGTGTGCCCTCCTGACGCAAACAGGCAAAACAGACAAGCACACTGCCCAGCGCCAGAGTCAGCGTCACGGCGCGAGCCGTCTTGCCACCAACCTTGCCAGTGCTGAGCAGAAAAAGGACCAGACTCCCCAAGAGAAGAAATAATTCTGGAGCAAACAGCATGAGCTTCATTTTGTATCCTTTGCGTAAGCCGTTGTTCAAAAATAACTACAACGTTTAATGCCGCGACCGGCATACAGAGCGGTAACGAAATGGTCGCTGTATTGGTTATTTCGCAACCGCTCCTAAGTTCCTTAAATCATTAAAAAATTCCGTTACGGAATCATCAGCTTTGCGACAGAAACAGCACCGTCCGAGGCAAACCCCACCTGCTCGATGAGGTGGGTAACGCTCACATGCATCACCCTCAGGAAAGGCTCGGGCGACAGACCAATCCAGAAAACGAAGAAGAGCAAGGGCGCCAGGGTTACAATTTCCCGGACATTGAGATCCAAGATCCCGGAATGATCCGGATTCACAGGCCTGCCCCACGCCACCCTCTGGAGCATGCGGAACATGTAAGCGGCAGCCAACACCGCCCCCGGAATGGCGAAGGCTGTCACGATCTTATTGTTGGCAAAACCGCCAACCAGGATCATAAACTCCCCGACAAAACTGTTGGTTCCGGGGAAGGCAAGGGAAGACAGCGAGAAAAAAGCAAGAAAGCTCACATACACCGGCATGTATTTGCCGAGACCAGCCGCAGCGTCCAGCTCCCGGCTATGGGTACGCTCGTAAATCATGCCCACGCAGAAAAAGAGGGCGCCGGTGGTGATACCGTGATTGATCATCTGCAAAAGCGCCCCCTCGATGCCCTGCTGGTTGAGCACAAAGATACCAAGGGTGACAAAGCCCATATGCCCGACGCTGGAATAGGCAATCAGCTTCTTCATGTCCTGCTGGGCCAGGGCGGTGAAGCCGCCATACAGAATACCAACCACCGAAAGCCAGAGAATGTAGGGGATGAACAGTATGGTGGCTTCCGGGGTGATGGGCAGACAAAAGCGCAAGAAGCCGTAGGTGCCCATTTTCAACAGGATCGAGGCCAGAATAACACTGCCGGCGGTGGGCGCCTCGACATGGGCGGCGGGCAGCCAGGTATGGAAGGGGAACATCGGCACCTTGATGGCAAAAGCCAGGAAAAAGGCGAGGAAAACCACAATCTGAAAGGTGGTGGAATAATCCTGTCCCATCAGGGCGGGAATACTGAAAGTGCCTTGGTCAAGATAGAGGCCGATGATGGCAACAAGCAACAGGACCGAGCCCGCCAGGGTGTAGAGGAAAAATTTGGTCGAAGCATACACCTTGCGCGGTCCGCCCCAAACCGCGATCAACAGGTACATGGGGATGAGCATCGCTTCCCACAACAGGTAAAAGAGAATGAAATCAAGGGCCATGAACACGCCGAGCATGGAGGTTTCCATGAGCAGCAGACAGATCATGAATTCCTTGACCCGCTTGTCGATATAGCGCCAGGATCCGAGCACGCACAGGGGCATGATCAGGGTGGTCAGCAGAACCAGCAGCAGGGAAATGCCGTCGATGCCCAGGGTATAGTTGATATTCAGGGCGGAGATCCAGGAGGCGTGTTCGCCAAACTGATATTTCGCGGTGGTCGCATCAAAATTCCAGTAGAGAGGCAGGGAGACCAGCGCCGTGACCACGGTCACCAGCATCGTCCAATTCTTGGCCGCTGTATCCCCGGGAATACATAACAAAATCAGGGCGCCGACCAAGGGCAGAAAGATCAGGGCGCTCAGAATGGGAAACCCCATCGCATTCATTATCAAAAAGTCCATTCCCACTATCCTCAGTAATAAAAATTAGGAGCCGTTACGAAATACGCTATGCTCGGGGGCCCCTTTCTTTACGGGTCCTTATGCCGAATGGGCCATCAAATCATCGTGCCACAGCGACGACGGCTTAGGCAAATACGTACAGGACCAGAGCAACTGCAACAAAGGATACCGCATAAAAAATATTGTACTGCAACTGGCCGCTCTGCAGCCGCCGCACCAGGCCGCCGATGTTGCGCACCGTTTTTGCCAGGCCGTCGACCACACCGTCAATGGCGTGCCAGTCAAACCAGGACCAGAACTTGGCCGTGGTCATCAACGGCATCAATCCGATGTAACGATACCCCTCGCTGACACAACTGTCTGCCCACTGGATGGGTCTTTTCGCCAGCCAAAGAAATCCGCGGCCGCCCATGCGATAGAACCAGTCCAGATCGATGCTGATCTTGGGCTCCGGCGCCAGCTTCTTGATGAGCAAAAAGAAGCCCACGGCGGTAAAGAGGAGAATCTGCAAGGTCTCCGACAAATGATACGCGGTGTACGGATGATAGCCCGCGGCAATCTGCGGATACGGCAGCATGTTATAGAGATACGGGGTGTAGCTGCCGATCAGGATGCAGAGGAAAGCGGCAATACCCATGCCGAGCTGCATGTTCCATGGCGGATCCGCGGCCTTGTCCCAGGTTTCCTTGCTGCAGTTGTTTTTGCCGAACCAGATGAAATAGGGCACCTTAAGACCGGTGTGGAGAAAGGTGCCGGCCGAGGCCAGGGTCAGCAGGAAGGCGGCCCAGTAGTTGTGGACCTCAAAGCCTGCAGCCACGATCATCGCCTTGCTGACAAAGCCGGAAAAGAGCGGAAAGGCGGAGATGGACAGCCCTCCGATCATGGTAAAAACAAAGGCCATGGGCATTTTTTTGTACAGGCCGCCCAGTTCTGAGAACTTGCTCTTGCCGGTCATATGCAGCACCGACCCGCAGCCCATGAACAGCAAACCCTTGTAGAGGATATGGGCAAAGGCGTGGGCGCAGGCGCCGTTGATGGCTAGCTCGGTGCCGATGCCCACCCCTGCCACCATGTAGCCGACCTGGCTGATGATGTGGTAGGCCAGCAGTCGCCGGGCATCGTTTTCAAGCACCGCGTAGACAACACCGTAGAGGGCCATGCACACCCCCAGCGGCACCAAAATCTCCATGCCAGCAAAGGCGCGGGCCAGGGCATAAACCGCGGTTTTCGTGGTGAAGGCGCACATGAAAACCGCGCCGGTAACGGTCGCTTCCCCGTAGGCGTCAGGCAGCCAAGCATGGAACGGCGGCACTGCGGCATTCAGGAGAAAACCGATCATGATCAGGTAGGTGGAAAGGCTCGGGCTGCCCACGCCGATGGGGCCGAAGGAGAGGTCGCCGCCGGTGGCCTGGTAACGAAGAATCAACCCGGCCAGCAGGGCGAGGCCGCCCGCGGTATGCACCAGCAGATAGCGGTAGCCCACGGCCAGGGATTCGGGCCGCCTGCGGAACCAGACGAGAAAGACCGAAGCAAAGGCCATCAGCTCCCAGAAGAGGAAGAGCACCAGATAATCGGCGCAGAAGATAACCCCTAATGAGCCTGCCACATAGAGCCACGCCGCGACATGCTGGAAATCATCCTCCACATGCAGCCCGTAGATGGTGCCGATGATGCACATTAGGGTCATGATGTAGGCAAAAACCATGCTCAACCCATCCACCCGGCCAAAGGTGAGGTACCAGTCGAGAAAACGGACCACCCCGAAGGTGCCGTGCTGTCCCTGCATGGAGAGCACATCCAGAAAGGCCAGGGTCGGAACAATGACCAGATAGGGCCGCTTCAGCCATTTGGGCAAAAACGGCAGGATAAAGGCGCCAACAATGAGTATCAGGGCTGGATGCAGCCAGAAATCAGTTATCATAGTAATCCTCACGGGTCATGATCCCCAGGTGGCCGTACCACTTGGAAACAATGATGATCACCACACAGGCGATAAAGCCGAAAGCCGCCCAGAAACCCGGGATCCGCTCAGCCGCGGTATGGGCATGTTCCTTGGAAACAAAGACAACGTCCCAAGCCACCAGAAGCGCCAGCCCGACATAGGACAGGCGGATGACCAGTTGCAACCGGTCACGCAGAAAATCAATCAGTTTCACTATCATCCCGTCACCGCCTTGACAAAGTTCATCATAAAATCAGGGTAGATGCCGATGACCACCGAGATGATCGCGGCAATCATGATGGGCACCACCATGGCCAGAGGCGCCTCCTTAACCCCTTCGTAAACTTCGCCTTCCGGCCGTTTACCGAAGAAAGCCCGATAGGTCACCGGCGCGAAATAGGCCACGTTCAGCAGGGTGGAGGCCAGCAGTACCAGCAAAATGCCGATATAGTGGGACTCCATTTCCATGGTCCCGACCAGGAGTTTCCATTTGGTGACAAACCCGGCAACCGGCGGCGCGCCGATCATGCTGAGCGAGGCGATGCCGAAGGCGGCAAAGGTGAAGGGCATGGTCCGGCCCAGGCCGCTCATCTCGGAGATGCATTTCTTGTGGGTTGCCACATAGATGGCGCCGGCGCAGAAAAACAGGGTGATCTTGGAAAAGGCATGGTTGGCGATATGCACCAGCCCGCCCTGAATGCCGCTGGGGGTAAGGAGAGCCACGCCGAGGATAATGTAGGAGAGCTGACTCACCGTGGAATAGGCGAGCCGGGCCTTGAGGTTATCCTTGGACAGGGCGATGATCGAGGCCACCAGGATGGTGAAGGAAACAAAATAAGCGGTGGGGATACCAAGATTCAACCCATGCATCACATCGGTGCCAAAGACATAGAGCATGACCCTGGTGGTGCAGAACACGCCGACCTTGACCACGGCCACGGCATGCAACAAAGCGGAAACCGGGGTCGGGGCCACCATGGCGCCGGGAAGCCAGTTGTGGAAAGGCATGATGCCGTTCTTGGCGAAACCCAGGAGACAGAAGACATAAAGCATGGTCACCAGGGCGCCGTGAGCATCAACGGTGCCGCCGGAGAAGATGCCGGTGCGGATGTTGTCGGCAAAATCAAGGGTGCCGGTGAGCACATAGATGAGGATCATGGCAGGCAGCACCAAACCCTTGGCCGTGGTGGTCAGATAGACGATGTACTTCTTGGCTCCCTCGTAGCCCTCTTCATCTTGATGATGGGCAACCAGCGGGTAGGTGCAGATGCTGACGATCTCGTAGAAGAGATAGAGGGTGAAAAGATTGTCGGAAAAAGCCACGCCGATGGCGCCGAACAGGGACAGGGCGAAACAGGCGTTGAACCGGGTCTGCGCATGCTCGTGCAACCCGCGCATATAGCCCAAGGAATAGAACACCGCCAGCATCCAGAGAAAGGAGGCGACCACGGCGAAGATCATGGAAAAGGCGTCTACCCGCAGGGTGACGGAAACGCCAGGCAGTATCCGGAACAACTGATAGACGATGGTCTTGCCCTCGCCCAGGGGCGCCGGGGCAACGGTGGTGATCATCGAGGCGATGATGCCGAACATCGTCACCGCCGCGATAAAGGACCACGACTCCCTGATATTGGGCTTGCGACCGGACATCATCACGAGAACAGCCCCGGCCAGGGCCGTCAGTATGGCGAGCAGCGGTTTTACGGAAACAATTGTATCCATGTCCCTTATTCCTTTCCTCTCTAACCTTGCAGATCCACGACATCTTCGGTGTCGATGGATTTGTAGTTCCGATAGACGGCGATGATTATGCTCAGGGCAATGGCGCACTCGGCAGCGGCAATGGCCATGATGAACAGAGTAAAGACCTGCCCCACCGTGGGATCAGGGGCCAAAAAACGGTTAAAGGCCATGAAGTTGAGGGACGCTCCGCTTAAGATCAATTCCGCGGAGATCAACATGCCGATAAAGGTCTGGCGCTGGACCAGGCCGTAAAAGCCGATGCCGAAAAGCAGGGCGCCGATCACCAGATAGGTGTGCAGGCTGTTGCTGAGCACAAGAATTTCCATTACTTATCCCTCCCCTGCCGGGCCAAAACCAGCGAGCCTATCACCGCCACCAATAAGACAACGGAAATCAGCTCGAAGCTCATGCTGTATGTGGTGAGCAACGACTGGCCAAGGTCCTCAACCGTGCCGCGATTGACCAGGCAAGGAGCGGCAAGCCATTCCGTTTTCAGGGCCAGCCCAGCCAAGGCAAAGACCAAAATTCCGCTGGCCAGGATAGCCAGGGGGCCGACCAGCCCGTTGCGCTGGGTGAGCTGTTTGAGCTCGGACGATCCGGCCAGCATCACGGCAAAGATGATGGTGACACAAACCGCGCCAACATAGATCAGGATCTGCATCAGGGCGACAAAGGGGCTGTTGAGATAGTAGTAGAGCCCGGCCACCCCAAGAAAGCAGAGGGCCAGCCCTGCCACGCTGCGGATCAGGCTGCGGGCGCTGGTGGCAATAACAGCCCCAGCCAGGGTCAGCCCGATAAAGCAGAAAAACAAGAGGCCGGAAAGGCCTTCAACCGAAAACAGGGACACCATCAGTTCTTTGCCTCCAAACGTTTTTTGAGATCAAAGATGTACGCTTCCTTTCTGACGCCAGCGAGGTTGTAATCCTTGGAAAAGGTGATTGCCGCGGTCGGACAGCTTTCGACACAGAGCCCGCACAGACTGCATTTGGTGAAATCCAGGGTGTACTCGGTCAACACCTTGCCCTTGACCCCTTCCCGTTTTTCGCCATTCACCGTGATGCAGTTCGAAGGACACGCCTTCTGGCACATGCCGCAGACAATGCACTTGGTCTCGCCGGTTTCCTCGTCCTTCACCAGCTCGATATGCCCCCGAAAGCGCGGGGTCATGGGCAAGGTCTGGTGCGGATACTGCACCGTCACCACCGGCTGGAAAAAATACCGGATGGTAATCCCCAGGCCGACAAACAGGCTCCAGGTCCCGCTGATAATCTCTCTGAGATAGTCGATCATGGTTAAAACACCTTCAACATGGCACTGGTAAGAATCAGGTTAACAAAGGAGATCGGGATCAAAATCTTCCAGGAAAGATTGAGCAGCCCGTAAAAGGTTGTGCGCGGATAGGTCCAACGGATCCAGATGACTGTGAAGATCAGGAAGTACATCTTGATCAGGAACCAGTGCACCCCGGGGAAAAGCCCGAAGGGACAATCCCAGCCGCCCAGGAAAAGGATGGTGGCCACACTGGCGCCGATGACGATGTTGGCATACTCGCCCATGAAAAAGACGCCGAAGCCCATGCCCGAGTACTCGGTAAAAGCGCCGGCCACCAGCTCGCTCTCCGCCTCGGCCATGTCGAAAGGCGCCCGGTTGGTCTCGGCCAGCATGCAGACAAAGAAGATCAAAAAAGCAATGGGCATCAGGGGGCTGGCGGAAAGGTTGAAAATATTCCAGTTCCAGAAGCCGCCCAACTGCAGCCCCACGATCTTACTGAGATTCATGGTGCCGCTGATCATCACCAGGGTCACCACCGTGACCAGCATGGGAATCTCGTAGGCCACGTTCTGGGAAACCACACGGGCCGCGGAGATAACCGCATACTTGTTGCGCGAGCCCCAAGCGCCCAGGAGAAGACCCAAGACGTTCACCGAGGCAAAGGCGAAGATGGCCAAGAGGCCGATGTCCAGATTCCGCGCCACCAGCGTATCGCTGAAGGGGATGGTGACAAAGCTCATGATCGCTGGGACCATGACCAGGATCGGAGCGATCTTGAACAGGACCGGATCAACCCCGGCCGGCACAATGAGCTGCTTGGTCATCAGCTTGATGCCGTCGACCAAAGGCTGGAGCAGGCCAAAGGGGCCGACCTCCTTGGGTCCGATCCTCCGCTGGATATGCGCGGCCTCTTTGCGCTCAAGCCAGACCAGGTAGGCGGCGTTCAGGGCGGCAAAGGCGATCACTCCGACGAGGAATGCCAGCAGCCGTATTATTTCAGGATCCACATACATAACGAAGCTCCTTACCTGTCTATCTCAGGGATGACCAAATCCAGGCTTCCCATCAAGGCAAGGGCGTCAGGCAGCAGCATGCCCTGACAGGCCTCGCCAAAAAGGCTCAAATTGGAAAAGGTTGGGGAACGCAGTTTCAAGCGGTACGGGGTGTTTGTCCCGTCGCTGACCACCCGCACGCCGAACGAACCGCGCGCCGTTTCCACGGCATGGTAATAATCGCCCTTGGCGGGCTTGAGGATCTTGGGAACCTTCTCCGCCATGACCGGGCCTTCGGGCAATTTATCCAGGGCCTGTTCGATAATGCGCAGACTCTGCTCAATCTCGTCCATCCGCACCATGTAGCGGGCCATGGAATCGCATTGCTCGTACACCGGCACATCGAAGTCGAATTCCGGGTAGATGGAATACGGCTCGTGCTTGCGCACATCAAAATTGATGCCGGAGCCGCGGCACACCGGGCCGGTTGCCCCGTATTTGCGGCACATCTCCGCGGAAATCGGTCCGACCTCCTGGAGCCGTTTCATCAGAATGATGTTCTTGGTGACCAGATTGTGGTACATGGGCATCCGCTCGCGCAACCGCTTGATAAAGGCCCTGGTCCCGGGAACAAAATTGTCGTCGATATCGTTGTACACCCCGCCGAAGCGGAAATAGCAATAGGTGAGGCGCGAACCGGTTACCGATTCCAGCAGGTCAAGGATATGTTCCCTGTCGTCAAAGGCATAGAGCAGCGGGGAAAACCCGCCCAGATCCAGGATAAAGGCGCCAAACCAGAGAAGATGGCTGGAAACCCGGTTCAACTCGGCGGTGATCACCCGCAGGTATTCGGCCCGCTCCGGCACCTCGATGCCAGCGGCCCGCTCCACCACGGAAACATAGCCGTGGTTGTAGGCCAGGGCATGGAGATAATCCATCCGTCCGGTGTTGGGCATAAACTGGGCCCAGGTCCGGTTTTCCCCCATCTTCTCGTGCATGCGATGGATGTAGCCCAGTACCGGCTCCGCCTCGGCGATGTACTCGCCGTCCATGGTCAGCTTGACCCGCAAAACCCCATGGGTGGCAGGATGCTGGGGCCCGAGGTTTAAGACAAATGTTTCTTTGGCTTCACTTTCGGCAAAGGCGCTCATGGGCGAAAATCCTTTAGCAAAGGATGATAATCAGCATCTTCCGGCAACAGCAACGGCACGAGATAGGGGTGGCCGACAAAGGTGATGCCGAAGAAATCATGGGTTTCCCGCTCATGCCAGTTGGCGCCGGGATAGATCTGCGAAATGGTGGGAACCTCGGGCTTGCTGCGGGGCACCCTGGTTCTGATCGTCACCCGGCAGAGCGCTTCGTAATGGTTGAAGTCGTACACCGCCTCCAGCGCGTCTTCGGGAAGCTCGCCCTGTTCGGCAACCGGCTCGGCAGGGGGGGCTTCCTCTCCCGCCGCGGCAGCAGCCTCGGCCTTGGCCTTGGCCGCTGCGGCAACTTTTGCCTCCGCTTCCTTGCGCAGGGCCGCCTGCTCGCCCAGCCAATCCACGCCGGTGACCGCCTCGATGAAAAATCCTTCCGCATCGAGCGCCGAGACCGCGGCGACAAGCTGCTCCGGGGCAACCTGCACGTCCAAGGCAAAACCCTTGCGTCCGTATTCCGTTTCGCTTACCGAACCGGCCCCGATGGCAGCCAGTTTCTGTTTGATCGCAGCACAATTCATGATCAGCCCACCTCCACTCTTGGCCATCTGCGGGAACCCGTCACCTTTTCCTCAAGCTCCAGAATCCCCTCGATCAAGGCCTCCGGCCGAGGCGGGCAGCCGGGGATAAAGACATCCACCGGAAAGAGCTTTTCGGCGCCCTCGACAATGCCGTACTGGCCTTCATACACAAAGGGGCCGCCGGAGATGGCGCAGTTGCCCATGGCGATGACCCATTTGGGCTCCGGCATCTGGTCGTAGAGGGTTTCCACGGCAGGGGCCATCTTCTTGCTGATGGTGCCGGCGACAATCATCACGTCGCACTGACGGGGGGAGGGCCGAAATACCTCGGCGCCGAACCGGGCCAGATCGAAGCGGGAGGCGCCGGTGGCCATCATCTCGATGGCGCAGCAGGCAAGGCCGAAGGTCATGGGCCAGAGAGAGTTGGCCCTTCCCAAGGCAAGCAGTTTGTCAAGCTGGGCAAACTGAACTATCGCTGGTTGTATATTTTGCGTTCCCACTTGAACACTCCCTTTTTCCAAGCATAGATGATTATCAGTGACAGGATTCCGACAAAGATCAGGATCTCGACAAAGGCCCGGAGGTCGCCGATATTAAGCCCGGCCTGTCCTGTTTGGTTGTATACAAGGGCCACCGGGAACAAAAAGAGGATATCCACGGCAAAGGCCACAAACATCAGGGCATAGAGGTAATAGACGATGCCGAAACGGATCCAGGCGTCGCCGATGGGCTCCATGCCGCACTCAATGAGTTGCTTTGTTTTTTCCTTGGTGTTTCTGGTGGAGCGGGGAGCCAGAAGGAGGGCAATGATGAACGGACCCACCGCAAAGCCCAGGCCACCCAAGAAAAAGGCCGCCACATAGAGAATATCAAGAGTTGCCTGCTGTTCCACGACTGTATGCTCCTTAGGTTGAAGCGCATTATACGAATAGCTTCCGACCTAAATAGCCCCATCAAAAATCGATGTCAAGCAAATACTGAATGGGTATTCAGAAAAAGCGCCCCCCAAAAAATCAGGGTTAAAAATCTAATTTTTTCCCATTTTTTCAAGAGGTTAAAAGCGCAAAACCCATCAGGTATTTTCCCTGCACTCAAGAAGAAAAACCCAAAGAATTTACCACAAATTCAATGCGTTACCCACGGTACAAGTACCGTGGCGGCAACTACCTAGACCGCTCTTTTTTTATCGTTTTTTTACATCGGTGCGGCGGTGGTTTGACCCAGCAACTCAAGAAGCCGTTGATGGATGTTATCAAACCCGCCATTGGACATGATGGCCACCACATCGCCCGGGCGGACGCTGCCATCAAGATAGGAGAGAACCTCTTCGGTAGTGGAGAAATACCCTGCGGCAAGCCCTCGGCTTGCCAAATCGTCAACCAACCGGCGGGAGGAAAACCGTTCGGCCTCAGGGATATTGGCAAGGGGTGCAGGCTCGCGCACCAGAACCTCTGCCGCGGCGTCAAAGGCGGAGGCGTAAGCCTCCTGAAAAACCTTGCGCCGGCTGGAGTTTGTCCGGGGCTCGAAGACAGCCACCAGACGGCGGCCAGCATAGGCGGCTGCCAGAGCCGCCAAGGTTTCCCGGACTGCGGTCGGATGATGGGCGAAATCGTCGATCACCGTCACCCCGCGCGCCACGCCGCGAACTTCCTGCCGCCGCCGTACCCCTTGAAATTTGCGCAGTCCCTGGGCAACTTCCTGTTGGGCAAATCCCAGGATATCCAGAACCGCTATCACCGCCAGGGCGTTCAAGGCATTATGCCGCCCGGGCAGCACGTTTTCGTAACCGCCGAAGGCAACACCGCGCCTGCTGACCTGGAAGGAGGTGGATTCCGGGCGGACCAGCAGATCCGTGACCCGCCAGTCGCAGCCCTCGGAACAGCCATAGCCCACCACCGAACATTTGGCTCCCTGGCACACCTCGCGGACAACCGGGTCATCCCAGCAGGCCACTAGAAACCCGTCCGCAGGCATGGCGGCGACGAGCTTGGCAAAGGAGGCCTTGATGGCGGCAAGATCGGCATAGATGTCCGCGTGGTCGAACTCGATGCTGGTCAGAATGGCGATCCGGGGACGGTAATGGAGAAACTTCGGACCCTTGTCGAAAAAAGCCGTGTCGTACTCATCGCCTTCGGCGACAAAATATCTCCCTTCCGACACATTGAAATTCCGGCCAAAAGCCTGCACCAGCCCGCCGATCATGAAACTCGGTTCCGCCCCGATCTCACGGAGCAGGCTGGCCAGCAGGGAGGAGGTCGTGGTCTTGCCATGGGTTCCGGCCACAACCAGAGAGGTCTTGTCGCGGATAAAGAAATGGCTCAGGGCCTGGGGAAAGGAGACATAGGGGATGCCGCGTTCGGCCAGGGCCAGGGCTTCCGGGTTTTCCCGCCGGATGACATTGCCGACCACCACCAGATCCGGGCGCGGCGCAAGATTGTCCGG
Organism: Desulfobulbaceae bacterium UBA2273; assembly: GCA_002347095.1. Classification (GTDB taxonomy): domain Bacteria; phylum Desulfobacterota; class Desulfobulbia; order Desulfobulbales; family Desulfurivibrionaceae; genus Thiovibrio; species Thiovibrio ferrireducens. The sequence goes on along the minus strand of DDWZ01000011.1, from coordinate 186,115 downwards.
GGAATAGCCGGACTGCACCGCAATACCCTGCCCGGCCAGAAAATCACTCATGGGGGGATAGACCTGCTGATCCGAGCCGGTCACGGTAAAACCGGCGCTCTTCAGCATGCCGGCCAGGGCGCCCACCCCGGTGCCGCAGATGCCCATGAGATGGATGTGCCGGATGTTGTCAGGAAAGCGGTTCAGGGCAGGATCGAGGCCCACGGAAGAAACGGACACGGTCACGACCGGACCGTGTCCCGCACCGACTGATAGATGGCGCGGAACATCTCGTCAAAATTGGACGGGGCAAGCCGGCCCACCTCAATGAATTTCACCACGATCTCCTTGGAAACCTTGAGAATGGCGTCCTCGGAAACAGGCTTCAGGGCAGGCTCGGGCGTTTTAACTGAATGACTCATAGGATTCCCGGAGAGAAAAGAACACCGAAGAGGGGGCAAGAAAAAACCTCTGCCAAACACGAAGAAGGCCAATTCTTAAGGCTGGCAGAGGCTGACCCGTTGAGAAAAACCGGACAGGCCCTCCCCAAAGGTGCGTTTGCAAAGAGTGGTGGAGCTAAGCGGGATCGAACCGCTGACCTCTTGAATGCCATTCAAGCGCTCTCCCAGCTGAGCTATAGCCCCACATGTTCTTGAAGCATCCGGCAACGACAACCCGCCGGACACGCTGGTTCAAATACCACCCCGGGGCATGGCATGTCAAGCGTTTTCTCCAGGAAAAGTCCTGCCATTTTTCTTGCCAAGCCCAGATGAGTCTGTTACAGTCTGGGAGATTTTCTTCTATAGTCATAACTCTCTGGAAATTAAAGGCATTCTAATAAAACGTAGAGGTAACCGCATTATGTTCTCGCCCTTTGATTCGCTGTTCGGATGGCTCTCCAACGATCTGGCCATTGACCTGGGGACTGCTAACACCCTGGTTTTCGTGAAAGGCAAGGGCATTGTCCTGCGGGAACCCTCGGTGGTCGCCATCCGCAAGGATGCGCGCACCAACAAGGTTCTGGCCGTGGGCAAAGAGGCAAAAATGATGCTGGGCCGCACCCCGGGCAATATCATCGCGGTCAGGCCGATCAAGGACGGCGTCATCGCCGATTTTGAAGTAACCGAGGCCATGCTGCGCTACTTCATTAATAAGGTCCACAATCGCCGCACTCTGGTGCATCCCCGCATCATTATCAGCGTTCCCTCCGGCATCACCCAGGTTGAAAAAAGGGCGGTCAAGGAATCCGCAGAATCGGCGGGCGCCCGCGAGGTGTATCTCATCGAAGAGCCGATGGCCGCGGCCATCGGCGCAGGTTTGCCCATCACCGAACCCACCGCCAACATGGTGGTCGATATCGGCGGCGGCACCACCGAAGTCGCGGTGATCTCCCTGGCCGGCATCGTCTATGCCAGCTCCCTGCGGGTGGCGGGCGACAAGATGGACGAGGCCATCCTTCATTACATCAAGCGCAAACACAACCTGGCCATCGGCGAACACACCGCCGAGGTCATCAAAACAACCATCGGCGATGTCATGCCCGAACCTCCTTACGACACCATGGAGGTCAAGGGCCGCGATCTTGTTTCCGGCGTACCGAAAACCCTGACCATTACCTCGGAGGAAATCCGCACCGCCATCACCGAGCAGGTTGACGCGATCATCGAGGCGGTCAAGATGGCCCTCGAACTGACCCCGCCGGAACTTTCCGCGGACATCGTCGACCAGGGTATTGTTCTCACCGGTGGCGGCGCCTTGCTCCGCAATCTTGACAAAAGGCTTTCCGAGGAAACCGGCTTGCCCATCATCATTGCGGAAGACCCCCTCTCCTCCGTGGTGCTCGGCTCAGGCAAAGCCCTGGAGAACATCGACATCCTCAAAGAGGTAATGACCACCTGAGACAGAACGCGCAGGCCGTATTCTTGCTCGGTGTTAAGCAAAAAACCAAGGCGCACTTTCCTCTCTTTTCGGTATTCTCACGAGAAACATGGCGACATATAACTATTTGCAGAGTCTGTGATGAGGAAAAAAAACAAACGCGCCAGGCAGATCAGACTCTTTCTTTTTTTCGGCCTTCTTCTCGCCCTGTTCATTGTTCTCATTGTCTCCACGGTGGGCCGCCAGGAATTCAACGCTCCCCACAAACTAGCCCTTGAGGTCATCGGCACGGCCCAGTATGCCATGACCCGGATGACGGGAAGTTTCAAGAACGGCTGGCGGAATTATACCGCGCTGATCAACGTCCGGGAAGAAAATGCCCGGTTGCGGGAAGAGCTCCAGAAACACAAGGCCGTCAACAACGAATACCGGGAAGCCGTGGCAACCAATGTCCGGCTGGCAAAGCTCCTCGAAATGAAGGAAACTCTCCCGGCCCCCACCCTCACCGCCGAGATCATCGGGGTGGACCCTTCCCAGTGGTTCAAGACCATCATTATTGACCGGGGCAGCAGCGATGGCGTTCAAGCCGGCATGCCGGCCGTGACCGTCGAAGGCGTTGTGGGACAGGTCACGAACACCTCCCCCCATTTTGCCAAGATCTTGCTGGCAACCGACCCAAACAGCGCCCTTGACGGCCTGATCCAGGAAACCAGGGTTCAGGGAATCGTCAAAGGGGGCGGGGCCAACTTCCACATGGAATATGTCCTCAAAAACAGCGAAGTGGCCGAAGGCGACAGAATCGTCACCTCCGGGATCGGCGGAGTTTTCCCAAAGGGCGTGCCGATCGGCACCGTATCAAAGGTCGAAAGATCAGGCCGGGGGATGTTCCAGGAAATCGAGATCCAGCCTGCTGCGGATTTTTCCCAACTTGAATATCTTATTATTGTCATGAAAAAGGATCCGCTGGCCAAATAATGCTGCGCACTTACCGGGAAAAAATATTTCTTATCGAGGACGCGGCACGATTCCCCCAGGCGATGCGCCGGGGGGTGCTTCCAACAATCTCAACCCAGACTCCGACCCAATGGTTCTAAGTTTTCTTTTTCTTTCAGGGACCATTCTCCTCATCCTGCAGACCACCTTGCTCAATTCCTTGCCCGAGTGGTTTGGCAGGCCCAACTTCCTGTTTTTGTTTATCGTTTTTCTCGGCACCTACCTTGATGTTTACAAAGGCGCGGTATTGGCCCTGCTGTTCGGCCTGATTATGGATATCTTTTCCGGAGTTTTTCTCGGCCTGCACCCGGTGATCTACCTCGTCCTCTTCTTCCTCCTCCAGGTCATTTCCAGACACCTGGCCATCAATGAGTCGATTCAACAGATTCCGGTGGTCGCCTTGAGCTATCTCTTCACCGCCAGCAGCATCTTCATCTTCACTTCAATCCTGTCGCCGGAGAGCAGGTTGTACTGGGCCTGGGGAAATGAAATTCTGCAAATGCTTATTCTCTCCGTGCTCTGCATTCCGTTTTTCAATTTTTTCCATTGGCTCACCACGGTTTTTGACAGCAAGAACGCCAACAATCCGTTCCGCCGCCATAAAACAGGAAACCGCTACCGGATGTAGCAAGGATCCCCCTCGAAAAACATGCCACCACGTCCCCTTGCCAAAATAAACAAGATTGACCCGGCCGAACTCAAGATGCTCAAAAAGCGGATTGATATCGCCATGGTCGTGATCATTGTCTCCGCCACCCTCCTCTTGACCAGGCTCTGGTATCTGCAGATTTACCGTGGCGATGAGTACGCAAAGCTTTCGGAGATCAACCGTATCCGCATCCAGGAAATCGCCGCGCCACGCGGCAACATCCTTGACCGGACCGGCCAACCCATCATCACCAACCGCCCTCGTTTCAATGTGGTCTGGAACCGGGAAGACGCTCCCAACCCCGATGCGGTCATAAAGGATCTTGCCAAGATCCTCAACGAAGATATTTCCGTCCTTCTGGACAGAATCCGGGCTGCCACCGAAAATCCCCGCTACATGCCCACCAGGCTGAAAGAGGACATCGACTGGGAAACCCTGGTCACCATCGAGAACAAACACCTTTCGCTTCCCGGGGTCCGCATCGAGGTCATGCCTTCCCGCGACTATCTCTACGGTGATTTCGCCTCCCACCTGGTCGGCTACCTCGGCGAAATAAGCCGGGCGGAACTGTCGGAAAAGCACTATGCCACTTACCAAAGCGGCGACCAGGTTGGGAAACAGGGGGTTGAGAAGATCTTTGAAAAGTATCTCAAGGGCGAAAAAGGGAGGAACTATCTGGAGGTTGACGTCCATGGGTTTGAACAGCGCCAGATGCAGTTGCAGGATCCCTATCCCGGCAACGACCTGCATCTGACCCTTGATGTCGATCTGCAGCGTACCGCGGAAGAAGCCATGGCCGGCAAGGCCGGAGCCGTGGTGGTCATGGAAGTGAACACCGGCAATCTGCTGGTCATGAGCAGCAATCCCCCGCTGCACCTCCAGGAATTTATCGGCGGCATTTCGCAAACCGACTGGGACAGGATGCTCAACGACCCGCTGCATCCCCTGCTCGATAAAACCATCCAAGGACAGTATCCGCCCGGCTCCGTCTTCAAGATCGCCACCGCCCTGGCGGCCATTTCCGAAGGGATTGTCACCCCGGACGCCACCTACTTCTGCGGCGGCTCCCTGAATTTCGGCAATCGGAGGTACGGTTGCTGGAAGAAAGGCGGTCACGGCACGGTGGATTTTCAGCGGGCCCTGATCGAATCCTGCGATGTTTATTTTTATTCGGTGGGAATGCGGCTGGGAGTCGACAAAATCGCCAAATACGCAAACAGCCTTGGCCTGGGGAAGAAAACCGGCATCGACCTCGAACATGAGAAAGGCGGGATCATTCCATCATCGGCCTGGAAACAGCAACGCTACAAGGAAAAATGGCAAGACGGGGAAACCCTCTCGGTGGCCATCGGCCAGGGGTATGTACTGACCACCCCTCTGCAGCTCTGCCGCATGACCGCGGCAGTGGTCAACGGCGGCACCCTCTACCGTCCCCAACTGGTGCACAGCATCACGGCTCCGGACGGAAAAACCCTGAAAACATTCAGCCCGATCAGCGAGGGCAAGATCCTCGGTTCCGCCCACTCCCTCGCACTCATCAAGGAAGCCTTGGTCGGGGTGGTGAACTCGCCGGGCGGCACCGCCAAGTCGGTGGCGCTTCCGGATGTGCTCATCGGCGGCAAGACCGGCACCGCCCAGGTGGTAAACCTCTCCCATGTCACAGGCATGAGCGAAAAATCCATCCCCTACAAATACCGGGATCATGCCTGGTTCACCTCCTTCGCTCCGGCGGAAAATCCGGAGATTGCCATAACCGTCCTGGTGGAGCATGGCCAGCACGGCGGTTCCGCGGCCGGCCCCGTTGCCAAAGCGGTGTTCAAGCGCTACTTCGAGCTTAAAAACGGCAAGCCGGAAAACCCAGCGGAGGAACCGCCCCCCTCCCCAGCCATGGATGAAAAGGGAGAATAACATGCTACGCTTTGATCGCCGCCTGCTGCTGAATATCGATTGGGTTCTCATCATGGCCGTGCTCGTTGTCGCGCTCATCGGCCTGGCCAACCTGTACAGCTCGACCCATTTGTACACCAATGTGGGAGCGCCGCTCTATCTCAAGGAACTCACCTACTACCTCTTCGGCGCGGCTGTCATTCTGCTCATCGTCAGCATTGATTACCGGGTGCTGCTCGCCCTGAATTACCCGTTGTATGGGGCGATGATCCTCCTGCTGGTCGTGGCGCTTGCCGTCGGCAAAACAGTAGGCGGCTCCCAGCGCTGGATCGATCTCGGCTTTTTCCGGTTGCAGCCTTCGGAACCGGCCAAGCTGATCCTGGTCATTACCCTGGCAAGCTACTATTACCGCAAGGAAACGGGAAAAGGTTTCGGCCTGCTCGATCTGGCGGTTCCGGCCCTGTTGACCGGTCTGCCCTTTCTGCTGATCGCCAAACAGCCCGATCTCGGCACAGCCCTTTTGCTGGCCTTTGTCTTTGCCTCAATGACCCTGTTTGTCAAACTCCGCTGGGCCACCCTGGCAACCCTTTTGTGTTGCGGCCTCTCAGCCATCCCCATCGCCTGGAAATTTTTCCTGAAACCATACCAGCGCCAGCGGGTTGCCACCTTTCTCAACCCGGAAAACGACCCCTTGGGCACGGGCTATCACATCATCCAGTCAAAAATCGCCGTGGGCAGCGGTTTGATCTTCGGCAAGGGGTACTTGCAAGGAACCCAAGGCCAGCTCGACTTCCTGCCGGAGCGGCACACCGACTTCGCCTTTTCGGTCTGGGCCGAGGAGTGGGGCTTTTTCGGCTCCGCCCTTCTGATAATCTCCTACTTCTTCATGATCCTCTGGGGGCTGAACATCGCCATCTCCGCCAGGGATAAGTTCGGGGTATTGCTTGCCTTTGGCGTGGTTTCGCTCATCTTCTGGCAGGCATTCATCAACCTGGCCATGGTCATGGGGTTGCTACCCGTGGTGGGAGTGCCCCTGCCCCTTTTCAGTTATGGCGGCTCCTCGCTGCTCACCAACCTGGCAGGCCTCGGCCTCCTGATGAATATCCGGATGCGGCGCTACATGGGGACGAGCTGATCGACGCGGTCCATTCAGGTCTTAAAGAACTTCAGTTCGGTACAGACACGTTTCTGCTGATCGCGCACATCCCCGCTTATTTCCGCTTTCCCAAGTTCGTTGCAGATATTTTGGATTTTTCGGACGCGGTCCCGGATGCTGCCGATAGTTTGATTGATGGTTCCGACCAGATCCCGAAAGGGATCTCGGGGCCGCAATTTGATTTCCACCGTCAGGTTTCCCTTGCCTACTTCCGCCAACTCCTTTTCGATCCGATAAATCGGCCCGGCAATCTTTTGCGGCAAAAAAACGGCAAGGAGCATTCCGCTCAACAAACTTACCAGGGAACCTGCGGCAACCACCGGCCAGAGCAGATCACTGACCCGCCTGATGGTAATATGGGCATCATAAAAAGAATCGCCGAGTTCCTGGTTGGCATAAAAATACAGAATAAGAGCGGCAATCAGGGAGCTCAGGAGAACCACCCCGAAAATCCGCACCAGCAACCAGCGCTGCAACTCTTTTTTCACCGCCATATTCAATTTCTTTCTTTTAAAATCGGTCATGCCTCTCCCTCATTTTTTTGTTTCCATCCCGCTGTCGGAACATCAGCCGAAATTTTTATGACAGCCAAGGCATAATCTCTTTTTATCGCTCTTTACCACCCGGGCTTCATTGTCCGAGGCGTGGGCCACATGGCAGGTCATGCAGGTGAGCCGACCATCACCAAGAATTTTATACTCACGGCTATCAATGATCATTCCTCGCTTGGGTTGCACATCCACGGGATGCGACAACACTCCCTTTGTTTGCGGATGACAGGTCAAACAAACGCCGGTATTGAGAAAACGGGGATCAACCAAGGGCAGATGTCCCGGCGGAAGCTTGCCGTTCTGAAGACCGGAGTCTTTACTCGAAGCATGCATCGGCCCGTCAAATGTCCCGAGCCGCATACTGGTCGGTTGATTAGTGACAAATCTGGCAAAAAACCGGTTGTCCACCCTGAAATATTTTCCGGAGACCGTGACCTTTTCAGTCGTTTTTGTTTTTTCGATACTCGGCTTGCTGAAAAATGCGTGAGTGGAAAACGTTTTGAGAGGCGAAACCTTTTGGTTGCCGAAAATATCCCGTGAAGCAACAGAAAAAGTGTACGTTTTGCGCGGCTGCAAATCCGTGAGCAGCATTTCATGATCCTTGGACAACCAGGGATCAACGATATTTTTGCGCGTCGCCTCGTTTTCACCATACAGCACCGCCGAGTCCGTAACCCTGTCGGTTTTCCAAGTAACCCGCGCTGTCAGAAAAACGCCCTGCTTTACCTCTTCCACATTGAGTTCTGTAATTTCCGGCGGCTTGGTAACCGCGGCCAACTGCTCGGCCTCCTGGAAATTCGGCAACTGCACTTCCAGCCGCAACGTCTTCTTGCCCTGTCCATCCGCCTGGAGAATGATCTTCTTGCCTGCCAAGGCCGGCGGAATGGAGAACCAGTATTCCATCTCCTGCCGAGGATAACTCCCTGGCAGCCAGCGGACCTTGCTCTCCTCTTTTTTGGCAACAGGTGTCCGATCCACCCCGATTGTGGCAATGTGGCACAATGCACATTGTTTTTCCCGGACCGGGGCATGCACATACCGCTTGTTCGCCGTATCCTCGCAAACCTCCCGGTGACATGCGCAGCACTGTTCAGGGCCAATCACCCCACCGGCAATCCCCCCTCCCTGCCCAGCAAAAAAAAAGGCCGCACACAACACTCCCACCACGAGTACGAGAGCGAAAGGTCTCAAGCGATTATGCAAAACGTTCTCCATCTTTTCCGTTTTTCCATTCTTGAAATACCCATCGCGGGCTTACTGCACAACGAGGAGATGCTGCGGTTTCGTGCCGAGTTCGACATGCTGAACAACCCGGCTTGCCGTCTGGTCGACAACAGCAAGCCTTCCCGTGGCCTGTTCCGCGACATACACCCATTTATGCCTGGTGGAAACCGCCATCTCCAAAGGCATCCCCCCCACTCGAATATCCCGGACCACTGTCTGCTGCCGGATGGCGAGCAGGGAGATTGTACTATCCAGAGAGTTGCTTATATATATCCGGTTGTCATTTTGAACCAGACGTCGTGGTCTGGACCCGACATTGAGCCTTTTACTGATCTGCCCGCTGCGCACATCATAAATACCCACTGTGTTCGACGCGCTTTCCGCCACAAAGAGATAATTGTCCGTGACCAGCAATCCGTCCGGCCCATTGCCCGTCAAGACAGTACTCCTGGTGGCCAAGGTTTCCGGATCAAGCAAATACACCGCCTGTGACAGGCCTGACGAGATAGCCAGTTGCTCACGATCAGGCACCCAGAGCATAAAACGCGGCTTGTCGCCCAGACGCACACGCCTATCCAAGGTGCCTTGCACCAGATCAATTTTGAGCAAGGAATCCCCGTCTTGATCAAGGACGTATCCCCATTTTCCATTATTCGTCACGAAATAGGACGGATTGACGCTCATGGGGATCTTGATCCGGTCGATAATTCTGCTGGTGGCTGCTTCCACCACAAAGATGGTTGCATCCTTCGTGGCCAGCACATACAACCGCTTCCGATCCGCGTCATATGCCATGTATGTGGGCGTGCCACTTATGGCAAGGGAACCGCAGACCCGGTTATTATCGGTTCGAACCAGATATACCGTATCGATTTCCGGACAACTCACATAGGCCAGATCGGCAAGCAGGGGAAATTGTTCCGCCAGTACCGCCAAGCTGGGGATGAAAAACGCGCTATTTCGTAAGGATGCTTCCTCATCCCAGGCCAGGAAAAGGGATCGGCTCATCCCTGCTTCCAAACGAAAATCGCCGGGCAGGGGCAACTCCACCACCGGTTCCGGCACTGCGAGGAACAGCTTCTCGCTCTGCCGCACCACCGCGGCTTTGTTGATGGTCAAACGCAAGGCCCTGTAACGGCCGGGCGCCACTGGCCCTCGAGCGACAAAACGCTGCCCGCCCATAATTTCTCCGGCTCCAAACGGCGTTGCTTGCATATCCAGGGGAATAACCGTATTTTCGCCCACCAGGGCCACGGAATCCACCTCCATCCAGAGTCCGGCGGAAGCAGGCTTGACAAGATGCAAAAAAACGGAAAGCAGGGCCTCATTGGCTGCAGCCGTCCTGGCCGGCGCAAGGGGAGGAGCCGAAGGCTTCACCTCGGCGCCAAGACAGGAGCTGAGCAGCAGGGCCAGAAGCAGAAGGACAAAACCGTTGCGCCCTCTCTGCCGACAGGGCCTTGAATCAATATCGTTTTTGTTTTCCGATCCGAATGATGTCATGGCTTCCTTGCCTTGCTGTTAATTCGTTGAAACCACATCCTGTACAATACCAAAAACGGCATGGGTGCCGAAGCGGAAAAGGCAAGAAGCACTGGGTATTCCCTTACTACGCCTAAAATGTCTTTCGATATGTCGGTGTTTTCCCCTTAGTTAACAACCAACTGTCATTAGAGCCATGGAAATGGCAGTTCCCGCAGGGGACCGGGTTGGAGGACGGCTGCCCCCCATGGCAGGATGTGCACTGAACCGGGTTTGGATAGGGCGCATTTGCAACGAGGTGATGAATCGATTCCATGCCTCCGGAATGGCAACGGCTGCAAAGCGGTCCCAAGGCATTGACAGTGCTGATTGCCCCGGAAAGTTCGGCCCCGTTTACCCTCCGCCGCAGAAGCATGATGTTCGATGAACCGTGGGGTTCATGACAGTCCAGGCAGGAAAAAACGAAATTGCTCTTGGATGAGGCTGCGGTGTCGTATGGTTCCCTGAAATTAGCAGGGTTACTGTCCCTGGCAAGGCCTCCATGCTTTTCCCCGCCGACCGCCCAGTTTATCACTCTGAGATTACGATTCAGGGTGGTGCTCCAGATGGTATTGGTGCTGGAATGACAATCGGTGCAGAACCCCACATAGTCCGGGGTTTTAGAACCGTCCGTGATGCTGCCCCCATCCGGCTCCCGGTAGGCGCTGACGTATGTGCTCTGCCAAGTGAGATAGGGCGCTTCGTAGCTATAGGATGACATCAACTGGGGGGAAGCCTCTCCCCAGAGACTGAAATGACTGGAGGGCTTTGAAATGGCGGAGTTTGCCGGAATGGAAACCCAGTTCCGCTTGGCCAAATGCGGATTATGGCAGCCGTCGCAGGGATTGCTGGAGTCGCTGAACCAGAGGTATGCGCTGGAATTGTTGACAAAGGTTTTGATGTCGCCGAGGTTATGGTAGGAGGCCTGGTTGAAGGCCGCAATGATGGATTGGGGGCCGGTCGCCAGACCTCCGCCCCCAAAGGTTGCGCTGTAATCCCGGTTTGTTACCTGCTGGGCCGACCCCGTGCTGTTGTGACAATAAAAACAAAAATTGCTCGTTTCGAGATACGGTTTTACCGCCGGATCAAGGCTCCCGGCAAAAAGCGCATAGGGGCTTGCCGCTCCGCCCGCCGGCGCAGGTTCATCGCCGGTGAGGCTGGCATGCATTTCATGGCAATGTCCGCAGTTGCCCCGACCGTATCCGGCGCTGGCCATCACCGCACGTTCCACCCCGATCGTGCCGGAACCGTGGGCAGAGAGCAAATAAGCCCCGGCCAGGGCCGCAGCAGGCAGGAAAAGGCAGAACAATCCAGCCCCAAAAGCAGCCTTGCGTGTTAGTTTTTGCTTGTATGACATACCGCGCACCCGTTATAGCCATCCGCCTGCGGCCACTTTTTGTAATCCCAGCGCATTATTGCGTCATACGGGGAGCCATGGGCCCGATGGCAGGAAAGACACATGACGATGGCATCATCGCTGGCAGCATAGACAGAGGTGTTCACCACGGGAGTGGTGCTGGCGGTTGCAACGGGAGAGATGACACTGTAGGGGTTGGCAGTGCCGGTTCCACTGTTATAGGTTGCATATTCCGTGGATGATACCGACCGGCTCATGTCAAAATCAATAGGATGCCTGAGCCAGACCCCAGCGCCAAAAGAACCTGCCGCCATCTTACCGCCGCCGTTATGAAAATCGCCATGACACCGGGCGCAGTGACTGCTGATGGAGCCGGCGGCCAGATTGGCCTCTGAACTGCGATCCACCCCGTAATACTTGTTGTGTTGATTCTGGGTGGGCCGAAACTCAAAATTCGGGTCTTCCCCTCCCTGGACGCCATTGAGAAATCGATAGCTCTTTGCCACGGAAGTACCGTCCTGCCAGGCGGTCATGTCTTTGCCGTGGTGCCCACCCATGATCGCCTGGGTCGGGGTCACGGCCGAAGAGCTGCCATGGCAGCCCAAGATTCCGCCGCAGGTGATTTGGCCACCCATGGCGGCCCCGCCCGGCGGGGTTACCCCGTGGACGGAATCCAGCGGCGTAATCCCGGCAACATTATGCCCGGTTCTCTCCGCTCCCATGCCGACCCAATGGAAATTTCCCCCGGCCAAGGTGGTTGTGCCTGCTTCGGTGCCGGTAAGACCATAATTGGGCGCACTTGCGTCGAAAACGAAAGGCACCGATCCACTGACATTGGCGCCTTGATGACAACCGATGCAATTGGTATTGAGCAAGCCTTCGTTCACCAGGCCGCCGTAAACCTTGCTCCCGCTGCTGATCGTAAAAGCCATTGGGCTGCCGCCCTGGCTGTTATGCATGGTATGGCAATTCACACACGGGCCGCTTACCTTGGCCGGAGATCCGACCGGACAAGCCGCCAACACGATGAAAAATGTCCCCCACGCTGCCAGGTGCCGCATCATCTAGGCCCTATCGTTTAAAAACCATGACTCGGCTGTTGCCCTCGTCCACCACACACAACCGCCCCAAGTGATCAAAACGTATCTCCTGGGGAAAGTAGAGATTGTCCCGCCCCTGGCCTTTGGTCAAAAACTGGTACTTGACCTCGCCGTTGCGGCCGAAAGCGACAATCGCGGCACGATGCCGGTCGAGAACATACAAGAGACCCGCCGGATCAACCGCCAGAGACACCGGGAAGTCAATGCCGGTTAATTGTATCGCAGGGCTGGGGCGTCCATTCTCGTCGTACGAATACACCTGTTTTTTCTTCTGATCCAGAACCCAAACCTTCTTCTCCGCCACCTTGAAGTCGGCAAGCCAACCGGCGCCGGCGGGCATTGTATAGCTTTTTGCCGTCTGCAATGTTTCGTCGAGTTGTAAAATCCGACCGGATGACCGATCAAGAACGTACACCTTGCCCCCGGCGATTTCCAGACGATCCACGAACACGTCCTGGCCCTGATGCTTTACAACAGTGTGCACTGTCTTCTTGTTTTTCAGATCGACCCTGGTCAGACTGTTACGGCCCTTTTCCACGACCAGCAGGGAGCCATCCGCCAAACGCACCATGTCGTAAGGCTTTTTCAGGTTGCCTTCGGCGGTGAACTCCTGCAAGTACTTGCCATCTGCGCCAAAGGAGACGAGCTTGTTGCCGGTGCTGTCCACCACATAATAGCGTTCTTTTTCATGATCGACATACAAGGCAACCGGCAAGGCCATGCCTTTGCCTTGCCCTTGAAGACTAAAGACAAATTTCCAGGGAGATTGCACTTCCGCCGCCCACACAAGGGAAGAGGCGGAAAAAAACATCCCGCAAAACAGCAGCCAACCGAGACGACACCTTGGGTTTTTCCGGAGCATACTCTCTCCCATGCGTTGGGTTAATAACTGCGATGACATTGCGTGCATAATTCTTTTTTCGCGCTCAAGACGAGATGATAACGATTCGGCGAGCCCATTGGATCATGACAGGTCACACAGGTCATCATCTGCCCGGTTCGCTGGTCAATCACCTTGTCTCCCACGGGATGGCTGAACTTCCCTTGGGTCAAATGGCAGCGCGAGCAGACCTGGTTGCCGTCATCCCGCAGCATGGCCAGCCGGTCGGAGCCATGGACCTCGTGGCATTCACTGCAAGAGCTGACAGGCGGGTGCCGATGCTGGCTTTGCGCATACCGGGCGAAAGTATCTTGATGGCAGGGCTGGCACACCTTGTTGCCCGAGGTCTTCAGCATTTTTTTGTCGTCCCCGGCATGGGGGCTGTGACACAGGATACAACCGTTTTCCGTGCCGGCGAACATATGATTATGCGGGGCCATCATGGTGGTCTTCATGCCCGCGTGGCACCGCAAACAGGCTTCGCTCCCGGTGTTTTGCTGAGCCCCATGACAGGAATCGCATTTTTTTTCGGCAAAAGGCTGATGCAAATGCTGCCGGACAAGCCCCTTGCGCGAGCTGCCATGGGGGTTATGACAGGACAGGCAGCCGCTGAGCTTGCGTGGAAAGCCGCGATGCCCGGCACTGCCTTGCGCCTGCTGATGACAGGACAGGCACAGGGCATCGGCATCCATCTTGAGAAGCTGGTCGTTTTTTGCCTGATGGGGCTGGTGGCAAACAGTACACTGCCCCTGGGCAAAGGGTTTGTGGCTGACAGCCTGCGGTTTTGCCATCTCCTGATGGCAAACAAAGCATGTTTCCGCCAGATTTTTCCTGAGCAAGCCATCATGCCCCGCGGCATGGGGCGCATGGCAGCCAAGACATTTTCCATCTCGAACAGGTTGGTGCACCACCCCTTTGGCAAACTCGGTTTTGGCCCGCTTATGGCAGGAGTAGCAGAGCGCCGCCCCCTCTCCCTGCAGCAATCCAGGATATTTGGCCACATGCGGATTATGGCAATCTCCGCACTTGCCTTGGGACACAGGACCATGAGTGAATTTGCCGGTGAAGTTTTTCTTGTCATGGCACTTGTAGCAAACCTCACTGGCCAGTGCAACAGAGCAGGCAAGCCCGGTGAACAGGCCGAATATCAGCAGAATAATAAACAGGCGCCGCATCAATTGTTCCTCCCAGGATGACAGGCTTTGCAACTTCCCTGCTTGAAGGGGGCGTGTTGCACCGGATACAGGAGCCCTTTTGCAGGAGCCCCATGGGGATCATGACAGGAAAGGCATGATTTCCCGGAAGGGGTCATCCCCGAGTGCGCCTTGGCATACCGGGCGTCATCTCCCTTGTGACAGGTGTTGCACAACTTCTCCGGCGCTGTTTTCAATAAAACAGTCTGGTTGCCGCCGTGGGCTTCGTGGCAAAGACCGCAATCCTTGCCTGCTGGCGAATGGACAACCCCGGTTTGCCAGTGGATGGCAATCTCCGGATGGCAAGTCAAGCACACGTCCGGTTTCTTCTTTGCCAGATGCTTTCCCTGACTTGATCCGTGCGCCAAATGACATCCTCCGCACTGCTGGGTTTTGAACGGTTCATGGATGTTCTTTTTCTCTGTCATCTCTTTCTTTGTTGTGGCATGGCATTGCAGGCAGAGCTCCCCCGTTTTTTTGATCTGCACAAAATCATGTTCCGTGGAATGGGCGCCATGACAGCCCAGGCAAGCACCCTCTTGGAAAGGCGGATGCCCTTTCCCTGCCACCGGTTTTTTGAGCAGATTCGCATGGCAGGTCAGACACAGTTCCCCGCGGGTTGTGGGTTTGACAAGAAAGGCTTTCTCGCTGCCCTGGTGAGGGTTATGACACCGGCTGCATTCCCCGGCGGCAAAAGGCCGGTGCAGGCTGAACCGGGCAAGCTGCTCATCGACCTGCTGATGACACCCGACGCAGATCTCGCCATCGCGCTTGAGAAGCAAACTCTTTTCTTTCGACTCATGGGAGGTGTGACAGGTCGCGCATTCATTCTTCGCCGCGGGAGAATGGCCGCGTTGCCCAGCCCCGTACTGTTGCCGGGGATGACACTGTGCACACAACTCGGACGGCTTTGCCTTCAGGCCGGAATTTTTACTCTGACCGTGCCCGAGGTGACAGGCCAGACAATCACCTTTTTTCACCGGAGCATGCACACTCTGCATCGCACTTTTTTTGCCCTGCGTATGGCATTTCAGACACAAGGTTGTCGCGGGCATAACCAACAGGGCCGGTTCGCCGCTGGCATGAACGCTATGGCATTGCGTGCACTTGCCCTCCTTCACCGGCTGATGCTGTCCGGCGAGCATGGTCTGGTCCTTTTTATGGCATTGGACACAGAGCGCATCCGCCTTTTGCGCGGGCTTGACAAAATCCGTCCCGGTTCCGTCATGGCAGCGCTTACATTGACCGGCAACAATCGGCTGATGCACTACTGCTTTCAACAGGCCCTTGCTGTCGCTGGCATGCGGGTTATGGCAGCTCAAGCAGTTCCCTTTCAGCAGATATCCCTGGTGCGCTTTGCGCATGGATTCCTTGCCGCTCTCGTGACACTTGAGACAAAGGCTGTCCGCCTCCTGCACCAGCAGGCGGGGCTGCTTGCTCTTGTGGGGAGTGTGACAGGCAGCACATCCCTGGCTGAGCGGGGCATGGACATTTTTTTTCTCAAAAAGGGCGCGATCATGGCATCCGTAGCACAGCTCTTTCTGTTCCTTCAGCAACAGGCGGGGATGGGGGGAATTATGGCTTGCGTGACAGGCGGAACAATTCCCCTTTTTCACCGGCTCGTGGCTGGAAACCGCGCCAGGCTCCGGCGCCACGGCTTGATGACAGCGCAAACACAGCTCCGGTTTTTCCTGCCGTAAAAATGTGCCGCCGATTATGCCATGGGGCAGATGACAGGCATCACAGTTTTTATCCCGGACAGGAGCATGGACAACCCCTTGCTGGAATTTTGCCACCATGTCGGCATGACAATCCACGCACGTTTTTCTGGGCTGCTGCGCAAAAACTTCCCGTCCGCCGGAAAACAGCAGCAGCAGACCCGTAACAACAGCGACCAATCTACTTGTTTTTGACAGCGACATCGGCATTTGCCAGCTCCTTTCGCAGCTTTTTCCACACCTTGGGATTGATGCTGATCTCAGATCCTTCCTTCAACCTGCGCAGTAACTCTTCACGGGCCTGTTGATATTTCAGGCGGCTCAATTCCTGACGAATCTGTTCCTTGACCTGAAAAAAAGGCACAGGGATTTTCTCCCTGTAATTTACCAGCCGTACCAGAGCACTACCATTTTTAAATGCAAAGGGAAGACTTACCTCGCCCGGACGCAGGGAGGAAACAATCTCCTTCAGTTCCGGGCCAAGCTGACTCACCGGCATCTGCTGAAGCGAAGGCCCGCCCGGGACATGCTCTGCCGCGACTTCAAAAAAATCGTGCCCAATGGAGATCTTCTGCCACATTGCGCTTATCGTTTGCGTCTCACCCTCCAGCACCATAAAATCCACCATCTCCGGATGCGAAAACCGTTCGGAATTTTCCCGATAAAATTGCTCGAGCTCCGGCTCGTCAATCCTTACCTTCGGCTCGACGAGACGTTTTTCAATCTCCTTGTTCAGCCGATGGTCACAGTAAAATCGATACACCCACTTGAATGGCTCCTTTTCCTCATAATGCCGGTCCGCGGCCTCCCAAGAGACAACGGTCTGCGAAATCATGCTGGCCAAGACCCTTTTTTTGAGAACGTCAACGTCCTCGGGTGGGAATTTATTCTTTTCCCTGAAGTTTTTTTCACTCTGCAAACTCCCCCAGAAATTCGCCGCGGTAACATCCCCTTGTTTTGAGCTGATCACCAGCTTGTTAGCCAACTCCTCGGCCGGGGGCGACAGATCGATTTGCGCCAAAACCTCCTCATCCACCTGCATGTTATATTTTTTACCCAAAATATCCACCAGACGGGCGGTCAGTTCGTCAGCTTTCCGGGCTTGCAATTTTTTGAGTATGATCCCTTTGAGCTGCTCCATATCCTGCGGGTCTTCACCTTGCCTTTCTTCGATTTTCAAGACAACAACACCCTTGTCCATCGTTACCGGTGGCGTTATCTCCCCAACCTTGGCGTCCTCTAGAAGCGTCCGCCATTCCCCCTGCAATTGGGGAATACGGAACACTTTTTCTTCATGATATGTGGCCCCCCCTTCCTCGGGCTTTAAGGCAATAAACTCTTCAACGGACAGTATACCATTACGCAAGGCGGTTATTTTCTCTTCCGTGGGGCTCCCCGCAATATAGTAAAAAACCCGGGCTCGCAATTTAGGGATATACTCTTCGCGATAAAAATTACGGACTTCCCCGTCGCTTACCGAGACTTTTCCGTTCACCTCTTCTTCTTGCAGCAACATAAGAGAACGAACCTTTAAAAAGGTTCCCACCTTGCTTCTATAGGTGGGCTCCAAAAAAAGCTGCATCTTGGTCGCTTCCTGAACCAGAAGCTGCCACTCAATAAACTCTTCGGGAGTCTCCGGCAACGGCGTCGCTTCTTCCCGCCAATTCCACCACCAGTTTTTGAAATCCTGCGCGGAATACTCCGTGCCGTTCACCGTGGCCAGGTTCGTTTCCTCCCAAAACCAGGCAGCAACGGCCCGTTCTTGCGCAAGCCCGGCGCACGACAGCAAAAAAACACAGACCACTATTACGAATCGACGCATGACAACAGTCCCTTTTCTTTCCATACTCCCAAAATCTCCTGCATCATTTTTTTCCCGAGCTCGCTTACCGTGTTTACCATGCCGAAATGCATCATTTTCTGATAATCTCCGCCCTCCCGGCGATACAGGCTGGACCACTGAAGAAGCCCGCTCTTCCCATCATAGACCCGCACCTGGATACTCAATACCGGGCTCACTCCGCTTGACGTGACTTTTTCGTCCATCTCAAGCACTTCTCCCACAATCAGGGTATCAACCCCGAGACGCACGGCAATAATCCGCAATTGCTCAACATCCGGGACTTCCCACGGCTTGAGCCGCATCTGCCTATACAGTTTAAAGACATCTCCTTCCAACGCCACCCGCCAGTTGCACTGCTTCACCAGTTCGACCAGCACAAGGCGGTAAACGATCTTCGCTCCCTGATCATAGCCACTTCTGTCGGCAAAAGGCAACACAGCAATGCCTTGAGGTTCATGGGCTGTTTTTTGGGAAAACTCCTGGACATAAGGTTTTTGCCCGCCGCATCCGACCAGGGCGAACACCCCCCACAGGAAAACAGTTACTCCCGATAACACACAAAAAATCTTTTTGCGTTCATCCATCATTTTTTTCCCACAGCGCATCCTCACCATCACGCGACCGGCGGGAAAAAACTTCCCTCGCCGGTTCCCTTGGGCTTTCTGCTAAAAGTCCACCGACCAAGCATTTTCCTCGGCGCTTTTCTCCTCGGCCTGCTCTGCTGTCTTCTCGCCCCGGGGTTTCAGGGAGACGATATTATCGATGACCTGCCGTATCTTATTGCCCAAGACATCCTGTCCATAGATGCGGCAAGAAATTTTCTCGTTCTCATTGCTGAACGGCACCGAGAACCGAACCGGTAATTTTTCTCCATTTTTCTCCAAAAGAATCGCTCCGGCACCGTTTCTCAGGTCAACCCGCCAAAAAGCCAAAGGGACCTTCCCGTCATAGTTCAAATCAACCTGTATCTCCCCGCCCTTCTTTTCCGTGACAAGGGCAAGCTCCGGTCTTTTGCGCACAATACGAAATTTTTCCGTTGCCACGGCGTTGTTTCCAGCTCGATCCAACACCTCCACCCGGACGCTGTACAGGCCGTCTTCCGCCAGTATCCCATCCTGGCGTTGCCCCCACCAGGAAAACCGCCCCGGCAGATTGCCGCGACCGCTCTCCGACTTGACTACCTGCTCGGAACCATCAAGGATGCCGATATTCCAGGAGACGAGGGGTTCGGGTTCTTTCAGCACGGAACTGATCGTCACCTGACGCCGCAAAACAACCTCTCCATCCAGTTCCTGCCCTCGCAGCGCGAGAGTAATTTCGGGTGACTGGCCGTCAACTAGAAAGCTTCCGGCAAAAACATTTTTCCTGCCCTGTTGCCCTCTGTTGATGCTGACGGATACCGGATAGCGGCCATCCTTTCCTGTTGCCGGCCAAACAGCCTCGAAATACTTTTCCTGGGGCAGATAAGCAGCCTCGATAACCTTGCCGCTGACCACTACGGAAACGGACACTTCAGCCTGCTTCGCATTGCTCTCGCCAAAGCGGATCCGGCAACGCATTGTTTCTCCAGGCTTTACCACCTCAGGGCTGAGATGAATCTCCTCGCTGAAATTTTCCTTGGGAGCCTCCGAACTTGCCGGCAAGTTGTGCGGCATGATTTCCATTGCCCGCACAACCACAATATCCTCTACTTCCGACAGGTTCTGCGGCTCGGCAAGGCCGAGAAATTTACGGACATCCGCCCGGCAGAGCTGGACGCTTCCGGCCCAGATCATTTTGGCATCGTTTGCCCGAATTATCTGCAAGGAAATACCCAAGGCCGCAGGCTCTTTGTCCCGCAACTGATTCACCGAGCCGAGCAAGAGATAATCAATGCCGAGTTCCTGCCGAAGCCGCAAAATATTATTGGAATCAAGGCTACCCACCCTGCGGATGCGGTTTTTTGCCATGAAATCGATAATCCGTTTCTCTTCAACAACGGTATAGCCTTTCCGGATGAGCACCTCGCGCAACCTGCTCGTCATGGACGGATTCAAGCCATTATCCCCCTGGCTCAGATCTTCAACGGGAATCACCGCCACCTGTACGGCAAAAGCCTGTTCAACCACGAACAGCAGCACGAACAGCAGTACGCTGATCCCTGCTCTTTCTTTCCGCCTGTTTCTTCTCCGGTTCAGCGCAAGCATGAAAAATTTTATCGGGGGATAGTATGCAGAATGTCTTCCAACAACGACACCGTCACCTGATATTTATCTCGTCCGGCAAGACCGAAAAGCCGACGCCAGACCGAATCGCCACTTTCATGGCCACCGGCCTGCCAGATAACCAGGCCTGTTTCCACCTCCAGCAGCCGTAAGGTAACGGACACTTCGGGATAGCTCATTGTCCCTTTGCGGCTGTCCGCTGCAATGTCCAGGGTCGTGAGCAACAGGCTCTGCACATTGAGTTTCTGCCCCAGCCGTTTGATTGTTGAAACATCAAGAGGCTTACCCGGATCGATGGCCTCTTCCCGCAGAAAACTGTCCACAAGCCCTTTGTCCGTCACATCAAAAAGTTTCATGGCAAGGATCCGGGTGATCGTGATATCCCTCACCAATTCCGGAGCAAATTCGTCCTTGCTGTTGTTTTCAACAGGCAACACCGCAATTTTTTGCACAAACCCGAAGTCTACGTTCTCGCGGACAAACGCCTTTGATTTCCCCATAAACGGAAAGCCACAGCCGGCCAGACCGAGAGAAACGCCGATCAACAGCAACACGCAGAAGGTTTTTTTCCCAAACCGGAAAAACGATTCGGACCGTTCCAACAGTATCGACGACAACCGCATCTTGATTCCCACTGATCTTCTCTCCTCGACACCAACTCTCATTCGTCGGATCAAAATCTGGCAATCAGTTGAGTTCTGATCTGCCAGTCCGTCTCGGCCCCTTGCGCCCCGAAAACAAAGCTTTCCTGCTCACGCTCAACATAAAAAACATTCCCCTGGAGAGTCAAATGAGGACCAATGGCCCAACTTCCGCTCAGGGCGTATCTGCTGAGATCGTTGTCGTCATTAACAACATAATAACTGAAAGAAAATTGGGTATTCTCCGTTGGCGCCACCGTGGTTTGAAACAACCCGTCTTCGCCGGCGCTTTGCCAATTTTCCCATTTTTTACCAACCGCTGTCAAAACAGAAAGGATATCGGACACCCGCCAATTCAGGGTAAGTTTATTGTCCAGCAATTCCGTACCGACAGCTCCCTGGACTTTCTGGTAGTCAGTGATTAAGTCCGCGGTCAGACGCGGAACAAGCCTGGCGGTCAGGGTCAGACGCGAACCATAATCCGTGGTCGTTGTTCCTGAATTTTCATAGCGAGAACCATAAATGGAAGTCAGCGTGGAGGTCTGCTCATATTCCGTTCGCCCGGTGGTGAGATCGAGATTGGCATCAAGATCGGGATAGAGGGCAGCAGAGGTATAGAGTCCCGTCACATACGAGGTGGACAGCAACTGTTTTTCTTCATACCGCTCGGTTTTGGATAATCCGAGGTTGATATCAACGCTGGGGACGGGAAGAGAATTCAAGCGCAGCGAATAGGCCCTGTTGAGGGTCTCCGGCAGTCCTTCAATCTTTTCCATGTTCTCGCTGACCCCAAAAGCGGAGGAAAAATATTCCCAAGGAGCCCACCGCATTTCGCCGATCTGATTCTGCCGGCTATAATCAATTTCCGAGGCATAATTCCCATTTTCAAGGGAAAGATTATAGGTCATGCCCAAGGCTTGGGAAAGTTTGTATCCCACATTCAGATCGCTGATATTGCTTAATGTTTTGTCCTTTCGAGTGACAAAATCCTCGGAAGAAGCGACCTGGCTATATGTCTCTATTTCTGTAAAATCCACCCGCTGGACAGGGCTGCTGGTAACAACCAGCTTAAGCCACCGGAAGGTGACGCTGCCCATGGTTATATCGAAGCGTTTTTTTACAGAGTCATAAGTAAATGAAACATTTTGCTGGATACGCTGATAATCGGTGCCGTTCGTGCTCCCATAGAGATCCATGGTGAAGGAGCTGGCCGTCACCGGGCCGATATTTTTTTCCGTGTACAGGAAAATCCGGTTGACCTCCCGCAGATCGACCCGGAAGGCAATGTTAAGCGGCGGATTATCAAAGCCATCCGTGTATACTCCGCTCACGACCTCAACATCACTGTCGGACATCAGGGCGTTGGTGCTCAGTTCGCCGGAATCGCTGATGAGCGGGGTATCATCCTTGCCCACGAGAACCTGGCCGATACCCTGTTTTATCAGGGCAAGTCCGTTTGCCCCGACCGCAGTGGAAGATTCGGTCTGGCTTGTGGAAAACTGCTGGGAAAAACCAAGGCTGAGCCGATTGTCGAAAAAACGGCCGGAACTGTCCAGTCTGGCAAAGTGATTGGTGGCGGTGGTTTCACCAAAAGTCACATTGTCATTCTGCTGGGTGCGATTAAAATTATAATGGGTTTTAAACAGTTCGAAATCCCAGTCTACCCCTACGGACTCCCGGGTATCATCGGTATCCTGCAGATGGGGAGTTTCGCTGTCGCTACTGAAATCCCGACCATAGGAAGCCCGCAATTTCGGCCAAAAACGATCCTGCCAGTTACTGGCCCAGGTAGATTCCCAACTCCGCCGGCTTCGATCCGTGGCAATGGAACTCCGCTGTTCGCTGACCGAACCGAACAGGTCAAAAAGAAAAATATCGTTCTGGATGGCAAAACGCAGACTCGGATCAAATCCCTCCGTGTCTTCCTGTTCCCCCCAGTTCCGATTATAGCGAAACGCCTCCTGCAATGACATGGCCTCGGTAATCTCCTGCTTGAGATCAACCGTATACGTTACCCTGTACTCATCGGCCTCGGGATCGTCTTTTGTGTTTTCATGCAGCCAACTGGAGGTCAGGGCCTGTCCTGCAAACGCATTTCCGGCGGAAGAGACCAGCACGGCAAGGGCCGAGAGAACCATGCTCCGAAAGCATCCACGCCGCGATCTCAAACAGGGCATTCCTCCTGCTTATCCTTCAAAGGGCAAGCCGAAATGGCTTGCCCCCAATTCACCTGCCGCCATTGCCGGCCGCACCATTTCCGGAGTCCGAACGCCATGGCCCGCAACAGAGATCATCTACCTGCTCGGTTTGATTTTCGGATTTTTCCGGTCATAGGTTTTCGGTGCATGGCAGCCCACCACGCACGTTCCGCCGGTTTCGGTCTTGGTCATGGTAATGGGGTACGACCACGACCCGAACGGAACCTCCTTGCGGATATGCTTTGCCTGGCTGCTGGCATGCGCATCGTGACAAGAGACACAGTTTCGGCCCTTTTTCATATTGACATGATAAAAGTGCAGATTGTATTCGCCATCGCGGAAATTGGTCAGGGTGCTGGTAAACTTATTCTTGGCAATTTCCTTGTTATGGCAGCCGAAGCACAGATCGTAATTCTCCGGACTGTATTCTTTGTAAAACTCCTCGGGATAATACCGCACAAGAAGACGGCTGTACTTGGAGCCATGCACCTTATGGCAGGCCATGCAATCACCGGTCTGCACCGGGCCATGCTTCGACTTGCTGCCGGTGACAATGTCGCCCAACTCATCATGGCAGGTAAAACACATTTTTGTTGTGTTGTCTTTTAGCAGAGCCTTCTCGTTGGAAGAATGCGCCCGGTGGCATTCCGTACACTTGCCCTGATCAACGGGCGCGTGTTTGAAGGTGGCGGTTTTAATATCACTGTAGACAGCAGGGCTTAACTTCTCATGACATTCAGCGCAGAGCGCGCTGCTTTTTTTATGTAACTGAAACTGGGAATCGGAACTGTGCGGATCATGACATTTGTTGCAGTTTTCATTCACCGGTTTATGGACATTTTTCATGCTGAATTCATTTTTTCGTTCCTGATGGCACTGGAAACACAGCTCTGCTTTTTCAGGGGAAGCAATCAGCAATTTTTTATGCTTGCCGGAATGGGGCCGGTGACAGGCGATACAATCCCCCGCGCCGACTGGACCATGACGGTGAGATTTGGTAAAAACCGCTGCCGCATGGCAATTGAAGCACAGGCTGCTGACGCTGGAGCCATTCCCGCGCAACTGAAAACGCATTGGGGATTCGTGGGGATTATGGCAATCGACGCAACCTTCCTTTACCGGTTGATGCACAACGCTGTCATTAAATTCTGCCTGCTTTGCCTGATGGCAAACCAGGCAAAGGTCCTGCCCGGTTCGCTCCATGGCCATGGGATTAAAAGATCCGTGCGGGCTATGGCATGAGATGCAGACCCCGGCGCCCACCGGCCCATGCACATGGGCGGCCTTGCCCATATTGGCATGGCATTTTCCGGTGGTACAATTGGCTCTGGTCGGCACAATCTTTTTGAAATCATACTGCCCGCGTCGCAGCCTATGGCATTCTTTACAGTCCAAAGTTACGGGATTGCTATGAACATAAAAACGCTTGTAGCCTTTGAGGCCTGTCTTGTCTTTTTGAGATGGCCCATAAAAAACCTTCACCTTTTTCTGAAGCTTGCCGGCGCTCAAGCTGATGACATTTTCCCCTTCCCTAAGAGAAATCATCCCCCCGAAGGCTCCCCCTTCCACCGGCAGAACTCCACCCGAAGCCTTATTACTCACCCCTTGGATGGCAACGCCCTTAACCTCAACGTCACTCACAAAGCCTGCCAGAAAAAGATCTTTCCCGGTCACCCAGGCGCCATCAAGCGGAGAAACAACGGTAATTTCCTCCTGCGCACCCCAGGTTACAGAAGGCGCGAAAAAAACACCAATCCCGACAAAAAGACATAATGCCGCGAGGATGCCTTGCAACAAACCTGCTTGTCCCGATGGCCTGTTGCCGCTCTGTGTTGTACCGAAAAAGCGTTTCAAGTTTTTTCCTCCCAGCACTATTTTTATTCCAGTCATCTCGCAGTAGTCGCGAGTATCAGTTGTCCTTGGCGGTGTGGCAGGTAAAGCATCCCGTATTGACATCGCCGCTCTGGTGCGCATTCATCTGGCTGTAATCCCAGCGCAACATGTCCGGATACGGGCTGGCATGGGCCATATGGCAGGAGAGACAGGTAACGACATCGGCGCCGGGAGTCACAACGCTGCTGGCGGATGCCGGTACCGCGGTGCGGCCGATGGGAGCCTGGACACTGTAGGTGGTGTAATTCTGATATTCCTTGGAAGCCGGAAGCACGATATCGTTGGGGTGGCGGATGAACGGCGAGGTTATGTTCGGACCTATGCCGTCGCTGTCGCCTGCCGAGAGGGTATGGAAATTGCCGTGGCAGGTGCCACAGAACCCGCTGATCGTGTGGTTGGGCGGGGATACGCCATTGCTGCCATGGCAACTGGTGGCGCTGCAGCCCAAAGTCATAGGCGTAGTGGCTCCGTAATATTCATTATGACTGGAAGGACTCGCGTTCTGCCATCTGTCGGTTTGGTTTTCATAGCCTCTGACTCCAACCAGAAAGCGATAACTGTTTGCCGCGGTGTCGGCCACCAGCAGTTGGCCATCCACATTGTTGTGGTGAGCTCCCTTGAGTGCGACAACATCGGTGGGTGAGCCGCTGGCCAATCTATAGCCATGGCATCCGTTTACCCCGGCGCACGTCAGGTTGGAGGCGTTGACAATATACCCATCATGGAAAGCCTGTACAATTCCGCCGGGCAGTGTGCTGACAAAGGTGGCATCTCTAAACGCCTCGCCAAGAGCAATGACATTATGGCCATGGCTGTTGGAAGCAATTCCTTTGATTCCGGTAATATACCCGAAATTGCCTGCAGCAAGGTCGCCGCTGGGGTCGGAATGCATGACCTGAGGAACAAGACTGCCGTTTATGTTGACGATTTTCTGCGCGGTTGCCTGACCATGGCAACCGAGGCAGTCTCCCCGCAACAGGTTTCGCTCCACCTTGGCAGTCGAGTTAAATTGCATGCTGGCACCTTGCTGACTGTTGTGCATGGTGTGGCAATTGTCGCACTCGCCGGTGATTTTTGCGCTGACCCGGGTTTGCATAGCTAAAAAAAGAAGGGCGCTCAGGGCGCAAGAAAAAACGACATGGCCAGTTCGGCAGATCAGCCTCACGTCAATTCCCCCCCGGGAAAAATTAGTACTACGAGTCAATGCTCCACATGTTCTTCTACACTTAACCCGCTGTCTTTAATAGATATTCTCAATCTTACGCCGAGGCATAATAAAACACCGCGCCGGGGCATTGCCAACTGACCGGCGCGGTGTTCATCATTTCCCAGCCACCATGGCTTACTCGCTATGCTACAGATCAAGTATCCTTGGTGGTATGACAGGCAAAGCAACCGACATTGCCACCAGCGCTGGCATGGGCATTCATGGCGGTATAATCCCAGCGCAACAGGTCGGCCTGATCACTGCCATGCGCCCGGTGACAGGAGATGCAGGTGACGATGGCGTCGCCGGCAGTCTGCAGGACCGTGGATTTCACGGCAGCGATGCTATTGCTTGCCACCGGCGCCTGAGGCACATAGGCATTGACTCCGTTTCCTCCGTAATCACCGTATTCTTTCGCCTTCACGGTGAACATGTCAAAATCGGTTGGGTGACGTACCCACGGAGAGGTCATGTTGTTTGAATAACTGATCCCGACATCATTGGCGGCATGCGCGGCGCTTGACGCGTGGAAAGCGCCATGGCATTGTCCGCACAGGGCGCTGATGGTTTGGGCAACAGCCGCATCAGTGGTACGCGCCACCCCGTAGTACTGGTTGTGAGCAGCGGCAGAGACCGTCTTTTCCCAGTCAGCGGCCTCAATTCCCTTCGTTCCATTGAGGAAACGGTAGCTATTGACCAGGTTTGATCCGTCAACCGCACCGGCGACGCCTCCGGAATTCTGTGGCGGCGCATGATGCGAGCCGCTGAGCGCCGCATATTCATCCCCTTGGGCTCTGTCGCCATGGCAGCCGGTGGTGCCGGCACAGGTCAACTGCGAGCCCAAAGCCGCCCCCCCCGGAGGGGTATTGCCCAGCACACCATCTACGTTAGAGACCCCCTTCACATTATGCCCTTTAGCATCCACGGTCTGCGCCCAGAAGAAACTGCCCCCGGCCAGGGTCGCCGCTGGTGCGGCGGTATGATTCACTTTGGGGATATTATTGTCCGTCAAATCGGTTGCCGCGCCGGTGTGGCAGCCCACACAGTCACCCTTGGTCAGGGACCGATAAACGGTGGACGTAGCGGACATGCTCGCCCCCCCCTGGCTGTTATGCATGGTATGACAATTGACGCATTGGCCAGTTACCTGGGCATTGCCGCCCTTTGGCAACAAACAAACCGCGCCGAGCAGCACGGCTGCCATGGCAACCGACATCTTCCTAACGGTGAAAATACTTCCTGTTGTTTTGGATGTGTAACGCATTGTTCTCCCCCCTCCTTTTTTCCCCGATTCCATAAGCTCACTCAGCCCATACATCCCCTTCCGCCTTCCTGCTCTCCTTCCTCGACTCTCAAATTTTCTCAACAAAACCAAAACTGCTTCATGCTTCATATATACGATATGACATTATCAACTGGTCGTCAATTCAAAACAAATATCGTAAAATCAGGGAGCAATCGCGCAACCTGATCCAGAATCCAAAAAACATAAAAGCAAGTATCGTGCCACAAAACGGAGTCCCAAAAAAGGGAACCCGCCGGGCACTCGAAACCCGCTCCGGTCAAGCCAAAAGGAGGATGTACTGGAACTATTTATTTTTTTAGACTCAGCAAAGACGGGAATTTGCAGATGAAAACAAGCGGCAGGTGGTCAGTTTCTGTCGGGCGCACAATCAGAAACTGACCACCGGATCAGGCGAAGGGATTCAGCAACTCATAATCGATAATTTTTTTCCGGAGGGTGGTCGGGGAAATATCCAACTGCTTGGCCACCTTCGTGATATTCCACCGAAGGCTGTCCAGCGTTTTTTCGACATGCCGCTTCTCCGCTTCAGCCAGAGTGGTCGGCCTGGCGCCGCAGTCTTCCGCCGCCACGCCTTCCTTGCCCGGACCAAGTTGCAAATCCTCGGCCGTGAGCACCGCATCGACGGCCAAAACAGCCGCCCGGGTCAAAACATTTTCCAATTCCCGAACATTGCCCGGCCAGTCATAGGCCAACAATTTTTGCAGGGCATCCTCGGAGAGCGTTGGCTTATAGCATTGAAATTTCGCGGTTATTTTCTCAAGCAGCGCCTCGGCCAACAGGGGAATGTCCGATCGCCTCTCCCGCAACGGGGGCATCTGAAGCGAAGACACGCTCAGACGGTAGAAAAGATCCTCCCGGAACCGTCCTTCGCTGACAAGCCGCCGCAAATCGCAATGGGTAGCCGCCACGATGCGCGCCTTAAGCGGGATAGGTTCCAACCCCCCGACCCGGACAAACTCCTCCTCCTGCAAAACCCGCAACAGCTTGGCCTGTAAGTCCATGGCCATATCGCCGATCTCGTCAAGAAAAACCGTGCCGCCGTCGGCATACTCAAGCTTTCCTATTTTCAACCGGTCAGCCCCGGTAAAAGATCCTTTCTCATGGCCGAAAAACTCGCTTTCCAGCAATGTCGGCACCACGGCCGAGCAGTTGACGGCAACAAACGGTTTGCCGGGTGAGCCCGCCTGATGCAAGATTCTGGCGGCTAATTCCTTGCCGGTTCCGGATTCCCCCTGAACGAGAACAATCACCTTGGTTCTGGACAACAATCCTATTTTTTTATGCAGCGCAACGACTTTGGGGTGGGCGCCGATCATATCAAAACCAAAACCTTCGCACAGAACCTTTTCCGGAACTTTCCCCTCAGGCTCGACCCAACTGCGGTGACGCTCCGCCCGGGTCACGATGGCCCGGATCTCGTCCATATCCAACGGCTTTCGCAGGTATTCAAAGGCGCCGCGCCGCATGGCCTCAACCGCCGCATTATTGTCGGATTCCCCCGTCATGATGATAACCGTCGGCGGGCAAGGACCCTCGAGCAGCTTCGGCAAGGTTTTGAGCCCGCTCTGATCGGGAAGATTCACATCAAGAAAAACCACATCCGGAGAAAAGGTCTGCGCCTCAATCCCCCCCGCGTCCGCCGAAAAAGAGCAACGCACTTCATGCCGCTTGAGAGTAAGCGCAATCTGCAACGACCGGCACAATGCCTGATCGTCATCAATTATCAACACCTTCATCGGGACTCCCCTCCAGAAACCGGAACTGTCCGGCATTGAGCCGGCCAGTTACCGAGCAAATGACACAAACCATGACACAAAAAAAGCCTTTTACCGAAAAAAGGCTACCTCACTTTTTGCAACAGGTCAACGTGAACCACACTGCCAGCATGCCCCGCCCGAAATACGCACACCCGTCAAGATTCCAGAACGGGCAAAGATCCTCCAATTTTTTCGAATCTTTTTCACAATTAAGTTGTTGATCATTCGAATCAAGAGGAGTATAAAAGTGAAACTTATATGGTAATTCCCCATTGCCATAAAGCCTTTCACCTCTTTTCTTCATTGCTTGATTTTCCATGGCATTTAAATGCATGCGGGCCGAATTCCGCCACGGCTCAGCATACACAAGGAGAGAGGTGCGCCATTGAACGTCCGTTCCCATACCGCCATTTTCAGTTTCCTCGCAACATTCTATTTCGTTTTCAGCACCGGGGCCGCAGAATCCTTCCCGTTTCGGTCGGTCAACCCCGGCGACATGCTGCCTGTCACGACAATCTCGCAGAGTGATTCCGGCAAAAAAATTACCCTGGGCAAACCGGGAGGCCGTATTACTGTCCTCGCCTTTTGGGGCGCCGATCTCCCCACCAAAAAACAGCGGTCCACCCAAGCGCTGAACCAGCTCCAGCAACTGGCCCCCTTTTTCCGGGAAAAACAGGTCGATTTGCTGGTGGTCAACGCCCAAGGAGACTCCGCAGAGGTCATGAAAGAGGTTATAGCCGCCTCGGGAGTCTCTTCCCCGACCTATCTGGATTCGGAGCAAAGCGCTTACCAAAACCTGGGCCTTCTGGTAATGCCGGCGGTAATGCTCGTTGACAAGGGGGGCAAGGTGGTCAATGGGTTTGGCTACAGCCAGGAGATGGTAAGCAGGCTCAAGGGCGAAATTGAGATTCTGCTGGGCGAAAAAAATCGGGCGCAATTTGAGGCCGAACTCCACCCGGTCATGATCGACAAAAGCAAGGAAGAGAAAGATGGCGCGCGTCACCTGAACATGGGGCGCGTTCTGGCTAAAAAAGGTCAGCCCGATGCCGCCGCCAGGGAATATGCCCTGGCCATCAAAAACTCTCCGAAGCTTGCCGACGCCCATATCCAACTAGGCTGTGTCCTCGTAGAACTCGGCAAACTCGCGGAAGCGCAAACCGCCATCGACGCTGGTTTGGCCCTGAATCCCAGTTCTCTAGAGGGCGAAATCTGCAATGCGCAAATACGGGCGGAAAAGGGAGAGGTTGCCCAAGCTATCGCCGACCTAC
Source organism: Desulfobulbaceae bacterium UBA2273 (assembly GCA_002347095.1). GTDB lineage: Bacteria > Desulfobacterota > Desulfobulbia > Desulfobulbales > Desulfurivibrionaceae > Thiovibrio > Thiovibrio ferrireducens. The sequence continues at coordinate 155,715 of DDWZ01000011.1, read as the reverse complement.
AGCCTATGGTTTTTCGCAACAATCGCAACCACCATTTACATTATATCCTTGGCACATTCTATGCCAAAAAAGCCGACCACGAAAAGGCCTCCCAGGAATTTCGCAAGGCCTATGAATTGCTCAACAAGCAGGCACACGCTGAAGAGTAATCCCGTGGAAGTTCAACCGCCAGCCACATGCACTCAACACAATACGGGATGAAGATGAAAAATCCTCCGGAACACGCATCGGACAAACGGTTGCCCCGAAAGGAAAGGACAGTGCGCGCCATGCTGCTTCTTGTGCTTGCCTCGTTCTTTTTCCCTGCGGCCGCCTGGGCTGAAGAGCCTGAGATCCTCTACCCGCCGGCAAAAGCCGTCATCCATGCCAAAATTCCATCGATATCCATTATTGCCCGGCAAAAAGACGACAAGGGCCTCAGCCAGATCCGGGTCAGAAGCGGCGATATCCTGTACGCACCGCTCGGCATATGGGCCGCCCAGGGCTCCCATTATCTCCATTTCAACGTGCCGCTCAAGCCCGGCAAAAATTCTTTCGAGCTTCTCTCTTCCGGAAAAAATATTTCCATCACCTACAAACCCTTGCGTTCCCTGTCGACTTTCAACCCCAACGACAAGGACGCCTATCTTTTCCACCGCACTGAAGTGCTGCCCGAGAGCTGTACCCAATGTCACGACCCCAAAAAAATAAAGCTCTCGGAGAATCTCAGCGGCGAGGCTCAAGCCCTCTGCTTTTCCTGTCATAAAAATATTCTGGGGAAAACCCCATGGCAACACGGGCCAGCCGTCAACAAACAATGCCTTGCCTGCCATAAAGAACCGGGCTCCCTTTTGAAAATCACCATCCCCGGCGGGAAATCGGAAAACCTCTGCTTTCGCTGCCATGTCAACAAAAAATCCTGGCTCCAAAAAAGCCACATTCACGGCCCGGTCGGCACAGGGGATTGCACGGTTTGCCATAATCCCCATGGCGACATCGAGCGATTCCAGCTTTGGGCTGCCGGCAAAGACGAACTCTGTGTCGCCTGCCATACAGACAAAAAGAGCTTGGTCAACGGCAAAAAGCCCGTCTACTATGTGCACGGAATCTTAAACGGCATCGGTTGCATCGCCTGCCATGATCCCCATGCCACCAACAATGCCTTCCAGCTCTATAAACCGATCAACGATCTTTGCACGGGGTGCCACACAACCCTTAAGGGGGTCACCAGGGGACACCCGGTGGGAGGGCATCCGGTTTCGGGCGCAAAGGACCCCCGCAGGCCGGAACGTTCATTCACCTGCACCAGTTGCCACAACCCCCACGGCTCTGATTTTAAGTTCCTGCTGATCGGCGATATTCTGGGCGGCCATATCTGTAGTCAATGCCATTATTAATAAGGCAACCTATTCATGGCACACTTTTTCCCCCGCACGATAACCGCCCACACAAGATTTCCGCGCCCGACAGAGGCGGCAGGACGCTGTGCACGCCACTGTTTTTGCCTCGCATTCTGCCTCCTCTGCATTACCGTCACTTCCGCACGCTGCCGGGCAGAGGAGCCGACGACGGCTCCCGTTCAAGAACCAATGAGCGTGGTGACCATCCTCAGCGACGACAACCAAGGCAAACCGTTACGTTTTCCATCCACCGTTGCCTTTGATCCGGAACAGGAAGAAATATACGTCATCAATGGCGGAAAAACAGGCTTTGTCATTTATGACAACGACTTCATCCCCCACCTTTTCCTCGGAGCCGGACGAGGCATTGATTCTCCGCACAGTGTTTTTTTCGACACCAGGGAAGGAAACATCTTTGTCTGCCAGGGGAAGTCGGCCGACCATCCGCCGCGGCTAACCATTCTGAACGGCGCTTTTTTTCCGGTCAAGGAAATCCTTTTCGACACTATTCCGGAAGCTGAAAATTTTTCCCCCTTTCGCGGCGCCCTTGGAAAGACGGGCAACATATATTTGGTCGACAACAATATTCGCGGCGTCCTGGTCCTTGACAGGGACGGGAATTTTCTCCGTTGGCTCAAGCCCAAGGACAAAATTCTCCGGAAGATCGTCCGGAAGACTGCGGAAAAGAATTCACCGGACGAAAAAGAAGACCTTGAGGCGCCCTCCCCTTCGGACCCCCCCCCCGAAACCGCCCTCCTTGACCTGCCGCCGGAACTTCGCCCAAAGGCGCGAGTCCGCGCAGCGGAATCATCAGGGGGCCCCACATCGGAACCGATCATAATCACCGACATCATGACGGACAGCGATGGACATCTTTTCTTCCTCAGCGAAGAAACCAGCAAGGTTTATGTCTACGCGGCCAATGAAGAATTCCTGTTCAGTTTCGGCGAAAAAGGAGGCTCCACCGGGAAAATGAGCCGGCCGCGCGGGATTGCCATCAACGAAGGCCGCAAGATTATTTACATCGTTGATTACATGCGCCACACCATCCTGGCCTACGACCTGGCGGGGAAGTATCTTTACGAGTTCGGCGGTCGCGGCAGCGGCCCGCTCTGGTTCAACTTTCCGAACTCCATCACGGTCGACCGGAAAGGACGGCTCATTGTTGCCGACCTGTTCAACAACCGTGTCCAAATTCTCAAAACGGAATTCGACATGACCTTTACCGGCTCCAAGGGGCTGAAAACCGGGATTCCACCCGCGACAACGGCAGATACGCCGCAAACCGCAACGCCAGCGGCAGGATCGCCGAATCTTCCGCCGCCCGACGCATCCACGCCGGAAGCGATACGCAGTCCCGCGAACAATTTCGACCTGGAGACAGGGGCAATACGTGACCGGAACAATGGTGCGGCGCGATAACAGAAAAGTGGGCTCCCGCGGCACCAACCGCACCCGAAGGCTCTGCACGGCACCGTTCGTCCCTTCGCGTGTTGCTGGAAGCCATTGAATGTTTAGCAGACGAAAAATACAAAATTGAAGCTAAAAAGAACCACACACATATTGCTGATCACGCTCGGCCTGTTATTGGGAAGCACCTTCTTCGCAAAGGCGGCGGACTATATCCTCGTGGTGAACAAAGAAAATCCCGTGGACAGGTTAACCCACCAGGAAGTGAAGGATATCTTTCTCGGCAAAAAAACCAAATGGAGCAACGAGTTACCCATTACCCTTGTCATGAACACCAATGACGAGATCCATGAACGATTCACCAGGATCATGCTGCAGAAATCCCCCGTCCAACTTTCCGTCTACTGGAAAAAGATTTTATACAGCGGGGGCGGCATGCTCCCCCTTGCCGTAAAGGATGACGAGGCGGCGAAATCGTATGTCGGCACACACAAGAACGCCATCAGCTATATCACCGAAGACGCCTTGGACCGACAGGTGAAAAAAGTGGAGACCCGCTGATGAGTGGCGGCGGGAGCATACGCTCAAGGATCTGGCGTTGCGTTTTGGTCGCTCTTATCGGCTATTTTGTGGCGACCATGGCGAGTTTCTATCTGAACATGTCGCAATACGACAGACTTTCCAAACTGGTGCAGGTTCATTTTCCCCAGGCAACCCTGGGAAATGATATCCTGTACACCTTCAAGAAACAGACAGAGCGGTACGAAGAAGCCTTTCTCACCGGGGAAAGCGAATTGGCCGCCCAGACGGATGGGCTCAGCGCCGACCTGTCCACCATGCTTGATACGCTTCTGGTGGCGATTAAAAACTCTCCCCATCCCCAGGTAAGTCCGGCTTATGTGCAAAAGCTGCGGGATGATTATCGGGATTACGCGCAGATTGCAAGCAATGTGTACGCCCATGTCTCCGAGGTGGAATCTTCCCTTGATCTGCAAAAAGAAGTGGCCCAACTTGGCAGATCACAGCGTCACCTTCTTGCGGGATTCACCGATCTTGACAAAAGACTGAACACCTTCCTTATCAGCGAAATCGAAGAGAACAAGACCAAATCACTCAAGAGCACCATCTTCCTCGGCACCTTGTTCGTACTGGTGCTCCTGACGGTCACTCTTATCATTGACCGCGTGGCCCATCGCCTGCTGATCACCCCCCTGGCCAGACTCCAGGAAAATGTGCATACGTTTTCCCGAACCCAGGATGCCATTCGCCCGGAACAGGCCGGCGCCACAGACGAAATAGGCCGTTTGGCCAAGGCCTTCTGGGAGATGACGCAAAACCTCAAAATTACCACCGTTTCTAAAAAATATGTCGACAACATCATACAAAACATGACCGGCGGGCTTGTGGTCGTTTCCCCTTCCGGAACCATCCAGACCGTGAACCAAGTGACCCTGGCCATGTTCGGATACAACGAAGACGAGTTGCTCGGCAAGATGGCGGCCACCCTGCTTACCCCGGAAGACGAATCGCTTTTCTCCGCAAGCCTGATCAACACTCTGGAAAAAAATGGCCCGATGAAGGACAGGGAAATCACCTGCCTCACCAAAAACGGCCGCCGGTTTCCCGCCCATTTTTCCGGATCGGCCATGCACCATGAGGCGGGATCCCTGGAAGGGATTATCTGTGTATTCAATGATATCACCGAGCTGAAAAAAGCGGAACATACCCTGAAAAAAATGGCCCATTATGATGCCCTCACCGGAGTCGCCAACCGGAATCTCTTTTTTGAAAAGCTGGAAAACTCCATCCGTGAAGCACAGCGCGAAGAGCGTATTTTTGCCTTGCTCTATCTCGATTTGGACAAGTTTAAAGCGATCAACGACAGCATGGGCCACGAAATCGGCGACCTGGTTCTCAAAACCGTGGCAAGCAGGCTGCAAGAGGTTGTTCGCACCGGGGATATGGTGGCGAGGATGGGCGGCGACGAATTCACCATTATTCTTAATGCCTTGCATTCTCCCGCGGATGCCGAGATCCTCGCCAAAAAAATTACGAAAACCATCGCCGCCCCGGTTGCCGCGAATGGATTTGATTGCACCCTGGGTGTCAGTATCGGAATCAGTCTGTTTCCGAAGGACGGCTCCCATACTGAAATCTTGGTGAACAAAGCGGATTACGCCATGTACCTGGCAAAAGCGGCCGGACGCAATACCTTCTGCCGTTTCACGGAAGAACACCTCGACAATTATCTGGCAAACAGCCAGCAAAGGGATCATGAACTGTAAACTTAGCAAAATATTTTTTGTTGCCGGCAGCATCCGAACAAAAGTCTGGATATGTGTGCTCATCGCGCTGGTGGGATATTTTATCGCCACCCTTTCCAGCTTTTACTCAAACAGCAGGCAGGCCGAGAGGCTTGCAACCCTGCAGACCATCCACTTCCCCCTGGCGCGGCTCAGCGACGAAACGGTCAACACCTTCAAAAACCAGATAGCCAAATATGAAAATGCCTTTCTGACCGGAGAAACCGACCAGGCGATCGAGGGCAACCATCTCAGCGCAACAATTCTGCAGCTTCTGGAACAGATGAAAAAGGTGTCCGATCAAAACACCATTTTTTCGCCCGAAGCAGCCCTTCTTGATGAACTGCAAAAGCAATACAATGAATTCTATCAGTTGGCAGCGGAGGTCTACCTCAGAACGCAGTCCATCGAAACCTCTCTGGAACTGCAGCAAAAAGTCCAACACCTCGGCAACATGCAAACCCGCTTGCTCAATGATTTTCTCGATCTATCCCAACACCTCGCCCATAGCGTTGAGCAGCACATCCAGGACGAAAGACGGCATGCCCAAACAAACACGCTGTTTCTCGGCCTTCTTTTTGTGCTGGTTTTGATCAGCGCAACTCTTATCAGCCGTTGTTTTGCCAATAGACAACTCATCGAACCGCTCACCCACATACAGGAAATGGTGGTTCGCTTTACGCAAAACAGGGAGATCCTCCGTCCGCCCCAGGGCGACCAGGACGATGAAATCAACAACCTGGCCGCCTCCTTCTGGAGCATGATCGAAGAACTCAAACAGACCATGGTTTCCAAAAGCTATGTGGACAACATCATCAAACACATGAGCGGTTGCCTCATGGTCCTTTCGTCCGACCGGACCCTGATTAAAATCAACAACAACACCGCAACGCTTTTGGGCTTTTCCGAAGAAGAGGTGCTGGGGTGCCAGATTGACGAATTCATCAGCAACGACACAATCAACGTGTTCAAAAATTTTGGGCTGAATGTTCTCGCTCGGGGAGAAGAGGTCAATAATCTGGAAATTTGCCTGATGACCCGGCAGAGAACAAAAATCCCCGCTCTTTTTTCCGGTTCGGTGATGCGCTCTCCTGACCGGGAAATCGAGGCGATAATCTGCGTGGTCAACGACATTACCCAGCGCAAAAAAACAGAGGAGATGCTGCGGAAGGTCGCTGTCGAGAGAGCTCTTGCGAAAACAGCATCCCTGGCCGCGATCGGAGAACTGACCTCCAGTATCGCCCATGAGATGCGCAATCCTCTCTCCTCAATAAAAATGAACATCCAGACGATTCAGCAAAACTTGGGCAGTAAGGACGCACTTTTTTCCGAGCTGGCGGAAATCACCTGCCAGCAGTCGCTGCGCCTTGAAACCATGCTGAACGATCTGTTGAGCTACGGCAAACCCTTGCAGCTCAACCTGAGCCGGAGCAGCTTCCCGGAACTCATGCAGAAAACGCTTGTTGCCATCGCCCAGGAAAAGAAAAACAAGGGCGTCATCTTGGAAATCAACAACAGCCTGGGCGATGATCTTCCCTTGGTGGTGGATGTCGAATTGTTCATCCGGGCCTTCTCCAATCTGATCTTGAACGCCATCCAGTGGTCGCCCAAGGAAGGGACCGTGCAGATCTCGGCCCGGATCGCACAAAGCCAGGACGACCAGGAAAACCAGGTGGTTATTCTGGTGCGGGATAATGGCCCGGGGATCAACCCGGAAAAAATCGGCCGTCTTTTTCAGCCTTTCTTCACGACCCGCGAAGGCGGCACCGGCCTGGGACTTGCCAATGTCAGAAAGATCATCGAATATCACGGCGGCATGGTCACCGGCAATAACAGTCCCGACGGCGGCGCGGTATTTACGATTTTTCTGCCCCTGTTGCCGCAGCAACCCGCCATGCGCGCATAAAAAAAGCCCTTACTTTTCGGCATCGCACCGACAGTAAGGGCCTCTGCATCTCTCGCAAATCCCGGGGTCATCACACATCTTCTTTTCGCCCCCACCTTCCGGAGTCAGGCGAAATTCAGGCCTTCATCTCACGCCTCCGCCAACTCCTCCTGAACATCCAAGCCAAACTGGGCAATCTTGCGACGCAAGGTATCCTTGGAAATGCCCAGTTCCCTGCAGGTTGCCATGCGCCGCCAGCCATTGCGGGTCAAGGCGCTGAGGATGGCCCTTTTTTCGATCTGCGTAAGGGGCAGCGGCCTGTTCAGGTCCATCCCCCCCATCACCGGGTCCAGTTGCGCGGCCAGCGGCGAGGGCAGATGATCCGGCTGGATCAGGCCCCCCGGACACAGGATGAAGGCATACTCGATAATATTCTGCAACTCCCTGATATTCCCTGGGAAATCATAGGACATCAATATCCGCAGAGCCTCTTCAGACACCCCGCCGATATCGCGATCTTTTTCGGCATTGAGTTTTTCGACAAAATGCTCCACCAGCAGCGGGATATCCACGGCCCGTTCCCGCAAGAGCGGCAGCTCCAATTTTGCCACATTCAAGCGGTAAAAGAGATCGTCCCGGAACTTGCCCTCCTGGACCAGCAGTTCCACATTGCGGTTGGTCGCGGACACGATGCGGACATTGGCCTTTATCGTCCGGCTGGAGCCCAAAGGTTCATAGCACTTGGTCTCAAGAACACGGAGCAACTTGACTTGCATGGCCGGCGAGATATCGCCGATCTCGTCGAGGAAAAGAGTCCCCCCCTCCGCCGCGGCAAAACGCCCCTGACGGTCTTGCTTGGCGTCGGTATAAGCGCCGGCCTTGCAGCCGAAGAGTTCCGATTCCAGGAGCGTGTCCGGCAGGGCTCCGCAGTTGACGGCAACGAAAGGCCCCTTGCCTCTCTCGCTCATGTTGTGCAATGACCAGGCAATCAGTTCCTTGCCTGTTCCGGATTCGCCGAGAATGAGCACATTGCTTTCACTCTGGGCAATCTGCGGCAAGATATCAAAAATTTTCTTCATGGGCGCGCTCTTGCTGATCATATCGCCCAACCGTTCCCGCTGAAAAATCTTTTTCTGCAACGCCTTGACCACACGCAGATCCCGAAAGGTTTCCACTCCGCCGATCAAGTTGCCGTTGCTGTCGTACATGGGCGCGGCGCAGATGGACACCGGCACCCTGGCCCCATCCACATTGCAGATGGTTATGCAACGATTGGTTTCCGGCTTGCCGGTGCTGATGCTGCACGCTATGGCGCAGGAATTCCCGCAGATGCTGGCATGAAAAACTTCGCTGCACGGCTTGCCGATCGCCACCTCCCGCGGCAAACCTGTAATCCGTTCCGCCGCCTTGTTAAAAGAGGTGACCCGCCAATTGGTGTCCACCGTGAACACCCCATCGGCAATGTTGTCGAGAATCACCGCCCGATGTATGGAGGCCTTGGCGCTCCGAAAAACCTGAACTCCGCCCACCACGTTATTTTTATTATCCAACAGCGGCGTAGCACTGATCGTGGCGCCGATCCGGGTGCCATTGGCGTGGGTAATGAAAACAGACTTGTTTTCCACCGGTTTTTTTGAATCGATGCTCTCGGCGAGCACGCAGTCCGTGCCGCAACAATTGGACTTGAACACCTCTTTGCAGGTTTTGCCCAGGGCATCTTCGCGCTTCCATCCGGTCAATTCCTCGGCTGCCCTGTTAAATGAGGTAAGCCGCCAGTTCTGATCAACGCTGAAAACCCCATCCACAATGCTGTCGAGAATAAAATCCGTGGAGGTCATCACTCCGGAACCCTTTGGGCTGGTGTAGGTTTTGGTGAGAACCGGCAAGGGAATATTCCAGTCAACCCGCCTTTTGAAATTGATCCCGCACAACATCTTGCCGCTGTCGTTCAACGTTTTGACCCAACTGATCTCGCCGTGCACATAATAGCTGTCGAGGATGTTATCCTCCGGCCACAGCTCCACATCCATCCGCGGGGCGACCGGCGCATCGGTTTCCAATTGGATCCCGCAAGGATGGATATCGCAGCTTGTGGCAAGAAAGGTTCGCCGGCCACTGTCTTCCCGGATACGGAACTTGAGATTGAACGGCATGCGGACGAGAGACCGACGATCATTGCTGTTTGTTTGTGCTATGCTCATTTTTCCCATCTCGTTATGTTCATCCTGGAGTTGATAGAGCGGACACGGCGGTGGCCGTATCCTTCTCTGGTGAGGTCCGCAAAACTTTCCCAATACGGTGAACAGTGTGGACGCCTGTCGCCACGGAATAACGCAAAAAGCACCCGCGCCCATTTCTTCTTCAGGGATAGCAAGAACGGTACCACAAGGAAATTTACGACAATAACTCATTGTTTTTTCACAAGAAGTTTAAACATCACCACCACCACTCCCTCCCGGCCCATCATTTTCTTGGGAGAGGGTGGTCAGGAACTGGCCACTGTTCCTGCGACCATATGCCGCATGGGCGCACAATTCTTTACGTGTGGGAAAATTGGACTTGCAGCACGCCGGGACGAGATAAAAAATCATGCCGTGCCGGAAGAAAAGAGCGATACGCGATCGCGTATCAGGGCGAAAATATCGCGGAAAAACAACAGGAAAAAATCAGAGCCAGCCCTGCTTTGCGCAGGTATCTTTCACCAGCGTGGCCAGCCCTACAATGAAAAGGGGATGGGTATTGAGGGAGCCGGTGCGTTCAAGCCGCATTCCGAGCTCTTTAGCCTGCTCCCGATACTGGATATCGATCTCGTAGAGGGTCTCCACATGGTCGGAGACAAAACTGATCGGCACCATCAGAACATTTTTCACCCCTTCCCCGGCCAATTGCTCCAGCATCTCCGGGGTGGAAGGGGTGAGCCACTCCACCGGGCCGCTGCGGCTCTGAAAGCACAAGCGCCCCGCCATGCCGGTGCTTTTTTCCACCGCCGCGATGGTTCGCTTGATCTGATCCAAATAGGGATCGCCTTCGCGGATGAAGGAGACCGGCAGGCTGTGCGCGCTGTAGACCAACTGCGCCGGTTCCCCGCCGAATCCCGCCATCCCGTTGCGGATGCTTTCCGCCAGGCAGCCGACATAGTCAGGCTGATCCGGCCATTCCCGGACCTCGGCAAGCTCGAAGGCGTGCCCCGAGGCAGCAATGGCCCCGCGCAGATCATCCAGCGAAGAGCCGGTGGTGGCGCGGGAATAATGGGGATACAGGGTCAGGGCCACAATGCGGCGGATCCCGGCCTGGGCGAATTCCGCCAGGGCCGTTTCCGCTCCCGGCCGCCAGTAGCGCATGGCCATGCGCACCTGAAAATCACCGTCCACGGCCAAGGCCTCTGCCAACCCCCTTCCCTGTTCGCCGGTAATCCGCGCCAGGGGCGAGCCGCCGCCGATCAACCGATACGCCTCGCAACTTTTCGGCGCACGTTTGGCCGCGATCCTTCGGGCAATGAATTTCTGCAGAAAGGGGAAAGGGGAAAGCCGGATGATGGTGCGGTCGGAAAAGAGGTTGACCAGAAACGGTTCCACGTCGGCCAGGGTTTCTGGCCCGCCGAGATTGAGGAGAATAACGCCGATGGGTTCTTTCATGTGCCAAACTTCTCCAGCGGGAAAAAATCCCGGCGCAACCGTTGCTCCAGCTCGGCCGGAGAAAAATCAAGTCCGGCGAAAAGCCGCTCCTCAATGGCATGGGCCTGGGCGAAGTTTTGCCGGATTCTGGCGTGGAGAACCTCGTCTTCGTTGCCATAGCGGCGGATGATATAGTCGAGGCGCTCCTCAAGGGGCACCACCTGGTCGTGGAGCACCCGCTTGTCCGCGTAATAGACGATTTCCTTTTCCGTGCAGCACTCGGGCAAAGCGCCTTTCAGAACCACATGCTCGGCCACGATCTCGGCCAGCTCGTCAAGGCCATGTTGCAGGCAGATTTCCCCTCCCAATTCATCGTGGCGCAAGGCCGTCTCCAGGGTGGCGGTTTTGGCAATGTCGTGCAACAGGGCGGAGCTGACGATGAGCTCCAGGGATAACGGGCGGCCGGCCCGCCTCAGCCCGCTGCCGATGAGCCCGGCCACCCTGCCGACCATCAGGGAATGCTCCCGGATATTGGGCAGCATCGCATACTGCTCCATCAGCGCAAGACATTGGGCAACGGAGGGAATCACCCGCTTATCCTTTTCTGCTCAGCCGATGCACCGCCTCAACAAAAAACCTGGCCTGTTCCGGCGGGATCTCGGGGACGATGCCGTGGCCGAGGTTGAAGATATGGCCCCGCGCACCCTTGGCCTGATCCAGGATATTCCGGATCAGTTTTTCCATCTTGGCCGGCGGTAGCAGCAAGGCGATGGGGTCCATGTTGCCCTGGAGCGACACCCGTTGCCCCACCACCTTCACCGCCTCGTCGAGCGTAATCCGCCAGTCGAGACCCAGCACGTCGGCCCCGCTCTCCAGCGACTGGGGCAGCAGGGTCGCGCCGTTGTTGGCGAAATAGATGATGGGCACGGTCACGCCGTCCGCCCTGAGGGCGGCGATGATCCGTTTTACATACGGAATGGCGAACTCGGCAAAATCATTGGGCGCCAGCACCCCGGCCCAGGAGTCGAAGATCTGCAACGCCTGTGCCCCGGCCGCTGCCTGGGCCTTGAGGTACAGGGTGGTGCAGTCGGTGATCTTGTTCAGCAGATCAGCATACAGCGCCGGATCGGTGTACATCATCTTCTTGGTCAAAAAGTAGTTCTTGGACGAGCCGCCCTCAATGAGATAGGTGGCCAGGGTGAAGGGCGCCCCGGAAAAACCGATGAGCGGCACCCTGCCAGCCAGCTCCCGGCGCAGGATGCGGATGGTCTCCATGACATAACCAAGCTCCGCTTCGGGGTCGGGCACATGCAGCTTCTCCATCCCGGCCCGGTCCCGGATCGGCTCCAGGAAAACCGGGCCCCGCTTCTCGTGGAACTCCAGGGGGGCACCCATCTTTTCCAGGGGCACCAGGATATCGGAGAAAAGGATGGCCGCATCGACCCCCAGGATATCCACGGGCTGGATGGTCACCTCCGCCGCGGCCTCCGGGGTCTTGCACATCTCCAAAAAGGTATACTTGCTGCGGACCGCGTGGTACTCGGGCAGATAACGGCCCGCCTGGCGCATGAGCCACACCGGGGTATACTCGGTCTTCTCACCGCGACAGGCCTTCAAAAAGGTATCGTTCATTATTTCATTTCTCCTCAGTTCTCATCTTGAGCGGTATATAGGTGCAGTAGGGCTCTTCCGCCATGTAGTCGCCGGTCACCGCATAGGCCCTGGCCCGGCACCCCCCGCAGACATTGACATACTCGCAGGAACCGCAACGCCCCTTGTAGGCCTTGAAATTGCGCAGATCGTGAAAAAGCTCCGAATGCTCCCATATCTCCTTGAAGGATTTCTCGCGGATGTTGCCGGCGGCCATGGGGAAATAGCTGCACGGCAGCACATTGCCGTCCACATCGATCAGGGAGATGAGCTGTCCGGCCAGACACCCCTTGGAGCCGCCCGTTGAAAACTGCAGGGTCCGCCGCTCATAGTCATCGCCCTTTTCCTTGGCCTGCTGGAGCACAACCCGGTAGTAATTTGGGGCGCAGGTGGGGCGGACCAGGATATCCTTTTCCCCCTTTTCCATCTCGTAATGCCAGACCAGGAGCTTTTCGTAGTCCTCCGGGGCAATCAATTCGTCCATGATATCCTCGCCCCGACCGGTGGGCACGATCATGAACATATACCAGGCCGTGGCGCCAAGCTCCTTGGCGAGACGGTAAATCTTGGGGATCTCGTCCTGGTTGCGCTTGGTAAAGGAGGAGTTGATCAGAAAGGAAATCCCGTTCTCCTTGAAGAGCTTGGCCGCGTTCAGGGTGCCGGCAAAGGCGCCGGGCTGATTGCGGAAATTATCATGTACCTCGGCGCTGGCGCCGTCCAGGCTGAGCGATACCATCTTGATCCCGGCTGCCTTGATCTTGGTGCAGATCTCCTGGGTCACCAGGGTGCCGTTGGTGGCCAGACACATCCGCAGCCCCAGGTCGGTTCCATATTGGGCGATCTCGAACACATCGGGCCGCAGCAGGGGCTCGCCGCCGGAAAGCACCACCACCGGCTTGGCGTAGGAGGCGATATCGTCGAGCACCCGCCTGGCCTCGACCAGGGTGAAATCGGGGTGCCCTTTTGCCTCAAGCCCGGAGGAGGAGCGGCAATGCACGCAGTTGAGATTGCAGCGCCTGGTGATCTCCCAGGCTATCCATTTTGGTTCAAATTCCACGGGTGGACCTCGCAACGTTGAAGACTAAAACGAACCGGCAGGTTGGAATACTATAGCCAAAGCCGACAAAAGAACAAGCAGGTGCTACAGAAAATCGGCGGCTATCGCGGCAAGAAGGCTCCGCTCGCTTTTGAGCAGGGTAATGTGCCCGTGAATCTTCTGCTGTTTCAACCGTTCCACCGCATAGGTCAGACCGTTGCTGCTGGTGTCGAGATAGGGATTGTCGATCTGGTAGGGGTCGCCGGTGAGCACCATCTTGGTTCCTTCCCCTGCCCGGCTGATAATGGTTTTCACCTCGTGGGGCGTCAGATTCTGGGCCTCGTCCACGATGACGAACTGCCTGGGAATGGAGCGGCCGCGGATATAGGTCAAGGCCTCCAGCTCCACCACATGGGCCTGGAGGAGCTTGTCCACCTTCTGCTTGGCCGACTCGTCCGTTTCGTGCTCCTTGCGCCTGGTGCCGTCGGTCATTAGATAGGTAAGGTTGTCGAAAATGGGCTGCATCCAGTGGGCCAACTTTTCATCCTTGTCGCCGGGCATGTAGCCCAGATCCTTGCCCAGCGGGATGATGGGCCGGGAAACCAGAATCCGGTCGTAACGTTTGAGGCTGATCACGCATTCCAGGGCCGCTGCCAGGGCCAGCAGGGTTTTACCGGTGCCCGCCTGCCCCACCAGGGTCACCAACTGGATGGCCGGGTCCATCAGCAACTCAAAGGCCATGCGCTGCTCCTTGCTGCGCGAACGGATGTTCCAGACCGTTTCGTACTCCTCGTGCAAGGGGACCAGCATCTCGTTCTCTCGGCTTCTGGTCAGGGCGGTATGCTTTTCATCGTTTTCATCGCGCAGGAGAACAAACTCGTTGGGCATCAGATTGAGGCCCTCGCTGGACACCTGTTTCTTCTGATACAATTCGTCGATCACACTCCCCGGCACCAGCAGTTCCCGCTGGCCCCGGTACAGTTCGTCGATATTGACCTTCTGTTTCTCGAAATCCATCACCTCAATGCCGATGGCATCGGCCTTGAGCCGGGCATTGATGTCCTTGGAAACAAAGATGACCTTTTCCCCTTTCTGCAGAAGGGTGAAGGCCACGGCCAGAATCCGGTTGTCCGCCACATGCATGTCCAACCCGGTGTCGGCACATTGGCCCTTTTCCATGTAAATCCACAAAGCGCCGCCGCCCTCCATGGGCACCCCTTCGCCGAGCTTGCCCTTCTGGCGCAGCGCGTCGAGCTGGCGGATCACATGCCGGGCATTGCGGCCCAATTCGTCGTTATGGCTCTTGAACTTGTCCAGCTCCTCGATGACCGACATGGGCAAAACCACGGTGTTATCGGCGAAAGAGGTGATGGAATCGGCATTGTGCAAGAGAACGTTGGTATCGAGAACAAAGTATTTTTTCAAGGAGACTCCTGATTGGGGGAAAGCGGCGGCCGGAGGTGGCCAGCCGGCAGGGATTGTCCGCGCAAGGGCGGCCATGCGGTTTCAGACAAATCGTTGCGGAACAATACCCCTGCCCATGGGCGTGTCGAGAACGGCTCTTAGCTTAGCCAAACAAACCATTCCTTGGCAAGCAAAATGATGGGCGGACAACGGGGGGACGGACCTTTTTCCATCCCCTTTCCCAAGGGAGTGTGCTATGATGGCGGCCATGAAAATCGCCCTCATCCAATACAATCCGGTTATCGGCGACTTTGCCGGAAATATCGCCCGGATCACGGACTGGCTGAAAAAAGCCAGGGCCGCGGACTGCCAGCTTGCCATCCTGCCGGAGCTTGCCGTCAGCGGCTATCCGCCCCAGGATCTGCTTGAGCGCACCGCCTTTCTCGACGATCAGGACCGGGCCTTTGCCCAGATGGTGGCAACAGCCCACGACATCGGCATCGGCGTGATCTGCGGCCTGGTCACCCGCAACCCCACCCCCATGGGCAAGCCCCTGCGCAACAGCGCGGTTCTCTTTGCCGACGGCCAGGTGCTGTTCACCACCCACAAGCAGCTCCTTCCCACCTACGATGTCTTTGACGAGGCCCGCTATTTCGAGCCGGGCAGTGGCAGCGGGACCTTTCGCTACCAGGGGCTGCGCCTGGGCGTCACCATCTGCGAGGATATCTGGAACGACACCAGCCTCTTTCCCCACCCCCTCTATGCCACCGATCCGGTGGCTGCCATGCTGGCCCAGGCCGACACCCCGTTGGACCTGCTGATCAACCTGGCAGCCTCGCCCTTCAACCTTGGCAAGGGCGGTATCCGGCACAAGATTTTCGCCAACCTCTGCCAACGCCACGCTCTTCCGCTCATCTACGTCAACCAGGTGGGCGGCCAGGACTCCCTGATTTTTGATGGCGGCAGCGTCGCCCTGGATAAACACGGCGCGGTTATAGCCCAAGCCGTCCGGTTTGCCGAAGACCTGGTGGTGATCGACACCGCAACCTGGCAAGGGGAGATCCACGCAGCCCCCGGCACGGCCGAGGCGGGACAGGAAACCGGCGAGGTCTGCGAGGCTCTGGTGCTGGGCACCCGCGACTATGTTACAAAATGCGGCTTTTCCAAGGTGGTCATCGGGTTGTCCGGCGGGGTGGATTCGGCCCTGACCACGGCCATCGCCGCCCGCGCCCTGGGGCCGAAAAACGTGCTGGGGGTAGCCCTGCCCTCGCCCTATTCCTCGCCGGAAAGCCTGGAGGATGCCGAACAGTTGGCCAAAAATCTGGGGATCGATTTTACCGTTCTGCCCATCACCGGTCTGTTCGAAGCCTATCTCGCCGCCCTGGCCCCCGTCTTTGCCGGGGCCGCAGCGGATGTCACCGAACAGAACATCCAGGCCCGCATCCGGGGCAATCTGCTCATGGCCATCGCCAACAAGCAGAGGCGACTGCTGCTCTCCACCGGCAACAAGAGCGAAAACGCCGTGGGCTACTGCACCCTGTACGGCGACATGAGCGGCGGGTTGGCCGTGATCTCCGACGTGCCCAAGCAACTGGTCTACGGTCTGTGCCGGTATCTCAACCAGAGCCGGGAGATCATCCCCCTTCGCACCATCGACAAGCCCCCCAGCGCCGAACTGGCCCCCAACCAACGCGACGAAGACGACCTGCCGCCCTACCCGGTGCTGGACGCGATCCTTGCCGCCTATCTGGAAGAGCACCGCTCCATCGGTGAGATCGTGGCCATGGGTTTTGCCCGGCCAATGGTGGAAGACGTGGTCCGCCGCATCCGGATCAACGAATACAAACGCAAACAAGCCCCCCTCGGCCTCAAGGTCACGACCAAGGCATTCGGCCAGGGACGCCGCTACCCGACGGCCGAGGGCTACCGGGAAACCGTCCTGCCATGAAGCTCCCCTCCTTCTCCCCGCGCTGGCTTCTTTTCTCCCTGCTCCTGGTGGTGCTGGCCCTGGTGGTCCGCGAGAACCTGACCAAAAGACCGGACAAACTCTACCAACTGGTCAACGGCCAGGTGGAGATGTGCCTCTCCTGCCACAAGGAGGAAAAGCTCGACCCGGCCCATGGCCGCGAGGTGCTGGGTTGCTCGTCCTGCCATCTCGGCGACCCGCTGGCCATAGACAAGAAGGGGGGGCACAAGGGCATTGTCAAAAACCCCGGCGACCTGCGGGTGGTGGAAAAAACCTGCGGGGTCGAAGGATGCCACGCCCAGGATGTCAAAAAGGTAAAGAACTCGCTCATGGCCACCAACCGGGGCATTCTCGCCACCCTCCTCCACTACTGGGGCGAGGCCCCGGATCAAAACGGCGCCTTCTCGGTGGAGGAGCTGATCAAAACCGGCAAGACCTCGCTGGCCATCGACTATTACCGCAAGCTCTGCGCCACCTGCCATCTCTGGAAGGAAAAAGGCGATCTGGAAGGATTCTTCGGCGAAAAGGGCGGCGGCTGCACGGCCTGCCATTACACCCGGCCCCAGGCGCCTAAAGCCATCCGGCCCTGGGAAACCTTTTTCCGGTTCGGCCAGGACAAGAAAAAGCCGCACCCGCTCATCAACAAAAAGGTGCCCATGGAAAACTGCATCCGCTGCCATAACCGGAGCGGCAGGGTGGGCACCTCCTTCATCGGGGTCTACGAGGGAGAGAGCTACGGCACCCCCTACGAACACGGCGGGCCATCAAAAAAAGAGCTGCCCGGCGACCGCTACTATCTCGATCTGCCCTCGGACATCCACCACCAGCAGGGCATGGCCTGCATCGACTGCCACACCCGCGACGAGATTATGGGCGACGGCACCAATTACGCCCATTACGAGCAGGCGCTGGAGATCTCCTGCGAGCTTTGCCACACCAACAACGGTGCGCCCGGGACAACCAGAAAAAATAAAAAGATGAACAATATCAAGCAGGAACCCGATGGCCGCTTCGTGCTGGCCGGGAAACTCGACGAGAAAAAACATCCCCTCAACCCGCCCAAGGCAGGGATCTGCGACTACCAGGGCCACAAACGCATGGGCTGCGCCTCCTGTCATTCCAGTTGGATTCCGCAATGCTACGGCTGCCACGCCAAGCGGGACATGCGCGACACCCATCTCGACAAGCTGACCGGCAAGGAAACCGATGGCTGGTGGGAGGAAGGCCGCTCCTACCTCCGCTACGAAAAACCCATGCTGGCCGTGTGGAAGGATAAGATCGTCACCGTCACCCCCGGTTGCCAGGATGTCGTGACCCTCATCGACAAGGAGGGCAAACCGGCAGGCTCCTTCAACTCGCTGACCATGGCGGCCTTAAGCCCCCACACCACCCAAAAGGCGGGCCGCGCCTGCGCCGACTGCCACACCTCCACCAAGACCGTGGGACTGGGCGAGGGCACGGCCTGGAAGGAAAAGGGGCAGTGGCGTTTCAGCGGGGTTGATCAGGGGCTGCAAACCGAGGCAGGCCCGACTCCGCCGCTGGACGGCTATGTGGATATCGAAGGCAAGCCGCTGCAGAAAAGCGCCCGGCCCGACCTGCGCCCCTTCAACAAGGGAGAGCTGGCCCGCATCCTGCGGGTGGGGCAATGTTTGCCCTGCCACAAGGACTACAGCGACAAGATTTACACCAATTACACGCCCGAGCGGAAATGCCCGGTGTTTGACGAGGAGTCCGGAACCACGAAACGATAATCCCGTGGCGCAGCCACTATGCCTTTAAGTACCAACCCCGGAGGAGCACAATGCGCAACCCCATCTTCTTGTGGAGCATAACCACCCTTTTGCTGGCCGGATGCGCGGTGGAACAGCCACCCGCGCCGCAGTCCCTTGCCCAGAATGCGACCACGCCAAGCGCCAGGGCACAGGCGGCGCCAAATCCGGTGGCGCCGACCGCCCCGGCCCATACTGCTGCGCCGCAACCAACGGTAGTGCAAAAACCCCGCGCCACCGGCACGCCGGAAGATGCCCGGCGCCATATGCTTCGCGGCATGGCCGCCATTGAAATAGCCAAATCCAATGATGACCTGGCCCTGGCTGAAGACGAGTTCCGCATGGCCACCGAGATTGCCCCGCAGATGGCCATTGCCTGGTTCAACCTGGGCAAGGCCCAGACCCAGTTGGGCCGCAATGACGAGGCCATGGCCAGCTTTCGCCAATACCTTACCCTTGCCCCAGACGCCAAAGATGCGCAGAGTGTGCGCGATGAAATCGTCAAACTCGAATTCCGGAGGGAATTGGCAGCCAAGGCCCAGGCGCGGGTGGGACTCTGGGTGGGACAGGACGGCTCCTTGTACCGCCTGACGCTCAACGGCAATCGGCTGACGCTTAAAACCGACGAGCGGCGGGTGCCGGAAGAGGAAGTGCGCTCCACCTATTCCTTGGTCGGCGATGTCCCCGTCGGGGGGTACA
Organism: Desulfobulbaceae bacterium UBA2273; assembly: GCA_002347095.1. Classification (GTDB taxonomy): domain Bacteria; phylum Desulfobacterota; class Desulfobulbia; order Desulfobulbales; family Desulfurivibrionaceae; genus Thiovibrio; species Thiovibrio ferrireducens. Next base: position 136,600 of record DDWZ01000011.1, on the reverse strand, counting down.
CCCCGGCGGAATACCAGCTCACCCTGCAGGGCAACCGTCTCGCCGGCACCTGGAGCCGGGGGGGTCTGCGCGCGGACAAATGCATGATCCCCCCGGACACCTCGGAGGCCACCGGCGAACTGAACGACCGCGAGGGCAAGATTGTCCTGCACCGTGAGAGCACAAGCTACCAGGCCTCCACGCAAATGTCCCTTCTGGGCGACGACAGTTGCGGCGGCGTCGTTGCCGTCGGGAAGAAAACAGCGGAAGATACGCTCTACGGCCCCCTCGGAAAAGGCGGCCTGGGCGTGGCACTCTATGGACTCACCTTATGGTGGGATGGCGGTTTCTCCATGGTTCAATACGGCTGGCAGGGACGCTTGAAGGTGCGCGTGCAGCCGGGAACCCCAGCCTTTGAGGCGGGATTGCGCGACGAGGATGAAATACTGGCCATCGACGGCGTGGCAGTCAAAAGCCTTTCCGCGGGCCAAGCCGTGATGCGGCTGCGCGGCGAGCCGGGGAGCACCGTCAATCTGGAGCTCTGGCGGAAAGGCAACCCAACCCCCTTTACCCTCGCCATCCAGCGCATCGATGTCTCTTCGCTACAAGCCAAGCAATGATGCGCCAGGATACTGACTGAACTGAACAGCCGCACTCTTCGTATCAATCTGGAAACAACGGGAGGAAAAAATCGTATGTCTCGGATGAAAACGCTCTTGGGATTCACTTTGTATGTTTCCATCATGGCCGCTTTGTCGGGCTGCGCTCCCTTGGGTTCGGGAGGGAGCCAGCCCAAAGACGTTATCCCGGCAGGGTACACCTATCACCCCAAGCCCCGGCCAGAAATTGTGAGCCCAGAGGCCGCGAAGAAGGATCTGGCAACGCTGCTGGCCAGCAGCAAAAACCCCGGCATCAAATACCATGGGCAACCCGGCCTTAACAATAGTGCCAATGAGGAGGCGTTAAAGGCATTCGTCCGGGGCAAAAGCGGGGCAATCACCTTCTGGTACGACGGTCAGAACGAACTCCTGTTCATGGCCTTTTCCGGCAGTAGCGCCCTGGACGACCGGATCGAGGTGCATCCCCGTATCCTCTTTTTTTACGCCGACCTGTTGGACCATCCCATCGTGGTTATAAAAACAACGGAATGGCCCGCCCAAGGCCACCATGTTGTGGAACAGAACATGGAAGGGATTGTGCGCCCCTACAAAATCCATTTCCCGGGGCTGATCTCCTTTGTCTTCGAAGACCTGCCCGATGCGCAACGGTTTGCCGACGACCTCTTTGTTATCCAGCAGGCGTTGCAGAAGAAGCATGACGAACGACTCGCCCTTTTTCAGGCCAAGGCGGCCCAATATCACGGGATGAAGGTCAAACCGCCGGTGTCGGAGGAGCAGCGGAAATATATCGTCCAGGCCAACGCCCTGAATCAACAAAAAGACTATGCCGGGGCTATCAATCTGTACAGCAAGGCCATGGACGTCGATCCGGTCTCCTACCCGGAGGCGTACTTCAATCTGGCCCTGCTTTCCGCGCAGATGCAGCGGTTCAAACCGGCCATCGCCTACATGAAACAGTACCTGTTGCTTGCGCCGGACGCCAAGGATGCCCGCAGCGGCCAGGATAAGATCTATGAGTGGGAACTGATGGTGGGGAAATAGCAGGAGGAAATTTAATGTTTTCGATAAACCATTTTCTTGTCTTGAGTTTCTCTCTTTTTTTGCTTGCGGCCACCATCGGGTGCGTTTCGCCGCACGCAAACGCAAGCACCGCACCCCGTGAAAGTTTGCGGCCAGACTATGAGGTGGTTTATTCTCCGGAAATCCAGCCTGGAGCGGGTTTTGATTCCTCGAAAAAAGATCTTGAAGAGAACCTCCGGCACATAGTTTTATATCCCGATATCTGCCCGGCCTTGCCGTTTTATATCGACAAAACTATCGTGTATGACGACAGAACAGAAATTGCCTGGACCAACCATTGTGGGACCAACCCAAAAATGGGCGTCTTCATCTTGGATAATTATAAACTCTTCAAGGCAAGGATTGTTGTTGAATTCAGGACTGTTGGCCACGGCAATATCCGTTACGAAATCAATTTTCCTGATTTGGCGAGTTTGGAATTCGACAATCTCCCCTCCGCAAAAAAGGTTGCCGATGTGCTTTTCTCCATGCAAAACCAGGAGAAAAAGGCAGATTCAGAGCGAAAAAGCCAGCTTGTCCGGTTTGAATCAACGGCCGCCCAATATCGCGGGTTGAAAATCAAGCTTCCGGTAGCGGAAGAACAGAGAAAGTTCATTGTGCAGGCAAACGCCTTAAGTCAACAAAAGAAATACGCCAAAGCCATTGAGCAGTATCTTAAAGTAATTGAACTCAATCCCACCTCCTATCCTGCTGCTTACTTTAATCTGGCCTTGCTCTCGGCGCAGAATAACAACCCACTCTCCGCCATCCATTACATGAAGCATTATCTGTTGCTTGTTCCGGACGCTCCCGATGCCCGCGGCGGCCAGGATAAGATCTATGAGTGGGAACTCATGATCAACCAATAGGCTTGAACAAAGGACACGCACATGAAGCAATTTTTTGCCCACATCCTAGTACTCTGTTGTGTGCTGTCGCCCCTGCCGGCTTTGGCGGGGCCGGCCCTTGATTGCGAAGGATCGGCCAAGGCGTATGCGTTGCAGGGAATACCGTGCACCTGTGTAAACGGACAGATCGTGTGCGATAAACCTGCCGGGGGACACAAAGCCAAGAAGCATGGCATTACCTCCGGGGATATCAACGCCATGGTCGTGGGCACTATCTTCCAGGGGTTGCTGACCTCCATGTTTATCCCCCCGACCACCTCAAACAATGCGCAGGAAGCCCTTGCCGCCCAGCAAAAAGCCGCCGCCCTTGCCGCCCAGCAGGCGGCTGCGCACCAGCGCGCCCAGGAGGCAGCCTTCCAGGCCGAACACAACAAGATGATGCAGTCGTTCAAGCAATTGGATGGTTCCCAGGGCGTGGCCTTCAAAAGTTTATCGGATGCTTCCCTTGCCTTTAAAACCCTGGACGATGACCCGGAATCTCTTGCCGCCAATGCCCGGAAACCCTTTGACACCGCAGCCGAGCCAAGACCGCCCACCCCCTTCTTCGGGGACACCATGCCGCTCAACGACATCCAATTTCTGGTCAACCCCGAAAATGACCCCAGGGTTGTCGATCTGAAAAACGCCACCACCTATGTGGCCAAGAATTTAAAGAATGAGGGCGATGCCTCTGCTCCAGCCACGAAGCCGCGCGATGGAAAGGCAAACGGCAAGCCCATAATCAAGGCGCCGGACTGCGCAAAGCTGAACCAGAAATTACAGGGGTTCATCACCCAGAGGGACAAGTTCCACAGCACCATCACCATGGCGCAGGAACAGGTAACTACTTGGGAAACCGCCAACCGCAACGCCCTGCTCAATGCCGCCAAGGACGGCATCGAATATTTCACCGGACAGTTGCTGGAAGGGGTTGCCAATCGAGGCAAAGCTGCGGATCGGTTGCAGCATATTTACGAGAAAAATGCCGCGCAGATGGCGCAAGAGGGGGTGGATATTGCCGCACTAGGGGCCAAGATACAACGGTTAAAAATGCTCTCTTCCGCAGGCAAAATCTCCGAACTCACCAGCAACATCCTCGACTGGCAAACCTTCATCAAGGACGGGATGTCGGGCCTGATGTCACAGTTGACCTCTTCAAACCAGGAAGTCCACGCTCTGCTGGAAGACCCGAAACTGCAAAAATATTTCGAGACGGAATCCCCGGAGCTGAAGGCCCTGCTCGACATTTCAAAAATAGCCGCTTCCAACAAAGTTTTCGGCAAATGGGTCGCCAAAAGAATCCCCCTCATTGCAGGGGTCGAGCTTTCGATCAATCAATCCTACAACGGGCTGGATTGGCTCCTGAGCTTCAAACGCATGACCGAGGCCAACAAGATCAACGGCAAGGTTCTGGCTTCAGCCAGATCCCTGCAACAACATATTGATGATACCTCCTGGGCCTTGCGGGATTGTCCTTGAAGGAAAGAACGCCAAGAGAGCCTCCTCTGCAAATGCTCCTCGCCAATTTGACAAAAACTTATAATTAACTTATATTCTAACATGTACAGCATTGAGTGGCAAAAGAAAGCCCGCAAGCAGCTTGACAAGATAGCCGACAGCGACACTCGCCGGGAAATCAAGAACGCGGTCGCCACACTGGCCGATTTCTCAAGCGCCACGCAGGTAAAAAAGCTGGTCAACCACCGACACGAATACCGTCTGCGCATTGGCCGCTACCGGGTATTATTCGATGTCCTGGACGCCGTTCAGATTGTGTCCATCGAGGAGGTAAAAAAACGCGATGATCGAACCTACTAAAATCCAACCGATCTACCAAGGCGGGGTGCCTGCCTTCGTGGTTATCCCCTTTGCTGATTTCGCCCGCGAACATCCGAAAGAGGCGGAAGCCATAAAACCGCTTCATCCGCGCATCCCCGAGGGGGACGCCATGCCCCATGAAGTGGTGTCCATGCACATTGACCGAGACATCACCTACCTCCGCGCCTGGCGGGAATACCTGGGCCTCACCCAGGCCGAGGTTGCCGAACGGGCCGGGATCACCCAGGCCGCACTCTCTCAAATGGAATCGGGGGAAGCAAAACTCCGCAAAGCCACACGGGAAAAGTTGGCGCAGGCCATGGGCTTGAACCCGGAACAAATTACTTAGAGCAACCATGAACAGACTGCCCAACATCCATCCCGGCGAGATACTGCGGGAAGAATTTCTCAAACCCATGGAGATCAGCCAATACCGGTTGGCCAAGGCCATCGGCGTTCCGGCCACGCGCATCAGCGAGATTTGCGCCGGGAAGCGTTCGGTCACCGCCGACACCGCCCTGCGGTTTTCCCGCGCCTTCACCACCACGCCGGGATTCTGGCTTGGGTTGCAGGCCGATTACGACACCGAGGAAGCTGAGGAAATCGCTTGCCCACATCACGCCGTTGGCTGCGTGAGAAGAAACTGAGCCATGTCCGAGACCATCAAATATTCTTTCGAGATACGCCCGTTATCAAACGAGAACGGCGGGGGATATCTGGTGACTTTTCCCGACCTGCCCGGTTGCATATCCGATGGCGAGACCATCGAGGAGGCCATTGCCAATGCCATGGACGCGGAGCACTCATGGCTTGCAGCAGCCAGGGAGTTCGGCGATTCCGTGCCCAGGCCTGGGAGCGAGACAAATGGAAAAAGATGACAAAGGCCATGGACTTGAACCCGGAGCAGTTGGCATAGCCGGACAAAGCCAGAGTTCATTAAAAAACAGGGAGATGCCCCCAGATTTCCTTCGCCATGACCAAATAGATCAATTCTAATCTTAACAATGAAATTAGCTCTTTTCAGCGATACCCATGCAACACACGGGAGAATACATATCCCCGATGCAGATATTTTAATATTTGCCGGGGATATGACCCATTGCAGAACCTCGCAAGATGTTGCGAACTTTAACACCTTCCTGGGAAGCCTTCCCCATAAGCATAAAATCGTAATTGGAGGCAATCACGACCACAGGCTGGCCCGTGACCCGGAAAAGGCCAGATCGCTTTTATCTAACGCCATATATCTGCAGGATGAAGGTGTTGTTATTGCCGGAATCACTCTCTACGGAACGCCTTGGCAACCAACATTTAATGACTATGCCTGTGATGCCTTTGCCTTGCCCCGAGGGCAAGCCCTGAAAGAAAAATGGGATATAATCCCAGCAAAAATCGATATCCTAGTAACCCATGCACCGCCGCTGGGCATTTTTGACCAGGATGGCCCCATATCGCATGGCTGTGCCGACCTCGCCGCTGCCGTGGCCAGAATACAACCCAAATATCATATTTTCGGCCATATCCACAGTCATCACGGAATGATCACAATTGGATCTACACGTTATATAAATTGTAACGTCCAGGGAGAAAACGGTGTGTTACGATCCGCACTATTGCTTGACTACGACTCAGGAGAGCTCCTTACAGTTGAACGCAATAAGGAGTGAAATAAACCGGGCTCCGCCCCCCCTGTTTTGTTTGATGAGGAAAGCCGAGCGGCGAGAAAATAACCGTTCTCGTTCTCCTGGCTTGACGCGCAGCCATGGAATATGCGATGCTCCATGCAGCAGTTTGGCGGGCAGATAACACCCCCGACTATTTTTAGCCGGAATTATATAGCTTGCTCGATAACACCCCCATATGGGGTGGATATGTAGCTATTTAAGAGGAAAAACGCTCAGGAATTGCCCACACAGATCATTTAAAGGGCCGGAAATCGAGCAAAAGAAAAACAACTCGAGCTAGCTCGATAATATTATTGTTGGGCAGCATGAAATCGCGACCTCCAAAGAAATTTTTCTTAGGTTCTCCGATGTTCTACTTGGTCGCCCCGGAAGACTTTGAGGGCTTCGATGAGTGGACTCAGTATCTTGACTCGCTCCTGCACGGCCCTTGTCGCGTCGAAGAAGTTGCTGGGGAGCTCTGCCTTGTCGAAGAACGGCAACTTGTCGATAGTGTAAGGGGACTCAAGGTTGAGATTTTCGGCAAAGAGCACCCGCCACCGCATTTTCATGTTAGTTCCTGCTACGTAGACGCATCGTTCGCCATTGATGACTGCAGGCTCATCAATGGCACAGCTCCTTCTGGAAAGGCGCTTCGCGCGATTCAATACTGGCATAAGAACGCACGACAATACCTCGTGGAGATTTGGAACGCGACTCGCCCAGACGGTTGCTCGGTAGGCGAATTCCGCGAAAAAGCCTAGTGTGGCTGTACGAGCCAAGCTGCCCAACCCGCCAGTCAAGCGGGACTGCGCAAAAGCGCGCAGCCCCTTACTTTTACGTTAGGCTCTGAAAAATAATGGAAATAGCCTCATTAGTTAAAATATCAGCAGGGATTACTACAGTTTTTGCTGTACCAATAGCAATATATAGGCTCGCGAGATGGCTATTCCCTATAAAAATCATCCCTGGATACAGAGTTAACTATGACAAGGAAACAAAAGATATTATTTATGCTGAAATCATAAATAAAAGCAAAGAAACCCAATATATAACTGAATGCAAAGTGCGAATTCTTCACCCAGCAAAATTCGTTTCCAAAACAATGCTAAAATCAAACATCGCCCATCTAACCAGGTTGAAAGATGTTAAATTTTGCGGTCAATATAGAAATTTACTGAAAGACAAGCCGACCAAAATAGAACCTCTGGAGCTTATCAAACTGTCTCACGAGTTGGATCTCAACCATCCTCTAAACTATTTTCTTGGGCCAAGGTTTCTTATAGAAGTTAAATTGTCAAATGGAAGAATAATTCATAGCAAACCACTACCGGCACCAAAAAGGTGGCTATTCACAAGTAAAATAGCGCAAGAATATAAAGAAAATTGAGCCTAACAATACGCTCAAGCACGACGCGCAAGCTTGCGCTATGCTTAATCGGCTTGGCCATCTCAATACACAACTCGAACTTACTCAACCCAAGCTAGGCGCGCGTCTTAGCTTTGCGTTAGCTGTAGAAATGGCGGCGGCATGGACGCTCAGCTTTGATTTTGTCCCCAGCACCATCGTCGGGGCAACGCATCCTTCGCAACTGGACGATACCCTCAGAGCCTCGGAAACGATCCTTTCGCCAGAACTCCTGCAAGAGTGCGACAGCATCAATCAAGAGATTCTGTACCCGATGGGATAAGAGGAATGACGCAAAGACCTTTTTACACTTGGGACGGCGATGTTCTGGTCCTCAATATCCTCGGCACTCCCAATGCCAAGAAAGATGCCATCGGCAAGGTAAAAGGCCATCAACTCTGCGTCAGCGTCAAGGCTGTGCCGCGGGGGGGAAAGGCGACCGACTACATGGTGCGCTTCCTGGCCGAGGAGTTTGGGGTTTCGGTGAAAGATATTGAGGTCGTGACCGGCAGGATGAATGTCAACAAGGTGCTGAGGATCAAATCTCCCCAGCGGCTGCCAGGGGTTATCGGGCAGCAGAAGTTGTTTTAGTCTCTTATTGATCCGGCGAGTAAATACGTCATGCCCGAATGCTTTCGTCGGGCATCCATCCCTCTGGATTCCCGCCTTCGCGGGAATGACGGCTTAGATATTTAACCACCGAAGCAATAGCATGAATGTCCCAACTTTTTTCCGCCTCTTTTCCCATCGCTCACCAGCCGCGGCACGCACTCAACAAAAATTCTGGGTGATCAGCACCTTGCCGTTCTTCCCGATGGCGACGCCGATCCCCTCCCGCCGGTAGTGACGGGTCAGGATATTCTGCCGATGGCTGGAGCTCGTCATCCATTGCCTGACTACGGCGGCGGCAAACTGCTCCTCCGCCTCCCCGGAGGTCATTGTTTGCCCCTTTCGGTGCACGATGGCGCTGGAGAGATGATTATAGGCAATGTTTTCTCCTCCCAGATTGGTTCTAATGCCAAAGAAGAAACCCGTTCTGACGGCGCACTTGAATCCGGCCCGCCGGTAACGCTGGACGAAATTGCGGCCTTCCGGATCGATGTGGGAGAAAAAATTCCGCGTCGCCATATCCTGACTGTAATTGCGGGCGATTTGTTGCAGGGGTTGGCTCCATGCCAGAGTCGGCAGCCCTGCATTCTTCCGCTCCTGGTTGATCAGGTCATGGATTCTCATTTCCAGCCTGGCAACATCGATGGCGGGTTGTCCAACGGAGCGCGATTCATTACGGGCCGCCGCGCTCGCGACTGGTCCGGCCAGCCAGCAGAAGCTGAACAGCACAAGAAGCATGGGAATACAAATTGTTTTTTTTCGCATGGCGGCCTGGGGGATGCTGTTTCTTAAAACGGAATTACAACGCCTATCTATATTTTAACAGTAGCAGAAACGTTCCTCTTGGGCGAGTTGCGTTACAATTTTTCTTCACAAGGCCAGGTGAAGCCGTGTTGCAGGGTCAATCGCCGTGAGTAGCCGCGTCGTGACCTTTAAACCGGGGAGACTGGGGACGTGCTTGGCCTCTCTCGGTTCACCGACCATCCCCGCCTGTTTTCCCTCCCTTCTTTTCCCCAAATCCCAAGGTAATCCAAAAAACCCTGGCCAGAGAACGCAAGGGCTGGCTCGGCTGGATCAGATGCCGCAACTCGTGCAGGGGCGGCTTGCCTTCTTCCGTCGACAGTCCGAACATGAACCCGGCCGCGGCCAGGCCGATACAGCCGGCGATGAGAAAACAGAGGCGGAAGCCACCCATCCCCCAATAATCAATGAGCAGCCCCGCCAAGATCGGCGGCAACCCGTTGGCGGTGGAGACCCCGAGTATCCAGAGGCTGGTGTAGGCCACCCTCCCCTCGTCGCGCACCCGGCGGAGCATGCCGCTGGCGCTGACCATGGTGAAGGCGGCATTGAAAATCGTGGTGAAAACGATGACCGGTACTGCCAGCAGCCCAGTTATCCGGCCACCCGGCAGCAGCCCCCACCAGCAAAAAGCCAGCAGCGCATGCGCACCCAGGAGCTGGATCATGGCCGGGACGCTGCCGAAACGGTCGGCGGCCCTGCCCCAGAAACGGACGGTACAGGCCACCCCGATCCCGCCTGCGGCAAAGAGCAGCATGATCTTGGTCTCGGAATAGAAGAGCATGTCGCGCAGATACATCACCGAAGCGGCATTGAGCCACATGACCGAACCGGTGCCAAGCATGGCGAGGACGAAAAAGCGGCGGTACTCTTGATCCGCCAGCGCCTGTCGCAAGGAGGGGCTCCGGCCGGAGAGTCTGAAATCCGTTACTGCGACACGCTCGCCGCCCGGGATCTTTCCGATAAGCTGCACGCTCCAAAAGCCTGCGCCGATGCCCGCCGCAGACAGGAGAAAAAAGCGGCTCAACCCCTGTCCCAATCCGAGGATCAGGGCCATGGCCAGGGCCAGGGCGATGATGATCAACTGGCTCATGGCGGCTTCGATGGAGAGGTAAGAACCGAGGAGCGGCCGGGGGACGATCTCGTGCAGCCACGGGTACCAGGCGCCCACGCCCACGGCCCGGATGAGGGAAAAAGCCAGAGTGGCGAAGAGCAGTACCTGCCAGCCTCCTGCCTCGCCCCAGCGGCTTATTGCCCAGGGGATAAAAAAAACCGACAGGGCCAGGACATTTCTGGCAAGCCAGGTCCACAGCAGCAGCCTTCGGGGGCCAAGCCACTCCACCAAAGGCACGGTGAACACCACCAGCAGCATGGAAATGGGGAGAAAGGAAAGCAGCAGCCCCACCCAGGCCGGGGGCATATTGAGGGCCCGGGCAAAGAGGACCATGGCCGGCCCGGCGATGCATTGCCAGGAAAAGACATTGACCGCCGTGAAGATCAGAAAAAGACGGGGCGGGCGGGGAAGCTCCCGCACCGCCGTAAGATATGCGCCAAACATGGATATGTCCTGTCAGTCGGTCATTCCCGCCGCATCGCACGAGGCGGCTTGGCTTCTTATAAAAGCGTTATTGTGCTTCGACAGGCTCAGCACGAGCGGAACAATCAATGATTTCAAGAAAAACACCGTTCGCCCTGAGCCTGTCGAAGGGCTATTAGCCCTTTGAGGAAAAAGCCTGCAAAGGCCCACATCTTCCAGCTTATCCGTTCCCCTGCCTCTTGGCAATGCCAAGCACGGCCGCGCAATCTTGGCTCCTTGTGCGAAGAGGACTTTTCTTCCCCTGTAATCGCTGGTATAGAGAGAATAGTATCCATGTGATGCCGTTCGGCCTGAGCTTGTCGAAGGGCTCACCGCGAACGGTATAGACTCTGACGGATTAACAAACCACGACGGACTGGCGCGAACCGCAATCTCCGCCTGCCGCTCAACAATAGAGGCAAACCATGATCATCACCCCCGTTTCCGCCACCTCTGCCAAGGGCAAAGAGATCCTGGCCGGTTTGCGCGACCGGTTCCAACTGGCTGACCCTGCCTGCCAACAGACCGTGACCGGAATCATCGACGATATCCGCCAGCGCGGCGACGAGGCGCTGATCGAATACATTCGCAAGTTTGACGCACCCGAGATGAGCGTCAAACACCTCCGGGTCAGCGAGGAAGAACTGCACGAGGCCATGGCCTCGGTGGATGAGGAATTCCTGGACACCCTGGAGCTTGCCATCGAGCGCATCTATACCTTTCACGAGCGGGAGAGGGAACAATCCTGGATGGTGACCCGGGAAGACGGCGCCATCACCGGCCGGCTCGTGCATCCGGTGGACTCAGCCGGGCTCTATGTACCGGGCGGTCAGGGCGGCAAAACCCCCCTGGTCTCCTCGGTGCTGATGAACGGCATCCCCGCGGCCATCGCCGGGGTGGAACGGCGGGTGATGATGACCCCGCCCGATGCAAACGGCACGATCAACCCGGCCCTGCTGGTGGCGGCCCAGGAGATCGGGATCACCGAGATCTACAAGGCGGGCAGCGCCTGGGCCATCGCAGCCCTGGCCTACGGCACCAAGACCATAGCCCCGGTGGACGTGATCGTCGGCCCGGGCAACCAGTATGTGACCGAGGCCAAGCGCCAGGTTGCAGGGAGGGTGCGCATCGACATGATCGCCGGGCCCAGCGAGGTACTGATCATTGCCGACGAAACCGGGGTGCCCTCCTACATCGCCGCCGACATGCTGGCCCAGGCGGAACACGACCCGCAGGCCCAAGCCATGTGCATCACCACCAGCGAGGAGCTGGCCGGACAGATCGTGGTGGAGCTCAAAAAACAACTGGCCAAGCTCTCCCGCTCCGAGATCGCCAAAAAATCTTTGAGCGAACGGGGGGTGATTTTGCTGGCCAAGGATCTGGAGGAAGCGATCCTGCTGGCCAACCAGATTGCCGCCGAGCATCTGGAGCTGATGGTGAGCGAGCCCTTTCTCTGGCTGACCCGTGTCCGCCATGCCGGGGCGATCTTTCTCGGCCGTCACACCCCGGAATCCGCCGGAGATTATCTGGCCGGCCCCAACCATGTGCTGCCGACCATGGGCACGGCCCGCTTCTCCTCGGCGTTGGGCGTGGAAACCTTCATCAAAAAATCCAGCCTGATCGCCTATTCCGAAGAAGCCCTCCAGGCGGACAGCGGCCATATCCAACTGCTCGCCAAACTGGAAGGCCTCACCGCCCACGCCAATTCCGTGGCCATTCGGACCGGAAAAAAATAGGCCGGCGTCCTCACAACAGCCTGAACTTCCCCGCCCAGCGCGGGCCAGACAGGGGCGGCCCATATTTTTTTTGCCTTCCCTCCGGGTTTAGGAGTATAGTACGCGCATTGTCCACCGGGGCCACATCCCCCTTACACGTTGCGAGTTATGCTTCATGTTTAAAACCATCCTCATAGTCGATGATTCCGCCATGATCCGGCGCATCGTCAGCCAGCTTGTCCAGCAACTGGGACACCGCTCCATCACCGCGGAAAACGGTCTCCTGGGTTACGAGCTGGCCGTCGAAGTCCAGCCGGACATGATTATCATGGACATCGAAATGCCGGTCATGGGTGGCTTTGAGGCAACTTGGCAGATCAAGGCGGACAAGCGCACCACCCATATCCCCGTGGCCTTCTTCACCGCTCTGGGGAGCGAAGAAAGTATTGAGCAGGCCAAGGAGGCAGGCGGCATCGGCTTTTTAAACAAGCCGATCTGCCGGGAAGAACTTTCCCAGGCCATCCGCGACATCCTCGGAACGAACTGACCTGCCATGGCCTCTATTCGGGACTATCTGTTCGACACCGCTTTTCTGGACCAATCAATCGACTATCTCGCCGAAGCGCACAACCTTGCCGTCACCGTGGTCGACAGCGAGGGAATGGCCGTGGCAAGCCGGCAACCCGAGGGGCACGACACCCCGGCCAGCCGCGCCTACCCCTTCCGCTTTCCCTCCAACATCGGCGGGATTGTCTGCGCCGCGCCAGACCCGGCTCGTCTTGACCAGGCCGAACCGCACATCCTTTATTGCCTTGCGGCCCTGAACAGCCAGCTCCTCCGGGAAACCGAGCTCCAGGAAACCACCGAGGAGATGCTGCAACTCGCCAGCCAGATGAACTTCCTGGTCAAGGTTGCCAAGAAGATCATCGGCATCGACGACCTGAAAAAATGCTACCAGATCATCCTGGAGGAAATCGCCACCGCAACCAAGGCGGACCAGGGATTTATCCAGACCAAGGGGAGGTGGGGAGAGGAAATCCGCGTCACCCACCGGATGACGGAAGAGGAAGTGGCCGCAAACCGGCAGAGCGCCAACCTGCAGCGCTCGGCCTCCGGCTCCACCATCATCTGCACCCGCGAGGACGGCGCCTCGCTGCTCTACTCGCCGATCAAGGAAAAAAAAGGGTTAAGCGGCCAGATGCTCTTTATCCGCACCGGCGACCACCGGGCTTTTTCCGCTTCCGAAAAACAGTTGGTCGGCATCATCGAAAACATCATCTCGCCTACCTTTGAAACCCTGCGCCTGTACGACAGCCTCCAGGATCTCTACCTGAACACGGTCAAGGCCCTGGCCGCGGCCATCGATGCCAAGGACGAGTATACCCACGGCCATTCCTTCCGGGTGGCCAAGTACGCCCTGGCCATCGGCGGGGAACTCGGCATCGACAGCCAGCAGCTCAACGACCTGGAAATCGCCGGGTACATGCATGATCTGGGCAAGATCGGCATCTCGGAACTTATCTTGAGCAAACCCGGCAAGCTCACCAGCGAAGAGTACTGCCTGATCCAGAAGCACCCGGTCTTCACCGACAAAATCCTCCAACCCATCAAGCTGCCAGCCCATATCCTCGATGGCGCGACCCAGCACCACGAACGCATGGACGGTACCGGCTACCCCCTCGGCCTGGCAGGCGCCGACATCTCCCTGTTCGGCCGGATCATCGCGGTGGCGGATGTCTTCGACGCCCTGACCTCCAAACGCCCCTACCGGGACGCCCTGCCCGTCGAAGAGGCCCTCCGGACGCTGTGCGAGGGAATCGACACGCTGTTTGACCGCGAGATGATCCTCGCCTTCATCTCGGCCCTGCGTTCGGATCGAAGCAAGGAGGTGCTGGGCGCGATCAACATCGTCCTCAGGCACGACGATCTCCAGAACTTAAACCAGTTTCTCATCGAGTTGACCGCCTTCGCCATGAACGCCAACCGAAACTGATCCCCTCCACTGACCGCACCTCAAGGAAATCCATGCAGGTTTTGAAGCATCTTTTCGATAACAACAAGAGCTGGGCAGCCGCCATCAAAAAGGCTGACCCGGATTTTTTCAGCAAACTCTCAAGCCAGCAACGGCCCGAGTACCTCTGGATCGGCTGCGCCGACAGCCGGGTGCCTGCCAACGAAATCGTCAACATGCTGCCGGGCGAGATCTTCGTGCACCGCAACATCGCCAACGTGGTGGTCCACACCGACCTCAACTGCCTCTCGGTGATCCAGTACGCGGTGGATGTGCTCAAGGTCAAGCACATCATCGTCTGCGGCCACTACGATTGCGGCGGCATCACCGCCGCCCTGGAAAACAGCGAGCACGGCCTCATCGACAACTGGCTGAGGCACATCAAGGACGTGTACCGGTTTCACCAGAAAGAAATCGATGCCCAGCCCAGCGAAAAAGAAAAGCTCGACCTGCTCTGCGAATTGAACGTGGTTGAACAGGTGGCCAACGTCTGCCATACGACCATGGTGCAGAACGCCTGGAAGTCCGGGCAGGAGCTGGCGGTGCACGGCTGGATCTACCGGGTGAGCGACGGCATCCTTCGGGATCTCAATGTTTGCACCACCGGCATCCACGAGATCCCCCGCATCCAGCGGATCGCCTGAACATGCCTGCCGAGGGCCCCTCCCTCTTGGCCTTTTTCCTTATCCATCCGCAGCCAATCCCATGCCTGTCTTCCAACTGAGCAACAGCCTGCTTTTTCCGCCTCCGGCCCTGGCCGAGGAAGACGGCCTGCTGGCGGTGGGCGGCGACCTTTCCGTGGCGCGGTTGCTGCTGGCCTACCGGCAGGGCATCTTCCCCTGGTACTCCCCCGGCGAACCGATCCTTTGGTGGTCGCCCAATCCGCGCCTGGTCCTGTTTCCCGAAGAATTTCATCTGTCCAAACGGCTGGGACGCACCATCCGGCAGCAGGTGTTTCGCCTCACCTTTGACACGGATTTTTCCGGGGTTATTCACCAGTGCGCCCATCTCCGGCTTGAAGAGGGAGAGGGAACCTGGCTCAGTGCGGAGATGATCGAGGCGTATCAGAATTTGCATGCCCTGGGTCATGCCCATTCGGTGGAATGCTGGCAGGGGGGAAAACTGGTCGGCGGGTTGTACGGCGTTTCCTTGGGCGCGGCCTTTTTCGGGGAATCCATGTTCAGCCTGGTGCGCGACAGCTCCAAGGTAGCCTTGGCCGGACTGGTTGAGCGGCTGAAGGGTTGGAAATTCGAGCTGATCGATTGCCAGGTCGGCACCGGGCATCTGCAGAGGCTGGGAGCCAGGGAGATTCCCGGGGAGGAGTTTTCCAGTCGGCTGGCCCGGGCAGTGGCCAAGCCGAGTCGGCTGGGCCCATGGAGTACTCTCTGAAAAAGATGGGGAGAATCTTAGCGTAGTTTCCTTTTTCTTCTTTTGCGTGCCCAAAAGAAGAAAGAGAGCCCTGGCCTACCGGATGAATCCAATCAAGAAATTTCCCTAAACCTGAGAAGCAAATCCTCAAGGGTAACGATCCCATCCGGCTCAATCCCCACCTGCCGTGCCACCTCCTGATACACTGGAACCGGGGAAAGCTTTTTCTCCCGCAGGGCTGCCAGGGACAAAGCGTTGTCCGACTTGGAGAGCTTCCTGCCGTCTTCACCCAGCACCAGGGGATGATGGAGAAAGGTTGTTTCCGCGAAAAAATTATTCCCATGCAACCCGGCAAGAAAAAGCTGGGCCGCAGTGGAAGGCAATAAGTCCTGGCCGCGGACAATGAGATTGATCCGGTCATCCAGATCATCGACCAGGCTGACCAATTGGTAAGCAGGCAGGTCCTCTTTCCGCCAGAGAACAAAATCCCCCATCGTGTTGCAGAGCGCGACCTCCTGCCCTTCCACCCGAAACACGCTCCCCTCCGGCACCCGCACCCGTTGCGCCTCCCCTGCCGTAAACGCTCCGGCGCGGTCCCGGCAGAAACCAGGATACACCCCATCCGGCGCGAGTTGCCTGATCGTGCTGCGCGAGCAGTTGCAGGGATAGAGATGCCCCAACCGCCCCAGCTCGGCCAGAAAGCTCCGATACCGCTCCTGCCTAAGCTGCTGGGAAAACCGGGAGCGAAAGTCGTCCGGGCCCGTCGGCCCCTCATCCCAGGTGATTTTGAGCCAATCGAGCTGACGGAAGATATCCTCAAGATATTCCGGCTTGGCGCGAAGGCAATCGGCATCATCGATGCGCAAGCGTAGCGTTCCGCCTGCCTTGCGCACCATCAGCCAGGTGAGAATAAAATTTACCGCGTTGCCAAGATGGAGCAGGCCGCTGGGGGTCGGTGCAATGCGGGAACGGATCGTCATGTTCATTCTCCGGACCGAAAGAGGAGCTAAAACGAACTGATTACTGCCCCCCCCCGTAAACGGCCATCGGGTGGTGCAGATGCGCGGAAGAGGTCTGCGAAGTGTGCTATCGCACACGAGCAGGCCGATGACAAAGCAGATGCGGTGCCCGATGGCCGTTTACTCAGAAAAGCTTGCCGTCGCGGCTGTGCCTCAGGATGAGCTGGCGGAACATCTCGATGATGCCCCGGGCGAGCAGATTGATGGATTGGGCATTGATATTGTCCCCGGCCGAGCGGTCGAGCAGTATGTTCAATTTCGAGGCAAACCCCTCTTCCGGCTCCCAGTAGTTGATCAAAAAAGGCACCTTGGGCAGGGGCAGGATGAGGAGGGAGTGATCCGCGCCGCCGGACAGGACAACGGGTTTTGCCCCAAACAGATGGAGCATTTCAAAAATCAGGTCGCGGTGGGCATCGGCCAAATGGCGCAGAGGCTCTTCGCAGCGGTGGCTGAAATACTGGCTCCATTCGGCCGCCCCGGGCAAGGTGGCGTAGGGAACCCACTCGCCCTGCGGCTCTGTGCCCTTGCAGAGGATCACATAGTAGAGCAGAGGCACATAGATCCAGTGGTTGAGATGGCAGTCGGAGATCATCTCCCCGGAAGGGGTGATGCAAAAATCCTTGCCCAGGCAGTTGATGGCCAGATTGCCCTCCACCAGCCGCGCCCCGAGCCGTGGCGCCAAAGAAGAAAAATCAAGAAGAGCCACCTGCCGCCGCAGCTCCTGGATGGCCTGCTGGTGGTCATCTTCCAGGGAGCGGCGCCGGACGATCCTCTGGCCCAACTGGGTGACGACCGCCGGGTCCAGATACGGACACGCAGCCAATTGCTTTTGCCCTTGGAGCACCGAGGCGGCAAAGGCCATACATGAAGGAACCCCGCACTGGCCGCAGTTTGACTTGGCCAGGGCCGCATAGATCTCCAGGGGATTTTTCAGTTCGGACATGGTTCACATTCTCCCATAAAAAAAGAGGCCCGCAGGCCTCTTTTTTCACCTGCACTCTGTCGCCTCAACCAATCAGACGAGCGTGTTCCAGCCTGCGGATTTTTTAAAACTCCCATCCTGAGCCACAACAAAACATGCGCATCCCGGCTGGCTGTCGGCGAAACGAATGCCTTCCGCCGGCGGCATGACCATGATCCCGGTGGCCAGTCCATCGGCGTCCATGACCGAATGCGCCTTGACCGTGACACTGGTTGCCAGCCTGGGGGAACGACCGGTCTGGGGGGTGACGATGTGGTGGAACATCTTCTCGCGGTCGTAAAACACCTCGTAGCTGCCGGAGGTGGAGATGGCGCCGGTGGTCATGGTCAGCACCTCGGGATAGGCTTTCTGCTTGGCCGGATCCTGAATGGCCACGGTCCAGGGCTTGCCCTTGGCCGCGGTGCCGCTGGTGCGGATGTCGCCGCTGCAATTGATGAGATGGTTGTTGATCCCCTTTGCCGCAAGCAGCGCGGAAGCACGGTCCACAATATAGCCGGGGGCGATGCCGTCCAGGGTGAGGCCCATGCCCTGCCGCGCAAAGGAGATATCGCCGGCAGAAAAGCGGATCTGCTCGGAACCCACCCGGGGGAGAAGCGCGCTGATCTCAGTTTCGGAGGGAGTCGCACCGGCGGCAAAACGATCCTTAAAGAGATCAACCAGGGGCTTGACCGTGATGTCAAAGGCGCCGCCGGTCTGCTTGTTAAGATAGAGGGAACGGGCCACCACCTCAAGCACCTCGGACGGCGCCTTGCGCAGGACGCCGGTGCTGTTGAGCTGGGAAACCGGAGTGGTGGAGTCGTGGCGGCTCAAGAGCTTGCCCAACCTGTCGATCTCCTCCCAGGCGAGGCCGATCACGTTTTCCGCCTCATCCTTGGAGGTGTGGATGGCGGTGATGGACAAAAAAGAGCCCATGACCAGCCGGGTCGAGGAAACCTTGTATTCCTTGGGGCCAAAAAGAACCGCCTCCGCCTGGGGCGTGGGTAGCAGGGCCGCGGAAGCCGCGCCAAGGCCGAGCAGGCCGGAAAGCTTTAAAAAGGTTCTTCTCTGCGGATTGCACGGATGCGGCATGATTGACTTTGTCTTCATCGTTTTCCTCGTTCCTCTATCTAGGATGCCATCTTCAGGCCGTCGGCCTGGCGGGCAATGGCTACTCTTCCTTCGTATTTCCGCATGATATTGCGGGGGCATTTTTCCACACAGATCTCCTGGCACTCCGGGCCATAGGCAATGCACTTCGGATGGTCGATCGTGATCAGGCCGTCCGTGTAGGCAATGGCCTCGGCCGGGCATTTCTTCACGCACATCTGGCAGGAGATACAGCCCACCTCGCAGACCTTGCGGACATTCTTGCCAAGGTCCTTGGTGGAGCACGGCACATGCACCCTGGCCTTGAGGCTCATCAACTCGATGACTTTTTTGGGGCAGGCCCGGACGCAGGTGCCGCAGGCCACGCACTTGTCGGGGTTGACCACCGGAAAGCCGTCCACCATGGCAATGGCGTCAAAGGGGCAGCTCTCGGCACATTCCCCCAGCCCGATGCAGGAATAGTTGCAGGATGACGGCCCGCCGAAGCCGAGATTGGCCGCGGTGCAGGAGGCAAAGCCGATGTACTCGTGCTTGTGGCTGACCCTGCCTTCCTTGCGGGAGCAGCGGACCAGGGCGATCATATCCTCCACCGCGGTCATCTTCTTGCCGGTGAGCTGGGCCACCCGTTCGGCCACCTTTTCCTTGCCGGGAAAGCAGAGGTTGGGCGGCACCTCGGGGTTGGTGACCACCGCAATGGCGTAGCCCTCGCAACCGGGATAGCCGCAGCCGCCGCACTGGGCGCCAGCCAAGGACTCCAAGACCTCTTCGATCAGGGGGTTGGCCTCAACGGCGAATTTATGCGCCGCCAGGGCAAGACCGATGCCGAAGAAGAGACCGATGCAGCCCAAAAGAGCGATGCCGCCCAGGGCGAGTTTGACTAATGCTGGATCCATTACCACACCTATCCCACGTAAACCGCAGAAAATTATTTCTAAATCATCACGCCGTTACAATAGAGTCTCTTGCAAAACTCTTCCAAATTGACTCCCCCTCCCTCGACGGGAGGGGGTCGGGGGGTGGGTGAAGTTGCACCCTGCCGGGGTCATAGCTATTTCCCCCTCTCCCCAGCCCTCCCCCGCCAGGGGGGAGGGAACTCTTGAGGCCTTTTGCAAAAGCCTCTGTAAAACCGAGGTGCGGCCACTAAAAAAGAGTGAGCCCGGAGAATCCCAGAAACGCCAAGGCAAACTGTCCGGCAACGATAAAGGCGATGGGTACGCCCTTGAAGGTCGGCGGAATATTGGCCAGCTCCATCCTCTCCCGCACCGAACTCATCAGATACAGGGCGAGCAGGAAACCGCCGCCTGCCCCCAGGGCAAGCATGAAGGACTCAAAAAAATTGTATTCGTTGTCAGCCAAAATCAGCGGCACCGCGATGATCACGCAGTTGGCGATGACCAGCACCAGATACACGCCAAAGGCGTTGAACAGAGCGGGGTTCACCTTGCGCAGCACCGTGTCCACCGCCTGTACCGTAAGGGAAACCAGGCCGATGAAGATCACGATCTGCAAAAAGTTCAGGTCATAGGGCTTGAGGATAAACTGGTAGAAAAACCAGCTCATGATGGCGCTGACCACCATGACCAGGGTGAAGGTGAGCCCCATGCCCTTGGCCGTATCCTTGCGCTTGGAGGTGCCGAAAAAGACGCAGAGGCCGAGATACTTGGTAAAGACGAAGTTGTTGATCAACAGGGCGCTGATGAGGATGGAGAGCAGATAGCCCAGATAGGGCTTCATCACCGTAAAGGTCGCCGCAACCCCGCTTTCGGCAACCCGGCTGACGGTGACCACATGGGGCAACCGGGAATTGAGCGGCTCCGCAAAGGTCAGGGTGGCGGTTTTCTGATCATCGGCCAGAACCACGCTTTCCAGCGCAAGCTTGATGTCCGGATCCTGCTCCTCGTAAACCCGATAGTTTGCCGGATCCTCAACCACGGCGCGGTCCACTGGTCCGGCAAAGGTGACGACGATCTCGTTTGGCGCCTTACCGAAGGACTTCCCGGCAATCAGCTCCTGCGCCTGCGCCAGAACCGGCAAGCCAAGGAGCAGAACAAGGGAAAGCAGTATTCTTCTCATACCATGCATATTCATAAACTCAGGCCCGTTTTGCTCGCTTGTAGACGATCTCGACATAGTTGAAAAAGGCCATCATCAGGCCAACGCAGAAAAACCCGGCAAAAGGCAGCACGAAGAAGAGCAAGGGCTTAAAGCCCAGCACATCGTAGCCAAGGACGGTGCCCAGGCCCAGCAGCTCGCGAACAAAACCCAGGGCCATCATGCCGAACATGAAGCCGAGCCCCATGCCGATGCCGTCCCAGAACGAAGCGTTGACACTCTCCTTGCAGGCGAACATCTCCAAGCGCATGGTGATGATGGCAAAGGCGACGATGAGCTTGACAAAAATGCCCATCCTGGCGTAGGCCTCGGGCAGATAGGCGGCCAGGACCATGTCGATCACCGTTACCCAGGTGGCGATGGTCAGGGTGTAGGTTGGGATCCGGATCCGAGGATGGATGACATTCTTGAACAGGGAAATGGTGCAGCTTGAAAAGACCTGGACAAAGAGGACGGCGATCCCCAGCATGAAGCCGTTCATCACCGTGGTGCTGATTCCCACCGCCGGACACATGGAAAGCACCAGCCGGAAGATGGGGTTCTCGTTCAGGATCCCGTTGACCACCAGTTGCAGGTTTGTTTTGTCAGTCGCCACTGTCACATTCTCCTAAAAAGGCGTCGCGATATGCTGTTCAGCCAAAACCCGATCCAGGATCGCCAAGCGGTAGGCGAACTTCTTCACCATCGCCTTGACCCCGTTGGTCACCGCGCTGCTTGAAATGGTGGCGCCGGTGAGGGCGTAGATATCGTCATCCTGGTACTGTTCCTGGATGCGGGCCACCTCTTCCGCGCCGAGACCGGACTTGCCTGCCTCCAGCGCCTTGAGGTATTCCTCGGGCAGGGGCGTTTTCTTGACTTCCAGCTTCTTCACCGTTTCAAGGGGCTTGCCCTTGAACTGGTTCTTGAAATATTCCTGGTCTATCTCCGCGCCCAAGCCAGGATCTTCTTCATGCTCCATGATCTCCAGACCGCGGATGGTGAAATCCTGGTCCAGGGCCAGCATGGCCCCGATGAAGGTCTTGAAGCCGGGAAACCTGCCGGGCAGGAGATAGGCCATGCGCTTGCCGTTGTCGGTGACCACGATGGTCTGGTCTGCGTAACGGAGCAGTTTATCCGCGCCGATGGCCGCGCCAACCGCCTGGGTGCGCTCACCCTCCTCGGTTGCCTTTTCCGCGACAAGCGCCACGGGGGTCTGGGCCACAAAGGTGCCCGCCAGATCGATGGTCACAAAGGAAAATGTTCCATCTTGCAGGGGAAGGAGATAGCCCATGGTCAGCTCCTCGCCTTCGCCGACGAGGTAGCGGTACATCTCATGCATGGCCACGCTGTCCGGGGCCGGTTTTTTTTCAGAATATCCCAGCAGGCTGAGCATGACCTTCTGCTCGTTGACATGGATATTGTGCTTCTTCGCCTTGTTGGTGGCGATGAAGGCTGCGCCCATGACCAAGCCGGCCAGCAGGCAGGCCACGGTCAACCGGAAGATGATGGTGAGAATATCCTTCATTTGCCACCTCCCTGGAGAGGCGCAAAGCGCTTGGGCTTAAAGAATCCGTCCAGCACCGGGCTCACCGGGTTCATGAGCAGGATGGCGTAGCAAATCCCCTCGGGATAGCCGCCCTTGAGACGGATCAGCACGGTAAGCGCCCCGATGCCGACGCCGAAGATGAGCTGGGAGGTCTTGTTGGTCGGGCTGGTCACATAATCGGTGGCCATGAAAAAGGCGCCCAGCAAGGCGCCGCCGGAAAGCACGGCCAGCAGGGGATCACCGGAGAACAGAACCTCCCCGCCGAAGCACCAGGAGAGCAGAGCGATGGTGGCCAGCATGGAAACCGGAATATGCCAGGTGATATAGCCGCGATAGAGCAGATAGAGCCCGCCCAGAACAATGAGTAACCCGGAGGTTTCGCCGATGGAGCCGGGCCGCCAGCCGAGGAAAAAATTGGTGTAGAGATTGGCTGCGGCGCCGAACTGTTCGGTAAAGGCGCCGAGCCCCTGGGTCTTGAGCACGGCCAGCGGGGTGGCGGTGGCCACGGCGTCGATGGAAGTGCCCAGATAGGAAAAGATCGCCATATCGGAAAGCGGCGGCAGCCAGGCCGAGGTCATGGCCACCGGGAAGGTGGCGAGAAGAAAGGCCCGGGCCAGCAGGGCCGGGTTGAAGATGTTGTAACCGATTCCGCCCAGCAGATGCTTGCCGATGGCGATAGCCATGACCGCGCCCAGGATGGGCAGCAGCGGCGATACCCCAGGGGGAATGACAAAGGCGATGAGCATACCGGTGATCACCGCGCTGCCGTCGGAAATGGTGATTTTACGACCCATGGCCTTCTGGGTTGCGGCCTCGACGGCCACGCAGCTCGCCACGCTGACCGCGGTGATGAGCAGGGTCTGGATGCCGAAGATGAATACGGAAAGAACCAGGGGCGGCACCAGGCAGGCCACCACGGTCCACATGATTTTCTCAACCGACTCGCCGCTCTTCACATGGGGGGAAATGGAAACCTTCCACAACCCTTGCGAGGCAACGGGGGACTGGTTTTCTGAAGCGTGCTCGTTAATGGCCGTTCTCCTTGGATTACATTCTAAAAAATCAACGTTTGGCCTTCATCTTGGCCAGCCGGACAAACTGGACCAAGGGGCGTTTCGCCGGGCAGACATAGGCGCAGCAGCCGCACTCGAAGCATTCGAACACCCCGAACTGCCCGGTATCCTGCGGCCGGCCCGCCTCCACATAGAGGCCGACCTCCTTGGGCTCTAACCCCATGGGGCAAGCCTCCAGGCACCAGCCGCAGCGGATGCACTGAGAGTGGGGGGTGGTGTCGATCTCGTCCTCGGCGAGAAACAGCACCGAAGAGGTGGTCTTGGTCACCGGGATATCCAGGGAGGACACGGCAAAGCCCATCATCGGCCCGCCCATGACGATCTTGGCAAGCTCAGGCGTTACCCCGCCCAGGTACTCGACAATGTCGCTGACCTTGGTTCCCACCTTGACCAGCAGGTTGGCGGGCCGCTTGATCCCCTTGCCGGAGATGGTCATCACCTTTTCGTACAGGGGTTTGGACAGCACCACCGCATCATATATAGCCCGGGCGGTGCTCACATTGTGCACCACCACCCCCACTGCCGAAGGCAGGGCAAAGCCGGGCACCTTGCGCCCGGTGATGGCCTGGATGAGCTGTTTTTCCGACCCCTGCGGGTACTTGACCTGCAAGGGCTGAACAACAACGGTGTGTTCCGGGGTGGAGACGGCTGCTGCCGCCTCGGTCATGGTTTTGATGGCGTCGGGCTTGTTGTTCTCGATGCCGATGAAACACTTGGTGATGCCGAGGATCTTGAGGATCACCAAGGCGCCCTCGACAATCTCCTGGGCGCGCTCCAGCATCTGGCGATGGTCCGCGGTGATGTACGGCTCGCATTCAGCGCCGTTTAAAATCAGGGTATCCACCGGATTGTCCGGCGGAGGGGAGAGCTTGACATGGGAGGGAAAACCCGCGCCGCCGATACCGATGATCCCGGCGCCGTGTACCTTGGCCAGCAATTCTTCCTTGGCGAGCTTTTGCCAGTCGCAGCGGGAATACTGCACCGGCGCTGCTTCTTTATTGGTTTGAATGGTGATGGAGGGTGCGCTGACCCGCATGGGGTGGCCGGACATGCCGAAACTCTTGATGGTGCCGGCAACCGGGGCATGAAGGGGAACCCCGAGCCCTTTGGTCACCTCGCCGATGACCTGGCCTTCCTGCACTGCATCCTTGGGGGCCACCGTGGGAGTACAGGGTGCGCCGATATGCTGGCCAAGAATAATCTCAAGCTCGTCGGGCGTGGCCATCACCTCGATGGCGAGGTTCTCGGTCAGGCCCTTTGATGCAGGCGGATGCACACCACCTTTGGGGAATGTCAGTAGAGAGGTCATGCCACCTTCCCTAAAAATTGAGAAAGAAAAATTGTTGGGAGGACGAAGCTCCACGGGAGATCTGAACCAAAACAGTACCCGTTTTTTTTTGCTACTCGCTATCAATCTGAGGAGTTTCTCCTTAATGCAGAATTGTTCTTCATGTCAAGTCAAAATAAAAAAGCACCACTCTGCTCGCCTGCACAGAGTGGTGCTGAACCATAAAAAAACAACTTTTAATGCCGTCCGGACCAGTACAAAAAACTACAGATGAACAGGTATCATGATCCTGGGCACGATGCGTTACGCCCCGTTGATGGGCTTAACCGAATTTATCCCAATATCCGATCCACCTCTTCCCGGTCAGAATCCATAACATAGGGAATGCCGGAAACATCCGCAGCGTCCCGAGTCAGGGCCACCAAGTCGTTGCGCTCGATGTACTTGAGCGCGAACTTCCGGGAACCAGCCATGAACTGCTGCAAGCCCTGCTTCATCCTATCAATGTAAGAGTACATGCCAATGGCGCCGGCAGGCAACTTGTCGAAATCCTTGCCATACTTCTCCCGCAGGTCCGCAGCAACGGCAAAGAGCTTCAGATAGCCATCGGTAACGTTTTCTTCCTCGGTTTCCATCTTTTCCCGCATAAGCCGGCCATGGGTCTTTCCGACCATGGCTGCGGTGAGCATGGCCCGCCCGAGACAGACAGCCTTCACATACGGTGCGCCCAAGGCCAGAGCCTTATGGACATGGTCTTCCAAAGAGAGGCCGCCGGCAATGGCGATGGGGGGGATATAGGCACCCCGGGCAGCCAGACGCTCACACATCTGGTGAGCCAGACACTCCAATTGCACGGTGGGAATACCCCACTCGTTCATCATCCGCCAGGGACTCATCCCGGTGCCGCCGCCGGCGCCGTCGATGGTGAGCAGGTCGATTTTGGCATCGGAGGCGTATTTAATGGCCCGGGCCAGGTCAGCAGGACGATAGGCACCAGTTTTCAGTGTCACGTATTTGGCTCCCACGGAACGGAGTTGCGTGACCGAAGCGTGGAAGGACTCCTCCGTGACCATACCCAGACGGGAATGACGCTCGAACTCGGTGATGGCGCCGGCATTGAACGCCCTTACCACCGCCGGATTGGTGGGATCTGGCAGAACGATATAGCCGCGCTCCTTGAGCTGCAGGGCCCGTTCAATGGAATGCAGCTTGACCTCGCCGCCGATGTCCTTGGCGCCCTGGCCCCATTTCAACTCAAAAATCTCAATGCCCAGCTTCTCAATGACATACTCCGGCACCCCCAGCTTGGTATCTTCCACGTTGGCTTGGATGATGATGCCGCCGGTGCCGTCGTACCATTGTTTAAACGCGGCAATCCGGCGCTCCATCTCCGGAGACCTGATTATGCGACCCTTGGAAAATTCCGCCTGGGGGTCCATGCCGCAGATATTTTCCCCGGCCACGACAATGACGCCGGAGATGGCGGCGCCCACGGCGATCTCATCCCAATTGACCCGGGCTATCTCCGTGGAGCCCACGGCGCCGGTGAATACCGGGAATTTCAATGTAATGCTGCCATCGGCGCCCAGCTTGGTGGTGGTGTCCACGGCGGGAAAGGTGGCAAAGTCCGGGTCGGCAGCCACGCCCACCGCGCCGACCGCAGTGCCCTGGATATTGAAGTGGGAAAAATCAACAGGGTAATCTTTCTCCGATCCCGAGGTTGTTTTACCGAAAGGCGCGGGATAGAGCATCTCCCGTCCCTTGATGGCTGATTTACCGATCTCGCAAGGACCCCGGCAGCCGTCAAGACAGGTCACGCAGATACCGGAACCCGGAGCCGGGTTCACGCGGGTGCTGGTCAGGGTGGCGGGGCTACGGTTTGGCTTGCTGAATGTCATGATCGTTCCTCTTTTCATTATTTTGATAGTGTATTTTTCGGCGACAAGCAGCCGGCAACAATGCCAAACACCATGCAATTCCGATGCTGCCCGCTCCGCTTGTTCGTCTTCCTTGCACCTCGCAACCAACCGATTTCCCCTGGTTACGGACCAGCGCTCATTTCATGCCAACACTGTAGCGCGCAAAAAATACGGCAATGGTTTGCCGATGGTAACACCAGATTTTTTTTTTTCAATATAAATCAACCCATCATTATAAAAGCATAAAACCAACAAAAACCACATCCAGCAAACCAGCAATCCGTGTATTTTTTTGGCAAAATTGCCACACACCCCACATCCAATCCCAAGAGTAAACTCTTGCAAAAAGGCCGCAAAACTTTACTCTCGCCCCAAAACTCCAACGAAAACTCGACCAACAGGCACAAAGCCAAACAACCGATATTCGGCAAAATTGCCGTTTTTTCGTTTGAAAAATAGCAACAAAAGAGGTATTTTCCCGCGTGGCTGAAAAAACAGAAAAAAAAGAATTGGCGATCTTGCGGCTATTGCAAAAGGCGAACGCCCCCCTTGCCAGCTCCCGGCTGACGGAAAATCTCCAGGCCATGGGGCATGAGGTCAGCGAACGGACCGTGCGCCATTATCTTTTGGAGCTGGATCGCCGAGGGTTAACCAGCAATCTGGGCAAAAAAGGGCGGAGCATCACCGTCGCCGGCCAAATGGAGCTGGACAACGCCAGAATTTTTGACAAAGTCGGGTTTCTCACCGCAAAAATCGATCAGTTGACATACCGGATGAGCTTTGACCTGCATCGGCGAAGCGGCACGGTCATCAGCAACATAAGCCTCATCCCCCTGTCGTTGTTGTCCCGGGCGGTGCCGATGGTCTGCAAGGTTTACGCCGCAGGCTATTCCATGGGCTGCATGATGGCCCTGTTCGCCCCGGGCGAACAACTGGGGGATATGATTATCCCGGAGAACATGGCTGGGCTGGGGACAGTCTGCTCGATAACCCTGAACGGAGTGCTCCTGGCCCACGGCATCCCCACCCACGCCAGTTTCGGCGGCCTCCTGGAACTCCGGGACCGCAAGCCCGTGCGCTTTGTGGAAATCATCAAATATGATGGCAGCAGCCTTGTCCCCTTGGAAATTTTCATCCGCAGCGGGATGACCGACTACCTGGGAGCCATTAAAACCGGCGACGGCAGAATCGGGGTGGGATTCAGGGAGATGCCGGCGGACAGCCGCGACGGGGTGCTCTCCCTTATTCAAGAACTGGAAAAAGTCGGGCTGGGGGCGTTTTTGATGGTGGGCTGGCCGGGACAGCCATTGTTGGAAATCCCCGTACTTGAAGGCCAGATTGGGGCTGTGGTCATCGGTGGCCTCAATCCGGTCGCGGTGCTTGAGGAGACCGGCATTCGTATCCAGTCGCAGGCCATGTCCGGCCTGGTGGAATACGAACGCTTATTTCATTATCGGGAATTGGAAGCGCGCGCCCAGGCCTTGACTCGCTAAAAACGACCGGAAAGCGTTCCCATCTCTACCGCTGCGGAATTCACTGTTGTAAGGCAAAAAATCCTGGTAGAATTGCGAACTTTTCTGTATTTAATAACGGCCTAAAATACTTTTACGGGTCGGCCAGAGAAATAACACAAAGACCGTCACGGGACGGTTATGAAAACAACTCTCTCCAAAAAGGACAACACATGTGTCGGTTAGCCATGAAAACCGCAAGCAAGCCTTTCTCCCCCTTTTCGGTGCTGGAAGCCATGGAGGCCATGCAGGAAGGGTATGACGGCAGCGGCCTCGGCTTGCTCTTGCGGGGGCTTGAATTTGCGGAATACAAATACAATGCCAAAGATCCAATCCTTTCCGGGATCGCCCACTCCGAGGCCGCCCTTGCCAGGCTGAACAAAATCATGATCGAAGCGGGCTTCGAGTTGAAGTACGATCACGAATTTGACGTGAAACGGCAGATGATCGAGGCCAAGGACCGCTTTAAGTACATCCTTCGCGTCTACAAACAATCGGCGACCTGGGCCAGCCTCTCCGCTGAAGAAGTGGAAAACCGGCTGATGCTAACCCGTCTTGCCCTGCGCAAGGACGGCGAGGCCCACGGCCAGGATCTCACCGTCTTCTCTCTCTGGCCCGATGTAGCCATGATCAAGGAAGTGGGCTGGCCGCTCGGGGTTGGCCAAGCGCTGGGTCTGGACTCCGGCCGGATCACCAGCCGGATCTGCATGGCCCAGGGCCGCCAGAACACCAACTACGGCATCAACCTCTATGCCTGCCATCCCTTCTTCATCCAGGGCGTGGCCACCATGACCAACGGCGAGAACACCGCCTTTATCCCCATCAAGGATTGGCTCTCCGGCCGCGGGTTTCCAGGCTACATCGGCTACCAGTCCGATTCCGAGGTGTTCGCCCACATCCTCCACTATGTGACCAAGCAGCTCAAGCTGCCTCTGGAAACCTACAAGCATGTGATCACCCCGCTCAAGAACGAAGAGCTGGCCGCTCACCCCCAGGGCGATTTTCTCCGCGGGTTGCGCGATGCCTGCCGGAGGCTTATCATCGACGGCCCCAACGCGGTGATCGGCACCCTGCCCGACGAAACCTCCATGCTGGTCATGGACGCCAAGAAGATGCGCCCCGCCACCGTGGGCGGCAAACCCGGCGAGTGGGCCATTGCCTCCGAGATGTGCGGCGTTGACGCCATGATCCCCGACCGGGATCGCTCCAAGGATTTTCAGCCCATGCGGGAACACACCGTTATTATTCCTCCAGACAGACAGGAGTTGCAGATATGGTCTCAGTTCGATCACTTGCCAATACACCAAGCAGCCTGACCCCCAACGATCTGCCTTGGATCATCGAGCACCGCGAAGACCGCTGCACCCTGTGCGGCAAGTGCGCCGCGGTATGCCCGGTAAACACCCTGAAGCTGGCCTACATGCGCAAGCGCATGCCCCATCTGGTGCTTGCCGCCACGGAGCGGGGCAGCTCGTACAAGACCTTTGTCGGCATCCGCCAGTCCACCGAGGTGAGCAAGCGCTGCATCGGCTGCGGCTCCTGCGCCATGGTCTGCCCCAACGAGGCCATCCATCCGGTGCAAAATGGGGAGCGCGACCGCTTTCGTTTCGTCAACAGCCAACAGGGCGAACCGGCCAAACGCGGCGGCCGCCGCAACGTGCCGGGCGCGAGCCTGCTTGACCGCATCATCTTCGACCGGATCTCCATGCTCACCGATCCGGCTCTCGACGCAGGCCGCCACGAGTTTTCCTGCAATACCCTGCTCGGCCGGGTGCTGCCCCCGGAGGAATATGTCCGCCGCAAGCTGGCCGGTGAATGGATTCCGCCGGTGCGGGAGATCTTCCCCTTTGTCATCGGCTCCATGTCCTTTGGCGCGCTCTCGCCCAATATGTGGCTGGGGTTGCTCCAGGGCGTGGCCTATTGCAACGAGGTTCTGGGCATTCCCGTGGTCATGGCCACCGGCGAGGGCGGCTGCCCGCCCTGGGTTCTGCGCAGCCCGTTTCTCAAATACATCATCCTCCAGATCGCGTCCGGCTATTTCGGCTGGGACGAGATCATCCGGGCCATTCCCGAGATGCAGTGCGATCCGGCGGCCATCGAGATCAAATACGGCCAGGGCGCCAAGCCCGGCGACGGCGGTCTGTTGATGTGGTTCAAGGTATCGAAGCTCATCGCCCGGCTGCGCGGCGTGCCCGAGGGCGTGGATCTGCCTTCGCCGCCCGTGCACCAGACCCTTTATTCCATTGAGGAGTCGGTGATGAAGATGATCCAGACCATGTCCATGGCCTGGAACTTCCGAGTGCCGGTGTATCCCAAGATTTCCGGCTCCACCTCGGCCAAATCGGTTTTAAACAATCTGGTGCGCAACCCCTATGCCGGCGCGCTGATGATCGACGGCATCGACGGCGGCACCGGCGCTGCCTACAACATCAGCATGGACGCCACCGGCCATCCCATTGCCGCCAATGTCCGCGAGTGTTACCTCGACCTCTGCGCCCAGGGCAAGCAGAACGAAATTCCCATCTTCGCCGCGGGCGGGGTGGGCAAGAACGGCAACGTCACCCAGAACGGCATGGCCCTGATCATGCTGGGCGCAAGCGGCGTCCACATGGGCAAGTTCATCATGCAATCGGCGGCAGGGTGTCTCGGCACCGAGTCGAACCGTTGCAACGTTTGCAACATCGGGTTGTGCCCCAAGGGCATCACCAGCCAGAACCCCAAGCTCTACCGCCGTCTCGACCCGGATCAGGTCGCCCAGCGCGTGGTGGAGACCTTCATGTCCATCCGCACCGAGGTCAAGAAGGTCATGGCGCCCCTGGGCCGCTCCCAGAGCCTGCCCATCGGCATGTCCGACGCCCTGGGCATCGATGACAAGGATGTGGCCGAACGTTTAAATATCAGATACGTCTGTTAAGGAAGGAGCACGCTGTGAGTAAAGCAATTGTCGTAAAAGGGCTTGATGCCAATGGCCAGCGGATCAGCTCCAAGAATTTCGAAGAGCTGGTGCAGAAGGCCTTTGTCAAATCCAGCCGCTTGAAGCTGGAAACCTACGGCCAGCACAATGTGGGCGGCCGCTTGAAAAACGGTGGCAAAAAGGTGGAGATCGAGGTCAGCGGCCCATGCGGCCAACGCCTCGGCTGCATGGGCATGCCCGGCACCACCATTGTCTGCGACGGGCCTGCCTCCGATGACGTGGGCTACCTCAATATCGGCGCAGAGATCACCGTCAAGGGCGACGCCACCAACGGGGTCTGCAACGCCATGGCCGAAGGCAAGGTCTACGTGGGCGGCTCCATCGGGGCGCGCGGTCTGACCATGACCAAATGGAACCCCGAACATCAGCGCCCGGAGCTCTGGGTGCTGGGCTCGGTGGGCGACACCTTTGCCGAATTCAACTGCGGCGGCATCGGGGTCATCTGCGGCATCGAACCCAAGAATCCCAAGAACGTCCTGGGCTACCGCCCCTGCGTCGGCATGGTCGGCGGCTGGCTCTACTACCGGGGCAAAAACGACGGCTCCTATGACAAAAAAAGCGTCATGGCCGTGCTGCCCAACAACGAGCAGTGGGCTTGGCTCATGGAGCGGATGCCCGTTTATCTCAAAAAAATCGGCCGCACCCGGCTACTGAAGAAGCTCTCCGTCCGCAAGGAATGGATGATGCTGATCTCCATCCCGCCCCAGGACCGGGCCCTGATGTTCTCAGGCCCCATGCCCATGGCCGAGTTCAAGCAAAAGATCTGGAACCCGGGCTTTGGCGGCGGCGACCCCATCCGCGATCTGGCCCCTGGGCTGGACCGCTCCCCCATCGGCATGATCGAGACCGGGGATCTCAGGCGGCGGCAGCCCTTCTGGGCCAACCGCGACAAGGCCGCGCCCTGTGCCTATTACTGCCCGGTGCACATCCCCACCATCGACCGGTTGCGGCTGATCCGCGAAGGCAAGGGGGAGGAGGCCTACAAGATGCTGCTCGACTACACCCCGCTGCCAGCCTCGGTTTGCGGCTATGTCTGCCCGAACCTCTGCATGCAGAACTGTTCCCGGCAACTGGTGGACGAAAAGATCGACGTGCAGATGTTGGGCCGTGCGGCCCGCGACGCCAAGCCGCCCAAATTTGCCAAGCCGATGGGCAAGAAAGTCGCCATCATCGGCGGCGGCCCGGCCGGGATGAACGCGGCCTGGCAGTTGGCCAAGGCAGGGGTTGAGGCGCATATCTTCGAACGTGACCAGCAACTCGGCGGCAAGCTGGGCCAGGTCATTCCCTGGGAGCGGTTGCCCAAGGCGATCTGGGACGCGGAAATTGCGCGTTTCCTTTCCATGCCCAATATCAAGGCCAATTTCGGCGTGGCCATGACCAAGGAGAAATTCGCGGAGCTGAAGAAAAAATACGACCACGTCATTGTGGCCGTGGGCACCCATCAGCCGCGCACCATCCCCTTCCCCGGCCATGAGCGGGTTATTCCGGCCCTGGACTTCCTGAAAAACGCGAAAAGCGCCAAGCCAATGAAGGTCGGCAAGCAGGTAGTGATCATCGGTGCAGGCAACGTGGGCTGCGATGTGGCTTGCGAAGCTTACCGGTTGGGAGCCAAGGAGGTCACTCTGGTGGATATCCAGAAGCCCCTGGCCTTCGGCAAGGAAAAGGCGGCGGCCGAGGCGCTGGGCGCCACCTTTAAATGGCCGGTGCAAACCAAGGAGGTCACCCCTGAGGGGCTCATCGACGCGGCAGGCCAGCTCATCCCGGCCCAGACCGTGATCATCTCCATCGGCGATGTCCCGGCCTTGAAGTTTCTGCCCGACACCGTCGAGGTCA
The DNA here is from genome assembly GCA_002347095.1 of Desulfobulbaceae bacterium UBA2273. GTDB lineage: Bacteria > Desulfobacterota > Desulfobulbia > Desulfobulbales > Desulfurivibrionaceae > Thiovibrio > Thiovibrio ferrireducens. Next base: position 103,769 of record DDWZ01000011.1, on the reverse strand, counting down.
TCACCGTGGGCGGCGCGGGCTGGATCAAGTGCAACGCCGCGGGCCTTACCAGCGATCCCAAGATCTCGGCTGTCGGCGATGTGGAGCGGCCGGGTCTGGCCACCAACGCCCTGGGCGCGGGCAAGAAAACCGCGGAAGCCATCCTGGCTGGGTTCAAAGGCGAGGAGTGGAAGGATTTCGGCCAGCAGCTCATCCCCCACGCCAGCCTGACCGCGGCCCATTACAACCCGGAGCCGTGCCCCGGTTCCTCCGAGGCGGCGGAAGCGGAACGCTGCATGAGCTGCGGCACCTGCCGCGACTGCCACCTCTGCGAGACCATCTGCCCCACCCAGGCCATCTCCAGGGAAAAGCTGGAGGGCAAAGACTACCGCTATGTCTCGGACCCGGACAAGTGCATCGCCTGCGGCTTCTGCAGCGACACCTGTCCCTGCGGCATTTGGGTGATGCGGCCTTTCTGAGCCTTTTTTATCCTGATCTCCCTTAGCTCCCAAAAAACAGGGGGCAGCCTTTCCCGGCTGCCCCCTGTTTTTTTCTCCGATGGCCCACAATCCCGGCGATCCAGCTCTCTTTCGGGCACAGCTCCGATAGAGGTTCTTTGCAGTTTCCCCCGCCTCATGCCGCGCGTCACAACTCCCGGCAGCGGCTTTGCACAAAAAAAAGAGGAGCGGCCCTCGCCGTCCCTCTTTTTTTCAACATCCCCATAAGCAAAGCCTTACCGGTCTGCCCTAGCCCTCTTCGTACACCTCGGTAACGGTCATTTTTTCGCTGGCCCGGGCGTTTTTTCGATGAAATTCAACCATGGCCATGGCCACGTTCCGCGCATTGACGGTTGTTTTTTCGATTGCGGCAGTCCGCCAGAGTTCTGCTCCCCCGACCTTGAATTTTACCACAAACTTGCGCATCCCCCTCTCTCCTTTTGCCTGAAAAATCACGGGCCGTTCCCCCAGAACTCCCCCCAGGTTGATACAACCAACCTTAAACCAATCTTATGCATGGGTATCGCATTATTTGCCCATTCAGGTCAATACCTAAAAAATACGAGTTCCTGCCTCACTGCTTCCTACGAGTCCGCGCTCCCCTTTCCTGCCGGATTCTCCACAAAAAAACGATACAAATATGTGCAAAACAAACATGTATTTTACATATTTGTGCCACAGAACAACCGGACACCGCGCGCCAATCCTGCGAAAAAATGCGCATATTCCATGAGAAAACAGACAGCGCATCGGTGGCACGATTATCGCAAACCGTTTCGTGGGTCATCACACCATATCAACCCGAAACACCAAGGAGGCACCATGCGCCATCGTTTTTTCGCCCGACTCTGTACCACCATTGGCCTTGGGCTCCTTCCCAGCCTTGCCCTGGCCGGGGACAGCCAAAGCGTCGACAGCGGCACCACAGCCTGGATGCTGATCTCCACTGGTTTGGTCCTTCTGATGATTCCCGGCCTGGCCATGTTTTACGGCGGCCTGGTCCGCACCAAGAATGTCCTGGGCACCATGATGCACAGCTTTGTTTCCATGGCGGTGATCGGCGTGCTCTGGGTGGTGTGCGGCTACAGCCTCACCTTCGGCAAGGGGATCCTCGGCGGGGTCATCGGCTGGAACCCGGATTACTTTCTACTCCAGGGCATCGACGAGGCCATCACCAACGGCGTGCCCGAATATGTCCTCGCCATGTTCCAGGGCAAATTCGCCATCATCACCCCGGCCCTGATCAGCGGCGCCATTGCCGAACGGGTTTATTTCCGGGGTTACATCCTCTTCATCGTTCTCTGGTTTTTGTTCGTCTACAGCCCTCTGTGCCACTGGATCTGGGCTCCGGACGGCTGGCTGTTCAACGCCGGGGCCAATGGGGTTATCGATCTGGCCGGCGGCCTGGTGATCCACGTTTCCGCCGGAGTCAGCGCCCTGGTGGCCGCCCTGTTCCTCGGCCCGCGGCTGGGGTACCCGAAAACCGCTATGCACCCGAACAATCTGGTCATGACCATGATGGGCGCCGGCCTTCTCTGGGTCGGCTGGTACGGCTTCAATGCCGGCTCCACTGTGCAGAGCGGCCTGGAAACAGCCAGGGCGCTTACGATGACCCAGATCTCGGCGGCAAGCGGGGCGCTGACCTGGCTGATCATCGAGGCCATCGCCTTTAAAAAGGCCACCTCCCTGGGCTTTGTTTCCGGCATTCTGGCCGGCCTGGTGGTGATCACCCCGGCCGCCGGCGTGGTCCAGCCCCTGGGCGCCCTCACCCTGGGCGCCGCCTCGTCGCTGCTCTGCTACCTCGCCCTGCTCATGAAGATCCGGCTCGGCTACGACGACTCCCTGGACTGCTTCGGCATCCACGGGGTGGGCAGCGGCCTCGGTGTGCTGCTGCTTTCCTTTTTCATCCGCGACTCCTGGATGGTTAAGGCCTCCGCTGCAGCCGGACGGGCCTGGACGGCCTTCGACCAGTTGCAGGTGCAACTTCTCGGCATGGGCGTGACTATTGCCCTGGCCGCTTCCGCCACTCTCCTGATCTGTGTGGTGGTGGAAAAAACCGTGGGCTTCAGGATCGACCAGCAGGGTGAGTTCGACGGCTTGGACAAATCCCTCCATGGCGAATCCGGTTACGGGATGGCTGATCGCTGAGTAGCACCTTTCACCTTATAATGTAAAAAAGGCCGGACGCCCCACAGGGGCTCCGGCCTTTTTTTATGGTTCATCCGGGAATTTTGGTGAAAGCAGCAAAGACCTTTTTTCTCTCCTCTCTTTCTTCTTTTGCGTGCCCAAAAGAAGAAACAAGAAAAAGGCACCCCAGCCAGTCCTGGCCCTGCGGGCTTCCCTTACTTCTCGCCGAGGGCGGGACGCGGAAAAACTCGGGCTTCGCCCTCAAACAGTTCCCGCGTCTTTTTCCGCCCCCGCCTGCGAGGCGCGGCAGGACAAATGGGGAAAATTCCCATTGGCACGCAGCCGAGCACCGGAGAGGCTGCCGAAAAAGGGCTTTGCACTGTTTGAGCGAAGCGAGTTTGCAAAGCCCCGGCAGCATCGAGGAGTACCCCATACGGGGCATAAACTCCGGGTATCCCGCCTCCGGCGGGACAAGAGACACAGGGGGCCCTTTCTTTGGTTCGTTTCTTTGGGCAAGCAAAGAAATGAACAAACTAATCTCATACCGCAGACCCCATAATTCCTGAACAAACCTTTTTACCCAGGACAATCCCAGCCCGCTGATGATACAATGCCCCAACATCAATACACATCCATCTCTATCCAGGGGGCATCTTCTCCATGCTGTCAACACAGAAACCTTCTTCCCGTGAATCAAAAAGTCGCACCCACTTTTTCTCCTTAACCATCCCCCTGCTCCTCCTCACCCTCTGCCTGCCGCCGACCACAGCCACCGCCGGACTGACCATCCGCCAGGGCTATTTCTGGGACACAGACCGACAGGAGACCTTTATCCCCCACGGCTTCGCCTATCAGGTCTGGAACCCGCCGGTTTTCGCCACACAGACCCTGGCCGAGGTGGACTACGACCTGGAGGGTATGCAACAGGCCCATGCCAACTCCCTGCGGGTGGAACTGGTTTGGGAAAGCGTGGAACCGCGGGAAGGGGTCTATCGCTGGGACCAGGCCGACCATCTGGTCAAAAAGGCCGAACAGCTCGGGCTCAAACTCTTCATCCTCATCGGCTATCAATACCCGCCCTCCTGGTTCGTTGCCAATTACCCCCAGGCCATGGCCCGCACAATAAACGGCCCCAGCCCCCTGCTGAATTACAGCCATCCCCAGGCCAAGGAAGCCTTTGCCCGCTTCATCGCTGCGGTCTGCGACCGCTACAAGCAAAGCCCGGCCATCGGCGGCTGGATTCTCGGCAACGAATTCGCCTTCTACGATCTCTGGGAGAATGCCGCAGTCAAGAGCCAGGTCGGCTACGATGAGCAGACCAGTCTCCCAGCCTACCGTGCTTTCCTGGCCCAAACCTACGGGGGGGACATCGAGAGGCTCAACAATGCCTGGAGCACCACCTTCCGCGATTTTGCCGAGGTTCCCATGGCCCGTGCCTACCCGGAGGACCGGGGTGATCATCAGGCCATCCGCAGCTCCGGCTACCATGACCTCATCCAGTGGCGCAAACACACCATCGCTGATTTTGTCGCCGCCGGCGCCAGGGCGGCGAAGGCCGCCGCGCCCGAGCAACTGATCTCCTATTCCATGGTGGCCGGCATCTTCAACGGCCTGGACCCCAATTACACCGCCGAAGATCCGCAAACCATCACCGAACGCTGCCGGGCTGCGGGCGCGCCCCTGGACTTCATCTCCCTCAACCTGTACGCCTGGGCCCTGGCTGGCCATGAGCTGCGCTCCCTGGATTTCGGCATCGCCAAGTTCCGCGATCTCCTGGACATTCCGGTGCTGATCACGGAAACCGGCCACAGCTCCACGGAAACCCTGTTCCCCGGCGCGGCAGCCCGTCAGACCGAGGCCATTGTCAGCTCCACCTGGGAAGCCATGCTCTCCGGGGCCATGGGCGTGCATCTTTTCCACTGGAGCGACCGTAACAACTTTCTTGCCACGCCGTACCCACGCGAGGCGGGTTTCGGGGTGGTGGATCAAGAACGGCGGCCCAAGCCCAAGGTGTATGAGGCGGTGCGGTCCATGTTCCAGCGGATGGAGGCGCTGCCGTTGTCGCGCTTCCTTGCCGGGTCACAACCCATGGAGCCGGACATCCTGGTCTACTGGCCCAAGGAGATCGACCTGGGCTGGAACCGGGCCAACGAGGAAACCGCCTCCCTCTGGGGCGGACTCCGCCGGTTGGGGTTTCGGCCAAAACTCGTCAGTACCCCTCTTGCCGACCTGGGCAAGGGGAAGACGGAGACCGAGGCCCAAAGCCTGCTCCTGCCGAGAAATTTCCAGATGCGGCCGGATGATCTTGGTGCCCTGCCCAAGGTGCTCGACCGGTCCATCCATATCCACGCCAACCTCGACCTGCCCGGCCAGTTCGACGCCAACCACCGGGACAACCCCGGCTGGGGTGCAGCCATGGCCAAGGTCTTCGGGCTGGACGTGAGCCAGGCCCGGCCCGCCTGGGATACCGGGATACGACCGGGGGCGGACTGGAGCTCCGGCTACACCCCCCTGCTCCTCGCCCCTGAGCCAACAGGCATCCTCGGCCAGACCCAACCCAAGACGATCCGGGTCTGGAAATACTGGCAAGGGGTGCGCCCGGCCTCGGGAGGCACGGCCCAGGTGTGGAGCGAAACCGAATCCGGCCTGCGTCTGAGCGCGGCTCTGGTTACCAAGGAGCATCCCTTGGCGCGTACCGCCATCAACACCTTTGGGTTGGGCGACTTCATTGCGCCGGCCATCCTGCTGAACAGCCCGGGTGGCGCGCCCACCTTTGCCTGGGACACCCGCACCACCTGGCTGACCGCGATCTACAAGAATTTTTTCGGAATGCAACCCCGCATCGAACTCACTGGGCCAGGGGCTGCCTATGTCCTCGCCGACCTGCGCCGAACCTCAGACGGCTGGCTTCTGGGGCTAATGAACGAACACACGGAACCGGCCCTGGTGAGCGTGCGGGCACCCTGGCTTCTCAGCGAAGGGGCGGTGGTGGCGGATCTACTTTCCGGCGACGCGGGGGGTGGGCAGGGGCTGAACAGGTTGATTCTGGGAGGGGACGGCTACCGGCTGTTCCACATCACATCGAGACCTCAAAGCCAGGACAAAAAACAGCCGCAGAGAGAAAAGGAAACAAATTAGAAAAAACAGTCAGGCTTTCGCTGGCCTTGGTCAAATTTCACTGCACAAACTTCCATTGTCCACCCTCCCGCACCAGCTCGACAGTACCGCAGGGATGCTCGTCTTCATTTCCGTCATAACACTCTTTCTCAATCCTGATCCGGTCCGAAGCAAGCCACTGCGCCTTTCTCGGCCCCCAGCCTTCAATGTCTTGCGACCACTCAAGAAACAGCTTCCCCTTATTGCTGCGCCAAATCTCGATATTGTTCGGATCGAACCCAGCCACCAAATCGCATGACGTTGCCACAAACCTCTGAAGGTCGGGAGAAACGACCGGAAACCCAGAAGGATAGGACTTTTGTCCAGAATCCTGATGGATGGCCAAAAAGGTATCCCCCTCATAAAACTGGACATGGACCACATGCAGCTGCATGTCAGATAGGTAATCAATGTAGCTGTACAACTCAACACCATCGGCAGCGCCCTCTTCTGCGGCTCCCTTATCACGCAACACGGCCGCCTTGCCGTTGAGTCGTATCACCAGAGACTCCTTTTTGCGTACCGCATGCCGACTGGCTCCGGCATTGACCTGGGATGACTCGATCACACGTGCACACTCAAAGGAGTTATGGATTCCAGCACACAGCTTAATCACCATCTGCGTGTACGCATCTTCACCACCCTCCGCCGCCCAGGTCTCCGACACGAACATGACGCCAAACAAGAGCGTTGCCGCAAGAATTCGACGAATCATTGCTATCTCCTTTTGTATGGATACCGCGGACAGGTTGCCCTTGACAGACAGGCCGGAAAGAAAAGAACGCCCTCAGGAAAGCCGGGACCGATAATCCTCGTAGCCAAAGGAACGCACCACCTCGCTCTCGCCGGTGCGCGAATCGCAGACCACGATGCTGGGCAGCCGCACCCCGTTGAAGGTGGTGGTTTTGACCATGGTGTAATGGGCCATGTCGCCGAACACCAGCCGCTGCCCGATGGCAAGGGGCTCGGGAAAGGAGTAATCGCCGATCACATCGCCGGCCAGACAGGAAAGCCCGCCCAACCGGTAGGTGTGGGCAAACTCGCCGGGTTCGCCCGCGCCGAAGAGCACGGGCCGGTAGGGCATCTCCAGAACATCGGGCATGTGGGCCGTGGCCGAGGTGTCGAGGATGGCGGTGCGCATCTCGTTTTCCACGATATCCAGCACCCGGGTCACCAGCACTCCGATATTAAGGCCGATGGCCTCGCCCGGCTCCAGATAAACCTGCACCCCGTATTTCTCCTGAATCCGGCTGATGGTGGCGCATAAACGGTCGAGATCGTAGCCCTCCCGGGTGATGTGGTGGCCGCCGCCGAAATTGACCCATTGCATCCTGCTAAGAAACTCGCCGAATTTCTCCGCAAAGGCCGCAACCGTATGTTCCAACGCATCGGCACCCTGCTCGCACAGGGCATGAAAATGCAGCCCCTCGATGCCCTCCAGCAGCTCGGGCCGAAACTGGTCGCGCACCACGCCGAGGCGCGAGAAGCGGCCGCAGGGGTTGTAGAGGTCCACATCCACTTCGGAGTACTGCGGATTGACCCGGATGCCGCAAGAAACCTTCTTGCCCGCCCCAGCAACTTGATCCTTGAAATGGAGCCATTGACGAAAAGAATTGAAAACCAGATGATCGGCGCAACCGAGAATTTCAGCGAACTCCTCATCGCCGTAGGCCGGGGCATAGACATGCACCTCCTTGCCGAACTCCTCACGGGCCAAGCGCGCCTCGGAGAGGGAACTGGCCGAAGCGCCATGCAGCACCTCGCGGATCTGGCCAAAGAGGCTGAACATGGCAAAGCCCTTGAGGGCCAGAAGGATCCTGCAGCCAGTGCGCTGCTGAACTTGGTCGAGGATGGCGAGATTGCGGGCCAGACTGGCCCGGTCGCAGACGTAGCTGGGGGTGGGCACTTGGCTCAGGTCACAGTCGATATTGATTACCTTGTGGCTCATTGTTCTCTTCCGGAATTATAGCGTAACCGCCCTGCCGATGGGCAGAGCATGCAGGGCCGCCTCAAATTCGGCTGCGGCCGCCTCGCCCTCCGCCGGAGCCCAGGGGGCGAAATCCTCCTCAGGCAGCACCGCATACGGACCGGGCTTGACCTCCACCAGCAGGGTACCCACCTCTTCGATGATCAGGGTGTGCCAGACCCCGGCCGGGATCTCCACCCCATAACGCGAGCCGTTTGCCTCGATCGCGACTTTTTCCGTCAACACCCCCGCATCGTCAAAGAGCAGCACCGAACCGCTCCCGGCCAGACAGAGAAAAAGCTCCCACTTCGGAGACATTCGATGGCGATGGGGCCGGATATAGGTTCCGGGTTCCATATCCACCACCAGCCGCTGCACCGGATCATCCGGGCTCGCATGCAGACAATGGTGCACCCTCCGCCTGGGGGTCTTTTGGGCCTCCGCCCGCATCCCCGCAGACAGGGAGGTGTCGATGCTCTTTAGCAAGGATTCCCGCACGGCAGCCTAGGCCAGCACCTTTTCCACCCACGGCAACCCGTGGATATTGAGCTTCTCCATGAAGGGATCGGGGTCCAGCTCCTCCATGTTGAAGACCCCTGCGCCCCGCCATTTGCCGGTGAGCATCATCATCGCCCCGATCATGGCCGGCACCCCGGTGGTGTAGGAGATGGCCTGGGAGCCCACCTCGCGGTAGCACTCCTCATGGTCGCAAACATTATAGATGAACATCTTCTTGGGCTTGCCATCCTTGAGCCCCTCCACCTCGCAGCCGATGCAGGTTTTCCCCTTGGTCCGCGGCCCCAGGGAGGCGGGGTCGGGCAGCAGCGCCTTTAAAAACTGCAGGGGGATGATCTCGCGCCCCTCGAACATGACCGGCTCGATCCCGGTCATGCCCACGTTCTGCAGCACCTCAAGATGCTTGAGATAGTTGTCGGAAAAGGTCATCCAGAACCGAATGCGCTTGAGCCCCTTGATATTCTTGGCCAGGGATTCCAGCTCCTCGTGGTACATGAGATAGGCGTTCTTGGGGCCGAGCACCGGAAAATCGTAGCTCTGCTTGATGGAAAGCGGCGCGGTCTCGACCCAGGTGCCGTTCTCCCAGTACTTGCCCTTGGCCGTGACCTCGCGGATATTGATCTCGGGGTTGAAGTTGGTGGCAAAGGGGTGGCCGTGGTCCCCGGCATTGGCGTCGAGGATGTCCACATAGTGGATTTCGTCGAAATGGTGCTTGGCCGCGTGGGCGCAATAGACATTGGTGACCCCGGGATCAAAGCCGCTGCCCAGCAGGGCCATAAGCCCCTTTTCCTTGAAGCGGGACTGGTAGTCCCACTGCCATTTGTAGCAAAATTTCGCCTCGTCCGGCGGCTCGTAGTTGGCGGTATCCAGGTAATCGACCCCGGTTTCCAGGCAGGCATCCATGATGTGCAGATCCTGGTAGGGCAGGGCCAGATTGAGCACCAGCTTGGGCTGCACCCTTTTGATCAGGGCCACGGTCTCGGCAACATTGTCGGCATCGACCCGGGCGATCTCGATATCGCGTCCGGTCCGCTCCTTGACGGATTTTTGGATATTTTCGCAGCGGGAAAGGGTCCGGCTGGCAAGGCAGATCTCCGAAAAAACCTCCGGTACCTGCGCGCACTTATGAACCACCACACTGCCGACCCCGCCGGCCCCGATTATCAACACCTTGCTCATGAACGTTCTCCTTTCCTTGTAACTGTTCAGCAGCGCCTCATCTGCTTTGTCATCGACCTGCTCATGTGCAATAGCACACTTCGCAGGCCTCTTTCGCGCATCTGGGGCACTGCTGAGCAGTTACGTTCCGTGGTTTTTTCGCTTTCCGGCTCCGAGCGGGATAGTTCCCCTTTGCTCTGCCATGCTTCCGGCCCACGCCGGAAAAAACCAAATCTAGCCGGGTCACTATACCTGAACCCCTTCGCTTTTGCACCTACCGGACCGGATGAGCACCAAAAAAATAGCTCTGCCGCGATTACAACGGCGGCAGCACACCGCTTTGATTTGTGCGACGGACTTGTGACCTTTTTTCATTTTTGCGCATGCATCCTGGTTGACAAGGCAAAACGGAAGGTGTATATCTTGCCACGACATAAAGAGAAGGGCCGTTAGCTCAACTGGTAGAGCAACTGACTCTTAATCAGTAGGTTTGGGGTTCGAGCCCCCGACGGCCCACCATCTTTTCTCATGAAACCCACGGCGAACCACTTAACCAGCGTGTTCGCCCGCCTCGCCTTTTTTTCCCATGACCGTTTATCCTGCCCTTGCCCGAAAAAGCTTCTCAAGCGGCCTGGCCAGGTATATTTTTTCGATGGTTCTTCCGCGGAAAACCTTTTGCATTCTCCCAACACATGCCATGGTTCCCGACCAACCATCCGTAAACCCGTCATAATTTGCCATCTCCACTGAGAGGATATTTTGGTAAGAAAAATCATCAATCGCTTCCGTGACAAACTGAAAAAAATCATCACCGGCCGGGCGAAATCCAGCGATCTCGCAGCCCAGCAGGCTCATCCCCATGCCCCCTCCGAAGAGACGCAACGGGGTTCCCGGCGGCGGGGCAAAAAAAAGGAACCTAAGGCCCCCCTCATCCCGGAAAATCTCCGGACCCAGGCAGCGCTTCCCGAGACCGACCCAACCCCGCCCTGGGACGCCTCGCAGTTTCTGGTCCCCAAGGTCGAGGGCAAAATGCGCTTCCACGACCTTGACCTGCCCAGCGAGATCATGCATGCCATCTCCGACCTCGGTTTCGCCTATTGCACCCCCATCCAGGCCCAAACTCTGCCCCACACCCTGACCGGCAAGGATGCCAGTGGCAAGGCCCAGACCGGCACCGGCAAGACCGCGGCCTTTCTGACCACCATCTTCACCCGGTTGCTGCGCACTACCCCCCCGGGCAAGCGGCGGCACGGCTCGCCCCGCGCCCTGATCCTGGCGCCGACCCGCGAGCTGGTTCTCCAGATTGTCGCGGACGCCCGCGAGCTTACCCAGTACTGCAATGTTGTCACGGTGGCGATTTTAGGCGGCATGGACTACCAGAAGCAGCAGCGCCAGATCACCGAACAGCAGGTTGACATCATCGTGGCCACGCCGGGCCGGCTGCTGGATTTCAAGCGTCAACAATACGTTCACCTCGATCAGGTGGAGATTCTGGTCATCGACGAGGCGGACCGCATGCTGGACATGGGCTTTATTCCCGATGTCCGCCAGATCGTCCACGCCACCCCCAACAAGGACAAACGCCAGACCCTGCTCTTTTCCGCCACCCTGACCCCGCAGGTCATCAGCCTCGCTTCGCAATGGACCACGAATCCGGTAACCGTGGAGATCGAGCCGGAGCAGGTGGTGACGGACACCGTGGAACAGTTGGTCTATCTGGTCAGCAGCCGGGAAAAATTCCCCCTGCTCTACAACATCATCATCCGCCAGAACCTGGAACGGGTGATGATCTTCTGCAACCGCAAAGACGAAACACGCCACCTTGCCGAAAAGCTGGCGCGTTACGATATCCAGTGCGCCATCCTCTCCGGCGACATCCCCCAGCACACCCGCACCAAGACCCTGGAAAACTTCCGGGCCGGCAAGATCCGGGTGCTGGTGGCCACCGATGTGGCCGGCCGAGGCATCCACGTGGACGGGGTGAGCCATGTCATCAACTACACCCTGCCCCACGATCCCGAGGATTATGTGCACCGCATCGGCAGGACCGGCCGGGCAGGAGCCCTGGGTACCTCGGTGAGCTTTGCCGACGAATCCGACTCCTTCCAATTGCCTGATATCGAGGAGTTCATCGGGGCCAAGCTGCCCTGCATCCAACCCGATCCGGAGTGGCTGTCAACCCCGCCCCCTTCCAGGCCCGCGCCCAAAAGGGAATCATCCTCCGCGCCCCGCAGCCGGCCGGGCGGCAGTGGCCCCGGCAGCAGCAGGCCCCGACCCGGCGGAAGACGACCGCCTTCGCGTCCGCAGAGATCCAGAACCTCCTCCTGATATGGCCACGATTACCCTGAAGGACATCGCCTTGAGCTTTGGCGGCCTGCCGCTGCTCAATGGCATCGATTTGCAGATTGAGCCCGGCGAACGGGTCTGCCTGGTGGGCCGCAACGGCGAAGGCAAATCCTCGCTCATGAAGATCCTGTCCGGAGAAATCGAACCGGACCGGGGCGAAATCACCCGACAAAAGGGGCTGCGCGTAGCCCGGCTCACCCAGGAAGTGCCGGTCGGCACGACCGGGACGGTCTACGAGGTGGTGGCCGCTGGCTTAGGCGAGATGTTCGGCCTGCTGGCCCGCTACCACGCGGTGAGCCACCTGCTCCAAACCGATCACTCCGAAACGGTTCTGGCCGAACTGGAAGAGGCCCAGCATGCCCTGGATGCGGCCAACGGCTGGCAGGCTCAGCAACGGGTAGAAACCGTTCTTTCCCGGTTGCAGCTTCCTGCGGACCAGGAATTCACCTCCCTTTCCGGCGGCCTCAAACGCAGGGTCCTGCTGGCCCGCTCCCTGGTCAGCGAACCGGACCTGCTGCTGCTGGACGAGCCCACCAACCATCTGGACATTGAGGCCATCAACTGGCTGGAGGAGTTTCTTTTAAGCTTTTCCTCCACCCTGCTCTTTGTTACCCATGACCGCATGCTGCTGCAAAAGATCGCCACCCGGATCGTGGAGCTGGACCGCGGCAGGCTGACGAGCTGGCCCGGCAACTTTGCCACCTATCTCCAGCGCAAGCAGGACGCCCTGGATGCCGAAGCAAGCCAGAGCCATAAATTCGACAAGAAGCTGGCCCAGGAAGAAGCCTGGATCCGCCAGGGGATCAAGGCCCGCCGCACCCGCAACGAAGGGAGGGTGCGGGCGCTGCTCGACCTGCGCAAGGAACGCTCCGAACGCAGGAATCAGGCGGGCAAGGCCCGCATCCAGATGCAGGACGCCGAACGCTCCGGCAAGCTGGTGGCCTCGCTCAAGGATGTCTCGTTTTATTACTCCGCCACCCCCATCATCAAGGGGTTGACCGCCACCATCATGCGCGGGGACAAGGTGGGGATCATCGGCCCCAACGGGGCGGGCAAATCCACCCTGCTCAAGCTCATCCTCGGTCAGCTCGAACCCACGCAAGGGTCGATCAGCCTGGGCACCCGCATCGAATCGTGCTATTTCGACCAGAACCGGGAACAGCTCGATCCGGAAAAAACCGTGGCCGACAACGTGACCGACGGCGGAGACACCGTAATGGTGGGCGGGCAGCCCCGCCATATCATCAGCTATCTGCAAGATTTTCTCTTTGCCCCGGACCGGACCCGTTCACCGGTGCGCGTTCTCTCGGGCGGGGAAAAAAACCGCCTCCTGCTGGCCAAGCTGTTCACCCAGCCCTTCAATGTGCTGGTGATGGACGAACCCACCAATGATCTCGACGTGGAAACCCTGGAGTTGCTGGAAGAGCTGCTCCTCGACTACCAGGGAACCCTGCTCCTGGTCAGCCATGACCGGGCCTTCCTGAACAACGTGGTCACCTCCACCCTGGTTTTCGAGGGCGAGGGGAGAGTGGAGGAATACGCAGGCGGCTACGACGACTGGCTTGTGCAGCGGGGCCAGACTCCGGCCCCGGCCGCCAAGCCGGAAAAAAGCGAAAAAAAAGAAACGGTCCCGCCTAAAAAAGCCGCGGCCAAAAAGCTCTCCTACAAGGAAGAGCGGGAGCTGGAGGCGCTGCCCTCACGGCTTGAGGAAATGGAAGCGAAGCTGGAAGAGCTGCACCAACAGCTCGGCGATCCAGCCCTGTACCAGAAGGACCCCTCCGCCATCCCCCAAATACAGAAACAACTGGAAGCGCTTGAGCAGGAGTTGAAAAAGGCCTACGGCCGCTGGGAAGCGCTTGAGGCTGTCAAGGCAGGCGAGGCGTAAATTCGTGAGCGCGGCCACGATGAAGATCATCCTCATCGCCGCCATGGCCAAGAACCGGGTGATCGGCCGGGGCAACGGTATCCCCTGGCATATCCCGAGCGAACTGCAACGCTTCAAATCCCTCACCATGAGCCACACCCTGATCATGGGGCGCAAGACCTTCGAGTCCATCGGCCGCCCCCTGCCCGGCCGGAAAACCATAATCGTCACCCGCAACCCGGAATATCGCGCCGCAGGCTGCGCGGTGGCCCAAAGCCTGACCGCCGCCCTCGCCCTCTGCACGGAAGCGGAAACAATCTTCATTGCCGGAGGCGGCGAGATCTACCGCGAGGCCCTGCCCCTGGCCGATGCCATCTATCTTACCGTGCTCGACCGGGAGGTGGAGGGCGACACCCTCTTTCCCGAGTTCGCCCCCAACCAGTTCCGCGCAACCTCGACAGAACGGGTGGAAGGACCGGACCCATATACCTTGACGATTTTTTCCCGCTGCTGATCCGTTCTCCAGCCCTGCAACCCCCTCAAAAAACACAAAAACCCCTGGCCGCCCAAACACAGGCAACCAGGGGTTTTTTATTTTCAACCATGCCGAAATCAGGCGCGGGTCAAATGGCGGTACTTGATCCGGTGCGGCTGGTCGGCGGCGTCGCCCAAGCGGGCCTTGCGGTCGGCCTCGTACTCGGAGTAGTTGCCGTCGAACCAGACCACCTGGGAATCCCCTTCAAAGGCCAGCATGTGCGTGGCAATGCGGTCCAAAAACCAGCGGTCATGGCTGATGACCACGGCGCAACCGCCGAAGTTCTCCAGTGCCTCTTCCAGGGCGCGCAGGGCGCTGACATCCAGATCGTTGGTGGGCTCGTCCAGCAGGAGGACGTTGGCCCCTTCCTTGAGCATCCTGGCCAGGTGGACCCGATTGCGCTGGCCGCCGGAGAGCAGCCCCACCTTTTTCTGCTGGTCGGTGCCGGAAAAGTTGAACCTGCCCACATAGGCGCGGGAGTTCACCTCGCGGTCGCCCATGGCAATGGTTTCCTGGCCCTCGGAGATGGCCTGCCAGATCGTCTGTTCCGGGTCCAGCACGTCGCGGGACTGGTCCACATAGGCAAGCTTTACGGCATCGCCCAAGCGGATGGTGCCGGAATCGGGCTGCTCCTTACCGGTGATCAGCCGAAACAAGGTGGTCTTGCCCGCGCCGTTGGGGCCGATCACCCCGACGATGCCGCCAGGGGGCAGGGAAAAGGTCAGGTTCTCGAAAAGCAGCCGGTCGCCGAAGGACTTGGTTATCCCCTCGGCCTCGATGACTATCTTGCCAAGCCGCGGTCCGGGCGGGATGTAGATCTCCAGATCCTTGGTGCGCTTTTCCGCCTCCTTGCCCAGCAGCTCCTCATAGGCTTGGATTCTGGCCTTGGACTTGGCATGCCTGCCCTTGGGGCTCATGCGTATCCACTCCAGCTCGTGCTGCAGGGTCTTGCGGCGCTTGGACTCTTCCTTTTCCTCGTTGGCCAACCGCTTTTCCTTCTGCTCAAGCCAGGATGAGTAGTTGCCCTTCCAGGGGATGCCCTGGCCCCGGTCCAGCTCCAGAATCCAGCCCGCCACATTGTCGAGGAAGTAGCGGTCATGGGTCACGGCGATGACCGTGCCTTCGTAGCGCTGGAGATGCTGTTCCAGCCAGGAGACGGTCTCGGCGTCCAGATGGTTGGTGGGCTCATCGAGCAGCAGGATGTCCGGTTTTTTCAAGAGCAGACGGCACAGGGCCACCCGCCGCTTCTCGCCGCCGGAGAGGACATTTACCGGAGTTTCCCCGGGCGGGCAGCGCAGGGCATCCATGGCCATGTCCAGCCGGGCGTCGAGATCCCAGGCATCCAGGGTGTCGAGCTTCTCCTGCACCACCCCCTGCCGGGCGATGAGCTTGTCCATGGCCTCGTCATCCATGGGCTCACCGAACTTGTTGTTGATCTCCTCGAACTCGGCCAAGAGATCCACCGCCTCCTGCGCCCCTTCCCGCACGATCTCGATCACGGTTCTCCCCTCGTCCAGCAGCGGCTCCTGCTCCAGATAGCCCACGGTCAAGCCGGGGGAGATGTGGGTTTCGCCGTTGAATTCCTTGTCCACCCCGGCCAAAATCCGCAGCAGCGACGACTTGCCCGAACCGTTCAGGCCCAGGACGCCGATCTTGGCCCCGTAAAAATAGGATAGGCTGATGTCTTTTAAGATCGGCTTTTTGTCGTAAAACTTGGCGACCCGAACCATGGAATAGATGATTTTATTGGGCTCAACACTCATTGGGGCAGCTCCTTATGATGGGCAAGAGATTTTCAAGGTCAAACGCGCCTCTTGCAAAAATCAAAAAAGTCCCCTCCCCCCTGGCGGGGGAGGGTTAGGGTGAGGGGGAAGTTGGCAGATACCGTGCAGGTTGCAGCTTCACCCACCCCCCTGCCCCCTCCCGTCAAGGGAGGGGATGTAACTTCGAGGAGTTTTGCAAGAGCCTTACAATTTCAGGCGCAAGGATAGCACAGAGTGGAAAAATCTTCACTTTGAAAAAAAGCGCTTATCCGGGGAGTACAGGGAGGGGAATGGGGGGGGGGAAGATTTTCCATTAACACGCCGCCGAGCACCGGGAAAATTCCTAGCACTGATCCAGAAGCTCCCGAATGGTGGCGGCAAGGTGGGAGATATCCACCGGCTTCATGATGAAACGGCGAATCCCGATTCGGACGGCTTCCTCTTCCGAGGCCTGAGAACTGAAGCCCGAGGAGAGAATGATGGGCAGATTCGGCCGGATCGCCAAAAATGCCTTGGCCAGTTCCAGGCCGGAAAGATGGGGCATGCTCTGATCGGTCACCACCAGATCACACCCCTGGGGATCATTCCGGAAGGCGGCCAACGCCTCCTCGCTGTCGGCAAAGAGCCGCACCTGATAGCCGAGACGTTCGAGGGCGAGTTTTTCCATGGCCACAATGGCCTGTTCATCGTCTATGACAAAAATACGCTCGCTGCCTTTTTCCGATGGGGCGCAGATTTTTCCGGGCGCCTCCTCCCCTGCTTTTTCGGCAACCTGCGGGAAGAGAATCCTGAAGGTCGTGCCCTGGCCGGGGGTGCTCGCCACGGAAATCTTGCCGCCGATAGCCGTTACCAGGCCATGCACGATGGCAAGCCCCATGCCCGCCCCCTTGCCTTGCTCCTTGGTGGTGAAATAGGGTTCAAAGATATGATCCAGCACCTCTTTTTCCATGCCATGCCCGGTATCGCTCACCACCAGCAGCACATAATTCCCCGGCGCCAGCTCATGGGGTTGCGCTTCTTCTTCGGTCAAATCCGTATTTTCCAGGAGCACGCTCAGGGTGCCGCCTTTTGCTTCCATGGCATGGGAGGCGTTGGTGCAAAGGTTCAGGACAATCTGGTGTATCCGGGTTGGATCGGCGAGGATGGCATGGCAATCCGGAGCTATCCGCTGCTGAATCTCGATGGCCGCAGGGATGGAGGCCCTTAGCAGCTTGAGCGCTTCCTTGACCACGCACTGGATGCGCATGGGCTTCATTTCCTGCTCGCCCTTGCGGCTGAAGGCGAGGATCTGCTGCACCAACCCCTTTGCCCGGTAGGTCGCCTTGAGCACCTCGGCAAGACAGAGGTCCGGCTCGCTTTGAGAAATCATTTTCTGCTTGGCCAGTTCGGTATAGCCCAGAATCGCGGCCAGGATATTGTTGAAATCGTGGGCAATGCCGCCGGCCAGGGTGCCGATGGCTTCCATTTTCTGAGCCTGCCGCAACTGCGCCTCAAGCGCGTTTCTTTCTTCCTCCTCCCGAAACCGCTCCAGTTCGGCGGAGGCCTTGACCGCGACAATCTCCATGATCTCGGGAAGCCTTGCCGCGGGCAGCATCTCTCGGGTTGAAAAGATATTGAGCACCCCCAACACCTTCTGGCGGGTATCCCGCAAGGAAATACCCACGCAGCTTTCCGCCCCCAGCTTGGCAAGCTCCTTGTCCTCGGGGAAAAGACGGAGGAGATCCCGGGCATAGCTTATGTAGGTATCCTGCACCACCCCTTCGCAGGGCGTTCCGGCCAGGGGATAACTGAGGTTCTCCTGCTTCTCGCGGTACCGGAAGAGCGAAAGGGTCCGCACCTGTCCATCGGTCAGCAGGCCAACGAGGCCATGCTCCGCCCCGAGCCAATCGCAGAGGCCATCGATGATCCGATCAAAGCACTCCGTGCCCGTGGCGCCCACCATCCCCCGCACCAAGGCATCGATGGCCCTGTCCGCCTCCCGTGCCGCCTTGCGGTTTTCCGCCTCCCGCAATCCCCGGATAACGGCGGGGGCCAGCCCGGTCAGCTTGTCCTTCATCACATAGTCGCAGGCTCCGGCCCGCATCATCTCCACGGCGGTTTCCTCGCCCACCGCCCCGGAAACCAGGATAAACGGCAGATCAACCCCCTTTTCCTGCATGAGCTTGAGCGCAGCCATGCCGTTGAACCGCGGCATGGAATAATCGGAAAGAATCAGGTCCCACTCCTGCCCGGCAAGGCACGCCGCCATGGCCTCGGCGGTATCCACCCGCTCGTGGCTCGTCGTAAACCCTCCCTGGGCGAGCGCCCGCACCACAAGGGTCGCATCATCCTCGGAATCCTCCACCAGCAACACACGCAGCTTTTCGGCCATGACTTACACCTTCACCAGGGGAGGCGATTGATTCAGCACCAGCCAATACAAGCCCAGTTGCCGGATGGCCTCGCTGAACTGCAGAAAATCCACGGGCTTCCGGATGAAACTGTTGGCCCCCAAGGTATAGCTTTTAAGTTTGTCCCGCTCCTCGTTGGAGGTGGTGAGGATGACCACGGGCAACAACTTGGTCCGCTCGTTTGCCCTGATCTTTTCCAGCACTTCCAAGCCGTTTATCCTTGGCAGGTTGATGTCAAGCAGGATAACCTCGGGCATGAGGGCCAGATCACGCCCCGCATGCGCACCCGTGCCAAAGAGAAAATCAAGGGCTTCCACGCCGTCTCTGGCCACAACCACCTCATTGAGGATGTTGTTCTTTTTCAGGGCGCGGAGGGTCAGGGCCTCGTCATCCGGGTTGTCCTCTACCAATAGAATCATATTCGTCCTCATGCGCGTACCGCCTTACACGGAAAAATAAAAAGTCGCCCCTTGCCCCACCTCGCCCTCGGCCCGGATAGTACCGCCATGCCGGTGGATGATCCTTTGCACCGTGGCCAGGCCGATGCCGGTGCCTGCAAACTCCTGGAGAGAGTGCAAGCGCTGGAAGGCGCCGAACAGCTTGTCGGCATAGGCCATATCAAACCCTGCCCCGTTATCCCTTACAAAGAGGAGATCCTTGCCGCCTTCCTCCTTACGGCCAAAGGTGATCCGCGCCTCTTCGATTTTGGCGGTAAATTTCCAGGCATTGCCGAGCAGATTATCCAGCACCGCCCGCAGCAAAATGGCATCCCCAAAAACCCTTATGCCGGGGGTGATCTCAAAGGCAACCCGACGTTCCGGCGCCCCGCGCCGGAGCTCTTCGGCGATCTCCCCGGCCATGCCGCTGAGATCGACCTCCTGCTGGCGGATCTCCCCCCTGGATAGGCGGGAAAGCTGCAACATATCGTCGATTAGCTCGCCCATCCGCAGGCAGCCTGCCCGCACCCGGCCGAGGTAGCCCTTTGCCGTCTCATCAAGCTGTTCGCCATAATCCTCCAGCAGAGCCAGACTGAAGCCGTCGATGCCGCGCAGGGGGGCGCGCAGATCGTGGGAAACCGAGTAGGCGAAGGCATCAAGCTCTTTGTTGGCCGCGGCGATCTGGGCAGTGCGTTCCTCCACCCGGTTTTCGAGTTCTTCATTGACCTGGCGCACCTCTTCCTCGGCCCGGCGGCGCTCAACCACCTCCTGCTCAAGCTCATGGGTCCGCGTCCGCACCATCCCTCTGAGACGACCGTTGAAAAACAGCAATCCGGCGAGCACCAGCAACCCGGCAAAGGAAGAGCCGAAAACAATGTAGAGGAGGAAATACTGCTGTTCCAAGGGCGCCCGGATCGATTCAATGGCCCGGATTTCACCGGCCTTCTCGTTAAACCCGCCCAACCCGGGATAGAGCGCCTGGAGACCGAGGGGCGCATCCTCCCGGTTGCCATGGCATTTCATGCATCGCTGCTGGTTCACCAGAAAGGGCAGGGCGACAAAAAGATAATCCTTATCGCCGATCCGGACTATCTCCCGGTAATCTTTTATCTCCTTGTTTTCATTGAACATCCGGATGAGTTTTTCTTCCAGCGCGTCCGCCTTGTTCACCGGATTGCGCGGGTTGCGAGCAGCCATCTTGTAGTAAATCTCTTCAAGGCCCGCAGCCTTGCGCTCCTCGTTATATGCCTTGTGCTGGTTCCTGACGATGAAGGTCGAAGAAAAGATTTCCGGGGCGTAGAACGTGTCGGCGACCAAACCTTCCGCTCTCAGCTTGTAGAAAACCGGATGCATGACTTCCTGAATATACCGGTGCAGGCCCTTATGGGTGAGGAGTACGGCCTGGATGTTTCTTTCCGCCTCGTTGAGCACATAGAGCCGGGCAAGATGGTACAACCCCGTGGCGGCAACAATAGTGACCCCCAGCACCACCACGGCTATCTTCCAATATTGACGGCCTGGCGGCGAAACACTGCTCCGAGACTCGGCTCCCATGGCTTTCTCCCTGAAAAGGTGATTCCATTATAGGGGTGGGTTCCCGGTGAAGTCAAACAAAGAAACCGCGCAAAAGAAAAGGGTTAGGACAAGAACTCCCTCAACTGGACACCCGGTTGCGCCCACCTTCCTTGGCCCGGTACAGCGCCTGATCCGCCGCCTTGATCACACCCTGGGGGGTTTTCCTGGTTGTGTCGGGCTGGGCCATGCCGATGCTGATGGTGAGCGAAACTTTTTTCCCGGAGCCTCCCCCTCTTTGCCTATTGTTCTGGGTCTTGCCGGCCCGCCCCTCGCTTCGGACCGTAAACCCGGCATCAGCCACGTTCCGGCGCAATGCTTCCAGATGGGGCTGGGCCTCTTTCAAGGTTTTACCCGGAAAGAGGACGGTGAATTCCTCCCCGCCATAGCGGAAGGGACGACCTCCGCCGCCGACCCTGGCGAGCAATCCGGCCACCATGGCCAGCACCTGATCGCCCACGTCATGGCCATGGCGGTCGTTGAATTTTTTGAAAAAATCGATATCCACCATGGCCACGGTATAGGTGTTGCCCAGCTTGAGCAACGCCTCGTTCAAGGCTCTCCGTCCGGGCAGAGCGGTCAGCTCATCCCGGAAGGCCATGCGGTGGGCAGCCTCAATGGCTGCAACAATGAGGATCAGCGCGGCCACGCTGAAAAGAAAGGCCTGTTGCGCGGAATTCCCGGCCAACAGGGCAGAGAGCGAACAGAGCATGGCCCAGAGGAAGCCATGATCCAGCACATCGCGGTGGCGATACAAACGAAACAGCAGGACCAGGGCAACAAGAACCCAGAGAACAAGGGTTGGGGAGGGCAATCCGCCGGCCAAGGGCAGGACAATGGCCATACCCTCCAGTTGCCGCACGATCAAGGGGCCGCGCACCCCATAGAGCCCGAGCAGCAGGAGGGGCTGCAAGAAAATACAACCGAAACGGCGCAACCCCTGGCCTGTGACAAGGCCCCGTTCCCGCCAGAAGGAGAAAAGAAGCAGATTGAGGGGCAGCGCCAGCAGGGCCATATGGAACACATACCTGGCCAGAAGCTGATCGATCTGACCGGCCCCGCCGTAACGGCGAAGGAGCAGATCGGCCAGGAACACCACCAGCACCCCAAAAAGCAACCGGCTGCGGTTGAAGCGCCAACCGAAAAAAACAGCGACCAGCCCCAGGGCGGGGGGAAAAAGCCAGGTGATCCCGAACAACCAGCGGGCCAATCCATCATGCTGCAATGCAGCCAGCGCCGCGGCCAGCATAAGGCCACCCGGCGCCAGATACAGGAAAAACCCTTGCCAGAAATGCATGTTTCCTCCGGGGGTGTTGCTCGTCAAAACACAAAAGTCCCCTCCCGCCTCAGGGGGAGGGCTAGGGAGAGGGGGAATAGCTGTCACCTCAAATGTTGCATTTTCCCTTTCCCCCGACCCCTCTCCCGCAGGTAAGCGTAGACTCCGAGCGGGCGAGGGGGGTAATTTGGGCAGCCTTGTGCGATTTCGCAAGAAAATCGACGTGTCCTGAAACTATGCGTCCCCGGACTTTTCGTCAACTACAATGCGAACCCTTCCATTTTTTTGCAAAGCAGGGCATGATGGACAATCATGACAGACCACCACCCCAGGCCGCAAGGCCCAAACATCGACCAGGAAAAATGCACCGGCTGCGGTCTCTGCCTTACGGTCTGCCCGGACCGGACCCTGTCGCTGTTGGGTGGCAAAGCCGTGGTCAGCGGGGAGCGCTGCCTGGCCTGCGGTCATTGCCGCTCCGTCTGCCCGACTCAGGCCATCACCGTGCCGGGCCTGGAACCAGAGCCTGTGTTCCAGACCTTTACCGCCGACAACCGCTACCTGCCCCCCGGCCAGGGAGACCCCGCCCAATTGGTCCGGATCATGCTTTCCCGCCGCTCCTGCCGCAACTACTTAACTCGCGCCCTGGACCCGCAACTGCTGGAAGACCTGGTCCGCATCGGCACCACCGCTCCCTCCGGCACCAACAGCCAGGCCTGGACTTTCACCATCCTGCCGAATCGACCGGCGGTGGAAAGGCTGGGCTCCCTGGTGGCCGCCTACTTTGCCAAACTCAACCGGTTGGCGGCAAATCCCGTGCTGCGCACCCTTCTCCGCCTGATGGGCAAACCGGCCCTGGCCAATTACCATCGCCGCTACCATGCGACCATCGCCCAGGGGCTGCGGGAATGGGAGGAGCAGGGTCGCGACCGCCTCTTCCACGGAGCGCCAGCCGCCATCATCGTCGGTTCGCACCCCGGGGCGAGCTGTCCTGCGGAAGACGCCCTGTTGGCCACGCAGAATATCCTGTTGGCCGCCCACACCATGGGGCTTGGTTCCTGCCTGATCGGCTTTGCCGTGGCGGCCATGGCCAAAAATCCCACAATACAGCGGACCCTGGGCATCCCCGATGACGAGGCTATCCATGCCGTCATCGCCCTGGGCTATCCGGCCGAGCCGTACCAGCGGCTCACCGGCAGAAAACCGCTGACCCCACGATATTTCACCGGATAAATCTGTAAGGACACCCCATGGAACACCGGATCATCGAACTGGAAACCCGGCTGGCCTTCCAGGAAATCGCCCTGGAAGAGCTGAACAGCGCCCTCATCAGTCAGCAGGCCCAGCTTGACGCGGTGGAAAAGGAATGCAGCCGCCTGGCCAATCTGCTGGCCGAAACCCTTGCCCCCCGTGACACGGACCACCCATGACCGAGTTCACCCTCACCGTCGGGGCGCAAGCCTGTCTGCGCGGCGCCTCGCCCACCCTGGCCGAGGCGCTCAAGCAGCAATTGACCATCGACAACCCCGAATATCTTGAGGCCAAGAAATACAGCCGCTGGATGGGCAAGAAGCTCAAGCCCCATTTGTATTTCTATACCGAGCGCCACGACACCCTCACCTTTCCGCGCGGCTACGCCAACCACGCCATCCTCCTGGCCCGGAAATTCATGCGCCAGGACCCCAAGATCATCGACCAGCGGCAGAGCTGCGCCCCGGTTGATTTTCGCTTCCTCGGGGAGCTGCGGTCCTACCAGGAGGAGGCCATTAACGCCATAACCCGCCACGACTTCGGGGTGCTGGAGGCGGGCACCGGCTCGGGCAAGACGATAATCGCCCTGGCGGTGATCGCCAAACGGCGCCAGCCCACCCTGGTGCTGGTCCACACCAAGGAACTGCTCTACCAGTGGGTGGAACGGGCCAGAACCTTCCTGGGCGTGGAAGCGGGGATGATCGGCGACGGAAATTTCTCCCTGGCCCCCATCACCATTGCCATTGTCAATTCGGCCCGCAACCGGCTGGCCGAATTGCCCGCCCATTTCGGCCAGCTCTGCGTGGACGAATGCCACCGGGTTCCGGCCTCGCTCTTCACCGAGGTGGTCTCCGCTTTCGACTGCCGCTACCTGCTGGGCCTTTCCGCCACCGCCTTCCGCCGGGACGGCCTAACCAAGCTGATCTATATGTCCTTGGGCGACCGGGCCTTCAAGGTGGAGAGCCACGACCTGCACGAGAGCGGCGCCATCCTCAAGCCGGAATACATCCAGCGCGCCACGGAGTTCCGCTATGTGTACCGGGGCAACTACCAGGCCCTGATGAAATCGCTCACCACCAACGCCGCGAGAAACCAGCTCATTGTCGAGGACATCCTCAAGGAGCGCGGGGCCTCGCCGGGCACCATCCTGGTGGTCAGCGACCGGGTCAAGCATTGCGAGGAGCTGGCCGCGCTCCTGAAAAAACACGACTGCCCCAGCGCGGTGCTCACCGGCAAGCTCCCGGCGGAACAGCGCACCGGTCTGGTGGAATCCATCCGCCAGGGCGAGGTCAAGGTGCTGATCTCCACGGTGCAGCTCATCGGCGAAGGCTTTGACTGCCCGGACCTTGCCACCCTGTTTCTCACCACCCCCATAAAATTCACCGGCCGCCTCCTCCAGGTGGTGGGGAGGGTGCTGCGCCCGGCCCACGACAAGCAGGCACGGGTCTACGATTATGTGGATCCGGTGGGCGTGCTTTCCTCCTCGGCCCAGAGCCGCTGGCTCACCTTCCAAAAAGACTGACCTCTCTTTTTTTACCCTTTGCAAATTCTTTTTTCCCATGTTAGAAAACCATTTTTTTCGGGGATGAATACCCATTCAGTTTCTTGTCAACTGTTCAATTTTCTGGAAGAAATGAAGGAGAAAATGATCAAGAAGATTTCAACCGTGGCCCTGGCAACCCTGATCTGCCTGCCCACCCTGGCCTCTGCCGGAGCAGGCAGCAGCACCGACCGGGTAGCTGACCTGGAAAAGCAGATGGCGGACATGAACAAGGCGTTCAACGCCCAGATGCAGGCGATGAAGGATGAGATCGCCGCGCTCAAGACCAAGAACGCCGAGATGGGCAAGGAAGTTGCCTCCACCAGCGACGCGGTGAAAAAGAGCTTTGACTCCGCCGAGTGGACCAAAAAGGTCACGGTGGGCGGCCAGTTGACCTTCCGCGGCTATGACATCCAGAACGTCTGGGATTTCAACGACAACGCCGACGGCGACAACCGTAGCCTCTTCCGCACCAAAGGCAGCCTCTGGGCCGACTTCAAGCCCACGGACGATGTCACCGCCCGCATCCAGCTCACCAACCAGAGCTGGGGTGAGGGAGTGACGTATACCGCCAGCAACCCCACCAACGATACGGCTCTGGACAACAACAGCAACAAGGCCTTCCTGGACAACGCCTACGTCAACGTGAAGAACATTTTGGGCCTCCCGGTGGAAGGCACCTTCGGCCGCCAGAACCTGATCTACGGTTCTGGCTTCGTGGTCCTGGACGGTCAATCCCAGTTTGCCTCCACCTCCATCTATTTTGACGGCGTCAAACTCCGCTGGCACATCACCGACCAGCTTATGCTGGACGGTCTCTACATGAAGGACCAGGAAAACAACGTGGCCAACAGCGTGAACGGCAACGCAGGCGACGATCAGACCCTGTCCGGCTTCTACCTGACCAACAAGAAATGCGCCATCACCGGCATGCAGCAAGAGATCTACGCCCTGAACCGGCATGATGAAGCAATCAAGAAGGATATCTGGATGTATGGCCTCCGTCTTTCCGACAAGCTGGCCAACGGCATCGACTACTCCCTGGAAGCTGCCCTGCAGACCGGGGATGCCAACGCCACCCAGGATCAGGACGCTTGGGGCACCAAGCTTGAGGCCGGATACACCTTCAAGGATCTTGGCTGGAAGCCCCGCTTCTACGCCCAGTATGCCTTCATGAGCGGCGACGACTCCAGTTCCGCCGGAGACAACGAACAGTGGGATGTCTACTACGGCGGCTGGCCGCAGTGGGGCGACCTTTTGGCTTGGAAGTATCTCAATATCGGCGGGGGCAACTCCCTGAACAATGTCTATGGCAGCTATGATGCGCAAAGCAACGTGGTCGGCGAGGCGGTCTACTCCAATCTCCAGATTGCCGGACTCGGCGCCAGCGTCAAGCCCATCGATGCAGTAACCCTCGGCATTTCCTACTCCAAGCTCACCTTTGACGAAACCGCTGCCGGGATTGACGATGATTTCGGCGATTACTACCAGGCCTCGGCCAAGTACCAGTACAACAAGTACCTGAGCTTCTCCCTCTACGGCGCTCTGCTCGCGCCTGGTGACGCGTTCAACAACACCCCGAAAGACGACGCCACCGAAGCCTACTGGGAGGCTGAATTCAAGTTCTAGCCGCGAGGCTGGACAGGTCACACCGGGGGCAGCGCTTTTTTGCTGCCCCTTTTTTTTTCAGTCAAACAGCCGCCAAGCCCTTGTCCCGGCACACTTTTTCAACATCGTTGAAGGATGAGGAAATCCGTGGTAAAAAGCCCCTGTTGTTCCCCGGACGCTACTATCTGACAACCGACAGTTTCTCTTTGAACCGCTTTGTAAGGATTGAGGAATACCCTGTGACCCAAAAAGACCCTGCTGCAGAAAAACTCTGGTTTTCCGGCAACGAGGCCTTGGCCCTCGGAGCCTTTGAGGCCTCGGTGAAGGTGGCCTCCGGCTACCCCGGCACCCCGTCCACCGAGATCCTGGAAAATCTCGCCAACTACAAATCCGTCTACAGCGAGTGGGCGCCCAACGAGAAGGTGGCCCTTGAGGTCGCCATCGGCGCTTCCTTTGCCGGGGTGCGGGCTCTCTCCACCATGAAGCATGTAGGCCTCAACGTGGCAGCGGACCCGCTCTTCACCGCCTCCTACACCGGGGTGCGCGGCGGCCTGGTAATCGTGGTGGCGGACGATCCTTCCATGTACAGCTCCCAAAACGAGCAGGACAGCCGCAATTACGCCTACGCGGCCAAACTGCCCATGCTGGAGCCGGCCGATCCCTCCGAGGCCAAGGATTTTTTGAAGCTCGCCTACCGGATCAGCGAACAGTTCGACACCCCGGTCCTGCTGCGTAGCTGCACCAGGGTTGCCCACGTCAAGGGCGTGGTCACCAGGGGCGCAATCGAAAAGCCGACCCTTACCCCCGGCCTGGAAAAGAACCCGGCCAAGCTGGTTATGCTGCCGGCCCATGCCAGGGGCCGCCGAATCGCCATCGGCGAAAGGCAGCAGAAACTGGCCGAATTCGGCGAGACCCTGGCGGAAAACCGCCTGGAACTGGGCGATACGAAAAAAGGCTTCATCGCTGCGGGCACCAGTTATCTCTATGCCAAGGAGGCCTTTCCCGAGGCCTCTTTCCTGAAAATCGCCATGGTCAATCCGCTGCCGGAAAAGATGATCCGCGACTTCGCCTCCCAGGTGGAGACCCTCTACATCATCGAAGACCTCGACCCCTTCATCGAGATGCGGGTCAAGGCCATGGGCATCGCCTGCCACGGCAAAGACCTGGTCCCGGCCATCGGCGAGCTCTCCCCCTCGGTGGTCAAAAAGGCGATCACCGGCGAGGCCGGAGCTGCCACCTTTGCCCCGGCGGAGCTGCCGCCCAGGCCGCCCAACATGTGCGCCGGCTGCCCGCACCGGGGACTGTTTTACAATCTGAACCGGCTCAAGGTCTTTGTTTCCGGCGATATCGGCTGCTACACCCTGGGCGCCCTGCCGCCGCTTTCGGCCATGGACACCTGTGTCTGCATGGGCGCCAGCATCGGCATTGCCCACGGCATGGCCAAGGCGCTGGGCGAGGAGGGGTTGGGCAAGGCAGTGGCCGTAATCGGCGACTCCACCTTCATCCACTCCGGAATCAACAGCCTGATCAACACCGTCTACAACAAGAGCTATTCCACGGTGATCATCCTGGACAACCGGATCACCGGCATGACCGGCCAGCAGCCCAACCCGGCCTCCGGCTCCACCATCATGGGCGAACCGGCCAATGCCATCGATTTTCCGGAGCTGTGCCGGGCCATCGGGGTCAAGCATGTGCGCACGGTCAACCCCCACGACATCGAGGCCACCTTTGCGGTGCTCAAGGAAGAGATCGAGCGGGACGAGCCCTCGGTGGTGATCACCCGCTTCCCCTGCGTGCTGACCCCGGCGGAAAAGAAACGGCCCAAGACCTCCTTTACCAGCAAGATCGAAAACTGCACCGGCTGCACCATGTGCCTGCGGTTGGGCTGCCCGGCCATCAACTGGGTCCCGCTCTCGCCGGAAGAGGCCAAGGGTATGGGCAAGAAGGAAAAACAAAAAGGCTATGCCCTGATCAACGAGACCACCTGCATCGGCTGCGGCCAGTGCCTTTCCCTCTGCAAATTCGAAGCGATCGGCACCGGGGAGGGCAAATAATGAAAGAGCACGGAAACATCCATTTTTGCGGGGTTGGCGGCCAGGGCATTTTGCTGGCCAGCGAGCTCACCGCCCATGCCCTGCTGGCTGGGGGCTTCGACGTCAAAAAAAGCGAGGTGCACGGCATGGCCCAGCGCGGCGGCTCGGTGGAGGCGCATCTGCGCTTCGGCACCGACAAGGTCTACTCGCCACTCATCGAGCCGGGCACGGTGGACATCATGCTCGCCTTCGAGATGATGGAGGCGGTACGCTACCTGCCTCTTCTCAACGCCAAGAGCACGGTAATCGTCAACACCCAGAAGATCGCCCCGCCCGCAGTGGCCACCGGCAAGATGACCTACCCGGACCAGTGCCTCGATGAACTGACCAGCCGATCCATCACCGTGGTGCCGGTGGATGCATTCGCCATCGCCCGGAAGGTGGGCAACCTCAAGGCGGTGAACGTGGCCCTGGTGGGGGTGCTCTCCCGCTATCTGCCCATGAACGAAGCAACCTGGGTGGAGGTGATCAAGAAACGGCTACCCCCCAAGATTCTTGACGTCAATCTGCAGGCCTTCCAAGAGGGCCGCAAGGCAGGACAATAAGCAAGGCAAAAGGCACAAGGTTCAAGGTGCAATGGGAAGGACGCGAACATCCTCATCCTTTGGCCTTCAGCCTTTCTCCTTTCACCTTTTTTTCAAGGAAAAACGCAATGATCTGGAACGAGGAATACGAAACCCTGCCGCGCGAGGCCCTGGAAGCCCTGCAACTGAAACGGCTCAAGGCCCAGGTGGCGCGGGTCCACGCCACGGTTGCCTATTACCGTAAAAAGATGGAAGACGCCGGGGTCACCCCGGACGATATCCAAACCCTGGCCGATATCCGCCTGCTGCCCTTCACCACCAAGGAAGACCTGCGCAAGAACTACCCCTTCGGCCTGTTCACCGTGCCCATGGAAAAGGTGGTCCGCATCCACGCCTCCTCGGGCACTACGGGGAAACCCACGGTGGTGGGCTACACCAAGCGCGACATCGAGATGTGGGCCGAGCTGATGACCCGGACCTTGTCCGCCGCCGGGGTGCACAGCGGCGATATCGTGCATAACGCCTACGGCTATGGGTTGTTCACCGGGGGCTTGGGCGCCCACTACGGCGCCGAGAACCTGGGCGCCGCGGTCATCCCCATCTCCGGGGGCAACACCAAGCGCCAGATCCAGATCATGCAGGACTTCGGCTCCACCGTTTTGCTCTCCACCCCCTCCTACGCCCTGAACATCGCCGACGCCATGGCCGACCAGGGCATTGATCCGGCCACCCTCAAGCTGCGGGTGGGGGTCTTCGGAGCCGAGCCCTGGAGCGAGGCGATGCGCGAGGAGATCGAGCAGCGGCTCAAGATCAAGGCCATCGACATCTACGGCCTCTCCGAGGTCATGGGCCCGGGGGTTGCGGCCGAATGCATCGAGGAGCAGAAGGGATTGCACATCATGGAGGATCATTTCCTGCCCGAGATCGTCGATCCGGACACCTTTGCCCCCCTGCCTTTGGGCGAGGCGGGCGAGCTGGTCTTCACCACCCTGACCAAGGAGGCCTTCCCGGTCATCCGCTACCGGACCAAGGACATCTCCCGGCTGATCCCCGATGTCTGCTCCTGCGGTCGCACCTTCTACCGGATACCCAAGATCACCGGGCGCACCGACGACATGCTGATCATCCGGGGGGTCAACGTCTTCCCCTCCCAGATCGAAGAGGTGATCATGGGCGTGGAAGGGGTGGAGCCGCATTACCAGATCGTGGTCGAGCGGGAAGGCTCTCTCGACAAGATCGAGGTTCAGGTGGAGGTGAGCGAGGCGATCTTCTCCGACGAGGTCAAATCCCTGGAAAAACTCAGCAAGAAGCTGCAGACCGAGATCAAGGATCTGCTGGGCATCTCCTGCACCATCAAGCTGGTGGAGCCAAAAACCATCCAACGCAGCGAAGGCAAGGCCAAACGGGTCATCGACAACCGTAAGATCTGAGGGAGGGGTACACCATGAAGGTAAAACAGATTGCGATCTTCCTGGAAAACAAGTCGGGCCGTCTGGCCGACATCAGCCACACTTTGGCGGAAAACGCCATCAACATCCGGGCGCTGTCCCTGGCGGACACCGCTGATTTCGGCATTCTGCGGCTGGTGGTCAACGACACCAACAAGGCTCAGCAGGTTTTGAAGGAAAACGGCTTCACCGTGGGGATCACCGAGGTGCTGGTCGTCGAGGTGCCGGACAAGCCCGGCGCCCTGGACTGCATCCTCCAGGTGGTGCGCAAGGCCGGACTCAACGTGGAATACATGTACGCCTTCACCAAGAAAAGCGGCGAGTCCGGCATGCTCCTGTTCCGCTTCGACGATCAGGACGCGGCGGTGGAGGTCTTCCAGAAGGCGGGCTGCCGGTTATTGAGCGACGACGAGGTCCACGCCCTGTAAGCACACAATCAGGGGCCGAAATGCCTCTTTGGGAAATTCCATCACTTATCATGAGGAGAAAAAGGTGAAACGATCATTTACAGTTGTCATCATGCTCGCGGCCTCGCTGGCCCTGTCGGTTTCCCTGGCTGTAGCCGAAACGATCAAGGTGGGCGCCATTCTGGCGGTAACCGGCCCGGCCTCGTTTTTGGGCGGCCCCGAGGCGCGGACCCTGGAAATGCTGGCCGAGGAGCTCAATGCCA
The DNA here is from genome assembly GCA_002347095.1 of Desulfobulbaceae bacterium UBA2273. Lineage (GTDB taxonomy): Bacteria > Desulfobacterota > Desulfobulbia > Desulfobulbales > Desulfurivibrionaceae > Thiovibrio > Thiovibrio ferrireducens. The sequence goes on along the minus strand of DDWZ01000011.1, from coordinate 73,053 downwards.
AGGGCGGGATCAACGGCAACAAGATCGAACTGGTGATCAAGGACTCCGGCGGCAACCCGGAAAAAGCCATCTCCTTTGCCAAGCAGCTCATCGAAGAGGAAAAAGTCTTCGCCATCATCGGCCCCTCCACCAGCGGCGAAACCCTCAAGATCAAACAGATCTGCGAAGCCGGGAAAACCATCCTCCTCTCCTGCGCCGCAGCCGAACAGATCGTCGAGCCGGTGGCCAAGTATGTGTTCAAAACCCCCCAGAAAGACAGCCATGTGGTCCATGCGATCTTCGAGAACATGAAGAGCGCCAAGATCAGCAAGGTGGCGGTGCTGGCCAGCAACACCGGCTTCGGCCAGGCAGGCAAGGGCCAGATCGAGAAGCAGGCTCCGGAGTACGGCATCCGGGTTCTGGCCACCGAGGTGTATGACAGCAAAGCCACCGACCTTTCCGCCATTGTGGCCAAACTGGCCGCCAACAAGGAGATTCAGGCAGTGATCAACTGGTCCGTGGAACCGGCCCAGGCCATCGTGCTCAAGAACATCCGTCAGGCCGGCTGGAACGTGCCCATCTACCAGAGCCACGGCTTCGGCAACATCAAATACGTCCAGGCCGCGGGCGCTGCCGCCGAGGGGGTCATCTTTCCGGCCGGCCGCCTGCTCATCGCCGACAAACTGGCGGACAAGCATCCCCAGAAGGCGGTGCTGACCAGCTACACCAAGAACTACGAAGCGAAATTCAAGGAAGAGGTGAGCACCTTCGGCGGCCATGGCTACGATGCCTTCAAGATCCTCTGCCGCGGCATCGAAGTGGCCGGGACCAACCGGGAAAAGGTGCGTGACGCCATTGAAAACCTGAAAGGCTTTGTCGGCACCGCCGGAGTCTTCAACTTTTCCCCCACCGACCACAACGGCCTGGGCACCGATTCGGTGACCATGCTCACCGTCAAGGGCGGCAATTTCGTCGAATACAAGAAATAAATTTAGGATAAAGGACAAAGGTTAAAGGAGAAAGGCTGAAGACAAGGGGGAGGTCGGTATCTTCCTCCTTTCTCCTTTCTCCTTTTTCCTTTCGCCTGTTCTCAAAAATGACCCTCGAACTCTTCAGCCAATATCTGCTGGCCGGCGTCACCTACGGCATCATCTACGCCATCGTGGGCATCGGCTTCAATATCATCTACAACACCACCGGCATCATCAATTTCGCCCAGGGCGAGTTCGTGATGCTGGGCGGGATGACTGCCATCTCCCTCACCCAGTGGCTGCCGCTGCCTCTGGCCATCGGGGCGGCCGTGGTCGTGGTGATGCTCATCGGCGCCCTGGTGGAGATCCTTTTCATCCGCTGGCTGGATCGCCCCTCGGTGCTGCGGATGATCATCATCACCATCGGCATCTCCATCCTGATCCGCGAGGCTGCCCTGCATATCTGGGGGGATGGGGTGCGCTCGCTGCCCTATTTCGCGGGCAACGAGATCACCACCATCCAGGTGCTGGGCGCCCGGGTTTCGCCGCAGGTGCTCTGGGTGATCGGGGTCTGCGCGGTGATGGTCCTTGCCTTGAGCCTGTTTTTCAAATACACCCTCCAAGGCAAGAAGATGCAAGCCTGCGCCGCCAACCGGATGGCCGCGACCCTGTGCGGCATCAGCACCAAAAACATGGTCACCCTCTCCTTCATGCTCTCCGCCGGAATCGGCGCCCTGGCCGGCTGCGTGATGAGCCCCATCACCTACACTCAATACGATATCGGCACGGGTTTGGCGATCAAGGGGTTCACCGTGGCCATCCTCGGTGGGTTGGGCAGCAGCATGGCCGCGGTGACCGCAGGGCTCCTGCTCGGCCTGATCGAAGCCTTCAGCGTCAGCGTGGTGCCGCTGGCCTTTCAGGACGCCATTGCCATCACCCTTCTGCTGGCCATCCTCTTCTTCCGTCCGCATGGCCTGTTCGGCTCCAAGGACGCCGCGGGTCTGAAGGAGTTCTAGCCATGAAACGTCACCTGCCCCTGGCTTTGTTGGTGCTGACGGCGATTGGCGTTCAGCAGCTCACCCACGCCACCGGCACCGCCTTTTACCTGACCCCGCTGACCATGGCCGCCTATTATTCGCTGGTCATCGTCGGCCTCTGCCTGCTCATGGGCTATGCCGGACAGATCTCCCTCGGCCACGCAGGGTTTTTCGCCATCGGTGGCTATCTCTCCGCCATGCTCACCACCCGCGACCTGACCCCCTACCAGGACAATCCCGTCCTCGTGCTGCTGGACAAACTGGGGTGCACGGTCACCGGCCAGGACATGTTCGGCGGTGCCGTGCTCCATGTGCATCCCTGGGCGGCCTTTGCTTGCGCCATCCTGATCACCATTGCCGTGGCATATGGGATCGGCATCCCGGTGCTCAAGCTCAAGGGGCATTACCTGGCCATGGCCACCCTGGGTTTCGGCATCATCGTTTACCGGTTGGTTCTGGCCTCTCCCCTTTTCGGCGAGGCGGACGGCATCTCCGAGGTGCCGGCCTTTCCGCTCTTCCCGGGGCTTGCGGTGAGCGGCGGTTTTGAAAGCAGGGTGAGCAACTACTACCTTGCCTGGGGTATGGTGGCCTGCGCCATGTGGCTGCTCGCCAACCTGATCCACTCCCGGGTGGGCCGGGCGTTGCGCGCCATCCACGGAGCCGAGGACGCCACCAATGCCATGGGAGTAAACACCGCCCGTTACAAGCTCAATACCTTCGTGATCAGCGCGGTGCTCGCCGCCGTGGCCGGGATCTTTCTCACCCATTACAACGGCGGCATCGGTCCCTCCGAGGCGGGGATCATGAAGTCGGTGCGCTATGTGGCCATCGTGGCCATCGGCGGCATGGCCAACCTCTGGGGCGCCTTGGTCATGGGCTCGTTGCTCAACATCATGTCCCTGCGCGGGATGTTCGGTTCCTACGACGATGCGGTCTTCGGCCTTATCCTCATCGTGATCATGCTCTTCGCTCCCCGCGGCCTGCTCGGGCTTTCCCTGCCCCAAGGCCTCAAACGCCTGCTGAAGCGAGGTGAGTGATGCTGCTTGAAGTCAACAATCTGAACCGCCGCTTCGGCGGACTCCAGGCGGTGAGCGATGTCAATTTTTCCGTGCACCCCGGGATGATCAAGGCGGTGATCGGCCCCAACGGCGCGGGCAAGACCACGCTCTTCAACCTGATCTCCGGCGCCCTGCCGCCAAGCTCCGGCGCCATCCATTTCAAGGGCCTGCCCATCCATGGATTGCCGCCCTTCCGCATCGCCGAGCGCGGCATGGCCCGCACCTACCAGAATATCAAGCTTTGCCCCGGAATGACCGCTCTCGAAAACGTGATGATCGGCCGCCATTGCCGGAGCCGGGCCGGGTTCATCTCCGGAATGCTCAATCTGCCCTGGACCAGGCGGGAAGAAATAGCCATCCGCGAGAAGAGCCTTGAGCTGCTGGCCCTGCTCGACATCGCCGACCTGGCCGAGGTCGAAGCGACCAGCCTGGCCTTCGGCCAGCAACGGGCCGTGGAGTTCGCCCGCGCCCTGGCCATGGAACCGGAGCTGCTGCTCCTGGACGAACCGGCTGCCGGGCTCAACATCTACGAAACCGCCGAAGTGGCCCGGCTGATCAGCACCATCAACCAGCGCGGCATCACGGTCCTGCTGGTCGAACACGACATGTCCCTGGTTATGGATATCTCCCACGAAATCGTGGTGCTCTCCTTCGGCCAGAAGATCGCCGAGGGCACCCCCGCCGAGATCCAGCATAACAGCGAGGTGATCAAAATCTATCTGGGGGAAGACGATGCTTAGGATAAAAAATCTGGAGGCAGGCTACGGCAAGCTCCGGGTGCTCAAGCGCATCTCCCTGCACGTCAACCCCGGCGAGATCGTCACCCTCATCGGCGCCAACGGCGCGGGCAAGACCACCCTGCTTTCCACCATCACCGGGCTGGTCCGGGCAACGGCCGGCGAAATCGTCCTCAAGGGGCAGAACATCGAAACCCTCAAGGCCGAAAAAATCGTTTTCCGGGGCTGTTCGTTGGTGCCCGAGGGCAGGCAGGTTTTCGCCACCATGAGCGTGCGGGAAAACCTGGTCCTGGGCAGCTATGTGCAGCACCGGCAGGGAAAAGAGCAGTTGCGGGAAGGGATTGAATACATCTACGACCTCTTCCCGGTGCTGCGCGAACGCAAGGCTCAATTGGCCGGCACCCTTTCCGGCGGCGAGCAGCAGATGCTGGCCATGGGCAGGGCGCTCATGGCCAAACCCGCCCTGATCATGCTGGACGAACCCTCCACCGGCCTGGCCCCGCTGGTGGTGAAAAACATCTTCCGCATCATCGAACGGCTGCGGGAAGAGGGCAACACCGTGCTGCTCATCGAGCAGAATGCCAAGGCCGCCCTCAAGGTGGCGGATCGGGGCTATGTGCTGGAAACCGGCAAGATCATCCTCGAAGGCCAGGCGGACGAACTGCTGGCCAACCGGGATGTGCAGCGGGCCTATCTGGGAAGGGATGTGAAGGAAAATTAGCAGGAGGCGACCATGTACTGGGATGAGAAAAACGAATGCATGCCCCGCGAGGATCTCGGGCAACTCCAGCTTGAGCGGCTCCAGTCCACCCTCTACCGGGTGGCCACCCATGTGCCGTTCTACCGCCAGAAGTTCAAGGAACTCAAGGTCGACCCGGACGGCTTCCGTTCGCTTTCCGAGCTCACCAGCCTGCCCTTCACTACCAAGCAGGACCTGCGGGACAACTACCCCTACGGCCTGTTTGCCGTGCCGCTCCGGGATGTGGTCCGGGTCCATTCCTCCTCCGGCACCACCGGCCAGGCAACAGTGGTGGGCTACACCCAAAACGACCTCAAGACCTGGGCAAACCTCATCGCCCGGATTCTTACCGCCACCGGGGTGACCAACGATGACGTGGTGCAAATCGCCTTTGGCTACGGCCTGTTCACCGGCGGCTTCGGCATGCACTACGGGGCCGAACGGGTGGGCGCCTCGGTGATCCCCATATCGAGCGGCAACACCAAGCGGCAGATCCAGATCATGCAGGATTTCCGCACCACCGCCCTGATCTGCACCCCCAGCTATGCTCTGGTCCTGGCCGATGCCATGCAAGAGCTGGGGATCAACACCAGCTCGCTTAGCCTCAAATACGGGCTATTCGGCGGCGAGCCCTGGTCCGAGGCGATGCGCCAGGAGATTCAGAACAAACTCGGCATCATCGCCACCGACAACTACGGCCTCTCCGAGATCATGGGCCCGGGAGTGGCGGGCGAATGCCGGGAATGCAGCGGATTGCATCTTGCCGAGGACCATTTCCTCTTCGAGGTCATCAACCCCGAGACCCTGGACCCGGTCCGGCCCGGCGAGATCGGCGAGCTGGTGATCACCACCCTGACCAAGGAGGCCTTTCCGGTCATCCGCTACCGCACCCGCGACCTCACCCGGATCATCGAGGAGCCCTGCCCCTGCGGCCGCACCCTGCGGCGGATGCAGCGGGTCTTGGGCCGCACCGATGACATGCTGATCGTCAAGGGGGTGAACGTCTACCCCTCGCAGATCGAGCACATCCTCTTTGAGATCGAAGGAACCCGGCCCCATTACCAGATCGTGGTGGAGCGGGAGGGCAGGCTGGACAAGATCACCGTCCTGGTCGAGGTGGTGGAGTCGATCTTCTTCGACGAGATGAAAAAACAGCGGGAGATCATTGAAACGATCAAGCGCCAGCTCGCCTCGGAGCTGGGCATCGGCGTGGAGGTCAAGCTGGTGGAGGAAAAAACCCTGGAGCGCAGCGACGGCAAGGCGAAACGGGTGGTCGACAAACGGAAATTGTAATACACTGAAAAATTGCAACAAGGCTGGACCCCGGCATTCGCCGGGGTGACGATTCTTTTTACGAATCAAGCGATACTGTTGCTTCGGTGGTTAAATATCTAAACCGTCATTCCCGCGAAGGCGGGAATCCATGGGTGTGGATGCCCGACTAAGGCATTCGGGCATGACGTATTTACTCGCCGGGTCAATAACAAACAACTTTGCGTTACAACTCTTTCAAGGTGAACCCCATGGCCATCTCCCAAAAAATGCTCGCTTTCGCGGAACGCTCCTCCTGGATCCGCAAAATGTTCGAGGAAGGCGCAAAACTCAAGGCCCAATACGGCGCGGACCAGGTCTGCGATTTCAGCCTCGGCAACCCCGACCTGCCGCCGCCCGCCCAATATCAGGAGGCAGTACGCAAGGTGACTGCGGCGGAAGGCCCTGGCAGCCACGGCTACATGGCCAACAACGGCTACCCCTTTGTCCGGGAGGCGGTGGCAAAACAGATCGGCGCCGAACAGGGCATGGCCGTGGGCCAGGACGATATCTTGATGACCGTGGGCGCGGCCGGGGCCATCAACGTGACCATGAAAGCCCTGCTCGACCCGGGCGACGAGGTGATAATCCTCGCCCCCTTCTTTGTCGAATACAACTTCTATGTGGACAACCACGGCGGGGCAACGAAGATCGTCAACACCGCGCAGGATTTCAGCCTGGACCTGGCAGCCATCGAGGCGGCCATCACGTCCAAAACCAAGGCAATCATCATCAACAGCCCCAACAACCCCACCGGCCAGATCTATTCGTCCGCGGAGCTTGCCGGACTGGCCGAAGTGCTCAAAAAAGCCCCGCAGACCGTCTACCTGATCAGTGACGAACCCTACCGCAAGATCGTCTACGACAATCATACCGTGCCCAGCATCTTTGCCGCCTACCCCAACAGCCTCATCGTTTCTTCCTATTCCAAGGATCTCTCCCTGCCCGGCGAGCGCATCGGCTACATCGCGGTGCATCCTGAAATCGAGGGCAAAGCCCAGTTGCTCGGAGCCATGACCCTGGCCAACCGGATTCTGGGCTTTGTCAATGCCCCGGCTCTGATGCAGCGGGTGGTTGCGGAGCTGCAGGGAATCACGGTGGACACCAGTATCTATACCCGCCGCCGCGAGCTGTTCTGCAAGGTGCTGAGCGAGGCTGGCTACGAGTTTGTCCCGCCCAAGGGCGCCTTCTACATGTTCCCCAAATCGCCCATCGGTGACGATGCCCAGTTTGTCGGGCTGCTGGCCGAGGAGAAGATTTTGGGCGTGCCGGGGAGGGGCTTTGGGATGCCGGGTTATTTCCGCCTTGCCTTCTGCGTGGAGGATGCGGTGATCAGCCGCTCCGCCGAGGGTTTCAAAAAGGCATTGGCCAAGGCCAAGACTCTGGCCTAACAGAGCAGAAGGACAACCCCCTTCGACAGGGCTCTCCTGAGATTGCCGAAG
>DDWZ01000011.1:0-65752 GCA_002347095.1 Desulfobulbaceae bacterium UBA2273 | reverse complement strand
CTTCGGCAATCTCAGGAGAGCCCTGCCGAAGGATCGTCATGCCACCTTGGTGGCAAACAAAATAAAGCATCACATCGAGGTTGCACACATGGGAGACGCATTGGCGCTACTCGCCCTGTTGGTTGGGCTGGAACTGGTTCTCGGAGTAGACAACATCCTGGTCATCTCGATCTTTGTCGGCCGCTTGCCCGCGGAAAAACGCGACTCCGCCCGGTTGGCCGGGCTCGCCTTTGCCCTGATCGCCCGGATCGGCATGCTGGTCGCCCTGCTCGGCCTGGCCAACCTCACCAACACCGTGCTGCTGGATTTTTCCGTCCGGGATCTGATTCTGATCGCAGGCGGGCTCTTTCTGCTCTTCAAGGCGGTGAAGGAGATCCACCACACGGTGGAGGCCAAGGATGAAACGGGCGGGCCGGGCATGGTCATGGGCGGCTTTGGTGCGATCATCAGCCAGATCGTCCTTTTAGACATCGTTTTTTCCATCGACTCGGTGATCACCGCCATCGGCCTGACCAATCAGATCTGGATCATCATCAGCTCGGTCATTGTCTCCTTCGTGGCCATCCTCTTTTTTGCCCGGCCCATCGGCGAGTTCATCCTCCAGCATCCGGCCATCAAGATCCTCGCCCTCTCCTTTTTGATCACCATCGGGGTGACCATCTTCATGGAAGGGCTGCACAAGCACGTGCCCAAGGGCTATATCTATCTGCCCATGGGATTTGCCCTCCTGGTCGAGATCCTGCAGATGCGCTACGATCACAACCGCAAAAAGATCCTTACCGCCGGGCAGACATCCTAAGGGCATGACAACGGAGCGGAAAACCATCCATTACGGCTGGCACATCGTCTGGACCGGAACCTTCTGCATCTTCGCCTGCCTCGGTCTGGGCCGCTTCGCCTTGGGCATGATCCTGCCGGCCATGGGCCAGTCGCTGCATCTTTCCTACAGTCAGATGGGATTGGTCGGCACCGTGAACTTCGCGGGCTACCTGGTGGCGGTTCTGTTCTGCGGCGCCCTGGTCGACCGGATCGGCTCCCGGCGCCTCATCGTCATGGCCCTTGCCGCCATCGGCATCACCATGATTCTCATCGGCCGCAGCACTTCCTTTGGCATGATCCTTCTCTGCTACACCATCACCGGCATGGGCAGCGGCGCGGCCAATGTGCCGATGATGGGCCTTATTTCCCAATGGTTCGCAAAAAGCCACCGGGGCAGGGCCACCGGCTTTGTCGTGATCGGCAGCGGCTTTGCCATCCTGCTTTCCGGCAGGCTGGTGCCGTTTTTGAATCGTTTGGGCGGAGCGGAGGGGTGGCGGTTGAGCTGGCAGGTGCTGGGCGGGATCATCCTGCTGGTGGCGGGGCTCTGCCTGCTGATGCTGCGCAACACCCCGCAGGAGAAAAACCTGCACCCCTTGGGTGAAACCGGGCATGAGGCGGAGGAGAGACTGAGCGGAGCAGAGACCACCGTCCGCTTGCGGGACATCGTCCAACTGGGGGGGCTCTACTTTTTGTTCGGCTACACCTACGTGATCTACGCGACCTTCATCGTTACCTCCCTGATCCAGGAACACGGGTTCTCGGAAACGGAGGCGGGCAGTTTCTGGTCCCTGGTCGGGGGGTTGAGCCTGCTTTCCGGCCCGGTCTTCGGCGCCCTTTCCGACCGGATCGGCCGCAAATACACACTGGCCATGGTCTTCGCCATCCAGACCGCGGCCTACCTCCTGGTTTCCCGCCCGCTGGCCACGCCGTTTCTCTACCTGTCCATCGGCTGCTTCGGGGTGGTGGCCTGGTCGATTCCCTCGATCATGGCGGCCCTGGCCGGCGATTACGCCGGTCCGCGCAAGGCGGCCAGAATCTTCGGGCTGATCACCTTCATTTTTGCCCTGGGCCAGATCGCAGGCCCGGCAGTGGCCGGGTTGCTGGCCGAAAAAAGCCTCGGTTTTGGCAGCAGCTTTTTCATGGCCGCCTGCTTCACCGCTGTCGGCGTTATTCTTGCCCTGACCCTGAGGGCTCCGGCCAAGTAGTTTTCAGGAGCCTGGCCGCGTTTCCTCCCCTGATCTTTGCCTCCCTCTCCGCGCCAAGCCCTAGGGCGGCAAGCTGCGCCAGCACTTCCTGCTGCCCGGCCCAGGGCGAATCGCTGCCAAACAGCAGATATTCCTCCGGATGGGCCAGGGCCATATTCCTGGCCCGGTCCGGAGGCAACAGATGCAGGGCGTAGGAAAGATCAAGATACACCTCCCTGCCGATCAGCAGCTCCTCCACCTCGTCCCAGAGATCCCAGGCCCCGAAATGGGTGGCGACAAATTTCAGCGCCTCCACCCGCTCCACCACGGCCACGATCTTTATGGGATCGGCGATCCGCTCCCTGGGAAAACCGATGTCAAAGCCGGTGTGCATCACCAGGATCAACCCCTCGGCCGCGATCCTTTCATAGAGCGGCCACATCCGCTCCTCATCCAAGGCAAAATTCTGGTAGTAGGGGTGCATCTTGATCCCCGCAAACCCCGCCGCCCGGATGGCGCTGATCTGGGCCAGGGCATCGGCTGCCTCGGGATGGAAGGAGGGAAAAGGGATGATCCGGGCGGAGCGGATAGCTTGCGACCAGGAGAGAATCGAGGCAAACTGTTCGGGTCGGGTGGCGATGGAACAGATGACGCTTTTCTCGATGCCGGCTTGGTCCATGCTGGCGAGAAGCGAATCGAGCCGCCCGTCGAGGCAGGCCGTGACCTGGCCCGCCTCTTCCAAGGCCGGAATGGCCCGGGCCGCCACCTGATCCGGAAAAATGTGGGTGTGGAAATCGATGATCTGGGTCATGGAGAGGCCCCTGTTTGGCTGTGGTATGTTGGCGAAATTGCCGATTGTACCACGCCGGCATTTTCTTGCCACCCCCTGCCCTGCCCTGGCATATATTTTCAATATTGACAGATTGCCGGGGAAAATGCCATGCTCCGGGGAGAGTTTTCCCCCGCAATCCCGGCGTGAATGACCACCGGCAACCTCAAACCCCTCTTTTCCGAAAATATCAGGATTCCCCCATGAAAAGCTTTCGCAAGGAACTTCTCTTCAATGTCCCGGGCCGCCGCGCCTTTATCAATATCACCCCTCAGGTCGCGGAATGCCTGCGGGAATCGGGAATCAAGGAAGGGCTGGCCCTGGTCAACGCCATGCACATCACCGCTTCGGTCTTCATCAACGACGATGAACCGGGATTGCACCACGACTACGAGGTCTGGCTCGAAAAGCTTGCCCCGCACGAGCCTGTTTCCCAGTACCGCCATAACGGCTACGAAGACAATGGTGACGCCCATCTGAAGCGGCAGATCATGGGCCGCGAGGTTGTGGTGGCCGTAACCGGCGGCGCCCTCGACTTCGGCCCCTGGGAGCAGATTTTTTACGGCGAGTTCGATGGCGGCCGCCCCAAACGGGTGCTGGTAAAAATCATCGGCGCATAGGCACCTCACTTGCCCAAAAGAGCGCTTACCATCCCCAACCTCTTGAGCATCCTGCGGATCCTCCTTGCCCCCCTGCTTCTGGTGGCGGCGGCAACGGATCTCCCCGGCCCTTTTCTTTTCCTCTTCCTCCTCTCCCTTGTAAGCGACGCCCTGGACGGCTTTCTGGCCCGGCGCCTGAACCAGGTTTCCGAGTTGGGCGCCCAACTCGACAGTTGGGCGCCCAACTCGACAGTTGGGGCGACCTTGCCACCTATCTTGCCGCACCGGTCGGGGCGTGGCTGCTTTGGCCGACGCTTATCCGGAGGGAGCAGATCTTTATCCTCCTCGGCCTGGGCGGCTTTCTCCTCCCGATCCTGCTGGGTTTTTGCAAATTCCGCCGCCTCACCAGCTACCATACGAGGGCGGCACGATTCACCGCAGTCCTTCTGGGCATTGCCGCCCCGCTGCTCCTGGTTGGCGGCCCTGCTTACCCCTTCCGCTTCGCCATAATCCTCTTCCTGCTGGCCGAACTGGAAGAGGTGGCGATCACCCTGCGCCTGAAACACTGGCAGGCGAATATCCCGAGCTTTTGGCACTGTTGCCGGCGGCCGCCCGAGTAACCAACCGAAGGGGATTGCCATGGCGCGCCCCCAAATCACTTCCCCGGGAAAACGGTGATCTATATCTGGTGCCTCTATGATTGGGCAAACTCCTCCTTGGTACTCACCTTTGTTTATTTATGCCACCGACTTTACCCAGAAGATGACACACCTCTTCCAGAATCGATCTAAAATTAATGTAACCACAGGGACTATTCATGATAAAATAGGTTTTAAGGAGAAGAGAAAGGCCACGGGAAAATAATTCCGAAAATGGAACAAAAACCATGGGCCGCATCTATTTCTTGAGGTGGAACACATGGCAGGGCGCACCTGCCCGCGTAGCAACACATACCCCCAGCAAACGAACAGGGGGGCTGTTGCGCCACCTTGCCCTGGCGCTGGCTTTCCCTGCCTGCGCCCTCGCCCTGCCCGACGGAGGGCAGATCAGCGCCGGCAGCGGTAATATCGGCCAGAACGGCACCACCCTCACGGTTACCCAAACCAGTCCCAAACTCGCCATCAACTGGCAAGGCTTCAACATCGGTCAAAGCGAGACCGTCCATTTCAATCAGCCCGGCAGTAGCGCCATCGCCCTCAACCGGGTGCTCGGCCAAGCCCCCAGCCAAATCCTCGGCAACCTCCGCGCCAACGGCCAAGTCTTCGTCTTGAATCCCAATGGCGTCTTGTTCGGCAGCACCGCCCAAGTGAATGTAGGCGGCCTGGTCGCCTCCAGCCTGAGCCTGAACGATGCCGATTTCCTGGCAGGTAGCTATACCTTCCGCACTAGCGGTGCGGCGGGATCAGTGGTCAACCAAGGCGCGCTCACCGCCGCGAATAGCGGCTACCTCGCCCTGCTCGCACCCGAAGCGCGCAACGAAGGGGTGATCAGCGCCACCCTCGGCACCGCCTTGCTCGCCGCGGGCGATACCGTGACGCTCCATCTCCACAACGGCTCGCTGCTTTCCTACACCATTGATCACGGCACGTTGAACGCCTTGGCCGAGAACAAACACCTCATTCGCGCCGATGGCGGCCAAGTCATCCTCTCTGCCCAGGCAGCCGGCCTCCTCACCCGCTCGGTGGTCAACAACACCGGCATCATCGAAGCACACACCATCCAGAACCAGGGCGGGGTCATCACCCTGTTGGGCGATAGGCAAGGTGGCCAGGTGAACGTCAGCGGCACCCTCGATGCCTCCGGCCGCAACATCGGCGAAACCGGCGGCACCGTCAAAGTGCTGGGCGACCACGTCGCGCTGTTAGACTCCGCGCGCCTCGACGTCTCCGGCGCTTCCGGCGGCGGCACCGCGCTGGTCGGCGGCAACTTTCAGGGCAAGGGGCCGGAGCCAAACGCCGCCGCCACCTTCGTCGCCCAGGGTGCGCAGCTCAACGGTGACGCCCTGACCAACGGCAACGGCGGCACGATAATCCTGTGGGCGGATGACACCATGCGTGCCTTCGGCTCGATTTCCGCCCGTGGCGGTACCCAGGGCGGAAATGGCGGGTTCGTTGAAGTTTCCGGCAAGCGCAGCCTCATCTTTGCGGCGAACGTTGACAGGCTTGCGCCGAAGGGCAGCGCAGGCACGCTGCTGCTCGACCCGACCAATCTGACCATCGTCGCCGGTTCGTCGTCGAATAACGTCACGGCTGGTCCCACTTTCGAACCAGCGTTCGGTTCCGGCTCCACCCTGGGCTGGACCGAGATTAATTCCGCGCTTGCGGGCGGAGATGTGATTGTTCAGACGACGGGCGGTTTTGACGCAGGTGAGGCGGGCGACATTACGATCACGGGCGCCGGGACGTTGACCAACGGCAACGCGCTGTCGATCATCACTTACGCCGACCCCTTCAATCCCGGCAACATCGTCCAGGATTCCGGCGCCACGATCACCCGCAACGCGGCCGGAGCCTTGAATCTGACCTCGGCGGGCAGTGTCACCCTGAACGACAGCATCACCCTGAACAACAGCGCGCTCACCGTCACTGCCCGGTCATTATCGCAAGCCGCCGGCACCATCAACGCGGGCGGCCTCGTCACCATCGACGTCAGCGACACCACCGGAGGAGGCAGCCAGAGTTCCGGCGCGGTGATCGCCGGGACCGGGGGGTTGACCAAGACCGGCGCCGGTCGCTTCACCCTGAACGGCGCGAACAGCTATGCCGGCAACACCGCATTGAATGCCGGCAGACTCTTTGTCGGCAACAACAACGCCTTGGGCAGCGGGACGCTCTTGCTCAATGGTGGTTCGCTTGCTGCCAGCGGCGGCGCCCGTACACTTGCCAACCCTGTCATAGTCAATGCGAACTCCACCTTTGCCGATAGTCTCGCGCTGACGCTTAACGGCGCTGTCACCCTGAGCGGCGACCGCACCCTTACCGTTACCAACACCACCACGCTCAACGCTGCCCTCGGCGAGAGCGGCGGGGCGCGCAGTTTAACCAAGGCCGGCGCCGGCAACCTCGTTCTCAACGCCACCAGCACCTACACCGGCACCACGGCGATTACTGCCGGCACACTCGCACTCGGCGCCCTCGGCACGATCTCCCCTGCCAATCTCACGCTCAACGGCGGTGTGCTCGCCACTCAAGGCAACTTCTCACGCGCCTTTGGCAGCGGCCCGAACCAGATGCAGTTCGGCACGAACGGTGGCGGCTTCGCGGCCTACGGCGGCGCGCTGACCATCGACGGTTTCGCCGGCACGCCGATCTGGGGCACGACAACCGGATTTTTCTCCGCCAACGCCACCGCCCATCTCATTTTCGGCTCCAGCATTGCCGACAACGTTGTTACCTGGACGAACCCCTTCTCCCTTGGCGCCTCTGGGCACACCATCGTCGTTAACGATAACACCGGCTCGGCCTCAGACCTGGCCGTCATCAGCGGCGTCATCTCCGCCGATGCCGGTGGCGCTCTCGCGAAAGAAGGCACCGGCACGCTCACCCTCTCCGGCAACAACACCTACACCGGGGTGACGACAATTAACAGGGGCACGCTGAGACTTGCCGGAGATGCAGCGATCGTGGACAGCGGAGCGGTATCGCTGGCAAACGTTGCCGGGGTAACGCTGGACCTGAACAACAGCAATGAGACGATCGGATCGTTGTCCGGCGGCGGGACGACGGGCGGAATCGTGACGAACAGCGGGGCGGCCACTTCAACGCTGACCACGGGAGATGGGACGAATACGGCTTTCGCCGGGGTGATTGAAAACGGCATTGGCACTGTGGCATTGGTCAAGCAGGGCAGTGGTGTGTTCACCCTCGCCGGCGCGAATACCTATAGCGGCACCACCACGGTGACAGCCGGCACACTGACAGGCACAACCACGAGTTTGCAAGGCGCTATTGCGGACAACGCGACGCTGGTGTTCGACCAGGCGGGTAGCGGCACTTACGCCGGCGTAATCAGCGGTTCGGGGAACGTGACCAAGCTGGGCGCGGGCAACGTGACGCTCTCCGGGGCGAACACCTACGCGGGCGCGACGACAATCAACGCAGGCAAGCTGGTCGCCGCTAACGTTGCCGCGCTTGGTTCAACCGCGGGCAGCACCACCGTGGCGGACGCCGCAACCCTTGAAATTGCCAATGTTGCCGTTGGCAGCGAAACCGTGACCTTGAACGGTACGGGCGTTGGCGGAGCCGGGGCGTTAACCGGCATCGGCACAGCTTCGCTTTCTGGGCCGGTCACCCTTGCAACAGCCAGCGCCTTGGGTGCGACGGCCGGGAATACGCTGACGCTGAGCGGCACGATCGAGGGCTCCGGCGCACTTGATGTTCTGGGCGGCGGGACGGTAACGCTGGGAGGCACGATAGGAAGCAGCACTGCGCTCGCTTCATTGAACGGCGCCAGTGGGACTACGCTGGCGATTAACGGGGGCCTGGTCAGGACTTCCGGGACCCAGACCTATGGCGGCGCCACCACCTTCGGCGGCGCGACAATCCTGCGCACGACGGCGGGGGGCAGTGTCAGCGCGCCCGGCGCCGTAACGGCCACCGCCGGGACGCTCACCCTCAACACGGGCGCGGGCGACGCGACCTTCGCCAACGTCAACAATAATTTCGGCACCGTTGCCGCAACCAGCACCAACAACGTGTCCCTCGTTGACTCTAACGCCCTCAGCATCGGGCCCATTAACGCCACCGGACTGGTGGACATCCGCACCCAAACCGGCGACCTGACCCTGAACAGCGCCATCGCAACGACCAGCACCAGCGCCAATGCGGTCACCCTGGTCGCGGATGCCGCTGCCACACCGGACGCCACGGGCAGCGGCGACAATTTCAAAAATCCCGGCTCGGCCGCCATTACCACCGGCCCTGGCGGCGCCTGGCGCATTTATACCGGCAACCCAACCAACACCAGTCGCGGCGGATTGGCCGAGGCGGGCAAACGCTACAACGTCGACGACGGCAGCGACCCGCTTGCCTCGGGAAATCGGCTCTACTTCCGCATTCAGCCGACCCTGACCCTGACCGCCGAGAACAAGACAAAGACATACGGCGATGCGAATCCCGCCTTCACTTACAGCTCCGCAGGCCTGATCGACGGCGATCCGCTCGCTGCCGCCATCAGCAGCGGACCAAGCTATACCGTCGACGGCACCACCTCCACCTCCGGCCAGTTAACCGCAGGCACTCTTCACAATATCACCCCGAGCGCAGCAACCGCCACCAGCCTCGGCTATTCCTTGGCCTATGCCAACGGCGCACTTACGGTGAACCAAAAAGCCCTGACCATCTCCGCAACCGGCGTAAACAAGGTGTATGACGGTGGCTTAGGGGCGATTGTCACCTACGCAGACAACCGTGTAGCAGGCGACCTTCTCACCATCGGCGGCACAGCGGCCTATCTCGACAAAAACGTCGGTCCGGGCAAGACCGTGAATGTAAGCGACATCACCCTGACCAACACCGATGCCGGGAACTACACCTTCAACACCACCGCCGCGACCATTGCCGATATTACCCGCGCAAATCTCGCCGTCGCCGGGGTTACCGCAGCAAACAAAGTATACGACGGCACCACCACCGCCACCTTGGGCGGCGCGGCCACGGTCACCGCTTTGGGCGGCGATGCCGTTTCTTTGGGCGGCAGCGGTAGCGGTGTTTTCACCGACAAAAATGTTGCTCTCGACAAAACCGTCATTGTCAGTGGCTACAGCATCAGCGGCGCGGATGCCGACAACTACTCCCTGCTGCAACCGACCGGCGTGACCGCCGACATCACCGCCCGCCCTCTGACCGTCACCGCAACGGGGGTGGCCAAGGTGTATGACGGCACCACAGCGGCGATTGTCACCTATGCAGACAACCGCGTAGCCGGTGACCTTCTCTCCATCAGCGGCATTGCCGCCTATCTCGATAAAAACGTCGGCACCGGCAAGAGTGTGAACGTAAACAACATCGCCCTAGACAATGCGGATGCAGGCAACTACACCGTCAACCCCACCGCCGCGACCACCGCCGATATCATCGCCCGCGCCCTGACGATTGCCGCAAATGATGCGACTAAATATTATACCGGCATTCCCTTCATGGGAGGCAATGGGGTGACCTACGCCGGCTTTGCCAACGGCGAAACCTACGCCGTACTGGACGGCACCCTGGCTTATGGTGGCACCTCCCAAGGCGCGGTCAACCCGGGCAGCTACCTGATCACCCCAAGTGGTTTGACCGCCGGCAACTATAGCATCACATACACAGATGGCATGCTGACGGTAAGGCCAGCGCCAGCAGCGGGAGAAACGCTGCCCACTGTTGCTGAGGCAGTGGTTGCCTTGCCCGGTGACGGGGCGAATCTGCTTACCGCTTTCAATGCGGCAAAAACGGCAGCGATAACACCACCGGCTACTCCTGTACTCGTTCCCTCAGGTATCCTCGACTTTTCCAAACCCCAAAGTACAGGCGTCAGCATCGAAAACAATCACACCGTCGAGCAGGTTGGCAGTCTTACCCTGGTGAATGGCGGGGTCAAATTGCCTACCGACACGAATAATTCCGATGAGGAAGATGAGGAAAAGAAAAAATCCGATGCCAAGACAAGCGGCGAGTAATTAAAAAGGACAGCTCTGTGAACATCCGACACACCCAACACTGCACTCTGTCCGCCCTGGCCTTGATCTTCTTGGCGACCCTGTCCGCCCATGCGGCCCCGGCTGCCCCGGACGCCGGGCAGACGATCCGCGAGTTGCAAACACAACCCGAGTTGAACACGCCGAAGACAACAGCTCCCTTGCGGCTTGAAGAGAATGTAACGCGCAGAGACTCAGCCCAGGGCGATGTGCGCATCGCCGTAAGCGGTATCCGTGTTTCCGGCAGCAGCGTCTTTACCGCGACTGAACTGGAAGCCCTGGTCGCCGACCTGGTCGGCGGCGAGCATACCCTTGCCGAGCTCTATCAAGGGGCGGCACGGATCACCGCCTACTACCGCGAACGTGGCTATATCATAGCGCGGGCCTATCTGCCGGCCCAGGAGATTCAAGACGGCGTGGTGGTGATCGCCGTGGTGGAGGGTCGTATTGGCGAGCAGCAGATCAACAATCAATCGCGACTGTCCGATGCCCGAGCAAGCGATTATTTGCGTGAAATCAAGAGCGGTGAAGCGCTGCAGGCCGCACCGGTGGAGCGCGCCCTGTTATTGTTGAACGATACGCCGGGAGTGGGCGCCACCCGCGCCACGCTGCAACCCGGCGCCAGCGTCGGGACATCCGACCTTGTCGTGGAGATCGACCCTGCCGCGCCCTATTTCGCCAGGGTCGAAGCGGACAACTTTGGCAATCGTTATACCGGAGAAAACCGCGTGGATGGCGCGCTGGCCCTGAACAGCCCGCTGAAAATGGGTGATCAGTTCACTGTCCGCGCCTTGGCCAGCGACCAGGAGCAGACCTATGCCCGCGTCGCCTATCAGATTCCGGCAGGCAGCAGCGGTTTACGCCTGGGTGCGGCGTATTTCGATACCCGCTATCGTCTGGGCAAGGAATTCGCCCCATTGCAAGCACATGGCACGGCTACCGGGACCAGTCTGTTCGCGGTGTATCCATTCATCCGCAGCCAGGGAAGCAATCTCTCCGGCACCTTGACTTGGGAAGACAAAAAACTCGACGACTTCACCGATGCGCCGGTTACCGCAGCCGCCCAACACATTCGCCTCGCCAATTTTGGCCTGGCCGGCAATCATCACGACCTGCTGGGAGGGGGTGGGGTTACTTCCTGTGATCTTGCACTGGTCGCGGGCCACTTGGGCATGGATACCGAATCGCAGGCCGCCGACGAACTCTCTGCCCGCCGCAATGGGGGATTCACCCGATTGGCCTATAATGTCACGCGGTTGCAACGATTGACCGATCGTGATGCGTTGTCCGTTTCGCTCTCGGGTCAGTGGGCCGACAAGAACCTCACCTCTTCCGAGAAATTCTTTTTGGGCGGGGCCTACGGCGTGCGGGCGTATCCGCAAGGGGAAGCCGAAGGCGACGAAGGCTGGTTGACGACCATGGAGCTGCGCCATCGCTTTCTGCCCGATCTCCAGGGCGTGGTATTCTACGATGCGGGATCGGTGCGGATCAACCACGATCCATTCCTTGCCGGGGAAAACACCCGCACCATCTCCGGCGCCGGGGTGGGGGCGAATGCCAATTTTCTTGGTTTGCAGATCAATGCCTATGTGGCCTGGCGCATACATGGCGGCCAGCCCAACTCGGAGCCCATCAACTTGAATCGCAATCCGAGATTGTGGGTACAGGCGAGTTGGGCGCTCTAATCATGGGGGGATCAGAGCTACTTATTGACCAGAGCCCCCCTCTTTGGTAGCATCCCGCATGGCTCGAATGTCGCGGGTTATAGTAGATGGGATCCCGCCCCAATCACCTGCGCGGCAACGGCAATTACGTATGGTGTCCCCATAAGCACCCTCCCCATCCACGAAATCCTCCCCACGCTGCGGACGCAGCTCGCCAGCCGCGAGGCCGTAGTGCTCAGCGCTCCCCCCGGTTCGGGCAAGACCACGGTGGCACCCCTGGCCCTGCTCGCTGAGCCCTGGCTGGGAGGGCGGACTATCCTCATGCTCGAACCGCGCCGGTTGGCGGCCCGGATGGCCGCCGGTTTCATGGCCCGGCAATTGGGCGAGGAGGTCGGGCAGACTGTGGGCTACCGGGTCCGTTTTGAGGCAAAGGTCTCGTCGGCAACCAAGGTAGAGGTGGTTACCGAAGGAGTGCTCACCCGGAGGATGCAGGACGATCCCGAGCTGGCCGGAGTGGGGCTGGTCATCTTCGACGAATTCCACGAACGCAGCCTGCAGGCAGATCTGGCCCTGGCCCTCTGCCTTGACGTGATGACCGGGTTGCGCGACGACCTCAAGCTCCTGGTCATGTCCGCCACCCTGGACACCGAGGCGGTCAGCCGATTGCTGAATAACGCCCCGGTGGTTTTGGGCACGGGCCGGAGCTACCCCGTGGGCGTGGAATACTGCCCGGGCGCACCGCCGGCGCAGCCCCAGCCCCGCGAAATCGCCAAACAGGTGGCCGCAGCCATCCACAAGGGGCTGACCGAGCAGCCGGGCGATATTCTGGCCTTTCTCCCCGGCGCGGCGGAAATCCGGCATACCCAGGCGCTGCTGACCGCAGCCCTGCCTCCAGGGGAAATCGCCATCCATCCCCTGTACGGCGACCTGAGCCTCGGTGCCCAAACCGCTGCGGTGCAGCCGGACCCAAAGGGACGACGACGCATCATCCTGGCCACCCCCATTGCCGAAACCAGCGTCACCATCGAGGGCATCCACACCGTGGTGGACAGCGGTTGGAAACGGAGCCCGCAATTCGACCCCAACAGCGGCTTGAGCCGCCTCACCACCCAACGCATCTCGCACGCCTCGGCCACCCAGCGGGCCGGGCGGGCCGGACGCCTCGGCCCGGGGCACTGCTATCGGCTGTGGAGCATGGGCGAGGACCACGGCCTCAAGCCCTTTGACCCGCCGGAGATCATGACCGCCGACCTGAGCCAAATGGTTCTGGATCTGGCCCGCTGGGGGGTGCATAAACCTGACGGACTGCGCTGGCTCGACCCACCGCCGGCAGGGCATTTCGCCCAGGCGCAGTCGGTGCTGCTCACCCTCGGCGCCCTGGACCGCCAGGGGCGCATCACTCCGCTTGGCAAAAAAATGGCCGAACTCCCCACCCATCCGCGCCTGGGCCATATGCTGCTTGGGGCTGCCACGCACAACGCGACCGATCTGGCTTGCGACCTGGCCGCCCTGCTCTCGGAACGGGACATCATCAAGGGGCGGGAACGTTCGGCGGACATCGAAGACCGCATCCACGCTCTGGCCGCCTTCCGCACCGATGGCCCGGCCGCAGCCAGAGCCCTTGAGGCGGACACCGATGGGTGCCGCCGGGTGGCGCAGACCAGCAGACAGCTTCGGGAACATCTGCCCAAACCCGCCAGACCCAAAGGCAATGACAAGGCAGCGCCGACGGCGAGCGTGGGCGAACTCCTGGCCCTGGCCTTCCCGGACCGGATCGGTCAGCGAAGGAACGAGGGGAGGGGGCAATACAAACTCACTTCCGGCCGGGGAGCGGTTCTCCCTGCGCATGACCGCCTCGCCGGCCAGGAATATCTGGCCGTGGCCGAACTAGACGCGGGCCGGATCGAAGGGAGAATCTTTCTCGCCGCCCCCCTTGCCAGGGAGGCCATCATCTCCCTTTTTAATGCCAGGCTGCAACGGGAGGAAAAGGTTTTCTGGGAAGAACAGAGCAGCACGGTCAAGGGTCAGCGTCTCCTGCGCCTGGATGAGCTGATCCTGGAGACCGCCCCTCTGGCAAAGCCTTCCGCCGAAGCGGTGCTGGCCGCCCTCTTGTCCGGCATCCGCAGCCTTGGCCTTGGAGCCCTGCCCTGGAGCGACAAGGCCCGGGAGCTGCAGGCGCGGCTCATAAGCATGCGCCTCTGGCAGCCGGAGGCGGGCTGGCCCGAGGTCTCCGATGAGTCCCTGTTCGAAAGCCTTGACCATTGGCTGTCGCCCTACCTCACCGGAATGCGAAGCGCCGAACACCTCAAAAAACTCGACCTCTTCGCCATCCTTGCCGCCCGGCTCGACTGGCAACAGCAGAGCCGGCTGGACCGGGAAGCCCCCACCCACCTTACGGTGCCCAGCGGCTCCAAGGTCCGGCTGCGCTACACCCCAGGCGAGCCGCCGGTCTTGGCGGTGCGCCTCCAGGAGATGTTCGGGCTGGCTGACACCCCCAAGGTCTGCAACAACACGGTGCCGGTCCTGCTCCATCTGCTTTCCCCGGCCCAGCGCCCCATGCAGATCACCCAGGATCTGCGCGGCTTCTGGGAAGGAGCCTACCATGAGGTGAAAAAGGAACTCCGGGGCCGCTATCCCAAGCACCACTGGCCGGACGATCCCTGGCAGGCCCAGCCCACCAACCGGATCAAACCCCGGAAATAGACGGAGTTTGAGGGAAGCAAACTCCGTGCGCTCCGCGCCCTGCGTGGTACAATAATCCCGCGAAAAAAATCTGCTGACCTGAGCAATCTCAGTAAAGCCCTTTGTTTTCATATGCAGTCAAAATCCCATTGTCACGCAGCCGAGCACCGGAGAGGCTGCCGAAAAAGGGCTTTGCACTGTTTGAGGCGTTAGCCGAGTTTGCAAAGCCCCGGCAGCATCGAGGAGCACAGGGCATCCCGCCTACGGCGGGACAAGTGGCGGGGGTGCCCTTTCTTTGGTTCGTTTCTTTGGGCAAGCAAAGAAATGAACAGGAGAATCACGCATATTCCTCCTGTTGCTAAGATTGTTGAGTAATCACAGAAAGGAGCAACCCATGGAATTAAAAGTTCCGGTCATCGGCATCCTGCGGGGAGTGGAGGGTGATTTCTTCGGCGAGGTCATGCAGATCTCCTTTGCCGCCGGACTCACGGCCATGGAAGTCACCATGAACACACCCGGCGCCGAAAAGATAGTTGCCGAATACCGTCCTGCCGTGCCCGAGGGCAAACTGCTGGGCATGGGCACCATCCGTAATCTCGAAGAAGCGAGGCGGGGTGTGGGCTGTGGGGCCATGTTTCTCGTTACCCCCAATACGGACACCAAGGTCATCGAGTATGCCAAGGCGGAAGGCATCCCCATTGTCGCCGGAGCCCTGACCCCCACCGAGGTCTACACCGCCTGGTCCGCCGGCGCCGATCTGATCAAGGTCTTCCCCTGCGGCGCCATGGGCGGCCCCCAGTATATCAAGGATCTCCTCGGCCCCTTCGATCACCTCCGCCTCGTTGCGGTGGGCGGGGTGAGCCTGGCCAATCTTCAGGAATATTTCGGGGCGGGCGCCGTGGCGGTGGGCGTATCCACCACTCTCTTCGGCAGCAAGGCGTTGCGGGAGAAGAACCTCGACCAGATCGGGCACAACGTAAAAAATTTCATTGCACATTGCCGCCCGGCAAAAGATCGGGTATGATCCCTTCCTTTACTTGCTAAAATAGCGTCTTTTTCAAGGAGACTTCCCCATGTTCAGACCGGAAATCAAGGTTATTGACTGTACTGTCCGCGACGGCGGCTTGATGAACAAATGGCAGTTTGACGACACCTTTGTCAAACAGGTGTACCATGCCCTGGCCGACGCCGGGGTCGATTACATGGAGATCGGCTACCTCAGCTCCGAATCCGCCTTTGACCGCAAAGAAGTCGGCCCCTGGCGCTTTTGCGGGGAAAAGGATCTGCAGCGCATCATCGGGGATTCGGAAAAAAAGATCAAACTCTCGGCCATGGCGGATATCGGCAGGATCGACTACGACGATATCCCGGTGCGCTCGGAAGGCTCCCTGGACATGATCCGGGTGGCTTGCTATGTTCACCAGATCGACAAGGCCGCAGCCCTGGCGCACCATTGCATGGACAAAGGCTACGAGACCACGATCAATCTGATGGCGGTTTCCACCGTGGGGCCGCGCGATCTGGAAGAGGGGCTCAACGACCTGGCCAAGTGCCGGGTTCCCATCATCTATCTGGTGGACAGCTTCGGCGCCTTCTACCAGGAGGACATCGAGGTGCTGGCCAAGATGTACATGGAGCGGATGCCGGAAAAGACCATCGGCATCCATGCCCACAACAACCAGCAACTGGCCTTTGCCAACACCATCTCCTCCATCATCTGCGGGATCAACTATCTGGATGCCACCCTGTACGGCATCGGCCGCGGCGCGGGCAATTGCCCCCTGGAGCTGCTGCTTTCCTTCCTGAAAAACCCCAAGTTCCAGGTTCGCCCCCTGATCAAGGTGATCGAGGAGCAGATCCTGCCCTGGCGGGAAAAGATCGACTGGGGCTATTTCATCCCCTACATGGTTTCCGGGGTTCTCAACCAGCACCCCAGAGCGGCCATGGCCTGCATGGAATCAGACAAGAAAAACGAAGTGACCGAGTTCTATGATCAGATGACCAGCGCCGCCGCCGGAATCTGAGTTTTCCCCAGCGCAGGCAATAAAAAAAGGCAGATCCCTTCGCGGGATCTGCCTTTTTTTATTGCCACCCTTCCTCCTCTTTCGGCATATAATTGAGAAAAGAAACAAGAGGAGGACACCATGCGTACACATTTTCCCAAGCTCATTGCCTTGTTGGCGCTGCTCCTGGTCGTTGCCGCCTGCGGCCGGCCCACCTTTATTTTCCAGGAGGATCTCCGCATCAACGAGGCCTTGGAATCGTATCGACCCTTGCCGGGCTACACCTACTACTACAGCGGCCCGGAGAATTTCCCCCTGGCCATCCTGGGAATCAGGCCGGAATACCGCCTGAAAAAAGAGTTTTGGATCCCGGTGGAGCTGACGGAAAAGAAGCTGCAAGGCTGGATGGAGATCATCGACAACCCCCATCGCAACCTGCAGACCAGATATCACGGCAAGGTGATCCGCACCCCGGAAGGGGAGGAGATCGGCATCTGGTATTCGCCCCAGGAATGGAGCACGGTGAAGATGGGTGCGGACAGAGAGGTTACCATCTATTCCCCGTTCAACACCCTGTATCACACAGTCACCGGCAACGAGGGCGGTTTTCCCTGAACTTCCGACGAAAAGAGCCAACCATGCCACGCAGCGGAATCCAACTGACGGAAGAGGATATCACCGGGATCAAGGCGGATGCCATCGTGAATGCGGCCAACAATTCCCTGCTCGGCGGCGGCGGGGTGGACGGCGCCATCCACCGGGCTGCCGGGCCTGGGCTGCTGGCCGAATGCCGAGCCCTGGGCGGCTGTCCGACTGGGGAGGCGCGGATCACCAAGGGCTACAACCTGCCTGCCGCCTGGGTCATCCACACGGTGGGACCGGTCTGGCACGGCGGAAGCCAAGGGGAACCAGAACTACTGGCCCGCTGTTACCGAAATTGTTTTGCCCTTGTCCGCGAATAT
Organism: Desulfobulbaceae bacterium UBA2273; assembly: GCA_002347095.1. Lineage (GTDB taxonomy): Bacteria > Desulfobacterota > Desulfobulbia > Desulfobulbales > Desulfurivibrionaceae > Thiovibrio > Thiovibrio ferrireducens. Next base: position 48,337 of record DDWZ01000011.1, on the reverse strand, counting down.
GATCTGCGGACCATCGCTTTTCCCGCGATCAGCACCGGGGTCTATGGCTATCCCAAGGAAGAGGCGGCCCGCATCGCCGTGCGGGAGGCGCGGCAAGCCCTGGCGAAAAACGAACATCTCGCCGTTATCCTCTTTGTCTGCTTCAACAGCGCAACACGCCTGGCTTACGAGAAGGGTTTGGCGGAAACCTAAGCGCCCGCCTTCACGACAACCTCCAAGATCTCCCCGCCAAACTCCACCAGATCTCCTGGCACAAGCTGCCGCCCGCGCCTGGTTTCCACCTCGCCGTTAACCTTTGCCTCGCCCTCTTGAATCCGCAGCTTGGCCTCGCCGCCGGTCTCAACCACCCCGGCCAGTTTGAGAAACTGCCCCAGCCGAATAACCTCGTCGCGCACTGCCACCTGCTGCCTGTCCATGCTCTCTGTTCCTTTCCCTAAAACGGCGGGGCGATGGTCACCAGAATCCGCAGATCGGTGTGCGCCCGGACGCCGTGGGGCTCGCTGATGTCGCAGAGCAGCAAATCGCCTGCCTGCGCCGGAATGGCCTGGTCATCCTTGCCGAGGAATTCCCCTGTTCCCTCCAGCACCTGGATGGAAAGCTGGCCCTCCGTATCATGGGAATGCACCGGGAAAACCTGGCCGGCGCTGAGGTTGAAGTTCAGGATTCGAAACCAGGGCGAATCGTGCATCAATACCTTTTTCATGCTCCGGCTGTCAAAAATCCTGGTCTCGGCAAGACTCTTTTTCTCCATCATCGCGGCACCTCCTGTGGGTAGCTTACCTGCATTATCTTGCTCCCATCATACCACGAGCAGAACCCTCTTCTCCTTGACCTGAATCAAAAACCTCGCGATGCATCACAAAAAAAACCGCCATCCGGGATTCGCATGGCGGCAAACAGAACTATGACCCAGTGCTGCTGATTACTTGGCGGCAATCCCCTTTTTCTTGACCGGGGCTTGGGCAGCGGCTTCCTTCATCCGCACATCCCAATCCTCTTCCGTAGCAGACGAACCGGGCACCAGCCGCAGCTCCTGGCTCCGGGATTTGATTTCCCCGTTGAGCACGGCGCCGGATTCCACCGCCAGGTCCATGGTTTCGACCTTGCCTTCGATAAAGCCGCTTTTCACCACATAGAGCTTCTGGACATTGACCGTGCCCTCTACCCGTCCCGAACAGACAAAGGTGGAGACAACCACGTCACCGGAGATGGTCCCGCTTTCCCCGAGGATAAGATATTCCCCGCGGATGTTTCCCTCGGCCTTGCCGTCGAGCCGCAACTTGCCCTTGAACGAGATATCACCGGCCAGTTGCATGTCCGCGCCGATGACGCTGGTGATCGTCTCCGGCTTTGCCTCTCCGATGCCCTGCCTGCTAAAAAATCCCATACCGATCACCTGTCGCGGATTTCCTGAAGAATTTCACTCCGGACGCAACGCCCGGAGCCGCATCATTTGGCCATTGCCGCGGCCTGCTTCGTCTGCAAGGCGGCGGCGCGGGAAGGCACCTGGATAAACTTGACCGGATCGATCAACTTGTCCCGGTATTTTATTTCATAATGCAGATGGGCCCCGGTGCTTCTCCCCGAGTTGCCCACCAGTCCGAGGCCCTGCCCTCTGGTCACGGCCTCGCCGGTCTTGACAAACCCCTTCTGCAAGTGGAAATAGCTGGTCTGGAATCTGTTGCCGTGATCCACGACGATAAAGTTGCCATGCCCGTTGTCATAGCCGCTGGCGACAACAACGCCGCCCGCCGGGGCAATGATCTTGGCGCCGGGATTATTTCTGATGTCAACTCCGCTGTGGAAGGCGGGTTGCCCGTTGATGGGATCGAGCCGTCCGCCGAACTGGGAGGTAATGGTTCCCCGGACCGGCGCGCCCAAAGGCACGGACTGGATGGTATCCACATAATGGTCCACCCTCAGGGTCAGGCCTTCGTAGGAATCCTGAGGCTGCCGGGTGAAAGGTCCGCCCGCGCCTTTCGCGCTTTCATGCACTTCGAGATTCACCCCCACCGAGGCGAGGATCGATTCGATAACCCGGCTCTTGTGTTTCAGGTCGGTCAGGGCGGCGTTCAGCAGAGCCTGTTGCTCCTGCTCCTGCTTGGCGGTCCGCGCCTGCATGCTGGCATTCGAGGCGACGGTGACATCCAGCTCCTTTTGCACTTGCGCAAGCTGCTTGCGCAACACGATATTTTCCCCGGAGGAAAACCAACCGAACCCGCTGCCGAACAGGAAAAAACAACAGAGACCCAGCACAACCTTGACGGTCTGTCTGGAAAGGGCAAACGAGCGGATTTCTCCCCGCTCGCCGGTCACAATACAATGTATCTGTTTATCCATGCGGCAGAGGCCCTCTCTGGTTTGCGGTCCGGCGGTCAAACCGTGCCCGCGCCATGGCAACCGGCCCGGGCGCGAAAACTATCTCCTCGAAAAAGGAGGGAAATTTACTACGGCTTGGGAAGAGAGTACCAGGAATGAGAAAGGCAAACCAGATTTTTTTTGGCCCTTTGCGCAGGGGGATCCGCAACCCTTTGCAGTTCCTGCCTTTGGCCGGGTATTTTTTGTCTCTTGTCTCTTCGCCTGAAACACGCTATGCATATTTTCAGATACGCAACACTTTCCTCTTTCCCTCTTTCCTTTGCCAAGATCGATGCGCAAACCAAACCGCTCCCCACGGCAGGCAGAGCCCGCTGTCAGGGGCTCGAAAAAAAAGACCGGGAAACAGCCCATCCGCAAATTGACGGCCAGCGAGGACCTGGGCGTTCTTTTTTGCCAAGACCAGGAAAACGACCTCCCGCACAGCTTCGCCAGCGCCCTGGCGAGCGGGATTCCCGCCGCAACCCTTACCGAAATCCTCACGGAAAAAGAGGAACTGCCAACCCCTGCCCAAGCGTTGCAAGCAACGATCCGAAGCTCTCCCCCGCCCCAGGAGAGGCTCGATCTCCATGGCTGCACCGGTTCCGAGGCGGAAATAAAAACGGAAAATTTCCTGGCCCGGGCCCGGCGCAATCATCTGCAAACCGTCCTGGTTATAACCGGCAAGGGGCTCCACTCGCCGGAAGGCTCGGTGCTCAAGGACGTCATCGAGGCCCAGATGAAGATCATGAAAAGCAACGGAACGATCCTCGCCTATCTCTGGGAAAAAAAGGACCGGGAAAAAAGCGGGGCCCTGCTCGTCTACCTGCCCTGAATTGCAATCACAAGGATTACTGCCATGCCCCTCCATCAAGTCGCTGTTTTCAACCCCTTCCCCTTTGTCGTCGGCCAGAGGATTCACATTGCCGGGGGTCCGCGCAGCGGCGACTGGCAAGTGATCGGCCTGGGCGAACGCAAAGTCCAGCTCCGGTGCCCGGTTTCCGGCCGGGAGGTGGAGTGGGACCGCTTCTGTTATCTTGCCGAAAACCGCGAACAGGAATGGCCCATGCCGCGCTGACATTTCCAGCCATCGCCCCCTTGACTTGGATACGACACGAATTATATTCCCGACACTACGAGGGCTATACGAACGGCTGAACATGCCCACCAACAGGCAACGAGGATATCCATGGGAAACACGATAAAAACAGGCATGTTGATGGCGGCCTTGACCGCCCTCTTCATGGTGGCCGGACAGGCCATGGGCGGCCAAAGCGGCATGACCGTGGCTCTGCTCATGGCCCTGGCAATGAATTTTTTCGCCTACTGGTTCAGCGACAAGCTGGCCCTGAAAATGGGCGGCGCCCGAGAGGTGGAGCAGAGCGAGGCGCCGGTGCTGCACAGCCTGGTTGCTGGGCTGGCGATGCGGGCCGGCCTGCCCAAGCCCCGCGTCTATGTCATCGACAGCGACACCCCCAACGCCTTTGCCACGGGCAGAAACCCCGCCCATGCCGCAGTGGCTGTAACGCGTGGGTTGATGACCATTCTCAGCCGCGAAGAGCTGGAGGGGGTTTTGGCCCATGAACTGGCCCATATCAAGAACCGCGACATCCTGATCAGCTCCATGGCCGCGGTCATGGCCGGGGCCATCAGCTCCCTGGCCACCATGACCCAATGGGCCATGCTCTTCGGCATGGGCAGAAGCACCGACGACGAGGAGGGCGGCGGCGGGATGCTCGGCGCCATCGTGATGATGATCGTCGCCCCCATTGCTGCGGCCCTGATCCAGATGGCCATCTCCCGCAGCCGCGAATACCTGGCCGACGCCACCGGCGCCCAAATCTGCGGCCATCCGGCCTCGCTGGCCAACGCGCTCAAGCGCCTTGAAGAGGTCAACCATCAGCGCCCCATGGAGGTCAACCCGGCCACGGCCCAGATGTACATCGTCAATCCTCTCTCCGCCGGGACCCTGGCCAGCCTGTTCAGCACCCATCCGCCCATGCAGGAACGGATCCGCCGCCTTCTCGCCATCCGCTGAGCCATGCCCCACGCCTCCTCCATCACCACCATCCTCTTCGACTATGGCGGCGTTTTGGCCGAAGAGGGATTCACCCTGGGGCTTGAGGTCATGGCCAGGGAAAACCATCTTGACCCGGCTGAATTTTTCCGCACCGGTGTCGAAGCCATTTACAGTTGCGGCTACGTCACCGGCAAGGCCACGGAACAGGCCTACTGGGAGCTGCTCCGCAGCCAGGCCGGCATCAAAGGCGAAGACCGGACGCTGACCGAAACCATTCTCAGCCGCTTCATCCTGCGGCCCAGGATGCTTGACGCGGTCCGCGCCCTGCGGAAACAGGGGCTGAACCCGGTCATCCTCAGCGACCAGACCGACTGGCTTGACCGCCTCAACGCGCGTCAGCCGTTCTTCCAGGAATTCAGCCGAGTCTTCAACAGCTTTCATCTCGGGAAAACCAAGCGCGAGCCGAGCCTGTTCACCGACGTCCTCGCAACTCTCAAGGTCGAACCCGGACAAGCCCTCTTTGTGGATGACAACCCGGGCCACATTGCAAGAGCGGCAGCCCTTGGCCTGAAAACCCATCTGTTCCTAAGCGAGGAGCTGTTTTTTGCCGACCTTGCCCGGCTCGGCCTGGCCTGAAGCGGGCCGGAAAATTTAGGAGAAGGAGCAGAACGGAGTGCTGGATCACAAAAAACTCGCCGTCATCCATATTGTCAAAAAAGAGCTGGGCGCAAGCGACGAGGAATACCGCGACACCCTGGAAAAGGTGGCGGGGGTCCGCTCGGCCAAGGATCTGGACGATGCCGGCTTCCAAAGGCTCATGCGCTATTTTGCCAGAAGCGGCCATTATCGCGCCAGACGGGAGGGCATCACCTTCCGGCAGAGGATGTACATCAAGCACCTGGTGGAAGATCTTGCCTGGGATCCCAACCATTACGCCAATTTCCTGAAAAAATACTACAAGACCGGGGAACCGGGGACACTATCCAAGACAGAGGCCAGCAAGGTGATCGAATCGCTGAAGCATATTCTGGCCGGACAAAAAAAATGGGAAGGAAAGGAAAACGAACTATCCAGCCTGGAGCCAAAAAATGAAAAAAACCACGGAGCGTAACTGTTCAGCAGTGGTGCAGATGCTAGGAAGAGGTCGGCGAAGTGTGCTAGTGCACATGAGCTGGCCGATGACAACGCAGATGCGGTGCTGCTGGACAGTTACGGGACAGCAATGACGGCATTCAAGGATGAATGGGACCTGGGCATGGCGCTTGAGGTTCTGCACAGCGAAACCGTGGACGGCAAGCTGTGGAGCGAGGCGGTGAAATGGCTGTTTCTCTTTGGCCCCCCGCCAATCCGGGAGATGATCAGCCAGGCCTCGAGCATTGCCACCGGCGAATTTTTTCCCGAACTTTCCCCAATCGGCTACACCGACGAGGGGGAACCGCTGTATGACATCAAGAAACTTGCCGAGAGCCTGGGGATGAGTGAAGAGGAGGCCTTGGCCAAGATGGCGGAACTGGAAGCGGAACACGATGTCCAGAGCCTGTATGAAGCGCCAAAGGCGCGGACAATCCAGTAGGCGGGATTCAGAAGACGAGTCCGCCCCGCCGTTTGTCCCTGGCCAGCATCCGATCCAGGGAAAGCATCCCCCCGCCCCGCACAACAAGGGCCAGGGCAATCCCCAGCACCAGGAGATGGTATTCATACCCCTCGCCCTGCTGCTGCCCGAGCCAGTTCATGAAAAACCCATGCTGCAGATGGTTCATTTTCAGGCAGATGGCGATGGCTACGCCGATGGCCAGGGCCCACACCCTGGTAAAAAGGCCAAACACCAGTAGCAGCGAACCAAACACCTCGGAAACCATCAAAAGGATAATGGCCCAGAACGGAAAGCCCAGGGCGGAAAAAGTGGTGACCGTTGCGCCGTAGCCGGGCCCCCCGAACCAGCCGAGAACCTTTTGCGCGCCGTGGGGGAAGATCACCACCCCCAGAGCCAGACGGATCAGGAGTTGCGCAGGGCTGTTATCTGTCGCTGCCAGGGTTTTCACCATCTCCAAACCTCTCAATAAAAACCGGTTGTACTTGTAGAGCCGGATTGCCGTGGAAAGAGCGGCTTCCGCCCCGAAATCCAGAAAATGAGACAATTTATCAACATACCCGTTCACCCACGAAATTTCCAGTTGAAAAACTTGGACCCGTCTCGGCAAACAGGGAAATTTCGCACAATGGGCATGGCGTTTTATTTTATTTTCAGGTAAGCTAAAAAAGTTTACCAAAAAAGCGGAAACGCAACGGATGTCAGGTGTCGCCACGGCGAGGCCTTCCCCCTTTCCGGGCCGGAATGCATCCCGTTTTCGCAGGGAAACCCTTTGCCGCAGCCATTGCCGCACCCCGGATGATGACACAGTGAACCACGAGGAGAGAACATTGAACGCTCAATTCCGTTATTTTTTCCTGCCTTTGACCCTGCTTCTTTTTCTTGTTGCCGGTTGCGGCATAATGCAAGAGGAGACAAGCACCTCGGAAAAAACACCCGCTGGGGCAGGAACCAAAATCACCGGCGCGGAACTGATCGATCTTCTTTCGGACAACACCATTTCCATCCATGAATACGGTGAAACCGCAATCATCGCGATGTACGCCAGCGGCAAGATGTACGCAGAGAAGAGCAAAACGGAGAAAAATGACGGGACCTGGGCAACGGAAGACGACAAGCTCTGCCTCCGATTCAAGCGCTGGGGCTTCGGCGAGGAGATCTGCTACGATGTGTTTCGCAAAGGGGAAGAGTATCACCTGTATACGGAGAGCGGCATAAAATCGAGTTATTTCACCATAACACCCGGCGTTAAAGAAAGACCGGCAGAGAAACGCGCCGCCTCCAAGCGGAAGCAGCCAAGCAGACGGACCGCCGCCACCACCTCTCCCGATGTGGTGGTGGAGGAACCGATCGCCCCGCCGGTATCCACCCCCACAATCCAGGAGACCAACCAGGGCTCCAGTCCGCAAGCGGCCAACCGGGATCTGGGCATGATTTACCGCGGCATGAGCCAGAACTGCCCGGGCTGCAACCTGCAGGGCGCCAACCTGGCCGAAGCCAGCCTGATACGCGCCAACCTGGCCGGGGCCAATCTCACAAACGCCACCCTCGTCAAGGCCAACCTCAAATGGGCAAACCTGAAGGGGGCTAATCTGACAAGCGCCGACCTCTCCGGCGCCAACCTGGCCGGGGCAGATCTGGCCGGAGCCAACCTGGAGCGCGCCGACCTGACCGGGGCCAACCTCGAACAAGCCAACCTCCGGGGCGCGACAATCACCGGCGCCATCGGCCTTGACCTGAAAAAGGCGATCCGATAGAAACCTGTCTCAACTCTTTCGGGGAGAACGAATCATCATGCATACCGCAGCGGAACGCTACCGGCTTGGGTTTAGCTGGATTGCCGGGCTTTTCTTCGTCTTCAGCGTTCTTTTTTCGGACTCGCCGTACAGGGAAAGCCAACTATACGAGTTTTTGGAACTTGTGGGCTATGTGCTGATTGTCTTCGCAACCCTGGGCAGGATCTGGGCCACCGTTTACATTGGCGGACGAAAGGACGAAGAATTGTGCCAGGACGGCCCGTACTCCATCTCCAGAAATCCGCTCTATCTCTTTTCACTGTTTGGAGCGGTCGGCATCATTTTGAGCGCCCAGAAACTGACCCTTCTGGCGATCATCCTCCCATTTTTTGTCTATTATTACTTCGTCATCAGGGGTGAGGAGACACGGTTGCTCCATTTTTTCGGACAGGAGTATGCCGACTATTCCAAGCGAGTCGGCAGAATCTTGCCGACCTTCAAGACATACACCTCCCAGGAGAGCTTTACCGTCTACCCGAAGGTACTGTTCCGCTCCATGATCCATGCGAGTATATTCATGTGGATATTCATGCTGCTGGAGATTCTTGAATACTGCAAGGACCGCACTGCCCTGATCCCGACCCTGTTCACCTTGCCCTTCTGAAAAAATCACCCCGGACACTGAAATCCATGGGGAGAGGAACCTCCACCACCGAAAAACACGCCTGAGCCAGGATCAGCCAATCCTCACTTGGCCCGGCGCACCGCCCTGGTCATGGCCGGCCACTGCCGCGGCGCCAGGCACAGAAAGGGATAGAGCAGCCAGCGCAGCTTGCCGAGGCGGGCAACGGTCACATCCTTGCACCGGCAGCAATCGCAGGAGGCGGCAAGATCCTTTTCCTCGCCGAGCCATTGATGCTGATACAGCAAAAACACATGGGAATTGGCTTTGGCGCATTCCTCGCACAGCCACTGAATGGTTCCGTTTATCTGCCACTTCTGCATTAGAGATTTCCTTCCTGAGTCCTGATCGTTTGCCAGCCATTCCGAAGCAATACTCCCAACACCACAACTATCGGTATCCTTTCTCTTTTCTTTAATATTTCCACACCCAAGCATCATTTTTGCCCGCGGCGGGAAGCAGGCGGCAAAATCAGAAACCATGCAGGAGACAGGGGGACCGGTCACCCATCCTTGCCCAGGTAAGTCCGCGCCCCCAGATAACACCCTTCGTAATAGCCGTTGCGCAGCGAACTCTGCCGGATGGTCTCCCCTTTTTTGGGCGCGTGGATGAATCTGCCGTTTCCGGTATAGATCCCCACATGGGATACCGTCCTATCCCCGTTGGTGGCAAAAAACACCAGATCCCCAGGGGCGAGGTCTTCACGGCCCACCGGGATTCCCGCCTGGAACTGGGCTCTGGAATTACGCGGCAGATTGAGGCCGTTGAGCTTGTAGGTGGTCATGGTCAGCCCGCTGCAATCAAAGCCCCTTTCCACCGACTCCCCGCCCCATTCATAGGCAATCCCGAGAAACCCCTGCGCGGTGCTCACCAGCATCCTCCGCAAGGCGGCATCCTCGTAGTGGCGGAAGCGGGCGGCGGCATATTCCCCCGGCGCGACCAGATAGTATGCCTCAATCACCCCGGCCTTGCGCAACCGCGCGGCCTGGGAAGCCGCTTCCTTCCGCGAGGGATAATCCCCGAACCGCACCTTGTACAAGCCGTCGGCATGGCGGTAATAATAGGCGTCAAGCCCCAGTCCATCAAGTTTTTGCATCAACCGGACCGCGTTATCCAGCTTGGCAAAGGCGCCGACCTGGATGGTGTGCCCCAGCAGGGCCAGTTCCTTTTTCGTGGCTGTCCGGGCCGCGCCTCCATCCTCCGGCCCAATCGGAGCGCAGCCGGCAAGCCCAGCCAGAAAAAGGATCAGCAGCAGCCAGCGGACCATCCCGTCCCCGCGCCCAACCGTGCTCACGAAGCCACCTCTTTCGTGGCCGGTCCGTAATCCGCCAGCGCGGCACCAAGCTCCCCACGCACCGCATCAACCAGTTCCTTGGGGGCAAGAACCTTTGCCCCGCTTCCCCAGGACAACACCCAGCGCCTGACCTCGTAGAGGTGGCGGGCAGGAAAACCGAGCACCACTCCCCCGTCTTTTTCCCGGACCAGGGTCTGCCCGGGATGCCATTCCCGCTCCAGAACGTAGGGGGCATGCTCCTTGGAAAACCGGATCTTCACCGTCACCTCCCGCTCCCCGCTGAAAATACCGAACTGGGTCCCGCTATAGCGCGCATGGTCGAACCCCTTGGGCACCGAAAACCTGTCGGCAAGGAGCAGGACCGTTTCGATTCTGGACATGGCAAAGGTGACAATGGCGCCCCGCCTGTGGCAGTGGCCGATGAGGTACCACTCCCCCTGGTAGCGCGTCAGATGGTAGGGATCAACCCGCCGCTCGGTGCTCTCCCGCCCGCCTGGTTTGCGATAGGAGATGGCCACCGTCCGGTTGTTCCCCAAGCCCGCCGACACCGCCTCCCACACCTCCGGCGCAAGCCGGGTTTGCCGCTCCGGGATCACCGAGAGCTTGTCTTCCACCCAGCCGGGATGGATGGAGACCTTATCGGGCAGGGAATCCTCGATTTTGCGGAACACCTTCTGGAGCTTGCGGTATATGGGCGTATCCTCATGCATCCGCAGGGCTTTTTCCGCGATGCAGATGGCGAACAGATCGCTCTCGTTCAAGGAGATGGCGGGCAGGGCGTAATTTTCCTCGGTGTAGTAATAGCCCCGCTTCGTGGCATCGTAGGCAATGGGCGCATCCCGCTGACTGCGCAAATAGTCGATATCCCGCAGGATGCTCTTGGCGCTCACCTCATATTCGGCCGCCATGGAGCCGCAGTTGGCCATGATCCCGCTTTTCATCCCCTCGCGGATCTTGCGGTCGATGAAGAGCAGGCGTAAAAGCTGAGTTTTGTCTTTTGCCATATTGTTTGCAAAAAAAAGTTTACAGGTAGGACACCATTTGTCCTACCTGGCATGATAGGCTCTGTTCAGAACAAAACACAACCCAACTTTTTCATCTGGAGGAAAAAAAATGTATCACACAGAGCACGGCTTCACGCAGGGATTTCTCTCCGCCCTTAACCGGTGCATGACAACTTCCTTTTTCACCGCGCCCCATGGGCCCAAAAAGGAGAGCACAAACCACCCCGCCCTGGAGATGGTTCCCAGGTGCCCAAAAATCATTGCCCAGGAAAGATATCTCGCCATCCCCACCTTTATCCGGCAAGGCAAAAACCTGGGGTTGTAAAAAACGGGGCCCGCAATCGGGCCGCTGCATATTGGTCCGGGCGCACAGCAACCTTCTTGCCCCTCGCCGGGCCTTGGCGTATAGTAATGGGAGTGGATCCGCAATCTATTCCGAAACCATAACGCCCAATGCCGCCAGCCCGAGCCTGCCATGATCAAGAAGGTTCCCATCGAAGAACTCCAGCCCGGGACACATATCAAGCGCTTTGATTGCGGCTGGCTGGATCACCCCTTTCTCTTCAACCGCAAAAGGATCAAAAGCCGGGAGGATCTCGAACGCCTCAAGACCTGGGGCGTGACCCATGCCTACATCGAAATCGAGCCGGGCCCTGATCCGGCCCCGGTTGAGAGTACGCCGGAAAAATTCCCGCCGCCCGTGGAGTTCAAGCACATTATCACCCCGCAAACAGCGCGGGTTGACCGCGAACTCAAGCATATCCCGGTCCACCATGAGATTGTCCGGGCTCAAAAAGTACGCCAACAAGCAAGTCTGGCCGCAAGGAACATCCTCGCCGACGTCCGGGCCGGAAAGAAGGTTCGAACCCACGAGGCCGAGGCGGCAGTGGGCGAGATGGACAACTCCATCTGCCACAACAAGGACGCGCTTTTCCTGCTCATGCGCTTGCGCAAAAAGGATGAATACACCTTCGACCATTCGGTGAGCGTGGGCGTCCTGCTCCTGGCTTTTTGCCGGACCATGGGCTTTGACCAGGAAACCACCAGGGCCATCGGGTTGGGCGGGCTGCTGCATGACGTTGGCAAGATGGCCGTTCCCCTGGCCATTCTCAACAAACCCAGCGCTCTCAGCGATGCGGAGTTTAAAAAGATCCAGCAGCATGTGGTCTGCTGCAGGGAAATACTGGCCGACACCCACAACCTTCCGCTGTCCGCGGCCCAGATCGCCATGGAACACCATGAGCGATTCGACGGCACCGGCTATCCTTACGGCCTGAACGGTAAGGCCATCAGCCTGGGCGGACAGATGGCCGCCATTGCCGACGTTTTCGACGCCCTGACCTCGGACCGCTGCTACCGCAACGGCATCGACCAGGTGGAGGTGCTGCGCAAACTCTATGGCTGGAGCCGCAGCCATTTCAACGAAGAATTGGTGCACCGCTTCATCCGGTGCATCGGCATCTATCCGGCCGGCACCCTGGTGCAGTTACAAAGCGGCATGCTCGGCGTGGTGGTTGAATCGACCGACAGCCTGCTGTGCCCAGTGGTTCGTCTCGTCTATGACACCAAACGCGACTGGGCGGTCAGCCCGAAGGACATCGATCTTTCCAAGCCCAACGGCAAGGGCGGCGAAGAGCGCATCATCGGCTATGAATGCGCAAAACGCTGGCGAATCAACCCTCTCAAGATTCTCGGCATCACCTGATTTCCCAAGAGAGTACCGACCTTCCCCCACCCCGGTTTACTGACTGTTCCCCATATATTTTCCAGGCCAGCTCAGGTAGAGTGTCGGATATCTGTCCCCCCTTCCCTGACGGACGCTCCTGGCATCAGCACACAAAGGAACCGGCATGAGCCACTGCAACCTGTCGAAAAAATGCGTTTTCTTCACTGTGCACGAAGAGGAACAGGAGATGCGCGAGTATTTCACCGGATTGTACTGCTCGGGGAATTTTGGCGATTGCGCACGGTACAGAGCGGCGCTCAGCATGGGGCAGGAACTGGTGCCGGATGATATCTTCCCGAACGAAGATGATTTTCTGAGCCTTTTCGCCTGGTCGATGCAGCAACCGGGCAATCCGGTCAGCAGGCGCTGTCGCCAACGCGGCCCGGACCGGCGGCCGATTCCCGGGTCAGAAAAGACCGCAGCTTCTTCCGGTCGTCTTCCGGCAATTCGTCAAACTCGCAGCCAACGCTGACGCTGCTCACCATGGGAAGGTCCAGAATCCAGCGCACGGTAAGCGGCATGGCCCTGTCGCAGACAATCTCATCCCCCTTGACCAGCCGGGCCAGAACGAGCTGACGGCCAAGCTCCAGAGCATTCCACTCCTCCCGTTTCAGGGTGAAGTGCACCCCCCCCAGGCTCAGATCGAGAAGCAACGCGGAAAAGGAAAATCGCTCGAAATCAGGAAAAACAAAGACCCCGCAAATATTTTCTCCCGGAGAGAAATACACCCTCTCTTCTTTTCTTTTCTCTTCAAAACCGCCAGTCATCATCTTCTCCCCTGTGGCCAAAGACAGGCCTCGCCGCCGCCCCCTGACCATAATTGCCGAACCATCCCGGTTGCTTCCATTTTTATATCTGGCGATACTTTTTTTGGCAAGCCATACCTCGCGCCCCTGGTCTTAGGAATTGACAAAGAGAGAGCCCACGGCTATCTGTTAACAACAATCCCTAACCCTTCACCAAGGATCCGCCATGCCGATCACCATTGAAAAACTCTCCCCAAAAAAACGCGACTCCCTGCGCCTGGACGGCTGGCCGATCTGGCAATGCGAGCCTTCGACCTTTCCCTGGCATTACGACCAGGAAGAATCCTGCTATATTCTCGATGGCGAGATCACCGTGACCACCGCGGACCAGACCGTGCACATCGTGCCCGGCGATTATGTGACCTTCCCCCAGGGGTTGGATTGCCAGTGGCAGGTGCACAGCGCGGTTCGCAAGCATTACCTGTTCCGCTAGAGCGGACCTTACCGGCAATCCCCGTGACCGATCCCGCCGCCATCGTCCGACAGTTCGCCTTGCCAGGCGAGATACGATCCGTGGCTGAGTACGGCTCCGGCAATGTCAACGACACCTATCTGGTCCGGGTCGCAGACGGCCAGACCACCCTGGACTTTATCCTGCAACGCCTCAACCCCGCGGTCTTCCCAAAACCCGAACACATCATGCACAACCTGCGGGTGCTCGACGACCATGTCCGCCCCAAACTGCGGACGCAGCCGAACCGCCGCTGGGAGCTGCCGAACATCGTCCCCTGCCGGAACGGCGCTGATTATTGCCGGGATCAAACCGGAGCCCTGTGGCGGGTCCAGACCTTTATCGCCGGATGCAAGAGCTTCGCCACCATCAAAAGCGAGTCCCAAGCCGAAGAGTCTGGCCGGGGGCTGGGCTTCTTCCATGGGCTGATCCACGACCTGCCCGTGCATCTGCTGCACGACACCCTGCCAGGCTTCCATGTCACCCCCGGCTATCTGGCCGCATACGAGGCCCTGGCCGCCTCGCCGCCCCGGCCCGATCACTCGGAGCAGGCCATTTTCTGCCGCCGCTTCATCGGTGAACGCCAAGACGGGGCAGAGGTGCTCGAAGCCGCGCGCCTGCGGGGAGAATTGGCCCTCTGCCCGATCCACGGCGATCCCAAGCTGGCCAACATCCTCTTTGCCCGCGACACCGGCCAGGCCATCAGCCTCATCGATCTGGACACCGTCAAACCCGGGTTGCTCCATTACGACATCGGCGACTGCCTCCGCTCCTGCTGCAATCCGGCCGGCGAAGAGGCGGACCTTGCCGGAATCACGTTCAACCTTGCTTACTGCGCTGCCATCCTGCGGGGCTACCTGCCCGAGGTCGCCTCCTTTTTTTCCGTTGCCGATTATCACTCCATATATGACGCGGTCCGCCTCATCGCCTTTGAGCTTGGGTTGCGCTTTTTTTCCGACCATCTGGCTGGGGATGTCTATTTCAAGGTCCGAACCCCTGGCCAGAACCTGCGCCGGGCCATGATCCAGTTCACCCTTTGCCAGAGCATCGAGGCCCAGGAGCGCGCGATCAAAAAAATCGTCGGAGAGCTGCAACCAACATGACCGCTTTCAGCCTGCACCCTTTTCCAGGCCAGGATTCCGGCGGAATAACCATCCAGGGCGCTATCGAGCGCGCGGGTCAGGTCCTGGCGTTTTCCTTTCTCCTGCAAGGAAAGGTGGATGATCTCATTCTGCCGGCCGCAACCGGAGCGAACCGGCGCGACAACCTCTGGCAAGCCACCTGCCTGGAGCTGTTCTGGGCGGAAGAGAGCAACGAAAACTACTGGGAACTGAACCTTGCCCCGAGCGGGGGTTGGAATGTCTACGCCTTTACCGGCTACCGCACCGGCATGCGCCAGGAAGAACGGATTACCGCGCCGTTTGTCGAAATACAACATACAGCGAAGAGCTTCTCCCTAACCGCCACACTGGAGATCGGCAATCTCCATGCACATGATGCCCCCCTCCGGATCGGAGTCAGCACCGTGCTCAAGCACCGGGATTCCCGGCTGAGCTACTGGAGCCTGGCCCACCCGGCAGAAAAGCCCGATTTCCACGCTCCCCAGTGCTTTCTCTTTCGGATGTGATTCCCGCCCCGACGCCACACCATCTTGATGGCGAAGCACCGGGCCGATGCCGCAAAAAACTTGCCATGCGCCTGGCCGGTATATATCCTAATCCGACAGCCGAGCAATTTCAGCCAGGAGCAGACAGACAGGGTGAACACAGAGATTCCGAAAACCATCGGCCGTTATCGCATTGTGCGGCAAATCGGCTTGGGCGCCATGGGCGAGGTCTATCTTGCCCTTGACGAACTCATCCACCGCAAGGTCGCCATCAAGCGCATGCGGGTCGACCGCTGTAAAAACGAGCAAAAACGGCAGAAAACCCTGGAATCCTTTCTGCACGAAGCCCGCATTGTCGGAAACCTTGACCACAGCCACATCACTGCGGTGTACGATATCGGGGTGCAAAACGGCGCACCCTACATCGTCATGGAGTATATCGAGGGCGACAACATCAAGGAGCTGATCCGCGGCAAGGCTGCCTTCTCCAGCGAGGAAAAACTCCGCCTCATCGCCATGGTGGCCCGCGCCCTGCATTTTGCCCATAAGCGGGGCATCCTCCACCGGGATATCAAGCCGGCCAACATCATGATTTTGCAGCAGAGCCGACTTCCCAAGATCACCGACTTCGGGATTGCCCGGGTGATGGACACCTCTTCCTTCGGCTGCATCGAAAGCAACATCGACGAAAAAGGCTTGATTCCCGGCACCCCGTTGTATATGTCGCCGGAGCAAATCCGCAACGAAGAGCTGGACACACGGAGCGACATCTTCTCCCTTGGGGTGCTCGCCTACGAATGGCTCAGCGGCGAAAAGCCCTTTGCCGGGCAGGATCTCAATACTCGCCTGCAATCAGTGCTCACAGACAACCCGAAACCGCTCAGCGATTTCCCCGGCATTGACCCCGAGATCAGCAGCATCATCCTGCGAGCCCTGGCCAAATCCCGGACCGAACGCTACCAGAGCGCCGATGAGTTCGGGGACACCCTGGAACTCTATCTCAACTCTCAGGAGAAGAAAAAAACCGAGGGAAAAACAGGATTTTCCTTTGATAAAAAGGAGATCGTCGAGCGATTGCGTCAGCGCTACCTCTTTTTTGCCGACTTCAGCGACGAGGAGCTGTACGAGATATTCCGCACCTCCAGCAAGGAGGAGTTTGCCATGGGCGATTATCTTCTCCGCGAAGGCACCTCGGGCTCAGAAATGTACATCATCATTTCCGGCGCCGTTATCGTGCTGACCGAAACCGAAGGCAAGCGGGTGGAGCTTGAAACCCTGCGGGACGGCAGTTGTGTTGGGGAAATGTCGATGATCGACCACCTGCCGCGCTCCGCCTCGGTGGTGGCGTTCAAAAAAACCGTGGCCCTAGCCTTAAATGAAACGGTACTCCGCCACAACAACCCCAAGCTCTGCCTCAAGCTCTACCGGAACCTGGCCACCACCCTGTCCGAACGGCTGCGGGCCAGCGAAACCAAGTATCTGGCCCTGCTGGCCACCCACCATGCCTGGGGTGATAAAAGTGGGCTGGAGCCCTCCGAGTTTGAGGCAGAAGCGGATTTCTAAAATAAATCTGCCTCAGTTTTTCGGAACCATCGTGAAAATATCATTGTTTTCCCTTTCATCGTGTTATAATTTTGTTATAACAAATATGGAGGTGCAAAAAAATGCAAACAACTATCCGCAAGGTGGGAAATTCACGCGGAGTGCTGATTCCGGCGGCCTTTCTGGCGGCATGCGGAATCGGCACGGAGATCGAAATGCGGCAGGAAGGCCGACGCATCATCATTGAGCCGATGAACCCTCCCCCGAGACTCGGGTGGTTTGACACCTATCAAGCCGACAAAGAGGTGGACGCCTGGGCGGGAATTACCGAGACCCCGGCGGAAAGCGAGGAGTGGCAATGGTGAAGCGCGGGGAAGTGTACTGGGTAAATCTTGACCCCACCGTGGGCACGGAAATCAAGAAAACCCGCCCGGCGCTGGTGGTCTCGCCCGATGACATGAACGAGGTATTGCCCAGGGTGATCGTTGCGCCGCTGACCAGCAAAGGCCAGCCCCTGGGCTGCCGCCCGGAGATAACCTTAGGAGGCAAGCAGGCCAGGATTCTTCTGGACCAGTTGCGTTGCGTGGATAAACTCCGCCTGGCTGGGAAAATGGGCGAAGTGGATATGGCCTTGTGGCATCCGCTTCTCCTGGAGATGTTGGCCTGACAGCGAAGATCCACCGGAGGTTCCTTAATTAGGGCAACCAAGGAGCCAAGGGTGGATTCACACGTTCACATGAGGCAAGAGAGCTTGTGGCATAGCAATCCCGCTCGTAGACACCATTTCATTCCGCGGTTCTACTTGCGAGCTTGGTGCGGAGAGCAACGGCAATTGTGGGTTTACGGTCGGAATCGGGTGGGAAAGCTCTTTCTGAAGCGTAGGCCTGATAAGGCGGTTGGTTATGTAGAGGACCTTTATGCACTGAGGCCCGAAGGTGTGCATCCAGCGCTCGACTACGCTCCGGACGCTATTGAGAGAGATTTTTTCTCGCGGCTCGACAACGATGCGGCTGTTGTTTACGCGAACCTTGTTGCGAATGGACCGACGGTCCTTTCTAAGGAGGAGCGGCAAACGTGGGCGTTGTTCCTCAATTCGCTGCTAGAACGTAATCCGCGGCGGCTTGACGAGTTGCGCAAGGTACTACCTGAGACAATCGAAGAGAGCAAGCAGCAATGGCCATCGTCTCGCCTCGGGGCAGACTTAGAAAGCATGGATTGGAATGCGGTGGCGCACAACAACATGCTCTCGGCACTCGTTGCATATATCGAGAATCCAGAATTTATCGAACACATTTCTGCAATGGAATGGCGGGTCTTATGCCTGCGCCAGGACTCTGAGGATCACTTCTTGACAAGCGATTCCCCGTTAGTGGTGAATGGTGGTTTATCAGGAGCTCCGGTGAAGCTACTTTCTATTGCGCTGACACCAAAACACCTGCTAGTGATTCACCCAGCGGTGCCGGAGTTCGACTTTGAGTTCCTTGGGAAGTTGGCCATGATGCATGGCTTTCAAGTCACGAAGCAAGCTGGGAAGCACGTGTTTTCATCAAGGGAGATTCGCAACGGGAAGTATGTGAAATACCTCAAGGGCGCAGAAGAACTGTTTGCGAACCGCGATGGGCAGACCAAGTCGCCTACGTAGGATCGAAATTCCGGGGACACCTTACTTAATTTCCGGGAATTCCAGTGACCTCCACGACCCATCCATTTTTATTTCTGAAAATAATTAACGCCTGGAATATTCTCGAAATGTACATCTTGGGTCCAAATTGTTGCATTGCTGTCCATGGCGGTGGCAAGGATAATACTATCAGCCATTGGCAGCTTGTATTGCAGGCTTATTCTGGATGCGGCAATTGCCAGTCTTGTTGTAAGCGTAACAACAGAACCTTTTTGCATTGCCGCGACAGCTTGTAATGCTTCATTCTCTCCAGATTCTCGCAGAACCACCTTCGATACTTCGTAAATAGTGATGGATGGGACAACAAGTAACTCAATATCCTGCAGGGGAATTTGAAAATGTTTTGCTGAAGGCTCGTCGGCGAAATATGCCAACCAACCTGAAGAATCAACAATGTTCATACCCTGTCATTCTCTCGCTCAAAATCAATATTGATCCCTTTAAGGAATCCTCGAAGATCGGCAATGTCCCGTTCTGGAATAAGTTCAATTCTCCCTGCATATTCGACAACCTGCATTTTTTGCCCAGGACGAAGATGCAATGATTCTCGCACCTCACGGGGAATAACCACTTGGAACTTTGGTGAGACTGTCACTGTTTGCATGATATACCTCTATCGATAGATTTATGGTATTACAATATACGCATCGATACGGATTTGCAACTCATTGAGGCAACAAGACGCCCAGTAAAAATGGGCCAGATTTTTATTCTGCAGAAACGTAAACGTTCAGCAGTGCCGCAGATGCGCGAAAGAGGTCGATTCGCCATACTCCAGTATGCGAATCGACCGATGACAAAGCAGATGCAGTGCTGCTGGACGTTTACAATCAATACATCTCATACTTGGCCAACACCCCATCCAGCCCGCCGTTACTCAACGGCTTCTTCCAGGCGGGTTTGAGGCCGATCTTCTTCACCAGCTCCCGGTCGCCGAAATAGAGATAGGCTGTTGAGCCGGTGCATTTATGCTTGAGAAAACTACCCAGCTCCCCAACCAGGGCAGCGGCCTCTTCCTGGGCGCCTAGCCTCACCCCGTAGGGGGGATTGGCGACGATGACCGCATTGCTGATCGGCTCAAGTTCCTGGAAACGGCTGGTGCGCACCACCACCTCTTTGCCGTAGGGCAACTGACCGAGATTGATCCGCGCCGCCTTCACCGCTAGTTTTGCGGCGTCGCTGCCCGTGATCAGCCCCTCGGGCAAATCGCGAATCTGTGCATCCGCCTCGGCTTTCACCCGTTGCCAGGTCTCGGGCTCAAAATCGGGCATGCGCATAAAGCCAAAGCTCTCCCGCAGATACGAAGCGGGAATCCGGCAATACCGCATCAAGGCTTCGCAGAGCAGGGTGCCGGAGCCGCACATGGGGTCGATCAGGGTGCGCTCGCCGTCCCACTGGGTCAGGTCGATGATTGATGCAGCCAGGGATTCCTGGATGGGCGCTTCCACCGACTCCTGCCGGTAGCCCCGCCGGTGCAGGGAGGCGCCCGAGGCGTCGAGGCTGATCACCGCCGTGTTTTTATGGATATGGAGGTTAAAGACCAGATCGGGGTTGCGCTTGTCCACGTTGGGCCGACCGCCGAATTTCTCCTGGAACTGATCGACGATGGCATCCTTGAGGCAGAGCGAGGCGTACTGGGAATGGGTGATCTTGCTGTCGCTCACCGTGGCGGTGATGACAAAGGTCTGCTCCCGGTCGAACAGCTCGACCCAGGGGATGGTCAGCGCGGTTTTGTAGAGGTATTTGGTGCTGTGGCAATCGAAATGCAGAAGCGGGGCCAGCACCCGGGTGCAGAGCCGGGTCTGGTAGACGATCCGGTACAGGGCCTCGGGGGTGGCGGTGAAATAGACGCCCCGGTACACCGGGTTGACCTGGGTCGCGCCTAGGGCCGTAAGCTCGCGCTCGGCAAGGGGCTCGACATTCTCCGCGACCTGGGCGAAGTAACTGTTGTTTTTCTGATAGACAAAGGGTTCCAACACCATAACCTCGCGCAGCAGGAATTTATTTGCAGCAGGCGAAAATCCCGCCTCCCCATGAACATGCGATGGTACACCGAAAAACGCGGAAATGCCAGGGGCAAGGCAAAACCCCGCCCCATTTGCCGACCTCGCCCAACCGCCTGTTTTCTTCTCTTGCAATCCGGGAAAAGACCGGGTAACTCTGGCTGCGGAAAGTCAGTTGCTTACCATACGTTTTTGGGAGAAAAGACCATGGAATTCGACTCATTTGAACAGGCCTTGCATATCTGCATGACCGCCGCGCCCGGCAGCGACGAGCAGGAGGCCGCCCTGATCTACTGCCTGGACAACGCTCCGCCCGAGCTCAAGGACAAGATCGCCGCTGCTCTGGCAAATTTCCACAAGGGCCACGCCGATGGCTGCGGATGCGGCTGCAATCACGATCACGATTAAATAAGGAAGCAAACCCTCCAGCTATCTCGCAACTGGTCACGGGGTGAACCCACAAAGAATACACCCCAAGAACTAAGCGATCACAGGGTGGTGCAGATGCGCGGAAGAGGTCTGCGACGTGTGCTGTTGCACATGAGCAGGCCGATGACAAAGCAGATGCGGCGCCCTATGGTCGCTTACTATTTCTTTTGGAAAAGCGGGACAAACTCGCCGTACCCTTCCTTTTCCAGATCGGCCACGGGGATAAACCGCAGGGCCGCCGAATTGAGGCAATAGCGCAATCCCGTGGGCGGCGGGCCATCGGCAAAAACATGCCCCAGATGCGAGTCGGCTTCCCGGCTGCGCACCTCGGTCCGCTTGACAAAGAGCTTCCGGTCTTCTTGCTCGACGATCCGCTCCGGCGACAACGGTCTGGTAAAACTCGGCCAGCCCGTGCCTGAGTCAAACTTATCCAGCGAGCTGAACAGCGGCTCGCCGGAAACAATATCCACGTAGAGCCCGGCCCGCTTGTTGTCCCAGAATTCATTGCGAAAGGCGGGCTCGGTGCCCTCTTCCTGGGTGACCTTGTACTGCAAGGGGGTGAGCCGGTGGCGCAGTTCCGCCTCGCTCCATTTCTTGGCCGCCCGGCTCTGATCCCCCCAGACCTTTTCCAAAAATTGATCCCGCCCGGAGCCGCTGCGGTACACGCGGTAGCGGATGGGGTTCTTCTTATAATAATCCTGGTGGTACGCTTCCGCCGGGTAAAACCGGGTGGCAGGCACAATCGGGGTCACGAGGGGCTTGGCAAAAACCTTGCGGCTGGTCAGCTCGTTTTTGGATTTTTCTGCCTGCTGCCTCTGCTCCTCGTCCAGGTAAAAAATCCCCGAGGTGTAGGCGCGGCCCCGGTCGACAAACTGGCCACCGTTGTCGGTGGGATCGATCTGGCGCCAGAAAACATCCAGCAATTTCGTGTAGCCGACCTTGGCCGGATCATAGACGATCTCAATCGCCTCGATATGCCCGCCAGCCCCATAATTTTCATAGGTGGGGTTTTCCGTCCTGCCCCCGATATAGCCGGAGGTGACCGAAACCACCCCGGCCAGTTGCTCAAAGGGCTTTTCCATGCACCAGAAACACCCCCCGGCAAAGATCGCCTTTTTGGTTTTTTCCGCCGCGCCTGCCCCTGATGCGGCCAACAGGCTCAGCATGGCAACGCCCAGCACAAGAAGAGACGCGTTTTCCACGAGCTGTCCGATCATTTTCATGCGCTCACCTCTTTGGTAATTTTTCCAGACTTGCTCAATAGAGATGGACTTGCACTTCAAACAAGTGCTTCGACAAGCACAGCACGAACGGAATATATCTATCTTAAGACAAAACCGTTCGCCCTGAGCCTGTCGAAGGGCTGTTGTTACTGTTCCACAAACAATAAGCACGCACCGAAAAAAAACGATCAGAAAAAAGCCGGAGGCACTGTCTCCTGGGCCAGGAAACCATCCAAATCCTCCTGGTCGTAGAATGCCCGCTCAAAGAAAAGCCCCTGGCTCGGGGCGGTGTACTGCTTGAGGACCACCGGCTTTTCCAAAAAATTCCCCACCTCGGCCACGGTGAGCTGCCCCTTGCCGACCTCAACCAGCACCCCGACGATGCGGCGCACCATCTTCCAGAGAAAATGCGAGCCCACGATGCGAAAGAGGATGAGATCCTCGGTTTCCGCGATCTGGGCCTTGTGGACCATGACCAGCGGGGATTTCTTCTTGATCACCTGCAGGTCGGTGAAGGAGGTGAAGTCGTGCATCCCCACCATACTGGTCGCCGCCTCCTGCATGAAACCGGCGTGCAGCGGCTCCGGGATCTGCCAGACATAGTCCCGGCCCAGGGCGGTCTTGCGTTTGGCGATCTGGTAGAGATAGCTGCGGCCTATGCAGTTATGCCGGGCATGGAAGCGCGCCCCTGCCCTTTTGCATTCCACAATGGCGATATCCTTGGGCAGGAGTTCATTCAAGCGTTCCCCGATCTCCTTGGGGCTGTGCTCGGTATGCGCCTCCAGATGGGCGGTAAACCGCAGCCCATGCACCCCGGTGTCGGTGCGGCCGCTGCCCTGCACATCCACCTCGCCTCCGAAAAGTTCGGCCGCCGCCTTAAGCAGGCTACCCTGAATGCTTTTGGCGTCATCCTGCTTCTGCCAGCCGCTGTAGCGGCCTCCGTCAAATTCCAGGGCCAGCTTGAATCGTTTTGGGTGTTCATTCATCGTGATGGTCCTCTAAAAAAGTAGCCCGGAGATTCCGGGAAGAATGATGATGTTTTTTCTGTTATTCGCGCTTTCTTCTTTTGCGTGCCCAAAAGAAGAAACAAGAAAAAGGCACCCCAGCCAGTCCTGGCCCTGCGGGCTTCCCTTGCTTCTCGACGAGGGCGGGACGCTAAAAAACTCGGGCTTCGCCCTCAGACGACAGTTTTAGCGTCTTTTTCCGCCCCCGTCTGCGAGGCGCGGCAGGACAAATGGGGGGGGGAAATCCCATTGGCACGCAGCCGAGCACCGGAGAGGCTGCCGAAAAAGGGCTTTGCACTGTTTGAGCGCAGCGAGTTTGCAAAGCCCCGGCAGCCTCAAGGAGTACCCCATGCGGGGCATAAACTCCGGGCATCCCGCCTTCGGCGGGACAAGGGACACAGGGGGCCCTTTCTTTGGTTCGTTTCTTTGGGCAAGCAAAGAAATGAATTGACGAACTCATCTGCTTACTTCTCAATTTCCTGCCACCCCACCGCCTGCCGCCGCGTCGCGCTGAACCCGATAAAGGCGAAGCTGCCCGCGACAAAACAGAGGACAAACAGGCCGCTGCCCATGAAGGAAGCGCCGTAGCCCCACTCCCGGTTCAGGCTCCCGGAGATCACCGCGGCAAGAAAGGTGGCCAGGGTGCGCACCCCGTAAAGCAGACCTGAGTTGCCGCCCAACCGGCCGGAGGGAAAAAGCAGCGCCACCAGCACCCCGAGTTCCAGCAGGGCCACGGTATCGCCCAGGTTGTGGAGCAACCGGATGACCACCAGGCTCCGGATGCCGACCGCCAGCGGGGTCAGCATCTGAAACACCGCGGAAAAGGCCATGCCCCCGAGAAAAAAGAGGAACACCGACCTCCGTTTGTCGTGATACCTGCCGACCAGGGGAACAGCCAGGGCCATCCACAGCCCCATGCAGGCAAAGACCAAGCCTATCTGCCGGGGGAGCAGCCCGAATTTCTCCTTCAACAGCAGGGAAAAAGAGGTCTGCTCCACCCCGAAGTGGGTGCCCAGGACAAAAAGACAGGCGATCAGCAGCAAGGGCTTGAACTGGAGGACATCCCCGCTGTATTCCTTAAAGGAAAAGACAATGGGCTCATAATCAATTAGGAACAGCGAGAGCAGAAAGATGGCTCCTGCCCCGGCCACGGCAAAAACAAAGATCAGCTCCGGCGCGGTCTGCACCACAAGGCCGCCGGCCAGGGGGCCGAGACCGAAGCCCAGATAGGTGCTCAACTGGTAGGTCGCCACCCTGCGGCTCCGCTGAATCTGCCCGAAATGCTTGAGATACAGGGATTCGCTCACCACCACCAGGGCCGCGCTCCCCAAGCCCCCGACGCAGACCGCCGCCAGAATCCAGCCAAAGGAGCGGGCAGTCAGGAGGGCGGCAAAATACCCCCCATAGAGCAAGGCACCGCAGAGCATGGTCCGCCGGGGCGAAAAAATATCGGAAAACAACCCCAGCGGCAGCATCAACGCCATGGAGGAGAGGGAAAAAAAGCCGATGGCCATACCGATCTGCAGGTCGCTCAGGCCGTAGCCCTTGAGAAGCAGGGGCAAATAGGCCAACACCAGCCAGTGCGTGAAGTAGATGAGAAAACGGATGGCGATGGACAGCAGGATCTGGCGGCGCATGGGGAGTCCCTGGTAAACGGAATCTATTCTCCCTTCTAGCATGCTTGAGCCAAAGAGGCAATTCCTGATGGATCCGCACCCAGGGAAAAGGATGGCGGATGGATTGCACCCCCCGCATTGACCCGATGTCCGCACGGGAGAACCCGACATCGGGTCGACATTGCCCCAACCACGCCCCATATCGGCTGGAAAGACCGCGTATCCCGGCGTACGGTGAAGCTGAAAACAGGGTGCGCACTTTTTGCAACACAGTCTAAAAAGTTTATTCTCGCAAGGAGGGAATATGCTGAAACGAACACTGCTCGCAGTAACATGTGCCGGATTATTGCTTACCAGCCAGAATGCCATGGCAGACAGCGCAGCGCAAACCGGGGCTTTGGGCGGCGCGGCCGGGGGCGCCATTCTCGGTCAGGCCATCGGCCGCAACACCGAGGGTACCCTGCTGGGCACCGCCATCGGCGGGGTACTCGGCTATATCGTCGGCAATGAGATGGACAAGAACCAGGGCCAGACGGTCCGAGTATACTCCCCGCCTCCCAAGGTTGTTTACCGCTACGAGGACGACTACCCGGAGGTCCGGGTGCGGACGCGGGTATACGAGAGGCCTGTGGTATACTACCAGCCGGAACGGGTGGTCAGACAGACGGTGATCATAGACCGCGATCACCATCCCCGCCACCGGGGCCAGGGCCGTGACCATTGGCGGGAATCCAGATATCGCCCGGAGCATCGTGGGTATTCTGAACGGGGCAGGTGGTAAGACCGCCCCTCCCGGGACATCTCCTGCAGGACAGCAGGTTTAGCACACGACAACCGCAACAACCCGACAGGCGGCTTCTCCATTCGGGGAAGCCGCCTGCGCCTTTTCAGAAGCCATTCGTTATAACGGAACAACCATCGCAACTGTCCAACTTGGAGCAAAAA
Source organism: Desulfobulbaceae bacterium UBA2273 (assembly GCA_002347095.1). Classification (GTDB taxonomy): domain Bacteria; phylum Desulfobacterota; class Desulfobulbia; order Desulfobulbales; family Desulfurivibrionaceae; genus Thiovibrio; species Thiovibrio ferrireducens. The sequence continues at coordinate 22,623 of DDWZ01000011.1, read as the reverse complement.
AAGAACATAGGCCAAGAAAACCAGCCAACCAGCAATGGTGCAGATGCTAGGAAGAGGCCGGCGAAGTGTGCTGTTGCACACGAGTCGGCCGATGACAACGCAGATGTGGTGCTGCTGATTGGTTGGTTACGCCCGCAGCCACAACAGCAACAGGCAAAGAGTCAGGGCCGAATAGAGCAGATACACACCGATCCACCCCTGATGGAGAAAGGAACGAACAGCAAAGGCGGCTCGGGATAAGGCCCGGCAAACGGGATGGATCAGACGGTCCAGAATCAGATCCGGGGTATGGGTAACAAGACTAGTTGCGGCAGGGGAAAAGCCAATGGCCCGGCCGCCGGCAATGTCGCTCCGCAAACCCCAACGAAAAAGGCTGACCAGCATCTCCGCAAAGGAAACCGCCGTATACTGCATGCGTGGCGTTCCCTCTCTGTAACCGCATCCCCAGGTCGCTGGCCGATTCTCGCGGCCAGGCTCCGGAAAAGACTTCTGCCGAAGAAACAAGCCAAGAGAGAAGGCCAGCAGCAGGAAGGCGCAGAGGCTAAGCCAGTACACCGGCGCCAGACTCCCGATCAGCATGCTCTCCGCACTCCCGGCCGCCGAGAAGGTGGCAAGCGTCATGCCCGTCCAGGCGCCAACAGCCCGCTGCAACAGGGGAACAATCGCCCAGGGAGCCAGACCGATGAGCAGGCAGCAGAGAAAGAGGATGGCCATGGGCAACAGCATGCTGCCCGGCGCCTCGCCGGGCGTTGTGGAAAAACGACGGCGCGGCGTGCCCAGAAAGGTGACGCCAAAGACCTTGACAAAGCAGGCCACGGCCAGACCGCCGGTCATGGCCAGGGCCGGAGCAGCCAGGATCGTCAGGGAGAGCGGAAAGGGTACGCCTTCGGTCTGACTGTGCAGCAACCCAAGGTAGATGAGCCATTCGCTGACAAAGCCGTTGAGCGGCGGCAGGCCGCAGATGGCCACGGCCCCGCCGAGAAAGAAAAAGGCGGTGCGCGGCATGGTGCGCAGCAATCCGCCGTAACGGTCGATTTCCCTGGTGCCGGTTGCCTGGATCACCGCGCCGGCCCCGAGAAAGAGCAAGGACTTGAACAGGCCGTGGTTGACCACATGGAGCAGAGCCCCGGCCAGGCCGAGGACGACGAGGGCTGGGCTGTGGAAGGTTTTTCCCAGCAGGGCGCAGCCCAGGCCGATCAGGATGATGCCGATATTCTCCACGCTGTGATAGGCAAGCAGCCGCTTGATGTCATGCTGGGCCAGGGCAAAGACCACGCCCATTATGGCCGAAACAACGCCGAGAGCGAGAATGACCCCGCCCCACCAAGCCGGCTGGCCGGTGTAGAAGCCCGCCACCCGAATCAGTCCGTAGATCCCCATCTTGATCACCACCCCGCTCATCAGGGCGGAAACATGGCTGGGCGCGGCGGCATGCGCCCCGGGCAGCCAGATATGGAGAGGCATGATCCCTGCCTTGAGGCCAAAACCGAACAGGGCCAGCAGAAAAATCGCCCCGGCCTGAAACGTGGCGCCGTCAAGGGTGGCGGCCTGGGGGAAAGCAAAGCTGCCGTTGGGTCCGGCCAGAAGAATGAACATGGCAAAAAGAGCCAGGGTGCCGGTGTGGGTGGCGGCAAGATAGACATAGGCCGCCCGGCGGGCCGCTTCGTTTTCCTGCTCGGTAAGGATCAAGAAAAAGCCGCCGAGGGCCATGACCTCCCAGGCCATGAGGAAGAGAAGGCCGTTGCGGCTCACCGGCACAAGGGCAATGGCCGCGCCCAAAATGCCGAAGAAAAGACGGAGCCTGCCCGCCGCAACGCCATGCCGGGACAGGGGGAAGTAGCCGAACCCGTAAACACCGCCCAGGCCAAGGATAAGCAGGGCTGGCAACAGGAAGAGCGCGGCCAGGCCGTCCAGTTCGATGAGAAAACTACCGCCGGGGATGGACCAGGCGGCGGCCAGCATGGGCGCGGGAGTTTGCCAGGCCCCGGCAAGCGAGGCGCCAAGGGAGAGGATTACCCCGGCCAAAAGAAGGCTAACGGAAAGAATTTCACCGCTCTTTGCCCACCTCCCCCACGCCAGGGCGGGCAATCCGGAGCAGAAGATCAGGCTTACGGCGGCAAGGTAGAGCTCAGCCAATGTCCCATCCTCCCTCTCTTCAGTTCAAACGTTGTATAGAGGTTATTGCAAAAATGCCTTCTTGTGCCGAAGGCTCTTGCGAGCCCTTCGGCAAGCTCAGTTGGTAGGTCGGCTAGAGCAAAGCGAAACCCGACAATATTGTTATCGGAACACTCAATACTCGCCTCATCACACAATAACCTTCGCCGCCCGTGGGTTACGACGACACAAAAAAAATGTCGCGCCTCTTACCCGTGACCGGCGGTATTGCATGTGTGGCCTTCTGCGCTAACTGTATCGTGTCGGATTTCGCTGCGCTCTACCCGACCTACGACCCTTCGACAGGCTCAGGGTGAACGGAAAAATCAATGATTTCAAGCCGACTACCGTTCGCCCTGAGCCTGTCGAAGGGTGTTTTGGCGGTAATCGGACGAATGGCCGTTTAGCATGAGCACGGCCTATCTCCTGCCAAGCAAGCGCAACAACCCATCCAAGATGGTATAAGGATGCGGCGGACAGCCCGGAATATAGAGATTCACCGGCAACAGGGAATCGAGCCCCGGGCTCACCTCGCTGCTCCCCGAAAACGGCCCCCCATTGATACCGCAGGCCCCGACCGCAATGACGATCTTTGGTGCAGGCGTCGCCTCATAGGTATCCAGCACCGCGCTGCGCATATTCTCCGTGATCGGCCCTGTCACCAGGATGCCGTCCGCGTGGCGGGGGGAGGCGACAAACTGGATGCCGAAGCGGCCCAGGTCGAAAACCAGGGTGCCGAGCACGTTGCAATCCGCCTCGCAACCGTTGCAGCCTCCGGCGGAAACCTGGCGCAGCTTGAGGGAGCGGCCGAACAGCTTCAGCCGCTCGGGCTCAAGCGGTTGCGCCAATGCATATTCCCCGCCGCTGTACAGCAGATCCTGCCGCTGCCGGACGGCAAGGCGATAGTCGTTGCCAAAGGTGATCCGGCCATGGGAACAGGCCGGGCAATCGGCGCAGAACAGGCAACGGCCCAGATCAAGAACCAGCCGGCCATCCACCTGCTTGCAGGCTCCGGAGGGGCACAGCGTTTCACAGGCTTTGCCGCAATCGGGCGGGCAATCCCCGCCGAACTTGGGCAGCCCCCGAAAGCGCGGGGGCAGGATCGGCTCCGCCTTGGGGAATTTTCCCGTTCTGAAGCCCTGACGCCACCGTTCCCGTATTATCTGCAGCATATTCTTTTGTCCTCAGATTCTCTTTTTATCCCCCCCTTTCACAAAGGGGGGCGAGGGGGGATTTTACGAATTGGCCTGTTGAATCCGTCGTTTTAAAATCCCCCTCAATCCCCCTTTGTCAAAGGGGGAGGTGAAAAGCACGGCCTTCGGACCGCTATAGATCAAACCCGCAGTACGACAAATTAAAACTCTTGTTGCACAGGGGGAAATCCGAAATCTGTTCATCACGCATCGCCATGGCCAACCCGCTCCAGTTATGGAAGGAAGGGTCAACAATCTTGTAACGCCGCAGACGGCCGTCGCCATCGGTGAGACCGACGTGCACCACCTCGCCCCGCCAGCCTTCCACCATGGAGATTGCCAAGGCATTCCCCTGAAGCGGCCCCATCTGCGCCCGGATGGGACCTTCCGGCAGAGTATCCATGATCCGCCGGAGCAGCTCGATGGAAACAGTGATCTCCCGGCTGCGCATCCTGGCCCTGGCCATGGCATCCCCGGTTTCCTCGGTGATCAGGTCATCAAACAACTGGCGGTAGACCCCGGTTGGATGGAAAAAACGGCTGTCGCGGGGCACGCCGCAGGCCTTGGCCGCAACCCCGACCAGGCCGAGATCCTCGGCCACCGAGCGGGACACCCTGCCTCTTCCTTCAAACCGGCTCAGAACCGAGGGCGCATCAAAAAAGAGGTCCAGAGCGCCCATGGTATTGCCCTCGATACCCTTGAGCCGGGCCAGCATCTCTCCGGCCAGGGCTGGTTCGAGATCAAAGAGCACCCCGCCCGGCCGCACCAGCCCCCGGCCAAACCGGCTGCCGCACAAGGCTGCGGTCAAGTTGAGGTAGTCGCCGCGCAACCGGCCGCAATAGGAGAAGGTGGGCAGAAAGCCGACATCGCCGGCCAGGGCGCCGATATCCCCCACATGGTTGGCCAGCCGCTCCAGCTCAAGGGCCACGGCGCGGATGGCCTGGGCTTGGGCAGGAACCTCGCAGCCGCTTAAGGCCTCAAGCACTTGGCAATGGGCCAAGCCATGGCCGATGGAGGTATCGCCGGCAATGGTTTCCATCTGCGCCATGGTGGACGGATGGGGGCCGTTTTGCAGCATCCGCTCGATATCCCGATGCTGATAGCCGAGCGAGATCTCAAGGTGCATGACCTTCTCGCCGTAGCACTGGAAACGGAAATGGCCCGGTTCGATGATGCCGGCATGGACCGGACCGACCGCCACTTCGTGCACCCCTTCCCCGTCCACCCGGTAAAACTCCATTTCCCCGATGCGGGGGTGCTGATCCGCCGGACGGCCCCAAACATCGGCCCCGCTCCGCCAAGCGCTGTGGAAGCGGAGCGGTTTGAGCCAGGGATGCCCTTCCGGCACTACCCCGTACTGCTCGGCGATTTCCCGCTCGAAAAGATGCATCTGCGGGCAATCCGGGGTCAGGGAGGGAAACCGCTCGCTGATGCGGGTCCGGTACACGGCGACACAGGCATTGCGATCCCGGGCGACCAGGGCGAAAAGCTCCAGATCTCGTCCCCCTTCGGCAACGGGCACTCCAAAACAGGCCGCCACCCTTCCCTGTTTCCGTACCTCCGCCAGCAGGCAATCCCTGAAATCCCCAAAATCAAGAATTGTCACCGCATCCAGGGTGACGGCCTCGCCGTTTTTCAGCAGTTGCGGGTTCAGGGTCCTCATGGCTTCACCTCCAGCAGGGCGGCCGCTTCGGCAAAGAGCTTCCTGGCCGGCTCGGGCAGGGAGAGCCCCAGGAAAAGAATGATGAGGAGCAGGACCAACGGCGTCCCGGTGGTCATGAGGGTCTCCCGGTAGTTGGTGTCTCCCTTCCGCTCCAAAGGCGTGCCGAAAACCACCGAGAGCACCGTGCTGCCCATGCCGATGAAGATGACGGCCAGAAAGAAGAGAAACAGAGCGCCGGTCAGATAATGGCCGCCGGAAAAAATGCCCCGGAGGATGGTAAACTCGCTGATAAACGGGGCAAAGGGCGGCGAGCCGGTAATCGCCAGAAAGCCTAAGAGAAACAGGCTGGCGGAAACCGGCACCAGGGTGATGGCGCCCTGGACCTCGCCGACCCGCTTGCTGGCGAAACGGCGATGGATGTTGCCGGCGGACAAAAAGAGCACGCCCTTGGTCAGGGCATTGTTCATCAGATGCAGCATGGCCCCGAAGGCGGCGACTCCGCCAATGGCAACGCCGATGGCGAGTATCCCCATGTGCTCGACGCTGGAATAGGCGAGAAGCCTTTTGAAATCCGGCTGCCGGATGACAAACACCGCGGCAAAACCGAGGGAGACAAGGCCCATGGCCAGGAAGGCCTCGCGGGCCATGGCCCCATCGCCTGCGGCATCCATGATCTGCAGGGTGCGCAGCAGAGCAAGAAAGGCCACGCTGGTGAGTCCTCCGGCCAGAAGCGCGCCGACCAACCCCGGCGCTTCGCCGTAGGCGTCCGGTTTCCAGGTGTGCAGCGGGGCAAAGCCGGCCTTGGTGCCGAAGCCGACGAGCAGAAAGACAAAACCGGCCCTGAGCCATGGCGTGGAATAATGTGCGGCGCCCTGCAGGATATCGTCGAACTGCAGGCTGACCTGCGCGCCTCCGGCCAGGGCGGCGTAGGCGACAAAAAGGATGCCGAGCATGGCCAGGGCAATACCCACGGAGCAGAGGATCAGGTATTTCCAGGTCGCCTCGATGGAAAGGCGGTTGCGGTTGTAATAAATCAGCGGGGCGCTGGCCACGGTGGTCGCTTCCACCGCCACCCAGAGGAGGCCGAGATGCCGGGCTACGGCCGCCAGGCTCATGGCGGAAAGAAAAAGAAGCAGGCAACTGACAAAGATTCTGTTGCCCCAGGCGATCCGGTAGCGCAGGTAGCCCAAGGCATAGATCGAACAGCCGCAGAAAAGCAGGCTGACGATGAGCAGGATGAGGCGGCTGAAGGGATCGACAGCGATCCAGTTCCCGGCCAGGGGTAGCGACACAGTCTGCCCGTCCTGAATGACGAAGAAGGTCAAGATCAGATGCGCCAGGCCGCAGACCGGCAGCAACAGCGGTCGCCAGCGGTCCGAAGGGAGCAAGAAGGCGGCAAGGCCGCCGAAGAGAGGCAGGAGAAGCAGTGCGGCGATCATGTTATTCCCTTAAGTAACTATCCAGCTTGATGCCGGAATTGGACGAAAACCACATAATGTAACTATTGTTGAAATCGCAAAAAGCTGCGATTACAACGGTTGCCGGTGCGGAACCATTTGATTTTGTGTCGCGGACCTGTGACCTTTTTCCCTTTTTACGAGACCATCAATTATTCAGCAGTGGTGCAGATGCGCGGAAGAGGTCTGCACAGTGTGCTGCTGCACATGAGCAGGCCGATGACAGGTAAGCGAGCCTGCGAGACTCCGAAGCAGATGCGGTGCTGCTGAATAGTTACTCCCTCAAGGAAGAAAGTTGGCCGGTATTCATGGTGGAAAATTCCCGGTTGATCTGGTGCATGACAATCCCCATGACAAAAACCGCGACCAGCAGATCGAGCAGCACCCCGGCCTCAACCATCAGGGGCATGGCCTCGGCCAGAAGCATGCCGAAGATGAACACCCCGTTTTCAAAAATCAGGTAGCCAAGGGCCTGGGTGATGGCCTTGCGCCGGGTGATAAGCATGAGAAACCCGGTGGCCAGGGTGGCCAGGCCGACAGGGATGAAGAGCGAACCTCGGTGCGCCTCGATGAGCGGCAGCCGGTCGCTGAAAATAAACGCCCCGGCCGTGGCCAGGGTGCCGAGGAGCAGGGTCGGAACGTAGCCGAGCAGCGGCTCCATTTCCCTCTTGATATGCACCTGGCGGATGGCTCGTAACAGCAGAAAGGGAATGGCCAAGCCCTTGAGCAGAAACGCCCCGCCGGCCAGAATCAGGGCATGGCCCGTAAAGCCGTGGAGAAACAGGGGCAGCAGCGAGAGGATACCGCCCTGGATGGCCACGGTCCGGATGCAGGCGCCCAGGCGGCTGCTCCCCAGGAGAAAGAAGTTAAACAGGATGACCAACAACAGCAGCAGATTGGCCGGATTGTAGTTATCCATTATTCCCTTACCTCAAGAGCAGAATCAGCGAGAAAAAAGAGAGCAGCATGGTGCCGACCAGCAACTGCGGCACCCGCAGCAGCCGCAGCCGCGCCATGGTGGATTCGACCACCCCGATGACCACGGCCAGAAGCAGCATCGAGCCGCTAAAGAGCAGGGTGTCAAGCAGCACATTTTCGGTGGCGCCGGGAAAGACGAGGCGAACAACCAGCGCGCCCAGAACAAAGAGCTTCATGGCGGCGCCGTAGAGAATCATGCCGAAATCAGGGCCGCTGTGGTCGAGCACCATGACCTCGTGGATCATGGTCAGCTCCAGATGGGTATTGGGATCGTCGAAGGGGATGCGGCAATTTTCCACCAGGACTACGACAAAGAGGCAGGCCAGGACCAGAACCAGGGAGGGGCCCGCGCTCTGCCACCCCGCATTCAGGGCTTGGCCGAACATGGCGTCCAGGGAAAGGGAGCCGGAAAGCCTGGCCAAAACGATGAAGCAGAAGAACACCGTCGGCTCGGCCAGACAGGAAAAAGTGACCTCGCGGGCCGCGCCCATGCCCTCGAAGGAGGAGCCGGTGTCCAGGGCCGCCGCAGCCGTGAAAAAACGGGAGAGCCCGAAAAGATAGACAAAGAAGATCAAGTCGCCGGCAAAGGAAAGGGGCGCGCCGATGGCGCCGAAAGGGACCAGGAGCGCGGCGAGCACCGGCACGGCAAGACCGAGCACCGGCCCAGCCCGGAAAACCCAGGTGGTGGTGCGGCTGATGACCAGACCCTTGCCCAACAGTTTCCAGATATCGTAGTAGGACTGCAAAAACGGGGGGCCAACCCGTCCGGCAAAAAGGGCCTTGGTCTTGCCGATCACCCCGGGCAACAGGGGGGAAAGACCGAAGAGCAGGAGAAGGTGCAGGAACAATTCGAGCATCACGGTTCTCTCTTTAAAATACGAAATTAAAAATGAAATGACTCATGCTTTTCCCTTTTCCGATTATCAAGCAATCTCAGCAGCCAGAGGAATACGCTTCATCCTTCTGTTCATTTCTTTGCTTGCCCAAAGAAACGAACCAAAGAAAGGGCACCCTGTGTCCCTTGTCCCGCCAAGGCGGGATGCCCTGCGCTCCTCGATGCTGCCGGGGCTTTGCAAACTCGGCTTCGCCTCAAACAGTGCAAAGCCCTTTTTCGGCAGCCTCTCCGGTGCTCGGCGGCGGGCCAATGGGATCTTGACTGCATATGAAAAGAACTTGTCTAAGATTGCTTGGCAATCAGATTCTCTTTTCATTGTTGCCCTACCCAAAAAAGTAGGAGGATCGTGGCGCTGAAGATATAAAGCAGATACACATGCAACTGGCCTGCCTGCAGGCCGCGAAAGCCGCTGCAAACATCAGCGGCCCACCGGAAGAAAGGCTTGAACAATCGGGCCAGCACCGGATCCGGCGCGGCAAAGAAAAAGCGCGTCACCTCCGGAAAAAATCCGATGGTCCGGCCATCTTCGGTTGATGGGGTCAGACAACTGCAGAACAGGGCGCTTTGGGGCAGTTCGGTATAGCTCTCGGCGCTGTAGGACATCCGGCTCGAGGGAAAGGCAAAACCGCAGCCCCAGGTGGCGGAGGTTGGCACCGGCTCGCGCCCCTGCCGCCAGCGAAGCAAGGTGTACGCCGCCAGAATACAACCAAGCAGCACAACCGCCATGATCCCCAGCCACCAGGGTTCAAAAGCCGTGTCGGCCAGCAGGGTTGCCGCACCCGGGTCAAGCAGGGTTGCCGCCCGTCCCGCCACCTGGAGCAGCAAAACCGGCATGATACCGCCGGCCAGACAGAGCAGGGCCAAACCGGCCATGCTGCTCCACATGGGCCAGCCTGCCTCGTGCGCCCGGGCAGCCTCAGGGCTGCGCGGCTCTCCGGCCAGGGCGATGCCGATGATCCTGGTCATGACAACAATCACCATGCCGCCCACCAAGGCGAGCAGGCCGATGAGCACCAGGGGAAAAAAGCCGGCCAACCCGGAGAGCACGGTGCCGCTCTCAAGCAAGGCCCGGTAGATGAACCATTCGCCGATCAGGCCATTGAAAGGCGGCAGCGCACTGATGGCCAGGCCGCCGCAGACAATGAGCAACCCGGTAATGGGCATGCGGCGCATGAGGCCGCCCATCCGGTTGAGATCCCGGCTGCCGCTGCCGTGCATGAGCGAACCGGCCCCCATGAAGAGCAGGCTCTTAAACAGGGCGTGGTTCAAAAGGTGGATCAGCCCCCCGGCCAGGGCAAAGGCCGCGGCGATATGGTGCCCATTGGCCCGGCTCTGCATCCAGAAACCGAGGGCCAGCAGGATGATGCCGATGTTTTCCACGGTGGAATAGGCAAGGCTCCTTTTCACATCCCGTTGCATGGCGGCCATGGCGATGCCGAACAGGGCGCCGATGATGCCGATGGCCATCAACAGGCCACCCCACCAGGCAGGTCCGGCAGGCAAAAAACCGGACAAGCGGAGCAGCCCGTAGATAGCGGTTTTCACCATGACCCCGCTCATGAGCGCGGAAACATGGCTGGGCGCGGCCGGGTGCGCATCGGGCAGCCAGACATGAAAGGGGAAGATGCCTGCCTTGCTGCCGAAGCCGACCAGCAGCAAAAGAAAAAGCGCGGAGGCCACCGGGAGCGAAAGCTGGCCGAGCACCTGAAAAGAGGCAAATTCCAGGCTGCCGGAAAACGCGGAGGCCGAAAGAAAAAAGGCAAAAAGAAACGCGGCGCCGAGATGGGTGGCAAGCAGATAGGTCCAACCGGCCTCCACTGTTTCCGCCAGGTCGTACTCGCTGATCACCAGAAAAAAGGAGGTGAGCGACATGCACTCCCAGGCAAAAAGGAACAGCAACCCGTTGGCCGCGGTCACCACCAGGGCCATGGAAAGGATGAGCAAGTTGTACCAGGTCCAATGCAGTCCCGGCCTCAGCCGTTCTTTGCCGCCCTTCATATATTCGGCCCCGTAGAGGGCGCCGGTCAGGCCAACGATGAAGAGGGGGAGGAGAAAGAAGGCGGAGAGCCCGTCCAGCCGCAGGGAAAACGCCCCGCCCGGCATGGACCAGGGAAGAAAAAATGTTTCCGCTCCTTCTCCAAGCAGGCTCTGCCCCGCCGCCACCAAGCCGCACAGGCACCCGAGAATGGCGCTGCCGCTGCCGAGAAGAGTGGCTGTTTTGTCACCGCCGCGCCCGGGCAGGAGTGCCAACAGCGCGCCCAGGATGAAAAGAAAGAAGGCAACACACAGAAGATTCATGCGGCAGGTCCCTGGTGAAAAATCATGGCTTCCTGCGCGCCGATGAACTCAAGGAGTTTCTTGCGGGTGGGCTGCTCCCGGATGCCGTGCAGAAAAGGGGCGGACATGGAAAGCCGCCACAGTTTACGTTCGAGAATGGCCAGTTCGGCATTATTGGCGGGCAGCACCAGAAAAAGCAACTCGGTTTTGCGGTGGTCCAGCGCCTTGAAATCCACCGGATGTTCGAGAAAGGCGAGGATCACCATGCTCTTTTCCAGATAGACCGGCAGGGCGGGATCGGGGGACATCCAGGCGATGCCGTCCATGGAAGAGGAGGCCACCGACTCCCGCGCAAGCAGGGAAATCTTGATCGCCTTGGCATCGAAGCTTGCGGAATAGGGCTGGGCCGCCAGCAGCTCGTCGATGATCTCATCGCGATTGCTGCCGTGGATACGATAGAGGACCGCCCCGTTTTCCAGGGCATCGACCAGGGAGATCCTGTGATCCGTCTTCCGGCGAGGCGCGGCAACGCCGGGCTTCTGGCTGTCGATCCAGTCCACCACCTCGTCGGCCTTGAAGCGCCATTGCCCGCCGATTTTCACGGCAAAGGGGATCTGGTTGTCGTTCACCATCCGGTAGATGGTCTTCTCGGAAACACCCAGTTTTTCCGCAACGCCTTTTATGGAGATGAATGTTTTATCCATTTCTGTCCAATATTGTCCAAAGATGACTAAGCATTGGTATCCTTTAAGCTGTTGCCAAGGGGTTGTCAATATTTTTCAGAAAAACGGGAGGGATGGGGAAAAATTGAGGAAGAATACGGGAGCCGACATTGTCCGGCGAGAAACTTGCAGACTCCCCCAAAAAGTCCCCTCTCCCCTTGCGGGAGAGGGATAGGGTGAGGGGGTAGGTGCTGATTGGGGTGCCGTTGCCAACTTAAATCAATAATAAATCAATAGGGGGCAGACTGCGGTTGTTTTGATTGAAGCTACAGTAAACCGTGGTCTGCCCCCTATTTGTCCAGGCACAATGGGGACAACCCCGGAGAAATAGGTATTATGTCCCCAGATTACGCACAGATTACGCAATTATTTAATTGCAAAGCAATTCTGACCAGACATTTTTGAAAGTCCACTTTTTAACCATAAAATGCATTGGATATGACTGTGTCCATAGTCGAAAAGTCCGGCAATTGAGTAAAGTGGTGCTTTCATTTCCGTTATGAACAGGCCTGCACCCCCAGGGCACGGGTGGCCGTCTTTTGCATCTTGAGATGCGGAAGCCCACTCATCAAGTTTATCAAGGATAGCATCAATAGTCATGCAAAGCGAAATACGTTCAATTTCTGGAGCATCTTGGAGTTTGTCGATAAGTTTTCCAAGTGTTTCAATTGTTGATTTTGCCGTCATAGACATGGTGTGCCCCTTGTTTTTTGATGGATGGAGTTAATTGATTTATAACGCCCTGCATCAGCGGACGGCGCCAATATACTTGACGCGTCAGTGCCATCAACGTTCTCGCCGTCCGCTGAATGCTTTTGTTGTGCGTTTTTATTTATTTAAAATCATTAAAGAAACCGAGGTCGATGTCGTAGGTAGTTCTTGATTTTAGCCCAAGCTCTAACTGCTCGAACATATTGAGCAACATTTCTCCATCTACCAATTCAATTGGTGGCACACCATCACGGACAGCTTCACGTTTTGCGTCTGCCGTAAAGGTTCCAGTTGTTATAATGATTCCTTTGTCGGCCCTTCCCATCATAGCCCCTCGAAAGTCTCTGACTTGGGGAGAACTGACAGAACCAGAATAACGTTTACTTTGAAATAAGGCCTTGAAGCTGACGAATGGATTGATTTGTAAAATTCCAATGCCATCTATGCCTCCGTCACCGCTCCTGCCGGTTACTGTTACCTCTTGGAAACCTGATTCCCTTAGAAGTCTTTGGCAAAGTCGCTCAAAACCGTCAGGCGGTAACGCCAAGATTATGTCTAGCAACTGTCCCCTATAATTTGACTCTTCAGATGGCGGTGGTTCCTCCGCCTGTTCTTCTTCGTATTGAGTAGTTCTTTTTCTTACTATTACTGTCGGGGAAGGCTGAGTCGGTCTTGAGGTTGGAAGGGATTGCGCTTGTACTTCTCTGATTAGTTCTTGTATTTCGTTGTCGTTTAATTTTTTAATTTTTCGGCCCTTGTCCGTAAGTGACCAAACGCCATGGCGAGAAGAATCAATTATGTCTGCCTTGGCCAGATAGAACCTCGCCCAAGCAACTTGATTTTCAAACTTTGAGCCTCCGCTTTTCTTCTCTTCATTCAATACTTGATCGGGGAGATTCAACGTGCCTGCAATGTGTTTGTAAACTTCTTGGGGCCGAGCAGACCCACCTAAGGCGTTAATTGCTTCAATCGCTGGATTGATATAATTAGCAAATCTTGTGTCGGCCAATTTGATGCCCCTTTGATTTTATTGCAGCACAACTACATTATTATCTATCTCGCGCGAGATTTTGTGGCCCACTTCCCCGTATGGCAACCTCGCCTTGCAAGAAAATGGGCGCGGATTCCGGGGACATAATACTTAATTCCTGTCAACTAGAGAGGGTCGAAGGGGACGGAGGTAGCTTATAGCTTAATCTTCCCCTGCCATGTCTGGAAAAGTCAGACTGTGCCTCGCGTTCTCTGTCACCTGAGCCGACACTGATTTTGTAGTTCAGGCATCGCGGGATTGCAAGGAAAACCATAACGAGAATGCCTTGAAGAGGCGAGTGGAAGAGCCAAACCGGAAACCAGGCGAGACGATAATCCTATAGCTTCAGGACTAACCGCAACCCATCATCAACCTGATCCATAATTGCATTTGGAAGGGTGTGAACCTTTTCGGTTAAGAATGATTTGTCTATGGTGATTATCTGAGAGACGTTGATCACGCTTTCTCGCGGTAGTTGCGAGTTTTTGGCTGTGAGCAGGATATTTCCCGGCGCGGCTGCTAAACGGATATTTGAGGTGATTGCCACGGCAATCAGGGTGTTGATTTTGCTTTTGTTGAATTCGTTTGCTTGGACAATGAGTATCGGCCTCTTATAACCGGGGGTTGAGCCAACCGGGTCAGGAAGCGAAGCCCACCAGATTTCCCCCCGATTTACTACCATTCTTCTTTATCTATAGAGCTGAATTGCATTGCGGAAAGAGCGTCGTCCAGTTGCGCAGGCTCGGATGAATACACTGCATCGAGTTGTCTGGTGATCTGGCCGGAAGGATGCTGTTCAAGATATTGGGCAACGGCTTCGGAAAAGAGCTGGCTTCGGGAAAAGCCGTGGCTTTTGGCGAACTGATCTGCGGCACGAAATAATTTGTCCGGTATGGAGATTGCTGTTTTCATGTTTCAAGTATAACCATGGTTATACCGTGCGTCAAATTGTATTTTTTATATGAGGGGAAGGATTCAAGCCAGGCCGCGCCGGTAGTTGAAGGGGGTGGTTTCCGGCAGGGGCTGATCGGCGGCACAAGCGGCCAGCACCTGCTTGCCCCTGGCGGACATGGCCCCACACTGGCTCAGGTCAACGATGATCCGGAAGCAGCCCATGGTCTTGAGGGCGGCGAGATGGCCCAACAGGGAAAAATCCTGCTCCGCCAGAACCTCGGTGAGCTCATGGTGCTGGAAAACGCGGTACCCCTCTCCCCCTTCCGCTCGGAGCACCGCGCCGGGTCGCACTCCTCGGACCGGGATGCGGGAAAGCATCACCACCAGCGGACTGTAGACGGTGATCGCCAGGGGGGGCAGATGTTCAGCCCGGCGGAAGAGCTCCTGCAGGTTTTTGCGGTCATCCTCCAGATCAACGGTGAGTTCGGCCAGACCCAGTTCCTGCCAAGCAAGGGCGGCCTGGCTGTTCAGGGTGTAGCAGCGGAAGCCGCCCAGCAGGGTCAGGCCCGACAACCCGCTAAACAGGGGGAGATGCCCCAGATTGTTGATCCGGAAGCGGCGGAAGCCCTGCCCGGCCAGCATCCCCACCGCCCTCCGGTATTCGTCCCACTCCGGGCCGAAGAGCATGGGGGGGATTCCCCAGATGATCCGCCCCTGCCAATCAGCGCGGTGGAGATCCACCTTTTTCAACCCCGCCAGGGTCTCCGGGGTCAGCATCAGCTCAAGTTCGGCAACCCCAGGTTCATCGAGGATACGCATATCCTGGGGCTCCCGACCGCGCACGGTCAGGGTCTGAACAGCGGGTGCCGGGGGAGCAGCGGCTGGCAGTAGACTGGCCAGCGCCTGCGCACGGGCCTGGGCCAGGATTTCCTTTTGCGCCTGGCTCTTTTCCGGTACAGCCACCTGATCCAGCGTGGCGCGACAACTCTCCGGGCTCATGGTAAAGGCGGCCTTGCCCCCTACCTTGAAGATCGTGTCCCCCACCTGAAAAAAACCGCCCTTGTCGGGGATTCGCACCCGGACAAAATCCCCTGCCTTGACGACTTTTTGTTTTTTCTGTTCGAGCCAGAGCTCCCGCACCGTAAAGCCGGTGCCTGCCTGGTCGTTTTGCGGCTGGACGCGGATCCGGTCCCCCACATGCAGCCGGTCGCTGGTCGTAAAACCGAGCATGCCGCCGCGCAGCGAAGTCACCTGGCCGAGATGCTTACCCAGAGTCCCTTGCGTGGCGGAATCGGCAATCGCCGAGGGAATAGACCCGGTAAGAAACCCCTTGGTGGACTTACGGCCAAAGGAGAGGGCCAATTGCTCCTCGGCCTCCTGCATCGCCTGCTTGCGCCCGCTTTCCGGGGCGTCCAGCACCAGCCGGTAGGCCGCCACCACCCGGGCCACATACTCCGCGCTCTTCATCCGGCCTTCGATCTTGAGGCTGACAACCCCGGCCTTAAGCAACTGGGACAGCAAGGAAAGGGCGGAAAAATCGCTGGTGGAAAAATGATAGCCCGGCTGTTCCCGGTTGCGATAGCTCCGGCGGCAGGGCTGAGCGCAGCGGCCCCGGTTGCCGCTCATGCCGCTTACCGCGGAAGAAAACAGGCACTGGCCGGAAACGGAAAAACAGAGGGCGCCGTGGACAAAATGCTCCAATTCGATGGTGCTCTGTTGCCGGATCGACCCGATCTCGGCCAAGGAGAGCTCCCGGGCCAGGACCGCCCGGGTAAACCCCATCTGTTCAAGCATCCTGACCCCGGCCGCGTTGTGCACGGCCAACTGGGTTGAGGCGTGCAGGGGCAAACCGGGAAAATGGGTGCGGGCCAGCCGCCAGACCCCGAGATCCTGGATGATCAGGCCATCGACCCCGATCCCGGCCAGATCGGCCACAATCCCCACCACCCGGGGCAGCTCCTTTTCCTTGATCAGGGTGTTGAGGGCGATGTACAGCCGACGGTGGTGGTGGTGGGCATGGGTGGTCATCTTCTCCACCTCGTCCACAGTAAAATTCTTGGCCTTGGCCCGGGCGGAAAACTCCTGCAGGCCGCAATATACGGCATCGGCCCCGTTCTCCAGGGCGGCGAAAAATGACTCCACGCTCCCCACCGGTGCCAGAAGCTCCGTTTTGCTGCTTGATTTCCGATGCGTCATCTTTCCCGTCCCTGTATCACAAGCACACCCGCGCATTTTGTCTTCTTTTTACCGGGGCCAGACTACCACGCCCGTCAAAACAGGGGCAACGGAAATCGATGGCTGCCCGGCACGGCCACCCGACATCCCCTGCCCGCCAGCCGATGTCGCCAGACATCACCCCATGTCCTCTAGGAAAACCTCTGGGCCGTGGATAGGATACAGACAACAGGAAAGGGATGTAACAGGGGCCACCCCTGGAAACAAAAAAACTTAGGAGGACCCACGATGAAAAAAACAATGATTGCTCTTGCCATGGTGTGCGCGGCCGGTCTGACCATGACCATGACCGGCCTGCAGACGGCCCAAGCCGCTGGAAAAACCGCGGCCCCGGCCCAGGATCTGGTGATCAAGGGGAAGAAACCCGCCCTTTTCAGCCATGCCAAGCACACCGCCCTTGGCCTTGATTGCGGGTCCTGCCATCACGATGCCAAGCACCAGCCCATAACCGAGGCGGCCATCGCCGGACTGGGGAAGACGGATGGCTTGCAATGCGCAAGCTGCCACAATGCGAAGTTTGCCAATGCCAAGCTCCAGAAGCCCATGGACGTGTTCCATACCCGGTGCAAGACCTGCCACGCCACCGGAGTAAACGGCAAGAAGGGCCCCACCGGCTGCGTCGCCTGCCATACAGCGGCTGCCGCTGCTCCGGCACAGGCTGATACCCCGGCCGCAGCTCCTGCCCCGGCCAAGAAAAAAGGCAAGGCCGTGGAAGGCTGCTAACCGGCGGCTCAGCCGATCAGCGTACCCCGTTGCCGCAGAAACTCCAGCAGCAGTTGTTCCAGGCCATACTGCTGCTGGAGCAGGCGGCCGACTCCCTGGTCCAGCCTTTGCATCGGGGCTGGGCCAGCACCCTGCCTGATTTGCCGGCAGTTATAATTCAGGCAGAACATGGGCTTGAACAGCAGCAGACAGCCCCGCTCCCCGAGAAAACAGCACTCCTCGTCCTCCCGCAGGATTCGCACGCAAACCCCGGCAAGGAGATTGACCAGCAACTGGATCACGTCATTCTCCCCGGCCATGAAGCTGCTGCAGCACCCGCCGCCAACCTTGGCGCCGCAGACGGAGCAGAGGGCTCCGAGGTCCAGGTCGGCCATGATCCGGCTCAGCTCTTGCTGGCAAAGCACCGCCTGGGACAGCAACCGGGAAAACGGTTCGGCAGTGGCCAGCTCCGGCCCAAAATCGGCATAGAGCTTTTGCGCCACACCGAGCCGGGCGTGGATGCTGCCGCCGTAAAAATCCTGCATGAAAAAACGAGACTGCGACTCCATGGTGGTCTCCGCCAATGACTCAGACCATGCAGTCACGCTTTTTCTGGTTTTTTCAGGCCAGGTGTGGTTAGCTGGAGCAATACAGAAATGAGCCCAACAACCATCCAAGCCGCCCTATGACAGACTCCCGCAAGACCTCGCAACTCTGCCCCAATTGCCGCCGCCTCATCAGCCGGGATGAGCCCGTCTGCCCGTATTGCGGCATCAGGACTCCCGGCGTCTGGTGGAAGAACCACGCCTTCCTGCGGCTGTTCCACGACCAGGATCTTTTTCTCACGGGCTTGAGCGGTCTCAACATCGCCCTCTTTGTCCTCTCGCTGCTCATGAATCCGCGCGGCATGTCCATGGGCATGAACCCCTTCGGCTTTCTCTCCCCGGATAACCGCAGCCTCCTGCTGCTGGGAGCGACGGGCACCATGCCCATCGATGGCCTGCACCGCTGGTGGTCGCTGGTTTCCGCCAGCTACCTGCACGGCAGCCTGCTCCATCTCGTTTTCAATCTCATCGCCCTGCGGCAGATCGGCCCCCTGGTGATCCAGGAATACGGCCTGCCGCGGATGTTCATCATCTATACCCTGGGCGGCATCGGCGGCTTTCTGCTCTCCTACCTGGCCGGAGTTCCCTTTACCATCGGCGCTTCGGCCGCGGTCTGCGCCCTGATCGGGGCGGCGCTCTATTACGGAAAGAGCCGGGGCGGCAGCTATGGTCAGCAGGTGTATCAGCAGATCGGCGGCTGGGCCATAGGCATCTTCGTTTTTGGCCTGCTGGTGCCGGGGATCAACAACTGGGCCCACGGAGGCGGCATGGCAACGGGCATCCTCTGCGGGCTGCTTCTGGGCTATCAGGAAAACCGCCGCGAGCTGCTCAGCCACCGGCTGCTTGGCGGAGCCTGCGCCGGGGGAACGCTCCTGATCCTGCTCTGGGGTGTAGCAACCTCGGTCATCTACCGCTTTTTCTGAGCCGTACGATCACGAATGGCAAGGGGACGGGCGCCTATTTTCTGCGCTGCCGCGCCTTAGCAAGACACCGGGGGCAGATGCCGTGGGAGAATTTGGCGTCTGTCCGCTGGGAGATGTAGGATTCGATCTCTTTCCAAGATTCCTGGGCCGAGGAATCCCCGCCCGTGGTTCTGATCTTCTTGCATTCCATGCAGATGGGCAGCAGCCCCTGAATGGTCTGCTGGATCTCGCTGATCATCCTGGCATGGAGCGTGATGCCGAGAAATACGAAGACCGCCCCGAGCAGAAAGATAATGCTGACCCAAAACATGCCCAGGTTCGCCTTGCCCAGGAGCACGCTCATGGCGACCACCACATAGCCGGCGAGAAAAAAGAACATCAAGAGCCGGTTTATCCTGAGAAACCGCAGCACATAGGCCTGACTGCGCTCGGCAATGAGCGGGGTCGCCTTGAACAGCCCCCGCAGATGCACAATGCTGATCCCGAGGATCACGGCACCGCAGGCGATAAAAAATACCGCGATGCGGGTCTGCCAATCCAAGGCCTGCCAATCCATGTTTTTTTCTCCGAATGCAGCGAGTATTCTTCCTCAATCCGCCCCATGTTGTTTCCGTTCGAAGGCCGGATCTCCGCGAACCACGATACAATCATTTTTTCCCGCTTCCTTCAACAGGTTATTTCACCAGGCGTACCCGATGCCCGGGGCCAATAAAAAAAGGCAGGGTTCCCCTGCCTTTTTTGAAGATATCTTCGAACGCAACCTGCGCTCTATTTCAGCCGCCTCAGCCGCTTTTTCCGGATTTACTTTTTTCTTCTTCCTTCTTCTTTTTGGCTTTTGCCGCTTCCTCTTCCGGCGTGCCTTTCTTTTCCACTGCTCCTTTTTCCGTCCCAGCCTTGGCCTTTTCCTCAGTGCTCACGGCACTGCCCTTGCTGCCGCCTCAGCCGCTGCCGCCGGCGCCATTCGCCGCAGGGGGCGCGGCCAGCCCGGCCCCGGTCAGCAGGCTGGCAATGCCAAACCCCGCCAAAAATTTTTTCAGATCCTTGGTTTCCATAAGACCCTCCTTGCAATCGCTCGCGTAGTGGAGAAATGAGAAAACCGGATTCTTCCGGCCCCCTGCTTGACCGAATCAGGATAGGACTGTCCGATCAAATCCTGGTAACAGTATCAGGAAATCCCATGCAAAAAGCAACAAAAAATCCCGCGGGCACCGCTAACATTCCTTGAAAGGATCGGTATTCTCGGGCGGTTTCGGGTAGAGTTCCGGGTAGAGCTTGTGGCTGCAATCCGGGCAGATCGAATGGCTGAACTCGGCATTGGAGTGTTTCTGGATATATGCCTCCACCTGTTGCCAATATCCCGTATCGTCCCGGATCTTTTTACAGGAAGCGCAGATCGGGATAAACCCGCTCAACAGCTTCACCTTTGCCAGCGCCTCCTGCAGTTCGGCAATAACCTGCTCTTTTTCGTTCTCGATCCTCTTGCGCTCAATGGCGTAACGGATGGAACGGACAAGCATCTCCCCGTTGACCTGCCCCTTGACCAGATAATCCTGCGCCCCGCAGTTCACCGCCTCAAGGCCAACCTCGTGATCCGCCAATCCGGTCATCACCACAATGGGCAGATACTTCACCCCCGAGGCCAGCTTCCGGACAGTATCCATGCCCTGGCTGTCCGGCAGTCCGAGATCGGAGATGATGATGTCGAAGGCGCCCTCCCCTGCCAGGCGAATCCCGTCGTCGAGCCGGGTAACATGCTGGATGGCAATATCCCCCGTTGCCTCGCTCCCGCCGGTTGGCGACTCCCGCAGCATCTCCCGGATAAGAAACGCATCGGCCTGATCATCTTCGATAAGAAGAATCCTGATTTTCATGGGGGCACCTTCCTATTGTTCTTTCGCCGGCATCCTGACGATGGTGAACCAAAATTCCTCGATCATGGCCACCACCTTGGTAAAGGCCGCAAAACTGATCGGCTTGGTGATGTAACAGTTGGCGCCCAGATCGTAGCATGCGGCAATGTCGGCCTCCGCCTCCGAGGTGGTGAGCACCACCACGGGAATGGAGCGCAGGGCCGGATCGCCTTTAATCTCCCGCAGCGCCTCCTTGCCGTCTTTCCGCGGCATATTGAGATCGAGCAGCACGATATCCGGCCGCACCGCTTCGGCGTACGGCGGTTCTTTCCGTAAAAATTTCAGGGCTTTTTCGCCGTCATCCACCACATGCAGATTGACCAGCATCGTGGCCTCCCGCAGCCCTTCCCTGGTCAATTCCACATCGCCGGGGTCGTCTTCCACCAGCAGGATGTCTATCCGGTGCGGATTGGTCATGATTGCATCCTCTCTCTCACGTACTCTGCTCCTCCTCTTCCTGGCTCCGCACTCCCGGCAGGGTGAAGAAAAAGGTCGATCCCCGGCCCGCGGCGGATTCCAGCCAGATCTTCCCGCCATGCCGCTCGACGATCTTCTTGCACAGCGCCAACCCGATACCGGTGCCGGAATATTCCTCACGGGTGTGCAAGCGCTGGAAGAGCTGAAAAACCCGCTCGAAATGCTGCGGCTCGATGCCGATCCCGTTGTCATGCACCGAAAAAAGCCATTCGCCCTCACGCGCAACCGCTGCCACGTCAATCTCGGGCGCCTCCCCGGAGGCGCAATATTTGATGGCATTGCCGATCAGGTTCTGAAAAACCTGGCCCAACTGCACCGCATCCGCCATGACCGTGGGCAGATCGCCCACGCTGAGACGGGCGGAGCTCTCCTTGACGGCAAGCTCGAGATCGAGCTGCACCCGCGCCAACAGCGCGTTGCAATCAACCGGCTCGAACTCCTTCCCCTTGGTGGTTACCCGGGAGAACGCCAGCAAGTCGTTGATCAGAGTCTGCATCCGCTGGGCGCCGTCGACGATGTAGCCGATGTAGGCGTCGGCCTTCTCGTCCAACTGGCCCTGGTACTTCCGGGCCAGCAGCTCGGTGAAGCTGCCGATCTTGCGCAACGGCTCCTGCAGGTCGTGGGAAGCCACATAGGCGAAATGCTCCAGCTCCTTGTTGCTCCGCTCCAGGGAAACGGCGTATTGCCTCAGCCCCTCCTGGGCCTGGCGCAGCTCGGTGATATCCCGGAAAATGGCATACAGGTATTGGTGTTCGCCAAGAGTCAAGATCTGCGCCGACACCGCAATATTTCTGACCTCTCCGGACTTGGTCCGGTGCTCGGTTTCAAAGTTGTCGGACTCATCCCGCCTGATTTTTTCAATGCGAGCCTGAATCTCCTCGGGCCGTTCCCTCACCTCGTAATCCGCCAGCGAGAGTCCGGCAAACTCTTCCCGGCCATATCCCAACTGACGGTGGGCCACGTCATTGAATTCAACGGCCTTGCCCGTTTCCAGATCGATAATCAAAATGCCGTCCGGCGACTCGTCGAAAATGGCGCGGTACCGCTGCTCCGATTCGTGGAGCAGGGTTTCGACCCGCTTGCGCCTGACCATCTCCCAGGCGCTGCCCATGTAGAGAATGAGCTGCCGGATATCATCCGCATCATAGGGCTCTTCCTTGTTGCCGACCCCGAGGACCGCGACGATGTTCTCCCCGTCGAAGATGGGAATGCTCAGGTGCCGCAACAGCGGAAAATGCCCTTCGGGCAGCCCGTTTTTTTTCGTCAGCTTCAGATAATCGTTGTGCACCACCGGCTGCCGCTGCCGCACGCAATCGGCCCAGATTCCCGCCTCCTGCAATGGGTAATGCGGGGTTTTCTCCGTCTTGCATGAATCCACGACCGCCTCGGACCATTGAAAAAGGCGCAGGGTCTGCTGGTCCTCATTGAAAAAATGCAGATAGCCGACCTTGCTGCGGGCCAGCCGCACCGCCTCCTCCAGGGCATAGCGGATCAGTTCCTCCTCGGTGTCGAACTTCCGCTGACTGAGAGCAAGCAGGACCGCCAACCGCTCTTCGTTCAACCTCAGCTCCGCATTGGCGCTGGACAGATCCCTGGTCCGATCCTCCACCCGCGCCTCAAGCTCAAGGTTCAGACTATGCAAGGCCAGGTTGCTTTCCTGCAGGCGCTGGGCCATGGCGTCAAAGCCCCGGGAAAGATTGCCCAGCTCGTCCTTGGCCACACTCCCGATACGGTAGCCGAGATCACCACCGCTGACCGCGGCAAAGGCTTCGTTTATTGCTCCGGCCAATAAATAGT
>DDWZ01000006.1 GCA_002347095.1 Desulfobulbaceae bacterium UBA2273 | reverse complement strand
CGTATGGGAGCCATGTCTGTACGTCATGACTCAAAATTTAGCAATTCTTCGCTAAAGCTGCCGCCTGAAAGGTGGGGGTTTTAACCCTCCAAAGCGGGGACAATAAAATCGGGCTTGCCGCTGATCCAGTCAAACAGCTCATTGGCGGTGTAGAGAAAAGGTTCGCGTGCGTCCATGGTTCCTCCTGAAATAAAGTGGTTGAGGTTTGTTTTAATAAAGGTTACTAATACCGGAGATTTTCCGCAACGCCTTTTCCCGGAGCAAATCCTTTTACCTATTTGTTCCTCCGCGCGTGTGCTATGATTTAAGCATATTCGAAATGCCCCCTGGGATTTTTTAATGAAGAACGCCAGATGACGCTTCCCCCGGATCTTTCCCATATCCTTTCCTCCCTCTCCTTTCCCCTCGCCATTCTCGAGACGGATGGCACCATTGCGACCTGCAATGGCGCCTGGACTGATACGCTCCAGCGCCTGCAGGTGCAGGGCGCCCGGCCGGGGGATGATCTTGCGGCGCTTTTTTCCGGCGCGCACAAGGAAGCAGTCCGCGCCTTTCTCGCCGGAACGCAGGAGCTTTTTTCCTGCCCCATGCCCGAAAACAACGCGGTGGTGTTTCGCCTGTCCGTGGTGGAGGGAAGCTCCCCGAAGCTGCTGCGGGCCGAAATCCATGCCCCCTGCGCCGATCCCATGCTTCTCGCCGGCGAAGAGCGGCTCCGCTCCCTGCTTGACGCCATGCCCGACATCGTGTGCTTCAAAGACGGGACAGGGCGCTGGCTTGAAGCCAACAAGGCCGACCTGGAACTCTTCCGCCTGACGGGTGTTGCCTATCAGGGGAAAACGGATGCCGAGCTTGCCTCCTTCAGCCCCTTTTACCGGGAGGCCTTCCTGGCTTGCCAGGAGAGCGACGAACAGGCATGGCAGGCCGGACATCTTGTCCAGAGCCAGGAGATCATCCCTCTTCCAGAGGGCGGCTTCACCATCCTTGACCTCTACAAAATCCCTCTGTTCCATCCGGACGGCAGCCGGAAGGGCCTTGTGGTTCTCGGCCGGAACATCACCGCCCACACCCTGGCCCAGGACAAGCTCCAGCAACTCCGCCGCCAGCAGGAGATCGTCGAAAACCTTCTCCGGATCAGCTTCAACGATACCTCGCTGGCCGCCCAGCTTTCCACGGCCCTGGACCTGATCGTCGAGATCCCCTGGCTGCCGCTTACGGCAAAGGGAGGGATATTCCTGGCTGACGCGGCCAAACCGAAAAGCCTCACCCTCTTCGTGCACAAGAACATGGCCCCATCCCTGCTGCAGCACTGCGGCAGCATCGCCTTTGGCGAATGCCTGTGCGGCAAGGCCGCGGAGGAACAACGCTTCATCTTCGCGCCGCACCTGCCCAAAGAGGAGGCTTTTCGCTATGCGGGCATGGAAGACCAGAGCCACTACATCGTTCCCATTGTCCGGGAAAACCACCTGCTTGGGGTGCTGATGCTCTATGCCGAGGCAGGATACGCGGGTGGAGAAAACGAACGTAAATTTCTGGAAACCGTGGCCAACACTCTGGCTCTGCTCATCGAACGGCAGCAGGGGGCGGACCGACTCCTGGCCAGCGAGGCCAATCTGGCCAAGGCCCAGCAGATCGCCCAGCTTGGCTACTGGGACTGGCACATCAACGATAACCTCCTTTTCTGGTCGGAGGAGGTGTACCGGATCTTTGGGTTGCCCCCGGAGGAGACCCAGCCCCTCTATGAAAAGTTCCTGAGCCAGGTCCATCCGGATGACCTTCGGAAGGTGCAGGAGGCAGTACAGGTCTCCCTTGCCAACAAAACGCCTTACAGCATCAATCATCGCATCATCCGGGAGGATGGCGCCCTCCGCGAGGTTCACGAAGAGGGCGAGGTGGAGTATGACGCGCACGGCGGACCGCTACGCATGTTCGGGATCATCCAGGATATCACCGAACTCAAGAAAACAGAAAAGCAGATGACCCTGGCCGCCAAGGTCTTCGACAGCAGCATCGAAGGCATCACCATCACCGACGCCCAGGGAATCATCCAGACGGTGAACAGGGCCTTCAGCCATATCACCGGCTACAGCCCGGAGGAGGCCGTGGGCCGAAAACCGAGCATCCTCAAATCGGACCGCCATGACCCGGAATTCTACTGCGTCATGTGGTCCACCCTGCTGGCCGAGGGAAAATGGGAAGGCGAGATCTGGAACCGCAGAAAAAACGGCGAGGTATATCCGGAAAGACTTACCATCACTGCGATTACCGACGAATATGGTCAGGTTTCCCACCATGTGGCCGTATTCCATGACATGAGCGAGATCCGCAGCTACGAGGAACAGCTTCATTTCCACGCCTACCACGATGCCTTGACCGGGTTGCCCAACCGTTTGCTGATGCTCGACCGTTTCAGCGTGGCCCTCGCCCAAGCGCAACGCGTGCACAAGCAGGTGGCGGTTCTGGTACTCGACTTGGACAACTTCAAGCATATCAACGACAGCCTGGGCCACAACATCGGCGATGTTCTGCTGCAACAGGTTGCCCAGCGGCTGAAAGAAGGGATCGGCGGTGAGCATACCGTGGGAAGGCTGGGCGGGGACGATTTCGCCATCCTCATCGAACAGTGCGAGGATGAACAGGATGCCGTGCGGATGGCGGAAAAAACGATTGGCCTGTTTGCCAAGCCCTTTAACCTGGCCATCTACGAGACCTTTGTCACGGTGACCATCGGCATCACCTTTTTTCCCGCCGATGGCAATGATGCGGACACCCTGCTGAAAAACGCGGAGCTGGCCATGTACCGCGCCAAGGAGGAGGGGAAAAACAAGTACCAGCTTTTTACTTCGGCCATGAACGCCAAGGTGGTGCATCGCCTTTCCCTGGAAAACAGTCTGCGCAAGGCCCTGGAACGGAACGAATTCCTGGTGTACTACCAACCGAAAGTGGCCACCGCCACGGGGCGCATTGTCGGCATGGAGGCCCTGGTCCGTTGGCAAAGCAAGGATGGTCGCCTGATCTCCCCCCTTGATTTCATCCCCCTGGCCGAGGAAACCGGCCTGGTCATCCCCCTGGGCGAATATGTGTTGCGGCAGGCGTGCCGCGACACCAAGCACTGGCTCGAAAAAAACAAGGCATTGGTGGTCTCGGTGAATCTTTCCCCGCGCCAGTTCATGCAAGAAAATCTGGTGCAAACCATCACGAATATTCTCCTCGAAACCGGCCTGCCCCCCTCCAGGCTTGAGCTGGAGGTCACTGAAGGGGCGGTCATGTTCAACGAACAGGCAGCCCTGGCAACACTGTTTGAACTCAAGGAGGCTGGCATCCGCCTGGCCCTGGATGATTTCGGCACGGGCTACTCCTCGCTCCATTTTTTGCGCAAATTGCCCCTCAACACCCTGAAAATCGACCGCTCCTTTATCAAGGAATTGCCCGCGGAGCCAAACAGCGCGGCCATTGCTTCCACCATAATCGCCCTGGCCCAAGCCCTGCATTTTGACGTGGTGGCAGAGGGGGTGGAAAATGCTGCGCAGCTTGATTTTCTTGGCCGACTCAACTGCACGGAGATTCAGGGCTACCTGTTCAGCCCGCCCGTGACCGGACCGGCCTTTGCCGAACTTTTGAACAAGAACACGCCTTTTCCGCTGCCGAAACAACCCCATGCCCCCTAGGCCGGCAATCGCCGGTCGCCTCTGGAGATGCCTGTGAAAGCCACGGACTTGAACCTGGGTGAGCAACTGAAGATGTCGGAGCGGGAGATCCGCCGCCGGCTGGAGTTGTTGGCCATCACCCCGCGGGAAATGGAGGAAATGGTGGGGATGAAGCCCCTGATCGCTCCCCATCTCGATGAG
Source organism: Desulfobulbaceae bacterium UBA2273 (assembly GCA_002347095.1). Classification (GTDB taxonomy): domain Bacteria; phylum Desulfobacterota; class Desulfobulbia; order Desulfobulbales; family Desulfurivibrionaceae; genus Thiovibrio; species Thiovibrio ferrireducens. Next base: position 84,706 of record DDWZ01000006.1, on the reverse strand, counting down.
CTGGTGGATGAATTTTACGCCAGACAGGTGGAGGTTGAGGAAATCGCCGGACTGATCGGCGACTCCGAAACCCTGGCCCGCCTGAAAAAACATATGTGCCGGTACATCCTCACCCTTTTCGACGGGGAATACGGCATGGAATATGTGCTTTCCCGGCTGCGCATCGGCATGGTGCACAAACGGATCGGGGTGCCGCCCAAGCTGTACGTGCCGTCGCTTCGGAACCTTTTCTCCCTGCTGCGGTCCAGGGTACTCCTCGAAACAGGCAATGACTGCAGGGCCTGCGCCCCCAGGCTTGAAGCCCTGGAAAAGCTCATGCTCTTTGATCTGGAGCTGGTCTTCGACACCTATATCCACAGCCTCATGGATGCCCTGACCAAAGGCCGCCAGGAAATCGAAGAATACGTCGAGGGGTTGGAGGAAACCGTGGCCCAGCGGACCCAGGAACTGGCAATGCTGGCCAGCAGGGACGGATTGACCAGGCTCTTGAACCAGCGCAGCTTCTATGAGGAGCTGCGGCGGGAAACCGCCAGGACCCTGCGGACCGAAGGAAAAATCGCCCTGCTCTACCTGGACCTGGACGGCTTCAAGAAGGTCAACGACACCATGGGACACCGCAAGGGAGACGAAATCCTGCTGGCGGTGGCGGATCTGATCCGCACGGTGATGCGGGCCGAGGATATCGCCGCCCGGTACGGCGGGGATGAATTCTGCCTTCTCCTCCCTCACAGCGGGATTGCCGAAGCCAAGGAAGTGGCGCAACGGCTGATCAATACCTTTGTCAATGAGCCTCGCCTGGCAGGGGTAGAGGTTGCCCTCAGCATCGGGATTGCCGCGGAAAAATGGGATGATCTGCGGGACGGAGACTTGCTTGTTAAAAAGGCCGACGCAGCCATGTACCTTTCCAAGAAAATCCCCGGCCACGCCGTGACCGTGGCCGAAAAGAACAACGACTCCATGCTCTTATCCTGAGCAGGAACACGCCACTCTGTTCTCCTTAGCGAAACAATTTTCCGATTCGCCTCCTGTCCCTTCTTCATTTTTCATGGTGCGTGCGGTATAGTGGGCAAAACCGCTCTCCCTGCGGGGGCGCCTCCAAACAACAGAACGAGGGATTGCCATGCCGTATGTCAACATCCGCCTTGCAGGCACGCTGACCAGAAAACAAAAAGAGGAGATGTGCGCCGGGGTGACCAAGGTCATTGCCGAGGTGACCAACAAACCCGAGGACTCCATCCTGATCTTCGTGGACGAGGATCAGCATGAGAATATCGCCAAGGGCGGCAAGCTTCTCATAAAACCCGCCTGATGGCCCAGCTCTCCTTGTTGAACACGGGTAAGGACGATGTCCGGCAACGGTTGCAATCCCTGCGCCAGGAGCTGAATCTCCACGCCCACCGCTATTATGTGCTGGATGACCCCATTCTTGCCGATGCCGAGTACGACCGCTTGTTCCAGGAACTGTTGGCTCTGGAGCAGCAGCATCCCGAGCTGATCACTGCCGATTCGCCCAGCCAGCGGGTGGGCGGGGCGCCGCTTGCCCAGTTTCGCACCGTACCGCACACCATCCCCATGCTGAGCCTGGAGAACGCCTTTGACGGTGATGCCCTCGTGGAGTTCGAAGAACGCCTCTTTCGCTTTTTGCAGAGCAGGGAGCCGATCACCTATGTAACCGAGCCGAAGCTCGACGGCTTGGCCGTGGAACTTGTCTACGAGGATGGTCTTTTCACCATCGGCTCCACCCGGGGGGATGGCGTGGCCGGCGAGGATATTACCAATAACCTGAAAACCATTCCGGCCATTCCCTTGCGGCTTCTGACCCCAGAAGGAATTGCCCCTCCCCCGCGGCTTGAAGTACGGGGCGAGGTGTTCATCGGTTTGGCGGATTTCAAAAAACTCAACGCAGAGCGGGCCACGGCAGGGGAACCCCTTTTTGCCAACCCCCGGAATGCGGCGGCCGGCTCCCTGCGCCAGCTTGACCCCAGGATAACCGCAACCCGGCCCCTGGATTTTTTTGTCTATGGGGTGAGCGACACCACCGCCTTGCCTTGCACAACGCAACACGAGCTGCTCCAATACCTCGGCCGCCTCGGCTTCAAGGTCAATCCCCTTGTGCGACTCTGCCCTTCCATCGCGGAGGTGATCACCCAGTTCACCGTGCTTCAGGCGCAGCGGACCTCGCTGACCTATGATATCGACGGCATGGTGGTGAAGGTGAACGACTTTGCCCTGCAGGAACGGTTGGGCGCCAAGGCCCGCAGTCCGCGCTGGGCCATTGCCGCCAAGTTTCCCGCCTCCCAGGCCACCACCCGGCTGCTCGCCGTGGAGTTTGGGGTCGGGCGGACCGGGGCGATCACCCCGGTGGCCGTGCTGGAGCCGGTGCAAATCGGCGGAGTCACGGTGCGGCGGGCCACCCTGCACAACGAGGACGAGCTGCGCCGGAAAGGACTGATGCTGGGGGACACTGTCCTGGTCCAACGGGCAGGCGACGTGATCCCGGAAGTGGTCAAACCGGTGCTCGAAAATCGAACCGGCCAAGAGCAACCCGTGCTCATGCCCAGCCGCTGCCCGGAATGCGGATTTCCGCTGGTCCGGATCGGGCAGGAGGCCATCACCCGCTGCCCCAACCCCAACTGCCCGGCCCAACGGGTGCGGGGGCTGATCCATTTCACCGGCAAGGGCGGCATGGACATCGAGGGGTTGGGAAAGAAGGCGGTGGAGCAACTGGTCAGCCAGGGACTTATTCAGGATATCCCGGATATCTACCGGCTTGAGGTCGCGCAACTGGCCGGTCTTGACGGCTGGGGCGACAAATCGGCGGAAAATGCGGTGCGCGCCATTCAGGGGAGCCGTACCCCCACCCTGGCCAAATTCCTTGCCGCCTTGGGCATCCGGCATGTGGGCGAAGTAACCGCCCAAGTCCTTGCCCGACATTTCGCTTCGCTGCCCCGCCTTTTGCTGGCCGACGAAGCTGATTTTTTGCACATCGAGGGCATCGGCGAACAGATGGCCGCCAGCCTGGTGGATTACTTTCAGGATCCCACGGTCCGGGAGATGCTTTCCCGCCTGGAGTCTTTGGGTGTCCGGGTGCAGGAGGAAAAACCGGGTGCGGAGACTCGCGGCGGACTGAGCGGCTGCGTCTTTCTTTTTACCGGAGGGCTGGCCCGCCTTTCCCGGCATGAGGCCAAGGCCAGGATCAAGGAGTTGGGCGGCCAGGTGGCTTCGGGCATCAGCCGCAAGGTAACCCATGTGGTCTTGGGGGAAAGCCCGGGAAGCAAGTTGACACAGGCCCGGGAATTGGGCTTGACCGTGATCACCGAGGACGAATTTCTGCGGCTCATCGGCCGCTGACCATGAACGGATTATCGCGCAAACCGGGAGAGAAACGGAGTATGGCACGAAAACGGGTGGTGACAAGGGTTGAAGGGATGGTGCAGGGCGTTTATTTTCGTGATTACGCCCAAAAAGAGGCCAGAGGCCTTGACTTGAGCGGCTGGGTGCGGAACCGGCCGGACGGCACGGTTGAGGTCGTGCTGGAAGGCGAGGCGGAGAAGGTCGAGCTCATGCTTGCCTGGCTGCACACCGGCTCGCCCCAAGCCGAGGTCAAGGAGGTGCAGGTCACCGAGGAGCAGCCCTTGGGAGACAAGACCGCCTTTGCCATCCGGTACAATTGAGACAGGACGTCCACCCTTCCTTGGTCATCGTCTCTGACCATCCGGATTGACATTTCTCGCCAGTTGCCGTAGAATCCGGCATTTTATGCCCAGGGGAAACCCCTTTTTTTCTGACGAGGAGCAGCATGGAAACCGAAATGGCAACCCCCCGCAGGGTTCCGCAAAAAAGCCGCGCGCGCATCCGTTGCCCGCATTGCGGCAACGATACCGATTTTTTTGAGATCGCCGACGGGGTGGTTCTGACCACCCGCTATCTCCAGAACAACGACGGCAGCTTTACCCAGGAAGGCGATGAATCTCAGGTTCTGGGGGAGATCAAGTTCTTCTGCGGCGAGTGCAACCAGGATCTTTCCGAGTATCACAACCACTTCCTGGAGATGCTTTTCTAAGGGGAAGGCTGGTCGCTTGCTTGCGACTGAACGCTTGTGGCTTTTTTGACAAAAAAAAAGGAGAAGGCAAATGCCTTCTCCTTTTTTCATTCAATCCTGAACGAATCGACTGGTGTGGTGATTACACACAACCGGTCGGTTTCGGCAGACCTGCCATCTTGCAAGCGCCCTTACCAGGACCGGAGGGGAACAGCTCGTAGATCCGCTTCAACGGGAAGCCGGTGGTCTTGGAGAGGATACGGACCATGGGAGCGATACCGTTCTTCTTGTAGTAGTCCTGGAGGGTATCGATAACCTTGCGATGCTCGTCGGTCAGGTCGCCGATGCCTTCAACACCCTTTACGTAGTCAATCCAGTGCTCGTTCCACTCTTCCATGCCCCTGGTGAGGAAGCCGTCTTCGTCAACGGTGAAGCTTGAACCATTATGCTCGATAGTAGGCATATTCATTCTCCCTTTCAGTAAAATTTTAACAAAAAATTATTGTGAAATGTAACGTATTCGCTAATTCAGGATGCCACTTATTACTATATGCTTCCCCCTTTGTCAAGCAGAGGGTTTTATTTTTTTCTCCCCTGCAAACGCCGCGCAAAAACCGCTGATTTGATACTGCTTTTCATCGATCCCCCCATACCCCCTCAGGCGATCAGAGCGGAAAGGCGGGAAAATATTTCCGGGGCAAAACCCGGCTCTTTTTCATACCTGACGTCCAAGGTGGTCCTGGGATTGAAATTCTGCAGGGTGAGGCGGGAGCGGGAGCGGTCAAACTGCTGCGTCCAGGCAACGATGTCTTCCTCGGTGTGCAGGCTGGGGGCGATGGTCATGCGGAACTCATGGGGGATACCGCTCTCCCTCAACAAATCGATGCTTTCCCGTATCGCGCCCAGGTCCACCGCGCCGCCGGCACAGCGCGCATACTTCTCCTGCTCCAGCACCGTCTTGACATCCATGGCCACCATGTCGAGAAGATTATCGCCAAGGAGCTGGGCCAGCACCTCCGGCCTGGTGCCGTTGGTGTCGAGCTTGATCGCCCAGCCCTCTGCCTTGAACCGGGCGATCATTTGAGGAAGACCTGGGGACAGGGTCGGCTCGCCCCCGGAGATGCAGATCCCCGCCAGCCAATTCTTTCGGGCGGCAAGGCGGCTCATGATCTCCGCGAAAGGGATGGTTTCCATACCTTCCGGGGCGAGGACCAGCGGGTGATTGTGGCAGAATGGGCAGCGGAAGTTGCAGCCGCCCACAAAGAGGATGGCGCACAGTTTGCCCGGCCAATCGATAAATGAGGTTTCGAGGAATCCCTTTATCGGCGGTATACCAGCACTCACAACGGTCCTGCTACTGCAAGGCGCAACTGCCGGATTCGCAGCCTGCCTGTTTACCAGCATGCCGAACCGCAACGCCGCAGCCATAGCGGGCGGCGCGGTCCAGCAGGTGGCTTTCGATATGGCCAAACTCATGCAGGGCGGAAGAATCGTCCAGCACCAGAATGGGCAGCGCCTTCCGCGCCCGTTCCACCAGCCCGTGCCAGGCAAGGTGGGCCAGAGCGCCGGCGTCGTTGTTGCCCAGCACCTCCACCTGCACTTCCATGGCGGAGAGATCAAATTGCTTTTTCAACTGCTCGCAGAGCACGCAATCATCCTTGGTAAACAGTGTCATAAGGTTCTCCCCCCATTTAATTATTAAAACGGTCAATGTTCCGGTAGCGGTCGTGCAGTTCGCCGAGCTTGCCCTTGTTCCAGCTCGAAATCTTGGTGAAATACCCGGTGATCCGGGTGATCCCGTCCACCTCTTTCGACTCGCAGTAAGGGCAGGTCTCGCTCAACCCCCTGCTCGTCTTGCCGCAGGCAAGGCAGGCGGTGAACTCCGGAGAAAAGGCGATCTGGTCGTTCTGGGTGTACTTGAAGACATTGATCACGAAGCTGGCCAGGGCCTCCTTGTCCGGCTGGGCCTCGCCCAACCAGATATGGGTGATGGAGCCCGCCTCGATGAGCGGATGGAACAGCCCTTCCTTCTCCACCCGGGCGATGGGGCTCATGGTGGCGCCCACGTTGAACAGGGTGGAGTTGCTGTAGTAGACCTCTCCCTTTTCCCTATTGCCCTGGACAACCTTTTCCGCGGCTTCGTTGAAATGGGCAAGGTCCAGCTTGGCAAAGCGGAAGGCGGTACTCTCGGCCGGGGTCTGCTCCAGGACGAACTTCATGCCCATGGACTCGGCCAGCTTGTTGCAGACGATGTTCATATGGGCAATAACCTTGAGGCCGAACTTGATGGAGGCGTCGGAGTCGTGCAGTTCCTGGCCAAGATGCACCCGGATCAGCTCGTTGAGCCCCACCATGCCGATCAAAAAGGAGCACTTGTGCAGCTTGAGGTACGGCTCGCCGTCAAGGTCCATGGCCAGCAGGGAGAGCGGCCCGCCCTTGCCCAGGCTCATCAAGCGTTCGATGAACTTCTTCTTCTGGCTGTGGGCCTTGGCCGCAAGCTGGAGTTTTTCGGTGAGCAACTGAAAAAGCTTGGTATCATCGCCCTGGGCCTTGAAGGCGAGGCGCGGCAGGTTGATGGTGATGTTCTGCAGGGCCGAATAGCGCATCTTCCAGGGCTTTTTGGCGTCTTCGATATCCGAGGCCTCCAGCTTGAAGCTCAAACGGCAGCATTCTGAGATTTTTGCCGTGTCGCCGCGGTCGAAGACGAAGTAGGTGTTGCCCTTGACCGAGGCCACCTCGCAGATATGGTGCAAAAAGTCCATGTGGCCGTCGGTTTTGAAGAACTTCTCGGTGATGTGCACCAGCGGCTTGGGGAAGAAAAAGGGCCGGCCCGCGGCATCGCCCTCTTTATAGACCTCGAACAGCGCCCAGGCAAAACGCTGCGCCTGCTTTTCGTACTCGCGGTAGGTCTTGCCGGTGTACTCGCCGCCCGGTCCGATGGCAGGCACGTCCTCGAAATGCTTGGGCACCTCCCAGTAGATGTTGACGTCGGAAAAGATCGCCTGCCCGCCTCGGGCCACGGCCTGCTGGGAAAATTCGTAGATCATCATCTGGGCCAGTTGCTTGACCCCGTTGTCATCCAGCTCTTCCAGATAGGGGGCGTAGAAGAGATTGATCGCGTCCCAGCCGATGGCCCCGGCAAAATGACTCTGCAGGGAGGCGGCAAACTTGACCATGTGGGCGAGGAGCACCTCGGCATGCTTGGCCGGCTTGGCCATGGACAGGGCGTGGGGCAGATTGAGGCCGAATTTCTTAATGTATTCCAGCGACTGGCCGGAACAATACGGCCGGTCGATAAAGCCCAGGTCGTGCAGATGCAGGTCGCCGCTCAAGTGGGCGTCCGCCACATCCGGGGTAAAAACATGGAGCAGGGCGTACTCCTTCTTGATCCCCTCAGCCAGGGTGAGGTTGGTGGCCTCCGGGCCGTGGGGCACATTGGCGTTTTCCTTGTTGTGCTGGACCAGCAGTTGGTCCACGTCATAAAGCGGCACCCCGAGACGGGTGTGCATGCGCCGCGCCTCCTCCAGCCCCATCTCCAGGAGCTTGGCGTTGACCATTTCACGGATCAGCGGCCCGGTGATGGTTTTCACCTTGCCGGCTTGGATGGTCACCTCGATATCCTTACTGATCTTCTCCGCGGTGTCTCGATCGATAAAGGTCTCGCGCAACAGGGCATCGACGATGCGCTGCCGGTTCCAGCCGAGCATGTCATCCTGGGAAGAACGGACAAAGAGGGCAATATCGGTGCTGTCCTCGTTCACTACCCGTTGTATTTTGGCCTGGGCGGTCTCGGCATTGAGTGGCATCACAACTCCCATACCCTTGCTCCTCTTGGTGATTAAGAAATTAGTTAAAGTCTTCCCCCCTGTCTTCCTTTAAGACACGACAGGTAGTGTTTCGAAAAACATTATCGCACTACAGGTAGTATATGTGCAAGTAAAAATGAACCGGAAAAGAAGAAAAATTGATGGGGTTTTTTGCGCGGAAAATCAAGGGAATGCGAAGGGAAAGCGCTTAACGAAAAACTTACGTTTTAAGGGATTTTACGCTGCGGAGGGATGAGTTACGACGCCTATCCGGCTACTTGGAACAGGCAGACAGGCCAGGCTCCCCGTCCTGCCGCTGGATGATGGTGTCTTTTTTCCAGTGCGCATCGTCGGGCTGGGGGAAATCCACCAGATAGTGAAGGCCGCGGGACTCCTTGCGGATGCAGGCGCAACGCACGATGAGTTCGGCAACCTGGGCGATGTTGCGCAGCTCGATGAGGTCCGGGGTCAGGATATAATCATGGTAATGCTGGTTCACCTCGCCCACGATAACCCGGAGCCGTTCCTGCACCAAGGCAAGCCGCTTCTCGGTGCGGACAATGCCCACATAGTTCCACATCAGCCGCCTGATCTGATCCCAGTTATGGCTGACCAAAACATTCTCCTCGATGCGCTGGGCCGCACCGGCGGACCACTCCGCCACCTCGGGCAACGCAGCCTCGCGCAGCCCGGGCCATTCCCGTTCGCACTCCAAATAGGCCTGATGGGCAAAGACCACCGCCTCAAGCAACGAATTACTGGCCAGCCGGTTGCCGCCGTGCAACCCGGTGCAGGCGGTTTCCCCAAAGGCAAACAGCCCCTCGATGTTGGTCCTGCCCCACTGGTCCGTGACCACCCCGCCGCACATGTAGTGGGCCGCGGGCACCACCGGAATGGGCACCTTAGTCATGTCGATCCCCAGGGAAAGGCATTTCTGGTAAATGGTCGGAAACCTGTTTTTGAGAAACTCCGCGGGCTGGTGGGTGATGTCCAGATAGACGCAATCATCGCCGCTCGCCTTCATCTCGCTGTCAATGGCCCTGGCCACGGTGTCGCGGGTGGCCAAATCCCCCCGGGCATCATACTTGTGCATGAATGCCTGCCCGTGCTGGTCGATGAGCCGACCGCCCTCGCCGCGCACCGCTTCGGAGATGAGGAAGTTTTTCACCTGCGGGTGGTACAGGCAGGTGGGGTGAAACTGGACAAACTCCAGGTTCCCGACCTTGGCCCCGGCCCGGTAGGCCATGGCAATGCCGTCGCCGGTGGCGATATCGGGATTGGTGGTATAGAGGTAAACCTTGCCGGTGCCGCCGGTGCAGAACACCGTCACCTTGGCCTGGTAGGTATCGATCCGCCCGGTCTCCCGGTCAAAGACATAGGCACCCAGGCACTGGTCGCTGAAGCTGTCGTGGGGCTGATACGGGGTACCGGTCTTGGAGCTGACCAAGAGATCCACGGCCAGATGGTTTTCCAGCACCGTGATCTTAGGGTTGGCCGCCACCTGGGCCAAAAGCCCCTCTTCGATCTTGCGGCCGGTGAGATCCATGGCATGAGCGATGCGACGGGCCGAATGGCCGCCCTCCTTGCCCAGGTCGAGATGGCTGGGATCGCCAGCCTCGCTTTGGAACTGGACCCCGAGGCGGATCAGCTCCTCGATCCGGGCAGGCCCCGTCTCCACCACCAGCCTGACGATATCCTCGTGGCAGAGCCCGGCTCCGGAACGGAGGGTGTCCTCAATGTGCAGGGCAAAAGAGTCCTCCGGCGAGAGCACCGCGGCGATCCCGCCCTGGGCCAGGTTGGTGGCGGTGTCCACCTTGGCCTTCTTGGTGATGATGGTCACCGATCCTAAGCGCGCGGCCTTGATGGCAAAGGAAAGCCCGGAGATGCCGCTGCCAATCACGAGAAAATCGGTGCTGTATTTCATGGCAATCCCCTTGCGATCATATGGAATCAAGGACGTTGGGCAGCGGCGATTCCAGGTTAACAGCTTGACAGCACCCGGCAATGTTCAGTAAAGAGGAGGCAGCCGCAACCATCTCCATCAACTGCTTTCCATACCCCTTGCTTCGTTCGAACGCTGCCTTTTTCGGTAAAGGATTTACATAGCGCGGAGCCGGCAAGATGACAAGGATTCTTCGCAATGGCTGCTTTGAAACTGGTGATCTTTGACTGTGACGGCGTGATGTTCGACTCCAAAAACGCCAACAGAGTGTACTATAATCATATGCTGGAAAAATTCGGCCACCCGCCCATGGATGCGGAGGAGCTCGAGTATGTGCACATGCACCATGTCATGGATTCGGTTCGCCACATCTTTCGCAAATATCCCAATGACTTGGACGCGGCGGAAACCTTTCGCAAGGGGCTTGACTACGCCCCCTTTCTGCAGCACATGATCATGGAGCCGGATCTTCCGGAGTTTCTCGATTTCCTCCGGCCCGGTTACAAAACCGCGATCAGCACCAACCGCACCTCCACCATGCGCTCGGTGCTCGAAATGTTTCGCCTGGACGACCTCTTCGACAAGGTGGTCACCGCCTTTGACGTGGCCCACCCTAAGCCGCATCCGGAAGCGCTGCATCAGATCCTTACCCATTTCGGCTTCACGGTGGATGAGGCGGTGTACATCGGCGACTCCCAAGTGGATCGGGAGCACACCGCCGCCCTGGGCATGCGGCTCATCGCCTTCAAAAACCCGGCCCTACCCGCGGAATACCATGTGAGCAGCTTCATGGAAATCACCCGGCTGCCGATCCTGGCCGAAGTTGGAAAAGGGGGGAAATGAAACTTGAAGTGACCCACACAATCCTGGCCATGGAGCCGGACCTTGAAAAAAGCTCCGGCCATGTCCTGCGCTTCCTCGACCGCACCACCCTGGTGCACTACGATGCGGTGCGGGTTGTGGCGGCAGAGTCCTGCTCTGCAACGGACCCGCGCTTCTGGCCCTGGCTTGAACAGGGCCTGGCCGACAACCGACGGGTGCTGACACAATTGCTTGGGGAATTACGGGCCGCAGGCACCAAGGAGTTCAGCGACCTGCTGGCCATGCCGCAGGGGTTTCAAAGCAAGATCTTCCACACCATGGCCCACCTGCTCGACGGCTTTTTCGGCATCGACAGCCAGTTTTACAGTCTGCCCGAGGATTCTCACTGGCTGGGGGAAAGCCTGCGCAAGCAGATCGAGGCAAGCCCGGAAGAGTTCTGGCTGGTCACGGTGGTGGCCACACTGGAGTCGCCAACGCACCACACCATTGCGGGATTACGCTCCTTTGAGAAATGACGCGCCGTTGAGAAATTACTCCCCCTCCCTCGACGGGAGGGGGCCGGGGGGAGGGTGAAGGCGCAACCTGCCGATCTGGCTATTCCCCCTCTCCCTAACCCTCCCCCGCCAGGGGGGAGGGAATTTCGGCTCAATCGTAATGCTGATGGTGATGATGCCCGTGGTGATGGCCTTCTCCTGGGCCGCCGATCTCCGCCAGCACCTTTTTCAAGATGGTATCGGTCTCAGCCATGCTGGCCACGGCCTTAGCCAGAAGATCCGCCAGCGCGCCCTGCCCCTCGCTGCGCACCAACTCCACCCATTTCTTGAACTCGGCCTCGTGGTTGTGGTTATGCTCAATCCAGTGGGGCAGAAGAATCTGCAGCTTTTCCATCGTGGTTTTCTGGTCCATCTAGGCCTTTTCTCCTTTTTGCATCACGGTTACCCGACCGTTTAAAAAATCAATGGCCCGGACTACGGCGCCAGGGATGAATTGCGGCTCCTCAAACAGGGTGCTGATCCGGATGCCGTCCTCGCCAACCTCAAGCTGCGAAGCGCTTTCCGCCACCACCGCCTCATTGCCATCCTGCACAAGAACAACGCGCATCTGACACATACCCTGCCTCTTTCTTTTATTTTTTTTAACTGTGACGCCTGCAAAAAAACAATATAATACCTTTTCCCGGCTTTATCATGCAGATTTGCAGGACCTAAAACCTTAGCACGAGATACCCGCATGTTCCTTGACGATCTCCCGGCCATAAAAAAACTGCTGGCCACAGCCAGAACCATCGCGGTGGTCGGCCTCTCTCCCAAGGAAACACGCCCCAGCAACATGGTGGCCCGCTACCTGATCGAGGCGGGCTACACCGTGATTCCGGTCAATCCTGGCCAGGAAGAAATCCTCGGCCTGGACTGCTACCCCGATCTTGGCTCAATTCCCGTTCCGGTGGATATTGTCGATATCTTCCGCCGCTCCGAGGATGTGCCCCCCATCGTGGCCGAGTCCATTGCCATCGGCGCCAAGGCAATCTGGATGCAGGAAGGGGTAATCCACGCCGAGGCGGCCAGGACCGCGCGGGCGGCAGGGGTGTTGGTGGTAATGGACCGCTGCCTCAAGACGGTGCATCATGGCCTTGGCCATGAGCGGGGATGAGGCTGCCCCTCATTTTTTCATTGTCGGATTGCTGAATCAACTTGGGTTGCAATGAACGATTATACTCTTTTGCTTTTGGGTGTTGCCTGCGCCGGCCTCGGCGGCGAGCTTTTTGTTCGCGGCGCGGTCGGCCTGGCTCATTACGCCAGGGTTAGGCCGGGCATTATCGGCGCAACCGTTGCCGCTTTCGCCACCTCCAGCCCGGAATTGTCAGTCGCCATAAATTCGGCTCTGGCGGGAAATCCCAAAATCTCTCTCGGCGACGCCCTTGGCAGTAATGTTGTCAATGTTGCCCTGATTCTCGGTCTTGCCTTGCTGATTTCCGGAATCCAAAGTCCTCGCGACAGCGTAAAACGGGATTTTCCCGTGGGGGTGCTGATTCCCATAATCACAGGGGTTCTGTTTCTGGATGGCGAGCTGTCCCGGATCGACGGCTTGCTGATGTTGGGCATGTTTTGCGCCTGGCTTGTGGCGACGATCATCGAAGCACGAAAGCAACGAAGCGCTGCGGATAAAATTCTTGGCGAACATCGAGTATGGCTGGTTGTTCTTTCGTGCGTCGCCGGCCTTGCCCTTCTTGTCGCAGCCGGAAATTTCATTGTGAAGGGAGCAAGGGGCCTCGCCCTTGCCTTTGGCGTCGGTGAATTCATTATCGGGGCAACCATTGTGGCGATTGGCACCTCCGTGCCCGAGCTCGCGACAACAATAATCGCCAAGCTGCGCGGACACGACGAAGTCGGCCTGGGAACAATTCTTGGCAGCAATATCTTCAACGGCATTTTCATCATCGCCGTCGCGGCCATTATCCATCCCATAACCGTTGCCTGGCGCGAGATCGCCATTGCGTTGGTGTTTGGTCTCGTGGCCTTGGCGTGTACGTATCCTCCGCGCTCAGGCTTCATTGAACGAAGAAGGGGTATCTTGCTTCTGGCGCTCTATGTGGCCTATCTCGCGGCGCTTTTTCAACTCGGGGTCGCCTAAAGGGCATTCCTTTGCCAGCCCGCACAAAAAAAGGCCTGCCTGGAAAACCCAGGCAGGCCAACATCGTCATTTCGCTTCACTCCCGGTGAAGGGCTCACTCAGCCTCAACACCCTTTGCCGCCACCGCCGATGGCGCAGGCCGCACCCTCTTTTCCATCCCCGCCTTCCGCGCCCGCAACCGAACCCAGGATATAGGGACGGGCAATCTTCACCCGCACATTCTCGGCAATCTCAAGGGTCGCCACCCGGTCGGTCAACCCGGTGATCTTGCCCTGAAGGCCGCCACTGGTGAGAACCTCGTCGCCCTTCTTCAGGTTGGCGATGAACTCCTGGTGCTCCTTGGCCTTTTTCTGCTGCGGCCGGATCAGGAGAAAATAGAACACTACAAAGATCAACACCAGCGGCAGAAAACTCATCAAGCCTCCCGGTCCACCTGCACCAGCCGCGGCATCCGCGGCATACGCTACATCAACCATAAACCCCTCCGATTCAGTTTAAATTTTCCCGACAGGCCCTAATCCGCCTGCGCCCTTATTACTCTGCCATCCGCTTGGCATAAAAATCCCGGCGGAACTGACTGAAACGATCTTCTTCAATGGCCTTGCGGATCCGGGCCATGAGCCCCACATAGTAATGCAGGTTGTGGATGGTGTTCAACTGCGAAGAGAGAATCTCCCTGGCCATGAAGAGATGCCGCAGATAGGCGCGGGAATAATTGCGGCAGGTGTAGCAGTCGCACTCCTCATCCACGGGCCGATGGTCATCCTGATGGCGAGCGTTTTTTATAACAAGCCTGCCGCTTGAAGTAAAGAGCATTCCGTTTCTGGCGTTTCGCGTGGGCATGACGCAGTCGAACATGTCGATGCCGCGATACACCGCCTCCACCAGATTTTCCGGGGTGCCAACGCCCATGAGGTAGCGGGGATAATCGGCAGGCATCAGGGCGGCGATCTGTTCGGTGATCTCCATCATCAGTTCGGCGGGTTCGCCCACGCTCAACCCCCCCAGGGCATAGCCGTCAAAGCCGATTTCGACCAGCTCCTCCACCGCCTTGGCTCTCAAATCGGGATACATGCCGCCCTGGATGATGCCGAACAGGAGCTGCCCCCGCTCTTTATGGGCGGCGCGGGAACGTTTGGCCCAGCGGGAGGTGAGGTCGGTGGAAGCAATGGCCTCTTCGCGGGTGGCCGGGTAGGGGATGCAGGTGTCCAGGCACATCATGATGTCGCTGCCCAGCGCCTCCTGCACAGCCACGGCATCCTCGGGGCTCAAGAAGAGATTGCTGCCGTCGAGATGCGACTTGAACCGGGCGCCCTCCTCGGTGATCTTGGTGAGATCCTTGAGGCTGAAGATCTGGAAGCCGCCGCTATCGGTAAGGATCGGCCGGTCCCAGTGCATGAATGTGTGCAGGCCGCCGAAGCTGCGAACCAGCTCGTGGCCGGGCCGGATGTAGAGATGGTAGGTGTTGCCGAGGATGATCTGGGCGCCCAACTCTTTGAGGTTTTCCGGGGTCACGCCCTTGACCGTGGCCTGGGTGCCCACCGGCATGAAGACCGGGGTCTGCACCGTGCCGTGCAGGGTGCGCACCTCGCCGCGCCGGGCCGCGCAATCGCTGGCTTTACTGTGCAGGATAAAAGGGGAAGCCATCACAGAGCCCACAGGGTGAACAACTCATCGATGCCCTTGCGGGCCAGGGCTGCCATGCGGATGAAATCCTCGGGGCTGAAGGGCTTGCCCTCGGCGGTACTTTGGGCCTCCACCCAACGGCCATCCCCGGTCATGACAAAGTTGGCATCCACCTCGGCATTGGAATCCTCCAGATAATTGAGATCAAGCAACGCTTGGCCGTCCACCATGCCCACGCTGATGGCGGCCACCGGCAGAATCTCCACCGGGGCGGCAAGAACCCCCTCGCGCAACATGCGGTCAAGGGCATCCCGCAGGGCAATGGCCGCGCCGGTGATCGAGGCGGTGCGGGTGCCGCCGTCGGCCTTGAGCACGTCACAGTCCACCCGGAGGGTCACCTCGCCCAGAGAGGCAAGATCAACCATGGTCCGAAGCGAGCGGCCCAGAAGCCGCTGAATCTCATAGGTACGGCCGGATCTGCCCTTGGCCGCCTCCCGTTGCATCCGGCTGTTGGTCGAGCAGGGCAGCATGCCGTACTCCGCCGTGATCCAACCCTGGCCGGTGCCCCGTAAAAAGGGGGGGACGCTGGGTTCCATGGTGATGGCGCAGCACACCTGGGTGCCGCCCATGGTGATGAGCAGCGAGGCATAGGCTTGGGGCTGGAAGCCCTTTTCAATAGTGACCGGCCGCAGCGCATCCGCGGCCCGTTGATCGTTTCGCATAATGAATTTCCTGAAAAGTAATGAAAGAGGTGCTTGTTTAGACAGTCTCGAAAAAACAGCCCTTCGACAGGCTCAGGCCGAACGGATGGGGTCTTAATAGATTGATATTCCGCTCGTGCTGAGCCCGTCGAAGCACCGATTTGAAGCAGATTACGAATTGTTTAGAGATCAAGAAAGGTGGTGTCCCGATTCAACACCCTACATCCCTCTTCTTCAATCACCGCCATGTTCTCAAGGCGAATCCCGCCCCAATCCGGAATATACACCCCCGGCTCCACCGTGACCACCATGCCGGCCCCAAGGGGCTTGCGGTTCCGGTAGTTAAGCGAAGGGCCTTCGTGGACATTGAGGCCCACCCCGTGGCCCAGGCCGTGGCCGAACCGCTCGCCCAAACCCGCCCGCTCGATCACCCCGCGGGCGATCTTGTCCACCGCCATGCCGCTGATCCCGGCGCGCAGGCTATTAAGCCCTGCCAGTTGCGCCTTGCGCACCAGGCGAAAGAGCGCCACTGTTTTGTCATCCGGGGTGCCCAGCACCACGGTGCGGGTCATGTCCGAACAGTAGCCGTCCAGAACAAGGCCCATGTCGATGACAATGGTTTCCCCCGCGGCCAATGGCCGGTCAGAGGGAACAGCATGGGGCAGGGCCGCGTTGGGGCCGGAAGCGACGATGGTTTCGAAGCTCGGCCGCTCCGCGCCCTTGAGCCGCATCCCGTTTTCAATGGCCAGGGCCACCTCTTTCTCGGTCTGGCCCGGCCGCAGGGTGGAATAGATCTCCTGAAACACCGCTTCGTTGAGCAGCACCGCCCGTTCGATCCTGGCCAGCTCCGTTGCATCCTTTGCCAGCCGCAACTCCTCGACAAACCCGGTGAGCGGCGCCAGCTCCACCGTGAGACTGTCCGCCAGCTTGGCCAGGGTCAGGGAGGTGGAATGCAGGAAATAATGGCTCTCAAAGGCCAGCCGTTTGATGCGCAGCCGCTTGAGCAGCAAGCGCAGCAGGGGGAATAAGCCACGGGGATAGAGCTTGACCCGGAAACCCGCCGCCTCCTGCTCCGCCTGCAAGTAAAACCGGGAGTCGGTGAGCAGATAGGGCTCGCCCTCGCAGGGGATGAGCAGGACGCCCGCGCTCTCGTTAATCGCATGATCCCTGGCCGTATAGCCGCTCAGATACCTGCGGTTTTCCGGCTGGGTCACCAGGATACCGTCGAGCTGGCGCCGCTTGAGGCTGCGCCTGATCCGCTCAAGAACTCCCTGCCTCGGCATGGGCTCAATGCATGAAATGGACAAAAACCTTGACCCCGAACCGGTAGAGCTTGCCGTGCAACCCTTGAATGGATTGGGTGAGATCGGCCTGCCCGAAATCCACCTGGTAGCGGTGCGGCTTATCGAGCACAGTGAGGAAACCAAAACACGGCTTATTGTAGCGCGCCTCCGCCCCGGCGGCGTACCAATCCTTGAACCTTTTTTCAACCTCGGGCAGATCCTTGGGATCGGCCTCCGCCACGTCGAGCCAGATTTCTGCTTCCATATTCCCTCCTTGCCTGAAACTGTCGCCCCAGGCTACGGGGCAACCTCCATAACCAGATGGCGCTCCACCAAATCCTTCAGTTGCTGCAGGGCCTTGCCGTACTGTTCGTTGAGCTGGCCTTGAATCCTGGCCCACTCCTCCTGAAACTTGGGGTGCTGGGAGGGTTGCAGCTTCATGGCCATGCCGGTCTGCTTGGCCAGATTCTGCTCCATCATGGCCATCTGCTGGGTGAACTGCGCTTCAAGCTGTTCCTTGAGCTGCTCGCCATGCTGCCGGTAGCCATCAAGAATCTTTTTCATCTCGGCCAGGATTTTGAGCAGCTCGCCATCCCCCTGCCCGACCTCAATCAGGCCCTGCATGGCTTTGTCCGCCAAGGTCTGCTTCTCCAGCTCGCGGGCCAGGAAGATATTGCGCAGCAGGGATTGCACCGCCCCTTTCCGCACCACCCCCGATTCCTCCGGCGACACAGCGGCAAGCCTTTCTGCCAGCCCCGGTTCCCCGCGCATGTAGGCGGCGCCGAGACGCATGCCCTCCTTGAGCCGTTCCTCGCCGAGATAATCGCTGTCCCCTGCTCCGGCACTCATCCGCGCCGCCCGTTCCATCACCATATCCATGGTGCTCTTTATTTCCGCCATGGAAAACAGCCTCCTTGATTTTTCATTTTTTTCCGTGTGCCTTGGGCAAACATACACCAAGGATGGCGCCATTTCCAGCCCTGTCTTTACCTTAGCGCGGGAAGGCGGCCATGATCCCGCCATCCACCGGCAGGGTGGCGCCGGTGGTGGGGGTCTGTTCGCTGGCGAAAAAAACCACCGCGTTGCCGACATGGTCGGCATGCACCGTGGTTTTCAACAGATTGCGCTGGCGATAATAGTCCTTGAGTCCTTCCGGGTCGAGGTTGCGGGAGCGCATCCGCTCGGGCCCCACCACATCCCAGAGCCCGGAGGAAACGCCTCCGTCATCGAAAATCGCATCGGCATTGATCATATTCACCCGCACCCCGAACTCGGCCAGCTCCAGGGCGGCAATCTTGCCCAACTGGTGCGCCCCGGCCTTGGAAGCGCTGTAGGCGCCAAAGGAGGCGCCCGGGGCAAAGACGTTTTTCGAGCTGTTGATGACGATACTGCCGCCGGTCCCCTGGCGCTTAAAAATTGGGATCGCCCCCTTGATCACCTGAAACACCCCCATGCAATTGACATCCATCACCTGCCTGAAGGCGGCCTCGCTGAGGTCGGCAAGCTTTGCCACATGGGCGATGCCGGCGTTGGGCACCAAAATATCCAAGCCGCCGCATTGCATGACCAACTGCTCCAGGCCGAGCTGCACCGCTTCTTCGCTGGTCACGTCCATGAGCAAGGGGGAAACCATGCGGCTGCCGAAGGTGTCGGCCAGGTTATGACAGACGGTTTCCAGCCGTTCCTGGTTGATATCGGTCATGAAGACCCTTGCCCCGGCCTCCAGAAGCTTGCGGCCGATGCCCATGGCTATGGCCCCGCCCCCGCCGGTGACCAGCGCGGTTCTGCCTTCAAGGGGCTTTGGCTTTGCCTTGCCCAGCTTGGCCTGCTCCAGGGCCCAGTATTCCATGTCGAAGATTGCATCCTGCCCGAGTTCGCGATACGGGCCAAGGGGTGCGCCCAGCAGCTTGGCCGCGATGGTGTGCTCGGCGATATCCGCCGCGATCCCGGCATCCTTCCCGGTGAACCCGGCGGCGACCACCCCCAACCCTGGCACCAGCACTATCCGCGGCAGGGAATCCAGCTTGGTGCGGGCAACCCGTTTCGCTTCCGTCTGGGCTGCGAAATACTGGTCATACTCCTCCTGATATCGAGCAAGTCCGCTTTGCACCGCAGCCTTGGTTTCCTCCTCATCCAGACCAGCCGCCTCAAGCCAGAGGGGGTAATTCTTGGTGCGGATCACATGGTCCGGGGTAAGCACCCCGCCCACGAAAAGTTCCTTGGCGTCCGGCCGGGCCAGGGCGGCGATGATCTCCTGATTCCGCCGGACCGCCAGTTGCATGGTGCGACGACGGCCCGACTCCTCGACAAAACTCAAGCCTCCCCGCAGAATGGGCAGCACCACCGAAGGTTGCACCACCCCCGGATCGACAACAGGGCTTGCGGTTGCCCCGGCGGCACGCTTGGCAAGATACGCCTCGGCCCGGCTCACACATTCTATCATGCGGTCGTAGGCGGTTTTCGCATCCTCGCCAAAAGTGAAGATGCCATGGTTTTTGAGAATGATGCAGTCGATTCCGGGGTTGCGCTCATGGAGTTCGGCCATGGCCAAGGCCAGGGGCAGACCCGGCATGATGAAGGGCAGAATGCCGATATTGTCCCCCAGAGCCGCGTGCAGATGTTTTTCCGCCTCTTCCCGGTTGGTCAGGGTGACAATGGCGTCGGCATGGGTATGATCAATGAACCGCTGCGGCAGAAAGGCATGCACCAGGGTTTCGATGGAGGGATTGGGCGAACCGGCATCCAGGAGATGGGTGCGGAACTGGTTGACCATCTCGGCATCGCTGAGCTCCCCGACCTGCCGCAGTTTGCGCAGATAGGCGAGATCAAGGCCGGGAAAACCCTGGGGCGCGATGACTCCAAGATCCCAGCCGCTCCCCTTGATATAGAGGATCTCCTGCGCTTCCCCCACCAGATTGGTGATGGTGCATTTCACCGAGGTGTTCCCCCCGCCATGCAGCACAAGATCTTCTTCCGCACCGAGCAGCCGCGAGGTATAGACCCGAAGAGCGAGCTCCCGTGGGCAGTTGGAATAGGCTCCCACAAAGGCCTGAGCCTCTTTTTCATCATAACGGTTCTTCATGCAGCACGATTCTCCTGAAAAACACCGGCCCATGCGCCGGGAAAAGTTCTCAACGGTTTAATTATTTAATAAAATCTTTACACCAAAAACAACCTAAAAAGTTGACTTTTCTACGTTTTTTGCTTGACACCCCCCTCAGATGGATTACACAGAAAGATGGGCTGTATCATACCCCAGTTATTTTCGATCGTGTACCTTTCCTTTTGCTGTGAGGAGTCTTTTTGACGGTATGGCTGTGAATCAGGGAGAAGATACCGTCCAGCTCATCAAGGACGCCGTGGACATCGCCGAGATCATCGGCGAGCATGTCTCCCTCAAGCGCGCAGGCACCAACCTCAAGGGGCTTTGCCCCTTTCATTCCGAAAAAACACCATCCTTCACCGTCAACCCGGAGCGCAAAACCTACCACTGCTTTGGTTGCGGCGAGGGGGGCGACGTCTTCAGCTTCATGATGAACTTTCACCGTCTGAGCTTTGTCGAGGCGCTGAAGGAGCTGGCCCGCAAATACCAGATCCCCCTGCCGGAAAAACCGCTGAATCCGCAGGAGCTGGAAAAAGCCCAAAAGCGCGAGGCGTTGCAGAGCGCCAATGAAAAGGCCGCCGAGCTCTTTCATCAGCTCCTGCTTTCCGACCCGACCGCGCAAAAGGCCCGCGAATATCTTGGCAAACGGGGCATCCCCGAGGAAATCACCACGGAATTCCGCCTGGGCTTTGCCCCGGACAGTTGGAATTTTCTCGTCAACACCCTGCCCAAGCAGAATATCACCATCGAAGCGGCCAAGGAGGCCGGTCTGATCGTGGTCCGGGAGAAATCCGGCTTTTATGACCGCTTCCGCAACCGGGTCATGTTTCCCATCGTCGGCCTGACCGGCAGGGTCGTCGCCTTTGGCGGCCGCATCCTGGACGATGGCCAGCCCAAGTACATGAACTCGCCGGAATCCCCGGTTTTTGACAAAAGCCGGACCCTCTTCGGCCTCTATCAGAATCGCGAATACATCCGCCAGGCGAAAAACTGCCTGGTGGTTGAAGGCAACTTCGATCTACTCTCCTTGGCCGTGCATGGGGTGCGCAATGTGGTCGCCCCCCTGGGCACCGCCCTGACCCAAGCCCATGTCCGCTCGCTTAAAGGCTACACCGACGAAGTGATCCTGCTTTTTGACGGAGACCAGGCCGGACTCAAAGCCGCCATGCGCTCGGTCCCGCTTTTTTTGAGCGAACAGGTCACGGCCAGAATCGCCGTGCTGCCCGAAGCCCATGATCCGGACACCTTTGTCCGGGAATTTGGCCGGGAGGGGTTGCACAAACACCTGAAAAGCGCCATGCCTCTGCCGGAATTTGTTTTTGACAAGCTCGTCGCCCAATACGGCTCGAGCGTGGCGGGCAAAGCCAAGATCGTGGCGGAACTGCAGGAGTTGATCAAGGCCATCGGCGATCAACATCTCCAGCGCACCCTTTTTGTCTCGCATTTCGCCAAAAAACTGGACCTCACCCCGCAGCAGCTCCTTGCCGGGGTCATTCTCCCCCAGTCATCCGGCACCCAGGCAGCTAAACCCGTTGCCCAGGGCAAGGGCGAAGCCCAGCTCCCCATGAAACAGCGCCAGCTCCTTGAATTCCTGGTGGCCTACCCCGAGTATCTGCCCGCCTTTCTGGAGGCCGGCCTCGAGGAGATCATCATGAACCAGTTCGGCCTGGCCATTCTCCATCTGCTCAAGAGGCAGCCGGATCTCGCCGGCGGGCCGGAACAGCTCCTTGAACTTGCCACCGGCCCGGAACGGGCTTTTATTTCCCGCCTGCTCATCTCCACGCCCTCGCATGCCGAAGAGATGCGTGAGCAGATGGCCCGGGAAATGCTGAACTGGCTCTCCTCAACCAGCCTGAAGGCAAAAAAGGAACGGCTCATGAAGCAAATACGCGAAGCCCAGCACACCCAGAATGAGCAGCTCCTGATGGAGCTGATGACCCAAAAAATCCAGATGGACGAAGCCCTGCATTCATAGGGCTCGTACCCGTTTTCGACAGCTTTTGGACAGCTTTTGTATAAGTTAAAGAGGTGGGGCGAATTAACTTAGGAGGGTGAAAAAGCTATGGCGAGGCATGAGAAAGCAACCAAACAACCAGGGATAACCGCGGCCAAGGAAATGGCAAGCGTCCTGCTGGCAGACGAAGTTTTACTTGAAAGTGGGGAGGAAGAGGAAAACGGCTGGTCGGTTGAACGCCCGAATAATCTGACCGCCATTTTTGATCTGGACCTGGACACCGAGGCCGATTTGGAGGAAAGCCTGCATCCGGTGGATCAGGAGGATGACAGCCCCGGCGAAGGGCTGATCACCAAGGTCCGCGATCTTTCCGGCAACCAGTTGGATCCGGTCAAGGCATATCTCCAGGAAATGGGGTCCGTCGGCCTGCTTTCCTCGGAGGCGGAAACCGAGATCGCCAAGAAGATCGAAGACGGGGAAAAACTGATCCAGGATACCCTCCTGACCACGCCGCTGGCCATTGAATACCTGCGCGAGGTGGCGGACAAGATGCTGGCCGGGAAACGGAGCATCGCCGATATCCTGCGCGGCCTGGATGAAACAAACAACCAGGTCAATGAAGAGAAAAAGGAGCATTTCCTCTGGCAGATCAGCGAGGCGCACCGGCTCAACGAAGAGCTTTCGGCCTTCCGCCTCGACCTGCTTGACCCCGCTATAACCAAGAGCGAAGCCCAGAAGATCAGAATCCGCATCAAACGCAACACCAAGGCGATCGCCAAACTTTTCGAGCACGACCGCTTGAGCGCCAAGCATCTCTCCACCATCATCGCCCGGCTGCGCAAACAAGGGGTCAAACTTACTCCGCCAGCCCAAATCAAGGAAGATACGGTCAGGTACCCCCTCTTTCTGCAGGGCTGCATCAAAACCCATGGCATCGACCATGAATCGTTGGTTGCCTTGCTGGCCGAAATCACCGCCGGCGAAAAAGCCAGCCGCGAGTCAAAAAACGCCCTGGTGCAAGCCAATCTGCGCCTCGTGGTCAGCGTGGCGAAAAAATATGCCAACCGGGGACTGCAACTGCTCGACCTGATTCAGGAAGGCAACATCGGCCTGATGAAGGCCGTGGAAAAATTCGAGTACCGTCGGGGCTACAAATTCAGCACCTATGCCACCTGGTGGATCAGACAGGCCATCACCCGAGCCATTGCCGATCAGGGCCGCACCATCCGCATCCCGGTGCACATGATCGACACCATCAACCGCCTCCTCAAGGGCGCCAAGGATTTCCTGCGGGAAACAGGGAGGGAACCCACCCCGGAGGAAATGGCCGAACGGCTCGATATCGACCTGAGCAAGGTCAAGAACATCCTGAAGATCGCCAAGGAGCCCCTGTCGCTCGATACCCCCATCGGCAGCAGCGAGGACAGCTATCTTTCCGATTTCATCGAGGATGTGGATTCCCTCTCGCCGGACGAAGCAACCGCCATGGAAAGCCTGCGGGAGAATCTCCGCAACGTCCTGCGCACCCTCTCCCCGCGGGAAGAGCTGGTCCTGCGCATGCGCTTCGGCATCGACACCTCGGTTGACCTGACCCTGGAGGAGGTCGGCGACAACTTCGCCGTCACCCGGGAACGGATCCGCCAGATCGAAGCCAAGGCGCTGAAAAAGCTCAAACACCCCACCCGGCGCAATCTGCTCTTCGCTTTTTATAACGATTAGCCGGCATATACGCCAAAAAAACAGGACCTCCCCTGCCGGATGTCCTGTTTTTTTGGTGCCAATACCTGACAATTAATTTACCCTGAGATCACCCTCTCCTGGATTTTCGGACGCAACCAGGACTGTAAACATTCTCCTTCTCTTCCTTGCGATCTTGCTGACATGGACACCAGACTCCAGTGGCTCACCCTCGCCTTTACCCCGGGGCTCGGCCCAACCACCCTCAAAAAACTTGTCGAACGATTCGGCTCCGCCCGGCAGATTCTCGCGGCCAGCCGCCAGGCGCTTGCGGAATGCGGTTTTTTGCGCAAAGACTCCATTGCCGCGCTGTGCGACCAGAGGAGCGTTGCCGAGGCCGCAGCGGACAAAGAGCTTCGTCTGGCGGCAAAAGCAGGGACCACCCTGCTTTGCTGGGACAATCCGCTCTTTCCTCCCCTGCTCAAGGAAATAAACGACCCGCCGGTGATTCTCCATGTGTTGGGAAATCCGCAACTCCTCAGCAACCCGGGCATCGCCATGGTCGGGGCACGAGCGGCCTCCTCCTACGGATTGCAGGTGGCGGCGCGGCTGGCCACGGAACTGGCCCGCCTTGATCTGGTCATCACCAGCGGCTTTGCCCTGGGGATAGACACCGCCGCCCACCGGGGAGCGCTGGCGGCAGGGGGCAAGACCATCGCGGTCATGGGCTGCGGCCTGGACATCGTCTATCCCAGCCAAAACCAGAAGCTCCATGCGCAGATCGCCGCCCACGGCGCGATCATCAGCGAGACCCCCCTGGGAACCCTGCCGGAAGGGTTTCGCTTTCCCGCCCGGAATCGAATTATCAGCGGGCTGTCGCTGGGCGTCGTGGTGGTGGAAGCCGCCCACCGGTCCGGCACCCTGATCACCGCGCACCAGGCGCTGGAGCAAGGCAGGGATGTTTTTGCCATTCCCGGCAGGATCGATTCCCCGAAAAGCGAAGGCTGCCACCGCCTGATCCAGGAAGGGGCCAAGCTTGTGCACAGCGCGGCCGACATCCTTGCGGAGCTGGCCCTGGCCGTTCCTGCCTCCCCTCCGGAAGCAAGGATGCAAGCCCCGCCCCTGCCCCCCGAAGAGGGCAAGGTCTTCTCCCTGCTTGAGGTGTACCCGCGAAACATCGAAGAGATTATCCTGGCGGCGCAACTCCCATCGCACAGGATAAGCGAGATCCTTCTTCACCTCGAACTCCAGGGGCTGGTGGCATCTTTACCGGGCAATCAGTACCAAAGGCTTGCGGAACCACATTCGTCCAGTGTATAAGGCCCCTAGAGAAAGGGACGCATCTGCGCCACCTTAACAAAAACGCACAGGACACCATGTCACAATCGCTTATCATTGTTGAATCTCCGGCCAAAGCCCGAACCTTGCAGAAATATCTCGGCAAAAACTTTACCGTCAAGGCATCGGTGGGCCATATCATCGATCTGCCGGTTACAACCCTGGGCGTTGACATCGCCAATGATTTCGCCCCCCAATACGTCACCATCCGGGGCAAGGGAAAAATCATCAGCGACCTGAAAAGCGCGGCGGAAAAAGCGGACAAGATTTACCTGGCCCCTGACCCTGACCGCGAGGGGGAGGCCATTGCCCACCATATCGCCGAAATCCTGCAAGCCACGCACAAGCCCATCCACCGGGTTCTCTTCCATGAGCTCACCAAAAAAGCCATCCTCGCCGCCATCGACCAGGCAAGCGAGGTCAACCAGCAGCGCTTCGAAGCCCAGCAGACCCGCCGCATCCTGGACCGGTTGGTGGGCTATCAGATATCCCCTCTTTTGTGGGACAAAGTCCGCCGGGGCTTGAGCGCGGGAAGGGTGCAGTCCGTGGCGGTGCGCATGGTCTGCGAGCGTGAGCAGGCCATCGAGGCCTTTGTTTCGGAAGAGTACTGGTCCATCCACACCACCCTGGAAGGAAAAACCCCACCGCCCTTTATCGCCCAGCTCGACCAGGCGTATGGCAAGAAGATCGACCTCAAGAAAAACAAGATCGGCACCGACGGTGAGGCGCAGGCCATAGTCGCCGCAGTGCGGGACGCTTCTTTCCTGGTGGAGAGCCTGGAAAAGAAAAAGAAGAAACGCAACCCGAGCCCGCCCTTCATCACCAGCACCATGCAGATGGACGCCAACCGCAAGCTCCGCTTTTCCGCGAAAAAAACCATGACCCTGGCCCAGCGCCTCTATGAGGGCATTGAGTTGGGCGCCGAAGGCCCCACCGGCCTGATCACCTACATGCGGACCGACTCCACCCGGATCAGCAACGAGGCCTTGGAGGAGGCCCGGGGCTATATCTCCGAAACATTTGGGGAACAGTTCCTCCCTGCCAAGCCGAACATCTTCAAGACCAGCAAATCCGCCCAGGATGCCCACGAAGCCATCCGGCCCACCGACGTGCGCAACACCCCGGAGAAACTCGCGCCCTTTCTGGAAAAAGACATGCTGGCCCTCTACTCCCTCATCTGGAAACGCTTTCTCGCCTGCCAGATGGCTCCGGCCGAGTATGACCAAACCACCATCACCCTGCTGGCGGCCAACGACTTTGTTTTTAAAACCGTGGGCTCCATCATGCGTTTTCAGGGCTTCATGGCCCTGTACGAAGAGGCGGTGGATGAAAGCGCTTCTCCCGGGGATGGCGCGGAGGGCGACAGTGCCGCCCTGCCGGATCTGAAAAAAGGCGATACCGTTTCTCTTCTGAGCATAGAGCCGAAACAGCATTTCACCCAGCCTCCTCCCCGATACACGGAAGCGACCCTGGTAAAGGCCCTGGAGGAAAACGGCGTGGGCCGCCCCTCCACCTATGCCTCCATTCTTTCCACCATCCAGGAAAAGGAATACGCCCTGCTGGTCCAGCGCAAATTCATGCCCACCGACCTGGGCAAGCTGGTCAACGAACTGCTGGTCGCCCATTTTCCCGATATTCTGGACATAGAATTCACCGCCTCCATGGAGGAAAAGCTCGATGAGGTGGAGGCCGGAAACACTCAGTGGCTCAAGGTGTTGCAGGATTTTTACGGTCCGTTCAGCAAAACCCTGGAGGCAGCCAAGGAGGAGATGAAATCGATCAAGAAAACAGCCATCCCCACCGATCTGCCCTGTCCGCTCTGTGACGGGAAAATGGTGATCAAGTGGGGGAAAAACGGCGAATTTCTTGCCTGCGAGAAGTATCCGGAATGTAAACACACCCAGGATTTTACCAGAAACGACGAGGGGAAGATCGTGCCCGTTGACCGGGAACAGCCAGCCGAATCAGGCGAGATCTGTGAAAAATGCGGCAAGCCCATGGTTTTTAAAAATGGGCGCTACGGCAAGTTCCTGGCCTGCTCCGGCTATCCGGCCTGCAAGAACATCCGCGCCACCACCACCGGGGTTCCTTGCCCGGAACCAGGGTGCACCGGAGAACTCATCCAGAAGATATCCAAGCGCGGCAAGATCTTTTACAGTTGCAACCAATATCCCAAGTGCTCTTTCGCCCTCTGGGACAGACCGGTCAATGAACCGTGTCCGCAGTGCGGGTCTGCGTATCTTCTTGAGCGGGAGACGAAAAAAAGCGGCTTGCAACTGCATTGTCCGAACAAAGACTGCGGGTATACAAAGAAGATCGGCGAGGACGAGTAAGGGAAGGTTACAGATTGCCCCGAATCAAGTAGGCGGTGTAGCCGACAAGCTCATAGAGCATCCCGTAGGTATCCTCCAGGCCATCGTCGGAAGGGACGAAGCTCTCCCGGGTAATGGGAGTATTGTCCCTGGAAACTGACAACAGATCCGGGTTCAAGCCCTGCTTGCGAAAAAGCGCCGCCGCCCTCCGCATATGGTTCGCCGAGGTAATGAGCAGAATCCGCTTGATACCCTTGCTATCGCAATACGCCTTGACGCTTTTTGCCTCGGCCAGGGTGTTGTAGACCTTGCCGTGGACCGCGATCTTGTCGGGTTCAATCCCCTGCCTTCCCAGAAGATCGAGGAGGATTGCGGTCTCGTTCACCCCCTTGATGCTCACATCGCTGAGAAGCAAGGTGTCGGCCAGGCCACTTTTTACCGCCGCAGCCCCCATCAGTATCCGCGCGGAACTCTGCCCCAGTTGCTGATAGCCGGAAACATGTTTGAAGATCTCTGCTTCATTCTCCGCCGCATGCAGCACATACCAGTTGTAATCAACAATCCCTCCCAGCACCACGGCGGCATCATACCTGCTATGCCGGTCCACTGTATCCGCCACCGACCATCTGGCCATGACAACCTGTGAAGGATAAGGAATGCTGACTCCGTAGAGATAGACCAGCAGAAAAAAAAGGCCGAAGCGGGTCCGCTCCTTCTTGAGCAACAGAATCAGGCCGATAAAAAATGCCGGGAAGAGCGGGTTGAGAAAAAACCGGGCCACATCCTGGGCGGTATAAAAAGGCATAGCAACCCTCATGTATCATCAGAAAAAACGTTGCCGCGAAGGGGTGCCGATGGACGACAATTCTCGGCCCCTGAGCAGGCGGTACGCGCCGTCAAAGTCCTCTCACATATACCTGCAAAACTGTCCGATTGCCACCTGCAAAATTAAAGCTGCTTGCCAAACGGACCGATAAGGGCATATGATAAGGGATACTGTACGCAAGGACCTCAGGAGGTAACCCCATGATTTCCGGCATCCATTCGGCACTTTCCGGCCTGACCGCCATCCAGAAAAAAATCGAATCAAACGCCAATAATGTGGCCAACATCAATACGGATGGCTACAAAAAAACACGGGTAACGTTGCAGGAACAAGAAACTCAGGGCGTCGAGGCCGTGGTGCAACAGATTCAAACACCCGGGCCCATGGTGTATGAACAAACCTCCCAGGGGGAAATCCTGGTTGAAAAATCAAACGTGGAGTTGGGCGAAGAACTGCCCAGCATGATGCTCAGCCGCAGATTTTTTCAGGCCAACCTGAAAACCGTGCAGATCCAGGATGAGATGCTTGGCAGCCTGCTGGACCTTAAGAGCTGAAGGATTCCTGCCAGGTTATCCGGCCCGCCATGATGGTCAACACCGCCTTTCCCTGCAGCTCCCAACCAAGAAACGGAGAATTCCTGCTCTTGGACTGAATGGACTCCTCGGTAAAAACAAACTTCTTCTCCGGATCAATCACCGCAATATCCGCGGGCGCGCCCACGGAAAGCGTCCCGCCGGGCACTCCGAGAATCCTGGCCGGATTCACTGAAAGCAGCTCCACCATCCTCCGGGCATCGAGCTGCTTCTCCCGCACGAGCTGCAAGGTTAACGGCACCGCTGTTTCCAGGCCTATTATACCGTTGGCAGCCAGATCAAACTCCTGGTCCTTATCAAGCTCTCCGTGCGGCGCATGATCCGTGGCAATGGCGTCAAGGGTTCCGTCCCGCAAGGCCTCCCGCACTGCGGCGACATCCGCCTCGGTGCGCAGGGGAGGATTCATCTTGGCCAGGGTGTTGTAACCATCCACCGCCGTCTCGGTAAGAGTAAAATAATGCGGCGCTGTCTCCGCGCTCACAGCCACCCCTTTTTCCTTGGCCCTCCGGATCAAAGCCAAAGACTCTCGAGTGCTGACGTGGGCGATATGGATGGGCCGGCCGGTGAACTCAGCCAGGGCCAAATCACGATACACCATAATCTCTTCGGCCACATGCGGAATGCCTCGCAGGCCGAGCCGGGTGGCCAGCGCGCCATCGTTCATCGCGCCGCCCTGGCTGAGCGACAGCTCCTCGGCATGGGAAATAACCAGCAGATCGTGGTTGCCGGCATACTCAAGGGCGCGGCGCATGAGCTGGCTGTTGCCCACCGGCAACCCATCGTCGGTTACGGCAACCGCCCCGGCTTGGCGGAGTTCGCCGAACTCGGCCAGATGCTCCCCGTTGCTCCCGCTACTGATCGCCCCCACCGGATAGACCCTGGCGAGACCCGCTTCCGCTGCCTTGGCCAGAATAAACACGGTCACGGTCTGATTGTCATTGACCGGCTTGGTGTTCGGCATGCAAGCCACCGCGGTAAAGCCCCCGGCCGCGGCAGCGCGGGTTCCGGTTTCAATGGTTTCCTTATACTCCTGCCCTGGCTCGCGCAAATGGACATGCATGTCGATCAGCCCCGGCACCACCCATTTGCCCGTCACGTCATAGACAAGGCCGTCGTGCCCGGCAAGGGATCCTGGTTGGCCCAGCGCGCGTATCCTGCCATCGACGATCAACACATCGCGGATCTGATCGATTCCGTTTGCCGGATCAATCACGCGCCCATTCTTTAACAGAAGACCTCCGGGCATGCTAATCGCCTCCCATTATCAGATAAATCAAAGCCATCCGCACCGCCACCCCGTTGGTAACCTGCTCCAGAATCACCGAGCGGCTGCCATCGGCAAGCTTGGGATCAAGCTCAACCCCGCGGTTTATCGGGCCGGGATGCATGATAATCGCCTCGGGCTTGGCTGTGTCGACCACCTTTTGCGAGATGCCAAAAAATCTCGCATATTCGCGCAGGGAAGGGAACAGTGGATCCTGTTGGCGCTCTTTCTGGATCCGCAGGGCCATGATCACATCCGCCCCATCAACCGCCTCCAGCACGGTGCGGCTGACCTGGGCGCCCAGATCCTTGATGCCTGGAGGGATCAGCGTCGCCGGGCCGCTCACCGTTACGGTCGCCCCCATCTTGGAAAAACCGATAATATTTGAATGCGCCACCCGGCTATGGGCTATGTCGCCGATAATGGCGATCTTGAGCCCCGCGATCCCGCCCTTGGCTTCCCGGACCGTCATCAAATCGAGGAGTCCCTGGCTTGGATGTTCGTGGGTTCCGTCTCCGGCATTGATCACGGAGGCGTTGATATGGTCGGCCAGCAAACGGGCCGCCCCTGAACTGGGATGGCGGAGAATAATACAATCGGGATTCATGGCCGCCAGATTGCGCGCGGTATCAATCAGGGTTTCCCCTTTCACCGTGCTGCTGCCGGAATTGGAGATGTTAAAGGTGTCCGCGCTCATGCGCTTTGCGGCAACCTCAAAGGAAAGACGGGTCCGGGTGCTTGGTTCGAAGAAAAAATTGATGATGGTCTTGCCGCGCAGGGTCGGGACTTTTTTTATGGATCGGGAAGATATTTCCTTGAACGATTCCGCCGTCTGCAAAACAACCTGAATATCTTCCGGGGAAAGATCGGCAAGCCCAAGGATATGTTTGTGGCTGAATCGGTACTCGGGGTCCATGCGATTCTTTCCGTGAAAATATCAACACAACCGGTGGAGACATCTCGCCTCAAAACATGAGGAGCAACGCCGCGTCAATTCAGAATAAAAAAAACAGAGGCCAATGGTCCAGAACTTTTTTGAAACGTGCGCCTTGAATATGGCCATTATCCGAGCTGTTGGCGAAAACAACGCATAACGAAGCGGCTACACAATATCGTGTTGTCACAGCCTAAGGAATTATTTTGCCGAGCCGATTCCATCGCACCGTAAAATTTTCACTGTCCCATGACCAGTACAACATAAAAGCCTTGCCCCGAATGGCCCTGAGATCGACAAACCCCCAAAACCGGCTGTCGTGGCTATTGTCCCGGTTATCGCCCATGACAAAGACGGAATCGGGCGGCACGGTTATCGGCGCCATGTTGTCCCGCGGAGAAGGCAGAACCTCGGTGTCCAGATTCACGGCGTTTGGCTCGACAAAAGTTTCTCCGTTGACGAACACCTTTTTACCCACAATTTCAATCCGATCGCCGGCAACGCCCACAACCCGCTTGATGAAATCCTGGGAGGGATTTTCAGGATACTTGAAAACGATGACATCATGCCTTTGGGGATCGCCCACGGCGAACCATGTCGCCCCGTTCAGCGGATTTTTAACGCCGTAGCCGAATTTGTTCACCAGGATATGATCCCCAATCAACAAAGTCGGAATCATGGAGCCGGAAGGAATCTTGAAGGCCTGCACCACAAAAGTTCTGATGAAAAATGCCAGCAGCAAGGCAATAATGATTGCCTCCGCATATTCACGCACAACAGATTTTTCCACGGTCTTGACAGGAGTTTTTTTAAACACGTTTGGTCCTCGTCTCGCAATCTGTTCATCCTGGGAATACCAGAACCGATCAGCGGCAAATCGCCGCCCGGAAGGTTCCCCAAAATAAGCGAAGACCGAAATAAATACAAGGGGCTGAATGCTTCCGGTGCAGAAACTCTCCGGATCTCGGCCCGCGAAAGGGCCAATTTTCCCCACACGCAGAAACCACCTGTAGTGGCAGCCACTTATGAAAAACACAACATATCGATATTTTTACGTTTTTCCAACCATCCCTTTCCCTGTTCTCCCATTCAACTACTCAATTTTTATGAGAAAAATCCACGATCTACCACCTACTTTATTCTTGACACCATGTTTTTTTTGTGTCTCTAATGCAACAGGGTAGATAAAATTATAATCACCAGGCGCAGTTAGAAAGTATTCCGCCCGGCAATCGATGTCGATCCGCGGAGGAGCATAGCCAGTAAATCTTGGTCACGGGGTACTCATGGGCAAGTCGGGTTTCAAAAAATTACAATTGCCATCCTTGCATATCCCTTTCCTCAAAAGGCAAACGCTTTCCATCGGTCTTGACATTGGCTCCCATGCCGTAAAGATCTGTGAACTGGCGGAAACGAGCAACGGCTATCAGCTCGTGGCCCTGGGCAGCGCCCTGCTCCCCCCGGATTCTCTTGAAGACGGCGCTTTGCAGGATCCCGCAGCCGTGGGCAAGGTCATTACTTCCTTGATCAACAACCTGAAAATCAAAAACAAAAAGGTCGCCATCTCCATTTCAGGCTACTCCGTCATCGTCAAAAAAATAAATCTGGCGGTAATGACTGAAGAGGAACTTGAAAAACACATCGAATCCGAGGCTGAACAATACATCCCGTTCGATATAGAAGATGTATACCTGGATTTTCAGGATCTGAAAACAAACACCGCCACAGAGTCCCGCACGGATGTCATGCTGGTTGCCGCCAAACGGGACGTAGTCGACGGATATCTCAACATGCTTCGGGCGGCAGGCCTTCAGCCGGTGGTCGTTGACGTGGATGCCTTTGCTCTGGAAAACGCCTTTGAGGCAAATTTCGGCATGACGGACAATGTCGCCCTGGTGGATATCGGCGCCTCGAAAATGAACATCAATATCATCTCCCATGGCTCTTCAATTCTGGCCCGCGACGTTGTCCTCGGCAGCCGGCAGTTGACCGAACAGATTGAAAATCTTTTCGGCATCGGTTTCGCGGAGGCCGAAGCCCTCAAAACCGGAGAGACCCTCGCCAAGGATAAGCAGGCGGAACTTGAAGTCTTGTTTGCGAATACCTGCAGTCAGTGGGTGACAGAGGTAAAACGCGCCATTGACTTTTATTATTCCAATCATCCGGACGAAACGATCTCGAAAATCGTCCTCAGCGGCGGCGGCGCAAAAATACAGGGCCTAACGGAATTCTTTGAAAAAGAGACGGATATCCCGGTTGAAATTTTCAACCCTTTCAAGCAAGCGGCGGTGGATAGCAGGGTTATTGATCCCTCCTATCTGAAAAGTATTGCTCCGGAAATGACCCTTGCTGCCGGCCTGGCAACAAGACCGGTGGAGGTGTAGCCATGATCCGCATCAACCTCCTGCCGATCAGGCAACTGAAAAAAAGAGCGCGTCTGAAAACAGAGCTTTTGGGCTTTTCCGCCGTCCTCGCCTTGGTGTTGCTCGTCCTCGTTGTCGGCTGGCTTGCCCTGGCGGGAAAGATTTCCAATCTGAAGGATGAGATGGTTGCGCTTGAGAAAAAAAAGCAGTCATACCAGCCCATTATAAAACAGATCGAAACCCTGAAAAAAGAAAAACAATTGGTCGAGCAAAAACTGGATTCCATCAAAACACTTCGGGCCGGCGCCAAGGTTACGGTACGCGTCCTCGACGAAGTGGCCTCCCGCACTCCGACAAGCCGCATGTGGTTGAACTCACTGCAGCAATCCGCCGGACGCTTGCAGTTGCAAGGCATTGCCCTGGATAACGAAACCATTGCCCAGTACATGCAACAGTTGGAAGCCTCGGAGTATTTTGAAAAAACCGAATTGACCAGTTCCGCTCAGACGGACGTTGCCAAGCAAAAACTGAAATCTTTTGCTCTTACGATAAATGTTATCGTACCGAACAGTTAACACCTTTGGCGGGAGAAGCCATGGCGCTTGACATACAAAAAATCCAGGCGAGTCTTGAGAAGTTTCTCGACAGCAAGGTAAGCCGGCTTGAGATGAAGCAGAAGATGCTGATTGCCGGGGCGGCATGCATCCTGCCGTGCGTGGCTTTCTTTTTTCTCGCCTATTCCCCGAAAAACGCCGAAATAAAAAGTCTTGAAACACAAAAGATAGGGATCGAAGCGGAAATTCGAAAGGTTGAAAAAATTGTCAGCAACCTTGACAAACACAAGGCGGAAATGGCGGAAGTTGAAAAACAATTTGCCGAAGCATCCCTGCTGCTTCCCGATCAAAAAGAAATCCCTTCTCTCTTGGCCACCATTTCCGGGCAGGCCACCATTTCCGGCCTGGATGTTCTCTCTTTCAAACCGCTTGCGGAAAAACCGCAGCAATTTTACGCGGAAATTCCGGTGGATATCGCGGTGCAGGGCTCATATCACAATGTGGGTATTTTTCTCGACAAAATCAGCAAACTCCCGCGCGTTGTCTCCGTGAACAACATCAAGATGGACACCCCAAAGCAGATGGGCGGAGAAATGATCCTCAATTCAACCTTTCAGCTTGTTACTTATCGCTTTCTCGATCCCGCTGAAATTGAGGCAAACACAAAGAACGATGTGAAAAAGAAGAAATAGCAGGTCAACGGTAAGGAATTACAAGGGTGCGAGTGTTGACAGTTCCATTCGGCGAGAACCTCTTCCCATGACGAACAGCATGAACTCAAAAAATATTTTCCTTGCGGTTGCCCTCATTGCAAGCGTGTACTGTGCGGGCGCGTGTAACCCAGCGTATGCTCAACCGGAATCCCTCCCTCCGGAAACAGCCGCCACGGATCCTAATCAAGCCTTGGAATCTGCCCTTGCCAGCGGCCAGGCGCTCCCCTTTATTTATAACCGTGAAAGGCCGGACCCATTTTTTCCTTTTCTCACCCAGGAAATCATGAAAGCAGAGGCCAAGGCCAAGGCGGAATTGACGGGAACCCAAAAATATGAGCCAGCCCAGTTAACCCTGGTCGCCATTGTTTCAGGCAAACGCGGACTATTGGCCATGGTGCAGGACTCCTCCGGCATTGGCTATGTGCTCCGCAAGGGCACGAAGATCGGAGAAAATGGCGAAGTTGTACAAATAGCCCACGACAAGGTAATCATCGAGCAGTCGCTGAAAACCGTGACCGGTGAACGCACATCCCGCAAAATTGAGATGACCTTAAGCAAAGAGGGAGAAAAATAATGACACCCGTTATTACCCGCCTGAAATGTATCTCTGCCGGGCTGATGATATTCTGTTTTCTTGTGACCGGGACAACTTTTGCCCAAAAGAGCGGTTCCCAGACAAAGGCATCCTACACAATATCAGGTATCACCCTCGAGCAGACCGCCGATGGTCTGCAACTGGTCGTCCAAGGCGCGACGCCACCCACCTACACCATGTACGAGCTCTTCGATCCCCTACGGATCGTGCTGGACATTGCCGACGCCAGACTCCTTGATTCCACGGCAATTCCGGTAAATCTGCCGCAGGGTCCGGTACAGGAAATTAAAAATATCGCCTTGACCGATCAAGACCCGGCCATAGCCCGCCTGGAGATATACCTCTCGGACGATCCGGCCTATACCATCGAAAGAAAGGGGAACAATATTGTCGTCAGTTTTGCCAAGACAATGCCCCTGCCCGCTCACCTCGAACAGACGGCAACCGAACCGGAACAGCAGCCAGCACCCGCAATAAATCCGCAATCTCGTCCGGCATCAATGCTTGAGGACATTGAAATTGACACCACCAACCCGGCTGAAACCC
Source organism: Desulfobulbaceae bacterium UBA2273 (assembly GCA_002347095.1). Taxonomy (GTDB): domain Bacteria; phylum Desulfobacterota; class Desulfobulbia; order Desulfobulbales; family Desulfurivibrionaceae; genus Thiovibrio; species Thiovibrio ferrireducens. Next base: position 49,081 of record DDWZ01000006.1, on the reverse strand, counting down.
GCGTCTTCATCAAAACCAACGGACCAGTCAATGATTTCCAGAAGGCCCACCTTGTGAAGAGAGGCGCCCTGCCGGCCAGAATGTATATTGACATCGCCAATGTTGTGCTCCCTGGGAGAATGCTGCAGCACACGGTTGGAACGGCCTTGGGAAAAATCCGCGCGGCGCAGCGCAATTCAGCGGTTCGCATCGTTTTTGATTCCGGGTTGAAAGAGCTGTTCACCTATGAGCTGGAAAATAGGCCCGACGGCTTGTTGGTGAAAATCGTCGAGCCTTCTGCGCCCATGACCGCGCCCGTCGTGGCGGGCATCATGAAGCACAGTGCACCGCCAAAAACAACCGAAGCTCGACAACCTGAAGCAATAATGCTTCCCGCACAGCCTGAACCTGCTCCTTCCCTTTCCGCCGCAGAGCTTGCTCCTCCGGAAACTTCGGCAGCCTCTGCCCCTGCGGCTCCTCTCCAGGAGGCCATCGCCCCGGAGTTGATCGTTCCTAAGTTCACCAGCACAGCAAAAGCCAAACCAAAATCCGTTGCCGGCAAACCGTCTCCGGAAAACAAAACAGCCAAGGGGGGTGCTTCCGCTCCATCCCAGAAGGCCTCGGAAAAAACCGCCAAGGCGGACTCGTTTGCTTTCGCTGGATATGAAAAACAGAAAATCACCGTGGACTTCTTTAAAATCGATCTCCACAATGTATTCCGGCTGTTCGGTGAAATAAGCGGCCAGAATATTGTTGTTGATGAAGGGGTCAGCGGCACACTGACTCTTGCGCTCAACGATATCCCGTGGGATTTTGCCTTGGACATCATCCTCAATCTCAAGGAATTGCAAAAAGAGGAGCGGTTCAACACCATTGTCATCTCGCCCAAGACCAAACAATTCCAATGGCCCAAAGCCGCCACTGAAGCAGTTTCCATCAAGGGGGGCGAAAGGATTGAGGCCATCTCGGTAAAGCAGCGCCTCGAGACGCCCAAAGGGGTTGTCGAAGCGAAAACCCTCATTCAACAAGCCACTGCCGCCGAAAAAAACGGCCAACCCGAAAAGGCCTTGGCTCTTTACGAAGCAGCCTTCGCCAACTGGCCTGAAAATGCCCAACTGGCAAGCCGCATCGCCTCGCTCTGCCTTACTCAGCTCGGGCTGAACGCCAAGGCCGTGCACTATGCCAAGGCAACCCTGACCCTTGAGCCAGCCAACGCGGAAGCAGCGCTGCAGGCGGCCATTGGCTCGGCCAACATGAAAAAAACCGAAGCGGCAAAAACATACTTTGACTTGGCAATCAGCGGAGATACGCCCTCAAGCGAAGCGCTGATCAGTTACGCTTCCTTTGCCGAAGAATACCAAAGTTACAATGGCGCCCTGGCCCTGCTGGACAGACATGAAGCCCTGTTCGGCGATACCCTTGACACCCTGGTGGCCAAGGCCCGCATTCTTGACAAGCTGGGACATTCCGCCCAAGCGGTTGCGGCATACAATGCTATCCTGCTTTCCGGTTATGCGGTGCCGGAAGACTTGCGTCAGTTCATTAAAGGAAGAGTTGCCGCGGCAAATTAGGGCTCTGGTTGATGTGATGGGCTCGCACATGGAAACGATGACACAGGTCCGTGACGGAATTCAAAAAGTTACAGAGCGGCCACTGTTGCAAACGCGGTTTTTTTGCGATTTCAACAAATTTCTTTCACCTCTAAAAAGTAGAAAGACTGCCATTATGAAAAAGAAAACTCGAAATGCTCTCGCCTTGTTTGTCACTGCAGCGATCTCCCTGCTGCTCATTTCCGCTTGCGCACCTGCCGCCAAAACCGAGGCAACGCAAGATCCGCTGGCGGCAAAGACGTCAATCGCCGGGAAACAGTCTAAAACCCTGGAAGCAGGCCAGTTGCCGGTCCGCTACCAGAATCCGACGTATATGCTGGGAGAAACTTCTACCCAGAATATTGGAACCGGGGGCGCGGAAGGCCTTACCATCCCGGTTGGCGCCGATATTTCCTCCAATACCGGTCCCGTGGCCTTGCGGGACATCATGAAACGGTTGGCTGCCCTGAAGGGTATGAATATCAGTTGGGCCAGCGATGTTGACCAGATGGCCATGGTGGATGTGGATATCCGGGCAGAGGATGATTTTTTCAGGTCACTGGAAAATATCCTCAGACAAAAGGATTATTTCCACGAGGTTCAGGGCAATACCATTGTGGTCAAGTACCGGGAAACCCGGAAATTCCATGTGGCCATGCCGTTCATGAAATCCACCTATAATACCGGAGTCGGCGGGGATGTGCTGGGAGGCGGCGCAACTACAAGCGGCCTGAAAGGCAATATCCAGTTGACGAGCGAGAAAAACGATTTTGATATTTGGGCCAATATCAGTGGCAATCTTGATCAAATACTTGGGATATGGGAAGAGACCGTCACCACCCCCTCTTCTGAAGCCGCCCCTGCGGGAGACACCGCAGCGCAGCCCCCCACCCCCGCCAAGCAGACAAGCACGACGAACAAGCGCAATGTCCAGGCAGGAAAAGGCTATTACAGCATCGACAAACCCATCGGGTTGATCACCGTGACCGCCCCGAGGCCTCTCGTCGAGAAGATCGCCGTCTATCTCGATAATCTAAAAACAGAACTCTACCGCCAAATCTCCATCGAGGCGAAAATTGTCGAGGTTTCTATCGATAACACCGAGAACCGAGGCATCGACTGGACCAATTTCCTTACCGGAAAAAATGTCGATTTCACCCTGTTTGGCCCCAACGGTATTATCTATGATGCAGCCGAGGCCAACAGCGGTGGCAGGGTTGTGAGCAAGGTCGCTCTTGCCGCTGGCGCCAATCCATTTTCCCTTGCCCTGAATTTTCTCGACACCCAGGGCGACACCAACGTGCTGGCCAATCCGAAACTGAGCATTATGAACGGCCAGCCAGGTCTTATTACCGCTGGCGACAGTGTCAAATATATCGACAAGGTTGAATCTAGGGTCGATGGCACCACCGGGGCGGTTACCTACACCGTTACAACGGCAACCCTCATGTCCGGCATCGGCATGTCGGTCATCGGCACCATCATGGACAACGATGAGATTATCCTCACCCTGACCCCGGTCACCTCAAAGCTTGAAGGTAATGAAGTTGAGTATATTACCGGTTGGGGTGGCGTGATCGGTGTCCCCAGGATTAAGCTACGGGAAATGAATACCACTGTCCGCGTCAAAAGCGGGCAGGTGGTGGTCGTGGGCGGTCTTATTGACAATGCGGAATCGGGCATCGGCAGCAATAAAGTGCCTTTCCTTGGCGATATTCCTATTCTTGGCAATCTCTTCTCCCACTCCGTCAAATCCACCAAAAAAAGCGAGCTGGTCATCATGCTCCAACCCAAAATTCTTTGATTCTCAATCGCCCTTTGCTCCACAAAAAAAGCCCGGCAATCGCCGGGCTTTTTCTTTCTCAACTTTCCACTGCGTCTATTGCTGTTCCGCCGCCTTCTGCCTTTTTGAATTTTCATACAGGGCATGAAAATTAATCGGCTCCATAAGGAAGGGGATAAATCCGCCGTCCACCGAAACCTGGCTGATTATCTGCCGGGTAAACGGAAAGAGCAGGGCAGCGCATTCCACCGACAGCACCGGTTGCATGTGCTCCTCGGGAATATTTTTCAGCAAAAACACCCCGGCATGCTCGATCTCAATGATAAAAAGGGTTTTCTCACTCTGGCTGTTGGTCACCTTGGCGGTGATGGACAGGGTGACCTCATAATGATCTTCCGTCTCCATCTTCCGGTGCTTTAATCCCAGGTTCACATCAACCTTGGGTTCGCCTTTGGCCAAAAAAACATCCGGAGCCTCGGGGTTTTCAAAGGATAAATCCTTGAGGTACATCTTCTGCAACCGGAAAATAGGTGGTTGCGGGGCTTGAGCGTCCTCTTTATTCTCTTCCGCCATGATTCGCAATTCCTTGTCTGAGTTTCTCTATGGCAAGCGCCATGGTTCAACCTGCTTATTGTACCGCACTCCATTCTTTATAATGAAATATGCCGAAACTTCAACGGGTCTTTTCAATTTTCCGCCGAATCGCCTGACGCTCCCTTCGGTAATTGGGTTGAGGATTCGCGCATTACTCGCCTAATTCCTTCCTGACAAAATCTTCTTGAGAAACTGACCGGTGTACGATTCCGTGACCCGGGCCACCTCTTCCGGAGTGCCTTGGGCGACAATGGCGCCGCCTTGATCCCCGCCCTCGGGGCCCAGATCGATGAGATGATCGGCGGTTTTGATCACATCGAGATTGTGCTCGATGATCACCACGGTATTGCCGCTCTCCACCAGCCGGTTCAGCACATGGAGCAGATGCTGAATGTCCGCCGGATGGAGCCCGGTTGTCGGTTCATCCATGATGTACAGGGTCCTGCCGGTGCTGCGTTTGCTCAACTCCTTGGCCAGCTTTATCCGCTGGGCTTCGCCGCCGGAAAGGGTCACCGAAGACTGGCCCAGGGCAAGATAGGACAGCCCCACCTCCAGCAAGGTTTGCAGCTTGCCCTTGATCTGGGGAACCTTGGCGAAAAAGTCCAGGGCCTCCTCCACGTTCATGGCCAGGATTTCGGCGATATTCTTGCCCCGATAGGCGATATCCAGGGTGTCTTGATTGTAGCGTTTGCCGCCGCAGGCCTCGCAGGTCACATAGATGTCCGGCAAAAAATGCATGGCGATCTTGATCACCCCTTCGCCCTCGCATGCCTCGCACCTCCCTCCCTTCAGGTTAAAACTGAAACGGCCCGGCTGATAGCCTCTGGCCCGCGCCTCGGGCAACCGGGCCAGAAGTTCGCGCACCGGAGTAAGCAATCCGGTATAGGTGGCGGGATTGGAGCGGGGTGTGCGACCGATGGGGCTCTGATCGATGTCGATGACCTTGTCGATCTGCTCCAGACCCTCAAAGGCACACCCTTTGCCGGATTGTCCCGGTCCGTGCGCCAGATAATTCACCGCCCCCTTGAACAGGGTCTCAATCACCAATGAACTTTTGCCGGAACCGGAAACCCCGGTAACGCAGGTCATCAAGCCAAGAGGAATACGAACATCGATCTTTTGCAGGTTGTTGGCCGTGGCCTGCCGGAGGCTGAGCCATCCTTTTTTCGCGGCGGGCCGGCGCCGCTTTTTGGGGATCGGGATGGACAACCGGCCGGAAAGATAGCCGCCGGTAATGGATGCTTTATGGCGCAACAGCCCAGCCACCTCGCCGTTGTAGACCACCTCCCCGCCATGCACCCCGGCGCCTGGGCCCATGTCCAGCACATGATCCGCCGCCCGGATGGTGTCCTCGTCGTGCTCCACCACCAACACGGTATTGCCCAGATCCCGCAGCCGGGTCAGGGTGTTGATCAGCCGGGCATTGTCCCGCTGGTGCAGCCCGATGCTGGGCTCATCGAGGATGTACAAAACCCCGGCCAGCCGCGAGCCGATCTGCGAGGCGAGCCGGATTCGCTGGGCCTCGCCGCCGGAGAGGGTTGCCGCCTTGCGGGCCAGCGAGATGTAGCCCAACCCCACATCGTGCAAAAAGGTGAGCCGGTCCATGATCTCTTTCAAAATCCGCTCGGCAATGAACAGCTCCTGATCCGTCCAGGCAAGGGCTGGCAAGATTTCCATGAGCCCCCCGATACTCTGGCTGGTCAGGCCGTGGATATTCCACGCCCCGATCCGGACGGCCAACGCCTCGGGCCTGAGCCGCGCTCCATGACAGGCCGGGCACTCCTGCTCGTTCATGTACTGTTCCAGCTCCTCCCGCACCGAGCCAGAGCCTGTTTCCAGATACCGCCGCGCCAACTGCGGGAGAATCCCCCCGAATGGCTTGCGGTGGGTATGGATGCGCCGAAAACGCACATAGTCGAAGACAACATCCTCAAACCCGCTCCCGTGGAGAATAACCTCCCTGGCCCGCTCGGGCAGCTCGGCAAACGGGGTGTCCAGCGAAAAGCCGTATTGCCGGGCCAGCCCAGCCATGAGTTCTTGCGTATAAGTGGAGGGGGAGTTGGACTGCCAGGGAAGGATGGCGCCCTGGTTGAGGCTGAGCTTGGGGTTGGGCACCACCAGCTCCGGATCGAAAAACTGCTTCACCCCCAGGCCGCCGCATTCCGGGCAGGCGCCCTTGGGGTTGTTGAAGGAAAAGAGTTGGGTGGACAGTTCCGGCAAACTCTTGCCGCAGCGGACGCAGGCGGCATGTTCGCTGTACAGCGTCTCCTGCCCGGTTTCCGGCAACTGCACCAGCAAAAAGCCCTGGCCCAACTGCACGGTGGTGGCCACGGAATCGGAGAGCCGCCTGGCCACCGAGGGCTTGATCACCAGCCGGTCCACAACCGCCTGGATGGTGTGGCGCTTGTTCTTTTCCAGGATAATTTCTTCACCAAGATCGCGGATCTCCCCGTCGATCCGCGCCCGGACATAGCCCTCTCGCCGGAGCTTCTGCAGCACCGCCTGGTGCTCGCCCTTCTTTCCGTCCAGCAGCGGGGCCAGCAGCACGATCTTCGTCCCCTCCGCAAGGGCGAGCAGGCTTGCCACCATGTCCTGCACGGACTGGGGCCTGATCTCCTCGCCGCACTCCGGACAATAGGGCCTGCCCACCCGGGCAAAGAGCAAGCGCAGGTGATCGTAAATCTCGGTGATGGTCCCCACCGTGGAGCGGGGGTTCCGGCTGGTGGTCCGCTGCTCGATGGAAACCGCCGGGCTCAACCCCTCCAGCGAATCCACCTCGGGCTTTTCCATCTGCCCCAGAAACTGCCGGGCATAGGTGGAAAGCGATTCCACATAGCGGCGCTGCCCCTCGGCATAGAGGGTGTCAAAGGCCAGCGAGGACTTGCCCGAACCGCTCAAGCCGGTGAAAACCACCAGCCGGTTGCGGGGCAGATCCACGCTGATATTTTTTAAGTTGTGCATCCGGGCGCCCCGGATGCTGATGTATTTTGGTTCCATGGAACACCACTTGGCAGTTCACAACGAAAGGGACTCTTTTTTACGCGCCGCAATGATTCACAATAATCATCAATTGTGGGAGCACAATAACGAGCTATCCCTTTCTCACCATTCTGGCCGCAAAAAATCCATCCAAGCCTTGCTCTGGAGTGGTTTTTAAAAACCCCGCCCCATCGCACAAGCCCATGGCCGCCTCGGGAAGAGACTCCTGCGCCGGGGTGGTGGAAAATTCCGGATGCTCACGGAGAAAGGCACCAATCACCTCGTCATTTTCCCTTGGGTCAATGCTGCAGGTCGCATAGACGAGCACGCCTTTTTTTTCGACAAGCCCTGCCGCGGCAATGAGCAACTCCCGTTGCCTATCCTGATACCCCTGCAATGCTGCAAGCGATCGCTGCCAGCGGATATCAGGCTGCCGCCGGATAACGCCAAGACCGGAACAGGGTGCATCGACAAGAACGCCCGCAAAGCCCCCGTGAGGCTGTCCGGCAAACTCTTGGAGTGTTGTGCCGTGGATTTCTATCTCCGGCCCGCCAAGGCGCTGCACGTTGGCTTTAAGCAGGGCCTGGCGTTTTTGGCTGGGTTCGACCGCCACCACCCTGCCGCCATCCGGCACCATCTGGGCCAGATGCAGCGCCTTGCCGCCAAGCCCGGCACAGCCGTCGAGATATCTCCCGCTGACAAACGGCCCCAGCAATTGGGTGACCAGTTGCGCCGCTTCGTCCTGGACCACGAAAAAGCCCTCCCCATACCCGGGCAGGGCGGTGACAGACCCTTGAAAATTTTCGATCCGCACCGACTCCTGGGCAAACAAGCCGCGCTCGCAGTCAATCCCATTTCCCCGCAGAAGGCTCATCCAGTCATCCACGGAGATCCGCAGGGTGTTCACCCGCACCACCAGCACCGGCGAGGTGTTGTTTATCCAGCAGATCCGCCTGGCCCGTTCCTGGCCGAACAACTCTTCCCAACGCGCCACCAGCCAGGCCGGATGGCTCAACACCGCCGCCGCCTCGTCGGGCGCGGGCAGGGATGCTCTCTGCCGGGCCATGGCGCGGAGGACCCCGTTGACAAAGCCGGAGAGCCACTTCGGCTGTCGGGCCAATTTCAAGGCCTGCACCGTTTCGTTGATGGCCGCCGATTCCGGTATCCGATCCAGAAAAATAAGCTGATACAGACCGACCCTGAGCGCCGCGAGGGTAAGAGGCTTCATCTGCCGCAGAGGATGGCTGGAAAATTTCTGGATACTTGCATCCAGATAGCCTTGCCAGCGGACAACCCCGTAGACCAGAGCCATGACAAGCTGCCTGTCGCGCGGATCGTCCATGGCAGCCAGGGACACCATGCTTTCCAGCACCTGATCCAGCGGCTCCTGCGATTTCTCCCAGGCAAGGAGGGTATCCATGGCAATACCGCGGGAATTTATCATGCAGAATCAGCCGGTAGCTGGCAGATGACGGTTTTCAGCTTTTTTATAGTATCCATTCGATGGCTCTCCAAAATGCGTTGTTATGCTTCGACAAGGCCCTCCTGAGCAACGTCGAAGGACTCAGCATGAACGGAAGAAACTATAATGATTTCAAGATGGATTCCGTTCGCCCTGAGCCTGTCGAAGGGTGTTTTTCTCTTTTTTGCAAAAGGCTCATTCGTTCCTTCTTTTTTATCTGACAGATGACGCTTGAACGCTCTCCGCTGAGACCAGCCCTATCACCGAGGCGAAGCGTCCGGTAACTCCCTCGCGACGGAAGGAGAAATAATTTTCATTGCAGACCGTGCAGCGTCCAGCGATCTCGATATGTTCGATCATCACCCCACAGTCGCGGAGCTGATCGCGGCTGATGGCCCAAAAATCAAAATGATTGGGCTGCGGCTGGTAGGCGTGAAAGGCCGGGGGCAGTTCTTGCTGATAATTGACAAACTCCCCGCAGCATGGCCCCAGAGATGGACTGATTGCGGCATGCAACGCGGCTGGTCGTGTGCCGTAGGCTTTGGTCATGGCTGCCACGGTTTTGGCGATGATGTTCTGCACGCTACCACGCCAGCCGGAATGGATGTTGGCCACGGCCCCGTGTTCCGGGTCATAGAGCATCACCGCCTGACAGTCGGCCTGCTGGATCATCAGGCCGAGGTCGGGAATATTGGTCATGAGGGCGTCATGGTCCGCATACTCCACATCGGCATCCGGCAGCCAATTCACATTCAGAATGTTGTCCCCATGCACCTGACGCGCCGAAACCAACCGCGCCAGCCCAAGTTCTTCCCTGATCAACGCCCGATTTCGCAGAACCGTCGCCTCGTTATCGCCTACATGCAGGCCGACATTACGCGAATGATACGGAGCCTCGCTCAAACCGCCATAACGCGAGAAAGTGCGGGCAGAAAGCGTTTGCACGTGAGAAAAAAATGAATATCGCACAAAAAACTCCAAAATAAAAAGAGGGAAAAGTCAAACACCCTTCCCTCTTCGCAACAAGTGCAGCGAGAAAAACTTCAACTGTCAGGCGGTACGCAGATAGTTACACCACTTCCAATTATTCCGTAGAATATCTACGCTGCGGAATGATTGGAAGTGGTGGCGTGGCCGTGCAGCTTCAAGCCCAAGGCCTTGATGACCTTCATCACCGTGGCAAATTCAGGATTCCCCTCGGCGGACAGCGCCTTATACAGCCCTTCCCGAGCCAGACCGGTATCGCGGGCCAACTGACTCATCCCACGAGCGCGAGCGATATCGCCAAGGGCGGCGCGGATCAGGCTTCCGTCTCCAGGGTCTTCCTCCACGCAGGCATCAAAATACAGTTCGATGTCCTCTTCTGTCTTCAGATGATCAAGCACATCCCATTTGCGCAAAGCGATCTTGCTTCCCATTTTTTTCTCCTATACCTGCCGCGCCAGCTTCAACGCGGTCTTGATGTCCTTTTCCTGCGTTCCTTTGTTCCCACCCGCCAGCAGAATCACCACATCAAGACCCCGCCGGACGAAATAGATGCGATATCCAGGCCCGCAGTGAATCCGCATCTCCGACACGCCTTCTCCCACCGGCTTGCAATCTCCAAAATTTCCCAGCTCAACAGAACGCAGCCGCGCTTTAATGCGGGCCCTTGCAATCGTATCGCGCAGTCCGGCAAACCACGCGAAAAAATTCTCTGTTTCGCTGATCGTGATCACAAAAATAATGTATACCATGGATTACATGCTGTCAACCACAGGCTACACAAACCGAACAAAAAGGGGAAAGACTATAATGGCAGGAAAATTCTATTGCTTGTTTTCTATTCGCCGGGCTGTAGATTTCCAGGTGGCAAGCGCGGATCCCACGCTTTTGGCCCTAAGCGACCATTCCCATTGGCTTGAGGTGGTAATTCTCTAGGTTCACGTCAAGGCATGAGCATCTTCCCGCAACATCTCGCCGGGGTGAGTGGGCCTGCGTTTTTTGGCGCGCATGGTATCCATCAGTGGCAATCCTTATCATGCCGGATTATGCGTTTTCAACCATTCGCGCAGGGCTTCGTTGACGCGAGTCTGCCAGCCCTTGCCGGTTGCCCTGAAGGTATCAAGAACATCCTGTGACAGCCTGATATTAATGGCCTTACGCGGTGCATCAACCGGCGGTCTCCCTCGGAGTGCCTTCGCAAATGCGGCTTTTCCTTTTTCAGGAGAAACCACTTTATCTCCTATCCGCCAGACGCCACGGTCGATTTCTTCTCCGGTCAATTCCGGTGCATCGTCCGGGTCAACCCAATTTTGTGCTGTACTTTTCAATCTCGCGCCCATTGGCATACCTCATGGAGATAATGCGGCGTGCCGCGCCGCGCGGTGTCCAAACTACAACTGCCATCCGCCCAGCAATAAAACCGACCGTTACAAAACGGGTTTCTCTATAGTCTGTTCGGTTGTCCTCGAATGTCACGTTCACCGATGCAAATATTTCGGTGGCCTGTTCAAACGGTAATCCTCGTTCTCTGGCATTCCTCTCGGACTTCGCCGGGTCAAAATCGATTTCCATATATTTAATGTATCCACAATAAACAATTCTGTCAATAGCGCCATACACCAAACAAAAAGAGGGAAGGGCTTGCGCCCTTCCCTCTTCAGATAATGCGAGAACAACAGGTACTACACGACCGGATTAGAATGCAGCCTCAAAGGTCATGTACACCTGATCTGCACTCTCAATCGGCGCACCCATCTGCGCCCCATTGGGATCGGTCAACAGTTCGTCCATGTCAACCGGCTGAAAACCCCATTGACCAGAACCAGTGTAGTTATAATCATAGTGCTGGTATCCCAAACGGATAAAGGCCTTGCCGTACTTGGAGACCGCCTCGCCGCCGGGAATGTCGTAGATGCCGTAGACTTCGTACACATTGCCACGGGTGGCAAGCTTGGACTGATACAGGTCGTCATGGCCCGGGGTCATGGAAATCCAGTACTTGGAACCATGGTTGTACTCAGCACCCAACTTGAAAAGAGAATCCGGAATGTCGTAGCGAACGCCCACATGCACGGCATAGCCATCATCACTCTCAGTGTTGACGCCGGTCGCTGGTCCATTGAACATCCCACTGCCATCAGGATCGGTGCGGCTCCAGCCCAAGGAACCAAAGTAGTTCAGGTTCTGCCACTTGTCCATATACACGGCGCTGGTGTGGAGCAGATTGCCAACATTCTCCCGAGGCATATTGTAAACATCCGAATAGGTCATACCCAAGGCGTCATAGGTGTCGCTGGCGGGATAATTGAAGATGTTCATGGCCAAGAAGGATTGAATATAGGCAAAACGGTCGCCCTTCTTGTAGATATCCCAGCTCACCCCGGTAAAATCGGTGTCATCGAGGTTGTTGCCGTTCAGATCCTGCTGCAAGCCATCTTCAAAGCCACGGCCCCAGCAGATCCGCACCCGGCCAGGGGCATCCTGTATGCCAAAAAGATTGTTGTAGGCATAGCCCACGGAAACGCCGTCAAATGGCCAGTCCATGTAGGCGGTGGGGGTAGCCATCCGCTCGTCCTGGTTCATGCGCAGATGGTTGGGCGGACCATCGGTAGTGGGCCTGCGGCCAACGGAAAACCATACCGGCGCGCCGCCGATGTTGTTCCAGTTGACAAAAGCACGGTCAACCCGGAGAATGGAGTCGTTGGGCTGACGGGTGGCGTTGCTGTCCATGAGCATGGTCGGGCTGCCGTTAACATCATACACTGGGTTATTCTGATGGCCCCAAGCCTTGTACATGGCCAGACGGCCTTTGAACTCCACGTCCTCCAGCGCCTTGGCCCGCATATCCAGACGGAAGCGGTTGGTAAACATCGTTTTGTTGTCATACTGTGCGTCGGGCATTTGAACCGGAACACCCCCGGATAAGAGCCCATTGTTCGGGACTAAAGCACCACCCGCACCCAGAGGGACCAGCATGGGGTAATACGCCTTGGTATCGGCGGTGTAGTAGTCACCCCGGGCGCGGAAATCGCCGGAAAGCTGGATACGGGAAGCCAGGTCCCACTGTTCGGACTTCTCCTCCAGAGCCTGTATTCTGCTGCTCTGGTCGCTTACCGGGGCCGGAGCAGCTTTTACCTTTGCCATCTCGGATTTCAACTGCTCAAGCTGCCTGGTCAGGGCATCGACCTGCGCCTGGATGTCCGAGGCAGCGGCTGCGCCGCCCGCACCCGCGGAAGCCATGGCAGGAAGAGCCAGAAGACCGGCCAACGCCAATGTAGAAATTTTCTTCACCATCTCATTTTCTCCTTAAGAAAATATTTGGTAATTCAGGGTGATTGCTCCACCCCCTCCCTCGCAGTGGCATGCGACGTCCACATGCCACCATTAGCTCAATGCTCCCCGCCTTTTAAAAAAGGCTGAAAAGCAAGATCAAGAACTCATTTGTAGCTGACTGCTGTCAGGCGAGTGTTGTCAGCTTGCAACGCAATTTTCCATAAAAATATAAAGATTTGTACTTTTTTACCGCAGTCTGACGCCATTGTCAAAATAAAAGTGTGTAAAATATGAATACTCCTTCAGAAATACAGTCAACAGCACTCAGATCACTTGCATTTTTCCACGCCATTGCTCCGGGCAAAAACCGGCATGCGCCCCCGCTTCCCCTGTGTGCCGGGCTATCTCCCCTGTTGCTCGTAAAAAAATCTTGCCAGCCCTGCTTGCTATGTATTAAAGGTTGAAGGCCTGTAGGAGCGGCTTCAGCCGCGAAAGAAAAAATTGGGCCGGGGACACTCGCTATTTCGCGGCTGAAGCCGCTCCTACAAAGGTTTCAAAAAAATGGCTGAAGGTTGCATCAGCTAAATAATCGCCTGTTCCCAAGGGAACCCAAGGAAATCACATGTATTTTCAGGATATCATTCTCGAACTCAGCAGATTTTGGGCCCAGCAGGGTTGCGCGTTGCAACAGCCCTATGACATGGAAGTAGGGGCCGGCACCTTCCACCCGGCCACTTTGCTGCGGGCCTTGGGGCCTGAGCCTTGGAAAACCGCCTATGTTCAGCCCTCGCGGCGGCCGACCGATGGCCGGTATGGCGAAAACCCCAACCGCCTCCAGCATTACTACCAGTTTCAGGTGATGATCAAGCCGTCCCCCCCCAACATTCAGGATCTCTATATCGAGAGCCTCACCCGCTTCGGCCTGGACCCGCTGGAGCACGACATCCGCTTTGTCGAGGACGACTGGGAATCCCCGACCCTGGGCGCCTCGGGGTTGGGCTGGGAGGTGTGGCTGGACGGGATGGAGATTACCCAGTTCACCTACTTCCAGCAGGCAGGCAGCCTGGAGCTCTCTCCGGTCACGGTGGAGGTGACCTACGGGTTGGAACGCATCGCCATGTATCTGCAAGGGGTGGACAGCGTCTACGATATCGCCTGGAACTCCGAGGTCTCCTACGGCGATATCTTTCATCAGGCCGAGGTGGAATTTTCCACCTTCAACTTCGAGCAGGCAAATGTGACGGCTCTGCTCTCGTTTTTCGACACCTTTGAGTCCGAGGCCCACCGGCTGCTGGACGCGGAGCTGATTTTGCCGGCCTACGATTACTGCCTCAAGTGCTCGCACACCTTCAACCTGCTGGACGCCAGAAAGGCTATCAGCGTGGCGGAGAGGACCCGGTATATCGGCAGGATCAGGAATATCGCCAGAAAGGTTGCGGAAAAGTTTGTGGCCCAGCGGGAGAGGATGGGATATCCGTTGATCAAGGCTAGAGGCTGAAAATTTTAGCACAAGGACAGTGGTTCGACAGGCTCACCACGAGCGGAAATGGTCAATGATTGCAAAACGACTACTGTTCACCCTGAGCCTGTCGCAGGATGTTTCTAAAAATTTGTAAACGTGTGGCGGAAGTGCATGGGAATCGAACCCACCCACCAGGCTGTTAACCCGGTGCACCGGATTTGAAGTCCGGGAGAGCCACCAGAGCCCTTTCCACTTCCATCCGCTGTGCCAAGATATAATGTTGTCCGCGGGGAAACAACATTTTTCTTTTTTTAACAAAAGAGTCTGGGCAGCGGAAAAAAAATACAGTACATATGGCTCGAATCACGGCAAGCATGGAGCTTGCCCTCTTGGTGATGTTACGCCGGTTTTAACCAGACAAAGGAGTACGTAGCGATGGAATGCGAGCGCTTACAGAGGCTTGTCAAATCATGGTATGCCCAAGTCCAGGAAGAGTCCATGGCCCCGGCGCGCATGGTTTCCTTCATGGAAAAGCACATTGCCGAATGTGCCTTTTGTCTTGCAGATCCGCTGGTGCGACAAGATATTGCAAAAATCACGGCCATCATCCTGCCCCCGACAAAAATCCGCAAGCCAACAGGTGAGGAAGAGGACGCCCTTGCCGCCGAACCGGATGAGGAATCAACCGCGGCTGACGATGAACTGCCGGAAGATGATGACGCCGGCGTCGAGGATGATGACACCGATGACGAGGTCGAGGCTCTGGAGGATGAAGAGCTTGAGGAAGACGATTTGGAGGATGACGAATAACTCCAATCACGGATCATAGAACACACAAAGCGCTCCCGAGGGGGCGCTTTTTTTATGGGCGAAAGGCTCCTCGCCCCCAACACCTGAACACAGCGCCGTTTATTGGCGGGATTTTTACCTGTATGCTTCCGGAAGAGCAACGCCATAAGAATCGCAACTCCGCCAACCACCACCCAGACTGGAGAAAAAACAAAAGCCTGTTTTTCGACATAAAAAAAGCTCCCGCCCGATGTGTTAGATCGGAGCGAGAGCTTTTTGTATACTGCAACCCGCGATACTTTCAACGGGTGATAGGTGCGATGGTGGCGATGCAGGGACTTGAACCCCGGACACTACGGATATGAGCCGTATGCTCTAACCAACTGAGCTACATCGCCAGTGAAAAAGAAGTCCTTATATTCAAGATTTTGCGGCAATTGTCAACCACAAAAAAAGGCCCCCGGTGTTTCCGCACGCGAAAAACCCGGGGGCTACTAACAGTACACAGGAAACAGCGGGCGCGCGGCTCTTACATCATGCCGCCCATGCCGCCCATGCCACCCATGCCGCCCATACCGCCAGGCATGCCGCCGCCTGCACCCTTATCTTCCTCGGGATGCTCGGCAATCATGCACTCGGTGGTGAGCAGCAGGCCGGAAACGCTGGCTGCGTTCTGCAGGGCAAAACGGGTTACCTTGGCAGGATCGATGACCCCTGCCTCAAGCAGGTCTTCAAACTTCTCGGTATCGGCGTTGAAGCCCTTGGAGCCCTTCATGTTCTTGACATGCTCCACAATCACCGAGCCTTCGAGGCCGGCGTTGTTGGCGATCTGGCGCACCGGCTCTTCAAGGGCGCGGGCCACGATCTGTCTGCCAAGATCCAACTCCGGGCTGAGCTTGAGAGCCTTCAGGGCGCCGAGGCAGCGCAGGTACGCAACGCCGCCGCCGGGAACAATACCCTCTTCCACCGCAGCGCGGGTGGCGTTTAAGGCGTCTTCCACGCGAGCCTTCTTCTCTTTCATCTCGATCTCGGTGGCTGCACCGACATTGATAACCGCTACGCCGCCGATCAGCTTGGCCAGACGCTCCTGGAGCTTCTCGCGGTCGTAGTCGGAGGTGGAGGAGTCGATCTGGGCGCGGATCTGTTTGACCCGGGCTTCGAGGCTCTTCTTGTCGCCGGCGCCGTCCACGATGGTGGTGTTGTCCTTATCCATGACAATGCGCTTGGCCGTGCCGAGATCATTGATGGTGACGTTCTCCAGCTTGATGCCGAGGTCTTCGGTGATGACCTGGCCGCCGGTGAGGGTAGCGATGTCTTCCAGCATGGCCTTACGACGGTCGCCAAAGCCAGGGGCCTTGACAGCCGCCACGCTCAGGGTGCCGCGCAGCTTGTTGACCACCAGGGTGGCCAGGGCCTCGCCGTCCACGTCCTCGGCGATGATGCACAGGGGACGACCCATCTTGGCGATCTGCTCAAGGATGGGGAGCAGGTCCTTCATGTTGCTGACCTTCTTCTCGTTGATCAGGATGAAGGGCTCTTCCAGGTTCACTTCCATCTTCTCGGCATCGGTGACAAAATACGGAGAGAGGTAGCCGCGATCAAACTGCATGCCCTCGACCACGTCCAGGGTGGTCTCCATGCCCTTGGCCTCTTCCACGGTGATAACACCTTCCTTGCCGACCTTGTCCATGGCCTCGGCAATGATGTTGCCGATGGTGGCGTCATTGTTGGCGGAGATGGTGCCGACCTGGGCGATCTCTTTCTGCTCCTTGGTGGGCTTGGCGATTTTCTTCAACTCCGCAACCACGGCCTCGACGGACTTGTCGATGCCGCGCTTGATGTCCATGGGGTTGTTGCCAGCAGCAACCAGCTTGGAGCCCTCGGCATAGATGGCCTGGGCCAGGATGGTGGCGGTAGTGGTGCCGTCGCCGGCCACGTCGGAGGTCTTGGAGGCAACCTCCTTGACCATCTGGGCGCCCATGTTCTCGAACTTGTCCTTTACCTCGATCTCCTTGGCAACGGAAACGCCGTCCTTGGTGATAATGGGCGCGCCGTAGGATTTCTCGATCAGTACATTGCGGCCCTTGGGACCAAGCGTTACCTTCACGGCGTTAGCCAGGATGTTTACGCCATTCAGAATGGACTCACGGGCTTTTACCCCGTATTTGATATCTTTTGCAGCCATGGTGATAATTCTCCTTTCCGTCTAATCACAAAAAATTACACAATCTGTCGGAGTACGATTTATAGCGGTCCGGTTATTTCCCTTCAACAACCCCGAGCACATCGTCTTCACGCATGATGAGGTAGTCCTCGCCGTCGATCTTGATCTCGTTGCCGCCATATTTGGAAAACAACACCCGGTCGCCGACCTTGAGATCCACGGCAACCCGCTCGCCCTTCTCGTTATGGCGGCCCTTGCCAACGGCAACAACTTTGCCCTCGGCGGGTTTTTCCTTGGCGCTGTCGGGGATGAAGAGCCCACCCTTGGTTTTCAACTCTTCCTCCAGTCTTTTGATCAGGACACGATCATTTAACGGACGAATTTTCATGTAATGCCTCCAGTTGTTTTTGGTAATCTATTGTGTGTAACCACGAAACGACACATCGGGGGGAAACAACAGCCCGAAGCGCTTCCCGACCCGTAAATGAAGCGGCAGGGAAGACCGCTTGGCGCGGCGCTTTCCTGCCTTGATGGCACACAATATGTATCGGGCCTTAAAAAATCAAGAGCTGCTGTTTACTTTTTTTATTAAACAATATCAATATATTACGCCCATCTCCAGGATCCCGCCACTTTTCTCCCACGAAAAGCTCAGAGCCGTGTCACCCAGCCATAGGGGTCTTCCTTGGCGCCATACTGGATGGCCTGGATTTCATCAAACAGCTTTTGCGACAATTCCCCGGTGTTCCCGTTGTTGATCAGGCAATCCCGCCCCTGGTAATGCAGGGAGCCAACCGGGGAGATCACCGCCGCGGTGCCGGTGCCGAAAATCTCCTTGAGCGAGCCGTTTTCCTGGGCAGCCAAAACCTCGTCAATGGAAATTCTGCGTTCCACCACGGTAAGACCCCAGCCTTTGGCCATCTGGATGACCGAATCGCGGGTAACCCCGGGCAGGATGCTGCCGCCCAACGGCGGGGTGATGATCTCGTCGCCGATGACGAAAAAGATATTCATGGTGCCGACTTCCTCGATGTAGCGCCGCTCCACGGCATCGAGCCAGAGTACCTGGGTAAACCCGGCCTGATGGGCCTCCACCGCCGCCATGATGCTGGCGGCATAGTTGCCGGCGGCCTTGATATGGCCGATGCCGCCGGGCACTGCGCGGACATACTTGTCGGTGACATAGATTTTCACCGGATTGAATCCCTCTGGATAATAGGCCCCAACCGGACTCATGATGACAAAAAACAGGTACTCTTTCGCCGGACGCACGCCCAAGGCCGCCTCGGTGGCGATCATGGTGGGCCGGATGTAGAGGGTGGCGCCCGCAGCCGTGGGAATCCAGTCCTGGTCGAGACGCAGCAGCTCCTTCAAGGCGGCGAGCACCTCGTCCACGGGCAGTTGCGGCATACAGAGCCGCGCCGCCGAGGTGTTCATCCGCTCGAGATTGGTCGCCGGGCGAAAAAGATAGATGCCGTTGTCCTTACCCCGGTATGCCTTCATCCCTTCGAAGATCGCCTGCCCGTAATGCAGCACCATGGCCGCCGGGTCCAGGGAAAAATTCCGGTATGGCTGGATCGTGGCATCGTGCCAGCCCCTGCCCTCGGTGTAAGGAATGACCAGCATGTGATCGGTGAAATGCCTGCCAAAGCCCAAGGCGTTTTGATCCGGCTTGGGCTTTGCTTCTTTTTCCGTGATTTTTTCCAGATGTAGTTCCATGCGCTCTTCCTCGAACAAAAACTCTTCATTGCCCTGCGACACAGCCATGTTTCCCTGATTGCGAGGCCATTATCGAACAAAAAGCCAGGGGGCTGACCCAAAATCAAAGACAACAAATATAAATGATAATGCGCCGGGCTGAAACAACTTATTGATGATGGCGCGGGAAACGTGTGAATTAGGCGAGCAGGAAGGACGAAACAGGGGGGGAGTAAAGGTGGTCGGGGCGAGAGGATTCGAACCTCCGGCCTCCTGCTCCCAAGGCAGGCGCGCTAACCAGACTGCGCTACGCCCCGACACTGACGACAATGGGAAGCTGCTTTATTAGCACTCTGCCCGTAAGCGGTCAAGAGAATTGTTTTTTGATCGACGCCTAAAAATGTTGACGCACGGATGCGCAGTTGCTATATTGCCCGCGTTCAGTTTCACGATCGATCCTGGGTAGCTCAGTCGGTAGAGCAGGTGACTGTTAATCACCCTGTCGGGGGTTCGAATCCCTCCCCGGGAGCCATGAAAAATTTAAGGCCGCCTCCATGAATGAATAATGGGCGGCCTTTTTTTGCGCCTTTTTCCCGGCCCCGCCCTTTGCTCCGGTGATACCGGGTGACAGCCAGAGAGTGATAGGGTATTTTAGCCGTGTGCCCGTCTGGATTTCCCGCACAAAAAACCGGATCATCAACCCACAAGGAGGAATCATGTTTGAATTCACCTTTCACAACCCGACCAAAATCATCTTCGGCGCAGGCAAGGAATCCCTGATCGGCTCGGAACTCAACGCCGCCGGAATCAAGCGTGTCCTGCTGGTCTATGGCCAGAGTTCGGTGATCAAGAGCGGCCTGCTCGACCGGGTTATGGTCAGTCTCACGGCCAGCAATATCGGGTGCACCCAGTTTGGCGGGGTGGTCTCCAATCCGGTGCTCTCCCATGCCAGGGAGGGCGTGGCCCTGGCCAAGCGGGATCAGGTCGAAGCGATCTTGGCGGTGGGCGGCGGTTCGGTGCTGGACGAGGCCAAGGCCATCGCGGTGGGCGCTTTGGCACATGAAGATCTCTGGCAATTCTTTGTCGGCAAGGAGGTGGAGCGCGCCCTGCCCGTTTTCACCATCCTGACCATTGCGGCCACCGGCAGCGAGATGAACGGCAACTCGGTGGTCACCAATGCGGAGACCAAGCAGAAATACAATATCGCCTCGCCCCATGTCTACCCAAGGGTCTCCATCCTCAATCCGGAGCTGACCCATTCCGTGCCCCTGAATTACACGGCCTACAGCGCGGTGGACGCCATCGCCCATGTGATTGAGGGGTACTTCACCAAACAGCCCGGCACCCATCTGCAAGACCGGCTGGTGGAAGGGATCATCAAGACGGTGATCGAAACCACCGATCTGATCATGGCCGAGCCGACCCACGCCAAGGCGCGCGCTTCCTTCATGTGGACAGCCACCCTGGCCTTAAACGGCCTGACCCCAGCCGGGATCGGCGAGTACAGCTTTCCCAATCACATGATCGAACACGCCATGAGCGCTATCTACAACATCCCCCACGGGGCCGGGCTGTCCATTGTCATGCCCGCCTGGATGAAATGGTATCTCCCGAAAAACCCCAGCCAATTTGCCCGGTTTGCCAAGGAGATCTTCGGACTCGATTCCGGCGAGGCTGGGATCAAGGCGTTGGAACAGTGGTTTGTCGCGATCAAGTCGCCGGTGCGGTTGGGTGAGATGGACATCCCGGCAGCCGATATCGAGGCAATCGCGGAAAATGCCGAGGGCCTTGCCAAACAATGGGGGATTGGCGACCTCTACCCCAAGGCAAGCATTGGTGAGATTTTGAAATTGGCGGTATGAAAATAAGGAAATCGTAAAAATAGCCCTTCGACAAGCTCAGGGCGAACGGTTGTTCTCATCGCGTAAAAAAAATCCGCTCGTGCTGAGCCCTTCGGCAAGCTCAGGAGAGCCCTGTCGAAGCACCGATGTCTGTCCTGGCTGCTACTTTTCCACAAAAAGCACCGCATGGCGCTGGCGTTGATGCCCGGCAACACACTCCTGTTCCTGAAAAAAGCAGACATACCCGCCAGGGGATGCTTGGCCTTGGGCCAACCCCACCACCGTGAGCAACGACCCGGAAAACCGGGCAAAGATTCCCCGCTTGAAAAATTCGTTCCTGGTCAGCCGAGTGTAGTGCGGGGGCAGCTCTTCCGGCAGGCGACGCCAGAGATAATCCCGGATCTCCTTGGATGGCTCCCCATCCAGCCAGGGCGGCAGCAGCCGCTGTCCGCTCACCAGCCAGTCAAAGCGCACCAGTTCGCAAAACAACTCCCGATCCGGCCTGGTATGGGCCAGCTCGACCAGCATCCGGGTCATGAACTCCTGTGTTTTCGCCAGGGCGAAGAAATCCGCCGCCTGGCAGATGGCAAGCAGTTGCGTGAAAAAGCCGAAGGGCTCTTCTCCTGTTTCCCTGATATACGCCCAGAGATTGCGGAAAAACCGGTTGTTATAAAAAGCCTCCAGGCACTCACCCAGCCAGTACAGGCGGGAGAGAGCCGCATGGTTCAGCCAGCGGGTGGCCAGCACCGAATAGGGCGGGGTGGCTGCGCTGACCAGGCCGAACGCTTCCGCCGCCTTGCTGATCGCGGTGCCGGGCAGAACCTTCAACAACCCCATCTGGAGATGGTGGGGCGCCATGCCGAAGGCCTCGTTCAAGGAGGCCGAAAAGGTTGCCTCGGTCTCAGAGGGAAGCCCGAGGATCAGGTCCAGATGCAGGTGGATGTTGCCCAACCCCACCAGGCGACGGATGTTCTCTTGGGCCTTCTTCAAATCCATTTTCCGATTGACCGCCTCCAGGGTGGCCGGGTTGGTGGACTGCAGACCGATCTCAAACTGGAAGCACCCCTGGGGAACCTGGGCCAAAAAGGCAAGCATCTCTTCACTGAACAGATCCGGGGCGATCTCGAAATGAAAAAGGGTTTCTCCCGGCTGGGCGAGGAGCCAGCGCCAGATGGCCAAAGAACGCTCGGGCAGGGCGTTGAAGGTCCGGTCCACAAAGCGGATGATCTTGGGTTTATGGGCCAGGATCCGGGCCAGCTCTTGCTCCACCTCGGCCAGATCCCGGTAGCGCACCCCCTGCCCCACCGAGGAGAGGCAGTAGCTGCAGGAAAACGGGCAGCCCCGGGACGATTCGTAGTAGATATTGCGGTTTGCCAGGTGGGGGGCGAAATCAGCCTCCCAATAGGGCATGGCAAACGGGGGGGCCGGGGCGGCGCAATACTCGGCCTGGAGAGTCCCTCCGGCCAGAGCGCGGAAAAAATCATCCCCAAGCCCCTCCACCTCGCCCCGGACCACGGTGCAGCCCGCGGGCAGGCTTGCCAGCGCCATGAAGGTCGCCTCCGGCCCGCCCAGGATGATCGGGACCTCGGGCAGAATCCGACGCAGGTCGCCAACCAGCCGCATGGTGTAGTCACTGTTCCAGATGTACACCGAAAAACAGATGGCCTGGGGCGCATCACCGGTGATCCGGAGCAGCGTCTGGTAATAGGGATCGTTGATGGTGAACTGGCGCAGCGCCAGGCTGCTTTCCGGCAACGCCCGCGCCAGGGCGTTGCGCACATGGAACAGCGCCGGGCAGGAATGCGAGTAGCGGGCATTGAGGGTGATCAGGCTGATTTGCATTGTCTCACCTGCCGGGAGCGGTTAGAGTATGGTAACTGTCCAGCAGCACCACATCTGCTTCGCAGTCTCGCGGTGCTCGCTTAGCTGTCATCGGCCTGCTCATGTGCAATAGCACACTTCGCAAGCCGCTTCCGCGCATCTGCGGCACTGCTGGACAGTTACCGGCATACTACCTTTTTTTTGCGTCTCCGTCACTTGCTCGATTTTAACCTTTAACCTTGAGCCTTTCACCTTCTAACGCCCTATGCTCCCCTACCCCGAAATCGACCCTGTCCTCCTCCACCTCGGCCCCCTCCAGGTCCGCTGGTACGGCCTCATGTATGTCCTGGGCTTTATCGCCTCCTATCTGCTGGTCCAGCACCAGATCAAGCGATACAACCTCACCGTACTGGCCAGACATTTTGAAAACCTCAATCTGGTGCTGATCGTCAGCCTGGTGCTGGGCGCCCGGTTGGGCTATGTCCTGTTCTATAACCCGAGCTACTATCTGGCCAATCCCCAGGATATCCTGGCCACCTGGCAGGGCGGCATGTCCTTCCACGGAGCACTGGCCGGCATGCTGATCGGCGGTCTCATTTTCTGCCGGGTCACCGGGTTGCCCTTCTGGCAGAGCGCGGATGTCTACATCATCACCACCCCCATCGGCCTGGGGCTGGGACGGATCGGCAACTTCATCAACGGCGAGCTCTACGGCCGGATAAGCGATGTCCCCTGGTCCATGGTTTTTCCCGCAGGCGGAGTGATGCCGCGCCATCCCTCCCAGCTCTACGAGGCGTTCCTCGAAGGGGTGGTGCTCTTTTCCCTGCTCTGGTTGCTAAAAAACCGATACTGGCAACGGAACTGGCCCTCCGGCTCGCTCCTCGCTTTGTTTCTCCTGTTCTACGGCGTCTTTCGCACCATTGTCGAGCTGTTCCGCGAACCCGATGCCCAGCTCGGCTTTTTGTTCAATGTGCTCACCATGGGCCAGTTGTTGAGCAGCCTGATGATCGGGACCGGGTTGCTCATCCTGCTTGTAAGGCGAAAAAGCAACGGATTGGCCTGATCTCTTGACGCAGAATCCACAGATGTTTACAGTGCTCGGGAAACAAAATACAACGGCTGGGAAATTCCCTCCCCCTCGCCGCTGACACTGCTGACGGGCGGGGGATTCAATTTGGCACAGTTTTGCAAGAAATTCGCCGCTTGTCACAGCCCCAAGGCCAAAAACCATGACCCATACCAGACAGTCATCCACGAGGCTTGAATCCGGGTTGCGCCACCGGCTGCAGCCTTTCTTTTTCTTCCTTTTTCTCCTGTGTATAGCCATGACCCCCACCTATGTCGAAGCCGTTGAAATCGCCCCGCACCTCCATAAAAACAAGCTCGACAACGGCCTGACCGTTCTGGTCAAGGAGACCCCCGGCACCAAGGTGGCCACGGTCCAGATCTGGGTAAAGGCAGGGAGCATCTACGAGGAAAAGCATGAGGCGGGCATCACCCATCTCATCGAGCACATGATCTTCAAGGGCACCCCCACCCGGGCGCCCGGCGAGGTGGCCGGAGCCATCGAGGCCATGGGCGGCCAGATCAACGCCTACACCTCTTACGAGTACACGGTCTACCACGCCACCCTCTCTTCCCGGAACTGGGGGGATGCCATGGAGGTGCTCGCCGATGCGGTGCTTCACTCGACGTTCGACGCCGGCGAGTTGGAGCGGGAAAAAAAGGTGGTGCTGGAAGAGATCCGCATGCGCAAGGACCGGGCCAATATCGTCCTGTTCCAGGAACTCATGGCCAAGGCCTACACGGTGCACCCCTACCGGCTGCCCATCAGCGGCACGGCCGAAAGCGTGACCGCCATCAGCCGCGACGACATCCTCAGCTACATGAAAAACCATTATCACCCCGATAATTTCACCGTGGTGGTGGTGGGCGATGTCCGGGTGCAGCAGGTGGTGGACGCGGTGAACAGCCTGATGGGGGGCTTGGCCAAAAGCGAAGCCAAGCCGCCGGCCATCCCGAGGGAGCCGCCCCAGAAGGGGACCCGCCTCTTCGCCCTGACCGAGGATGTCAACCAGACCCAACTGGCCCTGGCCTTTCCCGGCTCCGCCTTCAAGGGACAGGATGCGGCCATCCTTGATGTGATGACCTCCATCCTCGCCAGCGGGGAAACCTCCCGGCTCTACACCCGGCTGCGCAACGACAAGGGGCTGGTCTACCGCATCGACGGCTCGGCCTTTACCCCCCGCGATCCAGGGTTGCTGGAGTTCACCGCCACCCTGGATGCGGACAAGGTCGCCCCTGCCCTGGAAGAGACGCTCACCGAGATCTTCAGGATGAAACACTCCAAGGTGAGCGATGAGGAGCTTGACCGGGCCAAACGCAACCTGGAGAGCGATTTCATCTTCAACCTGGAACGGGCCGAAGGCCAAGCCAGGGTCCTGGGCTCCTTCGAGTTCCTGACCGGGGATCCCCGCGAGGACAAATATCTTGCCAAGGTCCGGGCGGTGAGCAAGGAGGATATCCAGCGGGTCGCGGCTTTTTATCTCCGGGGAGAGCATCTCACCGTGGGCACCATTGCCCCGCTTGGCACCGCCCTGAGCCTGCATCAGGCGCAACTGAACAAGATTATTGCCAAGGCCGAGGCTGCGGCCAAACTGGGCCAGCCCGCCTCCCAGGTGGACAACGCCTTTCTCTCCGGGGTGCATCGCTTTGAACTGAAAAACGGCATCCGGCTGCTGGTCCGTGAAAACCATGACGTTCCCACGGTTTCCGTCCGGGCTGTCCTGCCCGGCGGGTTGCGCAGCGAAACCCAGGCCACCAACGGCGCCTTCGCCTTTATCAGCGAACTCCTGCCCAAGGGCACCCAGCAACTGAGCGCCGAAGAACTGGCCAAAAAGGTGGCCAACATGGCCGGGTCGCTGGGCGGCTTCAACGGCAAGAACACCTTCGGGATCAGGGGCGATTTTCTCTCCCGTTTCACCAACGAGGGGTTGGCCCTGGTCCGGGATGTGCTCCTCACCCCGGCCTTCGCAGCCGCCGAGGCCGAAAAAATCCGGCCCGAGCTGCTCTCCCAGCTCAAGAATCAGGAAGACTCGCTGCCCAGTCTGGCCTTCAAGGAATTCAACAAACGGCTGTTCGTGGGTCATCCCTATGGCCTCAATGCCCAAGGCGACGAGGCCGTCATCCGCAACGTCACCGTGGCCGAGCTGAAACGGCTGTACGAAGAGCACGCCAAGCCCGAGGCCCTGGTGCTGGCCGTGGCAGGCGATGTGGATGCGGAAAAGGTCAGGGAAACGGTGGAAGCGCTTTTCTCCGCCTGGCCCATGACCCAGGAGGCCGCGAAATCACAGATCAAGGAAAGCGTTCTGCCCCCCGAGGCGCCGGCCGGACCGGACGTTATCAGCATTGCCCGGGACAAGCAGCAGGTGCATATCATCATCGGTTTTGTCGGCACCACCCTGAGCAGCGAAGACCGCTACGGCCTTGAGGTGCTGGACACCGCCCTTTCCGGCCAGAGCGGCCGGCTGTTCACCGAGCTGCGCGACAAGCAGAGCCTGGCCTACAGCCTCTCTTCCTTCTCCCTGCTCGGCCTGGACACCGGCTCCTTCGGCATCTACATCGGCACCAGCCCGGACAAGAAGGACCAGGCTATCAAGGCGGTCTGGCAGCAGCTCTACCGGGTGCTGGAAGAGCCGCTCAGCGAGGAGGAGCTGACCAAGGCCAAGAACGTCCTGATCAGCAACTACGAGCTGGGTCTGCAGACCCGCGGCAACCAGGCCCTGGAAATGGCCTTGAACGAAAGCTACGGCCTGGGGCAGGATTTCGGCAACCGGTATGTGCATGCCATCGAACAGGTCGATGCCGCAACCGTGCTGACCATGGCCCGCAAATACATCCGTCCTTCCAGCTATGTGCAGGTCACGGTGGGAGCAGCAGCCCCCCTCCTTGAAGCCCAGGAGCCGGAGGCAGCAGCTCAATCCGAGGCCTCGGCCTCGGCCAAGGCCGAAGCCAAGGTCGAGACCGAGGGTGTTGCCCCGGTCCAGGAACCGCAAACACCACCCCAGCCCGCGGATGCGGACCCCTCAACTCCAGATCGGTGAATACGATGCGCAAGACCATGATCGCCCCCTCCATCCTTTCCGCTGATTTCGCCCGGCTGGGAGAAGAAATAACCGCTGTGGCCAAGGGTGGGGCGGACGTGATCCACATCGATGTGATGGACGGCCATTTCGTGCCCAACATCACCATCGGCCCGCTGGTGGTCAAGGCGGTGCGCAAGATCACCGATCTGCCGCTGGATGTCCATCTGATGATTGAAAACGCCGACGCCTATCTGGAAGACTTTGCCAAGGCCGGGGCCGACTGGATCACGGTGCATGTGGAAACCGGCTATCACCTGCACCGGACCATTCACCGCATCAAGGAGCTGGGCAAGAAGGCTGGGGCGGTGCTCAACCCGGCCACCCCGTTGACCAGCTTGGAAGAGATCCTGCCCGATCTGGACCTGGTCATGCTGATGACCGTCAATCCCGGATTCGGCGGGCAGTCGTTCATCGAAAGCTCGCTTACCAAGATCAAACAGCTCAAGAAGATGATCGACGACCGGGGGCTGAACGTGGGCATTGAGGTGGACGGCGGGGTCAGCCCGAAGACCATTGGCCCCATTGCCGCGGCCGGGGCCAACATCTTCGTGGCCGGTTCCGCCGTGTTCGGCCAGGATGATTACGGGAAGGTGATCGGTGAGCTCAAGGGTGCTTGCTGAAGAAAGTGCCGTTGTTTGTAGGAGCGGCTTCAGCCGCGATGTGGTCTGGTTTCGCGGCTGAAGCCGCTCCTACAAGTCCCGCTCCTACCAATCGCGCCCCTACCGCTCCAAGTCCTGCCGCTCAAAAAGATAGGTGGTATTGCAGTAATGGCAGCACGCCTCCACGGGAAAGGGGCCGCTGCGCAGCTCGTCCAGATCCTTTTCCGACAGGGTGAGGAGACGACCGGAAATCTCTTCGCGGGAGCAGGGGCAGGCAAAGGCGACCGGGGTGGTGGTGAGGATTTCCGGCGTAAAGGCGGCGAATTCCTTGGCAAGCAAACCCTCCGGTTCGCCCCCTTCGGCAAAATACTTTCCCAGGGATGGCAGCCCCGCAATCCGCTCCTCCAGCTCCGCCATCAGTTCCGGTCTGGCTCCGGGCATGGCCTGCAGCAGCAAGCCTCCTGCCCCCACCACCAGTCCCTGACCGTCGAACTGGATGCTCAACGCAATGGCCGTGGGGGTCTGCTCCGAGGTCTGAAAATAATGGCTGAGATCCATGGCCAGGTTCCCGTGCTCCAGCATGACGGTGCCGGTGAACGGCTGGCTACCCCCTTCCAGGTATGTGCTCACCGAGAGAAACCCCGCCCCGAAAAAGGGGGAGAGATCAAACGACTCCAGCGGCTTTTCCAGGGGGATCGGATTCTGCCGCAGGTAGCCGCGTACCTCGCCCGCCCCGTTGGCTTCCGCCACCAGCCCCTTGATCGGGCCGGAACACTCGATCCGCAGAGCAAGCCGGTCCTTGTCCCCCTTGAGGCTCGTGGCCAGCAGGGTCGCGGCCAGGCACCCATGCCCCAGCACCAAAGTCTCCAGCAGCCCAAGCCCGTGCCGGGCGCGCATCTCGCTGACCAAAGCGGTGCCCTGCACCAGCACCCCGCGCACACCTTTATCGCCCAAAAGAAAACGGATCCGTGTATCAGCCGACTGTCTCACAATGCCCCCAAATACTGGCCGAATTCCGTCTTGACCTCCTCAAAGGGCACGGCAAAGCCGATTCCCTGGGCATCGCGGAGCACCATGGTGTTGATGCCGATGAGGCCGCCCTGCTCGTCGATCAGCGGCCCGCCGCTGTTGCCGGGGTTGATCGGGGCGTCGGTCTGGATAAACTTCCTGCCCTTGTGCTCGCGGTAGCCGGAGATGATCCCCCCGGTCACGGTGTGACGCAAACCCATGGGGCTCCCGATGGAATAGACCTTTTGCCCCTGGCCGAAACGGCGGCTGTCCGTTATTGCCTGGATAAAGGGGGCGTTGTAGCAATCCACCGACAGCAGGGCCAGGTCCGTGCGGTCGCTCATCTTCAGCGATTGCACGGGCAATTCGCTGCCGTCGATCAGGACAACCGTGATATCGGAACTCCACGAGGAGCGTTCTATCCTCTGGAGTTGGCCGACGATTTCCTTGTGCATGGCGCTGTATTTCTCATACGCCTCCTGCCGCCGCTGCAGCTCCTCTTCCACCTGCCGCCGCACCCCCGGATCCCGGATACCGGCGAGCTGCTTCTGCAGCACCTCCCTGTTGCGCCGGTCCCGCTCAAGGTCATTGGCCAGCTTGTCCGCCTTGCCCTTGAATTCCTTCAATTGGGCGGCGTCAAATTCCACCACATGCCGGTTGGTGATAATGTAGCCGTTGGGGGTGACAAAAAAACCCGAACCGCTCCCCCACGGAGTTTTTATAAAAACCGTGGCGTTGCGGGCATGCTCCAGGGGATTGCCGGCGGGAAAAGCGGCGGCCAGTTTTCCGGCCAGCCCTTCGGCGATTTGCGGCTGAGCCATCGTCCCTTGCGGCAGCGCAGGCTGCCGCGCACCCCTCTCCTCCGAGCCTGATTCCTGGGAAAAAACAGCCGGTTGCCCGGCATCGGGCACTGTTTGCTGTTGCGGAGGCGCGAACACATACCAGCCGGCCAGCAGCCCCGCCACCATGGCGAACAGCCACCCTCCCAACCCGGACCACGTCTTTGTCGGCGCCACGGCGAGGGGCTCGCTTTCGACGTCGTCCGGCAGATCCTTATCCTGCTCCTTTTTCTGGAGCCGGGAGAAAATCACCCCGCAGCGTTCGCATTCCTGTTCGCCAGCTTGCGCATGGCCGCATTTTGGACACTCCACACTCGCCCTCCCATGGTCAATCGCCGGGCAACACAGTATTGCCCGATGAAAAGGTATACACCATTGGCCAGGATCTTGACAAATTCTTGCCATAAAAAAAGCCCGCTTTCTCCAAGCGGGCTTTTTTTATCTCCTGAATACGGCGGAAAACTATTGGGAAATTCCCCACAGCGGGGTATGCCGCTTGGAAACCGGGGTAATGGCGATCTCCCGGCTAGACCGCTGGCCGCCAGGGTCCGTGGCGGTTACCCGGATAACGATCCTTGGTTTGTGCTCTTTTTGAAAGGAAGAGGGGACAATAAAGGACACTGTCGAACCTTCTCCGTAGCGCTTCTCCAATTGCACCGGCACCCCGGCAATTTGCTCCCAGTTGTAGCGGAGCCCGCCCGGCGAATCATCCTTGCTCAGTCCGGCGTTTAGCACCACGGTTTCCCCCACGAAGTACGAATCAGCCACCGGCTCCAGGATCAGAACCGGGGGCTTGTCGTTGCGCGTGACCGTGATGATCACCTTACCGGCCTTGGAGTATACCCCGGCTGCCTTGAACCGGTAGCGGATCTCCTCCTTGCCGCCAAAATATCTGTCCGGCTCATACCGATGCCGCCCGCGGTCGAGACGGCGCAAGCCGCCGTGCAGGGGCGGACCGCCGAGGATTTCCACCGACACCTTGGCGTCAAAGGGTTCGGCATTGGCCCCGGCCCAGATCTTTTTCCAGTTAATGGTGAGCGGCGCTGTGCTCAAGGTCTTGAAATACATATTTTGCGCCGTCACCACCGGGCACTCTTCCGGCGGGGCTGCTTCCGCCACCACCGGCGCCACATCCTCCGGCCCCATGACCACAACCTTGGCCGGACCGCTGACAAGCTGGCCGTCGGAGGCGCGGAATTCAAAGCTGTCTTCCCCCGGAAAATCCTTGTTGGGCAGATAGGTGATCGTGGGCAGATCGCCCGAGATCCGGCCGAACTTGGGAGGGGAAACAATTTCAAATTTCAGGGGATCGTTGTTTTCATCGGTGCCGGAAAGCTCGATGGCCAAGGATTCATTGGGTTTTGCCATGCGCCAGCGGGATTCGCTGGCCACCGGCGCCACATTGACCGGGGCCATGGGCGCGGCTACAACCGGCGGTGCTTTCTCCTGGACGACCGGCGGCGGGGGAGCCGGCATCTCGCCCTTCTTGTTTTTCATCATGTACCAATACCCGCCTCCTCCCAGCAACAAGACAAGAAAGAACACCCCGATAGCCATGCTTTTTTTATTCCCGGCTTTCGGCGGTGGGGCAAAGGGACTATCCGTGCTCGAATCAGAGCGATTTTCCCGACTGTTCTCCATAGTGGCCTCCGCAAGAAAATCCGGCACAGCGGCTGGTGAGACCGAGGCAAAGATATCCTCTTCGCCCATCCCCCCCTGCGGAGCTGTGCCAACGGTATTTGTTTCATCGGGGATATCAGGCAGGTCGCCGAAATCGAACTCATCGTCGTCAAACCCGCCATTATCCGGCAAACCGAAACTCTCTTCGCCGGGGGTGCTGGACCCGGTTTTTTCGTTCCCACCCTGAGCCACCTCGGCAAAACTCACCGTTTCCGCTCCGGCCGATTCATCGTCACCCATGTCGGAAAAAAGATGGTCCAGATCATCCTTACTGGGAGCGCCCAAGCCTTGGGTCATGGCAGATTCGTCCGCCCCTTTTTCCTCTTCCGTGCCGGAAAACAGGCCGTCGATATCGGACTGATCCAGGTCAAAATCTTCGCCGACCGCAACGGCCGGATCTTCGCCGCCCCCAAGCAGGGAATCGATATCGGATTGGTCCAGCTCGGCAAAGCCCTCTCCGCCGCCGCCCGCCGCGGAAACAGACGGACCGGAACCACCGCCGCCCAGGAGAGCGTCAATATCGGACTGATCCAGCTCCCCGCCATCGTCGCCGATCGCCGGAGGCGGTCCGCTGGCTGCCGTTCCGCCGCCAAGCAGGGAGTCGATGTCGGACTGATCCAGTTCACCGGACTCCTCTTCCGCCGAGGCGCCGGGCGTGTCTTCCGCCAGATCGTCCAGCCAGTCGTCTATTTCAAGACCTGATTTTTCTTCCGCCATACCTCACCCGTGTCAGCAGCTCGCGAAAACGCTTACTGCATGTAAACATAGCTATGAAGCGCCCGATAAATGGGTTCCGACATCTCGACGTTCACCACATAGGAACGCCGGTCGCCCCGGGTATTGGCCGCGATGATATGAATCCGCAGATAGCCGTTCACTTCCTGCAGAATCCCGGAGACCCGCTGCTCATGCTCGCCGGCCGACGGGGACCGCCACACGGCCAGGGACTCATTGCCGATCACCGCGGCCATTTGCTCGGCCAAGGTGGCGCCGAGCAGGGACACCCGCTGCCGGGTGGAAAATTCACTGAGCACGATAAAGGGCTCGATGGTCACCGGCTCGGCGGCAAAAAAACCGTGCAGATGCTCCATGGCGTCGCTGCCCACCATGGCGATCAGATTGGGCAGCGAGGCGTAATTTCTCTGGCTGAGCATGCCTTCGGTGGCCGCACCCTTGCCGTCCTCCTCTTTTTCCGTGGCCAAGGCGGCTCCGGTTGCCCAAAAAACGCAGAGCAAAACAAGCAGCAGTATCTGCGTCGGGAAAACGATTTTTTTCACGGTTCCGGATATCTTCATGCGCGCGGCTCCTCTTACCGGCCAATGCCCTTTACGGCGATTTTATAGGGCGCCTCGGCCTGCTGGAACAGGCCGAGCAGTTCCCGGTTAAGAGGCATCGAGTAGCGCCAGGAGGTCTTCACCGCCCCATCGGCAAGCCGAACCAGGCGGCCTTGGACGACAAGGGTCTTGCGGGTATTGGCAAAGGTGGTCACCACCACATATTCGAGTTCCGGCATTTTGTTCGCCAGCTCGCCGATGTTCCGGGAGAGGATGAATTCTCCGGTCTGGGGGAGGATGGTGATATCCTTGCCCATGCGCAGCTCGGTTACATTGAGGCCGCGGTCCGCCAGATCGGTGAGCAGGTATTCGCCCATGACCCGGCCAAACTCGGTATCCCGCTTGAGATCGGAAAGGGGCACGGCATTGACCACGGCAATTCTGCCGGCAAGGCTCTGCCCTTCCGCTTCCCCTTGCAGCTCATAATAGACCTTCCCGGCCACTTCCTTGGCCATGTCTGCCAAGAGAATTTCCGAGCCCATGTTTTTTGCGCTCTCGGGCATGTACTGATACACGTTGTACTTGGTCGGCACCCTGCGCACTTCCGCCGCCCCCCCGTCGTTCGTCACCCTGCCGGCAACGGTCTTGACTTCCAGCTTGCCGCCACCAGGCTGGGTGGCATCCTGCTGAACCGTTACACATCCCGCGCCAGCAAACAACACCAGCCCCAGGCAACAGAGTATCGCCTCTCTCCTTCCCTTTTTCATCCTGTCCTCCCTGAACCGTGTATGCGCTTTTTCCATAAAAAGCCATGTTTCCGTGCATCCCTGCGGCTATCGTATCACACTTGCTGCAACTCTTTATCCTGTCCGTCACAATTCCAGTTTTTTCAGATACAGCGGCTCCGGTTTTTCCATCCGGACGGAAGCGGTGTCCGCCAGCAACTCCTCAGCCAGTTGATTTCTCGGAATAATGGCCGTTGCCGAGGAGAGGAGCTTGGCGCTCCGGTTGTCGATGATCCTGGCGTTGATGACGATGCTGTCCTTGCTGGGGGTGTAGGTGCCGGTGAGCATGGCCCCGGCGGCCGCGCTCTGGCTGATCTCGTCGGGATTGCGGGAAAGGCCGAACTCGCCGCGCTTTTCCTGCAGCATGATCGCCTGACTTTTCCGGACCTCCACCACCTCATAGTGGTGCTGCTGCATCTCGCTCATCAACTGCTCCGCCACATACCGCCCAAAAGACGAGGTGCGGGTCAGTTTTTTGAGCTCGACAAAGGTGCAGACCAGTACGCCCTGATCCAGACCGCGGTTTTCCGGGTCGCCACTCGCCAGATTGCGGAACAGCTCGTTGGCCAACCCCTGTATCTCCGTGCGCAGGGCGGCTGCCTCGCTCACCGTGAGCAACGGGGGCACGGCCGGCGCAACGGCCTCTGCCTTGGGCGTGCCAGCCTTTCCCTGGCTGAAGGGCCAGAAGGCTGCGGCCTGGGCCGGAAAAACCAGCAGGGCCAGGAGTGTCATTGCCGGAAGAAAAGAAGGGATAGGCCAACGAGGGCATGATTTCCTTGGGAATTGCATATGTCGCCGTTCTCCTTTATTATGTGACGCCGGTAAGCCGCCTTGGCGTTGTGCGACGGCTTTGGCGGCAAAGAGTTCCCCGTTTGTCCTTAATCATCGGTTGGCCGGCGCATTGTCTTTAACAAAAAATGCTATGCAAATTGAGAGGATAGGCGTCTTGCGGATGTCCGAAGCCCCCCCGCCCGAGGCAATGAAGCGCTCCGGCAACAACATGTGGTATGAGTGTCGAGAATGACAGCTATATCTTGCGAAAAACAACACCGTGCTCCAGGGTGGATTTTTTTCCGCCTTTCGCGGAAGGGGCTGAGTCCATGACCGAAACTGACAGTTGGCTGGCGGAAGAGCTGCTCATTGTCCGCCACTCCGGAGAGATCCCGGAAATCGCCTTCCACTCCTCCCTCTACTATCTCTGCGAAGACCCGGACGGGCCGCAACTCACCCTGGGCCAAAACGAGCTGGATCTCCTGCGCCAGCAGGTGGTGGCCCGTTACCGGGAGATCCTGCTGCGGGATCTCAGCCCGGAAAACCGGGACGCCCGCATCTTTCGGGGGTTGAAACGGTGCATCTTCAATTGGGAGCGGCTGGGAAAATTCTGTACCCGCCAGACCATGGAGATCGAGGCGACGCTACGCCAAGAGATCGCCGAGGCCTTGCGCTGCTTCCTGCAACAGGAGGCGGACGAGGTGCGGGCAGGGCTGCGGCAATCCTGCCTCAACTGCACCAGGGAGGAATTGGACGGTTTTGCCAGGGAGATAGGGGTGGGGCCGGAAGAGCTGCCGGAAGATATTGAGATGCTGTTCTGTTCGCAGAGCTAGGGGTTACTAACAACGGCCCTTCGACAGGGCTCAGGGCGAACGGTTGTTCTTAATCGCGTAAAAAAATCCGCTCGTGCTGAGCCTGTCGAAGCACCTGTCCGAGCCAAAGGCTGATTTGTTACGAGCGGATTTTTTTAATAAGGGAGGTGGTGGAGTAGTTTTCCACCAACGGAATGGAAAGCACCCGGCCGCCAGCAGCCAGCACCTCCGGCGCGCCGACTATTTTTTCCACCGGCCAGTCGCCGCCCTTGACCAGCACCTCTGGCATCAGGGTGGTGATCAGCCTCTGCGGCGTTTCCTCGCCAAAGATCACCACATGGTCCACGCAGCCCAGGGCGGCCAGAATCCTGGCCCTGCTCTGCTCGTGGTTCACCGGCCGATCATCCCCCTTGCCCAAAGCCCGCACCGAAGCGTCGCTGTTGACCCCCACCACCAGGCAATCGCCTTCCCTGCGGGCCTGCTCCAGATAGGTGACATGCCCCTGGTGCAAAATATCGAAACAGCCGTTGGTGAACACCACCTTGCGGCCCACCGCCCGATAGCGGGCAGTCAGTTCGGCCAGATCCTCACGCTCGACGATCTTGTCCTCATCGGCAAACCGATACACCGCAGGCCCCACGGTGTTGAAGCGCTGCCGCAGCTCCTGCATCCGGGCCGGGTCGATCTCGACCCACGCCTCAGCCGCTTCCGATCCAGCCTCGGCCAAGATCGTGCCGTCCGGCCCGATGACCAGGGAATGGCCGCCGAACTCGGTTTTTCCCGTTATCCCGCAGCGGTTACAGGCCACGACACAGATCTGGTTCTCGATGGCCCGCGCCACGGCCAGGGTCCGCCACTGCTCCCGCCGGGCCTCTGGCCACTGCGCGCTTACCGCCAGCAGCCCCGCGCCCTTGCCGGCTTGGGATTTGGCCAGCTCGGGGAAGCGGAGATCGTAGCACACCAGCCCTGCCACCAGGCCAAGCCCGGTTGCCACGGGTTGGGGATTGTCCCCAGGGATGAAATGACGATCCTCGGCCATTGGGGCGAAGAGGTGCTGCTTGCGGATCGACCCGCAAACCCCGTCCGGACCGACGATGTACAGGGTATTATAGATGACACTGCCCACCTCGGTGAGCACCTCCTCGGGCAGGGACCCGGCCAGATGTATGGAGTACTGCCCGGCCAGCCGCTGCAGCTCGTCCAGCACCCCCTCTGTTTGCAGGGCGAAATGCTGGAGGTGCTCGTAGGCAAAGCCGCAGCTCCACAGCTCGGGCAAAACGATGATCCCGGGTCCGTTGGGGGCCAGACGAGCCAAGCCAGCCCGCACCGCGGCAAGATTCGCCTCCGGTTCGCCCAACTGCACGTCAAACTGCAAAAACCCGGCATGGTAGCGGGTAATGTCGATGATATTTTTCATGGGGTTAGAATGACCCGCTCCGTGGCTTTTGTCAATACACGGTTGGGAAGCCAGGGTGCTGTTTCATCCCCGACTCTTGCCCCCGTGCCACAGGCCGAAAAATTCCCTCCCGGGGGAAGGGTAGGGAGAGGGGGAAACAGCTATGCCACCGGCAAGACGTCATTCCCGCGCAGGCGGGAATCCAATGGTAATCAGAAAAAATCTTGCCCATTGCGCACACCCATGGGCTATAAGAAATAGACAGGCACGGCACACGAACACCCCCCTCTGCAATTCAGCCCAAGGCAGCCCAATGAACAACAACGATATCCTGCGCAGTCTCCGCTATGCCTTTGCCTGGAACGAGGCGAAAATGCTCGCCATCTTCGGTCTGGCCGAGCACCGGGTAACCGCAGAGCAGATCAGCGGTTGGCTGAAAAAAGAGGATGAGCCGGGGTATCAGCCATGCAGCGACACGCAACTCGCCATCTTCCTCAACGGCGTGATCAACGAAAAACGCGGCAAGAAAGAAGGTCCGCAACCCGTGCCGGAGCAGCGCTTGACCAACAATATCATCCTGCGGAAACTGAAAATCGCCCTGAACCTGAAAGACGAAGACATGCTGGCGACTCTGGCCCAGGCCGAAGTCCGCCTGAGCAAACACGAACTCAGCGCCTTTTTTCGCAGGCCGGACCACCCGCACTACCGCGAGTGCAAGGATCAAATCCTGCGTGGTTTTCTCAAGGGGGTGGGGCTTAAATGCCGTGCGCCACTCGATTAACACCGACAACTGTTTTTTTGTCCGCGGAAGAATATTTAAGCCATCACCATGCTTTTTCAGGTACACTTTTTATAGGTAGTCGGCAGGGGAAAACACCATAGAATATGCAGGGAGAACAGCCATGGACTTTGACGGCCTCAGCCATCTGATGAATGCCAGTGAAAAGCTGGAGATGGGTATTGCGGAACTGTACTCCCTGTTCGGGAAAGCGCTGCCCGAGGATAGAACTTTTTGGGAACAGCTCAGCTTTGAAGAAAAGAATCACGCGGACCTGATTGCCTCGATCCATGAGACTTTTATCCCCCTCGGCGAGGAGTTCCCCACCTCCATCCTGGCCTGGACCAGAACCGAGGTCGACAGGGCAAACCAGATTGTCACCGACTACCTTTCCGCTTTTGCCCAGGCCGCACCGGATCGCGAGAAAATCTTTAATGCCGCTCTTGATTTGGAACTTGCCGCAGGCGAGATCCATTTTCAGTGTTTTATGAAAAAAAAACCTGAAAACATACTGGAGGAGATGTTCCAGCAGCTCAACCAGGAGGATAAGGACCATAGCCAGCGAATCCACGCCTATATGCAACAGCATGGCATTGCAATAACCAAAAGAATGCTCTTTCCCCACGAGCCCGAGGAATGCTCGGATTAACAAGCCCCCCCCCTTTTGCAACCTCGCCTAAAAGAAATTAGCCCAATTCCCTTGCTTAATCCGGAACATACAGACAACACCCCGTATTTTTTCAGCATTGACAATCTGTTAGGTGTATGGGATTATTACACAATTTTGTTTCTCTGGCCGAATGAGAACCTGGGGCATTCTCCGAAATCCCCATACCATGCTAATCGGACACACAAAGTACGAAAGGGGATAAACTACTATGGATTTTATTTGGGGAATTTTTAAGTTGTTCTTTTGGGGCGGAGTTATTCTCGCCGGAATCGCATTATTTTCATACAATAAACTTCAGCGTTTTTCCCAAGACATTAAAGAAAAGGCTTCAAATGTCCAAATCGCGATCAGCAAAAAGTTGACCCTGATAAATCAGTTGATCGATGTGGTTAAGGGATTCCAGGAAAGTGAACAGTTTACGCATCTTAAAATCTCTCAGGATAGTACCGCGACAAATTTGATGAATGCGTATCAACAGTCCGGAACACTGCTGACATCATTACAAGGAATGGCTGAGAAATTTCCAAATTTAAAAGCCAATGAACAATATCATCGCTTGGTTGACAGCATACAACACTGTGAGTCAGATATTCAACAATGCAGAAAAGACTACAATTCAGCAGTGAAGGAATACAACTCCACTTGTCTTTCAATTCCAACAGTATTTATCGCAAGATTTATCGGATTTTCAAGTGCCCCTTATCTTGAATTCGATATATCTGGCGTAAAGGATATAACTAGCCTGAAAGAATTTAAGACTGATGACGGAGAAAGGCTTCAGCAGTTATTGGCGAGTGCAGGGAATCAGCTCGCAGGGGCAACCAGAAATATTGCAAACCACGCAGGGCAAGCGGGAAAATTGCTGTCGGAAAAAATTAAAGAAAAATCTACTCCAAAATATTTTTATATGATCCCCGGAGGAGTACCTAAAGGTCCCTTGTCATTCCCTGATATACAAAACCTCTTGTATCAACAAAAAATTGAGGGCAATGTCTTGGTTGCCGAAGTTGAGTCTCAAGATTGGCGTAGTATTGAATCCGTGGCTGCACAACAACGATAAACAAGCGCTGAAAAAAAATACCGAGCTCCGTTCCCGCATAAATAGGGGCCGGAGCTCGGTTTCCATAATCTTTCTTCTCCCAGTTATTCCGCAAAACCCTCCCCACTTTCCCCTCAAGTTTTCCACCCTCCCTCCCGAAAAGCACAACAGCACGGCTGCGCCTTCCAACCGCCGTGTCACACCGCAACCAACACCGGGAGTCTTGCCGATGAACATCCCAACCAATTCCATCCAGGGACCAGCCGCCTCCACCGACTACCAATCCCTGTATTCCGCCCGCGCCGGCAAGTCCACCTTCGAGCAGACCCTTGCCCAGACGCAGTCGTCCTCTTTCTCCCTGACCACGGCGGAAGGCGATCAGGTCACCCTTTCGGGTCTGAGCCGGAATTACCAGTACACCCAGGCAGTGAGCTGGTTCAACCCTGCATCCTCGGGGGTGAATTATGCCAGCAGCTCCACCTCCGCCGAAGCCATGGGCATCTCGGTGCAGGGCGACCTCAATGCGCAGGAGCTTGCCGACATCACCCGGCTGGTGGGGGAACTGACCTCCATTGCCTCTACCTTTTTTTCCGGAGACCATGAGGAGGCCCTGACCAGGGCGATGGACTTCGGCGAAATGTCCATGGGCTCGGTCTCCTCCTTTGCCGCTTCGTTCAGCAGACAAACCGTCACCCAGACCCGGATCGCCAGCTATCAGCCCCTGCCCGCCGCGACGGACCTCAGCGACCCGAATCTCAAGGAGCTCTACGATACCCTGACCGGCGAGGGGGAAGAGCGGGATTACGCCGAAATGCTTGAGGCCCGCTGGCAGCAGATCCTCAAGGCCCTGGATGAAATGAAGGCCAACGAACTGGATGGCTTATTCGCCCGGAGGATGGAGCCCACGCCGGTGCCGGTGGAAGAGCTGAACGCCGAAGCGCCAGAAGCGGTGGCACCGCCATCCGGGCCGCCAGCGGAGCGGGCCGCCCAACAGATGCTGTCCCGCATGGAACAACTCCTCACCGACCACCCGAAACTGACCCCCTTTGCCAAAGCCCTGGCCACCACGGCCATGGAAAAAGCCGCTCGCCAGACCGAACAGCCCCTGCCGGACACAGCCAAGGCGCTGGGCGAGCTGAAAAACGGTTTCCTCAACCAACTGCACCAGCGATTTCTGCCGCCGAACCCGCCGACAGCATTCACCCCGCTCACCCCGGCATAGCACGTCCTGCAACTCGGCTGCTGATCACCACTTGACCACATTCACCAAGGCCGGGCCACGCTGCACGGTCCGCTGGTATTCCACCGCCGGATCGCCAAAGGCCATGGCATAGCCCAAGGTATGATTTTCAGGGATGCCGAGCTTGCCCGTCACCTCGGGGCAAACACCTAAAGCCATCATACAGATGCCGTCCCAAACCGTGCCCACCCCGTGACCATGGGCGAGTAACTGGAAGGTGGTCAGGGCGATCAAGGCGTCCTGGGTTGGGCAGGGGGCGTCCGCCGGAGCGCTGGTGATGAGCAGATGCGGGGCGCCCCGAAAAAGGATGTCCTTGCCCTCCTCCTGCCAGGCCTTGGCTGTCCAGCCCAGGTATTGACCGACAAAGCCCTGCGGCAGCCCGCCGAGATCCTTCAACGTGACCAACCGATCCATGAGATACTCGCGCAGCCTGTGCATCACCGCCCGCTCCCGGACCACGGTGAACAACACCGAGCGGGCATTGACCCCGGTGGGCGCATGGCAGGAAACCGCAAGCAGGTGGTCGATCAGCTCCGGGGCCAAATCCCGGTCGCGATAGCGGCGCACCGCCCTTCTGCCCTTGATCAGGGTTGCAAGCTGGGCCGGGTCCGGCAGGTTGCCCTGCAGCACGGTGCTCACCTCGGGGTCCTTGCCGAGAATCGAGACCGCCGCGGTGGGGCAGATGGCCAGGCAGTGCTGGCACTGGAAGCAGCCCGCCTCATCGGTTATTTTCGGGTATCCGTCCATGGCGATGACACCGGCGGGGCAGTCAAGCGCGCATTCGCCGCACTGGATGCAGCGCTCCTCATCGATGCGAAATTGCAGCATGGGAAACCTCCTTGTGTTTTCAGGACGTGTGCAACGTCTGGAATATATTGCTCGATTATCGCGGCTGAAGCCGCTTCTACAACACCCGATATTCCCCGACCCGGGAGGAGCGGCTTCAGCCGCGAGAGATAGCTCCCATGGAACCGCCGGAATATAGTCTTGTATTAGCGCATTTTCCCAGGGAGCGCCAAGAGAATTGCTCCGGCCGGCATCCGAGTGGTAACGACAAGCCCGACCCTCGTCTTTCCGGACCTGCTGATGTTGAGCATGAACGGCCGGGAAAACCGGTTACCCGCAGACCTTCCTCCCCAACATATCTCCGCCCACTACCGTCTCTTCCCGGAAAGGATGCTTGACAAGCCCCGCCTTCCTGCTATCTTTGTGGCAATAATCCATCCCTTGCCAACACTTCCCCGGAGACCGGAGAATTATGAAAAAAACCGTTACCTTCCTGCCCGACAACGTCACCATCGAGGTGGATACCGGCGAAAACCTGCTGAGCGCCGCGGCCAAAGCCGGGCTCTATATCCAGGCCTCCTGCGGCGGCGACGGGGTGTGCGGCAAGTGCAAGGTCAAGATCGAGCAAGGCGAGGTTGCCGCCAACAAGGCCATGCAGCTCAAGGCCGAAGAGCACGCCGAGGGGTTCCGCCTTGCCTGCCAGTCTTCGGTCATCGAGGATCTGGTGGTCTCCATCCCGGTCGCCACCAGCAAGGACGGCAAGGCCCTCAAGGCCAAGCCCAAGACCACCCGCGCCATCTCGGCCCGGTCGCTGGACCATCTGATCGGCACCTGGCAGGTGGCGCCGCCGGTGGAGAAACGTTTCCTCACCCTGGAGCCGCCGACGCTCGAAGACAACGTGCCCGACCTGCAACGGCTGATGCGGGCCATCAAGAAAAAATGCCACGACTGCGCCGAGCCCACCTACGATCACCCGGAGCTGTTGATGGAGCTGCCCTTCACCCTGCGGGAGGCCAACTGGCAGGTGACGGCCATCATGCTGCGCGGCAAGCGGGCCGAGGAGCCGGACCGCATCATCGCCGTGGAGCCGGGCGACACCACGGGCAACCTTTACGGGCTGGCGGTGGACATCGGCACCACCACGGTGTGCGGAGTCTTGATCGACCTCAACTCCGGCGAGGTGATCGCCGAGGCCTCGGCCTACAACGACCAGATCAGTTGCGGCGAGGATGTCATCTCCCGGATCATCTATTCCCAGCGGCCCGGCGGCCTCAAGGCGCTGCAGGAAAAGGTGGTGCGCACCATCAACGCGGTGATCGAAACGGTGTGCAAAAAGGTGATGATCAGCCCCAGCGACATCAGCTACATCATGGCCGCGGGCAACACCATCATGAGCCACCTGCTCCTGGGCTTGAACCCGAAATACCTGCGGGAATCGCCCTATGTTCCGGCCTGCAGCCATTTTCCCCTGACCCGCGCCGCATCCTTAGGCATCCACGCCCATCCCTCGGTGCGCCTCTTCCTCTACCCGGCAGTGGCGAGTTATGTGGGCGGCGATATCATCTCCGGGGTGCATGCCTGCCAGATGTACAAAAGCCCGGAGCTGACCCTGTTCATCGATATCGGCACCAACGGCGAGATCGTGGTGGGCAACGAGGAGTGGATGGTGTGCGCCGCCTGCTCCGCCGGCCCGGCCTTCGAGGGCGGCGGCATCCGCCACGGCATGCGCGCCAATGCCGGGGCCATCGAAAACTTCCACATCCACCCCGAAACCCTGGAGCCGATGATCATTACCATCGACCGCATCAAGCCTTGCGGCATCTGCGGCTCCGGCCTCATCGCCATCGTGGCCGAGCTGCTGGAGGCGGGGGTCATCGACCAGCAGGGCAAATTCAACCGCAGCCTGGATCATCCCCGCATCCGCCAAGGAATCGACGGCTACGAGTACGTGCTGGCCTGGTCCAAGGACACCCTCATGGGCGAGGACATCGCCATCACCGAGGTAGACCTGGACAACCTGACCCGGGCCAAGGGCGCCATGTACGCAGGCTACGTCACCTTGCTCGAATCCGTGGGCATGACCTTCGACGATCTGGACCGGGTGATCATGGCGGGCAACTTCGGGGCCTACATCGATCTTGAGCAGGCAATCTGCATCGGGTTGCTCCCGGACATCGACCGCGACAAGTTCTATTACCTGGGCAACGCCTCCATGCTCGGCTGCCAGATCAGCCTCACCGACCATGTCCGCTTTCGGGAACGGATGATGGTCAGCTCGCTGATTACCAACCTGGAGCTGTCGGAGAGCA
This sequence comes from Desulfobulbaceae bacterium UBA2273, assembly GCA_002347095.1. GTDB lineage: Bacteria > Desulfobacterota > Desulfobulbia > Desulfobulbales > Desulfurivibrionaceae > Thiovibrio > Thiovibrio ferrireducens. The sequence continues at coordinate 6,532 of DDWZ01000006.1, read as the reverse complement.
GTCAGTTCATGAACCACTACATGGCCTCGCTCTTTTTGCCCCACACCGACATGGCGCTCTTCCCCACAGTGCGGGAAAAACTGCCGCGGTAAATTCAGCAGCACCGCATCTGCGTTGTCATCGGCCTGCTCATGTGCAAAGAGCACACTTCGCAGGCCTCTTCCTAGCATCTGTGGCACTGCTGAATTTACCGCCATGCCAACATGCCAAGACGAGATTTTTTACGAGTCCATCAATACTCTATGGAAGACATCGAACCCGACTTGGCGATCTGCCTGATCCACAACCCGGCTCAGCCCGAAGGGCTGTCCCCCTTTCTGGACGCGCTTCTGCCCCAGGCCGACCAGGTGGCCCTGGAGATCATCGTGGTGGCCGATCAGCCCGAGCATCCGGCCCTCACCCGGCTGGAACGGGCTTTCCCGGAGATCGTCATTCTGGAAAACAGCGGGGGCGATCACCCGGCCAAGGCACGCAACCATGCCTGCCGGTTGGCCGCGGCCCGCTATCTCTCCTTCTGGGACGAAAATCTCCGCCCGCAGCCCGGCTGTCTGGCCGGTCTGGTCCGTTTTCTCGATGAAAACCCCGAAGCGGGGTTGGCCGCGCCCCGGATCGTTGACCCCAAAGGCATGGTCCTCCCCTCGGCGCGCTCCGCCCCGACCCTGGCCGCGCTTCTCTGCCTGCACACCTCCCTGGGGAGGTTGCTCCCGGCCGCCCCGCTGATCCTCAAGCAGCACCTTCTTCTGGAACAGGACCATCTGCGCTCCTTCGAACCGGAGTGGCTCCTGGACACCTGTCTGGTGATACGGCGGGAGGTGGTGGAGGAGATCGGTCTGCTGGACGAGGGCTTTGCCGCCCACTACGCCGATGCCGATTATTGCCTGCGCGCACACCAGGCGGGCTGGCATCTCCACTACCTGGCCGAGGGTGTGGCGCTCCAAACCGGGGCCGCATCCTCCCCCGCGCCGGCCATTCCCGTTGCCGAAAATATCCCGCGCCTGGTGGGCGACTGCACCCGTCTGCTCTTGAAAAAATGGCTGCGCCCCGCGCAGATGCCCGCGTGATTCACGGACAAACCCCCTGTTGAAACCCTGTTGGCGAATTGTTGATTGGCTGTTGAAAACCTGTTGATTTATCCCGGTACGCCCCGCAATCCCTTATCGGGGGCGGGATTTCTCCGTTTTTCCCCAATGGCTCCACCCGCGTGCCCGCTGTTGATTTCCCGCGCGTTTCACGTGAAACCCTGGCCGTAATTCCGCGACAAAACACCACGCTGGGCAAAAACTACTCGGTTCCCGCCCGGGAGCTGGATACAAATTACCCAGACTTTCCCTTGGCCAAAAAAAATCATCACCAATTCGATCAGGGATTATCCGCGGTAAATCAGGAGAATGAAGCGCCGTCTATTGGTTGTGGCATGATTTGTGATATACTGGCCGCACAGAGTTTTGCGAACCCGTTTTTCCATAATACATAATATTTCATCACAAGGAGAACCACCCCCATGAAGACACGCACAATGCTCCGGATCAGCGCCATCCTGGCAGGCTCCCTGCTCACCGCCACCATGGCCTGGGCCGCCACCGACTACAGCGCCATGACCAACGAAGAACTGGCCGCCAGGCGCGGCTCCATGCAGCAGTCCACGGTGGAAGAGCGCAACGCCTTCCAAAACGAATGGCAAAACCGGGTCCAGAAGATGAGCCCGGAAGAACGGCAAAAGGCCGTGGGCCAGCCCGGAAATGCCCCCCGTGACGGATCTGGCCAGAAAAACGGCCAGAGGCAAGGCATGGGCAGCTCCGGCGGCGGTATGAGCTCCGGCGGAGGCATGGGCTCAGGCGGTTCCGGCATGAACCGGGGCTCCATGGGTGGCGGACGGCGATAAACCCAAACCTTGGCAACACCTTTGGAGGCAAAACCATGGCGCTCGTGACTGCGACAGGACTTGAAAAAACCTACATCATCGGTGAGGTACGGGTGGAGGCGATCCGGGGGGTGGATTTCACCATCGAGCCCGGCGCCTTTGTCTCCTTTGTCGGACCATCGGGCAGCGGCAAATCGACGCTGCTCAACATGATCGGCTGCCTGGATAAACCGACCAGCGGCAGTCTCAGCGTGGCCGGCACCGAGGTGGCAAGCCTCGACCGCAGGGAAGGGGCCCGCTTCCGGGGCGAGACCCTCGGCTTCATCTTCCAGGACTTCAACCTGCTGCCGGTGCTTTCCGTCTACGAAAACATCGAATACCCCCTGCTCATGGTGCTGGAAACCCCGGCCTCCGAACGGCGCGACCGGGTCATGACGCTGCTCAAAGCGGTGGGCATGGAGAAACAGCAAAAACAGTACCCCGACCAGATCTCCGGCGGCCAGAAGCAGCGGGTGGCCGTGGCAAGGGCGCTCATCACCAACCCCAAGCTGGTGCTGGCCGACGAGCCCACCGCCAATCTGGACCATCAGACCGCCTACAAGGTCATCGAACTGATGAAGACGATGCGGGACGAATCCGGCACCACCTTCATCTTCTCCACCCACGACCCCAAGGTGGTGGGCGAGGCGGAGACAATCTATACCCTGGAAGACGGCAAGCTGATGAACCACGGCAAGGGAGGACAAAACCATGGGTAGCCTCGTGAAGATCGCTGTCCGCAACCTGCTACGCTACAAGCGTCGCACCCTGCTCACCGCCTCCCTCATCGCCATCGGCGTGATCTTTGTCCTGGTCTTCGTGGCGGTGACCGGCTCCTTCAAGGCAATGATGATCGCCCAGAACACCGACGCCATGCTGGGCCATCTCCAGGTCCACCGCAAGGGCTATGTGGCCTCCATCGATAACCTGCCCCTCAATCTCAACCTCATGGGTGGGGCCATAGCCCGCCTCGAAAAGGTCCTCGACGCCCAGCCGGAGATCGCGGCCTACTCGCCCCGGATCAAGTTCGGGGCCATGTTCAGCACCTTCACCGAAACCACCAACATCCGCTTGAACGGAGTGGAGCCCGAGCGGGAGCTTGCCACGGTGCCGCTTCTGGCGGGCCGGGTGCTGGAAGGGGACAAGACCCTTGTGCGCGGCAAGCTCTGGCTGCCGGAGCTTTTGGCCAAGGGGATGAAGGTCAAGGTGGGCGACACAGTGGTGATCGTGGCCACCAACAAAGATGGCTCGGTAAACGGCAAGCCCATGGTGGTGAGCGCGATCCTGGAGAGCGCCACCGGACCCGGCGGCCGGGACGGCTATCTCCACAGCGAGGACGCCGCCGAGATCCTAAGGCTGGAAGGCCGCGAGGTGAGCGAGGTGGCTATCCGCCTCAAGGGGTTCGACCAGCTTGACGCAGTGAGCGCCCGGCTCGACACCCTCCTTGCCAAGGAACTCAACCAGATGCAGAAGCCGATCTTCGAGCTGCACACCTGGGAGAAGCTCTCGCCCTTTTTCAACATCGCAAAAATGATCGACGTGATGACCTTCTTCATCAAGCTGATGCTCATCGCCATAGTGCTCGTCAGCATCATGAATGTAATGATTATGGCGGTCTACGAGCGGATCCGCGAGATCGGCACCATGGCGGCCATCGGCACCCTGCCGGGCAAGGTGCTGGGCCTTTTTCTGCTGGAAGGCTTCAGCCTGGGAGTGGCGGGGGCGATCAGCGGCGGGGTTCTGGGAACAGCGCTGGTCTGGGTGCTCAATATCTCCCATATCTCCTACGACTTCGGCCGCCAGAAGGGGTTGATCCTTCAGGCCACGGTCGATCCCAAGGAGCTTCTGATGATCTCGCTCATCGTCATCGCCGGCGCGGTGCTGGCCAGCCTGCAACCCGCCTTCAAGGCCTCGCGCATGGATCCGATCAAAGCGCTTAGACATTTATAGGAAGAAGGAAGATTGTTCACCCCAACCAAGGAGGAACCACCATGACCAGAAAGATGCTCATCCCGCTGCTTGTTGTTGCTCTCTCGCTTTTTGCCGCCTCCGGTGCCCTGGCGGCGGCCGGCAAGGCCGTCATTGCCGTGGCCGCCGAGGGGTCTGCCCCAACGGCCCAAATCAGCAAGCTGGCGGCCCGGGCCCCCTATTTCCTCCTTTTCGACGACAAGGGTCAATTGGCCGAGGCCCTGGCCAACCCCTATCGGCAAGGCGCCGGCGGCGCCGGCCCCCAGGTGGTTGACTTTCTCGCGGCCAAGGGGATCAAAACCGTGATCGCCGGGGAGTTTGGGGCCAACATGACCAATGCCATGAAAAACAAGGGCATGACCCATCGAACCGCTACCGGCCCTGCCGTCGAGGCGGTAAAGGCAAAATAGGAGGAAGAAAGCCATGTCCCGCATCGTCGCAGCCCTTGTTGCCCTGTTCTTTGCCGCCAGCCCGGCCCTCGCCCTGACCGCCGACGAGGTGCTTGCCAGGGTGGACCGCAATCTTGAACCCGAATCCTCGGAGACATACCGCAAGCTCATCAACATTGAGCCGGACGGCAGCAAGAAGGAGTTCGTCCTCTATAGCGTCCGCAAGGGCCGCGACAAGATGGTGGCCCTTTTCCTCGCCCCGGCCAGTGAAAAGGGCCGCGCCACCCTGCGCCTCGACGACAACATGTGGCTCTACATCCCCAATGTTGGCAAGCCCATCCGCATCACCAGCCTGCAATCGGTGGTGGGCGGGGTCTTCAACAACTCCGACATCCTCCGCCTCGACTACAGCACCGAATATGCGCCGACCAAGATGGAAGAGGCAGGCGGCGCCTACCTCATCGATCTCAAGGCGAAAAGCGCCACCGTGGCCTACGACCGCATAAAGATGACGGTGGACAAAAAAGCCCTGGTGCCGACCAGGATCGAATGCTACGCCGCCAGCGGCATGCTCATCAAGACCCTTTATTACAAGGAGATCAAGGACTTCGGCGGCGGCATCGTCCGCCCCTCGGTGCTTGAAACCGACAGCCCCCTGTACAAGGGGTACAAGTCGGTGATGATCTATGCCAAGATCCAGAAAAAAGAGATGGCCGACGAGATCTTCACCCTCAACTACCTGCCCCGGGTAGTTGAGCTGCGATGAAAATAGCGCCCCACCGGCAAACCCTTGCCGCCCTGCTCGGACTCCTCTCGCTTGCCACCTTCCCCGCCTTGGCCGGGGCGGAAGAGGAATACGGCTTCGACCTGGAGGAGTTCGAAAAAAAAGACCGGGTGTGGGGAGGGTATGTGGAGGCCAAATGGGACCGGAGCGATATCAACCAGGACGGAGCCTTCTCCGCCCTCAATTTGTACAAAAACCCGCGTTCCTCCCTGGAGAGCCTGAGCTCAACCCTCCAGCTTGACGGCAGCGTGAGCCGGGGGATGACAACCTTCAAATGGGTTCTGCAGGCAACCGGCACGCAGGACGATCTTGCCTGGCACGACCGGGCGGATATTTTTGAAGGGTATGCCAGCATCAAGGCGACCCCGAACCTCACCCTCGATCTGGGCAAAAAGGTTTTCAAATGGGGCAAGGGATACGCCTGGAATCCCGTGGGCTTCATCGACCGGGCCAAGGACCCCAATAACCCGGAAGAGGCCATGGAAGGGTATCTCGGGGCGGGCTTTGATCTGATCAAAAGCTACGGCGGAGAGTTGCAGACCGTGGCCCTTACCGGTGTGGCCCTGCCGGTCTGGCAAGGAGTGAACGAGGATTTCGGCGAACGGGAGAATGTGAACCTGGCGGCCAAGCTCTACCTGCTGTACAAGGATACGGACATCGATCTGCTCTGGTACGGCGGCAACAGCCGGACCACCCGCTATGGCGTGGATTTTTCCAAAAACCTGGCCGCCAACCTCGAGGTGCACGGCGAACTGGCCCATATCCCCAAACAGCGGTACAAGGTGCTCAGCGGGGATACCCTTGTCCAACGGGAAACCAGCGACACCAGTTATCTCCTCGGCGCCCGCTATCTGACGGAAACCGACCTCACCGCCATTGTCGAGTTCTATCACAACGACGACGGCTACACCGAGCAGGAAACGGATCGCTTTTTCCAGCTCGTTGCCGACGGCTACAGCCAGTTTCAGGCAACGGGAAACGACGCCCTGCTCCAGCGGGCGGAGGTCGCCTCCGAGTCCGGATACGACAGAGCGCAAAACGGGCGCAACTACCTCTATGTGCGCCTCACCCAAAAGGAGCCCTATGACATTCTCTACTTCAGCCCCGGAATAACCGTCATCGTCAACCTCGACGACCAGAGCCGCTCCATCAGCCCGGAAATTGTCTATACCGGATTTACCAACTGGGAAACGCGCCTGCGCTTTTCCTGGCTCAGCGGCGCCGAATCGAGCGAGTACGGCGAAAAGCAAAACAGCAACAAACTGGAGCTGAGGGCTCGTTATTTCTTCTGATTGCATGACGTCCCATCGCCAAGCTCCAGAAAAGGCCATGACCCCGGGCAGCCCAAACATATCAGGTGAGCCATCATGCCGGACACATTGAATCAGGCAAAACTTTTCCAAATTATCACAAACAACCTGCCGGTTGGCTACATGGTCATCAATAAAGAGGGCCTGATTGTCGAGTTTATTGACTTGGCCAATAAATAGT
>DDWZ01000024.1 GCA_002347095.1 Desulfobulbaceae bacterium UBA2273 | reverse complement strand
GTATTCTCAGCTAGTCAAGCCCCAAGATTATTTACGGACAAACTCTTAGTGAAGCTCCTCGCCGGTGGTGGTCATGACCAACTGGCCATGCTTGACCCCTTTCACCCCGATGAGTTCGTTGGCGATCCGCTTCACCTCTCCCACCATCCCCCGCACCACCAGGACCTCCAGGCAGTTATGCGCGTCGAGATGCACATGGAGCGCCGAGATAACCCGGTCGTGGTGGGCATGCTGATGCTCTGTCAGCTTGTCGGAAAGATCGCGGACATGGTGGTTGTACACCAGGGTGACGGTGCCCACCACTTCCGCATCGCCGGCCGCCCATTTCTCCTCCACCAGCGCCGAGCGGATCAGGTCGCGGATCGCCTCGGAGCGATTCATATAGCCCTTGGCCTCGATGAGCCGGTCATAGCTTTCCAGGAGACTTTCGTCGAGCGAGATTCCGAAACGGATGGTTTTTCCCATGTGGTTGCTCCTTAAAATATGTTGACACCTATTTCGAGATATTGTACCTAGAGCGTGTTACCATAAAAAATGTCGTGCTACCCACCAGGCATGTAGCCCAAACAAGGAGAAACCCATGCACATGGCAGACGCGTTGTTATCCCCCGCGGTCGGCGGGACCATGTGGGCCGCTTCCGCCGGCGCCATCATATACTGTTCCCGAAAGCTGCGCCAGGAAATGGACGGGGGCAAGGCGCCCCTCATGGGCGTCCTGGGCGCCTTCATCTTTGCGGCGCAGATGATCAACTTCACCATTCCGGCCACCGGCTCCAGCGGCCATCTCGGCGGCGGTCTTCTGCTGGCGGTTTTGCTCGGGCCTGCCGCAGCCTGTATCACCATTGCCTCGGTTCTCGTGGTGCAGGCGCTGTTTTTTGCCGACGGCGGGTTGCTGGCCCTGGGCTGCAACATCTTCAACCTCGGGGTTCTGCCGGCCTGTATCGCCTACCCCTTCATCTATAAGCCCTTGGTCGGCAGCGCGCCGAGCACAACCCGGATAACCGTGGCCGCCATGGTTGCCGCCATCGTCGGCCTCCAACTGGGCGCCTTTGCCGTGGTCCTTGAAACGGTGGCTTCGGGCATTTCCGCGCTGCCTCTAGCCGCCTTTGCCGGTCTCATGCAGCCCATCCATCTGGCCATCGGCGTGGTCGAAGGATTGGTGACCGCCGCGGTGGTTTCCTTTGTATATCAAGCCAGGCCGGAGATCATCGAGAGCGTCCAGCAGGCTCGCCTCCTCGGCCAAACCCCTTTGCGCAAGGTTCTGGCACTCTTTCTCGGCGCAGCTTTGTTGACCGGCGGCTTTGTTTCCTGGTTTGCCTCGGAAAATCCCGATGGGTTGGAATGGGCCATTGCCAAGGTCACCGGCGCCGAAGAATTGGCTGGGCCGGAACAAGGGCTGCATGCCAGACTTGCCGGGTTTCAGGCCTCAATCGCCTTTCTGCCGGATTATACGTTTAAACAATCCGGGCAACAACCGGAAAACAAGGCAGGGCAGGAAAGTTCCCTGGGCTCCAGCGTGGCCGGGGTTGTCGGCGGCCTGCTCACCCTGGCCATGGCCTTGTTGAGCGGCCTGTTCCTGCGAAGAAGGCAGAGAAGGGTGGCCTGAGACGGCAGGAAAGTCTGGAAATCGCGTAAACACGGGGAGGAGGCGCACGGCCTCTTCCCCTCTTTTTTTAGGAGAGGCGGATGGCCTCCATTACCGGAGCAATAACGGAATTCAGGCAGCTTGATCTGCTGGCCAACGGGAATACGTCCGTGCATCGGATCGATGCCAGGGCCAAGGTGCTGGTGACCCTGGCATTCATCCTGGCGGTGGTTTCCTTTGGAAAATACGAACTGGCAGCACTCTTTCCGTTTTTTCTGTACCCGGCGGTGATCATGGCGCTCGGCAATCTGCCGGTTCGCCATATCGCCAGGAAAATCCTGGTGGTTCTTCCCTTTGCCCTGATGGTGGGCATGTTCAATCCCCTTTTTGATCAGACGGTGCTGATTCGTCTCGGTCCCCTTGCGGTCAGCGGGGGGTGGCTCTCCCTTGCTTCGATTATGGTGCGGGCAACGCTCACGGTCGGGGCCGCCCTCATCCTGGTGGCAGTAACCGGATTTCCCGCGATCTGCCATGCCCTGGATCAGTTGGGAATGCCCCGGATATTCACCGTGCAGCTCCTTTTCCTTCACCGCTATCTGTTTGTGCTCACCGAAGAAGGCGGCCGCACGGCGCGGGCCCGTGAATTGCGTGCTTTTGGCAAAAAAGGATTGGGGTGGCGCTCCTACGGTTCGTTGCTCAGCCAACTTCTCTTGCGGACCTGGCTGCGGGCTGAGCGGATCCATCTCGCCATGCTGGCCAGGGGGTTCACCGGCGAATTCCATCCGCGCCGGACAACCCGGTTCGGGACCAGGGATTTTTTGTTTCTCGCGGGCTGGTCGGGGCTGTTTCTTTTTTTTAGGCTGGTCAATGTCTCTCAACTTCTGGGGACGATCGTTACAGGGGGGAGAGGATGAGCCATCATATTGTCGAGGTCAAGGATCTGCGTCATGTCTATCCCGATGGCACCGAAGCGTTGCGGACCGTTTCCTTCCGGATCACCCATGGCGAGTCGGTGGCGATCATCGGCGCCAACGGGGCGGGCAAGTCCACCCTGCTCCTGCATCTGAACGGGTATCTGGCAACCAGCCAGGGGACTATCCGCATCGGGGATTTTCCCCTGACCCCCGCCACTCTGCCCGAGATCCGGCGCACGGTGGGCATGGTGTTCCAGGATCCGGACGACCAACTCTTCATGCCGACGGTGTTTGACGATGTGGCCTTTGGCCCGTTGAATCTGGGCCTGACCGGGGAGGAGGTGGAAGAGCGGGTGCAAGAGGCCTTGGCCCGGGTGGGTGCCGAGCATCTGCGCGACAAGCCTCCGTACCGGCTTTCCGGCGGGGAAAAGAAGCGGGTGGCCATCGCCACGGTGCTGGCCATGTCGCCGGACATTCTGGTCATGGATGAACCGACCAGCGGGCTTGATCCCTTTGCCCGGCGGCAGCTCATGGGCCTCTTGAAAAACTTCCGCCACACCAGGATTTTCACCAGCCACGATCTGGACATGGTCGTGGAGCTGTGCGAGCGGACCATTGTTTTGCACGAAGGCGAGGTCCGGGCCGATGGCCCTACCCTGGATATCTTTCGAGACGAAGCGCTGCTTGCCGCCTGCCGGCTGGAAAAGCCCTTTGCCATGCAGGGATGTCCGGTTTGCAATCGCTAACCGTCCAGCAGCACCGCATCTGCTTTGTCATCGGCCTGCTCATGTGCAATAGCACACTTTGCAGACCTCTTTTGCGCATCTGCGGCACTGCTGAACGGTTATGACAGCCATCACTTTCCTTATTCTTCAGCCGGATAAGGCTGCGCCTTACTTGCAGCGCACCACCAGCACGCTGCAGTGGGCATGGCCGATTACCCGCGCCGTGGTGCTGCCCATGAGCAGCCGCACAAGGCCGGTGCGGCCATGGGTGCCGAGCACGATCAGATCCACCTTGCTTTTCTTTGCTGTCTCCACCAGTGCTTCCTGGGTGGAGGTCGAGACGACGATCTTGGTCTCGCAGGTGAGCCCGGCTTTTTTAACCTTGGCCGCCGCCCGGTCCAGGTCGACGCGCCCTTTTTTTTCCATCAGTTCGTGTGCTTCCGGCGACATGGCCTGGAATTCGATATCGATTTCCGGGGCGCTTACCAGCAGGAGCTTCGCGTTCGATTCCTTTGCCATGGCCATCGCTTCCTTCAGGGCGCAATCACTGAATTTTGTGCCGTCATAGCCAACCATGATTTTTTTATACATAGCATCCTCCCTCTCAGGTGTTTACCAATAGGATCGATGGCGGTGTTTTGTCGCCCGGAAACGGTTGAACTCTTCTGAATTATTATCCGTAATCGCCGGGGAGTTTGTCAAAACAAAAAAAGAATGGGGGAGAAGCAACGGATCGGAACGGGCTCGATTTAACAGAAAAAAGCGGCATGGTTGGAGGTGAAAATCGGCGGGTCGCGCTGGAGAATCCGGGCAATATCCGGGTGACGCTTGAACTCCTGATCGAGAAACCGCCGGATTTTCGTGCGCGACCAGCCTTTGGGATGCTCGAAATCGGTGTACAGGGAGAGATCTCCCCCATAAAACTCGCTGCGCGGCAGAAACGGCGCTTCCGGGCTGCCAATGGGCATGTTGAACACGGCCAGATTGAGAAAGGTGATGGCCGCATGGTGGCGGACCACAAAATCCATGGTCCGCCGCGCTTCCCCAAGGGATTCTGAGGGGGTGCCGAACAGTAGATAGATGTAGGTGGCGATTCCCGCCTCGGCCAGGGTTTGCAGCACCTTTTCGATCAGGGCCAGATCCTGCCCCTTGTTCATGGCCTCCAGCACGGACTGGTCCCCAGACTCCAGGCCCAATTTCAGCAGCCGGCAGCCGGAGCGGCGCAGGGCGTGGCAGAAATCAGCCTCGGCCAGCAGGGGGGTGATGCGGGCAAAGCCGTACCAGTCGATCCCCGGCGGTTCGGCGGCCAGGGCCTGCATCAGGGCCGGACTCACTGCGTTGTCGAGAAAATGGAGCAAGGCCGGGCGGTTGGGCTGGACAGCGGCTTTGAGTGTGGCGATATCGGCCAGCACCGTGACGGGGGGGATCTGCAGGTACGGGTTGCCTTCCGCCTTTTCCGGGCAAAAGAGGCATTTGTTCCAGTAACAGCCCGAAGAGGCGGCGTAGGGGAGGATAAGGCCGGGGGCCAGGTAGTCGGCGAGCGGCAGGCCGGAATAGGAAGGGGTGTGGTGGGCGGTCGAAAAATCGGCGCCCATGAGGCGAACCAGCGCTTCTTCTCCCGGGCCGGCAAGGCAATGATCGATGAGCCCGGCAAAAGGATTGCGCCAAGCCGGGTTGCGCAGCCAGGAGGTGACCAGCCCGCCTCCCAGCACGATGGGCAGCCCCGGATACTGTTTTTTGAGAAAGCCGGCCATGGCAAAGGTAACGGGGGCTTGGCTCAGGTAGTTCAGGGAGATGCCGATGAGGGCAGGGCGGGTTTCTGCGATGAGGGCGGGAAGCCGGGTTGCGAAGTAGGGAAAGAAGATGTTTGCTCCGGGGTTCTCGGCAGTCCGGAGAAGATCCGCGCTGCGCAAGGGAGAAAGATCCTGTTCCTGATAATTGGCCAGGGTGAGGGAAAGATTCCGGCTGCGGCCTGCCTGCTCCAGCACCCGGTTGACATCCGCCACTGCCCGCCGGTAGCGGGAAGGGTTTGTGTACAGTTTCGGGCTGCGCAGGGATGCCAGATTGTCCTTGAGATTGCGGCCTGCGCGGAGGCTCCAGGTGTCCGCGCCCTGGGGTGGGGAGGCGAGCAGGAACATTTGCCCTTCCAGATTGGCGTCCAGCAAGGTGCAGGGAAGGCCATGGCCCCGGATGGCCCCGGCTAGACGGGCAATACCGGCGGGAGGTTCGCAACCCTTGGCGGCTGGGGGATGGATGAGAAGCATGGGAGTGAAGATACCCGAATGCGGGCGGGAGCGCCATGGGCAAAGCTGTACGAGAAGCCTCGGCCCACTGAAAAAAAACGGGCGCTCGGATGAGCGCCCGCGGGGAACAGGGTGTGGATGAAGGGCAGCTTGCGCTTACAGGTGGCAGATCAAAACCGGGCAGTCCGCATAGCCGATAACCCGTTCGGTGACGCTGCCCATGAGGAACCGGGTCAGCCCTTTCCGGCCATGGGACCCCATGATGATGAGGGTGGCGGAGATTTCCGCCGCCATGGCGTTGATGGCCTGATGGGGCTCGCCATCCCGCACAAACAGTTCCGTTTGCACCCCGAGATCCCCACCCCATTTTCGCACTTTGTCCAAGACCTTGTCCGCTTCCTGGTACAGTTCCTTCACGACTTCCTGGCCAAGGGCGTAAAATTCGTCGTTGGTATAGACCACCGAAACGGCATTGAGTTTTACCTTCCGTTCCTGGGCGATCTCCAGGGCCCGGGCCAGGGAGTTGTCGCAACAGGTGGAGCCGTCCGTGGCCAGCAGGATATTCTCCCAGGAGAGCTTGCCGGCTTCCGGAGTCACCAGAACATCCTTGCTCGTGTGTCCGATAACCCGGGCAGTGACGCTGCCCATGAGCTCACGCTCCATCTTGTTCTTGCCCCTGCGGCCCATGATGATCAGGTCGCAGTTCTCTTCTTCCGCGACCTGGACGATCTGCTCATATGGCTCGCCCTGTTCCAGATTGGTCAGGATGCTGATCCCTTCGCGGTCCGCAAGGTTCCTGGCCTCGGCCAGCATTTCCTGGCCGGGGCCGGCGATAGCCTCTTTAATGTCCGAAACCCCGATGAGCTCCAAGTCCCCCTGGTAGGGGGGGACAACGGCAAGCACCTTGATCCAGCTCTTGTCCTCCCTGGCAAACTGGCTTGCCAGGGAGAGCGCGTTTCGAGCCGAGGGAGAACCGTCGTAGGCAACGAGGATCTTCCGGTACTTAGCCATTGCTTACGCCCAGTACAGCTTTTTTGCTTCTGCTGTCGGCGGTCATGCCTTTGATCATGGCCACGATGATGATGAGCGCGGCGGAACCCAGGGCTGTGACCAGGGACCAGAAGCTGATGCCTTCGAGCAGGGCGAGGGTGCTTTCCTGTATGGGGGTCATCAGCTCAAGGTCGATCAGATAGCCGGGGATCTTGACGCCGCGGCTGACTGCGACAATGAGCATGGTGGTAGCCATGACCACCTTGATGATGTAATCCTTGACATAGGTGGTTCCCAGGGCGCCGAGCTGCACGCCGATCAGGGAGGTGGCCAAAAGCAGCAGGGCGAGGCGGATATCAATGAGGCCGGAGAGACCCCACTGCACGGAACCCCAGGCGCCCATGACAAAGGCGATGATCAGCTCGGTGGCGCTGGCCACCACGGCGGAGGCGCCGATTACATAGATCATGCCGGGGACGCCGACGAAGCCGCCCACCGCGATGGTGGCCGCGAGCATGCCGGTGAGCAGGCCGACCGGGATGGTGATCCAGGCGGAGATGGTCACTTTGGCGGTTTTGAAGTGCATCATGGGCGCGAGCTGGATCTTCTGCATGCGCAGGGCCAGCTTGCTTACGGTTTCCTTGCCGCCGCCCCTGGCGAGTTTCCAGGCATCGAAAAACACATAGCCGCCGACAAAGACGAGGACCACCATGAACACCGCGCTGATGTAAAGGTTGGAGCCTGCGCCGCCGAACTGGTTCAGGATGTATTTCTGGATCTTGATCCCGATCTGCACGCCGATGACAGCGGTGGTGGCCATGACCAGACCGAGCTTGATGTCGGCCTGGCCGTATTTCCAGCGCTTGTAAGCGCCGACCATGGCCTTGGGGAACTTATGGCACATGTTGCTGGCCACCGCCACCGCGCCCGGGACGCCCAGGGACATCATGGCCGGGGTCATGACAAAGGCGCCGCCGGAGCCGATGAAGCCGGAGAGCAAGCCGCCAACAGCGCCGATAACCAGCAGGGCAATGAGCTTGCTGGCGGTCATGTCCATGAACATGACGGAGATATCCTTCATCACATTGCCGGCCTCGGCATGTTTATCCAGATTGATCAACACCTTCTGGTTCATGGCGATGTCCTCGGGCTCCATCTTCTCGTTCAGGGCCAAAGTCACCATTTCCTTGGTGCCGTCTTTTTCAAAAAGAACCGTGCGCTCCGCACTGTTCACTTGGGTAATAATACCCTTGAGCATGTCCTTGGACGGGCCATCGCCGGCGGCAAGGGCCGAATGGGCGGACAGGGACAGGGGGAGCAGGGCGAACATGAGTATGAGTAGTAACTTCTTCATTGCGGGTAAATCTCCTTTATGCGAGCCGGTGCGGCTGGTTTATTTTTTTGCTTCAATGCCAAGGGCGCTCAGCAGGTTGCTGGCAAAGGCCCCATGGATAAAGGAAAAGAAAAAGGCCGCCCCCACCGGATACACCCAGCGCCAGCCGCCCATGGTGAAGACCTCGGTGACCAGCTTTTCGTTGGTGAAGAGCAGGTAATAGGCGGAAAGCGACATCGTCCCGAAGATGATGGTCTTCAGGTAGGGCTTGCTTTTTGCCGCAGGGGCCGGGGATTTGCCGTGCTGGCGGGTGGCTTTTTCGCCCAGGATCTGGCGGGCGGTGTCGTGTTCGCCCGCCTCGGCAAAGGCGACAGCCGACATGTTTTTGTCAAAGGTGGTGATAGTCATCTTTTCTCCCTTATGTGGTGTAAATGTAGTTATAGAAGTCAGGCCCTGACGGACGACCCTGCGTACATCACGACAGGGCAGTGCAGGGCCTGAAATTTGGCGATCATGTTTTCTTTTGCCTTGCGGCATTTTGGGCCGTCCGGCTCCAGCGCATCGAAGACAACGCAGAGGATGTCCCTGCGGGAGCCGGCATGCCGGAGTACTTCGTCGGCCAGGCAGTCAAGCCCGCTGACCGGTTGATAGATCACGCCCTTTTCTTGCAGGGCGTGGTTCAAGGCGGCGAGGGGCTCTTTTTCCTGTCCCAAGCCGGAGACGGGTTCATTCTCCGGCATGTTCAGCATGTGGAAGATCTCTAGGCCGCCGCCCAGGCGTTGACAGAGATGCAGGGCATAGCTGATGGTTCTTGGGGCGATTTCCGGTTTGTCGGTGCCCAGAAGTACCCGTTTGCGCGCATTCTTGTTTGTCTGGAGAAACTGGCGAGCCGTCTCGAACTCGCCTGCCTCGGCAAAGGTCGCCGCAGTCATGGCTTCTTCAAGTTTTTTGAACATCGTCGTCAGTGCGCTCATGGTCGTTTCCGGGGAAAGGGTGTTCGGTTTAATGGGTTGCCTGGTTCGGCAGGATCTGGCCGCCGGGTATTTCCGTGGCCTGCGGTGCCGGTTTGCCCGGCGTTGATTTCCGGTTGCCGGCGTATTCTTGCGCCAGTTCTGGTTCGTTGGCTTCGGCAAAGGTAATGGCTGTCATCAGGCGGTCGATGCGATTCAATATGGTGTTCATGGTGGTTCTCCTTTCTCTGTGGATGGTGCGTGAAACCGGGACATGCCCTTGTGCTGTTGCCAGTTGTATTGAGCAACAAGCGTGCCATGTCTGATTTTTTATTTTTATCCTTTTATTTCAATAAGTTGTGCGTGTGTTGGATTTTTTGGACGATGTTTCAGTTTTGCAACGTGAGCCGTGGTGAAAAAATAATACTCAATAAAGTCAACGAGATGTGTTGGTGTTGCAACAAGAAAACCAGTGTTGCCAAATGCAACCTCTGGACTTTGTTTTTCGCTGGGAGTATTGTGCTCTCGAACAGGAAACCGGCAGGGCGAATCGGCACCTTGCGGGAAAGGAAGGCAGATCATGTTCCACCTCGGCATACGCAAGAAGATTACCTACGGCTTTTATCTGTTGCTCCTTCTGATGGTGGGCTCCGCCGTGCTGACCTACGCCCTGGTCAAGCGGGTGGAAGACCAGGTTGCCTTCAGCGAGGTTATCGAGGATTTTTTCAATACGACCCTTGAGCTGCGCAGGTTCGAGAAGAACTATTTTCTCTACCGGCAGGCGAAGGATTTCCAGGAAAACCAGTTTTATTGGGGACAAATCAGAGACATCTATGAAAATAACGCGGCGGCCCTGCATCAGGTGGTTTCCTCCCCGGAGACCCAACAGTTGGCGCGGGTGATCGAGGCGTACAACAGGCACATGGGGCAGCTCCATGCCTATTACCAGCAGATTGCCCAAGGGGCGGACTACGCGGGCAGCGGCCACACCCAGGAAAAGCTGGAGGAGCAACTCCGTTCCACCGGGAAAGAGCTCACCGAGTTCGGCGAAAAAACCCGGAATGCCGTAAAGCGGAAAATCACGACCCTCCTGAAAACGACCCAGAAGATTCTTCTTGCCTCCATGCTTTGTCTGTTTGTTTCCGCCCTCACCATTGCCGCCCTGCTGGGCAGGAAGGTGGTGAATTCCCTGAAGATTCTTGAAGGATATACCAAGAGGATTTCCCAGGGGGATTTCGTGGAGGTCGCGGTGGGGGAAGGGGAGCAGGAGATCCGATCATTGCTCACGGCCTTCAACCGGATGACCAAGGAATTGCAGATGCGGCAGCATCAACTGGTGCAATCGGAAAAACTGGCGGCGCTGGGCACCCTGCTGTCCGGAGTGGCCCACGAGCTGAACAACCCTCTGTCCAACATCTCCACTTCGGCCCAGATTCTGGGCGAGGAGATCGACGACGACAATGTGGAGTTCAAGAAGAGCCTCATCGGCCAGATCGAGATGCAGTCGGACAAGGCGCGCGATATCGTCCGTACCCTGCTGGAGTTTTCCCGGATCAAGGAATTCAAAAAGGAGAAGCTGTTTTTCAAAAAGCTGGTGGATGAAACCATCCTCCTCCTGCGCGGGCACGTTCCCAGCGAAGTGGTTATCGGAGTGGACGTTCCGGAGGATCTTTCCATTGTCGTTGACAAGCAGCGAATGCAGCAGGTTCTGCTCAATCTGATCAAGAACGGGATCGATGCGATGCAGGGCAGCGGGCATATCTGGATTTCCGCTCTTGGCACCGGATGCGGCACCGGGCTGGATGAGGTGGAAATCCTCATCGAGGACGACGGTCCTGGGATCGATGCGGAACATGTCAACAGGATCTTTGACCCGTTTTTCACCACCAAGGACGTGGGCAAGGGCTCCGGCTTGGGATTGTTCATTGTGCATGACATCATCGAGTGGCATGGCGGGTCCATCAGCGTGGACAGCAGGCCAGGGCTCGGCACTACTTTCATTATCTGGCTACCGGGAGAGCAACAGGAACATGGTCACGAATGACGAACCCACAAGGATCTTGGTCGTTGACGACGAAGAGATTGCCTTGAACAACCTCAAGCATGTTTTGAAGAAAGAGGGGTACGAGGTCACCGCCTCACAGAGCGGTCCCCGGGCCCTGTATCTGCTGGAGGAGAACATGTTTGACCTGGTCCTGACCGATTTGAAGATGGAAAAGGTCGGGGGGATGCAGATCCTGAAACGCACCAGGGAGCTGTATCCGGACACCGAGGTGATCATGATCACCGGGTACGCCACGGTGGATTCGGCCATCGAGGCGATGAAGGGCGGGGCGTACCATTATATTGCCAAGCCCTACAAGCTGGACGAGGTCCGGAAGGTTGTACGGGAAGCCCTGGAGAAAACCAGGCTCAAGCGGGAAAACTCCAGGTTGCGGGAACATCTCAAGGCGTTCCAGGGAGATGCCCGCATCATCACCGACAACCCCGGGATGAAAAAATTGCTGGCCACGGCCGGCCAGGTTGCCACCTCGGACAGCAACGTGGTGATCTGCGGGGAGTCAGGCACCGGCAAGGAGCTGCTGGCCCAATTTGTCCATAGTTGCAGCAACCGCCGCAACGGGCCCCTGCTTTCCGTGAATTGCGGGGCTTTCCAGGAAGATCTGTTGGCCAATGAGCTCTTCGGGCACGAGAAAGGGGCGTTTACCGGGGCGGTGGAAATGAAGAAGGGATTGGTGGAGATGGCCGATGGCGGCACCCTTTTTCTCGATGAGATCACCGAGATGTCTCCGGCCATGCAGGTGAAGCTCCTCCGGGTGATCCAGGAAAAAGAGGTGATGCATCTCGGCGGGGTTTCACCGATCAAGGTCAATGTCCGCTTTCTTGCGGCAACCAACCGGAACCTCCAGGAGGAGGTAAAGCTGGGGCATTTCCGGCAGGATCTGTTTTTCCGGATCAATGTGGTGGCGCTCCATATCCCGCCCCTGGCCGAGCGCAAGGATGACCTTCCCCTGCTGATCCAGCATTTTATCAGGAAATACGGAGTGTTGATGCACAAGGAGGTGCGCAATATCGAGCCGGAGGTGGTGGATATCCTGCTGCGCTACGATTTTCCGGGCAATGTCCGGGAGCTGGAAAACATCATCGAGCGGGGGGTGGCGCTGGCCAGCGGCGACACCATTGAGGTCGGCCACCTGCCGGAAGATCTGCGCGACGCTTCGTTTCATACCTTCCGCCGGAAAAGCGGCGGCATCCCCAGCCTTGCCGATCAGGAACGGGCCTATATCGAGTGGGTGTTGAGGGAGCACGGGGACAACAAGAGCCTGGCCGCCCAGGTTCTGGGCATTGACCGGGTTTCCCTCTGGCGCAAGATCAAGAAGTATGAGCTTGAGGGCTGAGGGGCGAGCGGCCTGCCAAGCGTTTTTTAGTGGGTTGTTGCCCCATCGGGATTGGGCTGGGGCGGCACAAGCAGGCCGAATCCGCTGCCCAGCCTGCGGACCAGTTCGATGAAACGGTGGGGCATGGGCAGGTCGCGCTCAACCAGGAGAATGCCCAGGTCTTGCGCCTGCTGGAGGGTGGCGGTGCTGTCCGCGCCTTCCTGATGGTCGCACAGGGATTGGATGCGGAGGGCGTCGGTGAGGGGAATCCGCAGATCCTCCAGCATGGCCCCGATCTTGCCCTGCTCTTGGGCAATGAGATCCGCGTGGTTCCTGGCAAATGCGGCAAAGGGTTCCTCTTGGGGGGGGACGCCGAAGACCGTATTGATCAGCGCCCCGGCAAGCTTGGCGATGAAGGCGGCTTCGTGCTCGGGATGCTTCGTGGTCAGCGTTTCTTTCAATTTTTTAAAAGAGATCATTTTCACGATCTCGACTCCCTCGCGCAGGATGGGAATCAGTTTGCTTTCAAAGGCCATGGGCAGAATCCTTCCCTGTCCTGGACCGGTGTACAGGCTCGTTATTTTTCGGCAATGCGCGCGGCATGGCGCGGATCAGGTGAAGAGGTCCGGTTCGCCGGTGACCTTGCGGACAAGATCCCGGTAGTCCTGGGCGCCGTTGGACCCCGGGGCAAACTCAAAAATGGTCTGGCCATAGGCCGGAGCCTCGGAGAGACGGACGTTGTAGCGGATCGGGGCGCAGACCTTCTCCCCGTAAATTTTTTCAATCTCCTCCAGAAACTCGCTGCCCCTTTTCACCCGCATGTCGCGAAAGGTGGGCAAAATGTAGCGCAGTTCGACTTCCTTGCGGAATTTCTGGATGGAGGCGATGCTTTTCAGGAATTCGCCAAATCCCTGGATGGACATGACCTCAAGGGAGACCGGGGTCATCAGCTCGTTGACATAGAACAAGACATTGACGGTGAGCGGATCCCAGCCCGGCGAGGTGTCCACCACCACGTAATCGTAGTCTTTTTCCAGCGGGGTGAGGGCCTGGGCAATGGTCAACTCGCCGCCGTAGTCCTTGCGGTCGATGAGGCGCTTGAGGCCTGCCAGGGATTTGCCTCCGGCCAGGATCCACAGATTTTTGCGGGCCTGGACGATTGCCTCCTCGGGGGGGAGTTCGCCGGTTACCAGCTCGGTGAGGCCGCCTTTGGGTTTTACGCCCAGCATGAAGCTTGACTGTCCCTGGGTATCGGTGTCAACCAGCAGAACCCTTTTTCCGGCCAGGGCGAGGCCGGCCGCGAGATTCACCGAGGTGGTGGTTTTGCCGACCCCGCCCTTGCTCAACGAGACGCCGATTCTTCTGGTTTCCTGAGTGGACCGGGGCGCGGAGCCGGGATTAGGGTCCGGGACCATTTCGACCGGGGCGGGCTGCGGCTGTGGCGGGGGAGGCGTTTCTTCTCGGGGTATATCGAGGGGGAACTGCTGCCCGCACCCTTGGCACCGAGCCATCTTGACATTGGGCGGGATCCTCTTTTCATCGATGTTGTGCTCTTTTTTGCAATGGGGGCAAGTGATTATCATTGTGAAGTCTCCGGGCCGGCCGTGGCCAACTTCTGGTTATTTCTTGCGGATGTCCTTGAGGATTTCTTTCATCAGGTGGCTTTTTTCACCCTTTTCCTCAAAATCCTTGAGGATCATACTCAACGCCTGATTGACGATCCGTGATTTTGAAATACGGGATTTCAGCCGCGGATGCACAAGTTCGTTTATTTTCTCCCGCGCGTCATCCAGATCCTCGAAAATCTCCTCGGAAAGATAGTGGGTGGATTTTTTCTTGCTGTCGCCGGGCGAGGGTTTCTTCTGCTCCGGGTCCGGCGAGCTTTCCGCGGGCGTTGTGGCGCGTGGTGGTTCTCCGGTGCGATGGATCAGCTTGGCAAGGGAGGACGCCTCATGCGCCGCATCCTCCTCCGCGCCTTTCAGCAGGTCATCCATGATGTCGTGTTTATTTTTTGCCGACATTTTCCCCCGGGTCCATGATGAGGTTGCGATTCAATCCCGGCCAAGGTCGGCGGAGCGGCTTGTTTCACCAAAGATCTTGGCATGGTGGGCGGAGAGAAAATGCTGCAGGGCCTGCTCGTCCTTTTTGTCCAGATCGATGAATTCGATTCCGCAATGGCACTCGCCGGAGGTCTCGCTTGGCGAGATATGGGTGACTTTTCCCCGGAGGACGATGGTATTGTCGCCGACATGCAGCGTGATGTCGTAAAGCGCGCCGGCCAGAAAACCGCCAAGGGCTGGCACCAGGAGGCCCAGGCCGCGACTGCCGATATCGCAGACCCTGTGGGTGCGGCCATCGATTTCGGCACAGACCGGATCATCGTCCAGGATGGGTTCCCGGTAGTTCTTGCGGATGATTTTTTGGAGATCGGTATTTGCAGGGGGGGCTCCGGCCGGAGCCACGGGCAAGCCCGTAAGCTCCCAAGGGGCTATTTCTTCGGTCCCGCTTTCTTTCTTGGTCATTACCGACTCCTTATGGTCATGTGCTGATGAGAGGCAAGAAAAGTCTGAAAAAACGCATTTGCTCCCAAAAACGTGCGAGTATGGAGGAGATGTTTGATTATTTATTGGCATTGCCAAGATTGTCAAGGCAAAACAGCCAGTTGTTGCGCCTTGACAGGGGCGGGGCGGAGCTGCGGCGACAGCGGGAAAAGTCCGGAGGCGGGTACGGCGTGGTTCTTCCGCATGCAGCTTGGTATCGGCCCGCAGGCCGAAGCGTTCAACCCAGCTCGGGAAATTTCACCTTGAGGGTTTCCTTGTCCGCGGTGCGTTCGACTTTCACCTGGACCTCGATTTGGTCATTTTTAAGACCAAGGGTCAGCGGCATCCCCCCCTTGTCTTCCTCCAGATGGAGGATGGCGCGCATAATGGAGATGATCTTGTTGAAGACAGTCCTGGCTGGCGGGCGCAAGGCGATTTTTTCGGCCTCATGCTTGATGGTGACGGTGATCTTGTCGTTTTTTCGCTTGAGGGAAAGCTGGCGGGCCTCTTCGGTCAGGGTGAGGAGGAGAGCCAGGGCCAGATACCGGAGGGCGTCCTCCTGGATGTCGGCGGAAGGGGCATCCGCCACCTTTTGAATGGTGGCGGCATAGTCCGTGCCAAGATAGCAGTCACACATTTCCATAAGCTTGAGATGAAGATTCGGGTCATGTATTTCCATGGCGTCTCCTGTCCTGGTCCTGTGGGAAAAAGAATCATTTGTTTCTGCGTTCATATTGCTATGAGGGCTTTGTCGTGTCAAGGGAAAGGATGGCGGAAAGCACGGGGTTTTTAGCGCCTTGCGCTGCGGGCTTGAAAGAATTTTGACAGCGTGGCACCGGCCTGCTATATTTCCGGCTCGCCGGAGAGAAAAAGTGCATGGTGAAGGCGTTACAGCCGTGACGGCGCCCGGCGCCCTCGTTCCTTGTTGGTGCGGAACCATCAATCATTGAGAAGGCAAGGAGTTCAGAAATATGAAAACCGACCAATCGCAGAGCCTTTTTGCCAGGGCGCAGCAGCTTATCCCCGGTGGAGTGAACAGCCCGGTGCGGGCCTGCAAGTCCGTGGGCTGTGATCCTCTTTTTGTCAAGAAAGCCGCCGGTTCAAAAATTCAGGATGTGGATGGCAACGAGTTTCTCGATTTTGTCTGCTCCTGGGGGCCCATGATCCTTGGGCATAACCATCCGGCCGTGGTGGAGGCCATTGAGAAAACCCTGCAAGACGGCACCAGCTTCGGCGCCCCTTGCCCTCTGGAGGTTGAACTGGCCGAGCTGGTGATCGGCGCCCTGCCCTCGGTGGAAAAAGTGCGTTTCGTCAGCTCCGGCACCGAGGCGACCATGAGCGCCATCCGGCTGGCCAGGGGGTACACCGGCCGCAAGGTGGTGGTGAAGTTCGACGGCTGCTACCACGGCCATGCCGACAGCTTTTTGGTCAAGGCGGGTTCCGGGGTGATCACCCTCGGCATTCCCGGCAGCCCCGGAGTGCCGGAGGATATTGTCAAGAACACGGTGTCCATTCCCTATAATAACCCGGATATCCTGGAAAAGACCCTGCGGGATGAAAAACTGGACATTGCCTGCGTGATCATCGAGCCGGTGGCAGGCAACATGGGGGTCGTCGCCCCGCAGCCGGGATTTTTGCAAAAGCTGCGCGCCCTGACTACGGAATTGGGCATCGTCCTCATCTTCGACGAGGTTATCACCGGCTTGCGCCTGTCCTTGGGCGGGGCGCAGGAATACTTTGGGGTCATGCCGGATCTCACCTGTCTGGGCAAGATCATCGGCGGCGGTCTGCCGGTTGGGGCCTATGGCGGCAAGAAGGAGCTGATGGACACCATTTCGCCGGTGGGCCCGGTGTACCAGGCCGGAACCCTGTCCGGCAATCCCCTGGCCATGGCGGCGGGCGCCGCCACCATGCGGCAGTTGGCCCAGCCCGGTTTTTATGCCGCGCTGGAGGAAAAGTCGGCCCGCTTTGCCCAGGGGTTGACCACGCTTGCCCAAAAATATCTGCCCGGACAGACCACCCTGAACCGGGTGGGCTCCATGATGACGGCTTTTTTCACCCCTGGGCCGGTGGTGGATTTCGACTCCGCCATGCAGGCGGATACGGCCCGATATGGCCAACATTTCCGGCAGATGCAGGCGCGGGGAATCTGGCTGGCGCCCTCCCAGTTCGAGGCCCTTTTTATTTCCGCCGCGCAAACCGAGGCCGAGCTGGCCATGGCGCTGGAGAAAACTGAATGCTCATTCAAAAAGTTGGCAAAATGAGAAAAAAGCCGTTGACTTTGGGGTGATGCAATGCTAGTAATCCTATCGGTCATAACTCGATGAATCCTTTGTCCGAGCTGTGTGGCAGGGGGTGAAGATGTCCAATAATCGAAAGGATACACTGCGGTTGCTGGCGCAGTTCAGCACCGTTGGCATGACCGTAGCCTTCTCCATCTTTATCGGAGTCGGTATCGGTTATTATCTGGACCATACGGTATTTGGCGGCAGAACCTCGCCCTGGCTGACCCTGATTTTTCTCGGGTTCGGTGTGGCGGCGGCCTTCAAAAACCTCTATGACATGGCCAACAGAAAGGATCTCTGATGCCGGTTAGTGGTTCACCCGCATCGGGAGGTGAGGTGTCGCTCACCAAGGTCATGGTGTGCAACTGGCTGTTGCTGGGAGTGCTCACCGGTTTGGCCTGGTTGGGGTATTCAGGCTTCCATGCCCGTTCGGTTTTTATCGGCGGCGCGATTGCAAACCTCAGCTTCCTGTTTTTGAAAAGGGATCTGCTCCGGTTGCTGGCTGGGCCGCTTGAGGCGGTCAAGCCGTTGTTTTTTATGCGATATTATCTGCGGCTGTTTGTGGTCGTGGGGGTTCTCTTCCTGCTGGTCAGGTACCGGTTGGTTCACCCCTTCGCACTGCTTATTGGCCTGTCCACCGTGCTTTTGGGCATCGGACTTGCCGTCATGGTCGCAGCAAGAAGTATTTACTCGACAAAGTAGTACAAGGTTAAGGAGGCTGCGCACGGTCCATGGAACATCCAATACTGTTTATCTCGTTGATTCTGCAAAATCTGGGGATGCCGGTTCCCCACGGTCCGGTTGGGGACACGTTGCTGGCCAAGCTGGTTTCTCCGCATATGACCTATACCTGGCTGGTCATGCTCTTTCTGATCATCGTCCCGAAGTTGACCCTGGGTCAGATGTCCTTGGTGCCCGGCAAGGGTCAGAATTTCTGGGAAGTCGTCATCGGCGGCCTTGAGGGATTCATGGCGGACAACATGGGCAAGGAAGGGGCTCGGATGATGTTCCCCATGCTCGCCACCTTTGCCCTCTACATCCTGGTGGCGAACATGATCGGCCTCATGCCGGGCTTCATGTCTCCGACTTCCAACCTCAACATCACCCTGGCCTGTACCCTGATCGTTTTCTTCACCACCCACATCCTGGGCGTGAAGTTCCACGGGGTCGGCTATATCAAGCATTTCCTCGGACCCATTCCCTGGCTGATTCCCCTCATGCTCCCCATTGAGCTTATCAGCCATTTCGCCCGTATTCTTTCACTCTCCATCCGTCTTTTCGGTAACATCATGGCCAAGGAGACCCTGCTGGGCATCCTGTTCATGCTGGCGGGCGCCTACTTTGCCCCGCTGCCGATTCTGTGCCTGGGCGTGTTTGTTTCCATCGTGCAGGCGCTGGTTTTTCTGCTGCTCTCGATCCTCTATTTTTCCGCCGCCATGGAGCATGCCCACTAATTTGCGTAACCGGTTCCTTGTGAACTAATGAAGAAGGCCAATTATAAAAAATTTTTTGGAGGAAGTAGAATGAAGAAAGCACTTTTGTCCGTATTGATGGTTTTGGCTCTGGCCACCGTTGCCATGGCTGCTGAGCATGGTGCAGAGGCTGCAACCGTTGCAGCTCCCGCTGCAAACCTTGCCCTGATCTGCCTTGCTGCCGCTCTGTCCGTTGGCGTTGCCGCCCTCGGTTGCGGCATCGGCATGGGCGCAGGTATCGGCGGCGCTTGCTCCGGTATCGCTCGTAACCCCGAGGCTTCCGGCAAGATCACCGTAACCATGATCATCGGTCTGGCTCTGATCGAGTCTCTGACCATTTACGGTCTGGTTATCTCCCTGATTCTGCTGTTCGCGAATCCGTTGCTCAAGTAAGCTGTTCGCGATTTTTTTAGACGTGTAAGGCCGCAGGGGGTTCCCCTGCGGCCTTTTTCCGTTTTTCGGGGCCTGTGTCCATGAGCGAAGTCGTTGTCCATCCCTCGCGGGGCAAAAACGAGCCGCAGCTTCCTGCCTGCGGCTTGCTGCTGGTGAATCCCGCCGAAGCCCGGCAGGCCGCGCAGATCGCAGGCCGGGAAGGCTGGGATAGGCATTTTCTGTTTCACAGCAATCTCCACCAGCGCATCCAGTCTCCCCCCATGTTCTGGGCCGGCCCCGCGGTGGGCGCGCCCATGGCCGTGATCTGCCTGGAAAAGCTCATTGCCTTGGGTGCCAGACGGATCATTGTCAGCGGCTGGTGCGGCTCGCTCCAGCCCGACCTTGGCGTGGGCGAATTGGTGCTGCCGACCTGGGGTGCCAGCGAAGAGGGAACCTCCGGCCACTACCCTGTTGCGGGTAGGAGCGAATCTTCTCCCCGGCTGCGCAAGGATCTGAAGGATTTTTTTGCCGCCACCGGCAAGGAACTGAACGAGGGGCCGATCTGGACCACCGACGCCCTGTACCGTGAAACCAGGGAAAAGGTTGTGCGCTATGGCAAGGATGGTATTCTTGCCGTTGATATGGAATATTCGGCGCTCATCCGGGTGGCGGCGTTTCGTCGGGTTGAACTGGCGGCGGTGATGATGGTTTCGGACCTGTTATGGCAGGATCCCTGGCAGCCTGCTTTTCAGAGCAAGGATTTCCGCAACCGCTCACAGGGGTTGGTGGGTGATCTTCTGCGCTGTGTCACCGCTCTGGCTGCGGTATAAAAAAATGAGGCGATGATGCGTACTGTTTTTACTGTCAGTCTGGGTTGTCCAAAAAATCTGGTGGATACGGAGCTCATGCTGGGGTTGCTGGTCGAGGCCGGCTATGCCCCCTGCGAGGAGGCGGACCAGGCCGATCTGCTGCTGGTCAATACCTGCGGCTTTATCCAGTCCGCCGTGGAAGAGGGGATCGAGGAGATCCTGACCCTGGCGGAGGTCAAGGGGCAGTACCCTGAAAAAAAACTGGCGGTGGTCGGCTGCATGGTGCAACGCTACGGCGCTGACCTTGCCAAGGAATTTCCCGAGGTCGATCTCTTCATCGGCACCGAGGGTACCCAGGAGATCGTCAGCAGATTGCAGGAGCTGACCCAGACGAAAAAATCACGGCTGCATCTTGCTCCGCCTACTTTTTTGCAGGATTCCACCTGGCCGCGAAAGCTTTCTTCCCCGGCGCATCGCGCCTACATGAAAGTAACTGAGGGATGCTCCAACCGGTGCAGCTATTGCCTGATTCCCTCCCTGCGCGGCGACCTGCGCAGCCGGCTTCTTGATGATCTGGTGATCGAGGCGCGAATGCTGGCGGAAAACGGGGTGCAAGAGCTGACCTTGGTGGCCCAGGATCTTACCGCCTATGGCCTTGATCTGGGACCCGGCGCGCCCCGGCTGGTGGCTTTGCTCCGCGCTTTGCTTGCGGCCTGCGATATCCCCTGGTTCCGTCTCCTCTATCTCTATCCCACCCGGGTCAATGCCGAGCTCCTTGAGTTCATGGCCGCCAATCCCCGGATTGTCCCCTATCTGGATATCCCCCTCCAGCACGTCTCTGATTCGGTGCTCAAGGGCATGAACCGACCCTATGGCCGCAGGCAAATCGAAACGCTGCTGGCAAAGATTCGTTCGATTCTGCCCCAGGCCGCCATCCGGACCACCTTCATGGTGGGTTTCCCCGGGGAAACCGAGGCGGATGTGCGCCAGCTTGCCGAATTCATGCAGGAGCAGAAACTGGCCCATGTCGGGATCTTCGGCTACTCAAACGAAGAGGGGTGCGCCGCTTATAATCTGGCTGGGCAATGCAGCGAAGAGGAGAAAAGCGAGCGAAGGCAGCGGCTCATGGAGCTGCAGAGCGGGATTTCCCTTGCCGGAAATGAGGCAATGGTCGGCAAGGTGGAAGAGGTGCTGGTCGAGGGGTGGAGCCGGGAAACCGATCTCCTGCTGGAAGGCAGGACCCGTTTTCAGGCCCCGGAGATCGATGGCTGTGTCTACATCAATGCGGGGGTGGCGAACCCGGGTGATATCGTGGAGGTGCTGATCACCGAGGCGCACCCCTATGATCTTGTTGGCGAGATTGTCGAGTATGGGCAGGACAGCGACGATTAATCAGCCGATTCGTTGACCCGTTCTTTCAGTTCCTTGCCGACCTTGAAGAAGGGAAGTTTTTTCGGCTTGACCTTGATTTTCTCTCCGGTTTTCGGATTGCGGCCGAAGTACGAATCGTACTCCTTGACCACAAAACTGCCAAATCCCCGGATCTCTATGCTCTCGCCATTTGCCAGGGCGTCACCCATGGCGTCAAGGATGGTGGTCACGGCTGAACTCGCGTCCCGCAAGGGAACATGCATCTCCTCAGCCAGTGCTTCGATCAACTCCGATTTGTTCATCGTCCTTCTCCGAAGTGCTGCCGTTAAAAAAAACAACATTAAATACAGCAAGATAAAACATCTTAAACAGCTAAGTGCCCAATTGTAAAGAGGATTTTTTTAAGAGAAAATTTGGGCCAGATCCGTTGGGGTGAGGCGGCGGTATTTGCCAATGGGCAAGGCGTCCAGGCGCAGTCCTCCGTAGGCGATGCGCTTGAGCGCGAAAACCCGGTGGCCGATGGCTTGGCACATCAGGCGGACCTGTCGTTTGCGCCCTTCGTGGATGGTGATTTCCAGGGTGGTTGTCGTCGCGGCCTTGGCAACGATGCGCACCGTGGCCGGCCAGGTTTTTTTCCCCTCAAGCTCAACGCCCTCCTCCAGCAGCCGGATTTTTTCAGGTGTTGGCAAACCGCGCACTTCTGCCTGGTAGGTACGTTTTATTTCAAAGCGCGGGTGGAGAATCCGTTCGGCAAAATCGCCGTCATTGGTCAGGATGAGCGCGCCCTCGGTGTCAAAATCAAGGCGGCCCACGGGAAAGACCCGGCTGGTGATGCCGGTGAGCAGGGAGGAAACAATGGGTCTTCCCTGGGGATCGCTGAGGGTGGTGACGTAGCCCCGGGGTTTGTTGAGCAGGAGGTATATTTTTTCTTCCTCAAGGCTCACGGTTCGCCCTTCAAAGGCGATAACCTGCGTGCTTGGGTCCACCTTGCAGCCCATCTCGGTGACGACCTTGCCGTCCACCGTCACTTTTCCTTGGCGGATCAACTCTTCGGCATTGCGGCGCGAGGCGAGACCGGCCTTGGCCAGGATTTTTTGCAGCCGTTCTTCAGGCATGGGAATGGGCTATGGAAATCAGGCGTTGAAAGGGGGAGCAGCGGGGGGGGGAAGAAAGCGAACGCGTGCGAGGGGGATTTTCGGCGCGGGGCGGCAGCGGTTCAGGCATGGTAGTCGCCGCGCCGCAGTTTGGCCGCTTCAACATACGAGGCGGTGGCAACCCGCTCAAGCAAGGGTGCGAGGGGGTTGTTCTCGGGGAGTTGATTTTTGAGCGCAACCAGGGCTGCGGTGTCATCTTCGAGGGCGGAGGCAAAGGGAGCAAGATCCTGGGCGGAAAAAGAGGGGTTGCCCAAGGCGGCGCTGAATTTTTCCAGGGTGTTGATGGTTTCTTCCGCCAGGGAAATTCCGTCCAGCTTCAGGGCTGCCGGGCTTGGCGCAGCAACGGCAGCGGCGGCCATGGCGGTGGGCGTACTTTTCGCCGCCGTCAGTTCCTGCGCGAGGATCTCCTGAAAAGAGGCGCCTTTCGCCGGGGTGGAGCCTGTGCTGCTGGTTGAAGCATTCTGCTGACCAGGAATAATCGTGGTGATCTTCATGGACACCCTCCATGGATAGTTGTTATCTGCTCTATACCATAGCGTTTCGGCAGAAGGATCGTCAATCTTTAACAAAAAGACGGGGCAAAATTTCCAGGTTCAGCGATAGCGGGACGGCAGGATATCGCTGATTTTCTTGTCCACCAGGAGCCGGGTTTTTTCGTCCACCGCAAGAACCTCCGGGTACCATGGCTTCAGGCGGCAATCAAAGATGATGGGCGGGGTCAGGCAGGGGTGGAAGCGGCGCAGCTCGGTGGCGGCCGCATGGATATCCGCCGCGGGTTCGAAGCGGGTGAAAACGGTCCAGAGAAACTCCTGGAGATTCTCCGTGGCTGCCTTGGCATCGTCAACCAGCACCACCACCTGCCAATCGGCCAGGGCCGGGCAGTGGGCCATACGGACGGGGAGATCCTGCTGGCTCGCAAAACCCTCACCCTGAACCACCAGGGTGCCGGGGAGAAAGACCTCTGCCTTGGTGCAGCCCTGGGGCAGTTCGCCGTGGAAGGACTCGGGCAGGATGCGGCGGGGTTCCTTGCCCAGTCCCATCATCATCGCCTTGGAGCCGTTGTTCACCGAGGGGCCGGTGTAATCCAGGGTGTCCTGGGAGACATTGGCAAAGACAAAGAGGTCGGTCTGCCAGTTGATCCGCTCCAGCACATGGACCCACAATTTTTTGAAGTCCGTCACCTCGACCTCGCCGTCGGTGAGGATCAGGAATTTGGTCAGCGAGAGCTGCCCTTCGCCCAGGATGCGCAAGCCCGAGGCAAAGGCCTCGCGGGGATAGCGGTCGGTGACCTTGGCCGCGGCTAGGCAGTGGAAGCCGGTCTCGCCGAAGGTCTTGAGCTGACGCACTCCGTTCATCACCAGGGGGAAGAGCGGGGAGAGCAAATCCTGGAGATAGTCGCCGATGTAAAAATCCTCCTGCCGGGGGCGGCCGACCACCGTGGCGGGATAGATGGCGTCGCGGCGATGGTAGAGCCGTTCGATATGGAAGACCGGGTAGTCGTGGGTGAGCGAGTTGTAGCCGTAATGGTCGCCAAAAGGGCCTTCCGGCCGCCGCATGTGGGGCGGGACAAACCCCTTGGCCGCGAATTCGGCGTGGGCCACCAAGGCATGGCCGCCGGCCGGATCGCGGGTCATGGGCAGCTTTTCGCCGAGCAGCAGGGAGGCCAGCATCAGCTCGGGGATGTTTTCCGGCAGGGGGGCAATGGCGGCCAGCATCAGGGCCGGCGGCCCGCCGATGAACAGGGTCATGGGCAACGTTTCGTTGCGGCGCTCCGCGGCATGGTAATGGTAGCCGCCGCCCTTGTGGATCTGCCAGTGGATGCCGGTGGTGCGGTCATCAAAGCGTTGGATTCGGTACATGCCCAGATTGTGACCGCGTCCGTCCGGGTGTTCGGTGTAGACCAGGGGCAGGGTGACAAAGGCGCCGCCGTCCGTGGCCCAGGAGGTGAGCAGGGGTAGCTCGCCCAGTCGGGGTGGGGTCTGGCAGACCTCCAGGATGGGGGCCTTGGCCGCCGGAACCTTTTTCAACCCCACCTTGGTGGCTTGGCTGAGCAGGGAACGCATCTCCCAGATTTTGCTGAGGTTCGGCGGCATCAGGGTTTCCGCCGCTCGCACCAGATCGGTCACGAATTGCTGGGGCCGTTTGCCAAAGGCCAGCTCAAGCCTGCGGGCGGTGCCGAAGAGGTTGGTGACCACCGGAAAGCTGCTGCCCTTGACGTTGGTGAACAGCAGGGCAGGGCCGCCCTGGGCGATTACCCGCCGATGGATTTCGGCAATCTCCAGATCCGGGTCAACCGGGGTGGAAACCTCGAGCAGGGAATCTTCCCTCCGCAGGATTTCGAGAAAGGCCCGGAGGTCTCTGATAATATTCTGGCTCACCTTTGCGCTCTCCTTGCTGGTATGCTATTTTGTGAGTATAAATGAAGGCTTAATCCTTGAGGAACAGACGGTGGTATTCCTTTTCGCTACAATGCTTATGCATCAGGCTGGAAAGAAAATCAAGGAGCGAGGTGATTTCCTCCTCTTTCAGGCGGGGGATGAGGGTCTGCAGGAAGGCGGGTTCGGCGAATCGTTGCAGAAACGCAGCGAGGGAACGTTCGTCTGTTGCCCGGTTCAGGCCAAAGCAGATTTCTTGTGCATGCAGGGGGGTGGGGGGTGTTTTTTTGCTGTCCATGGCGGCTTCCGGAAATTGTGGGTTAAGTGATCGCTTGTAAAAGCAGTGAGTGATGGAAAAATGTCAAGACAATGGATAACCTTGGAAAATGGGACGCAATCCACCGAGTCTCCGGAGTTGATCCGGATGGCCCTCGACCGGTTGCGGGAAAAAAGGGAACTCATTTCCCTGGTGCAGACCGGGTATCAGTCCCCCAAGACGGTCATCGTCAACTACGATGACCGGATGCTCGAGATCGACAAGCCCATTGACTGGCCCGGAACCCAGGGGATCATCCATATCCTGTTCAAGGACGAGGCCATGGTCTGGAACAAGGTGCGCGTCCTGGTGACCCGCACCACCGAAAGCAGTATCTTCACCGAGTTTCCCTCCACCCTGTTTCGCCTGCAGCGCCGGACCAACTACCGGGTCGGGGTGCCCAACGGCAGCACGGTCATGTTCGTGCATAACAATGAAATGCGGCAAGGGTTTCAGGTTATAGATGTCAGCGCCAACGGGATCTTTGTCTGCACCGACAGGTTTGCCCCCCTTCAACCCGGGGATATCCTGCTTGATCTGGCCGTATTTTTTCCTGGCGCCGGAACCGGGTTGAGCGCAGGCACCTATATGAACATCAGCAAGGCAACGGTAATGCGGGCAACCCGGGGAGACAATAAAAAATATTGCTATGGGATCCTTTTTGATCTTACCAAGGGGGAAGAGGAAACCCTTCTCCAGTATGTGCGTCTGCGAGAGCGGGAGCTGTTGCGCAAAGGGATGTTTTGACCTTTTTTGCGCCCTTGCCCCAAGCCGGCTAGGTAATCCGCCACAAGACCTTGCGGGAACGGGGGCCGTCAAATTCGCAGAAGAAGATTTTTTGCCAGGTGCCGAGCTGGAGTCGGCCATTTTCAATAAAGACCGTTACCGAGCTGCCGGTGAGCGAGGCCATGACATGGGCCGGAGAATTGCCTTCTCCATGCCGGTATCGGATTTGCGGCACGATTTTTTGCAGGGCGGCAAGGATATCGGCCTGCACGTCGGGGTCGGCGCCCTCGTTGATGGTCAAACCGGCGGTGGTGTGCGGATTGTACAGGTGGCAAACGCCATCAACAACGGTGCTTGCGGTCACGGCTTTTTGGAGCTGGGCGGTGATGTCGGAAAACTGCATGGTTGCCGAGGTGGAAACAATAAGGGTTCCTGCTGGCATGGAAAGATCTCCTGGACAGGGATGATGGGTAACATGCGACGTTCTGTGTAAGGAAATTGTACTATATTAGATTGCGGAACGCGTCAAATTGATTATAGAGCGGATTGGGGACACATGTGGAAGGGAGGCTATGGTAGAGAACGTTTTTAAAAATCTTCGCTGGCTCGGTCATGACGCTTTTCTGCTGCGGGCCGGGGGCAAGGTCGTCTATTTCGATCCCTTCCAGCTCGGTTCCGGCTTGCCGCCTGCCGATATCATCTGTATTTCCCATGAACACTACGACCACTGCTCCCCCGCTGATGTGCAGATGCTCCAGCAGCCCTCCACCCTCATTGTTGCCGAAGCACAGAGTGCGGCACAGCTTAAAGGCAGGATCGTCTCCCTTGCCCCGGGCGAACGGTGCGAGGAACAGGGAATCACCATCGAGGCTGTCCCTGCCTACAACACCAACAAGCAGTTCCATCCCCATGCCAACCGGTGGCTGGGGTTTATCCTCACCGTGGCTGGGGTGCGGGTGTACCATGCCGGGGATACCGATTATATTCCGGAGATGAAGGATATTCGGGCGGATATCGCCCTGCTGCCTGTTTCCGGCACCTATGTGATGACCGCCGAGGAGGCTGCGCAGGCGGCTATTTCCATCGGGCCCAAGATCGCGGTGCCCATGCATTACGGCGCCGTTGTCGGGACGGACGATGACGCGAAGCGATTTGCCGCTTTGCTTGCCGGCAAGATACGGGTGGAAATCCTTGGCCGCGGATAATTCGCAATATTTCCCGGTCTGCCTCAAGGTCGCCGGGCGGCAATGTGTGGTCATCGGCGGCGGCCGGGTTGGCGAGCGCAAGGTGCAAGGGCTGTTGGCCCATGGCGCCTTGGTGCGGGTGATCAGCCCCGAGTTGAGCGAACCGCTTGCCGCCCTGTTGCGGACCGGCGCGATTGACTGGCTGGACCGCCTGTATCAGGAGGGCGATTTGGCCGGGGCTTTTCTGGTCATTGCCGCCACCGATGATCCGCTCGCGCAGGAGCGGATTCATGCCGAGGCCGAAGCGCGCAATATCCTGCTCAATGTGGCGGATGTGCCAAAATGGTGTAACTTTATTCTTCCGGCCACGGCGCGGCGGGGCGATCTCTCCATTTCCGTTTCCACCGCCGGGAAAAGCCCGGCTCTGGCCAGCACCCTGCGCCAGGCGCTGGAGGTCCAATTTGGCCCCGAATACGGGGTGCTGGTGGAAATCCTCGGAACCCTGCGGGATACCGTTCTGGCCGAAGGCAGGCCGCATGCGGAGAACAAGGTGATTTTTGCCCGGTTGGCTGATCCCGAAATGGCGGCCTGGATCAAGGATGGGCTTTGGCAGAAGCTTGCCGGTCACATTCAGGAAGTCCTGGGCCCGGATGTTTCCCTTGGTTGCCTGGAGTCGGCCAGGCAGGCATACCAGCAATCTTCAGGAGCGGCGCGATGACCCTGTTGTTTCAGCTTACCCTGTACCTGTATCTTCTGGCCACCGCGGTGTATGTGGCTCATTTCCTTTCCCAGCAGAAAAAGGTCCGCGCCGTTGCCCGGGCGATTCTTCTCGTCGGCGGGGTACTGCATACCGTTTATTTTGTTGTCCGCTATGTCGCCGCAGGGCATACTCCCCTGACCAGCAGCCATGAAGCGGTCTCCTTCTTTGCCTGGTCAATGACCTGGGCTTTCTTGTCGTTCTGGTGGCGGTACCGGGTGAAAAATTTCGGCGTCTTTGTGTCGCCGCTTATTTCCCTGCTGATGCTCATCGCCGCCTTTTCCTCCCAGGAGATACGGCCATTGGCCCCGGCCCTCAAGAGCAACTGGCTGCCGGTGCATGCCAGTCTCGCCATCATGGCCAACGGCTTCATGGCCCTGGCTTTTTGCGGCGGGGTGATGTACCTGCTCCAGGAGCGGGAGATCAAGAAGAAAAAATTCGGGATATTCTACAGCCGTCTGCCCTCTCTCGAGGCGCTGGATAATCTGAACCAGCATTGTCTGACGCTGGGGTTTCTCTTGCTGACCCTGGGGATCGTTACCGGTTCCGTCTGGGCAAAGCAGGCCTGGGGGGCATACTGGCAGTGGGACCCCAAGGAAACCTGGTCGCTGATCACCTGGCTCATCTATGCGGCCATCCTGCACCAGCGGCTCACCGTGGGCTGGCGGCGCAGGCGGGCGGCCATCATGGCCATTGCCGGGTTTGGTGCGGTGCTTTTCACCCTCTGGGGTGTGACTTATCTTTTGGGGGGCGTGCACTCCTATGTTGGCTGAGAGTATCGTCATTATCGGCGTGAATCATAAGACCGCTCCGGTGGCGGTGCGGGAGAAGCTGGCATTTTCCGGGGATTGCGCCGGGCCGCTTGTTACGCTGATGAACATCGAGGGGTGCAGGGAGTGCTGCTTTCTTTCCACCTGCAACCGGGTGGAGGTCATTTTTGTGGCCAGCGACCCGGCTGCGGCTGCGGTGGCGGTGCGCGGTTTTCTTTTTGCCAAGAGCGGTCTTGCCGACGCCGAAGCCCAGCAATACAGCTATCTGCATCAGGGCAGGGATGCGGTTGCCCATCTGTACCATGTGGCGGCCAGTCTTGATTCCATGGTGGTGGGCGAACCCCAGATCCTCGGGCAGTTGAAGCAGGCCTACCGCGAAGCGGTGGAGCAGAAGACCACCGGCGTCATCCTCAACCGGCTGCTGCACAAATCCTTTTCCGTGGCGAAACGGGTGCGCACCGAAACCAATATCGGCGGCAGTGCGGTTTCCATTAGTTACGCGGCGGTGGAGCTGGCAAAAAAGATTTTCGGCACCCTGCGGGACAAGTCCGTGCTTCTGGTGGGGGCCGGGGAGATGGCTGAACTGGCGGCCGAGCATCTGGTCAGGCAGGGGATCGGCCGGGTAATCGTGGCCAACCGGACCCTGGAGCGGGCGGCCAATCTGGCCCGCCGCTTTAACGGCACCGCCGTTGGCTTGGCCGAGCTGACCTCCCAGTTGGCGGAGGTGGATATTCTGGTCAGTTCCACCGGGGCCACCGACCTGATTCTCCGCAAGGATGAGGTGAAGCCGCTCATGCGGCAGCGGATGAATAGGCCTCTTTTTCTCATCGATATCGCGGTGCCGCGCGACCTTGACCCGGAACTCAATGATCTGGACAATGTCTACCTCTATGATATCGACGACCTAAAAAACGTGGTCGATGTGAACAAGGCGGAGCGGGAAAAAGAGGCCCTGCGGGCGGAGGGCATTGTCGCCGAGGA
Source organism: Desulfobulbaceae bacterium UBA2273 (assembly GCA_002347095.1). Taxonomy (GTDB): domain Bacteria; phylum Desulfobacterota; class Desulfobulbia; order Desulfobulbales; family Desulfurivibrionaceae; genus Thiovibrio; species Thiovibrio ferrireducens. The sequence continues at coordinate 62,385 of DDWZ01000024.1, read as the reverse complement.
GGTGGTCAAGTTCGGGCAGTGGCTGGAAGGCATGGAAATCGCCCCCACCATTACGGCGATAAGGCAAAAAGCCAACGGTATCCGCGAGGTTGAAGTTGCGAAAACCTTGGGCATGATGAAATCTCTCACGGAAAACGAACGGCGTTCGGTGGAAATGCTGGCCAACGCCATTATCAACAAAGTGCTGCACGAACCCATGATTTTTCTGAAAAACAGCACCCCCCATGACAACCCGCAGCTCAAGCTGGCCTTTGTCCGGCAGATGTTCGGCCTTGACAAGGAATCTTCGGATCAGTAACCACCAAGTCGTGATCTTGCTATGAAATATGGCGCAGGATCAGCATTCGAATCGCCCCTTAAGGGGCGATTCGTAGTGATGTCCTCATAGGGCGCGCTAACCAAGCCACCGGCTTGCCGCTGGTCATGACTCAAGAGCGTATAGGACTTCGTTACCAGATGATCCCCAAATCGCCCCCTTCTTTCAAGTTTTCCAGGGTCGGCCTGACGATAGTAGCCGCCAGCATCGTCCTGTTCTCCGTGCTGACCGCCATTACCTTCCGGAATTTAAACCGCGAACAGCAGCTCATGAAACATTTCCTGCTGCAGGAGGGGCTAACCCTTATCCGCGCCTTCGAGGCAGGAACCCGCACCTCGATGATGCTGGGTTGGCAAGGAGAGGACAATCTTGTCGCCTTGGTCCAGGAAACGGCAAAATCGCCGACAATTGCCTATATCAGCATCATCAATGAGCAGGGAAAGGTGATGGCAGCAGCTGGTGAATGGCGGGATTCGAGCACTCGCCCTCCTGTAAGCCAAGTGCTGTCTCGTAACGTACCGCTCACCAATTTCGCTGTTCAAGATTCGCCAAAAGAAATTTTTGAGGTGGCAAAGGAATTCAATTCGGTGGCCAGCCTGGAATATGGCTGGGAAAAGCGGCAAAGCCGCTGGCAACAGTGGTGTCAGTCGAAAAAACACGGCACACCAATGACCGGCAGACAGGCGATTTTCGTGGGGCTCTACACTGCTGAGTTCGATGAAGCCAGAAAAGAGGATGTGAGGCAGGCCCTTATCATGGGCGGCATTCTGTTTCTGTTGGGCAGTGCTGGCCTGTATTTTATTTTTCTGTATCAAGGAATACGGGTCAGCCGCTCCACCTTGGCCAACATGGAACTCTATACGCGCAACGTCATCGAGAGTATGCCGGCCGGGCTGCTCACTTTGGATACCCATGGACGGATAGTTTCCAGCAATGGCAAAATGGAGGAACTGTTAGGGAAATCCGTGGCGGAACTGGAAGGCAAGACCTTGCGGCAGGTGACCGGCGATAGACACAGCCGGTTGGAATCGCTCATCCAGGGAGGCACGGATTTTCTTGATGTTCCTCTGGAGTGTCACCGGCAGGACGGGGCGATTATCCCGGTCAAGGTCAGTGCGGCGCGCCTTTTGAATAAAGAGGGAAAATGGTTGGGCACGGTTTTGACCTTCAGGGACATGCGGGAAATTCGCGAGATGGAGGAGAAACTGGAACGTTCCCGCCGCCTTGCCGCTCTGGGCCGGATGGCTGCCGGCATAGCCCATGAAATACGCAATCCATTGGGAACCCTGCGCGGATTCGCCCAGTACTTCGGCGGTCAAGCGCAAGATGACAGCGCCAAACGGTATGCGGAACTTATGATCGGCGAGGTGGACCGCCTGAACCGGACCATTTCGGCTTTGCTGCAATTTGCCAAGCCTAGGGAGCCGGAGTTTGAAAAGGTTGTATTGGGTGAATTGCTAGCAAAGACCGCCCAGTTGCTGGCGGACGACTTCAAGAATCACGCGGTAGCCTTTGGCCTGGATGTCCCAGAAGAGGACATTTTCCTGGAAGCGGACCCTGATCTTTTCATCCAGGTGTTGCTCAACCTGCTGCAAAACGCTCTCGCCGCCTTAGATGAAGAAGGTTCCATTGTTTTGGGCGCCAGACGTTATAATGATGCGGTCCATATTTGGGTGCGGGATAATGGCAAAGGCATGACCCAGGAGGAGCAGGCGCGCATGTTCGATCCTTTTTTCTCCACCCGCAAAACAGGCACGGGACTCGGCCTGGCCGTGGTTCATAACATCGTTGAACAGCACCATGCACGCATAGATGTTGAAAGTGAAAGCGGCAAGGGCACGACGGTTACGCTGGTTCTTCCCATACACCAAGGAGATCGCCGTGAGTAGCGGGAAAAAACGAATTCTGTTGGTGGATGATGATGCCGCCCACCGTACCATGCTTAACGCCAATCTGACAGGTGTCGGCTACGAGGTGATTGAGGCGGAGGACGGCGATCAGGTGCTGCCGATCCTTCATGAACAGAAAATCGACCTCGTCTTGCTCGACCTTAAAATGAAGCGCATGGGGGGGATTGAAACACTCGCCGCCATGCAGGAAACCCATTGCGCTCTCCCGGTTATTATTCTAACCGCCTTCTCCTCGGTGGAAAGCGCGGTCACGGCAATGAAGCAAGGCGCGTTCGATTATATAACAAAACCCGTTGATATCGAGGAGCTGAAGCTGACGCTGACCAGGGCGCTGAACTTTGAGCGGTTGCAGGCGGAAAATGACCTGCTCAAAAAGCGACTCCACGAACGATTTGACTTCGGCAACATCATCGGTCGCAGTCGCGGGATGCAGGAACTGTTTGCGACCCTGGCCCTGGTGGCCCCAAGCGACGCCACCGTGCTCATTGCGGGCGAGTCCGGCACCGGCAAGGAGTTGGTTGCCAATGTCATCCATGAGAACAGCCTGCGCAAAAACGGCTCGTTTATCAAGGTGAATTGCGCGGCGCTCCATGAAAATTTGCTGGAAAGCGAACTTTTCGGCCATGAAAGAGGCGCTTTCACCGGAGCGGCAGCACAACGCAAGGGGCGGTTCGAACAGGCGCACCAGGGCACCTTGTTTCTGGATGAGATCGGCGACATGAGCCTGACTACCCAGGCCAAAATCCTGAGAGTGTTGCAGGAAGGGGAATTTGAGCGGCTTGGCGGCGACAAGAGCATCAGGGTCGATGTGCGCCTGCTGACCGCCACCCATAAGAATTTGGAGCGCATGGTCGAGGAAGGCTCCTTTCGTCAGGACCTCTATTTCCGTCTCAATGTCGTACCGGTTGTGCTTCCCCCGCTACGGGATCGCCGCGAGGACATCCCGCCGTTAGCCGACTTCTTTCTGAAAAGATATTCACGGAAAAACCGCAAAAATATCCGGGGGATTCACCCCCAGGCCCTGACGCTGTTAACTCGTTATGAATGGCCAGGCAATATTCGCGAGCTGGAAAACACCATGGAACGGGCCGTGATTCTTTGCCTCGGGGAACAGATATCTCCCCTGGAGCTTCCACCCCATCTTCGTCCGAATGATGAAGAATACCGGACTGATGAGGGGCCATCCCCGCCTCCCTCCGGTCTCACCCTGCGGGACATGGAACGGGAACTGATTCGCGCCACCCTTCAACAGACCAACGGGAATAAATCCCAAACCGCCAAGATTCTCGGTATCGCCCGCCAGACCCTGCAAAACAAAATGAAAGAATACGACCTTTCCTAGGGAAATTTTCCGCCTGTCTTATTTCTAGGCACCCCTTGTTCCCGCATCGCATCCGGCCGCCTAATTTTTGGGCACTTGCGCTTCCTTTTCTTCTCGTCCGTTTCTCCTGAAAATATATTTATCATTTTATTTCGTGTAGTTGTCTGCTGTTGCTTCCCGGAAAACTTTATTGGCACGCCCTTTGCTATATCCAATAAACAAAGAGTAAACAAAGGAGGATGTCATGAGGAAATTCTGGAAAACAACCACATTGGCTTTGCTTTTGCTCGGCGCGGCATTGACCTTAACCGGCTGCGGCCATTATTGGGGTGGGCACGGTTATGGATATTACAACGGCCCAGGCTCAGCGAATGGCCACTTCCAGGGGTGCGGATACCCTGGGGATTATCCGCGAAATTACGATTATTGAGGAGGAAATCATGTTTTGCGGCATAGGCTGGGCGCATGAATGGCATTTTTTTTGGATAATAGCGACAGCGATTGTTGTTCTTGCAGCGCTTGCGCTTGTTGCAACCCTGCGGCAAGGGGGGAAAGGTGATTTTTTCCTGGGCGCAAGTTGTCCGGCTTGCGGCGGCGCGGTGAAAAGCAGCTTTTTGCGCTGCCCCCACTGCGCGGTCACCCTGAAAAGTCATTGTCCTTCCTGTAGCAAGATTGTGGAAAGCGTTTGGAAGTACTGCCCTTTTTGCCGGGCGGATGTGAATGAAACCAAATAAATTATCAAAAGGAGAACGCATCATGAAAAAAGAAAAAATTCTTGTCACTGCACTGGCAACAGCTCTTAGCCTCGGGGTCATATCCCAAGCCGGGGCCTGGATGGGAGGGCCTATGTCCGGTCCCATGGGAGGCCCTATGATGATGGGGGCGAACAAACCGGCCTTGACCGCAGAGCAGAAGCAAAAGGCCCAGGCGATCGAGGCCAAATACCAAAAGCATCTGGCCGACAAGGAGGCCGCTGTGCGAGCCAAGGCGGCAGAGCTTGACACTGCCCTGGCCGATGGATCGACCACGCTGGGCAAAGCCAACACCCTTCGGTCCGAGCTCTACGCCCTGGAGCAGGATTACTGGAGCCTGCGTTCGCAGATGAACCAGGAAATCGGCGCGGGCTATTCCGGTCCCATGGGCTGGGGGGCGATGTACTGCTCCTGGCATGACAGCCATCCCGGCATGTACGGCGGTAACGGCGCCATGATGGGGCCGGGCGCCATGATGATGGACAACAGTGGCGGCTGGTGTCGCTGGTAGGTGATGGCCGAGTTGGCGACCGAGCATCTGGTCCGGCAGATGTTCGGTCTTGACAAGGAATCTTCGGATCAGTAGCCGCCACGCGCTGATTTGTATTGTAAAATGATCGTTGGATGGTTATGTTCCCCTTCATTATGAAATCTGAATTCAGACGCATAATCGCCTCCATGATTCTGTTCGTGGCCATCTTCGGTCTGGCGATGTCATTCGGCGAAGATGTTGTCTGTGCCGGGGAACTGCCGGGCTCACAGGAGGCAACATTCTCATTCTTCACTGAAGACTTGGCGCAGATCCATGACAGCAACAGCCCATCTGCCCCGGTTCCACCGCATGCCCTGGATGATCATGTTTGTTTTGGTGGCTGTAATGGTCCATGCCATGCTCCATTGGCTTCAATACCGAAGATCTTCGCCTATTTACCATTTTCCATCTCTCTTCACTTTGCCGACATAACCCGGCATATCCCCGAAGTCTATCTTTCCTTTTTCGTCCCGCCCGACGCAGCAACGCTCTGATCATTTCTTTTTCTGTAACATTACCAGCGTAACGACATAACTGCGACTTAAGTGCTCCACGCCTTGTCGTGGTTACTATCCATCTGTCTGGAGGTTTTCCCCATGACCTGCTCAACACAGGTGCGCGGAACTATCTTCGCGCTACTGCTACAGGCGCTTGTTTGCCTGCCGGCATTGGCCGAGCCTGTTCCCAGCACCATCAATGAAATCGTGGCTCTGGCCCTGAAACAAAGCGCCGAGTTGGCCGCCCTGGAAAAAGAAGCGGCGGCAAAACAAGCGCTTGCCATTCAGTCCGGCATCCTCACTAACCCTACATTAGAACTCGAGGGCTCCTCCGGACGTCAGTCCGGCAGCCCCGAGGAGCGTTCCGCCTCAATCGGCATCAGTCAGGAGCTTCCGTTGAACGGCAAGTTGCGTCTACGCCGCGAGGCGGGACAGCGCGAGGCCGAAGCGGCGCAGCGGCAGCGGGACAACGCTGCGCGGTTGTTGAAGGAAGAGGTTTCCATCCTGGCCTTAGACTTGGCCCTGGCCGACAAACGTCGTGAACTGGCGGCTGACCTGGGTGGCCTTAATCGCGATCTGGTGAGCATTGCCGGAGAACGCTTCAAGGCGGGTGATATTCCAGAACTGGAACTCAATCTTGCCAAGGTAGAACTTGCCCGCGCCGAAAATCTTTTCATTGAGGCAGAGCGGGATGGCATTCAGCTTCGCCTCAGGATGTCGTCATTGACGGGCCTGAACGAGGCAGCCTTCAACCTGGCGGATGACCTTTCTGCACCGGTGGTGTCACAAACCATCCAAGAACTGCTCAAACAGGCCCTTGCCACGCGGCCTGATCTTCAGGCTCTGGCGCTCGAACGCAACAAGGCCGAGACGGAAACCCGTCTGGCCGTGGCCGAGTCAATTCCCAACCCCACGGTGGGGTTCTTTGCCCAAAGACAGCGGAGTGCAACCGAGTTGGGAGACCTGTCATCGACCAGCAGCGATACGCAACTTGGGGTGCGCTTGTCGATACCGCTTCCGTTTTTTGACCGCAACCAGGGTGGACGGGCAGCATCCCGTTCCCGGCTGGAAGCTGCCGGTTCCCGTAGCCTGGCGCTGGAGAGAATCGTCATTGCCGAGGTTGAGGGCGCCTTCTCTCGTCTGTCAGCATCGGAGCGTATCCTTGCTCTGTTTAAACAGGGCATCATCCCGCAACTAACCGAGAATCTGAAACTGACCCAGGAGGCCTACCGCCAGGGTGAGGTAGGCATTCTTGCGGTTATCGAGGAGCAGAAGAAGTTTTTTGAGGTCAATGACGGCTATTTCGCGGCAATTCACGGCAGGCGCGTGGCTTTTGTAAAACTTGAATCGGCAGTGGCGATTGATCTAAACGGAGGTATCCAGTGAACAAAAAAGGAATCATTATCGGAGTTGCCCTGGCTATCGCCTTGACCAGCGGTTTTTATTATCGCTTCTCCCACCTTGCAACCGGCACAGGAGAGGAGAAAACGCACAATGAGGTCACCGAGCCCAAGGGAAAGAGCGAGGGCAAGGATGAGGGCGGGAAGGATGACGTACCAAAAACCGTAAGCATGACGCTGGAAACACAGAAGGAGTTTGGTGTCGTTGTTGCTACCGCAGGGAAGGAGCGACTTGCCGATGCCATCAGTGTTACCGGTAAGGTGGAGGTGAACAGTGACCGGATCGCTCATGTTTCGCCGCGCATTTCGGGGAAAATTACCTCCGTCAAGGCCTTGCTGGGGGATAGTGTCGCTTCCGGCCAGATGCTGGTCATGCTGGACAGCGTGGAATTGGACGAGGCCATAAACCGTTACCGCCAATCAAAGGCCAAACTTTCGCTGGCCAAGAATAATCTGGACCGGATCAATGCTCTGGTGGAGAAGAAGATTGCCGCCCGCAAGGAGATACACCAGGCCGATACCGACTATCAGGTGACCTCAAGCGAGTTGTATGCCGACAAAGAACGGCTCGTCCTCTATGGCCTTTCTCTTGCTGATCTGGACGGTTCTGACCACAAAAGACAGCTCCTGCCGGTCCGCTCACCGATTGGTGGCGTCATCACTGAAAAATATGCCATTGTCGGCGAGCTGGCGGACCCAACAAAGAACCTCTACACCGTTGCGGACCTCTCCTCTGTCTGGGTCATGGTGGACATCAACGAGAAAGACCTGGCCAAGGTCCGCAAGGGACAAGAAGCAATCGTCAGGGTCGGTGCCTTTCCTGATCTGAACTTTCCGGGGCGGATCAGCCATATTGCCGACGTGGTGGATGACGCCACCCGGACGGTCAAGGCCCGAATCGAGGTGCAAAACACAGGTCGCAAGCTGAAGCCGGAGATGTTCGCGAGTGTCGAAGTGGCTCTGCCTGCCGATATGCCGCCGGTCCTGGCTGTTCCCGAGGATGCCCTGCAGGATATGGAGGGCAAGAAGGTGGTGTTCGTCACCGAAAATGGCACGGAGTTCGAACCACGCCCCCTTGAGCTTGGGCGGGCATCCGGCGGCCAGGTGGAGGTGACGGGTGGGCTTAAGGAAGGTGAGCGCTACGCGGTCAAGGGGGGCTTTCTGCTGAAGTCGGAACTCAAGAAAGGCGAACTGGGAGAGGAGTGAGACCATGATCGATACAATATTGCGATTTTCCCTCCAGCAGCGCCTGCTGGTTTTGCTTGCCACCGTCATCCTGCTCGGCAGCGGGGTCTGGGCGATGAAGAAGCTGCCGGTGGACGCTTTTCCCGATGTGACCAACGTCCAGGTTCAGATTTTGACCCAGGCTGGCGGCATGGCCCCCACCGAGGTGGAGAAACTGATTACCTTTCCCATTGAAACGACCATGGGAGGACTTCCCCAGCTCAGTGAGGTCCGCTCGATTTCCAAGATCGGCTTATCGGTAATCACGATAGTGTTTGAGGATGGAGTGGACACCTATTTTGCCCGCCAGCAAGTCTTCGAGCGGCTGCAACAGGCCAGTGATCGTTTGCCCAAGGGGATCGAGCCGCAGATGGGGCCGGTCACCACCGGCCTAGGCGAGATCTATCAGTACCTCCTCGAAGGCGAGGGGTACGATGTTCGTGAATTGCGTTCGTTGCAAGACTGGATCGTGCGACCGATCCTGCGCACCGTGCCGGGGGTGACGGATGTCAACTCCTTCGGCGGGCAGGTCAAGCAGTTCCAGGTGTTGATTGATCCGGGCAAACTGAAGAGCCTCGATCTGACCATTTACAACGTGATTGAGGCGGTGGAGAAGAATAATTCCACTGTCGGCGCGGGCTTCATCGAACACCGAGAAGAGCAATACATGGTGCGCGGCCTCGGCCTGGCCAAGGGGATTGACGACTTGAAACAAATCGTTGTCGCCAGTCGCGGCGGCACTCCGATTCATCTTGACGACCTGGCCGAGGTGGTCATCGGCAATGAACCGCGCCAGGGGGCCACGACCTACGACGGCAAGGGCGAGGCGGTTGCAGGCATCGTGCTGATGCTGAAAGGCGCCTCCAGCAAGGAGGTGGTCGAAGGGGTCAAGAGCAAGGTTCAGACCATTCAAAAGACTTTGCCGGAAGGGGTGAAGCTGGTTCCCTATTACGACCGGACCGACCTGGTCCAGAAAACCATCACCACTGTAATCACCAACCTGATTGAGGGTGGGCTGCTGGTGATCGCGGTGCTGTTTTATTTTCTCGGCAATATCCGCGGCGCCGTCATCGTTGCCCTGACCATCCCGCTTTCCATGCTGTTTTCCTTCCTGGGCATGCACTGGCTGGGGCTTTCGGCCAACCTGATGACCTTGGGGGCCATCGACTTCGGCATGATCGTTGACGGCAGCGTGGTCATGGTGGAAAACACGGTGCGGCACCTGTCGGAACGGAAGAAGGATGAAAGCATCCGGCACGTCATCTTCATGTCGGCCAAGGAGGTGGCGCGACCGATCCTCTTCGGGGTCTTCATCATCATTATTGTCTACCTGCCCATTGTCACCCTGACCGACATGGAGGGAAAAATGTTCTCTCCCATGGCCTTCACCGTCGGTTTCGCCCTTTTAGGTTCGCTCATCCTGACCATGACCCTGGTGCCGACCCTCTGCTCGTTCCTGTTGAAAGGAAAGGTGGTGGAGAAAGACCCAGGGCTGCTGGTCAAGATCCGCGAGGCCTATCTGCCCTTTCTGCGGCAGAGTCTCGGGAATCCGAAGAAGACCCTGCTCATCACCGGGGCGGCTCTGGCCGGTTCGCTCCTGTTGGTGCCCTTTTTGGGGAGTGAATTTCTCCCAACCCTGGACGAGGGGAGCATCACGGTTCAGTCCTTCCGCTTGCCCTCGGTATCGGTGACCGATACGGTGCGCACCTCGGCGGCGGTGGAAAAGGCCCTGCTCTCGTTTCCAGAGGTTGAAAAAGTGGTTTCCCGGGCCGGACGGGCGGAAATTGCCTCCGACCCAATGGGGATTGACATCTCCGACATCTTTGTCAATCTCAAGCCGCGCAAGGAGTGGAAGACCGCCACCAACAAGGAAGAGCTGGTGGATGCGATGCGGGAGCGGCTGGAGAATATCCCCGGCATGTCCTTCTCCTTTACCCAGCCGATCGCCCTGCGGGTGGACGAGCTGATCTCTGGAGTCAAGTCTCAAGTAGCCGTCAAGCTTTTTGGGGAAGATATGGAGGTGCTCAAGGCAAAAGCAAATGAAATCGCCGAGGCGGTCAAGAAGGTTCAGGGCGCGGCGGACGTCCAGGTGGAAAAGGTCTCGGGTCTGGCGTACCTACAGGTGCGGATCAACCGGGAAGCCATCGCCCGTTATGGGATCAATGTCTCGGATATTCAAGATGTTCTGGAGCTGGCGGCTGGGGGCAAGGCCGTCTCGGAACTTTTTGAAGGCCAGCGGCGGTTCATGGTTGCCCTGCGTTTCCCGGAAGGGTTATCCAACAACCCGGAGAAATTCGGAGAACTGTTGATCTCCGCCTCCAACGGCGCCCGCATCCCGCTTAAACAATTGGCGCATGTTTACACCGAAGAGGGTCCGGCCCAGATCTCTCGCGAAAACGGTTCCCGCCGGATCGTTGTCGAATGCAACGTCTCGGGACGGGATTTGGGTGGATTTGTGGCGGCAGCCCAGCAGGCCATCGAGAGTAAGGTCAAATTGCCGCCGGGGTATTACTTGAATTGGGGCGGGCAGTTCGAAAACCAGCAGCGGGCCATGTCCCGTCTGGCGGTCATCCTCCCCATCTGTTTGGCGCTGATTTTTGTCCTGCTCTTCTCGACTTTCGGGAACATCAGGCAGGCATCCCTGATCATTCTCAATATCCCTTTTGCCCTGATAGGCGGCATTGTCGCCCTATTTCTGCGTGGGCTGCCGCTCTCGGTATCCGGGGCAATCGGCTTCATCGCCCTGTTCGGTGTGGCGGTGCTGAACGGAATCGTCATGGTTTCCTACTTCAACAAGCTGCGTGAGGAAGGGATGGGGCTCGATGATGCCATCATGAACGGGGCAGCCATCCGGCTTAGACCGGTGCTGATGACCGCCCTGGTGGCCTCCTTGGGTTTTATTCCCATGGCGCTTTCCCATGGCACCGGTGCCGAGGTGCAGAGGCCGCTGGCCACGGTGGTCATCGGCGGACTCATCACCTCGACCCTGCTCACCCTGGTGGTCCTGCCGACCCTCTACCGCTGGTGGGAGAGAAGAACCGAGTTGAAACTCAATCAAAAGGAGATCGCCCAATGAAGCAGATCATTGCCTATATTCGACCGGCTGTGCTGGAAAGAGTAACAGAAGCCTTGCGACTCATTGACGGCTTGACCGGCATGAGCGTTATGGAGGTTAAAGGTTTTGGACAAGGGGAGGGGGTTTCTTTCCGAGACCAGGGTGGTACGGAAATCACCTATTTTAGCGAGAAGGCCCGTATTGAGCTGATGGTTTCCGATGGCAACGCCGGGGAGGTGGTGGACACCATCCAGCAAAAGGCATGGACCGGCGAGAAGGGGGAAGGGAAAATTTACGTCCTAAATGTTGAAGAGGCCGTGCGGATACGGACTAATGAGCGTGGCGAGACAGCAGTATAACCAAAATTATCGAAATAAAGGAGATTGAAGCCATGAAAAAAACAAGTCATTTACTCATAGTAATTTGGGGCCTGATCTTGGCGGGCTGCGCGGCCAGCAATCAGAATCTGTTGGGTCAACGTAACGATGTGTTTCAGGTAGCCTCGGACGGGGCGGCGGCAGTGGGAGCGGATGAGGCGCTTGTCACCGTATCGGCCTCGATAAAAACCCACAAATATTCAGCGTTTCTTTTTGAGCCAGCCAAGCACGGCAAGGATGAATATTTGCTTTTTGTTGATATCAACGGGCAATCAATGAGGCTGCCCATGGAGATGCAAAATGAGACGACTACCACCGATCCGCATACAGACCCGGAAAGCGGCGAAGGGGTGAGATATCTCTATAAGACGACAATTCGCTTGAAGCCAGGAACTTACACCTTCACAGCATACCTGCCCACCGAAGATGTTTCTGTGCGACGAGAAGTAGTGATTCCAACGGAAGGAAAGACTATCGTCATCAAGCCAACGTACCGGGGATTAGCAAGACGAAAAGTACCCTCACTCCGCTGGCGTCCTGATTTTAAAGATGGGGTTAAAGGGCTTGACATTATGAGCAAGTAGCCCTTTTATATCTCTTCTCCGTAATAAACTCGTGACATGGGACATGTTGCAGGGGAAAACTAGCTCCTAGTATGGAGTGGGAAAATGTTTGACATGTCGCCTGGCTCTGAGTAATATAGCGAGCTTTATTGCTGGGCGGAATCTTTTGCGTTTTTGGTATTGTTTCCGTAAGAGTGCGTGACGCAAGGCCCGGATGCTGCGAGACAGCAAAAATGAGAGGCAGGCCCCCTAGAGGCCCTAACAGAAGAGAAAAAGGAAGACGATCATGAGCAAGAGAACTTTTCAGCCGAGCAACCTCAAAAGGCACCGCACCCATGGCTTTCGGGCCAGAATGCAGACAAAGAACGGGCGGGCCGTCATCAACCGTCGCCGGGCCAAGGGCCGCAAGCGGCTGACCGTGTAGTTTCTCTCCGGAAAAACAGCATCGTTCGCGTCGAATGAAAGCTCTGCCCCTCTCCAAGGCCATGCTGCTGGTCAAGCCCTGGCAATACAGAATGGTGTATGAGCAGGGAAAACGGGCGCGTGGTCAGAACTTTACCGTGATCCATGCGCCGAACAGCGGTGCGGGCAACAGGCTGGGCATAAGTATCCACGGAGTACGGCAGGCTGTTCAGCGAAACAGGATCAAGAGGATAATCCGGGAATTCTTTCGTCATAATCGAGATTTTATCGAGCCTTTCTCCGACGTGGTTTTTGCCGTGCGGGCCGGATTTACCCCCAACTCCCCGCAGGAGGTCGAGGCGGCGGTTGGTGCACTCCTTGCCCGGCGTAAGGCTGTCGGCAAGGGAGCAGGTTCGGGCGTAGTGGCGTTGAAGGTCTCGTGATTTTCTGATGGTCGTCATATTTTCCGGAAGCGGCACGTTCCCGACATTTTTACGAGACCATCAGGATTGGATGTGAAAAGAATTTTCATTGCCCTGATACGGTGTTACCAGTTGTGCATCTCTCCACTTTTCGCGCCGAGCTGCCGTTTTTCTCCCACCTGTTCACAGTATGCCATAGAGGCTCTTGCCCTCCACGGAACTGTTCGTGGTCTGTACCTTGCCACGCGCCGCCTTCTCCGCTGCCATCCCTTTCATCCCGGCGGGTATGATCCGGTGGACAAACCTTTTTGAGGCGACAGCAGGTGGTGTTGCCCGGGTGCTTCAGGCCTGCATCCAACTAATAGAGCCTGACGAGGATCGATTTCATGGACACTCAGAGAATGTTTTTGGCCATCTTCCTTTCCTTGGCCATTTTGCTTGGTTATCAGTATTTTTTTGTTCCCACCCCTCCTCCGGTCACGGAAAGCACCGTTGTCTCCTCCCCTGAAAACGGCAAGCCAGAAGAAAAAATCCCTGCGGCTGCTGCACCGCCGGTTGCCGCGGCAAGCCTTTTGGCTGCCCAGCCCGCCGGCGGTGCCGGCAGAGTAGGGCGTGAGATCCCGGTGACAACAAGCCTCTATTCGGCGGTGGTCACGGAAACCGGCGGCATGGTGAAAAGTTTTCGCCTGAAGAATTACCGCGAGGATCTGGCCAAGGATTCCGGTGATAAAGAAATGCTGCGGCCGAAGGAAGGCGACAATCTCCCTTTGAATTTTTCCTGGGGGATTGAGCCGGGCAGCATCCCTCCGGTGGTCTATGAGGCTGCTCCGCTCCAAGAGGGGCAAGATGGCGGCGTGGTGCTGACCATGCGGGGCAAGTTGCCCTCCGGCCTTGAGATTGTTCGCACCTTGCGGTTCCAGGATCAGCAGTACCTGCTGGAGCTGACCGTTGATGTGGCGAACAAGACGGCCACCCCCCTGCAGGGAGCGCCGTACCTGACCCTTGACAACCGGCCGTTTGTCAAGGAAAGCCAGATGGTTTTCGTTGGACCCGCTCTCGTGTACGACGGGGTGTTGGAGGAAGTCGACACCTCCGATCTGAAAAAGGGAAGCAAGAGCTTCACCGGCAAGATCAGTTGGGCAGCCTACGAGGACAACTATTTTCTCTGCGGCATTGTTCCGCGCACCGGCGAACAGCACACCGCTCATTTTTCCCTGCAGGATGAAACCCGGGTGACCACGGTGCTGGCCGGAGCCAGCGATGTCATCCAGCCCGGGCAGAGCCAGCAGTATACCTATTCGGTGTATTTCGGCCCCAAGACCATGGGGGCGCTTAAGGAAGCCGGCCACGAGCTGGAGCGCAGCATCAATTTCGGCTGGTTTGACGTGATGGCCAAGCCGACCCTCTATCTGCTCAATTTTCTCCATAAATATGTGGGCAATTACGGCGTGGCCATCATCCTGGTGACGGTGCTCATCAAGCTGCTTTTCTGGCCCGTTTCCCAGAAGGGCATGAAGTCCATGAAGACCATGCAGAAGCTGCAGCCCAAGATGGCAAAGCTGCGTGAGAAATTCAAGGACGACAAGCAGATGCAGCAGCAGGAGATGATCAAGCTGTATCAGACCTACAAGGTAAATCCGGTGGGCGGCTGTCTGCCCATGGTCATCCAGATCCCGGTGTTTTTCGCCCTGTACAAGGTGCTGCTCCAGACCATCGAGTTGCGGCACGCGCCTTTTTTCCTCTGGATCACCGACCTGGCCGCCCCCGACCGGTTGTCGGTCGGCTTTGATATCCCGTTTCTCGGAGGGATACCGGTGCTGACCCTGCTGATGGGGGCAACCATGTTTCTGCAGCAGAAAATGACCCCGGCCACCGGGGATCCCACCCAGCAGAAGGTCATGATGTTCATGCCGGTCATTTTTACCTTCATGTTCCTCAATTTTGCTTCCGGGCTGGTCTTGTACTGGTTTGTCAACAACCTGCTCTCCATTGGCCAGCAGTATCTCGTGAACCGGGATGAGGCCGCGTAGAGCGGGTTGAGTTAAGGAGCGCGCAAGGGGCAGCCCCTGCCAAAGTCGCCAAGAGAAGACGTCGGGCCGCCGGAGAATGTGGCCTGAGATGGAGGAATCACACGATGTCGTCTGCCAAGATGGAATATAAGGGAACGGATGTTGAAGAGGCGATCGGCAATGCCTGCGCCGCGCTGAATGTGCCGCGGGAAGAGCTTGATATCCGCATAATCTCCACCGGCTCCACCGGTATTTTCGGCCTGGGCCGAAAAAAGGCGGCGGTGCAGGTGTCGCTCAAGAAAGAGGGCGGCCACGAGCAGAAACGACCGGCCCCGGAGAAAAAGGCGAGTGCGCCCAAGGCCAGGCCCGAACGGGCTGTTTCGGAGAAAAAGCCCGCTGTCCCCAAGGCCCGGGTGGAACAGCCCGCGGAAAACGATGAACAGGAGGAGGCGGTCGGCGATCCGGTCACCCCCGAGGAGATGGAGGCAATCCGGGCGGACCTTGCCAGGATTCTGGATCTCATGGCTTGCTCTTCGGAAATCAGCATTTCCCAGGATCAGAACAACAAGGTCCATGCCAAGATTGCCGGGGATTTTGTCGATATTCTTGTCGGCCCGGAGGGACAGACCCTTGACAGCATGCAGTATGTGATGCGCAAGATCATCACCAGGAAATTCCCGCAGAAGGTTCTTTTCTCCCTCGATGCCGGAGGATTCCGGGACAACCGGATGGGGGAGCTCCAGGCACGGGCTTTGCGTCTGGCCCAGGAGGTGAAAGAAACCGGGAAGACCAGAACCATTCCCGCCATCAACCCGGCGGAAAGACGCATGGTGCACATGGCTCTGCAGGACGATACCGAGATCAGGAGCCGCAGCGTTGGAGAGGGGTTGTTCAAGAAGGTGCTCATCTATCTGCCCGGGAAAGGGCGGCGCCGCGCGCCAAGAAAAAAGAAAACCGCGGAAAAGAGCCCGGAATGATGCTTCTGGAAACGGGCGCGAAAGCGCGGTTTCCAGAAGAGCGTTCGCGTCCCGGCGGCAAATGGTTCCGGAGCAACATTTTTTGCGGTCGGGGCTGTGGCGTCGGCGGCTCGGTTTTACCGCGATTGTAAGCACGGACAGCGTGCCGAGGGGTGGGCAAGCTTTTTGTTCCGCCGAATCTCATAGGGCAAGAAACGTATGGCAACGCCGGATTTCCCGGATTTCAACGAGGCGACCATCGCCGCCATTGCGACGCCGCCCGGCGCCGGCGGCATCGGCATCATCCGGGTGAGCGGCCCCCAGTGCCACGCAATCCTCCAGCAGCTTTTTCAACCGAAAAATCCCCCCAAAAAAATCATAAGCCACAGGCTCTATTTCGGCGCTGTCGTCCATCCCACAACAGGCTTGGTGATCGACGAGGTGCTCGCCGTGTATATGCGGGCGCCGCAGACCTACACCAGGGAAGATGTGGTGGAGATCCACGGGCACGGCAGTTATCTGCTGCTGCAGGAGATCCTTGCCCTGATCGTGACCTTCCCAGCCACCCGCCTGGCGGAGCCGGGGGAGTTCACCAAACGCGCCTTTCTCAATGGGAGGATCGACCTGACCCAGGCCGAGGCGGTTGCCGAGTTGTTGCGCGCCAAGACCAGAGAGGGCGCGAGCCTTGCGGTGAGCCAACTCCGGGGGGGATTGCACGGAGAGATCTGGAAAATTCGTGACGCGCTTGTGGCGGTTCGTGCTATCATGGAGGTGGCCATCGATTTCCCCGACGAGGAGGTGGAGATCCTCGACACCAAAGCGCTGCAGGCCAGGCTGGTGCTGGAAGCGGCAGAGCCTTTGTCCCGATTGCTTGCAAGGGCGGAGGGGGGGAAAATCATCCGGGAGGGAATCTCCGTGGTGATTCTCGGCAGGCCCAATGTGGGTAAATCCAGCCTGCTCAATTGTCTTCTCCGGGAAGACCGGGCCATAGTCACGGAGCTGCCCGGGACAACCAGGGACACCATCGAGGAGTGCCTGGACATCAAAGGGGTGCCGGTGCGCATTGTCGATACGGCAGGTATCCGGGAAACCTCCGAAGCGGTGGAGGAGATCGGCATCCGGCGGGCACGGCAAAAGTTGGATCAGGCGGATCTGGTCCTGCTGGTTCTTGACGGGGCAGAGGGGCTGCATTCCGAGGATCGCGCGCTGTTCCAGGTGGCCGCGGACAAGAAGGTCGTGGTGGTGGTCAATAAGATCGACAGGGCTCTCCCCTTAAGTTGCGCCCATTACGAAGCAGCGTTTCCCGGGGTGCCGGTTGTCGCCATTTCCGCCACGACCGGGGAAGGTATCCGCACGCTGGAGGATGCTGTTTACGGGGCGGCCACCGGCGGCCATGGCCTCCAGGAGCCTGGAGTCGCCGCTCCCAATGTGCGGCATGCCGTTGCGCTGCAACGGGCCCTTGGCGCGGTGCGCCAGGTTGGCGAGGGGCTGGGCGCGGATTTACCGCCCGACCTTCTGGCCATTGATCTCCAGGGGGCGCTGGCTTTTCTTGGAGATATCATCGGGGAAACGACCACGGACGATGTGCTGGATATGATTTTTGCGGAGTTTTGTCTCGGGAAATAGCCCGGCAGCCGGGCGCGGCAGTGGAATGGCGGCGGTGCAACGGCAGCAGTGAAATGGCGATAGTGCAACTGCGAAGGAAAAATCATGGCCCCAGGTAAAAAGAGCAAAGAAATCGACCTTGACGAGCAGATTGAGTTTCTGAAAAAAGTGAGTTTTTTCCATGGGTTTGATGACCATGAACTCAAGCAGTTCCTTCTGGTCAGCAAATGGCTCCGGGTTCCTCCCGACACGGTGATCATCAAGGAAGGCACCACCGAGCGGGCGTTTTACATCCTGGTCAAGGGGCAAGTCCGGGTGGAAAAACGGTTGCATGGGAAAACGAAGCCCATTCAGCTCACCACCCTTACCACCGGAGATTGCTTCGGGGAAATGGCTCTGGTCACCGAAATAAAAAGAACCGCCGATGTGGTCGCAAGCGCGGAATCATTTATCCTGCGGGTTGAGCCGGAGATTGTCAGCACCTCAAATGTCTTTCTGCAACTGAAGTTTTATAAGCGGTTCTGCGAGCGGCTGGTTGCCAGACTGGATCTGGCCAATAAAAGAGTTGCCGGGCGCGATGGTGAAGAAGCCAAGCCGTCCATCTTGCAGAAGGTGCTTTCCGATGAGGTCCAGGCCCAAGCCGAGGAAGAACCGGCCCGGCCTCCGGTCAAGCCGAACCTGGGCATGGAGCGGTCCGGGAAGGAGCAAAAGGCCAGGCCAACCATCACGCTTCCCCCCATGCCCGATAAGGAGCAGCGGCAGACTCCCGCCAAGCTGCATCCTCGGGTCCATCCGGAGGCTGTTTTTCCGGTGAACCCCGCGGTTGCCGCCGAGTTGACCGCCATGATGAAAGGCGGCGCAGGCATTGATAATACCCGGCGGCTGGCCGATTTAATCTCCCTTGATCCGGTGCTGAGCTGCCGGGTGATCCAGACCGCAAATTCGCCTTTCTTCAGAAGGGCCAACATGGTGGGCACGGTTCCGCTGGCCATGGTTATTATCGGGGTCAAGCAGGTGCAGGAGGTGCTGGTCGATACCATCAGGGCGGCCAAGTCATCACAAGCCTTCAGCGGTTTCACCTCGGTTTCCAGGGATTTCTGGCAACATGCGGTGGTGGTGGGGCGAATTGCCGAGATGTTGCGGGATGTAATCCGGATAAACACCTCTGCCGATCTGTATTTGTGCGGCCTTCTCCATGACCTGGGGATGCTGGTGCTGGATGGAATCTCGCCGAATTTTTACCCGCAGTTTTGCCAACCTTCAGAAGAGCTGCGGGATGTGGTCAGGGCGGAAAAAGAGTATATCGGCGTGGATCATGGTCAGGCCGGGGTCTGGCTTGCCGAAGGCATTGGCCTGCCGCAGCCGTATCTGGATGTGATGCACTTCCACCATCAGCCGGAAAAGGCCACAACCAACCCGGTGCCTGTGGCCATGATAAATCTGGCGAACATCTTTGCTTCCCTGAAGGGCGTTTGCCTCGGGGAGCCCCGGGTGACAGCGGAAGATGCGGCGCGCTCTTTTTCCTGGGCGTTGATCCAGGAATACCACCGCCCGTTTCAGGAGGTCAGCGTGCCGCAATTTGTCAATTCGTTTTCCGCGGAGCTTGACAAAACGTGGGCCGGCATCACCGGGGATATCCTGCTGTAGATTTTAGTCCAGGGGAGTGAACATATCCTTGCTGGCGCCGCAGATGGGGCAAGACCAGTTTTCCGGCAGATCCTCAAAAGAGGTGCCTGGGGCGATGCCTGAGTCCGGGTCTCCGACGGCCGGATCATAGATATACCCGCAAACCGAACATTCATAACGTTTCATGGCGGTGCTCCTTTTTCTGTTGTGACCAGTATGGGGATGCCAGGCGAACCCTCCGGGGCAAGCTGCCGTATCTGTTAATCATAGGTGGTCAACTCGGGCACCGTCAACGATTTTTATCGCCAATGGGCGTTGAGACCGCCATGCACCGGCGTTGTCCAGGATTTTGCAGGAGAGGGGTTGATGATTGAGAAGCAAGAGGTGGTTTCCAGGCAGGACATCGCCACGCGGGTTGCAGAGCTTGGCCAGGCCATCAGTCGTGATTATGCCGGCCGCCAGTTGGTTATGATCGGCATTCTGAACGGGGCCTTCATCTTCATGGCCGATCTGGTCCGGGAAATCGAGCTGCCCCTTGAAATCGATTTTATCCGGGTATCGAGCTACGGCGCCGCCACCTGTTCCTCCGGCGCAGTTCAATGCACCAAGGACACCGAGCTTGCGCTGGCAGGAAAGGATGTGTTGCTGGTGGAGGATATCGTCGATACCGGCAAAACCCTTGCCTGCCTCAAGGATCTCTTTGCGGCCCGAAAGGCTCAATCCGTGCGGATTTGCGCCCTGATCGACAAAAAAGAGCGGCGCACGGTTGAGGTGAGCGTGGATTATGCCGGATTTGAGGTGGCGGAAGGCTTTCTGGTCGGCTATGGCCTTGACCATGCGGAACAGCATCGTCAGTACCCGGCGATTTACAAGCTCGTCAGCGGGGTGTGAGCCCGTGTTGACCCTGCAGGAGAAAGACAAGCGGTTCCTGTGGCATCCCTACACCCAGATGCAGGATTATGCCCAGCGCGACCTGCTCCTCATCGACAGGGCAGAGGGGATTTTCCTCTTCGATCAGCAGGGGAAACGCTATTTCGATACCATTTCCTCCTGGTGGTGCATTGTCCATGGGCATGGCCATCCGACTATAACGGAAAAAATTCGCTCCCAACTGGCGCGGCTTGACCAAGTGTTGCTGGCCGGCACCAGCCATGCGGGGGCGATTTTGCTGGCGGAGCAGTTGGTGCGGTTGACGCCGCCCCAGCTTTCCCGGGTGTTTTACTCGGATAACGGCTCCACGGCCTGCGAGATCGCGATCAAGATGTCGCTCCAGTATTGGCGGCAGGTTGGGCAGCCGGGCCGCTGCGGGCTGGTGGGCATAGAGCGCGGCTACCACGGCGACACCATCGGCACCATGAGCCTGGGCGGGGTGCCGGAATTCCATGGCCCCTTTGCCCCGCTGCTTTTTTCTTCCCATCGTCTGCCATCTCCATACTGTTACCGGTGTCCGGCCGGGCTTGCCCAAGAGAGCTGCGACTGCCAGTGCCTCCAGCCGCTTGCCGGCCTTCTGGCCGAACAAGGCGAGAAGATTGCCGCCCTGATCATCGAGCCGCTCATCCAGGCCGCCGGGGGGATGATCATCTATCCGGTCAAGTATCTGCACAAGGTGGCCGCTTTGACCAGGGAATATGGGGTGCATCTGATTTTTGACGAGGTGGCCACCGGCTTTGGCCGGACCGGAACCATGTTTGCCCTGGAACAGGCCGGGGTGGCGCCTGATTTTCTCTGTTTGTCAAAAGGGCTGACTGCTGGTATGTTGCCAATGGCGGCAACGGTGACCAGCGAAGAGATTTTCCAGGCCTTTTATGGAGACTACAGCGCCGGAAAAACCTTTTTCCACGGCCATACCTTCAGCGGCAATCCCCTTGCCGCCGCCGCGGCTCTCGGCTCGTTGCGGGTTTTTGCCGAAGAGCAGACCATGGCCGGGCTACCGGCCAAGATCAGTCATCTCCAGGCGCGGATGCGCCGCTTTGGAGACCTGCCCTGGGTCGGAGATCTCCGGCAGCTCGGGATGATCTGCGCCATGGAGCTGGTGAAGAACAGGGATACCAAGACCCCTTACGCTCTTCAGGAGCGGGTCGGCTGGCCGATCTACCTGGCCGGGCTTGCGCATGGCCTCTTGCTGCGGCCCCTTGGCAATGTGATCTATCTCTGGTTGCCGCTTTCCGTGACCCTGGCTGAGATCGACGAGATCACGGACCGGGCCTGGCAGGTGCTTTCCGATCCGCGAAATATTGCGGGGTGGTAGGTTGATTGGGTTACAAAAAATAATGCTTGTGCGCCTGTAGCTCAGATGGATAGAGCATCGGCCTTCGAAGCCGGGAGTCGGGGGTTCGAATCCCTCCGGGCGCACCATTAAAAAGTGAGTCACCACCGGCAAAGCGGGGGGCTTATTGGGAGCGCCTCAAAGGCACCGACAAAACCGTGAGCCGCCCAAGGCGGCAACACTATTTGTCTCCCCCTTTAATAAAGGGGGATTGAGGGGGATTTTGAAATGTCGGCATTGCACGAACCAGACTGCAAATCCCCCCTCACCCCCCTTTGTTAAAGGGGGGAATAAAGGCGCTCCATTCACAGGAACAGCCTGAATACGATTGTAGTAAAGGTCAAACCTTTACGAGTCCTCCGGCAAAGCGGGGGGTACTTTAAAAAAATAATAAATACAGTTAAGTTATTTTAGTGTTCAGGCTTTCTTGCTTCGCCAAAAATAGTTCATTTTTCGTTTATTTTTCTCCCGTCTTTGTCCTATGAAAAAAAAGCGTCATGACGACAGCACGTTGCACGTGTGCTGACAGCTCTTAACCGCAACACCGTCTATCGTTTTTTCCGCGCTCCAAGCTCGCGCCTCAAGGAGTGCGAGTCCAGAAATGCAGTTACCGTGACCAGAAGATATCTCCGGTGATCCTCACAAGCATCCGGGAAAATTCTCTGTTGTAGTTTGCCTCTATTTTCAAGAGATACATCAAGAAGTCAGAGAATTGTCTTGGGCACACACGGGAAGAGTGTGTTGTAGCGTACGCTGAGTATGTCGGAGGGAGAGCGTCTTTTTCGGATACTATTAAAACATGGGCGGAATTGTTGTGAAAAAGCAACGGGAACCATTGGCAAAAGGCAAGAAAATCCCTATTTCTTCGGCAGTTGTTGCCCCCCCTCGTCCCAAGAACCTCCTCTTTCCCATTGTCGCTATCGGTGCTTCCGCCGGCGGGCTGGAGGCGTTGGAACAGTTTCTGGGGCATGTGCCGGAAAAAAGCGACATGGCCTTTGTCATCGTCCAGCACCTGGACCCGAACCACGAGGGGCTCCTGCCCGAGCTGCTTCAGCGCACCACCGGGATGGAGGTTTTTCAGGTCAGGGACCGGATGCGGGTGAAGCCGAACTGCGTCTATGTGATCCCCCCCAACAAAAACATGTCCATTCTGCACGGAGTGCTGCATCTGTTCGATCCGACGGCGCCCCGCGGCCTGCGTCTCCCTATCGATGACTTTTTCTCTTCCCTGGCCGAGGACCGGCAGAATGGGAGTATCGGTGTCATCCTGTCGGGGATGGGCGCGGACGGCTCGATAGGCCTGCGGGCCATCAAGGAAAAAGCGGGAGTGACGCTGGCGCAGGAGCCTGCCTCGGCCAAGTTCGACAGCATGCCCAAAAACGCCATTGATGCCGGGCTCGTCGATCTGGTCGCCCCGGCGGAGGAGCTGCCCGGAAAGATTATCGACTATCTCAAGCATTCCTTGGTCGTGGCCAAGCCCGAGGGGTTGCCGCTGGAGGCGAAGGACCAAAGCGCCCTGGAAAAGGTCGTCATTCTGTTGCGGGCCAAAACCGGCCACGATTTTTCCATGTACAAAAAAAACACCGTCTACCGCCGGATCGAGCGACGCATGGGCATTCACCAGATCAACGGGATCGCCGCCTATGTTCGCTTTCTGCAGGAGAATCCCCAGGAGGTGGAGCTACTCTTTAAGGAACTGTTGATTGGCGTAACCAACTTTTTCCGTGATCCGGAGGCCTGGGCGCAACTGCAAACAGAGGCCATTCCTGCACTCCTGGCGGATCGCCCGGCC
This sequence comes from Desulfobulbaceae bacterium UBA2273, assembly GCA_002347095.1. Taxonomy (GTDB): domain Bacteria; phylum Desulfobacterota; class Desulfobulbia; order Desulfobulbales; family Desulfurivibrionaceae; genus Thiovibrio; species Thiovibrio ferrireducens. The sequence goes on along the minus strand of DDWZ01000024.1, from coordinate 39,360 downwards.
GGAGGCCTGCTGCGGGCTTGGTCGGTCGGCTGCTCAACCGGCGAGGAGGCATATTCGCTGGGGATTGCCTTTACGGAGGCACTGGAACAGATCAAGCCCGCGGAGAATTTTACCCTGCAGATTTTTGCCACCGATCTAGACCAAGACGCCATCGACAAGGCCCGCCAGGGGGTCTATCCGGCCAATATCACCGCGCATGTGTCCGACGAGCGGCTGCGCCGTTTTTTTGTCAAGGAACCGAACGGCTACCGGATAGGCAAGGAGATTCGGGAGATGGTGACTTTTGCCACGCAGAACGTCATTATGCACCCCCCCTTCACCAAGCTCGATATCCTCATTTGTCGCAACCTCTTGATCTATCTGACGCCGGAACTGCAGAAAAAGCTTCTGCCGCTCTTTCACTACAGCCTGAACTCTGGCGGGATCCTGTTTTTGGGAAGTTCGGAAGCCGTCAGCACCTTCACCCATCTTTTCGCGCCGTTGAACATCAAATCGCGACTCTTTCGGCGGCGCGAATCAGCCGTGCTCTCCGAGCCGCTTGCGTTTGCCTCGTCGGTTGTCCACCCTCGGCCGGGAATTTCCAAGGAGTTAGAGATTTTGAAACCTGCAGACAACCTCCAGTCTCTCGCGGATCAACTGCTTTTGCAGCACTTTTCCCCCCCTGCCGTTTTGACCAACGACCTGGGTGATATTCTGTATGTCAGCGGCCGGACCGGGAGATATCTCGAACCGGCGGCCGGCAAGGCCAACTGGAATATTTTCGCCATGGCCCGGGAAGGGCTCCGTTTTGATCTGCGAAACGCCTTCCAGAAAGCGATCCGGCAAAACGAGACGGTCACTGCCAAGGGTCTCAAGATCGAGGCCAATGGCGGAACACAGGCCGTTGATATAACCATCCAGGTGGTCAAAAATCCCGAACCGTTGCGGGGGATGGTGATGATCGTCTTCACCGACGTGGCAACGGTTCTTGAAAAGAAAACGCCGGCCGGCTCCCGGCGCAAACCGGCCGGCAGCGCCAGGGTGCTCGAATTGGAACAGGAACTCCAGGTGGTCAGCGAAGCACTGCAGGCGACCCGCGAGGAGATGCAATCCTCGCAGGAAGAACTCACCTCCACCAACGAGGAGCTGCAGTCCACCAACGAGGAGCTGCAATCCACCAACGAGGAGTTGACCACCTCCAGGGAAGAGATGCAGTCCTTAAACGAGGAGCTGCAAACGGTGAACGCGGAGCAGCAGTCCAAGATGGATGAGCTTTCGCGGGTGAACGACGATATGCGCAACCTGCTCAACAGCACGGAAATCGTCACCGTATTCCTGGACAACAAGCTCAATGTCCGGCGCTTTACCCCCGGGGCGGATAAAATCTTTAAGCTGATCCCCGGCGATGTGGGGCGCCCGCTTTCGGATATCGCGAGCAAGCTGCTCTACCCTGACATGGCCGAAGAAGCGCGAGAAGTTTTGCGGAAGCTGACTTTTTCGGAAAAGCAGATTTCCGCCACGGATGGGCGCTGGTTTTCGGTGCGCATCATGCCCTACCGCACCATGGAGGATGTCATCGCCGGGGTGGTGATCACCTTCGTGGACATCACGGCGTTTAAGACTGTGGACTTGGAACTGCGCGAGGAGAATGCGCGGCTCAAGGCTCTGCTTGCGAAGAAAGGAAGTACATAATGGGTATCGCTAAAAACAAGCGCCGAACAGCCCCGGCCGAGTTGCGTCGGCAGGTGGAAGAGCTGGTGCGGGTGCAAACTGGCTCCGCGCATTCACCCCGGAACGCTGAAGAGGCGATGGGTCTCGTCCATGAACTTGAGGTCCACCGGATCGAGCTGGAGATGCAGAATGATCAACTGCGCATTGCCCAGGAGGAGATTGAGTTTTCGCGGAATAAGTATCTCGAACTGTATGACTTTGCCCCGGTCGGTTATTTCACCTTTGATGCGCACGGCTTGATCCGGGAGGTCAATCTCACCGGCGCGCAGCTCCTGGGAATCGAGAGGCGCATGTTGGTCAATACCCCCTTTAGCCGTTTTATTGCCGAGGCAGAGGGGAGAGAGCTTTTTCCTCAACACCTCGCACGTGTTGTGCAAAAACAGGGTCTAGAGCGATGTGAAATCAGGCTTAAGGGAAAAGACGGCACGGTGTTCCATGGTCAACTGCAGAGCATCGCCGTGGACACCAGCGAAAGCAAGGATGGCTATATCCTTTGCTCAATCGTGGATGATACGGTGAGCAAGCAGGCGGAGGCAACGCTGCTCAAGGCGGGGGCGCTGCAGAGTGCGATTTTTAACAGCGAAAATTTTTCCAGCATCGCCACTGACGCGAATGGCGTTATCCAGATCTTCAATGTCGGCGCGGAACGGATGCTCGGCTACACAGCCGCCGAGGTTGTGGACAAGATCACCCCAGCCGACATTTCCGATCCCCAGGAATTGACAGTGCGCGCCAAAGCGTTGAGCGTTGAGCTTGCCACCATGATCAGCCAGGGCTTTGAGGCCTTGGTCTTCAAGGCCTCCCGCGGAATCGAGGACATCTACGAGCTGACCTATATTCGCAAGGATGGCAGCCGCTTCCCTGCGGTCGTATCGGTCACGGCCCTGCGCGACGCGCACAACGAAATCATCGGCTATCTGCTGATCGGCACCGACAACACGGCGCGCAAGCAGGTCGAAGCGGAGCAGCAGCGGTTGCTCGATATTCAGGAGGAGATGTATAAGCAACTGCAGGAGGCCAAGGATGCCGCGGAAGTCGCCAATAGCTTGAAATCCGTATTTCTGGCAAACATGAGCCATGAGATCCGCACGCCTCTCAATGCCATCATCGGCTTCTCCTCTCTTGCCCTGAATACGGACCTCTCCCCCAAGCAGCATGGCTACGTCCGCAAGATCAACGATTCCGGGGTCTCTCTCCTCGGGATCATCAACGGCATCCTTGATTTTTCCAAGATCGAAGCCGACAAGCTGGAGTTGGAGCAGTCCCTGTTCGGCCTGGATGATGTGCTGTCAAGCGTCATAGCAGTTGTCGAGCAAAAGGCGGTTGACAAGAAGATAGAGTTGCTCCTCGATGTATCGCCGGAAATCCCCTGGCAGCTCGTGGGCGATTCCCTCCGGCTCGGTCAGATTCTCACCAACCTGGTGGGCAATGCCATCAAGTTCACGATGGAGGGGGAGGTGGAACTCGCCGTCACTCTCCAGGTGAGGGGTGAGGGCAGAACCAAACTCCGGTTTTCCGTGCGCGACACGGGGCTCGGCCTTTCTTCCGAGCATCTCGCCAAGCTCTTCCAGCCTTTTACCCAGGCCGACGGCTCGATGACCCGGCGTTTCGGCGGTACAGGGCTGGGGCTCTCCATCTCGAAGCGGTTGGTGGAGATGATGGGGGGGAACCTCTGGGCGGAAAGCGAGCCGGGCAGGGGGAGTGTCTTCAGCTTTACGGCCTGGTTCGGCATGGAAAGCGCGGAGATCTCGCCGCCGCGCATCCCTGAGAAGTTGAACCGGATGAAAATCCTGGTTGCCGATGATAATGAACTCAGTCAACAGAAAATGGTCAAGCTCTTGAGCCGCTTCCCGGCCCGAGTCGATACCGTTAATTCTGGCATCGAAGCCGTTTCCGTCATCCAGAACCAGAACCCCGCCGACCCCTATAAGCTCATCCTCATGGATTGGAACACCTCGGAGATGGATGAGGTTGGGGCGGCCCGTCACATCAAGGAATATCTGGCGCTGCACACCATTCCCTCCATCGTCATGGTCACGTCCTTTTTCGGCGCGCAACCAGAACAGGCGGAGGCAGGGAAGACCGGCGCGGATTATTTCCTGCGCAGGCCGGTCACCGCATCATCTTTGTTCGACGCAATAATCGAGATACTTACCCCGGCAGAGCGCGCGACTGCCATGAGAATTCCGCATGGCGGGGAACGAATCTGCAACTTCATGGCAGCCCGCATCCTGCTGGTGGAAGACAACGAGATCAACCAGCAGCTTGCCATCGAACTCCTTGAGAATGCGGGCTTGACGGTTGACGTGGCCAATAACGGCCGCGAGGCGGTGGAGATGGTTACAACGGCGGAACATTCCTACGACATGGTGCTGATGGATATCCAGATGCCCGAGATGGACGGTTATGAGGCGACCCGGCGCATCCGGTCGGATGCGCGCTTCAGCGCGCTTCCCATCCTTGCCTTGAGCGCGCACGCCCTGGTGGAGGACCGGCAGAAGACGGTTAACGCCGGCATGAATGATCACATTACCAAGCCCATTGATCCGCGGGTCATGTTCAGGGTCATGGGCCGTTATCTCCGGCAGTCCCCGACGGGCGCGCACCCGCTTGCTTGCCCCAGCAATAGCGCAATGGGGCAGGTTGCCGTCCCTGCCATCCCCGGAGTTGATGTGACGAGAGCGCTGTATCGGATTAACGGCAACGGGAAGCTCTATCTGCAATTGCTCGGGAAGTTCATTGTGAACCAGGCCACCACCGCTGCGGCCCTTGAGTCGGCCCTTGCGTCGGGGGACCGTTCCCTGGCGGAACGCCTCGCCCATACGACAAAAGGGGTGGCAGGGAACATCGGCGCGACCAGGGTGCAGGAAATCGCCACGGAACTGGCAGCTTCCATCATGCATAACGATCCTCCGGAATTGACCGGGGAGATCCTCCAGCGTTTTGCCGAAGAAATGGCAACCCTGGTGGCTGCTCTGCAACTGGCGCTGGCCGTGCCGGACGCCGGCGGCATACAGGCACCTGTTGCCGCTGATTGGACAAAGGCAAGAGCTGTGCTGAGCCAACTGCTCCGCTACATCAAGGAGAACGACGGCAAGGCGGAATACTATCTGAGTGAATGCCGAAGTGAGCTGGCGGGACTTCCCCCTGAGGATATGGAAAAACTCGGGATCTGTCTTGCGAACTTTGATTATGATAAAGCAAGCGCGGCTCTCAGCGTCCTTGCGGAAAAGAGTGGTATTAGCCTGGAAGCCGGTATTGCCAGGCAGTTATGAAAAGTCATCTTTTCAATCTTTACCGGAGTGATGACTTCTCAAGAGACCGTCAAGGTTGAAAAAAGGAAAACAGTGTGAAAGCAAACATAGCACGCAAGGTCGTTCTTATTGTCGATGACACGCCGGACGACGTCAGCATTCTCAATGCCGCCTTGATGGGGGAATACGACATCAAGGTGGCGACGCGGGGAAAGAAGGCCATCGAGATCGCCATTTCGACCCCGATTGATATCATCCTCCTCGACGTTATGATGCCGGAAATGGACGGGTTTGAAACCTGCCGACGCCTGAAGGAAGAGGAACAGACGCGCAATATCCCGATCATCTTCATTACAGTGCGGGGCGAGAACGAAGATGAGACCAAGGGTCTTTCCTGCGGCGGCGTCGACTACATCGCCAAGCCGATCAGCGCTCCCATCGTGCAGGCAAGGGTGAGGACGCACCTTGCGCTTTCCGAGCAGAATCGCATCCTGGAGGACAAGGTGCAGGAGCGGACCGCGGAATTGACCAAGGCAAATGAACGGCTTTCCCAAGAAATACAAGACCGCAAGGTGGCGGCGGACGCCCTCATGGAAGCGCTCACCATAATCAAGCAGTTAAAAGAACAATTGCGGGAGGAAAATATTTATCTGCGGGAAGAAATTGACCTGATCCATTCCCACAAGCATATCGTGGGCAACAGTGAAGCGATCAGAGCTGTTTTGAAGCAGGTGGGGCAAGTGGCGCCGACTGAGGCGACGGTTCTGATCCAGGGGGAGACCGGCACGGGCAAGGAACTGCTCGCGCGTGCGGTCCATGACCAGAGCGGTCGCAAGGATCGACTCATGATTACGGTCAACTGCGCGGCCCTGCCGCCGACCCTCATCGAAAGCGAACTCTTCGGCCGCGAGAAAGGCGCTTTTACCGGAGCGCTGTCGAAACAGATAGGCCGTTTTGAGCTGGCGGATGGTTCCACCATTTTTCTCGACGAAATTGACGCCTTGCCCCTGGAACTCCAGGCCAAGCTGCTTCGGGTGCTGGAGAGCGGTGAATTTCAGCGTCTGGGCAACCCGAGAACCGTAAAGGTCAACGTCAGAATCATTTCGGCGACGAATCGCGATCTTGCCGAGTTGGTCAGCGCGGGCAGTTTTCGGCAAGACATGTACTACCGTTTGAATATTTTCCCGATTACGGTGCCGCCTCTGCGCGAGCGTCGGGAAGATATCTTGCCGCTTTTGTGGTCTTTTGTGCAAGAGTTCGGCAAGAGCATGAACAAGCGGATCGAATCCATCTCGCCGAAAAGCGTTCAGGCCATGCAAGCCTATCCCTGGCCCGGCAACGTAAGGGAGCTGAAGAATGTTACCGAGCGGGCGATGATCGTCACCACCGGACCCGTGCTGCAGATAGAGTTGCCGAAGATTGCGCCGTCCGCCTCAGGCCCGGCCGGGACTCTTGAGGATATGGAGAGACTCCACATTGCCGAGGTGCTGGAGGCAACCGGCTGGCGGGTGAGTGGTAAAAATGGGGCGGCAACGATTTTAGGCCTCAACCCAAAGACGCTGGAGTCGAAAATGCAAAGATTGGGCATCCAAAGAACCGGGAAAATGATCTTGCCATGAAATAATAATGGACAGGCGATTGCGTCAACTGAGAAAATGGAAGAGAGCTCCTTGGTAATTCGGGGGAAAGGAGGTTCGCCATGGTCGCTATGGGATGCAGCAAAAAGAAGAAGTTGTCCGCGGCAGTCGTACTGCGCGGCAAAGCGGAAAAACGGTTGCAGGCGGAGGCAGGGAAACGGCCTGATGCGCCCGAGGCTCGGGAAGAGGACTTGTTGCGGCTCGTTCATGAACTCAAGGTCCATCAGATCGAGTTGGAGATGCAAAATGTTGAGCTGTGCCGCTCCAGGGACGAGCTTGAACTGTCGCGGGATAAATATGCCGAACTCTACGATTTTGCGCCGATTGCCTATTTCGCCTTTGATACCGCCGGCGTGATCCGGGAGGTGAATTTTGCCGGCGCGCAACTGCTTGGCTTGGAGAAGCGGCAGTTGCTCAATAAGCCATTTGTCAGCTTTATTGTTGATACAGCCGGGAAGGAAGTTTTTTTAAATCACCTCAGCCGCCTTGCGCAAAAACAGTTTGTCCAGAGATGCGAGGTCAGCTTCAGGAGCCATAGCGGCAGGGTGATCCCCGGTCAATTTCAGAGCATCGCCGTGCATAATCCTGAGCATCATGATGATGATATCTTTACCTCGATTACCGACGTCACGGTTTACAAGCAGTTGGAAGCGATGATGCACAAGGAGTATGACAGCCTGGAGTTAACCGTCCATGAGCGGACGGAAGAGTTGATCAAGGCAAACGAGCGGCTCTCGCACGAAATAGAGGACCGCAAGGTGGCGGCGGACTCCCTGCGGGAGGCGCTGACCATAATCAAGCAATTAAAAGAACAACTGCGGGAAGAGAATCTGTATCTCCGGGAAGAAATTGACCAGATATATTCACATTCTAATTTTGTCGGCGACAGCAAAGCAATTAGAGCCGCCTTGAAACAGGTGGGGCAGGTTGCCCCGACGGAGGCGACGGTCCTGATCCAGGGGGAGACCGGCTCGGGCAAGGAACTGCTCGCGCATGCGCTCCATGACCAGAGCGCCCGCAAGGATCGGCTCATGATTACGGTCAACTGCGCGGCCCTGCCGCCGACCCTCATCGAAAGCGAACTCTTCGGCCGTGAGAAGGGCGCTTTTACCGGCTCGACGGCGAAGCAGATTGGCCGTTTTGAGCTGGCGGATGGTTCCACCATTTTTCTCGACGAAATTGACGCCTTGCCCCTGGAACTCCAAGCCAAGCTGCTTCGTGTGCTGGAGAGCGGCGAGTTTGAGCGTCTGGGCAGCCCCCGGACCATCAAGGTCGACGTCAGAATCATTTCGGCGACGAACCGCGATCTTGCCGAGTTGGTCAGCGCGGGCAGTTTTCGGCAAGACATGTACTACCGGCTGAATATTTTTCAGATTACCGTGCCGCCTCTGCGCGAGCGCCGGGACGACATCGTGCCGCTGGTGTGGTCTTTTGTGCAAGAGTTCAGCAAGAGCATGGACAAGCGGATCGAATCCATCTCGCCCAAGAGCGTGCAAGCCATGCAAACCTATTCCTGGCCGGGCAACGTGAGGGAACTGCGGAATGCCACCGAACGGGCGATGATTGTCGCCACCGGTCCCGTGCTGCACATAGAGTTGCCGAAGATTGCGCAGTCCGGACCGGCTCCGTCCGGAACCCTTGAGGATATGGAAAGACGCCACATTGTCGATGTGCTGGACGCAACCGGCTGGCGGGTAAGCGGCAAAAGTGGGGCGGCAACGATTTTAGGTATCAATCCCAAGACGCTTGAGTCGAGAATGCACCGATTGGGCATCCAAAGAAATAAAAATAATTTCTGACATATCAGGAGTCTCCTGATATGTCAGGCGGCAGCACCTCTCAACGGATATTCCCTTCCCCCGCAGTGTCCATATAAGTTCCAATGATTTCAATATCATTGGAACTTATGCGTCGACAGTAACACTTCTGGCACACATTCTGCTTTAAGCATCCCTAGAAAGACCAAGGTGCGTTTCTCTTTTATTGCGATAGGAGCATCGAAAAGATGCACTGGAAATTATCGCAATGATGGGGGATGGAAAGGACTATTGCAAACCAATGCCTGATGGTTGTTGGCGCTTAACGGAGTGTGCGTCAGTGTATCAATGCAATCATGGTATTAATCAGGGCAAACCTGAAAGGAAGGGCAATATGGAATTCGTTATCGCCGTGTTGGTTGTTGCTGTACTGGTGTATGTAATTATTTATTTGGTGTAGCACGGATAAAATAAATCCTACAAAGGAGAACAGCATGGAATTCATTATTGCAGTCTTAGTGGTGGTAATTCTCGTGATAGTAATTATGCAGCTCACCTAACATTCGGTTTAATTCATGTGTTTATCCGCAATGTTGATGGGCTGAAGGGCGGGGGCTTCGCCTCCGCGCACTCCATGCATGACACTGTCATGGTCAACCCTGTTCAACCGGGCCGGCACCCAGCGCCTTGCTGGGATTCTCGCCTGTCCGGTTGGGCAGGGGTATCTCCCTGCCCACTGTGTGCGGCCGGGAGATTTTTTATCGGGGCATCGTCAGGTGCAATAGCCATGGGCAAGGCTTGACATATGGTGTTGCCTTCTCCGCCGGGAAGGCGAAAAAAAACAAATAATGTAATGGCCAATCAGCTCAACTCCCGAAAGTTCAGTTATGGCACAAGGAGAAGCAAAATGCTCGAGACCATTGTCGTCATCTTGGTAGTCCTCTGGCTTCTGGGGTTTGTCACCTCGCATACCATGGGCGGACTCATTCATGTCCTGTTGGTTGTCGCGGTCGTGGTGATACTGCTTCGTATCATTCAGGGCCGCCGTCTATAGCATCCCGGGGGCAGTTCTCCGCCGCGATGTTTTGGGCGGCGAGGTTCGATTGCTCGTGATCCCCGCTTGCGCCGGGTAATCCCTGGCGTACTGACGTGGGGAAGGGGTAAGAGTTTATTTAATAATCAGGAAGAGGAAACGAAATGAACGCACTCAAGATTGCGGCAATCCTGCTGATCGTGGCCGGGGTTCTGGGGTTGGTCTATGGCGGTTTCAGCTATACCAAGGAGACCCATGAAGCCAAGTTGGGACCGCTCGAGCTGTCGGTGCAGGAAAAGCAGAAGGTCAACGTCCCGGTTTGGGCCGGCGTGGGGGCGATCGTGCTTGGCGGCGGACTCCTTCTTTTGGGCAGCAAGAAGAGCTAGCTTCAATAATGTAGTCCCGTTACACGGGGAAGTAAAATCATCCAAGGAGATATTTTTTTCATGACATTTAGGATCAGGTCCGTATTCCTTCTCGTTGCCCCGTTGCTTGGGGTTCTTCTCCTTCTGCCTGGTTGCGCGACGACCGGTTCAGGCCGCGCTGAAAAAACCACCGCCAAAATGGAAGTCGTGGACAGTGAGATACGGCAAGCCGTTGTCCAGATCGATGCGACCGGGCTCTCGCTGGAGAAACTCATTGCGCCGGGGTTGTCTGATACGAAAGACGCTTTTGAGACATATTCAGAGAATGTCGTCAAGATGGAGCGTTTGGGGGGAAAGTTGATCAAGCACACCGATGAGATGAGCGTTCGGGGCAAGGACTATTTCGCCGAGTGGGAGAAGCAGGGCACTGCCTACACCAATCCGCGGATTCGTGAACTCAGTGAACAGCGGCGTTCCGACCTGAATGCGGTATATAGGAAAATATCCGAGTCCAGCATCGGCGTGAAAGGCTGGTTCATTGCCTACATGCGCGATATTAAGGAAATTCAGTCGTTCCTCTCGACGGATCTCACGGACAAGGGAATTGCCTCCATTACTCCGGTTGCCCGGAAGGCCATAAACGACGGAACCGTTTTGAGGAATGGTGTTTTGCCGGTATTGTCCGCACTCGATGGCGCTAAAAGCGAAATGGCGCAAGGTGGTGCGAATTAAGCGAAGGATGTTCCGGGTTTTCAACCGTATTTGCTGAGAAGCAAAAGGAGAACCAATGGACTTCGTAAGCGTGTTGATTTTTCTTGCAGTAGGCGCAGCGGCGGGCTTGCTGGCCGGAACAATCATGAAGGGTGGGGGCTTCGGTCTGCAGGGGAATATCATTATCGGTCTTATCGGTGGGGTCGTAGGCGGGTTCTTGTTCAGGTTATTGGCAATTGCCGCGGGCAGTGTAATCGGCTCAATCGTGACAGCTACTCTGGGAGCTGTGATCCTGCTGTTATTAATCGGACTTTTCAAGAAAGCCTAAAAATTCTGAATCCAATAACAAAGGAGATGCGTTATGAGCACGAGAGAAGCTTATAAACAGAAGATAGAAGCCGAGGTGGAACTGGCGCAGGCGAAATTATTCGAGTTGCGGGCCAAGGCGAAAATTTCTGTTGCCGACGCCCGGATCAAATACGCTCGGCAGATTGATGACCTTGAGCAGGGGGTTGCAGCCACGAAGGCTAAACTGAAGGAGCTGGGCGAGGCGAACGAGGATGCGTGGGAGAATCTTAAAGAAGAAGTGGAAAGCGCTTGGGGGGCATTGCGCGATGGGGTTCGAGATGTCGGCGCCAAGCTGAAAAAATAACGCGGCCTCTCCTGGTTGTCGTGAAACGGACGGCAACACTTGCTTTAAACTGGTTTGATATTGCTTCGGTGGTTAAATATCTAAACCGTCATTCCCGCGAAGGCGGGAATCTATGGGTGTGGATGCCCGACTAAAGCATTCGGGCATGACGTATTTAATCGCCGGGTCAATAGCTGGGGGAAGTCCCGGTGATCTCCTGGACTGCGGCATAACTTGTTCCCCGTGAAATGGACAAAGGAGACTGGTCACCATGAAGGCTCGCACCCTGCTTTTGTTGCTGGCCGTGGTCGCAATTGCCGCTTTCACTGCGCTCAATTGGAACGCGATCATGGCGCCGGCAACCCTTTCCTTGGGGGTTGCCGATGTTCAGGCGCCGTTGGGACTGGTCATGCTTGGCTTGGTGGCTTTTCTCGCGGCGCTGTTCCTGGTGTTCGTGGTCTATCTCCAGACGTCGGTGCTCCTTGAGGCTCGCCGCCACGCCCGGGAACTGCAGGCCAACCGGGAGCTTGCGGACCAAGCCGAGGCTTCGCGTTTCACCGAACTGCGCGGGTTTCTTGAGATGGAGCTGAAGAGACAGGCGGGCCTGGACGTGGAGTCGAAGGCGGTTGTGCTGGCAAGGCTGGACCAGCTTGATCGTGATCTCCGCTCCGCGGTTGAACAGTCGGGAAACACGCTCGCCGCCTACATCGGTGAATTGGAAGATCGTCTTGAAAGAGGGCGGGCGACCTGACTCGCCGAACACCGCGTTGAGCTCGACACAATTATCGCCCCCTGCCCACACCTTACGCAACCTGTTGCTCTCCCTGCCGGACGCCGTTCAAGCGCCCATAATATCTTTATGCCGCGGAACAGGCAGGAGGAAAAAGACCGGCTTCATCCGGAGCATGAGTATGAAGTCAATTCGCAGCACCTTTCCGGAGACCATCCGGCAAGAAGATTGAGGTTGTGACTATGTCAGATACACATGCCGAGAATCAACTTCTCCTCGCCAACATCGAACTGAGTAAGCACATTGCGCGATTGGAAGAGGCCTTGCTGGAAAAAGAAAAAGCCGGGGAGGCGTTGCAAGAGTCCGAAAAGCGCTACCGTCGGCTTTTTGAATCGGCCAAGGACGGGATCTTGATTCTTGATGCCGTAACGGGCAAGGTGGTTGACGCCAATCCTTTCCTGTTGCAGTTGCTCGGGTATTCGTACGATGCATTATGCGGGAAGCATATCTGGGAACTCGGGGTATTCAAAGACATTGCCGCGTCCAAGGACGCTTTTCAGGCTCTGCAGGATAACGAATACATCCGCTATGAGGATTTGCCGCTGGAAACACAGGAAGGGCAATCCATCGCCGTGGAGTTTGTCAGCAATGTGTACTTGGTGGATCACAGCAAGGTGATCCAATGCAACATCCGCGACATCACCGCCCAAAAGCGGGCCAAGGCCGAACGTGCGCGGTTGATGGCGGCCATCGAGCAGGTTGGCGAGGGCATTTTTGTAACCGATGCCCAGGGAACCATCCAGTTCGTCAATCCGGCCTTCAAGCGGATGACGGGCTACTCCGGAGAGGAGGCCGTCGGGCGGAATCTGCGCATCCTCGAGAGCGGCGAGCAGGACGAACTGTTTTATCGCAACCTGTGGGAGACCGTCTCCGGCGGCACAACCTGGAGCGGCCGGATAGTCAACAAGCGTAAGGACGGTGCTCTCTACACCGAGGAAACCACGATTTCGCCGGTGCGCGACGCTTTGGGGCAGATCGTCAACTACGTGGGCGTTGGACGGGATATCACCGATCATCTCCGGTTGGCGGCCCAGTTTCAGCATGCCCAGAAGATGGAAGCGGTTGGCCTGCTGGCGGGCGGAGTGGCCCACGACTACAACAATATGCTCACCGTGATCCTCGGTTATGCGGAGCTGGCGCAACGCAAGGTGGATCCGGCCCAGTCGCTGCATGGTGACCTTGAGGAAATCATCAAGGCCGGAAAACGTTCCACGGGCATAACCCGGCAATTGCTGACCTTTGCCCGAAAACAGACAATCACCCCCGTGGTGCTTGACCTGAATAAAGCCGTGACGAATATGCTCAATATGCTGCGGCGACTCATCGGCGAGGGTATCGATCTGGTCTGGCTGCCCGGGAAGGAACTCGCTTTGGTCAAGATGGACCCCGTCCAAGTGGATCAGATACTGGCCAATCTTTGTCTCAATGCCCGGGACGCCATTGCCGACGTCGGCAAGATTACGATTGAAACGGGAAACGTTGTCTTTGACGAGGCCTACTGCGCCGACCATGTCGGGTTTGTCGCCGGAGAGTATGTCTTGCTGGCGGTCAGCGACAATGGCTGCGGCATGGACAAGGAGACCCTGGACCAAATCTTCGAGCCGTTTTTCACCAGCAAGGCGGTGGGGCAGGGAACCGGTTTGGGGCTATCCATGGTATACGGCATCGTCAAGCAGAACCATGGATTCATCAACGTCTACAGCGAGCCGGGAAAAGGAACGACCTTTAGAATCTACCTGTCCCGATGCGCGGACCACGCCGTCGATGCCCAGGGGGAAAAAGCGGTGGAAACCCCCCTCAGTCATGGGGAGACAGTGCTGTTGGTGGAGGACGAGCCTGCGCTCCTGAAGATGAGCAAGATGATGTTGCAAAAAATAGGGTATCTGGTGTTGGCCGCGGGCACGCCTGGCGAGGCCATTGGCCTGGCCAAGAAACACGCGGGCGACATCCACCTTCTTCTCACCGATGTGGTTATGCCGGGAATGAACGGCAAAGACCTGGCGGAACGGCTGCACGTCCTGCGCCCGAATATGAAAATTTTGTTTATGTCCGGCTATTCCGTGAACATGATCACTGACCAGGGGGTGCTGGACGAAAGTGTGAATTTTATTGAAAAGCCGTTCTCGATGAAGGATCTGGGCGTCAAGGTGGCTGAGACGCTGACAAATACCAGAAAGACAAGCGGTTCGAGTATATTGGATGAGAGAGAGAAGATGGAGATTTATCATGTTGATTGAGGTCCGTGATCTTGCAAAAATCTATAATGGAAAGAGGGGGCTTCTTCAGACCAGTTTTGCAGTGGAGAAAGGAGAGTTGATTGCCATTGTCGGGCACAACGGGGCTGGAAAATCTACTCTTTTGAAAATGTTATCCAGTTGGATAATTCCCGACAGCGGAGAGGTTTTAGTGGACGGGATCAATCTGGAAAACAGGATAGCGTTGGTGCGAAAGATCGGGTTTGTCCCGGAAACGCCCAACCTTTTTGATTTTTTTTCCGTCGAATACAACTTCAAACTCTTTGCGCGTCTTTTTCAGATACCTTTTTCGCGAATCGAAGAAATCTTGAAAGAGTTTAATCTGCTCACCTATCGACATAACAAGGTACAGGTTTTGTCCAAGGGCTTAAAACAACGGGTGAGCATCGGGCGTTCTCTTTTGGCGGACCCGCCGGTGCTTCTTTTTGATGAGCCAACCTCGGGCCTGGATTTCGAAATGACGAAAGAGGTGTATAGACTGCTGAAAAGCACCCATTCTTCAGGGAAAACAATTCTGTTCACCTCGCATCGTCCCGAAGAGATCAAAACCCTTGCCACGCGTATCATGTTGCTGCATCAGGGAAGTGTGGTTTTTGACGGCCAGCCCCAGGAATATTTTCAGTCAAAAATTTACGAGAATCTCTACGCATGATACGAAATATTATCACCTTGACTGTGAATGATTTGGCCATTGCCTTTAAAAACAAGACAATCTATCTCATATTATTTATTCCGTTATTTGTTTTCTTATCCTTGCAATTTGTGGATCAGAAAAATGAAGAGCTGCGAACAATACAGATCGGTCTCATCCAAAATGTGGAATATTCTCCGGTTATTATTCAAAGCTTGAAGGCAGCGGATACAGTATTTGTAGTTTCTTGGCTTGCCACTGAAGAGGAAGGACGAAGGTGGCTAAAAGAAAAAAAAATAGATGGTTTTTTGCTGAAATCTGAAAAGGAACCGCGGAGTTTAGAGTTGTTGGTTTTGGAAAAAGCATCGTTTCAAACCATTGCCATTGTTGAAGGGTTTTCCGCCTTGCAAATAGCCGTGGAAGGGAAGAGCAAAAACTGGCTTTCTGATATCAAATCTCTTCGTGATAGCGGGATTCAACGGCAGACGCTGCCCACCTGGATCTTAATGTTGGTTTTACTTGTCGGCTTTATTGTGATTCCTGCGCAAATTGCCGAAGAAAAAGAAAAGAAATTACTTCTCGGCCTTTTGCAAACCCCGGTGCGTGAATGTGAGTGGTTGGTTGCCAAGTTGTTTTTAGGGATGATCTTAATACATTTGGCCGTTATTTTCCTGCATCTGCTCGGCAAATTTGAAGTTGAAAACAGCCTGAGTTATTGTGCCTTCATAGGAATTGGCAGTTTCTGCTTCAGTTCCTTTGGCATATTCTTGGGCTTTTTATGCCGCACGCAGGCAAGCGCCAGGACCTTGGGCGTCCTTTTTTATCTGCCCCTTCTGCTTCCTTCCGCGTTATCCGACTTTTCGCAAAAACTGCATTCCTTTGCTCCGGTATTGCCTTCCTATCAGTTTTATGGGCCAATCAAGGCAATCCTGCTGGAGGGGGGCGGAGTATCGAATTTTCCTCTGGAATGGATATACCTCTGTTTCGTCGGACTCATAACTTCTTTGTTTTCATATCTCTTACTGAAAAAACGCTGGCTCATGTGAAGTACGTCGGACCGAGTCACCTGTCTCATTTTCTTGGAATGTTCCCATCTTTGCCTCAATCGCCTTACACTCCGGGAACATGCATCAAGGATATGCAGAGCCAAGAAAAACTCCTGACATATCAGGAGTCTCCTGATATGTCAGGCGACTTTCCTCTTCAAGGTATTCTTTTCCCGCGACAGCTTCCCCCTATATATCAATCATTTCAGCATGATGGAGTCTTCCGTCTGTGCGGCCATGCCATGGCACGCATTCTGCTAATCAATATCACTAACAAACGCCAAGCATGTTTCCTCAGGGGCGCGATCGATCCCCATTTAAAGAGATGGCACATGTCTTGATCAATCGCTGTATCTGTTTACAAGCAAACAATTTCAATCAGGAAATTTGGCTTCATGGCAATCAATAATTCCATTGTTATGGAGACCGAGCAAGGAGGTACTGCCGGCACTATGGTGGAGAGGAGGAACATAGTGCGGCTGTAATATAGTTTGTGAGGCTTTTTTGAAGAGACAAACAATAGAAACAAAGAGGTTGTCCGTAAGTTAAAGCGGAAAAGAGAGAAGGAGGGGTTTGTATGAAAATATTTAAGGCTCGGCAAATGTATCTTTTGTTTATTGTAATTCTAAGCGTTTTTTCCATTACAGGCTGTGGAGGGGGGGGAAGTGACGGCCAAGCTCCTGTACTAGGAAGCGGCGACGCCGTAATCGCGCCCACGGTAACAGCCGTGGCTCCGCTCAACAATGCCACCGGCGTACCGGTCAACACAAAAATAATCACCGCCGCCTTCAGCAAGGCGATGGCGCCCGCCTCCCTCACCACGGCCAGCTTTACCCTGGCCCAAGGTGGAACGGTTGTTCCTGGCGGGACGGTTACCTATGTAACGACCGGCAATGTGGCAACTCTCACCCTGCCGGCGACCAATCTTCTGGCCAACACCCTCTATACCGCCACGATTACCACGGCGGCAACGGACACGGCAGGCACTCCCCTGGCCAGCAACTATGTCTGGACCTTCACCACCGGAGCGGTCGCGGATACCACCGCCCCCTTTGTTATTGCCACGGGTGCCTACGGCATAACTGGTGCAACGGCCGGCGCCACGGATCTGCCTATTAACAGAATCAGCACCGTGATTTTTAATGAGGCGATGAACCCGTTAAGCATCACCACCCCGCCTTCCTTCACCGTGGTGAATACAACCCTTGGCGGAATCGCCGTACCAGGCACGGTGACGTATTCCGTTGCCAGCAAGACCGCGACCTTTACCCCCACAGGCGGGACTTTCGCTGCCAATACCCTTTTCACCTCAACGGTCACCGTCGCGGCCACGGATCTGGCAGGCAATGCCATGGCCGCAGCGTATGTCTGGTCTTGGTCAACCGGGGCTGCCCCAGATACCACCCCGCCCACCGTGCTTTCTACGGTTCCTGCTAATGGCGCAATCAATGTGCCGCTTAACCAGATCGTCACCGCCACCTTCAGCGAGGCGATGGACCCGGTAACGATCACCAACATCACCTTTACCGTGACTGGGCCTGGCTTACCCATACCAGGAGGATTAGTATCCTATGATCCATTGACCAAGATTGCGACTTTTACTCCAGACGCCGATCTTGCGCCCAGCTCCACATATACCGGCACGATTACCACCGGGGCCAAGGATCTGGCAGGCAATGCACTGGCAAGTAATTATGCGTGGACCTTTACAACCGGGACCGGTTTGGCGCCTGGGGCCGGTTTGGCGCCTGGGGCCGTAAACCTTGGCTCGGCCAGCACTTTCGGGATCATGGCAACCTCCGCGATCACCAGTACAGGCGTCACCGTGATTAACGGGGATGTTTCTTTGGATCCAGGCACTTCAATGACTGGATTTCCGCCGGGAGTGGTGAACGGGGCCATCCACATCAACGATGCGGAGTCCGCACAGGCCAGAGCCGATCTGTTGGTGGCGTATAACTATGCCAAGACCTTGCCGCCGGGAACAACCATAGCTGGTGGCGCAGACCTGGGCGCCTTATATCCTGGAGGTATTGCCCCTGGCACCTATACCTCTGACAGCACGATGTTGGTCGCGACCCCTCTCGTTCTTGACGCAGGGGGCGACGCGGATGCCGTATGGGTTTTCCAGATCGGCTCCTCGTTGACGACGGGCGCCAATGTTTCGCTGGCTAACGGCGCTCAGGCCAAGAACGTGTTTTGGGTTCCTACTGCCGATGCGACTATCGGCGTGGGCTCGATCTTCTATGGAACCATAGTGGCCGGTAGAGATTCCACTGGTGTGACTGGCGCCGTTATAAACGGCAGGATATTGACCGGGGCGATCACTGCCGGCACGATTGCTTTGGACACCAATACGGTTAACGTGCCTGCTCCGTAAGGAATGCGGGATGAGCAACGTCCCTTCTGCCGATCTTGATTGCGTGGGCAAGCTAACGTGACCATGGAGGCAGAAGGGATTGACACAGATTGCGCATCTTGCAATTGCAACGTGCGCGGGAGTTTTTAATTCCTCCAGGAGAAAACCATGAAAGTAATAAGAGCCTCAGCAGTGACACTAGGGATGGTGGCACTCACTGTAATTGCCACCCCATTTGCGATGGCCGATGATTCGGGCTTGTACATCGGAGGCAACATCGGCCAATCACGCGCGACAATCGACGAGGAGAGGATTGTCAACAGTCTGGCGGGAGAAGGTTTTACCACCACCGGGTTTGAAGATGACAACCGCGATCTCGGCTTTAAGCTGTTTGGCGGCTACCAGTTCAACAAGTATCTTGCCCTCGAAGGCGGTTATTTCGATCTGGGAAAGTTTGATTTCACTGCAACCGGATTGCCGCCGGGAACCCTGAGCGGCAACATCAAAATCAAGGGTGTGAATCTCGACCTAGTCGGCATTCTGCCCATTACCGAAAAATTTTCCGCCTTTGGCCGGGCCGGGGCGAACTACGCCAAAGTCGAAGACTCCTTTGTCGGGAGCGGCTCACTCACGGTGCTCAACCCCAACCCCACCAAGCGCGATACCAATTACAAGCTGGGCTTGGGACTTCAGTACGCTTTCAATGACGCTCTCGCCATGCGCGTTGAGGCGGAACGCTACCGGATCGACGATGCCGTTGGCAACGATGGCGATATCGATCTCATTTCTGCCGGCCTGGTTTTCCGGTTCGGCGGGGCTCCCCCTGCTGCTCCGCGCGTCGAGGAACCGGCACCGGAGCCTGTTGCTAAAACAGTAGTGCCGGAACCTGTTCCGGTCCCGGCTCCTGCCCCAGTAATGGTCCCGGCCCCGGCTCCGCGCTTCCAAAAATATACCCTCTCGGTAACGGAGCTATTTGCCTTTGACAGCGCTGAATTGCAGAAGTCGCAACCGAAGTTGGACGAAATCGCCAACGTTCTCATGAACGACAGCACGATAGATGACGTCCTTATTGTTGGCTACACCGATCGTATCGGCTCCGAGACATACAACCAGAAATTATCAGAGCGTCGTGCGCAGGCGATAAAAGATTATCTGGTGGGCAGGGGAGTCAAGGCGGAGCGACTGAAGGCAATAGGCAAGGGCGAGTCAAGCCCGATCGCTGACTGCACGGGGAAGAAAAACGTTGCCTTGATCAAATGTCTGGCGCCCAATCGCCGGGTGGAGATCGAGAAAATTACGGCCACGCGTCCTGTGAAGTAAGCAAAAACCGCACGGGAAGCCCGCATAAAAGCGCGGGCGTCCCGTGCGGCGGCTGTGACAACGGCCGTGCATGGGAGAGCCATTGCCCTGATTGGCCCGGTCACTCAGCTTTTTTGAAAAGAAGGAGATTGGATTGTGAAATTACTCTATCCAGCACTTCTGATAGCGGGGGCCAGTGTTCTTTTTTCAGATGTAAATGCTCGTGCGGAAATGCGGGCAGGGTCAGTCGGCTACAATTTCACCAAGCATTTCGGCATTGAAACCGCGGTGGAATGTATCGAAACTCGGGTTGATGACACAACAAGAACAGGCCTTACGGAAGGACAGTCCGGAAGTCCCATGGAGAGAGTGAATCTGATTTTTTATCATATCGATGCTGTCTACCGTTTTATGCCCGACACCAAATTCACCCCCTTTGTCAGCGCCGGTTTGGGCGGAGCACACAACAGCCCCAAGATATCGACCGGGAGCACGGCAGCTTTCAATGTCGGCGCGGGAGTGGAATATGCGATGACGGATACTATCGGACTCTGGGTCGATGTCCGGGATTATATGGCTACCGAGGCCATGCAGGATACCTCCCATACTGTGGGGGGCATGGCGGGAATAACCTTTGCTTTTGATGACAATGAAAAGTCCGCGTCAGTGGCCCAAGAGAAGAGTGTTCCCTCGCTGGTTGAACCGAGGGGGATCGCTATTGCTTTTGATGACATCCATTTCGATTTTGATCGGGCGGCCCGTAAGCCGGAAACAAAGAAAATCCTGAGAAAGAATCTCCGATATTGAAAGAAAACCCCTAGACTCAAATTCGCACCTTAATGGCGGAACTGTCTGTAAACAAAGAACAGAAGGAGAAGTATCATGATCAAACTACACCGTATTGTTAATTTATTGATCTGTGTCGGATTGATCACTGCTTTCATGGGGTGCGCATCCACCCAAAAACACGAAAGCACCGGTCAGTATATCGACGATTCCGTTATCACAACCAAGGTGAAAACCGGAATTTTGGAAGAAGAAAAGCTGAAAACGATGCAAATCAATGTGAAGACGTACAAAGGGGTGGTTCAGTTGAGCGGTTTTGTCGATTCAAAGCAGAGCGTCATAAAGGCAGGAGAAGTTGCCCGCCGTGTTGAGGGTGTCAAGGATGTGCAAAACGATCTGATTGTGAAATAGCCGGGTAGTTTTTGGGGCAACAAAAACCCGCTCCGGCGGGTTTTTGTTTATTCGGATTGTTGGCAGGGTTTTGAAATGATGGTTGAAAAAAAAACCGCGATCCTTGCTCCGTCCAGGAAACCTATGCCTCCCACTCGCGGCATTAAGGGTTGATGGGCTATATCTTCGCGACTCAACTGGCCACGGGATTTTTGACATGCTGAGCGTTTTACACAGCTTTTACAAACCGATCTTTTTGGCCCTGTTTGTGCTTTTTGGGCTTGCCGGCGGGCACCTGATCGATACCGTTCTCCAGATGAATCTGCGCCCGAAAATCACGGCCGTTCCCCCTCCCAATCGCTCAGCCGTTATCAAACCGCAGGAAAACACCGAAGTCGGTCTGAGCCTGATTCTACAGAATAATATTTTCGATGCAAACAGCCGGTCTTCCACCGCGACCATGACCCTGACAAGCAAGGAGGATGCCTCCGTCGCCGCAGCCCGCGCCGAACTCAAACTCATCGGCACGGTGGTCGCAGCCGGACTTTCTCAAGTCCTGCTTGAAGGCAACAACGAACTGAAGTTCTACCATCTTGGCGACAAGGTTCCCGGCGACGGGATTGTCGAAAAAATCCTCCGCAACCAGGTGCAGATCAGGAATCGGGACCAGAGCCTGACTACTCTGACGCTGCAGGAGAAAGCGTCCCTCTCGACACCGGCAACGCTTTCCAAGGCAGGGTCTGAGAGGGGTGCGGGTGGGGAGGTCAGAAACGTCGGCGAAAACCGTTGGTTGATCTCCCGCCACATGGGGGAGTCGGTGCGGGATAATTTTGCCGCGCAAATGCGCTTGGTCCAGATGCAACCGCGCACCCAGGCAGGCAAGATCTCTGGCTTTGTGATCCAGCGCATCGATTCGTCGTCGGTTCTGGGCCGGTTGGGTCTGAAGAGAGGTGACGTGATTATCGATGTCAACAACACCAAGCTGGATAGCCCGGAAAAAGGGTTGCAGATAGTTCAGCAGTTGCGCGAAGCACGCCGGATAACCCTGGCTGTCGAACGCGATAATCAACCGATGAGCTTTTTATATGAAATCCAATAGGAGTTTTCTCTGCATGAGCATCCCGATTGCCTCCCGAATGGTGGTATGGATAACGTTTCTGGCCTTATGCCTCGTTCCCATCCAGTCGCTTGCGCAGAGTAAGTCAAAGCCGGACATGGACGGCCGGGTTACTCTCGATTTCAAGAATGTGGAGCTCACGGAGCTGATCCTGACGATCAGCGAACTGACCGGGAAAAACTTTCTCTACGACGAAACCGTGCAGGGCAAGGCCACGATCATCTCCCCGGATAGCATGACCCTGGACGCAGCGTACCAGCTCTTTCTCACGGTCCTCAACGTCAAGGGGTACACGGTCGTCCCTTCGGGCAACACCAACAAGATCGTCTCGTTGAAAAGCGCCAAGGAATCCAGCCTGCCGACCCTTGTCAATGGCAAGGGTCGGGGGACCGAGCAGGTCATCACCCGGGTCTTTCGCCTGAAGCACCTCGACGTGGGCATCGTTGCCCAGACTGTCCTCATGCCTCTGATGCCGACCACCGCCAATGTTGCCGCCTATCCGCCGGGAAACAGCTTGATTATTACGGATACGGG
This sequence comes from Desulfobulbaceae bacterium UBA2273, assembly GCA_002347095.1. Taxonomy (GTDB): domain Bacteria; phylum Desulfobacterota; class Desulfobulbia; order Desulfobulbales; family Desulfurivibrionaceae; genus Thiovibrio; species Thiovibrio ferrireducens. The sequence goes on along the minus strand of DDWZ01000024.1, from coordinate 17,055 downwards.
AGCCAATATCGAACGGCTGGCCAAGATCATCCGCGAGCTTGATCAGCCGAATACGGCAAACGAGATTGAGATCATCATGTTGAAGAATTCCCAGGCGGAAGACCTCGCCAAGGCCATCAACGAGACGATGAGCCAGCCCGATGCCACCAATCCTGCCCGGCGGCGGGCCGCATCCGGAGTGAACCTCGGAAATGAGGTCCTCACCAAGATCATCCCGTATCCCGCGGGGCGGTGCGTCATTGTCACGGCCAGCCGCGAGGACATGGTGATCGTCAAAGCCCTGATTGCCCGGATGGACCAGGAAATCGACGGAACCCGCTCCAACATCAATCTCTGTTACCTGGAAAATGCCGATGCGGTAACGCTGGCTGCGACTCTCAGCGAAATCATCACCGGGATTAAGACGGAAGCCAAGGGTCCCAAAAAAGAGGGGACAGCGAACGGGCAACCATCCCCCGGGCCGCTTACCCCGTCCCCCGGCTCGCTCTCCGCCGGTCCTGTGACCATTACGGCCGACAAGCCGACCAACTCGCTGATCATCAACGCCAGTCTGGATGACTACAAAACCATCAAGCAAATCATTGACAAGCTCGATATCAAGCGCAAACAGGTCTATGTCGAGGCGTTGATCCTGGAACTCTCCATGGATGCCACCCAGCGCCTCGGGGTCTCCCTGCAGGGCGCCGGGACAGCCGACGGTAACGGCATTATTTTCGGCAGCAGCAACCAAAACACCGGCCCGGTCGGTATCGGGGATGCCCTGACACAGACAATTCCCGGTGCGCCTGACCTTCTGACCAAGGCCATCGACGGGATGCTGGCCGGCGGTTTTTTCAATCCGATTACCGTCACCGGCCCGAATGGCAATCTGATTACCGTTCCGGCCCTGTCGGTGTTGATCGATGTGTCGAAAACCGACACCGATGTCAACTTGCTTTCGGCTCCGCGCCTGCTCACCTCCGATAACGAAGAAGCCGAAATCATCGTGGGCTCCAATGTCCCGATCATCACCGGTCGGCTGACCGATGTCGGCTCCAACAACGGCCTGGCCCAGAGGGTATCCGTCGATCGCCAGGATGTCGCCTTGATTTTGCGGTTTACCCCGCAGATTACCGAAGGTGATCTGGTTCGTCTCAATGTGTACCAGGAAATCACCAGTATCGCTCCGGCCACCCAGGCCCTGGTGGCCAGCGTCGGCAATCCCAGCGATGTTGGCCCGACCTTTACCAAACGCGTGCTGCGCAATACGGTCTTGGTGGAAAATCATAAAACCGTGGTTCTTGGCGGCCTGATCGATACCAACGTCACCGAATCGGTCACCAAGGTGCCGATCCTGGGCGATATCCCTGGGCTGGGCTGGTTGTTCAAACGCACTTCAACCCAAAAAGCAAAGACCAACCTGCTGGTCTTCATCAATCCGACCATTATCAAGAATTCCATGGATCTTGAACTGATAACCGGCCGCAACCGTAAGGCGGCCGGTGATTCATTGACCGACAAAGTCCGCAGTGCCTTGCCGGATAATTTTTTTGGCGAGACCGGAGAGACAAATCTCCTCCTGCCCGAGGGTGCCGCAGGAGCGGAGAGCATTGCCGATCCCGGCAACGCGGCTCCGGCGCCGATCTCGCCGAGGCCAGGCCAATTGGGCAACGAATGATCGTAACTTCTGGTGAAAAGAAACCAATTATGCAGAACTGGCGGCGGATTGGCGAAATACTCCAGCAGGACTTCACCGTACCGCAGGAGCGGATTGCGGCGGCTCTGGCGGAACAGGAGCTGAGCGGCGAACGCCTCGGGCAAATTTTCATCAAGATGAAAGCGCTGGACAGCACGATCCTGGCAAAAGCACTGGCAGCCCAGTTCGAACTCCCGTATCTGGAGACGATTCCCGAGGAAACGGTTGCCGAGGGTCTGCTCGAGATGATCCCCATCGGTTTTGCCAAGGAATACCGTATGTATCCCCTGGCAAAACAGAACGGATCTCTCCAGGTGGCCGTGGCCGACCCCCTCGACACCCGCCCGCTGAATGACTTGAGCACCCTGACCGGAGCCAGGGTCGAACCCTGTGTCGCCACCCCGGAGGAGATTCTGCGCGCCATCCATCGGGGCTATGAAAAACAGGCCGGCAGCACCGGGGCCGTGATCGAGGAGATCGATGGCGGCAACGCCAATGAGTTGGCCATTTCCCTCGAACCCCGTGACCTGCTTGACAGTTCCGACGAGGCTCCGATCATCCGTTTCGTCAACAGCCTGATCACTCAAGGTTTCAAGGAAAGGGCGAGCGATATCCATATCGAGCCCTTTGAACGGGAACTGATCGTCCGGTACCGGGTAGACGGAATTTTGCACGAAGTTCTCCGGCCAACCTTCAAGGCCCACGCCGGAATCGTCTCCCGCATCAAGATCATGGCCCAGTTGGATATCGCTGAAAAACGGTTGCCGCAGGATGGCCGTTTCCGCGTGCGTATGGGTGGCCGCGACATGGACATCCGCGTCTCGACCCTGCCCACCGCCTTTGGCGAACGTGTGGTGCTGCGTCTGCTCGACAAGGCGGCGGGCATCCTGACCCTTGAGGAGATAGGCCTGGAAAGCGATTTGCTGCAGCCATTCGAGGCGATGATCAGCAAGAATCACGGGATTTTTCTGGTCACCGGCCCCACCGGCAGCGGCAAAACCACCACCCTGTATACGGCCCTGACCCGCCTGAACAATCGCGAGAAGAACATCATCACCGTTGAGGACCCCATCGAGTACCAGCTTCCCGGGGTCGGCCAGATTCAGGTCAATCCGAAGATCAACCTGACCTTTGCCAACGGCCTGCGCTCGATTCTGCGCCAGGACCCGGACATCATCATGGTCGGTGAAATCCGCGATCGTGAAACCGCCGAGATTGCCGTGCAATCGGCCCTGACCGGCCACATGGTGTTTTCGACCCTGCACACCAACGACGCTGCCGGCGCGTTGACCCGCCTGGTGGAGATGGGGGTAGAGCCGTTTCTGGCCGCCTCAAGTATCGTCGGCATCATTGCCCAGCGGTTGGTGCGGACCATCTGTCCCCACTGCAAGGAGGCGCACCAGCCGCCCGAGGAACTGCTGCAAGAGATCGCCGGTGAGGTCCCTCTGCCGGCCGGGGCGACGTTCTATCGTGGCACCGGCTGCGACCAGTGCATGCAGATCGGCTACTGGGGCCGGGTCGCCATTTATGAACTGCTCAAGGTGGATGATACGGTGCGCGAACTGCTGTTGCAGAACAAGGATGCCGCCACGATCAAAAAGGCCGCCTTGCAGCGGGGTATGCGCTCCCTGCGGGCTGCCGGCCTCGTCAAGGCGCTGCAGGGCATCACCACCCTCGAGGAAGTGATGCGCGTCACTCAGGAGGAGAACTAGTGCCGCTTTTCGAATACACCGGACTCGACAAACTGGGGCGCAAGGTCTCCGGCCGAATCGACGGGCCCGGATCCGGCCTGGTCTGCCAGCAGTTGCGCGAACGGGGGATTTTTCCCACCGAAGTGCACGAAAGCTCCCTTGTGGGCGTGCGCCATCGCTGGTCGGACCTGCGCTCCCTCCTGCGGCGCTGCTCGACAGCGGAGCTCGCCTCGGCAACCCGCCAGCTCGCCACCCTGCTCGTGGCAGGATTATCGCTCGACACAGCCCTGGGCAGCGTTGCCGAACAGTCCGACCAGGCGATGCTCGGACAGATCCTGGCCAATGTCCGCGAAGATGTAATTCAGGGCAATTCGCTCCATGAGTCGCTGGCCAAGCATCGGACGGTTTTTCCCGACCTGTTTATCAACATGGTCCAGGTTGGTGAAAACAGCGGGACGCTCGATAAAACCTTGCACCGCTTGGCCGATTTTCTTGAAAGCCAGGGGAGGACCCGGGCACGGATTCAGGCTGCTTTGGCCTATCCGGTGCTGATGACCCTGGTCGGCAGCACCGTGCTCACCTTCCTGTTTGTGTTCGTGGTGCCGAAGATCACCCGCATGCTCCAGGAGATGAAAATGGCTTTGCCCTGGCCGACTCTGCTGCTGATCAATCTGGTCGATCTGCTGCTTGCCTGGTGGTGGCTGCTGCTCCTCGGGCTGGTGCTCGGCTTCATTGGTTTGCGGCGTTATTGGCGCACCGAGGCCGGACGCATGCGCATTGATCGAATGCTGCTCAAGGCGCCGCTTTTCGGCCGTCTGCTGCTGCTGATCGCCACAACCCGTTTCGCCCGCACCCTCGGCACCATGCTGCAGAGCGGCGTTCCCCTGCTCAAGGCCCTTGATGTCGCCCGCAACCTTTTGGTTAATCGCGTGCTGCGCCGGGCGGTGGAGACCGCCAAGCTGCGGGTCCAGGAGGGGGGCAGTTTGGCGGTCGCGCTCCGGGAAACCGCGGTTTTCCCGTCGATGCTGGTCCAGTTGACGGCCGCCGGCGAGCAGAGCGGCAAACTGGAAGAGATGCTGTTCAGGGTCGCCGATACGTATGAACACCAGACCGACCTGTCGATCTCCGGCATGCTCTCCCTGCTTGAACCGTTGATGATTCTCTTCATGGGGGTGGTGGTCGGCTTTGCGGTCCTGGCGATCCTGTTGCCGATATTCCAGGCAAGCCAAGGGTTCGGCTGAGATCGTAGTAACCGTTCAGCAGTGCCGCATCTGCGTTGTCATCGGCCTGCTTATGTGCATTAGCACACTTCGCAGACCTCTTCCTAGCATCTGCGGCGCTGCTGAACGGTTACGGTCCAGGGGGTTGTTCTCACTATTCTGCTTTAAGCCGGATAGTTACAAACCAAACAATACGCGCCGAGGCGGGTGTGTTGAAGATGCCGTCAGGCAATTGCCGGGAGAGTTGAATATGTCATCACCAAATTATCGTTCCTGCCGTGGTTTTACCTTGATCGAAATTATGGTGGTCGTGGTGATTCTTGGAATCCTGGCGGCGGTGATCGTGCCGCGTTTGTTGACCCGTCCGGATATGGCCAAGGTGACCAAGGCCAAGGTGGATATGAAGGGAATCGAGGTAGCGCTGGGCATGTTCAAACTCGACAACGGATTTTTCCCCACCACCGAGCAGGGACTCCAAGCGTTGGTTGTCAAGCCGGAAACCGGGCGCATTCCGGCCCGATACTCAGAGGAAGGGTACCTGAAAAAAGTTCCGGTCGACCCATGGAACAAGCCGTATATCTATCTTTCTCCCGGATCACACAGCCTCTCCTTTGATCTGATCAGTCACGGTGCCGACAATGAGCCGGGAGGGGAAGGGTTCGATGCGGATATCAACAGTTGGGAGCTTGATTAGCACCTTTCTCTCTTAATATTTCTGAAAAACTCCCCTCCCCTTGCGGGAGGGAATTAATGGGATGTCGATTAAAAAAGTTACAAGGCACTAGGAGGGCGTCTGCATGTGCGCCCAAGGAAAAGCGTTTCGTTTGCGAGGCACTAGCTGTGGATATTGGGCGAAAAGGAGCTGTTGTATGGGACTTGCCGCCGGCTCATTGACAATCAGACCGCGTCCTGGGCAGTCCGGGTTCACCCTGCTGGAGCTGGGGGTGGTGATCACCTTGCTGGCCCTGTTTTCCCTGCTCACCATTCCGCTGTTCGGCGGGACCAGGGCCAATAAGCTGGCTTATTCCGCCCGTTGCCTGAACGGGACGATCAAGTACCTGTTCAATGAGGCGGCCCTGACCGGAAGGGAGCACCGCCTGATTTGCAACCTGGACCGTGGCACCTACAGCGCCCGGGTTCTCGAAGCCGATGGTGAGGTTGTGCCGCTTTCCGGGATTGGTCGGGAAACCGAGTTGGCCGGCGATGTCCGGTTCAGGGATTTGCAAATGCCGGACCGGGGCACTTTTACCACCGGCGAGGTGACAGTGCGGATTCATCCTGCCGGCTGGGTCGAGGAGACCAGCGTGCATCTTGAGGATGGCAGCGGAAACGCGCTGACCTTGCATGTCATGCCGCTGACCGGAACCGCTGAAATTTTTGAGGGCTATAAGACGCTCTAAATGGGAGACACGGACATTAACGCTGCCGGGCAACGGGGTTTTACCCTGCTGGAAATCATGATCGCGCTGGCGATCATCGGTATTGCCATGATCGCGCTGCTGAGCCTTGGCAACCGCGCCATCGGGGTGCACAGCCGTTTGCAGCATCTGACCAAGGCGACCTTGCTGGCCCAGCAGAAGATGGCCCAGAGCGAACTTGAAGCCCGAGGCAACACCGGGGCGAAACTCGCCGATGGGGCTGGGACGTTTGCCGAACCGTTCGCCGACTACCGCTGGCGGATCTCCACCGGTCCCACAGCCCTGCCCGCGGTGCAGATGGTCACGGTCACGGTGCTCTGGGGCAAGGAGGAGCGCAATGAGAGTGTCGATATCACCTCGTTTTTGTTTTAATAAGCCGCCATGGGGAGAGCGGGGCTTCACCCTGATCGAAGTGCTGGTGGCCGTCAGTCTGCTGGCCATCCTCCTGACCGCGGTCTACGGAATTTTCGGGGGGGTGAATTCCGCCAAACTGCGCCTTGACAGGGACAGCGCCGACTACCACCTGGCGCGGGTTATCTTCGACCGCTTCGGTCGAGAACTGCATGGCGTCTACTTTCGCTCCGGCGATCAGACCACCATGTTCCGCGGCGGCGTCAATGACCAGGACGAACCTTTCCTGGAACTGACCACCACGGCGGTGACGCTGTTAAGCGACACCGGCAGCGGAATTTCCGAGGTTCGCTACCGCCTTGCCCCGGACCAGGAGGCGGAGGATAAGAGCCGCCAGGTGCTGCTGCGTGGCGAGCGGTCCCGGCAGTCAGCCGCCGCGCCTGTTGATGATCGGATGATGCGGCTGGCGCCGAATGTTGCCAGTCTGTCGCTGCGCTTTTACACCGGAGGTCGCTGGCTGGAGCAATGGGATGCCCGGCAGAGCGGATTGCCGCAACTGGTGGAAGTTTCCCTGGTGGTCGGCCAGGAGGAACAGCAGCGGATTCCCTTTACCACGACCTTTGAAATCCCGGACGTCAGCGGGCAATGAAATGAAAAAAAACAAGGTAAGCGATCACAGGGCACCACATCTTGCGGCGATCGATCCGGCTCACGGACAAAAGTACGCATCGCCGTCCCGCTTGTCGCAACCTGCGGCACCCTGTGACCGCTTGTTCCGTGGTTATTTGACCTTTGTGGGTTTGCCCCGCGAGCGGTTACAAATCAAGCACAATCGAGGCATGGCGTTACTGGTGGTCCTGGTTATCGTGGCCCTCTTGACCTCGCTACTGACCGAACTGGCTTTTTCCGCCCTGGTCGACCTGCGTCTGACCGAAACCTTTCGCGACACCACCCGGGCCTCCTACTTGGCCAAGGGGGGGATCACCGCCGGACGCATGATCCTCCAAGAGGATCGCAATGGCTACGATGGCTTGGACGAACTCTGGTCCCAGGGAGTCACCAATTACCCGGTCGGTGACGGTGCTGTCAGTGTGCGCATCATGGATCAGGATGGCAAATTGGGAATCAACGCCCTAGTCCAAGAAAACACGCCGAGCGCCTTGATGGTCGATCGTTTTTATCGGCTTTTTGTAGCACTGGCAATCAACGATCTCGGCGATCCGGCCGAGTTGACCGCCAATCTGATCGATTGGTTGGACACGGGCGATGCTCCGTACCAGGTGATTCGCACCGATGGGATCGATACCCCGGTGGCGGGGGCCGAGTCCTCCTATTATCAGAGTTTGCCGCAACCGTATCCGGTCAAGAACGGCCACCTGGATACCCTCGACGAATTGAAGCTGGTCAAGGGTTTTACCCCGGAGGTTGTGCGCCGGATCCTGCCGCATATTGGTCTGCATGACCACTCGACGGTGAATATCAATACCGCCAGTGGCGGTGTGCTCAGGTCCCTCGATCCCCTGATCGATGCCAACGTGGCCGAAACCCTGATCGCGTATCGCCAGGAAACGCCGATTGAGCGTCTGGATCAACTTGAGCCGGTGCTCTCTGCCGGAGGCTACAGCGCCCTGAAGAGTCTCGCTAATCTTGGGACGCTGAACGTAAAGAGTAGCCGCTACCGGATCGAGTCCGAGGCGGTGATCAATGACGGCCGGCGGCGCTTCCAGGCCGAAGTGAACAAACAGGGCAACCTACTTTTATTTCTAAAGGTACACTGACTGCTATGGCAAAACGATTGATAGGCATCGATATAGACCGGAAAATTCTGCGTCTGGCCGTCCTCAGCCGCGACCAAGGGGCCATTTCGCTCGTTCTGGTTATGGAAATTCTTCACGAAGAGGTGGCGGGCCAGGTGGCTCGGCTGCGGGATTTCGTGGATGGCGATTTTCAGTTCGGAGACCGGCTGGCCGCTTGTCTGCCCAGCAGTGCCGCCTTGGTGCGCCGGCTGACCTTTCCGTTCAGCAATCAACGGAAAATTGCGGCTGCCCTCTCTTTTGAACTGGCGGGTCAACTGCCGGTCGCCTTGGACGACTATAGTACGGCCATGCAGCCGCCGGTTCGAAAGGGTGATGGGGCCACCATAGTTGCCGCCGCGGTCAAAACAACATTGCTTGCGGAAACCCTCGCCCCTTTCGACGCCATGGGCATTCCCCTGCACATCCTGGACCTGGCGCCGTATGCCTACGTCGCCGGTCTCAAAGATTTCCTGGCGGACGGTATTTTGGTCTGCGCCATGGAACAGGAAATCTGCCTGGCCCTGATCCGCTCCGGAGAGGTGCTCGATTATCTGCAAATGCCCCTTGGGGGATCGATGCCGGTGGCCGACCAGGCCCGGGCCATTCATCAACAAGCCACGGTTCTGGCCCGGGCGCAACAGCCGGATGGCATGCCCTTGCAGTTGATGGGCCCTCTGGCCACGCCAGAACTGGTTGCCTCCCTCGCTCTGCTGCGGGACCAAGTGGAACTGCTGGCCATCGACATCAACGGTCAAACCATCGCCGCGCCTTTTCTGCCGGCTGTGGCTCTGGCGTTGCGGGCAGCGGATACCGGTAAGGAGCAGGCCTTCAACCTGCGGCAGGGGGTGTTTGCCCTGAAAGGCGAATGGGCCGGTCTGCGCAAAACCCTGATGATGGCCGCCTGTCTGGCCGGCCTCACCCTGATTACGGTCGGCGTCAGCATGGGGCTGCGCTATTACGACAAGCAGCATCAGGTCAGGCTGCTGGAACAGCAGATGGCGGCGCTCTATCAGGAGAGTTTTCCCAATGCCGCAACCGCGGTCGATGTCCCCCTGCAAATGAAAAGCGCAATCCGGCAGTTACAGGAGGACGTCGGCATCATCAGTTTTGGCCGGCTTTCCTCCCTGCAAGTGCTGCAAACCCTCTCCGAACTGCCGAAGTCGCTCAGTGTCGATGTGGACGAAATCACCATGGAACGCAATGAAGTGCGGGTTTCGGGGCAAACCGGCACATTCGAAGAGGTCAATAGCATGGCGGAGACCTTTCGACACTCGCCCTACTTCGAGAAAGTCGAGGTTTCTGAATCGAAGATGGGTCTGGACGGAAAGCAGGTCAGTTACCGCCTGCGCATGACTGTGAGCGAAAAAGGCGGGGCGTCATGATCAAAACATTGAATCAGAGAGAACTCTATGCCCTGGCCGGCGCGGCTGTGGTGCTCGCTGTGTTGCTGATTGTTTTCGGCGTGGTGCTTCCCTACGGCGCGGCTGGTAAACGGCTGGACAACAGGATCAGCTCCGGCCAGGCGCAATTGAAGGAGGTGCGGCAGTTGCAAGCCGACTACCTGACCCTCAAGAAACAGGCCGACCAGTTGCAGCGCGATCTGGACCGCCGTGAAACCAATCCGCCGTTGAATTTTCTCGAACAGACCGCCAGCCAGATCGGCGGCCGCGAGAACCTTGTCCTGATGCGCCCTCTGCCCTCTGTTGTTCAGGGGAAACTGCGGATTGAGACCACTGAGTTCAAATTGGAGCGGCTTGACATGGAACAGGTTCTGCGGATTCTCCAGGAAATGGAACAGGCCAGCCCGCCGATGCGAGTCGACCGCCTGCACCTCAAGCAACGCTTCGACAACGCAGCCCAACTTGATATGAGCGTCACGGTCAGCGCTGCCAGGAGAAATTGATGCAGTTTGCGAAATATTTTCGAGCCGGATTCTCCGGCGAAACCGGGATGGTCCGGAACCCTCGGCTTTTTTACCGTGTTGCCGCACCCGCTCTTTTTCTGTTCGGACTGCTGGGCGGCGTTTACCTGGCCTTCCCGGAGGAGGTTCTCCGGCAGCGCTTGGTCTACGAGCTCGAAGCCCGGTTCCCGATCCAGGTTGAGCTTGCCAAAGCCGGTCTGCAACCAATGCTTACCCTGACCGGCGAGAAAGGGGGCATCCGTTACCTTGATCGTCACGAAACGGTCGTCAGTGTTGAGCGGTTTAGGTTCTCCCCCTTTTGGGCGGGCATTATCACGGGAGACCCGGGGATTAAGGGAAAACTTTTTGCTGCGGACGGAGAGCTTGCCTTCCGCTGGCAGCGGAGCGGGCTGCTGGCCCTGGGCGCGACCGCGCTGCCGGTCGACATCCCCTTGCCGAGCGGTTTGGGAATGCGTTTTGTCGGTATTATCACCACGGGGCAGATGGAGACCGCTGCCCCATTGCAATCGGCCACCAAAAGCCTGATCGACCTCCGCTTCGAGCAGGCCGCGCTCCAGGGCCTCGAAGCCCTGACCAGGGATGCGGCCGGTTTACGCCTGGGCAAGATGTCCCTGCGGATGAGCGGTCAGGGAACATTGTTTTTCATCGATAGCCTGGAAGCCACCGGGGGGGATGTGGTGCTTTCCGGCAAGGGAACCGTGACGCTGGTGAAGGAAAATCCGCAAAACAGCCAGATCAATCTCAATGTGTCGGTACGTGCCGGCGATCAGGAGGACCCGACCCTGGCCAATTTTATTCAACTTGCCGGAACTCCTTTGCCGGACGGCAGCCGCAATCTCCACCTGACGGGAACCTTGGCCAACCCCGTGATCAGGTAAGCCGTCCTCCTGGAGGAACCGGGTTGCTCTTCTGTAATGGAGTCAAGCAGCTAACAACAACCAACCCTGTGTGGACCTGTATGTACACTTCCCATTTTGGCCTCAATGAAATTCCCTTCTCGATCGCGCCGGACCCGCTCTACCTTTACATGAGCGAGCGCCACCGTGAAGCCTTGGCCCACCTGCAGTACGGGATCAAGAGAGACGGTGGTTTCGTTCTTCTGACCGGTGAGGTCGGGGCCGGTAAGACGACCCTCTGCCGCAGTCTCCTTGAACAACTGCCCGAGGGGGTGGATGTTGCCTTTGTTTTCAATCCCAAGGTCAGCGTCATCGAGCTGCTGGAGACCATCTGCGACGAACTCCGTATCGACCGGGAAAAACAGGGCAGTATCAAGAACCTGGTCGATCGCCTCAACGCCTACCTGCTTGAGGCCAATGCCCGCGGGCGTAAAACCGTACTCTTCATCGACGAGGCACAGAACCTTTCCACCGATGTCCTTGAACAGTTGCGTCTGTTGACCAACCTTGAGACGAATCGCTACAAACTGCTGCAGATCGTGCTGCTCGGCCAGCCGGAGCTGCTTTCAATTCTGAACCGGCAGGAGATGCGTCAGTTCTCCCAGCGGATTACCGCCCGTTACCACCTGGGGCCTCTTGATGCGGAAGAAATGGGCTCCTATGTGCGGCATCGCCTGGAGATCGCCGGCTGCAATCGCCCGCTCTTCCCCGAAAATCTTAGTAAGACTCTCTGGCAGTTGACCGGCGGCATTCCGCGCTTGATCAATCTCATTTGCGATCGCGCCCTGCTCGGGGCGTATACCTTGAATCGCCAGCAGGTCAACCGGAGAATCCTTCGCCAGGCCGCCCATGAAGTACTCGGGAGACTCCAGTCGCAAGGAAAGCGAAAAAAGGTTGCGCTGGCAGCCGCTCTGGGTGCTCTCGTCCTCATGATCTGCATCGCCGTTTTTTGGTACTGGAAGAGGCCGTACCCGCTGCCATTCGGTTTCGGCAAAGACTCTTCCGCGCAGACACAAAGCTCGGCCAGCGAAGGCAAAAATCCGCAGGCGGCAGTCTCGTCCCAGGGCGGTTCCGACGATGCTGCGGGCCGGAGGCTGCCGGAGGATTTCGTCGCTTCCCAGAGCATGGAGGGTGCGTTTGCCGATCTGGCCGGGCTGTGGGGCCTCTCCTATAATCCTGACCGTCCGGACTACTGCTCATACGCCAGCGAACAGGGGTTGGATTGCCTCGTCCGCAACGACAGCATGAAGACGCTGCGGAAAATGAATCGGCCGGTCATCCTGACCCTCTACGGCGAGGCCGGAACACCGTTTCATGTCGTAATGGCGCGTCTTGAGGGCAACCGGGGCATATTCATCGCCGGAGGCAAGCAGTACGACTTGGCGCTTTCCGCGATTGCCCCGTACTGGGTTGGGGAGTACCTTCTGCTCTGGCAGAGGCCGCCGTTGCAGCGGGAGATTGTGGAACCCGGAGAGGCGGGCGCTTCGGTCGCCTGGTTGGCAAAGACCCTCCAGGAGCTGGGTCTGTATGCCGCGACCGGTCAGGAAGCCCGCCTGGAGGGCTCGCTCCTTGTCGCTCTCAAGCGCTTCCAGCTCAGTAATGGTCTGACGCCGGATGGCGTTCTCGGACCGATGACCCTGGTCCATCTCGACACCGCCCGTAATCCGGCCGGTCCGCATCTTTCCCCGCTAGGAGTCAGTTGATGTCCTTTATCCTCGAAGCACTCAAGAAATCGGAGCAGCAACGGCTGCAGAATAACACGCCGCAGCAGGAGGTGTGCAAACGGACACTCTTGCTGTCCTCGCGCCGGGCACGGCGCTGGTCTTCCTGGCTGGCGGCCGGCATCCTGCCCCTGGCTCTGGTCAGTGGTTGGTGGTTTTACCGCGGGATTGAACCCGCAATCCTTGCGCCGGCCCCGGCGGTGAACGGGGCGAGCCAAGCACCTTCTTCTCTCGATCAGCCCAGGCCGGCCGAGCCGACAGCCGTTTTGCAGGATTTTGTTCCAGCTCCGGCCCCCCAGCCCGAGGCTTCCTTGGCGGAAGACTCAGCTCCGATTCCGGCGGAGAGCCGCGCGCTGAGTACACCACCGGCGCTGGTTCATGGCGGCACGCCAAGCAAAAGGATGGAACCCGCTGAACGGGTTACGGCCGGAGTCAGCGAACAGCCGGAAGCGCGAAGCCAAGAAAATTTGCCGCTCTATCTCGACTTGCCCAAGGAACTGCGCGATCGGATACCCCGTCTGACCATGAGCATGCATTACCACAGTGCCGACCCGGGCCGCAGGTTGGTGCGGATCAACGATCGCCTGCTGCATGAAGGCGACTGGCTGAGCAGCGAGCTGCATGTCGTGGAAATTACTTCAACGGGGGCAATATTGGACTTCCAGGGGAAATCTTTCGTCATCCGCAGTCCAATCCGCTAGGAGCATGTTCGCGGAAAATTGGCAATGGGAGCACATCTGCTTCCAAGTGGTTATCACGGCTGACATGTCAGGAATTTCCTGATATGTCAGCTCGCGATCCTTTTCACAGAGTTTGTTCCGCACAGCACGATCCATTTAAATTTCTATCATTTCAGCAGGATGACAGCCGGAATCCCGGCAATACATCACCTGGCACATATTCTGCTTTACAAGACACTGATCACGAACAAACACCGAGACATCTTCCTGTTGGCTGTAAGTGGCGCCTTGGAGGATGTGGCACATGATATGGGTGTTTTGGCCGTTGGATAAAGAAAACCGCATGAAGTCTTGCCATCGTGTTGCACAGCGCATTCTTACAGGAGAAACACCATGAAAAAAACCGTTAGTCTATTGTGCCTATTTTTTGCCTGTTTTTCATGGGCGGGCGTGAGTTTGGCCCTTGACAATCTTGAGGTGCAGGTTCTCCACCAGAAAACAAGACTGAGTTTCCAGCCCATTGCCGAAGGCAAGGTGTTGGTCTCGGTCCAGGATCAGGACGGAGATGCCATCCTGGGTTTAAAGAAAGAGGATTTTTCCATTACGCAAGGGCCAAAAACAGCGAAGATTATTTCGGTGGAAGACGTCCTGGAGCAACGGAACACCGGCCTTAATATCGTTTTGGTGGTGGACAATTCCTACTCCATGGAACAGCGCAAGGCGGTTGAGCCGCTGCTGGCCGCGATGAGCAGTTTCCTTGCCCTGGTTCGGCCCATTGATAATGTTCATATCGTCACCTTTGTCGATCCGGGCGATAAACTACCGCGAGTCTCCACCAAGACGTTTCAGGGAAACGATGTGGCGGCTTTGAACCAATTTCTCCGGAGCAGTTATTTCCCGGAGACGACCGACGGTACTTACCTCTATGACAGCATGCAGAAGGGGTTGGAGATCATCCGCCAGATGCCTGCGGACAGCCAAAAGTTCATGATCGTTTTTTCAGACGGGGAAGACATCAACAGCACGGTAAAGGCCGAGGAAGTAGGCTTGGCGGCCACGGGTGTGACCAACTTCACCGCCTATGCCGTGGACTATATGGACAAGCCGGGCCTGGATACTTTTTTGAGCTCGTTTGCGCAGGGCAATAACGGGATGATCCGCAAAGCCAATGCGGCCAGTGATTTCCTGCCCATTCTCAACAAATTTTCCACCACCATCTTCCACCGCTACTTGGTCACCTACCGTTTTCTCACCGCGCCGACCGGGGCTCTTTTTTCCGTGCCTTCCTCCGTGAATATCGAGGAGGTCACCATCGTGGACAGCTCGCCGTTGTTGAACCACATCTATTTTGACACGGGAAAAAGCCGCATCCCGGAAAGATACGTTGCCCTGTCCGGCCCGGCGGAGACAGGGGCGTTTGCCGAGGAAAAGCTCACCGACACCATGGAAAAGTACCACCACGTTTTGAATGTGATCGGTAAACGGCTGGTGGCCAACCCCGAGGCCCGGATAACCCTGGTGGGCTGCAATTCCAATAACGGCGTGGAAAAAGGAAAGATTGCCCTGGCAAAGAGCCGGGCCGAGGCGGTTTCCGCCTATCTGCAATCCGTGTGGGCCATTGACCCGGCCCGGATGGAAATCAAGGCCCGAAATCTTCCCGCCGTGCCCAGTACCAGCCGGGTGCCGGAAGGTATCGTTGAAAATCAGCGGGTGGAAATCCTGTCCAGCCATCCCGCCATCCTCGACACCATCAAAAGTACCTATGTGCAGGAACAAGCCGACACCAAGGAAATTCGGATCAGTTCATCCCTGCAAGCCGAGACCGAGATTGTGCGCTGGCAGCTCAGACTGCTGGGCGGGGACAAGGTGCTGGCTACCCGGGAGGGCGTGGGGAATCCGCCGGCGGAAATTATTTTCCCCCTGGCAACGATGAACTCTCGTAATCTTGCCGCGCTTGGGCAGCTCAGCGCCGATCTTGAAGTGAAAGACAAGGAAGGCAATGTGTTTGGCGTCTCCACGGAGCCGATTGCCATCAATCTTATCAGACGGGAGGAGCGCAGCGCCCAGAAGACCGGCAACAAGATAGTGGAGAAGTATGGTCTGATCCTCTTTGACTTTGACCGGGCGGAACTCAAGGATCGCAATCAGATCATTGTCAATCGGGTGCTCGGCAGGGTGGCGGAGCTTAAGACCGTGACCATGGATATCATTGGACACACCGACACCATTGGCAAGGAAAAATATAATGTCGAATTGTCGGAGCGCCGCGCAAAAACGGTGTACGACACCACTCAGCAAGCCGGGACATCGGTTGCCGCACAGATAAACCATGTGGGCAACGGACCCAATAATCCGCCCTATGACAACAGTCTGCCCGAGGGGAGGTCGCTGAACAGGACCGTGATCATCACCCTCCAGTATACGGAGTAACTTTCTTCGGGGGTTAATCGGCGCCAGCATCCTTGCTGGCGCCAACTTTTTTGTTCATTTCCTTCAGGATATGCGGTCTTGGATATTTACTGATGAAGCTGCAACAGTCGACATGAGGAGGACGTTTTATGAAAACGATACGTTTCATAACGTTACTGGTAGTTGCTTTGGTCATGGGGGCGTTCGATAAACCTGTGCAAGCAGGAAGTAAGGACACCCGTTTCGAAACGTTACTGGTGGCCGCGATGGCTATGGGGGCGCTCGATAGCACTGAGCAAGCTAAAAACATGGACGCTCGCATCGAATCTTCCGCCAGGCAGTCGTATGTGTTCAAAACCTACCTGCAGGGTGATGATATCAAGATCGAATCCAAGGACGGCGCCGTCATCTTGACCGGGACCGTTGCCGAGAACTTCCATAAATCATTGGCCCAGGAAACCGTTGCAGGGTTGCCTGGGGTCAAGAACGTGGACAACAGGTTGGTGGTTAAAGGGGCAGCCCCCACCGCAAATTCCGATGCGTGGCTCCGTGAGAAGGTGAAAATCACGCTTTTGTTTCATCGCAGCGTGCGCGCCGGCACAACCGAGGTGGAGGTTGCAGGCGGTATCGTGACCCTGCGCGGCGAGGCTGCCAGTCTGGCGCAAAAGGAATTGACAGCGGAATACGCCAAGGATGTGGAAGGGGTTAAAGGCGTGCATAACGAGATGAGTGTGGCAAAGATTCCGCAGAAGGAGCGAACGGTGGGGGAAAAGATTGATGACGCTTCCATCACGGCCCAGGTCAAGATAACGTTGCTCTCCCACCAATCGACCAGCGCCATGAATGCCAAGGTCGAAACGAAGCGTGGTGAGGTCACCTTGTCTGGCAAGGCCAATAACGCCGCCGAGTTGAGTTTGGCCACCAAACTTGCCAGCGACGTACACGGAGTGAAGAGCGTAACGAACCGGATGTCCATTAAGTAGTCCACCATCGGCTATGGCAAAAAATACCCGGTCGCCTGTGAGTCAGCGCCTAGAGAGATATACTCAAAGCCGGCAAAGGCCAACATGCGGGTACTCTTTGAAATAGTCGTGTGATAAGAGCAAGCACCAGGCGTTTGCAAAGCTCGGGGAAAAGCGGAGTTTCTTCCCTTCCCGGATTTTTTCAAGAAAGACCGTTCTTTTACATCACGCATCCGGCGTGAAACAGCAGGAAACTCAACAACAGAGGAGAACGACGATGACGAAACAAATGGGGTGTGTAAAGAATTTTGTGTA
>DDWZ01000031.1 GCA_002347095.1 Desulfobulbaceae bacterium UBA2273 | reverse complement strand
GGAAACGGACATACAAGGGAACTTGCTCGCCTTTTGCTAACTGCCCTGTAACCAAGGAAAAACCCATATGCTGATTGGAATGACCTACGACCTGCGGAGCGACTATCTGGCCGCAGGGTACGGGGAAGAGGAAACCGCCGAGTTCGACCGGGAATCCACCATCGCGGCCATTGACGCCGCCCTGCGAAACATGGGCCACGAGACGGTGCCCATCGGCAATTTCATGGGCCTCATGCCCCGGCTTTTGGCCGGCGAGCGGTGGGATCTGGTCTTTAATATCTGTGAAGGGCTGTACGGCTTTGGCCGGGAAGCCCTGGTGCCCGCCCTGCTGGAGGCGCACCGGATTCCCTACGTCTTTTCCGATCCCCTGGTCCTGGCCCTTACCCTGCACAAGGGAATGAGCAAACATGTGGTCCGGGATCTCGGCATCCCTACCCCCGCCTTTGCGGTGGTGCAGTCCATGGCGGACGTGGCTGCGGTGGCTCTGCCCTATCCGGTCTTTGCCAAACCCGTGGCCGAGGGCACCGGCAAGGGCGTTACCCCGGCCTCCAAGATCAGCAATAGCGGGCAATTGCACGCGGTCTGCGCGGAGCTTTTAGAAATCTATCGTCAGCCGGTGCTGGTGGAGGCGTTCCTGCCGGGGAGGGAGTTCACCGTGGGCATCGTGGGCAACGGCCCGGCAGCCCGTTCCATCGGGATCATGGAGGTAATCCTGCTGCCGCATTCCGAGCCGGAGGTCTATTCGTATCACAACAAGGAGTTCTGCGAAGAGCTGGTGGAATACCGCAAGGTGGACGACCCGGAAGCCCGGCAGGCGGAAGCAACCGCCTTGGCCGCCTGGCACGGGCTGGCCTGCCGGGACGGCGGCCGGGTCGATCTGCGCTCCGACGCCAACGGCATCCCGAATTTCATCGAGGTCAACCCCCTGGCCGGGCTGCACCCCGAGCATTCCGACCTCTGCATCATCGCCACCAAATACGGGATCTCCTACCAGGAGCTGCTCGCCGAAATCGTGACCGCCGCCATTGCCAGGCTCGGGCTTGAACCATGAAGCACCTCACGGTCGGGATCATCCACAACGAGCCGATCCCCAAAGGCGACCCGAACTGGGAATCCTCCGCCGATATCCTGGCCCAGGTGGAGGCCATCGAGGCTGCGCTCGCCGAGCTGGGGCAGCCTCGGGTGCGCATCCCCTTTACCCGCGATCTGTCCCGCTTTGTCAGTCAGGTGCAGGCGGCAAGGATCGACATCGCCTTCAACCTCTGCGAGTCGGTGGACGAAGACCCGCTCCTCATCGGCCATCCGGCCGCGGTCCTTGAACTGCTGGGGATCCCCTTCACCGGCTCCTCGGCCATGGCGCTGCTGCTCTCCACGGACAAGCTCACGGTGAAACGGCTGCTCTCCGCCTCCGGCCTTCGTACTCCGCCCTTTTTCCTCTACGAGGGCGCCGAGGTGCTGCGGCCCGCCGGGCTCCATTTCCCGGTGATCCTCAAGCCTCGCTTCCAGGATGCCTCCATCGGCATCGAGCAAGAATCAGTGGTGGAAAACAGCATTGACCTGCTGCCCCGGCTGGAAGAACTCTACGGCCGGTACGGCGCCATTCTGGTGGAGGAGTATGTCGCGGGAAGGGAGTTCAATGTCTCGCTCTTCGGCTATCCCCAGCCCCGGGTCATGCCCCTGGCGGAGATCGATTTTTCCGAATTTCCCGCCGACCTGCACCGGATCGTGAGTTACAAGGCCAAATGGGACGAGGATTCCTTTGAGTACCACCATTGCCCGCGAATTTTTCCGGATACCCTGCCCGAATCCTTG
Organism: Desulfobulbaceae bacterium UBA2273; assembly: GCA_002347095.1. Lineage (GTDB taxonomy): Bacteria > Desulfobacterota > Desulfobulbia > Desulfobulbales > Desulfurivibrionaceae > Thiovibrio > Thiovibrio ferrireducens. Next base: position 63,712 of record DDWZ01000031.1, on the reverse strand, counting down.
CAGTACACCATGCGCCATATGGCCCAGGAATGCTTCGGACTTTTTGGCCTGCGCGATTACGCCAGGGTGGACCTGCGCCTTGATGCGCAAGGACGTCTCGCCATCCTGGAAATCAACGCCAATCCCTGCCTGAGTCCGGACGCCGGGTTTCCCGCCGCCGTGGCCCACAACGGGATGGGCTACACGGAGATGATCGGAGAATTCCTCCGGCTGGTTTCCCTGCGGCTCGCCCTATGATCACCATCCGGCCCATTGAACCCCAAGACCGCGCCCAACTCCTGAGCCTGGTGGAGCAGCAAGATAATTTCAACGCCCAGGAGGTCGAGGTGGCCATCGAGGTCATCGACGACACCCTGGACCCGGCCAAAAACGATTATTCCATCCTGGTGGCAATACGCGAGGGGCAGGGGGTGGTGGGTTTTATCTGCTACGGCGAAATCCCCATGACCGACCGCCGCTTCGACCTGTACTGGGTGGCAGTGGCTCCGGCCCTGGGCAGGCAAGGGGTGGGTCGGCGGCTGCTTGCCCGGATGGAGAGAGACCTGCGCGCACAGGGGTCGGCCAAGGTTTACGTGGACACCTCCTCCACGCCGGGCTATGATCGGGCGCGGAGCTTTTACGAGAAAAACGGCTACCAGGTGGCCTGCGTGCTCCATGATTTTTACCGGGACGGCGACGACAAGGTGATCTACCTCAAGGAGATCTGAATGTCCTCGTAACAACAGCCCTTCGACAAGCTCAGGCCGACCGGATGTTGTCTTAACGATTGATATTCCGTTCGTGTTGAGCCTGTCGAAGCACCTGTTTAAAGCACATTTCGATTTGTTACGAGGCCATCCTGTTTGTTGAAATCGCTCAAACCGCGATTACAACAGTTACACTTTTATGCCTTTGAATCTATGTCGCGGACCTGTTTCTTTCTCTCTTTTTAAGTGAGCCCACCATGTTTCGCATTCGCCGGATCTACGACGACACCCTGGCCATCGATCGCGAGACCATCGATCAGGTGCAGCAAATCCTGCGCAGCCAGTTTTCGGCGGTCTCGGAAAACGAGATCAACAGCCTGGCTCAAAAGCTTTCGAACCCCCTGAAATACCGCTTCCGCACCATCCTCTTCGTTGCCGACGACATGAAGCCCCGGGTCAAGGGGTTTGCCCTGCTCAACCATGCCCCGGACCTTTCCTTCTGCTTTCTGGACTTCATCTCGGTGGACCCCAAGGCCGCGGCCAGCGGCATCGGCGGCGCCCTGTACGCCCGGGTGCGGGAGGAGGCCCGCTCCCTTGCCACAGACGGAATCTTCATGGAGTGCCTGCCCGACGACCCGAAGATCTGCCGCGACCCGGCCGCGGTGAAGCAGAGCCGGGCCCGGCTCCGGTTCTACGAGCGCTACGGCGCCTTGCCCATCATCAATACAACCTACGAAACCCCGCTCAAGTCGGAGTACGATTGCCCGCCCTATCTGGTGTACGACGATCTCGGCTCCGGCAAGCCCCTTGCCAGGGAAAGGGCCCGCCAGGTGGTGCGCGCCATCCTCATCCGCAAATACGGCAAGGATTGCCCCGCGGGCTATATCGACATGGTGGTGGATTCCTTCCGCGACGACCCGGTGGAGCGCCGCCCCCCCCGGTATATCAAGAAAGAGCCGATTCGGGTGTACCACACCAAGTCGCTGGAAAAATTGATCGGCCTCATCGTCAACGAAAAGCACGATATCCACCATGTCCGCGAACGGGGCTACGTGGAAGCGCCGGTGCGCATTGCCTCCATCCTCAAGGGGATAGAGCCCACCGGCCTGTTCGAGCGGCTGCCGGCGCGCCATTTTTCCGAGCGGCACATCAAAAAAGTCCATGACCCGAAATTCGTCGATTACCTCAATCAGGTCTGCACCGGTCTTGAGCCCGGGAAATCGGTGTACCCCTATGTCTTTCCCATCCGCAACGCGACCAAGCCGCCCAAGGATCTGCCGGTGCGGGCAGGCTACTACTGCATCGACACCTTCACCCCCCTGAACCACAATGCCTACAGGGCGGCCAAGGGCGCGGTGGACTGCGCCCTGACCGCGGCTCAGCTTCTGGAAAAAGGCTACCGCCTTACCTACGCCCTGGTCAGGCCACCGGGGCACCATGCCGAAAGCCGGGTGTTCGGCGGTTTCTGCTACTTCAATTCGGCTGCCATCGCCGCCAACTATTTAAGCCGCGAGGGCAGGGTGGCGGTGCTTGACATCGATTATCACCACGGCAACGGCACCCAGGATATCTTTTATCACCGCAATGATGTGCTGACCCTTTCCATCCACGGGCATCCCAGCTTTGCCTATCCCTATTTTTCCGGTTTCCGCGAAGAGGTGGGGGAGGGAGCAGGGAGGGGATTTAATCGCAACTACCCTTTACCGGAAACGCTGGAGGGCTCTGGCTACCGGCCGGTGCTTGCCCGGGCGCTCAAGCGGATCCGCGCCTTTAAGCCGCATTTTCTCGTGGTGGCGCTGGGGCTTGACCCGGCCAAAAAAGACCCCACCGGAACCTGGTCGCTCATGGCCGCTGATTTTGAGGAAAACGGCCGGATGCTCGGCACCCTGCGGTTGCCCACGCTGATCGTGCAGGAAGGCGGCTACCGGACCCGTTCGCTGGGCGCCAATGCCCGCCATTTTTTCCTGGGCCTCTGGACAGGGATGCACGGGAATAATACCCCTTGAAGTCAGCGGAAAAAGAAAGCCCCCTTTCCCAGGGAGGGGGGAAAGGGGGCTTCAAGGGGAGAGAGGAAGAAAGCAACTCTCCTCCTGTGCTGGGAGTGCAGCGGAGGAGAGGGTGTTCCGTGTTTGCGCAATCGCGCGATCCGCGATTGCGACGGGATTACTTCAGGGCGTCGTACACATGCCCCACCAGTTTCGGACCGGGGGTCAGGGTCTTGTCGCCTGCTTCCCAGCGGGCCGGGCACGCCTCGGCGGGATGGGCGGCCACATAGACGCTGGCCTTGAGTTTCCGCAAGAGTTCCTTGGCGCTGCGGCCGACGTTGTAAAAATTCACCTCGGAGGCCACCAGCTTGCCCTCCGGGCTGATGAGAAAGGTGCCGCGCAGGGCAAGCCCCGTGGTGTAGTCATAGACCCCGAACAACTTGGCCACGGCGCCGGTGGGGTCGGCGGCCATGGGGTATTTGGCGTTTTCCAGGAATTTCTCTTCCCGTTTCCAGGCGAGATGGGTGTAAACGGTATCGGTGCTCACCGTGATCACCTCACCGCCCGCTGCCCTGATATTGTCGTACTCGTCGGCCAGATCGCCTAATTCAGTGGAGCAGACAAAGGTAAAATCAGCGGGATAGAAAACCAGGACGGTCCACTTGCCGGCCTTTTTCAGCTTTTCCAGGGAAGTGGTGCCGAACCCGTAATCGGTCGGCTCGTAGGTTTCCATGGTAAAATCGGGGACATTCTGACCAACCTGTAAACAACCGCAGCAGTTTTCACCCATGAGATATCTCCATCGTAAAAGGAATCCGTAAGGACAATCGTTTCGTGTTTGATAAAAGTTATCATTTGCACGGAACGCTGTCAAACCTTTTTTGTCCTATTTCGTGAAAAAATTAAAATGTCGTTGTATTTCAGGAGATTAGCTGAAAACGAGATATCCGCATTGCCCTGATTCTGAAAACCATGCCCGACAAAACCCTTGTGCTTTTTCCTGCTTCGCGGTCTATCACGGAAAAGAAAGAGCGGCCGCGCTTGACACCCCCCCTATCTTCCCGTAAATTCTCTATATGTTCACACCGCGGAGAAAAATAATCCTCACCGGCTACCGGGCCACCGGCAAGACCCTGGTGGGTTTGACGCTGGCCGAACATCTGCACCTCGATTTCATCGATATGGACGAGATGCTCGTGGCCAGGGCAGGGCAGTCCATCCGGCAAATCGTCGCCCAGCACGGGTGGGGGCAGTTCCGCCTCCTGGAGCGCGACCTGCTGGCCGAAATGGTCTGCCGCAAAGACGCGGTCATCTCCACCGGCGGCGGGGCGATCCTGCATCAGGATATCTGGAACCTCTTGCGGCAGACCGGCCTCACCGTCTGGCTCACGGCGGATATCGACACCATCTGCCGCAGGCTGGCCGAGGATGCAAACAGTACGGAGCAGCGGCCCACGCTCACCGACTCGGACCTCTATGTCGAGGTGGCCCAGGTGCTGGCCGAGCGGGATCCGCTCTATGAAAAAGGTTCGCACCTTGCCGTGGACACCAGCAACAAAACCGCAGGCGAAATCGTGCATATCATTGAAACGGCCCTGGGAGACGACGCGTTTCTTCGCGAGGTAGAAGCCTCGCTCCCCAAGGACCCCATCTTCTGTTAGGTGTAAATAATGGCTGGAAATACCTTTGGCTCTCTTTTTCGCGTAACCACCTGGGGCGAATCCCACGGCACGGCCGTAGGCGCCACCTTGGACGGATGCCCCCCCGGGCTGCCGCTCACTGCCCAGGATATCCAGGCGGAGCTGGACCGCAGGCGGCCCGGCAAGGGGGGGCCTGCCGCCAGCCCCAGAAAGGAACCGGACGCAGTGGAGATCCTCTCCGGAGTCTTTGAAGGAAAAACCACCGGCACCCCCATTGCCCTGGCGATCTTCAACAAAGACGCCCACAGCAAGTCCTACGACAACCTCAAGGATATCTTCCGGCCGGGGCATGGCGACATCAGCTATCTCGCCAAGTACGGGATCCGCGACCACCGGGGCGGCGGCCGGGCCTCGGCCCGTGAAACCGCAGGGCGCGTAGCAGCCGGGGCAGTGGCGAAAAAACTCCTCAGCCTGCACGGTATCACGGTTACGGCCTACACCGTGTCCCTGGGCGGGATCACCACCGACAAACGCAATCTGAGCGAAATCAACGATAACCCGTTGTTCTGCCCGGACAACGAGGCTGCCGCCAAGATGATCGGCCATATCGAAACGGTGCGCAAAGAGGGTGATACCCTGGGCGGCATTGTCGAGATTCTCGCCACCGGCTGTCCCGCGGGGTTGGGCGAGCCGGTGTTTGAAAAACTCGACGCGGCCCTGGCTAGCGCGCTGATGTCCATCGGCGCGGTCAAGGGGGTGGAGATCGGTGCGGGCTTTGCTGCCGCCGGGATGCGGGGCTCGGAAAACAACGATGTCATTCTGCCCGAGGGGTTTGCCTCCAACAACAGCGGCGGCATCCTGGCCGGAATCTCCAACGGCGATGCCATCGTGGCCCGGGTTGCGGTCAAGCCCATCCCCTCCATCGGCAAGGAGCAGCAAACCATCAACCTGGCCCACGAGCCGGTCACGGTCAGCATCGGCGGCCGGCACGACATCTCCGCCATTCCCCGGATCATCCCGGTCTGCGAGGCCATGGTTGCCCTGTGCCTGGCCGATCATCTGCTCCGGCAGAAGGCCATCGCCTGAGCACCGCGCTCACGCAACGGGAAATCCATGAAACATCTCTCCCTGCTCATAGGCCTTTTTCTTGTAATTTTCTCCGCCGGTTGTTCATCAAAAGAGCAGGTGTACGAACATATTTACGAAGGGCTCAAGATGCGCGAGCGGATGGAACAACATCCGGCGGAGATCGCTTTACAAGAACAGATCTCCTATGATCGGTATAAAAAAGAAACAGGAACTGATCGCGAGCCAGAGCCGCCTCTTCCGGGCGAAATCCCGCAATAATGAATCCTGCTCTCACATAAGCACACAGCCCCATTTTAATCGGAGAAGTCATGGCCCCTGAGTCCCGCCATTACAAAAAAATCAACAATGTTTGGATGCTGACCCGCGAATACGACGGCCTGGCCGGGGCCGGCGGGGTCAAGGATGTGGCCCGGCAACTGGCCGAGGCCCTGGCGCGCTCGGGCCGCAAGGTCAGCGTGGTCCTGCCGCTCTATGGCTTCATGGACCCTGGTCCGCTGGGCTTTACCCCCCTGGATCTGGGTTTTGACATCGACATGGACTATGCCGGGGAACCGCGCCGGGAGTATGTGCGGGTCTTCGCCAAAACGGCAAAACCGGCCGCAAAAAAAGGGGCACTTGCCCTCTACCTGATCGACGCAGCCCGCTATCTGGAAAAAAAGAGCGTCTACACCTATACCGCCGAGGACGAAGCCCTGGACCCTTTCCACCGCCAGGGCTCGGGCCATTTCGACTACTTCGCCATGAACGTCCTGCTGCAAAAAGCGGCGGCGGCCCTGATGATCCGCTTGGACGAACACCCCGATATCATCCACTGCCACGACGGCCACACCGCCATCCTCCCGGCCATGCTCCGCGAAACGGAAGGATGGCGCCATTACTTTGCTGAAACCGGCTGCGTGGTGACCATCCACAACGCCGGGACCGGCTACCACCAGGAGGTGGGCGACCTGCCCTTTGCCGAGGCGATCACCGGTCTGCCAAGCTCCCTGATCACCGCCAATCTGCTGGACGGCAAATTCGACCCGTTTCTCGCCGCCTCGACCTATGCGGTGATGAACACGGTGAGCGAAAACTATGCCCGGGAGCTGCGGGAAACCGACGACGACGCGCTGACCGGCATGCTCGGCCACCGGCTCCTGGCCCGGGGCGTGGTGCTCAAGGGCGTGACCAACGGCATCAACCCGGCGGATTTTGACCCGGCCAAACCAAAACCCCTGGGTCTTGCCGCCGCCTTTGACCCGGCCAGCGGCGACCTGGCGGGCAAGGCGAAATGCCGCCGGAGCCTGCTCAAGGATCTGGCCCAACGCAGCCTCAAAACGGTCCGCCAGACCGGCACCCTGGACGACCGGCCCGGCATCCCGCTGTTCACCTTTGTCGGCCGCTTTTCCGCCCAAAAGGGGGTGGACAAGCTGCTGGGGGCGCTGGAAACCCTGCTGCCCTCGGACCAGAACTTCCAGGTCCTGATCCAGGGCTCGGGCAGCAAGGAAATCGAGACGGCCCTGTCCGGCCTGGCCGCTTCCCGCAAAAACCTCGGCCGCATCTGCCTGCTCAGGGGCTACGACCAGCAGCTTGCCACCCGCATCTACGCTGCGGGGGACTTTTTTCTCATCCCCTCCCGCTACGAGCCGTGCGGCCTTACCGACTATATCGCCCAACTCTTCGGCAACCTGCCCATCGTCCACCACATCGGCGGGTTGGTCAAAGTGAAAGACGGGGAAACCGGCTTTGCCTATCCGGAGCACAAATCCGCCGCCCTGATGGGCGCAATGCAGAAAGCGATGCAGACCTTCCGGGACAATCCCAAAAAAATCCAGGCCATGCAGCAGGCCGCCGTCAAAACGATTCACGACACCTACACCTGGGATAAAGTGCTGACCCATTATTTATCGCTTTATCACGAAGCAGTTTCGCAGGTACAATAATTCCGCGCCTTCTGGAAAAACGACAGAAAAAAATGTCCGGCTTGGAGCCGGGAAGTTGGAAAAACCACGGACCGTAACTGTTCAACAGTGCCGCAGATGCGCGGAAGAAGCCTGCGAAGTGTGCTATTGCACATGAGCTGGTCGATGACAAAGCAGGTGCGGTGCTGCTGGACAGTTACACACACAAGGAGATTGGCATGGCGATACGAATAGGCATCAACGGTTTTGGCCGCATCGGCCGCAACATCTTTCGGGCCATCGATAAAGATCCGCTCTTTGGTGATATCGAAGTCGTCGCCATCAACGACCTGACCAACAACGCCACCCTGGCCCACCTGCTCAAGTACGACTCGATCATGGGAGTGTACGATAAAAGCGTGACCTCCTCCGAGGATGGCATCGCCGTCAACGGTCGTCAGGTCAAAATCTTCAGCCATCGCAATCCCGCCGACATTCCCTGGGGCAAGCTTGGGGTCGAGTACGTGGTCGAATCCACCGGGCTCTTCACGGATAGCGATAAGGCAGCCCTGCACCTCGAAGCCGGCGCGAAAAAGGTGGTGATCTCCGCCCCGGCCAAGGGCAAGGTCAAGACCATCGTCATGGGGGTCAACGAAGACGAATACAACCCCACCGAAGACCACATTATCTCCAACGCCTCCTGCACCACCAACTGCCTGGCCCCCATGGTCAAGGTCATCCTCGACCGCTTCGGCATCAAGACCGGGTTGATGACCACGGTCCACTCCTACACCAACGACCAGTCCATCCTGGATTTTCCGCACAGCGACCTGCGTCGCGCCCGGGCCGCGGCGCTCTCCATGATCCCCACCAAAACCGGGGCCGCGGCCGCGGTCTCCCTGGTGATCCCCGAGCTGAAAGGCAAGTTCGACGGCCTGGCCGTGCGGGTGCCCACCCCCAACGTCTCCCTGGTGGATGCGGTCATGGAGGTGGAAAGGGCGACCACGGTGCCGGAGGTGAATCAGGCCCTGAAAGAAGCGGCCAACCGGTATCTCGGCTATTCCGAAGAGCCCCTGGTCTCCATCGACTACCAGGGCAACCCGCACTCCTCGGTGGTGGACGCCCTGTCCACCAAGGTGATCGGCACCTCGGTCAAGGTGCTCTCCTGGTACGACAACGAATGGGGCTACTCCAACCGGGTGCTGGATTTGATTTTGCTGATGGAGAGCCAAAAACCGCTATAATCCCAAAGGAGGAAATCATGCATTTCAAGATGCTGGGTATTCACACCGCAACAACGGCGATACTCCTGATCCTTTTTTCTGGCATGTCCGCCGCTGCCGCCGAACCGAAGAGTGCAAAAGAGCAGCGTGAAGTTGCCACGGTAGAACTCATGATTTCCCGCGACGGGAAGGCTATCGTGGACCAAAACGGAAAGGAAGTGGCACGGTTCGTGGAAGATTTAAGGATTCAGGCGCCGAACAAGGAAAGCGCGCGGAAAATGCCGGGCTGCATGCGCTGCTGGAAAGAGTGCCAAGTCTATGAGGGCGAACGATGCGTAACATGGATTCGTACCTGTCAGTGGGATTTTGACTGTAAATAGAGTCGCAAGGTCGGGTAGAACAAAGCGAAACCCGACGCAATAGCTCCAGCGCAGAAGGTAAATCATGCCATACCGGCGGTCGAGAACAAAAGGAGCGGCTTTTTTCTTTACCGCCGTGACCCACGAACGGCGAAGATTTCTGGGTGATGAAGCACGGGCAAAAGGGGTTCCGACCCCTTTTGAACCCTAGACGAAGTCGGGTTTCGCTTTGCTCTACCCGACCTACAACTAGCTGTTTGTTATTAAAATCAAGGGAGGAAGTACGAATGCCAAAGGCCAAGGTTCCTGGAAAAGTTGCGACAAGTAAGCCTGCAAAACCATCGACGACCAAAAAAACAGCAACCAAGCCCGCAGCAAAGGTTGCTGCAAAGGTTACAGCCAAGGTCACAACGAGTAAGCCTGCAAAGGCTGCGGCCGCTAAAAAAACAGCGGCCAAACCAAAAACTTCTGCCGCCAGCGCTGCATCCCCCAAAAAAGCAGTCAAGAAAACCACAGCAAAGCCTGCTGCAAAAACCACAGCAAAGGCTCCCGCCAAGAAAGTTGCGGCCAAGCCCGCCGCAAAGGCTGCAGCCAAAAAACCGGCTGCCAAGCCTGCTGCAAAAAAAGCACCGGCAAAGGCTGTGAAAGCTGCCGCCAAAAAGCCCGCAAAGAAATAACAGGCCTCCACAGAGCAGGTCGGGGAGTTAGCGTTGCGGCCCGGACCTGCTCTGTTCTCGCCTCGTGGCACCATGACACGACTGGAACGGTTCACGCCTTCCGCGCCGCTCTATGCTGTAATCTTTTGAGTTACTCAGGATTGCCATGACCACCGACCACACCCCGCCGGAACTCGAATCGGACGCGCTCAAGGCCAACCTCCTTGAAACCGCGGTGGATTCGGTGACCATCGATGAGGCGCTGCTGCCGCTCCTTGAGATCGTCAACAACTACCGGGGGATAAGCACAACCCTGGAAACCCTGCTCTATGAGGTCAGCCATCCGTTCCGCAACTGGAAGATGATCCTGCCCCGGCTCCGTTCCTTTGTTCTCAAGAATATCGACCATTATTTCCGGCACGAGCAGGGGCCCCAGGCCTTCCCCCTTTTCTGCGGAATATTCCTCAAGGCGGTGGAGGATTGCCGCAAGAACGAACCGCTGCTGGCCACGGCCATGGAAGGGTTGCTGGCCTACCTGGACAAACAGACCTCCCTGCTTGCCGCCGACAGCCTGCCGCGCTATCAAACCGCCCTGGCTGCGTGTTTTGAGCGACTCCACGCGCTGGACGACGAGATTCTGCTCTTTTTGGTCCAAGGCCACCATCCCCTGGGCAAGATCCTGGCCCGGCTGCACGGGTTGTGCCTTGCCGCTCCCGGCTGCCGCGGCGAGACAAGCGCCGCCCGGCTTCTGCAGCGGGTTCTGACCCTCAACTACCGGTACTGGCTGGACGAGGAAGACCCCCTCGCCTGGTTTACCGCGCAATGCGGCGATCTCTGCATGGGCTGGCGCTCCGGCACCCTGTTCAACGCCATCTCCCATCAGCGGCTGAACGAACATCTCGCCACCGTCACCCAGCTTGATCCGGCAGCCCCCGGCGCTTTGGGCGCCATGCTTGCCCTGCCCAACCACATGGACATCATCCGCCTCTACAAAGAGGCGCCGGACCGGCTCGGAGAGGAGACCGTCACCGAAGAACTGGCCGTGGACCGCTTTGCCGAGAACCGCAAGCTGCTCTTTCTTTTCCGGATCATGGATACGGCGGGGTTGGGACTGATTCACGAGGAAACCCTGCGCGAGATCAACCGGAGCCTGGTCCAGCTCATCCGCCAGCAGACCTTCGAGGAGATCGAGCGCTTCCTGCTCACCACACTCCAGCTCCTCAAGGCCAATGTCAAAAAATACCCGCACACCTCGCTGCAATGCATCCAGGTTCTGGGAAGCGAGGTGTTCCATCGCGGCAACAGCCGGCTGGTGGAAACCTTCCTCTTTGAAACCGTGCGCTTCGGCTTTCAGTACGCCAATTTCCAGGGCCTCAACGACGACTGGCAGCCCATTACCAACCCGGCCCACCTGGACAACATCCGGGTCTGGCTCAGCCTGATCATGCAGGAGCCCAAATGGTGCTCCACCCTGTTTTCCGCCCTGATCATCAACCTCAAGCTCTCGGGCACCTGCGTCAAGGACACCGATCTCTTCCAGCGCGACATCACCCAGCTTTTGAACCACCCCATCGAGCCCATCTACAACCTGGCCAAGCAGTTCACCAAGCTGATGCCGGTTTTCTTCAATGAAATCGGGGCGGAAGGGCAGCTCCGCGATGTGTCCACCGAACTCGACGAGATGCACCGCCGCAAGGACCGGCTCATCCATTTTCTGCGCAAGCAGAGCCATGTGGAATCGAGCAACCTGATCGTCGATTTCATCGAGGCGATCTTTTTGTTTTGGCAGACCCTGGACAAATCCGCCCTGGCAGCCTACCTGCCCGAGGAGGTGCTCAAGGAGGTCTCGAACCAGGGGCCATTTGTCGACGACCTCCACACCCTGATGGGCCGGGTGCTGGGCCATGATGGCCCCATCACCCGGATCGAGGAGCTGCTGACCTGGGACGACCACCGCCGCGACACCTGGCTGGCCTCTCAGCAGGGGCTCAAATCCGCAGAGATCCGCCGCTTCACCCTGATGGTCGAGATGTACCAGCTCTGCCACCAGAAGTACAACCTCGGCGTGCAGGAGATCCGGCAACAGCTTCATCTCGCGGCCAAAAGCGGTTTTCCGGAAATGGAACAGTTGCTGGGCGATCTGGAGATCTGCGACACCTTCCAGTGCCTGGAGGCGCTGCTCGACACCCTGGAACAACTCAAGGAGACCATCCAGAGCCCGGAGAAATTCGAGGCCAAGGAGGATATCTACTACAAACGCCACATCGCCGTGGACATCCCCTCGGTCTACGGCCGCTACCGGGAGAAGAAATTCGACGCCCTCGGCCTCACCTTCCGCTTGGAAAACCTGGCCAACGTCTATCTGGAAAAGCTGCCCGAGACCGTCAACCTCGCCTTTATCACCCGGGCCACCTTTATCCGGATCATCAAATGTCTGCGCCTCTATCTGCGGGCCCTGAAGATCGACGGCATCACCAGCCGGCGGCTGGAAACCTACATGTCGCTCCTGACCAGCTCGTTTAACATCAAGCGCTTCTCCTACACCCAGTACCTCGACATCTTCCGGGGCTTCACCGAGGGGGTGAAGGACATCATCTACACCTATTACACCAACATCCACGAGAACAACCTTTCCATCATCATCCCCAAGATCGGCGAGGCCAACCTGCTGCCCAAACACCGCTCGCTCTGGGAGGCGGACGATCTGCCGGCCAGCATCCTGAGGCTTTCAGAAACCTTCATGCGGGATCTCATCGCCACCACCTTCGGCCTCCAGCATCTGGACAACTTCATCACCCGCATCTACCAAACCCTGGAGCACCAGAAGGAGATCCTGAGCGAAGAGGATCTCGACCTGCTGATGACCTACAACCCGGACCGGGCCTTGAGCAACCTGCACCTCAAGAACCACCACACCAACAACCTGATCCTCTTGGGCAACAAGGGCTTCAACCTGACCGTGCTGGCCACGGACGACAAACCCGTGCCCCCCGGCTTTATCATCACCACGGAGATCTTCCGCTGCTGGCCGGTGATCAAGGGGTTTTACAAGGCCCGCGACGAGTTCATGGGCCAGATCAAAAAATCCCTGACTGAAATGGAAAAAAAGACCGGCCGGCGCTTCGGCGATCCGGCCAATCCGCTACTCCTTTCCGTGCGCAGCGGCGCCGCGATCTCCATGCCGGGGATGATGGCCACCATCCACAACGTGGGACTCAACGAGGAGATCAGTCAGGGGTTTGCCGGATCTTCCGGCCAGGGGTATCCGCCCTCTTGTCAGATCGACTATCTGGCTTGGGACAACTACCGGCGCTTTCTCCAGTCCTGGGCCATGGCCGAAGGCATGGAGCGCGAGATTTTCCAGACCCAGATGAACGAGGCCAAGACCCGTTACGGCGTCGCGGTGAAAAAGGATTTTTCCGCCGCCCAAATGCGGGAGCTGGCCCTGGAGTACCAGGAGAAGATCCGCGAGGCCGGCATCTGCATTCCGGCCGATCCCTGGCAGCAGCTCACCGGCGCGGTGGAGCTGGTGCTCAACTCGTGGTATGCGCAGAAAACCCAGGAATACCGGGGGCTGATGGATGTTTCCGAGGCCTGGGGCACGGCGGTCATCGTCCAGGCCATGGTTTACGGCAATCTGGGGCCGGAATCGGGCAGCGGCGTGCTCTTCACCGCCCACCCCTACCGCAAGGTGAGCCGGGTGGCCCTGTGGGGCGATTATGCCACGGGCGACCAGGGCGAGGATATCGTCAGCGGCTTAGTCGCCACCCAGCCCATCTCGGTGGAGCAGGCAGAACTGGACGGCCGGCCCGAGGAAAACAGCCTGGAAACAAGATTCCCCAAGGTGTACGAACGGCTGCTCGGTATTGCCCGGGAGCTGGTCTATGAAAAGCGCTGGAACCCCCAGGAGATCGAGTTTACCTTTGAAGGTCCGGAGGAAGAAAACCTCTTTCTGCTCCAAACCAGGGATATGATCACCATCAAGAAACGGGAAAAATTCGCGGTGTTCACCGAGGGCAAGGCATTGGATAAGGCGTTGCTCGGCTCCGGCATCGGCGTTTCCGGCAGCGCCCTCTCGGGCCGCGCCGTGTTCACCGCGGCCAATATCCGGCAGCTCAAGGAGGAAGACCCCGCTACCCCGCTGATCCTCATCCGCCAGGACACCGTGCCCGAGGATATCAAGGAGATCGCCATGGCCGATGGTCTGCTCACCGCGCGCGGCGGCCAGACCTCGCATGCGGCGGTGGTCACCATCCGGCTGGAAAAAACCTGTGTCGTGGGCTGCAACGCCCTGAAGGTGTACGAGGCGGAAGAGCGCTGCGAGATCAATGGCCGCGAGATCCGTTTCGGCGATGCGATCAGCATTGACGGGCGAAAGGGTCTGTTTTTACAGGGCGCCCATCCGGTGCGGGAAGAGGTGCAGATCCTGCCGCTCTAGGAAAGTTTTTTGACTTTTTTGTGCTGGCGGTGATACCCGACCACGGTCTCGGCCAGGGTCTTTGCCTGAAAGGGCTTGAGCACATAGCCCTGGATGCCGAGTTTGGCGCAGGCCACGATGTCCTGCTTGTCGGTGACTGCGCTGACCATGATCACCGTGGTGGTTGTGTCGTTCAGGGTCTGTCGGATGGTCTGGAGGGTTTCAAAGCCGTTCATCTGCGGCATCATGATATCTATCAAGACAATATCTGGTTGCCAGCTTTTAAAGGCGACCAGGGCCTCCTCTCCGTTGGTGACCTGCCGGGATTCAAACCGTTCCTCGTCCCGGAAGGCGATCTGAAAAAGATGACGGGTGACCTCTTCGTCTTCGGCAATCAGAATTTTTAGTTTTTCAGCCATGTTCCTGCAACTCCCGCGTTCGATATCCTGTGGTAAAGAGCGGATGTGTTACCCCCTTTTGCCAGGATCAACAAGAAAAAATTCATTGGAGCAAGGCATGCGGGTTTGGGACATTCATCCCGGATTTCTCAACAGACAAAGCCTGTTGGGCGAACACCGGGAAATCCATGCCATCCACACCGTTCTCAGCCAACACAAAAAGGGGTATTCCCGCCACCCGGAAACCCTCCGTTGGCAAGACCATCTTCCCGCCCTGTGGCTTCGCCACGAACAGGTGGTTGCCGAGATGCGTCTGCGCGGCTTCAACCATTTCAGCCCGCTTCCCGCCCCGCACACGGAGATCATCTGGCCCAGTGTGTTCATCGATACGCCGGGCCGCCAATTTGAACTGCTTGCGAGAAAATACGCCACAAAAGAGCAGGGGAGGATTCCCTTACCCGCCAACGCGGGCGAACTCCTTGGCTCCCACGCCCTCTCGCTGATCAGCCGCGAATGCCTTCCCGCTTCGGCCAACCCAGCAACCCCCGAGAGTTTCGCTTCGCTGGCCGAAGCCTTGGTCCATCACCTGCGCCAGCCGCCAACCAAAAAAGGACGGACCGAAGTGCTGGCACTGCTGGAGGTGCCCAACCTACGCGATGCCAGCCTGCTCCTCGATTATGTCCCCCAAAAATCCCGTCAGGCCACGGTGTTGAACGAACTGCTCCTTTGGCCGTAATATTTTATCCGAGCATCACGCAATCTCTGTAGTCTGAGGAATACGCTGTATCCCTTTGTGAACTTCTTTCTTCACCCAAAACAAGGCGAATGGCAACCGCGTGAAAGTGTCCTCCATGGTGGCGCGGCAACCAAAAAGATACCCCCCTTAACAGTTGACAATACGAGAATCATGATCTAGTCTTACTCGAAATAATGGCGATGGAGTTCGCCTTTGAGCGCTTCCCCGACGAAGCTAATGACTCCTACTCTTGAACCAAGGGTAGGAGTTTTTTTATGTCCCCACATTGAGGAAGCCCCATTGGAAAAAGAAAAAACCTATTTCGGCTTCAGCAGGAATGTCTTTGTTACGGGACTGGTCAGCTTTTTCATGGATGTGAGTTCCGAAATGATCTACCCGCTGGTGCCGCTCTTCCTGGCCAACGTGCTCGGGGTCAATAAGTCCATGATCGGCCTGATCGAAGGGCTTGCCGAATCGACGGCCAGCCTGCTCAAGGTCTTTTCCGGCTGGTTTTCCGACCGACACGGGCAACGCAAAGGCCTGATGGTTATCGGCTACACCATTTCCACTTTGAGCCGTCCGATCATCGCCTTGGCCGGGGCCTGGCAGCACGTCTTGGCCTCACGCTTTACCGACCGGGTCGGCAAAGGAATCCGCACCGCGCCACGGGATGCGATCATTGCCGAATCCGCCCAAACAACCCACCTGGGCAGGGCCTTCAGCTTCCACCGTTCCATGGACACCTTGGGGGCAGTGGTCGGCCCGGCCATCACCCTCTCGCTTTTGGGACTTTTCAGCAACGACTACCGCTTGGTCTTTTGGCTCTCCATGATACCAGGCGTCATAGCGGTGGCCCTGATCATCCTCTTTGTCAAAGAAAAGAAGAAGCGCCCCGCGCCCCATGCAGAACGGCCAACGCTGCGTTGGCGCCATTTTGACTGGAAGGTGAAATTTTTCCTTATCATCGCGACCCTCTTCGCCCTCGGCAATTCCAGTGACGCCTTTCTGATCCTACGGGCAGAGCAGATCGGCATCCCGACGGTGATGATTCCGGCGGTCTATCTGGTCTTCAATCTTGTTTATTCCTTGTCGGCGATTCCGGCAGGGATGGCGGCGGATCGGTTCGGCAGGAAGAGAATCATCCTCTTGGGCTTCGTGCTCTTCGCCGGATTGTATTACGGTTTTGCGGTCGCCAGGAATACGGAAACCATCTGGTTGCTGTTCGGGCTCTACGGTCTGTTCATGGGATTTACCGAAGGGATTCAAAAGGCGTTTCTGGCCACCATCATTCCTCCCGATTTCAAGGCAACCGCTTTCGGGGTCTATGCTGCAACTGTAGGGTTGGCCATGTTCCCGGCCAGCCTGATCGGCGGAGTATTGTGGGATCGCGTCTCGCCAGCGGCAACCTTTTACTTCGGTGCGGCCACGGCAAGCCTTTCCGCACTGTTGTTCTTCATTTTGATGTGTTCCATGGGCAGAACGAACAAGAGCAGATGTATTCTTCATGAGGTGCGAACATGACAACCGCTGCCTTCATCGCGGGATTCGGGGCGTTGGGCTGCCTCGCCCGATATTATCTGTCAAGTTGGGTCTATGCCCCTTTGGGACGGGACTTTCCCTATGGCACATTTGCAGTCAACATTGTCGGCGCCTTTCTCATCGGTTTGGTGATAGAATATGGCTTACGGAGTACCCTCATTTCGCCAAATCTGCGCATCGGCCTTACGATCGGTTTTATGGGAGGGTTGACCACCTTTTCCACTTTCAGCTATGAAACGTTCACGCTGATGGAAGATGGCCAGATTATCACGGCATTTCTCAATATCCTGGCCAGTGTGGCGGTATGCCTCACATTCACCTGGCTCGGAATTCTTGTTGCCCGGCAAATAGCATAGGAGGAGCCATCCATGTCCAAATTTATTGGGGAAAAAGTTCTGATGCGGATTTTTGTGGGGGAGGCCAAGATGCACGGCCACCGCCCCCTCTACGAGGTGCTCGTAGAACTTTTTCTCGCCGAGGGTTTTGCCGGAGCCACCGTTTTGAAAGGCGTGATCGGCTTCGGGGCTCACCGAATTTATCACACTCACAAGCTCCTTGAGCTCTCGGCCGATATGCCGATGGTGGTGGAGGTTGTGGAAAGCCAGGAGAAAATTGATGCAATCATGCCCAAGGTGGATGCCATCATGGAAAGCGGCATGATCACCCTGGAGAAAGCCACGGTGATCCGTTACACTCACCGGCATGAAAATGAATAACCAACAAGGAGGTCGTTAATGCTCTACGCGGCGGAAGTGGAAAAAATGACCTGCGTGGCCAAAGGCGCGAATCACGGCCCAGCGCCGATTCCGCAGGAGGGACGCTGGACACTGGCCAAAGAGATCAAGGATATCGCCGGGCTGACCCATGGCGTGGGCTGGTGCGCCCCGCAGCAGGGTGCCTGCAAACTCACCCTCAACATCAAGGATGGCCTTATTGAAGAAGCGCTGGTGGAGACCATCGGCTGCTCGGGCATGACCCATTCGGCAGCCATGGCAGCGGAGATTCTGCCGGGCAAGACCATCCTGGAAGCGCTCAACACTGATCTGGTGTGCGATGCCATCAATACCGCCATGCGGGAGCTGTTCTTGCAAATCGTTTATGGCCGGTCCCAGACCGCCTTTTCGGAAGGGGGGCTCCCCATCGGCGCCGGGTTGGAAGATTTGGGCAAGGGCATGCGCAGCCAGGTCGGGACCATGTACGGCACTTTGGCCAAGGGGGTGCGCTATCTGGAAATGGCCGAAGGATATGTAACACGTCTAGCCCTGGACGATAACGATGAGGTCATCGGCTACGAGTTTGTTCATCTGGGCAAGATGATGGAGATGATCCACAAGGGCATTGACGCCAACGAGGCTCTGGGCAAGGCGACGGCAAGCTACGGCCGCTTTGATGAAGCCACTCGCACCATCAATCCACGTCACGAATAAGCGGGAGGACTTTAGATATGGCCCTGTTTGAAAGTTACGAACGAAGAATTGGAAAAATCACCCCCGTGCTGGCCCAGTATGGCTTGACCTCACTGGAAGAGGCCCGCGCGCTGTGCGAAAAAAAGGGGGTGGATGTGTATGGCATCGTCAAGTCCATCCAGCCGATCTGTTTCGAGAACGCCTGTTGGGCGTATATTCTCGGTGCGGCAATCGCCCTGAAAAAGGGAGAGACCAAGGCGGTGGACATTGCCCGGACGCTGGGCGAGGGGCTCCAGGCCTTCTGCATCCCCGGCTCCGTGGCGGAAGATCGCAAGGTCGGCCTTGGTCACGGTAATCTGGCCTCCATGCTGCTTTTGGAAGAGACGAAGTGTTTCGCCTTCCTGGCTGGCCATGAATCGTTTGCTGCCGCCGAAGGGGCCATCGGCCTTGCCCGCTCGGCCAACAAAGCCCGCAAGGAGCCGTTGCGTGTCATCCTGAACGGACTCGGCAAGGACGCGGCCCAGATCATCTCCCGCATCAATGGCTTCACATATGTACAGACGCAATTCGACTATGGCGCAGGAACGTTGGCAATCGTGCGTGAAGTGGCTTACTCCAAGGGGGAAAAGGCCAAGGTTCGGTGTTTTGGTGCGGACGATGTCCGGGAAGGGGTAGCGATCAACCACCATGAAGGGGTGGATGTTTCCATCACCGGCAACTCCACCAATCCCACCCGTTTCCAGCACCCGGTGGCTGGCACCTACAAGAAGGAGTGTCTGGAACGGGGGAAGAAGTACTTCTCCGTGGCATCGGGGGGCGGCACCGGTCGCACCCTGCATCCGGACAACATGGGCTCCGGCCCCGCCTCCTACGGCATGACCGACACCATGGGGCGGATGCACTCCGACGCCCAATTCGCCGGCTCATCCTCCGTGCCGGCCCATGTGGAAATGATGGGATTTCTCGGCATGGGAAACAACCCCATGGTCGGGGCCTCCGTTGCGGTCGCGGTGGCTCTTGAAGAAGCCATCAAGTAAAGGGCTTAACCAGAAGCGAAAATCAGAATTGCGGGATAGTTTTCAAGCACGATTCGGTGGCGGCCAATGGATTTTGGCTGCCATAAAAGGCTTCCCGAACCGCGCCATCCCCATCGAGCTTGCAGGCCAGGATTTTCGGATCATGATAGAAAAGAAACCAGGCATCCTTGGCACCCGCCTGCCCCAGAAACCGCTCCTTGGCCGCGACGGAATCAAGGGGAAAGTTGTCGTAGGCCGTGATCCAGAGCGGGTTGCTGTTGCAGGGCATGGGCAGCAGATCTCCCAGATGCAGAGCGATTTGCCCTCCTGATTCGAGCCAGACGGCCTGATGCCCCCTGGTATGGCCGCCGGTCCGCGCCAACCGCACCCCCGGCAGAATTTCCTCCTCGCCCTCGACCAGATGCAGGTTTTTCCCCGCGACCAACCCCGCGAAATTCTCCGGCCAGTAGGCGCTGGCCGAGCGAATGTTGGGGGCCAGCACATCCTCCCATTCCTGGCGCTGCAGGTAGTACATGGCCGCGGGAAAGGTCAGCTCCAACCCGCCGCTATCGTTGAGCATGGTGACCCCGCCGGCATGGTCGAAATCGCCGTGGGTGAGGATGACGTGGCTGATGGAGTCGCGGCAGAGCCCAAGCCGGGACAGGCCGGCAACAAGATCCCATTCAGCCCGCACCCGGAAAATCCCCCTCTGCTTGGGTGTCAGCTTGTTGCCCAGACCCGTGTCGATGAGCACATTGGACTGGCCCGTTTGCAGCAGCATGGGCGAATTTGCCAGCAGCACATGGTTATCCGGAGTGGAGGCGCATTTTTTCTCCCACAACACCCGGGGCACCACCCCGAACATGGAGCCGCCGTCGATCTCGAACTCCCCGCCCTGCAGCCAGCGGATCGTGAAGTCACCAAGTCTGAATCCCTGAGACATCTTTTGTTCTCCTTATTTTTCATGCTACAATACCTCCATGGACACCCCAATCACAATCGGAATCAGCGCCTGCCTCACCGGCCGGAAGGTCCGCTACGACGGCGGCCATACCCGCGACCCGTATCTTATGGAAACCCTGGCCCGGTTTGTCGAGTTCCTGCCGGTCTGCCCGGAGGCGGAATGCGGCCTGGGCGTACCCCGCGAACCCATGCGCTTGGTGGGTGACCCTGCCAAGCCGAGGCTGATTACCATCCAGAGCAAAATCGACCTGACCGAACGGATGGAGAGTTGGTGCCAAAAACGGGTCCACGAGTTGGAAACGGAAAACCTCTGCGGCTTCATTTTCAAAAGCCGTTCGCCCACCAGCGGCATGGAGCGGGTCAAGGTCTACAGCGAATCCTCCACCGGCGCCCCCCAACATAAGGGGGTCGGCCTCTTTGCCCGGGCCTTCATGGACCATTTTCCCCTGCTGCCGGTGGAGGATGAAGGCCGCCTCCACGACCCGGCCTTGCGGGAGAACTTCATCACCCGGATCTTCGTCCTCCGCCGCTGGCGGGAGGCTGCCGCCCACCAGCGGCTGGGCTCCCTGATCGAGTTCCATACCCGCCACAAGCTCCTGCTCTTTTCCCACAGCGAAACGCACTACCGCGCCTTGGGCAGATTCGTGGCCCAGGCAAAGCAATACCCCGCCGAAGCGCTCTTTGCCGATTACGAAAAGGGGTTGATGACCGCGCTGGCCTGCAAACCCACGGTGAAAAAGCAGGTCAACGTGCTCCTCCACCTGATGGGCTACTTCAAAAAGGTACTCTCCCCCGCGGAAAAAGCAGAGCTTCTCGAACTGATCGACCAGTACCACCGGGAATATGTGCCCCTGCTGGTGCCGCTTACCCTGCTCAACCATTATGTGCGCAAATACAACGAGGCGTATCTGGCCGACCAGTACTATCTGCAGCCGCATCCCGTGGAGCTGAAATTAAGAAACCATGTCTGAGGAGAAAGCCCCATGATCATCGGCGTACCCAAGGAGATCAAGGAAAAGGAGTTCCGGGTGGGGATCGTGCCCTCCGGGGTCAAGTCCCTGGTGCAGGGTGGGCATACGGTGCTGGTCGAGCAGGGGGCGGGGGAGGGCAGCGGCATTGACGATGCCGGATACAGGACGGTTGGGGCCATAATCGCCGCCTCTGCCGCCGAGGTCTGGGCCCAGGCCGACCTGGTCATGAAGGTCAAGGAGCCGCTGGTGCCCGAATATCCGCTGCTGCGGCCGGGGTTGATCCTCTACACCTACCTCCACCTTGCTCCGCTGCCGGAGCTGACCCAGGCGCTGCTCGATGCCAAAGTGACCGCGGTGGCCTACGAAACCGTGCAGCTCGACAACGGTTTTTTGCCGCTCCTTGCGCCGATGAGCCAGGTGGCCGGACGCATGGCCATCCAGGTGGGGGCCCATTTTCTGGAAAAGGAGGCGGGCGGGCGCGGGGTGCTCCTGGCCGGAGTGCCCGGCGTACCGCCGGGACATGTCACCATCCTAGGGAGCGGCACCGTGGCGGTCAATGCGGCGCAGATGGCCATGGGTCTGGGCGCGGAGGTTGCCATGCTGGGCCGCAACCTGCCCAAATTGGCGGAACTGGACACCCTGTTCCGGGGCAGGGTGCGAACCCTGGCCATCAACCAACATACCATCGAGGAGGAGCTTGCCAAGGCCGATCTGGTAGTGGGCGCGGTGCTGGTGGTGGGCGCCCGAGCGCCCCGGCTAATCAGCCGGGAGATGCTTTCCCTGATGCCCAAGGGCGCGGTCATTGTGGACGTAGCCATCGACCAGGGCGGCTGCGCCGAAACCTCGCACCCCACCTTTCACTCCGCTCCGGTCTACGAGGTGGACGGGATCATCCACTATTGCGTGGCCAACATGCCCGGCGCGGTGCCGCGCACCTCCACCTTTGCCCTGACCAACGCCACCCTGCCTTATGCCCAGGCCATGGCCAACAAGGGGTTTGCCCAGGCAGCCAAGGACGATCCGGCCCTGTTCCGGGGCATAACCACATACCAGGGCGCGCTCACCAACCGGCTGGTGGCCGAATCCCAGGGGCGGGACTGGCAATCCCTTCAGCTCTAGCAGGGCGTTGAAAAAAGCCGTCCCGGCTTTTTTCAACGCCCTGCTAGGAAATCAAGCGCCGTCCGAGCCTATGGAAAACATGCTCTCCAGGGCATGGCGGGAGTAAGTCTGGAGGGCGAGCATGGTTTCTGTTTTTTGAATGGACTCCAGTTTCTGCATCTGCCGGGTCACCAGGGCCGAGAGCATTTCGTTGCTCGCCACCCTGGCAATGGCCACCAAGTCATGGCTGCCGCTGACGGAATACACCTCGGAGATGCCCTCCATGTCCGCGAGCGCTTCCGCCACCTCGTTGATCTTCCCCCGCTCAACATTCATCACAATAATCGCTGTAACCATTTCCGTTTCCTTTTTTTGCATGCATTGACCAACGCTTACCAGAGACGAAAAATCTTTTTCCCGTCCTGCAATGCGCCGCGCACCTTTTCCATGTGACGCAGAGCGGCCATCTCCCGCTGGATATCCGCAGGCGCGGTCCCCAGCCGTTGAGACAAAAACGCGATGTCAGCCCCGCCCGTTTCCTTGAGGATATCGATGATCTTGGCCTGCTCCGCACTTACGGCGGCGCTGCCAAAGCTGTCCTTGCAATGCTGGGCGCTACGCACCGCCCATGGGTCGCAGGTCCGGGTTGGAGAAAAGGCATCCATGTAACAATCCTCGCAGAGCGCCTGACCGTGCAACATCGCTTCTTCCCCAGGCTCCATCGCTTGATGGCAACGATCGCAGTTCATCCCAACCTCCCCAGCTTCACCATCTGCCGGTCATGTATTTTTCCCAGCAGGAGCAGGGCCACGATGGCGCCCAGCAGGGCCAGCCCCATGTCCGACTGGGTATCCCAAATATACCCCTGGGTGGCGAGAAAAGCATCGGCTCCGGTGCCGGAAAGCACTGCCACCCACCATTCCAGCAATTCGTAGAAGGCGCTGATCGCCAAACAGACGCAGACCACCAGAAAATTGAGCCAGCCGCGCCCGCTGACCACCCCCTTGCGGAGCAGGATCTCCCTGGTCACCATGGCCGGGATAAAGCCCTGGGCAAAATGACCCACCTTGTCGTAGTTGTTGCGCGGCCAGCCGAACACCTCCTTGAGCCAATTGAAAAAAGGCTCTTCCGCGTAGGTGTAATGCCCGCCTTGCATCAGAATCAGGCAATGGATCAGGATCAGGATGTAGACCAAGGGGGTCAGCGGAAAGCGGCGGCGGGTGGCAACGAGCACTCCAGCCCCGATCAGGGCTGGGAGCACCTCGAGAAACCAGGTGTAGAAATCCTTCGGCTCAATGGCGGACCAAACCAAAGCCGCCAGATAGATCGCTGTCCAGCTCACCGCGCCCCTGCTCATTATTTTCCCTCCAGGTCTCTGAAATCCCGGCGGATCTCCTCCAAACGGTTCCGGTAGCTCTCGGCATCGCCGTATTCCAGGAATTTCCCGTAACGGCTGTGCATGGAGGCAATCCGCCGGGCATGCTTGATCGGACACCAATACTGTTCGGTGCGGCCGCCAATCTCCCGGACATAGGCGATCAACCCGTTGACATAGCCGCAGTACATGCAGTTGAGCTTCTCGATCAGGTTGAGATAGGCCAGGGACTGGCGGTCGACGACGATGTAGCGCCGCCTTTTGACCCTGGGGATGCCGTAAACCCGGAAGCAAACCGCCTGGAACACCGTGACCGAGAGGTCCAGAAACAGGGCCGGAATCAGAATGAACCAGATGAACGGCACGGTGAGGATATTGAGCAGGGGGGCCTCGGACAGATAGCGAGATACCCGCTGCATCAGAGCCCGGTGTTGTTTTTTTACCTCCGCCTCGAAACGGACCTTGCGGCCGACCACGCGATAATAAAACTCCGCCTCCTTCTTCTCTATCTCCTCCAGGACCTCTTGCTCAAGCTTTTTCATCGCCTCAAGCAGGGCTTCTATTCTGGTATCCATCGTTCTCCCGTGCGCCTTGCCTGCGGTGCGCTGTTCGTTGCCGTGGCCGGGGACAAGCCCGCTCCGGGCCGTTCCCTATAAAAAAAGCAGGTTGGCCAACCGGACCAACCTGCTTTTTGCGATACCCATCGTGCTGCGTTGCGACATCCCGATCAATAGCTGGGACGGCGGCGCTTCTTGTCTTTTTTCTTTACCTCGGCCTGATTCACCTTCAGTTCGCGGTTCTTGAGCATCATCTTATTCAGAGCCTTGATCGCCTTGTCCGCCTCGGAGTTGCTGGGCATCTCGATAAAACCGAAGCCCTTGGACTGCCCGGAAAACCGGTCCTTGACCAGACTAATGCTGGCGACCTCGCCGTATTGGGAAAAAAGTTCCTTCAGCTCTTCTTCGGTGACCCCAAAAGCAAGATTGCCGATATACATATTCATTGATACATCCTCCCTCATGTGCATGCATAACAACCGCTATCAAAAAACCCAACGCACAGAATTGGCGGATAGCGCAACGGCCAACAATTGGCCCATCTGCAGAGGTGTAAAAAAATTAAGGGACCGGTCCGCGGTCCCTCGTTACACGTCTGCAGGTACTGTCAAACGGTTTCGGCGCCTCAAAAAAGGAGAAAACAACCGGTTCCGTTCCGAATCTATAGCATGGATTGGGGGGCAAACTCAAGCTTTTTCACGATTTTACACATAATGACAAGCAGTTAAGAAGAAGGAGCAAGCCATTGCTCAAGCAGCTTGCGCAACAGCTCTTTTTTCACCGGTTTGGCGAGGTAATCGTTCATGCCCGCTTCCAGGCATTTCTCCCGGTCTCCTTGCATGGCGTTGGCGGTCATGGCGATAATCGGCAATGGTCTTTCCCCCTTGGGCTCCTGCGCGCGAAAGGCTCGCGTTGCCTGGTAGCCGTCCAGCACCGGCATCTGGCAATCCATCAGCACCATATCGTAGTGCTTCCCGGCCAGGGCGGCCAGCGCCTTTTCCCCGTTTTCGGCAAGATCGACGGTCAAGCCCATAGCGCCAAGCATCTTCGCGGCCACCATCTGGTTGACCTTGTTGTCCTCCACCAGCAGAATATGCCCCTGCAAGGCGCCTTCGGCCTGCGTTGCTTCCGCTTTTTGCTCCTCGCCCTGCCGTCCCATGGTTGCCACGGGGAAATCCAGCTCGCACCAGAAGACCGAGCCTTGGCCCGGCTCGCTCTCCACCCCGATCTTGCCGCCCATCAGCACAACAAGCTGACGGACAATGGCCAGACCCAGGCCGGTGCCGCCGTATTTCCGGGTGGTGGAGCCGTCACCCTGGGTAAAGCTCTGGAAAAGATCGTGCTGTTTTTCCTCGGAGATGCCGATGCCGGTGTCGCGGACTTCAAGCCGCAACTTCACCCGGGAGGCAAGAAAGGACAGACACCGAACCCGAACCCTCACCTCGCCGTGATGGGTAAACTTGATGGCATTGGTCATGAAATTGAGCAACACCTGACGCATCCGGGTCGGGTCGCCGATGAGCATTTCCGGCACCTGTGGATCGATCTCCGTAACCACGGCGACATTTTTGGCCTGGGCCTGGCCGGCGAGCAGGGTAGCCAGGTCTCGCACCAGTGCGCGCAGACTGAAAGGGATCTCCTCCAAAACCAGTTTGCCGGCGGCGATCTTGGAAAAATCAAGAATATCGTTCAAAATACCCAACAACCCCTCGGCTGAGGAATAGGCTGTTTTGACATAATCGATCTGGGCCGCATCCATCTTGGTGTCCTGCAGAAGCTGCAGGGTGCCGAGGATGCCGTTCATCGGCGTCCGGATCTCATGGCTCATGTTGGCGAGAAACTCATCCTTGGCCCGGCTCGCCGCCTCGGCTTCTTCATTGGCCTGGCGGAGATCCCGCACCAGAATATCGTTGGCAAACCGCATCTCCAGAGAGGAAACAAGGGCATCCTGCATGTGGGTTGCCGATTTGATCAACATCAGGATGTACAAAATGATCACGCTGGCCATAATGGTATAAAACTGGCCGCCGTGTTTCAGGAACAAATAGACAAAAGGCAGCAGGGGGCAGACCATGTAGACAAAATAGAGATTGCGCAAAGGAGAGAGGATGGGGATGGCCCCGGCGGTGAGCCCGGAAATAATGAAAAACAACGCCACCTGCTCCATGCCGGTGGTTGAGGCGAAAAAGAAGATCACCGCCATTCCCCACATGATGCCGGTGAAAGATACCATATAGATATAGGCATGCGCGCAGCGCAGCGCCATGGGCTCTGTGTTTTTCTCCTGCCGGTGAAAACAAAAAACAACACCCAGCTTGAGGAGAAAAAGCACGGTCATGCCTGCCAGCCAGCCTTGCCAAACAGGAGAGGCAAGCGCCGACTGCACCAGCAGGCACAAGGCAACACTCAGGATAAAGACCGTAATATTGCTGGAATATCCCGAATCAAGCACCAGCCTGACCAGTTCGTTCGTCACCAGCCTGCGGCTGTTTTTTTCCTTACCGCTGTGATCCAGAAAAAAGTTGAGCATGACTGATGCTATACCCTGTCCATCAGATGATTTCAATGCTTCCGGGAAGGGCGGCCGCAACCTCGCCGGCCGATATTTGCTGGAGCAATCCTGCTTCGCAATGGGGGAAGGGTGTCACCTTCAAGCCGGAACCGGCTAGGAGGAAGAAGGAGCAAGCCATTGCCCCAGGAGCTTGCGCAACAGCTCTTTTTTCACCGGTTTGGCGAGGTAATCGTTCATGCCCGCTTCCAGGCATTTCTCTCGGTCACCCTGCATGGCGTTGGCGGTCATGGCGATAATCGGCAACGGTCTTTCCCCCTTGGGCTCCTGCGCGCGAAAGGCTCGCGTTGCCTGGTAGCCGTCCAGCACCGGCATCTGGCAATCCATCAGCACCAGATCGTAGTGCTTTCCGGCCAGGGCGGCCAGCGCCTTTTCCCCGTTTTCGGCAAGATCAACGGTCAAGCCCATGGCGTCAAGCATCTTCGCGGCCACCATCTGGTTGACCTTGTTGTCCTCCACCAGCAGAATATGGCCCTGCAAGGCGCCTTCGGCCTGCGTTGCTTCCGTTTTTCGCTCCTCGCCCTGCCGCCCCATGGTTGCCACGGGGAAATCCAGCTCGCACCAGAAGACCGAGCCTTGGCCCGGCTCGCTCTCCACCCCGATCTTCCCGCCCATCATCAAAATAAGCTGCCGGACAATGGCCAGACCCAGGCCGGTGCCGCCGTATTTCCGGGTGGTGGAGCCGTCGCCTTGGGTAAAGCTCTGGAAAAGATCGTGCTGTTTTTCCTCCGGGATGCCGATGCCGGTGTCGCGGACCTCAAGCCGCAGCATCACCCGGGAGGCAAAGG
Organism: Desulfobulbaceae bacterium UBA2273; assembly: GCA_002347095.1. GTDB lineage: Bacteria > Desulfobacterota > Desulfobulbia > Desulfobulbales > Desulfurivibrionaceae > Thiovibrio > Thiovibrio ferrireducens. The sequence continues at coordinate 36,361 of DDWZ01000031.1, read as the reverse complement.
CGGACAGGCACCGAACCCGAACCCGAACCTCGCCCTGCTCGGTGAATTTGATGGCGTTGGTGATGAAATTGGTCAACACCTGCCGCACCCGGGTCGGGTCGCCGATGAGCATTTCCGGCAGGTGCGGATCGATCTCCGCCAGCAGGGCCACATCCTTGACCTTTGCCGAATGGGAGAGCAGGGTGACCAATTCTTCCACCAGCGCCCGCAGGCTGAAGGGAATATCCTCCAGCACCAGCTTGCGGGCGGCGATCTTGGAAAAATCCAGGATGTCGTTCAGGATGGACAGCAACCCCTCGGCCGAGGAATAGGCGGTCTTGACATAATCGATCTGGGCCGCATCCATCTTGGTGTCCTGCAAAAGCTGCAGGGTGCCGAGGATGCCGTTCATCGGCGTCCGGATCTCATGGCTCATGTTGGCGAGAAACTCATCCTTGGCCCGGCTCGCCGCCTCGGCGGCGTCGCGGGCCAGAACCAACTCGCTCTCCGTGGCCTTGCGCCTGTCGTTCTCGGCAATCAACTCCAGGTTGAGGGATTCGCTTTCCTCGCTGGCCTGCCTCAGGTGCGCCACCAGGGCATCGTTGGCATACCGCGTCTCCAGGGCGGAGACCAGGGATCTCTGCATGATGGTGGCGGAATTAATCAACACCAGGATGTAAAATAAGATGATGGTCCCCATGACCAGGTATTGGGTGCCGCCCTGCTCGAAAAGCCTGTAGGACAAGGGCAGGAGCGGCAGGCAGATATACCAGTAATAGAGCTTGCGCAGGGGAGAGAGAAGGGGAATTGCCCCGGCGGTAAGACCGGCGGCAATAAAAACAAGCCCCATCTGCGCCAACATCGATCCGGTTTGAAAAAAACAGAATATCCCCACCCCCCATAAAACGCCGGTGAGAAAAACCAACCCGACATAGGTGTTCACACAGGGATAGGATATCAGCCCATGATCCTTGGCCTTTTTCCGGTAGCAGCGGGTGGCCGCGAGCCTCAGCAGGAAAATGAGCGTCATACCGAGCAGCCAGCCGGTCAGCAGGCTTGGCGAGGCAACCGTCCGCACCATGAGAAAAAGGGCCCAGGTCAGGACATAGGCCGCGGTGCTGCTGGAAACCCCGGAATCGAGCACCAGCCGGATCAGTTCGTCCGCCACCGGCCCGCTGTTCTCTTTTTCCTTATGGCTGCGATCGAGAAAAAATTTGAGCATACTTGATGCTATCCCCTGGCCATCACATGATTTCAATGGTTCCTGGTTTGCCAGCCACCACTTCGCCGATGATGCCGAAATCCAGGGGATAATCCCGTTTGCCTAGCCGTTCGGCAATGGAATTGGCCCCTTCGGCGGAAGCGGCAATGAGCAGGCCGCCGGAGGTTTGCGGATCGCAGAGAACCATCTCCATGGGGTCCAGCTCCTCCAAGGCGCTCTGCATGAAAGGCGCGTAAAAGGCCTTGTTCTTGTGGGCTCCCTCCGGGATGATGCCCATGGAGGCATGGTGCAGGGTCTCGGGCAAGATCGGCACGGCCCGCGAGTCGATGCGGATGGCCACGCCCGAGGCAAGAGCCATTTCGTAGAGATGCCCCACCAGCCCGAAGCCGGTGATGTCGGTGCAGGCATGCGCCCCTACGGTCTGCATGAGCTGGGCCGCCTCCCGGTTCAGGGTGGCCATGACCCGGGTGATCATGGCCTCGGTGCCTTTGGCCGCCAACCCGCCTTTGAGGGCGGTGGAAAGGATGCCGGTGCCCAGAGGCTTGGTGAGCAGCAGCAGATCGCCCACCCGGGCGCCGGAATTGAGGAGCACCCGGTTGGGATGCACCACCCCGGTTACGGAGAGACCATATTTCAATTCGGGGTCTTCGATGGAGTGCCCGCCCACCAGCAAGGCCCCGGCCTCTTTGATCTTATCGAGCCCGCCGCGCAGAATCTCCTGCAGGACGGCACGGCCCAGCTCCTTGATGGGAAAGGCCACCAGGTTCATGGCCAAGAGCGGTTTGCCGCCCATGGCGTAGACGTCGGAAAGCGCATTGGCCGCGGCCACCTGGCCGAACTGGTAGGGGTCGTCGACAATGGGGGTGAAAAAATCCACCGTCTGGATGAGGGCGGTATCGTCGTTGAGACGGTACACCCCGGCATCCTCGCCCGTTGCCGCGCCCGCGATCAGATTCGGATCGGTGGGCAGGTCAAGGCCGCACAGTAATTGGTCCAGGTCCCCCGGACTCAATTTGGCGGCTCAACCAGCGGCTTTGACGGTGCTGGTCAGTTTGAGTTTGGTCATTGTTCCTTCCATTTTGGGTCATATAACAACGGGCCTTCGACAGGCTCAGGCCGAACGGTGTTGTCTGAAAAAATTCAGATTATCCCCTAATTCTTTAACGTCATTCCCGCGCAGGCGGGAATCCATACGATCTAGCTAATTCCTCTGGATTCCCGCCTGCGCGGGAATGACTTGACTGTGCCAGGCAAACAATTAATATTCCGTTCGTGCTGAGCCCTGTCGAAGCACCGCTTTAAATCACCTTCCGGGTTCTTACGAATCCGTCTTCCAAGGTATCTCGCGAAAAACCCCTTCCGCTTCTTTACAAAAAATCCGGGCAATATCGATATCGGCGGCCGCCAGAATACCCTGCACCTTGGCAAGCTCTGCCGGAGCAAAGGTGATGGCCATGCCGCAATCCCCACTGATTTCCCGGGGCACCGGCACCACATCCAGGGCGATGTTGCCACCTTTCAACAACTGTTCCGCCTTGAGCACGTAGTGAATGGAAAAAAAAATAGCCACATACGATCCGCTCGGGTGGCACTCATTCTGGGCGACGGTCATAAAGCTCCCCCTCCCTCGACGGGAGGGGGCGGGGGGGTGGGTGAACTCGCCGACAGCCTCACCTCCTGCACCTTCCCCCTCACCCTATCCCTCTCCCGCAGGGGGAGAGGGGATTTTTTTGCATGTTGTAATTTTCTCATCGGGCAATGCTGACTTGCTGCTTTCATAGCTAAAAAATTCAGAGGCAGACAGCTCAAACCTCTGCCATTTCCTCTTTTGAATCCCTGCCAAGCAAGGCCTGAACCGCCTCACCGCACGGCTTATCCTCATAGATCATAGCATACACCTGCTCCAAAATGGGCATCTCCACCCCGATCTTCTTGGCAAGGGCCATGGCGGAACGGGTGGTTTTTATCCCCTCGGCCACCATCTTCATCTCGGCGAGGATTTGCTGCAATGTTTTGCCCTGCCCGAGTTTGAGGCCAACCTGCCGGTTGCGGCTCAGATCCCCGGTGCAGGTGAGGACCAGATCGCCCATGCCCGCCAGGCCGGAAAAGGTGAGGGGTTTGGCGCCCATGGCCACCCCCAGCCGGGTGATCTCGGCCAGCCCTCGGGTGATGAGGGCGGCGCGGGTGTTAGTGCCGTAGCCCAAGCCATCGCAGATGCCTGCCGCTATGGCGACGATATTCTTGAGCGCCCCGCCAAGCTCCATGCCGATCACATCGGTGCCCGCGTAAACCCGGAACCGTTCGGTGTGAAAGATATCCTGAAAAAACCTGGCCCCCTCGATGGTGGGGGCCGCGACCGTCACTGCCGTAGGGATGCCTGCGGCAACCTCCTTGGCAAAACTCGGCCCGGCCAGCACCCCGAGCTGTCCCTTGAAATCCGGGCGCAGGGAGGCCAGCACCTCGGCCATGACCTGGTTCATGGTGAGCAAGGTCTCGTTCTCAACGCCCTTGGTGGCGGAGATGATCGCGACGTTGGGAGCCAGATGGGGGGCAAGAAGGGTGAACACCTCTCGGTAGACATGGGAGGGAACCACCATGACCACCACCGATTTTCCGGAAACAGCTTGGGCCAGATCAGCGGTAGGGCGCACCGTGTTTGGCAAGGGAAAGCCGGGGAGGTAGGTCGTGTTTTCCCGATCCCGGAGCAGAGCGGCGACATGGTCCGGACGATGGGCCCAGAGATCCACGGTAAACCCCTTGTCGCCAAGAAGTTTGGCCAATGCGGTTCCCCAGCTACCAGCACCGATCACCGCTATGTTTTCAGGAGGGGTCATGAAGTTATCCTGTGAGTTTTTGCCCTGTGTCTGTCAATCCTCGATCATGCCGATACATCCACTCACTTGCCGAAATCGTATCAATGTTTGAGTTCGGGGACAGAGAAATTATGTCTTGAAGAACGTAACCTGCCCCCCGTGGTTTTTCACGACTATTGAAAGATCGCTGTCAGCGGTGAGTAGCGTGAAACCTTTGACAATAGCAACCTCCGCAATGAGTACGTCTCTGGCATTGTTTGCTTTCGACTTGTTGAGTGCGTCGAGATCCTGCTTCAATTTCTCAAACAGGACTCCGTCACTCCACTTCCCTTGATCCCAGCGCGATACGTCCCAAACAAAAGACTCGGTAGGAACCACCTGAGGCCGCACTTCAGCGAACATCAAAAACAGGCGTGCTCTTCGCTCGCTGTCCTTAGTATTATTGATTTCGTCAATCTGTACATGGGTCGAAAAGTAGGGCCCATCTGAAGGTAAATCCTCGGCACAGATCACACCGTCAACAAGTTTGTTGAAAATGTTGGTATCGACAACATATGACATAGAGACCTACTAAATTATTCCACAGTTCTAATAATCACACCGAACATCATGAGAGCCAGAATCATAGGTAGCGCCAGACCGATCTTATTCCTCAGAGACTCCTGCCTCATCCGCTTTTCAAATACGTCTTCAAATCCCGGTAATAATTTTCATGGGGTCCGATCATGATAAGCTCAAGACTTTCGTCCTTGATACAGCGGTAAGCTAGAAGATACATCTGGCTCTGCACCGTGAACTTATGGACAAAAACACCCCTCAGGTCGCCTTTCTTTTCCGAACCAAGGGAGGGATTTTCGATAATCCGCCTGATCACGCTGTCTAACTCAGACTTCTCTTTCTCACTGAATTTTTTAACTTTTTTCGCAAAGGATCGTGATTGATAAATCTTCATGGATCATCAACCAAAGTGATACTCTGTCTTCTCGTCGTGCTCCAACTCTTCGATCCCCATCAAAATTTCCTTGATAAGGCTGTAGGTGAGATCCGGGTTTTCTTCCGAGCATTTGCCGATCCGCGCCCAATGCTCGATCTGGCCGGTCAGGGATCGGTGCTCGATTTTACTGAACCGTTTCGCCTCACCGACCAACTCTTCTGATATTCTTACCGCCATTGCCATAGTACACCTCCATGATTGATCTCATGGATACATTTTACGATCATTAATTGCAAAATGCAACTTTTTGTATCACTCTGCGGTTTCCTCGTCCTCGCCTTCCTCATCCTCGGAAATAATCTCGGCCATGCGATCCACCGCCATAACCTTTTCACCCTCGTCCAACTTGAAGAGCCTTACCCCCTGGGTGTTGCGGCCAATAACCCGCAGATCGCGCATGGAGATGCGGATGATCTTGCCGCCGTTGGTGATCATCATCAGCTCGTCTTCGTCGGTCACCTGCAAGGCCCCGACCACCAGGCCGTTGCGCTCGCTGGCCTTGATGGCGAAAACCCCCTTGCCGCCGCGCTTGATCAGGCGGTATTCATCCACCTCGCTGCGCTTGCCGTAGCCGTTTTCCGTGACCACGACCACCGAGGAGCCCTCATGCACCACATCCACCGAGACCACCTCGTCGCCCTCGGCCAGGTTGATGCCCTTTACCCCGGTCGCCGTGCGGCCCATGCTGCGGACGTTTTGCTCATTGAAGCGGATCGACATGCCCTTGCGGGTGACAACCATGATATCGTTGGTGCCGTTGGTCAGGACCGCGCCCAAAATCTCGTCATCCTCGCGGATGGTGAGAGCGATCTTGCCGCGCCGGATGGGGCGGCGGAACTCGGTGAGCACGGTTTTCTTGACCACGCCCTTCTTGGTGATCATCATAATATGGCATTCCTGGCCCTCGGGGATATCGAAGGTGGAAACCGGCAGGATGGCCATAACCTTTTCGCCCTCGGTGAGCTCCAGAAGATTGACGATGGCCTTGCCCCGGGCGATACGCCCAGCCTGCGGGATCTCGTACACCTTGCGCCAGAAGACCTTGCCGTGGTTGGTGAAGAAGAGGAAGGTGGCGTGGGTGGAGGCCGTGTACATGTTACTGACGAAATCCTCCTCGATGGTGGTGGTGCCCTTGATCCCCTTGCCGCCGCGCCGCTGGGAGCGGTAGAGGTCAACCGGGTTGCGCTTGATATAGCCCTCGTGGGTTACCGTTACCACCATCTCTTCCTGCATGATCATGTCTTCCGGGAGAATCTCGTCCGGGGCCTCGATGATCTCGGTGCGCCGCTCGTCGCCATACTGCTCGATGATCTCGATGAACTCGTCGCGGATGATCTTCATGACCAGATTCTGGTCAGCCAACACCTGCTTGAACCAGGTGATCTGCCGCATCAGCTCTTCGTACTCGCTGACGATCTTTTCCCGCTCCAAGCCGGTGAGCCGGTGCAGCCGCATCTCCAAGATAGACTGGGCCTGGATCTCGGAGAGTTCAAAGCGGGCGATGAGGCCGAGCTTGGCTTCCTGGGGGTTGGCGGATTTCTTGATCAGCTCCACCACCTCGTCGAGGTTGGTGATGGCGATCTTGAGCCCTTCCAAAATATGGGCCTTTTCCTCGGCCTTTTTGAGGTCGTAGGCAGTGCGGCGGTAGACGATGGTCTTGCGGTGCAGAAGGAAATATTCCAAAATCTGCCGCAGGTTCAAAATCTCGGGCCGGTTGTTGACGATGGAGAGCAGGATGATGCCCATGCTCCGCTGGAGCGGGGTCAGCTTGTACAACTGGTTGATCACCACCTCGGCAATGGCGTCCTTTTTCAGCTCAAGCACGATGCGCATCCCATGACGGTCGGACTCGTCGCGCACCTCGGAGATGGTCTCTATCCGCTTCTCCTTAACGAGCAGGGCGATCTTCTCGATGAGAAACGCCTTGTTCTGCTGGTAGGGGATTTCGGTGATGATGATGGATTCCCGGCCGCTCTTGCTCTTCTCCACATCGGTCTTGGAGCGCATGAGGATGGAGCCGCGCCCTGTTTCATAGGCCTCACGGATGCCGGCCCTGCCGCAGATATAGGCGCCGGTGGGGAGATCAGGGCCGGTGATATGGTCCATCAACTGGTTGACCGTGATGTTGGGGTCGTCGATCATGGCGATCAGGCCGTTCATCACCTCCACCAGATTGTGGGGCGGGATATTGGTGGCCATGCCTACGGCGATGCCGGAGGAGCCGTTGATCAGCAGATTGGGGATTCGGGAGGGAAAAACCACCGGCTCCATATGGGAGTTGTCGTAGGTGGGCACGAAATCAACGGTTTCCTTTTCCAGATCCGCGATGATCTCCTGGTCGATCTTGGTCATCCGCGCTTCGGTATACCGCATGGCCGCAGGGGAATCGCCGTCCACCGAACCGAAGTTGCCCTGGCCGTCGACCAAGGGATAACGCATGGAGAAATCCTGGGCCATGCGGACGATGGTGTCGTAGGCTGCGGTATCGCCGTGCGGGTGGTACTTACCGATAACATCACCGACAATACGGGCCGACTTGAGGTGGGGCCGGTTGTGGAAGTTGCTCAGCTCCCGCATGGCAAAGAGGGCGCGGCGATGCACGGGCTTGAGGCCGTCGCGCACATCGGGCAGGGCCCGGCCAATGATGACGCTCATGGCGTAATCGAGGTAGGATTTCTTCAGTTCCTTCTCGATGGAGATCGAGGCAATCGGCAAATTTTGGGTCATTTCTTCCGACATATTAAAAATCCTTGTTCAATGGATGGAGACCATCCTGAATGTGTTTCAACCGAGCCATGTTGCAAAAAACCCTTTAAGTTGCCTCCCCCCTGGCGGGGGAGGGTTAGGGAGAGGGGGATCGAGCCATTACCTCGGCTTATTGCGACTTCACCCACCCCCCTGCCCCCTCCCGTCAAGGGAGGGGGTAACTACCTGCCACTAAATATCAAGGTCCGCCACCTCAAGCGCATGGTTCTGGATGAAATCCCTGCGGGGCTCGACCTTGTCGCCCATCAGGCAGGTGAACATATCGTCGGCAAGGGCCGCATCGTCGATACTCACCCGCAACAGGGTCCGTTTTTCCGGGTTCATCGTGGTATCCCAGAGCTGCTCGGGGTTCATTTCACCAAGACCCTTGTAGCGCTGGAGGTTGCTGCCCCGGAAAGACTCCTGGCGGACCACGGTGAGCAGCTCCTGCCAGTTTGGCACCACGATCTCCTTGTTGGCGGTCTCCACGGTGAACGGGGAGGTGAGATACTTCTTTATCTGCCCGTACTGGCGGATGGCGGAGCGGTATTCGCCGATCAGCGGGATCTGGGGGCCCACGGTGATCATCATGTGGGCCTTGTCCTTGATGGCCGCGTCGAACTCCCAGCAGCTCGGCCGCCAACGGCAGGGGCGGACAGCGCCAAGGATCAAATCCTTGTGGTGCAGCTCTTCGTTGAGGTGCTCCACCAGATTCCGGTCTTCAAACTGATCCGCCGAGGTGATGTCGTTGTCCAGCAGGAAGTGAACCATCTCTTCCCAGAGGTTGATGCGGGTCAGGTACTCGATGATCTTCTGGTAGCTGGAAAGGTTTTTCAGCAACCCGATGAGATCCTCGCCCGCCATCTTCTCCTTGCTGGCCCCCACCGTTACCTGCACGCTGGTGCTGGCTTGGGCGAAGAGGTACTGGTTGAGCTCTTCCTCGTCGGAAAAATACTGTTCCTTTTTGCCGCGCCCTAAGCGAAACAGGGGCGGCTGGCCGATGTAGATATTGCCGTTTTCCACCAGGGGCAGCATCTGCCGGTAGAAAAAGGTGAGGAGCAGGGTGCGGATATGGGCGCCGTCCACGTCGGCATCGGTCATGATGATGATTTTGTGGTAGCGGAGTTTATCGAGATCAAACTCATCGCGGCCGATTCCGGTGCCCAGGGCGGAGATGATCTGCTTTATTTCCTCGCTGGAGAGGATCTTGTCGAACCGGGCCTTTTCCACGTTCATGATCTTGCCGCGCAAGGGGAGAATGGCCTGCACGGAGCGATCCCGTCCCTGTTTGGCAGAGCCGCCTGCGGAATCGCCCTCCACCAGGAAGATCTCCCGGTCCTTGGGGTCCTTGGATTGGCATTCGGCCAGCTTGCCCGCCATCAGCAGATCGAGGCCGGAGCCCTTCTTGCGGGAGAGTTCCTTGGCGCGGCGGGCCGCCTCGCGGGCGCGGGCCGCATCCACCACCTTGGTGAGAATCTTTCTGGCCACCTGGGGATTCTGCTCCAGGTAGATGGAAAGCTTTTCATGACAAATAGCCTCGACGATGGATTTTACCTCGCTGTTGCCCAGCTTGGTCTTGGTCTGCCCTTCAAACTGCGGGTCGGGAACGCGAACGGAAACCACGCAAGTCAATCCCTCGCGCACATCGTCGCCGCCCATCTTCTCCTTCATGTTTTTTGGCACCACGTCATCACTGGCATACTTGTTGATACAGCGGGTCAGCGCTCCGCGGAAACCGGCGACATGGGTGCCGCCTTCCTTGGTATTGATGTTGTTGACAAAGGAAAAGAGCCGCTCGGAATAGCCGTCGAAATACTGAAAAGCCACCTCCACCTGAACATTGTCCCGTTCGCCGGAGATAAAGACCGGGTCGGGATGGATATGGGTCCGGTTGCGGTTGAGATATTCGATATAGGAATTGATCCCTCCTTCAAAATGAAAGATATCCTCGGCCCCGGTCCGCTCGTCGTGCAGGAGGATCTTGACCTCCTTGTTCAAAAAAGCCACTTCCCGCATGCGGGCCTGGATGATCTCGTACTTGAACTCGGTGGTTTCCTTGAATATCTCCGGGTCCGGCAGGAAGGTTATCTTGGTGCCGGTCTTTTCCGACTCGCCAAAGGTTTCCATGTCGCCCTGGCGGATACCAAGGTGATATGTTTGGCGATGGATCTTGCCGTTTCTTTTCACCTCGGCCGTGGTCCATTTGCTTAAGGCGTTGACCACCGAGACGCCGACGCCGTGCAAACCGCCGGACACCTTGTAGGTGTCGTGATCAAATTTGCCGCCCGCGTGCAGGGTGCACATAACCAGCTCAAGGGCGGAGACGCCTTCTTCGTGCATCTCCACCGGGATGCCGCGGCCGTTGTCCTCGACGCTGCAACTGCCGTCCGCATGAAAGATTACTTTGATGTCCGTGCAGTGCCCGGCCAGGGCCTCGTCGATGCTGTTGTCCACCACCTCGTAGATGAGATGGTGCAGCCCTTCTTCCGCCGTATTGCCGATGTACATGGCCGGCCGCATCCGGACCCCTTCAAGGCCGGAAAGAACCTTGATCTGATCCGCTCCGTAGTTGTTCTGTCCTTCAGTCAAAGTATGAGCCCTCGTCTTGTATTTTCTAATTTTTTTGGTGCGTTGGAATATTTCGACTAACTCTTTTTATATCTTTTTGAAATCGCGAAAAGCCGCGATTTCAAAGGTTGCCCCTGTGTAGCCTTTATTTTGTTGCACGGACCTTCCTTTGTGTTTTTTCCCTTTCTACGAGTCCTTTATATTTTCATGGGCATGATGATGCTGGCAAAGCCTGGATCGTCGTCGCCTTGGATCATGCAGGGGCTTTCTTCCGAATTGATATAGGCCTTGATGGTCTCGCTGGACATGACCTGCATGGTTTCAATAAAATATTTTCCGTTGAACCCGAGCTTTAGGGGAGCTTCATCATAGGTGATCGCTATTTCATCCTTTGCGCTGCCTACATCCATGCTCTGCGAGGAAAGCACGAGTTTGCCTGGTTTTATCTGAAACTGCACGGCGTTGTAACGGTCTTCGGTGAAGAGATTCATCTTCTTCATCGAGTTCATGAACTGAACTCTTTTCAACTCTATGCATTTTTCTTTTTTAATCATATTGATTATATTTTTATAATCAGGAAAATCACCATTCATCAAACGAACAACGATGATGGAATGGTCTGTTTTGATAACCGCTTGTTTTTCTTCAAACGATATTTTTATTTCCGCTGAATTTTCCGTGAATTTTCGTATCTCCTGCATGCCTTTACGGGGAATGAGGATGATCTTTTCCATCTTCAACCCGCTCAAATCGTTGTCCACGTTCGTTTCGCACAAAGAAAGACGGTGCCCGTCAGAGGAAACCATGCGGAGCATATTCTTGCCGTCCGCAACATCCTTTTCCACCAGAACTCCGGTGAGATTGAATTGGGATTCCCCTTCCGGAGCCACGGAAAATATCGTTTTATCGATGAGATCCTTGATCCTGTCGCTGGCCAGGGCGACAAGATTGTTTTCATCATACTCGGGAAAGGCGGGGTATTCTTCGCTGGGCATGCCGGCCAGCTTGTAATCCGTGGAATCCGCGGTGATCTTTGCCCAGTTGTTTTCCATGATCTCGACGTGGATCTGATCCGCGCCGGATTCCCGGACTATTTCAAAAAGCTTCTTGGCAGGCAGGGTGATGGAGCCGGGGGAGAGTATCTCCGCGGGCAGACTGTTTCGGATGCCTATTTCCAGATCCGTGGCAGTCAGAAGGAGGGAGTCTGTTTTGGATTCGATCAAGATATTGGAGAGAATGGCGATATTTCCCTTTTTACCGGTTACATTTTGCAGGGAAGCAAGACCTGTCAAAAAATCATCACGGGAGATGTTAAAAATAAGGGACATAAGGGGCACTCCATGAAGTAGTAGTAGTTTTATGTATATTTAAAAGATTATGGTTATTACAGGTGTTGATATGTTTAAAAAGACATTAACCTCCTGAAAATTTTAAATATTTTTTTACCGAACAAAGACTGGGAAAAATTGGAAAAGGTTATAAAACGAGTTATCAACAGGTTGTGCAAACAGAGTGAACAGAGTATCGACAAACGCGGTTGAGAAGGTGTTGAAAAAATTGTGCACAGACATTAAGCGAATCACAATAATAAAAACCATTTAATTTGTTGATTTCATTATAAAATATTAAAAATTACGTCAACGGCTGCACTTTTAAAAAAACAGCTACAAAAAGATAGTGTAAAAACAAAAAAAATTCAATGATAATAAATAAAAAGATACTGTATTATGGTAATTTTCGAGCCGCCGGAACACCCATTTTTGTGACTAACCCGCACAAGGAGCAGAATATTTTTTCATTGTATGAATACAAATAATAAAAAAACAGTAATATCAAAATGTTACAATATTTTTAACGAGGCAATCCAGCTCCGAACTTTTCCCGGGGCCGCAATGGGTGTTGTGTGGGGAGCGCCGGAGAAGCGAGAACGGATACTTCAAGCATACGGACACACCACCTACAGCCGGGAAAAAAGGGTTGATGAAGCCACGGTGTACGACCTCGCCTCGCTGACCAAGCCGCTCGCCACCACCCTGGCGCTGCTCACCCTGTTGAAAGAACAACGGCTGCAACTTGCCGAGCGGATCTCGGATATCTTTCCCTTGGCAAGGGATTCATTCCTGCACAGGGTCTCGCTCAAGGATATTCTCTGCCATTCCGCAGGCTTTTTGGCCCATAAACCCTATTATCTCGAATTGCTCCGCCTGCCCGAGGCCAAAAGAAAGGAAGCGCTCCTTAATCTGCTCCTCGCGGAATCTCCAGCCTATGAACCGGGCAGCGCCTCGGTGTACAGCGATCTTGGCTTTCTATTGCTCGGCCTGATTGTGGAAAGGAAAAGCAATTGGGAGCTGGACCGGTTTTTCAGGGAAAAAATCGCCGGGCCTCTTGGGATTGCGGAAAGGATATTCTACGGCCCGGCAGGGGCCACGCAAAAGAAACGCATCGCGCCCACGGAAGAGTGTGCCTTTCGCAAGCGCCTCCTCTGCGGCGAGGTGAGCGATGAAAACTGCCATGCCCTTGGAGGGGTGGCAGGGCACGCAGGGTTGTTTGGCACCATTGAGGGGGTGCTGGAGATGGGGGAACATCTGTTGGATCAATGGCAGGGCCGCGAGGAGCATCCCAACTACCTGGCGAGCGATTTGCGCCGGTTTCTAACACGGCAGGAGATTCCCGGCTCCACCTGGGCGCTGGGCTTTGACACCCCTTCCGCCACCGGTTCCAGCGGCGGCAGATATCTGGATCCGACCAGTGTGGGCCATCTCGGCTTCACCGGGACCTCCTTCTGGATCGACCCGACCCGCGAGCTGGTTATGGTTCTGTTGAGCAACCGGGTCCATCCCAGCCGGGAGAATTCACGGATCAAGCAGTTCCGGCCTTTGTTTCACGAGACGGTTATGGAGAGTTTGGGGTTGGTCTGAGGTCACCTGTTACAGGATACCGCATCTGCTTCGCAGTATCGTTCTCCTTGTGCCTTTTCTACCCTTTGTTCATTTCTTTGCTTGCCCAAAGAAACGAACCAAAGAAAGGGCCCCCAGACACTTGTCCCGCCGAAGGCGGGATGCCCTGTGCTCCTCAAAGCTGCCGGGATGTTGCAAACTCGCTGCGCTCAAACAGTGCAACCTCCCTTTTCGGCAGCTTTTCCGGTGCTCGGCGGCGTGCCAAAGGGATGTTAACAGCTCTAAAAATGCAAAGGAGGTTTTCACTTCTGTTCCGGGTATAGCCGCAGGATATCCCCTTCGCTTGCCTGCATGACCCCCCGTTCGCTGATCAGTCCGGTAATCAAACGGGCCGGGGTGACGTCAAAGCCGTAGTTCGCGCAGGGGGTAGCCGGCGGGGCAATGGCGATGGTGGTCATTTCCGCCGCCTCGTTCAAACCCCGGATATGGGTGATCTCCTCGGCGCTTCGCTGTTCGATGGGTATCTCACTCAGACCGTCCCGAATTCCCCAGTCAAAGGTGGAGGAGGGCAGGGCCACATAAAAGGGCACCCCGTTGTCGTGGGCAGCCAACGCCTTGAGGTAGGTGCCGATCTTGTTGGCCACGTCGCCGCAGCGGGTGGTGCGGTCGGTGCCGACGATGACCATGTCCACCATGCCGTGCTGCATGAGATGGCCGCCGGTGTTGTCGGCGATCAGGGTGTGCTCCACCCCTTCCTCTTTGAGTTCCCAGGCGGTGAGCTTGGCCCCCTGCAGCCAGGGGCGGGTCTCATCCACCCAGACATGCACCTTGATCCCCTCAGCATGGGCGGCGTAGATGGGGGCGGTGGCGGAACCGTAATCCACAAAGGCGAGCCAGCCCGCATTGCAGTGGGTGAGGATATTGACCACCCCGCCGCCCTTCTTCCGGCTCAGTTCGGCGATGATCCCCTTGCCGTGCTCCCCAATCCTGCGGCAGAACTCCGCGTCCTCATCGGCTATCTCGCAGGCAACCGCAAAGGCCCTGGCTCGTTGTGCCGTAATGGTTTTTTCCTGACCGATGGCCTCAAGCTGCCGCTTTATTGCCCAGGCCAGATTGCCGGCAGTGGGCCGGGTGCGCACCAGATCATCGGCCGCCATCCGCATGAATCCGGCAAAGTCATGTTCCGGCGCGGCAAGGGCGGCAAGGTGCATGCCGAAACCAGCCGTGGCGCCGATGAGCCCGGCCCCGCGGACATGCATCTCCCGGATGGCCGTGCAGACCTCGGAAACCGTGCGCAGCTCCTCCACCACAAAGCGGTGGGGAAGATGGCGCTGGTCGATGATTTGTATGGTGGCGTTGTCTTTCTCAGACGGCCAGATGGTTCGATAGGGTTTTCCAAAAACGCGCATGTCCGCCCCGGGAGATCAGAGAAAAAAGGTGAAAAGATAATATGATATGAGACCCATACCAATAGTGGCGTAGATCAACAGTCAGGACGGACAGTCGATCTCCCGCCGCTTCTTGAGCATGAAGGCAAAGGTCAGACCGGCAACAACAAGGGCGGCAAGGCTGGCAAGGGTATGTGGGGTCATGGGCATCTATCCTTTTGGGTTGATTGCACAGGGTAATCCGTATTTTTTTCGCTGCCAAGAATTTAATGGTCGCAGATCAGAAAGATGAAAGCCTGGCATCCCCCCAGGCGGTAACTATTCAGCAGCGCCGCTTCGCTGCTGCCGCAGACGGGGTGCTGCTGAATAGTTACCTAATAGTCTTCCTTGACCCTGGCCAGGGTCAGCACCATCACTTCGGCGGCCCCTGCCTTTTTGAGAACCCGGGCGCATTCGCTCACCGTGGTGCCGGTGGTGAACACATCATCGATGAGGAGAATATTTTTTCCTGCAAATCGGTGCGGTTTCACAACCCCAAAGGCGTTTTTCAGGTTGGCGCGGCGGGCTGTCCCGTTGAAACTGGTCTGGGGCTCGGTCGGCCGGGTACGGACCAAAAGATCGGGGACGATCCGGCGGTCTTTGGGAAACAAGGCGCGGGCCAGGAGCAGAGCCTGGTTGAAGCCGCGTTCCCGCAAACGGCTTGGATGCAAGGGCACGGGGACGATCCTGTCAACTCCTTCCAGATCAGCCAACAGGGGATGGTTTTTGGCAAAGCGGGCAAAGCTTGGCAAACAGGCGGTCTTTCCCTGGTACTTGAAGCGGTGGATCACCTCTTTCAGCGGCTCTTCGTAGAGAAAGAGCGCCCTGGCCCGCGTGAAATGACGGGGGGCGGCAAGGCAGGCTCCGCAAAGGTGGTCGCCGCCTGCGGCAACAAGATAGACCCTGCCGCAGCAGGGGCAGAGCGGGCTGTGGATGAACGTAAGCCTTTTGAGGCAGTCCGGGCAGAACAAGAGCTCCGGCGCCGAGCCCAGCGGCTTTTCACAGGCCAGGCAGAACGAGGGCAGCAGGAGGTCGAGGAGGGCTGTAAAAAAACGTCTCATCCGGCCATGAATCTCTTCAGGACCATAAGGCCATCCGGGGTAAATTGTTCCGCTGCGGCAAGGGATTGCAACTCATCCATCCCGAGAAAAAATCCATCCTCCACCTCTTCGGGCTGGAGCACGAACGGCCCCTCGGCGGTGCAGGAGAAAACCCTGCCCCAGACCCGGTTGTTGTCCGCCGCATGGTAAAAATCGAAATGGCTGGTAAGGGAAACCTTGCGCACCCCAAGCTCTTCGGCCAGTTCGCGTTTGGCGGAAACCTCGTAGGATTCCCCGGCCAGGACCACGCCGCCGGTGGCCACATCCAGGTACCCGGGATAGATATCCTTGGTCATGGTCCGTTTTTGGACAAAGATTTCTTGGTTCCGGTTAAAGACCAGGATGTAGCAGGCCCGGTGGATCAGGCAGCCCTCCCGCATGACCCGCCGGGAAACCTGTGCCACCTCATGGTTCTGCTCATCAACGATCAAAACGATTTCATCGGCGGGATTCATTTTCCACGGGCTCCATTTTGCGGCTTTGCAAAAAAACCAATTCTCTTATACCATGAAAGCAAGGTCCGGGCAGGGAAGATCGTGTTTTCCCCGTCTGAGCGGACCGTAATCCAAAGGATATATTGGCAATGGAAAAAAAATTCCAGTTTTCTCTCAGTTACCTGTTCATCGCCGTGGCCATCTTCATCCTCCTCCAGAACTGGCTTTCGCCGCAGATCAACAATGTTTCCTACAGCCAGTTCAAGGCGCATGTGGCGGAAAAAAAGATCAACTCCGTGGTCATTTCCTCCACCCTGCTCAAAGGGTATGAAAAAATCGAGAGCAACAAGAAGGAGCCGATGTTTCCCAAGGCCCTCTTTGTGACCCCTCGGATAGACGATCGCAACCTCGTGGATTTTTTGGAAAAACACGGGGTTGATATCATCGCGGCCAACGAGAACACCTTTTTGCGCACGCTGCTCTCCTGGGTTCTGCCCACCCTCTTTTTTGTCGGGATCTGGATGTTCATGATGAAACGCATGGGCCAGGGAGGGGCCGGGGGCATGATGACCCTGGGCAAATCCAAGGCCAAGATCATCGCCCAGACCGATCTTGGGGTGGATTTCAATTCGGTGGCCGGCCAGGAGGAGGCCAAGGTGGAGCTGGCCGAGGTGATCGAGTTTTTGAAGACCCCGGAAAAATTCACCCGGCTGGGCGCCAAGATCCCCAAGGGCATTCTCCTGGTCGGCCCTCCGGGCACGGGAAAAACCCTGCTGGCCAAGGCGGTGGCCGGCGAATCCGGGGTGCCGTTTTTTTCCATCAGCGGCTCGGATTTCATCGAGATGTTCGTGGGCTTAGGCGCGGCCAGGGTGCGCGATCTCTTTGAGCAGGCCAATGCCAAGGCGCCTTGCATCGTGTTCATCGACGAGCTGGATTCCCTGGGCAAGGCCCGGGGCAGCGGCATGATGGGAGGCCACGACGAGCGGGAGCAGACCCTGAACCAGTTGCTCGCCGAGATGGACGGTTTTGAAGTGAACAAGGGGGTGGTGATCCTCGCCGCCACCAACCGGCCCGAGATTTTGGACCCGGCCCTGCTCAGGCCGGGCCGTTTCGACCGGCATATCCTGGTGGACCGGCCCGACCTCAAGGAACGGGTGGCCATTTTGGCGGTGCACGTCAAGGGGATCAAACTTGCTGTGGGGGTTGATCTGGAGATCATCGCGCGCCGCACCCCTGGTTTTACCGGGGCGGACCTGGCCAATCTGGTCAACGAGGCGACCCTGCTCGCGGTGCGCAAGGGCAAGGAGCAGGTGGAGGCCACGGAGTTTGAAGCGGCCATCGACCGGATCGTCGCCGGGCTGGAAAAAAAGAATAGGGTGCTCAACGAGACGGAAAAAAAGACCGTGGCCTACCACGAAACCGGCCACGCCCTGGTGGCCACCTTCCGCAAAACCGCGGAAAAGGTGCACAAGATCAGCATCGTGCCTCGCGGTATCGGCGCCCTGGGCTATACCATGCAGCTCCCCACCGAGGACCGGTTTTTGATGTCCAAGACCGAGCTGCTGGAAAAAATCGACGTGCTGTTGGGGGGCAGGGGCGCGGAAAAGGTCATCTTTAACGAGATCACCACCGGCGCCCAGAACGATCTGCAGCGCGCCACGGACATCGCCCGCAGCATGGTGGCCATGTACGGGATGAACGAAAAACTCGGCCAGGTCACCTATCTGCAACAGGCCAATCAGTTTTTGCAGCAAGGGATGTTCCAGCAGAAGGAGTTCAGCGACCAGACCGCCTTGCTCATCGACGAGGAGGTGCGCAAGATCATCGATGAACGCATGGTCGGGGTGGAAAAGACCCTGACCGAACAGCGGCCCCTGCTGGAAAAGATTGCGAAAACCCTGCTGGAGAAAGAGGCCCTGGACGATGAGGAGTTCAAGGCGCTGCTGGGGGAAGGGGCTTAACCCTTACCCAGCCATCCCCGCCAGCACCTTCTTCACCACATTGCCGTCCGCGCTCTTGCCGAAATGCTTCATGATCGGGCCCATGGCCTGCATGGCGTTCTTGAACTGGGAAAGGTCGACGTTTTCCTTGGCCCAGGCAGTGATCTCCTCTTCCGTGGCCATCTTGGGCAGGTACGCCTCCAGAATCTCCAGGTACTCGGAGCTGGCCTCTTTTTTGTACTCCAGGGTCTGCCGCTCCGACTTGCACAGCCCCATGATCAGGCTGATGATGTCGTCGTCGGTGATCTCGTCGTCCCGTTTGGCCCGGGTGCTCTTTTTGCCGCTCTCCAGGGTGATGGGGGCGGTGATCTTGGTGGGGAATTCGCTGATGATGATGCGCAGCGCGCCCTTGACCGCCTCGTTTTTGCTCAGCATGGCAGCCTTGAGGTCGCTTTTGAGTTTGGCCAGCAGGGTCATGCCCAAGGCGGCGTTCCAGCCGTATTGTGTGTCTGTGCTCATATGGTGTCCTCTTTTTTGGGTGTTCAGCGGAAGGAGATCAGCAGGATAACGCCAAGCAGCAGGAGCATGGGGCCGTTGGCGACATAGACCACATAGACCAGCGGATATCTGGAACCGAGGATCTCTTTAAGCCGGTTGCGGTTGCAGAGACCCGGGATCCAGAAGGCCACGGAAACGACAAGCCCGGCAACGGCGAGGATCATGCCGATGGTGGCGAACATGGTGTGCATGGCGCTTTCTGACTCCTGGGCTTATTCGGCTTCGATTTCGGCGATGCGGCCGCTGATGATGGTCTGGCAGGCGACAACCCGCGCCGCGCCCTGTTCGTTGCCCTTCTGTTCATAGTACATCTGGCTGAGTTCCAGGGATTCCAGGGCAAAGCGCAGGTTTTTGAGCTGCGCCCTGGTTGGCTCTGTCCGCCAGAGGGAGATGGCCTCCCTGGCCTGATCTTCGTTGTTGATGTTCATGGCTGGATTCCGCTGCCGCGTTGTGGGGCTGAGATTGTCAAAAAAGTCTCTTCGGGGTTATCGCGCATCCCCGGCAACGAGATTGTACCTTTTTTTTAGGGAATGAAAAGCAAAAGGATGGACGAGGCGGAGCAGGAAGCTGCAGGTCGCGGCATTCCTAAAAAAAGTACCCCCTGAAAACCAGGGAAGGGGGTTTCAGGGGGCGGCTTGGACGGGGTTTAGTCCGAGTGCGCGGTTACACCTTGTAAAAATTTTCCTTTTCCGCGCCGCACTTGGGGCAGACCCAATCATCGGGCAGGTCGGCAAAGGCGGTGCCAGGCTCGATGCCGTGTTCGTAGTCGCCTTCCGCCGGGTCGTACACATAACCGCAGGGGCATTCAAACTTGTCCATGATGGCTCTCCTTTTGAGGCTGGATAGTTGCTGGGCGGATCTCGCTGTTCTTTTTCACCTTCAGGTCCTTGTTGCAGACCGAACAGTACTCGGTGTTGTCCGCCGGGAATCTACTCGATGACAAAGCGGGCCAGGTTTTCCTTGGTGGGGATGTACTCGCCGATGGGCACCAGCTTTTTGTTCTCCCGCATGCAGTCCACAATGACCCGCCACAGCAGCTCCATGGCTGCGGTTTCCTGGGCGTTGCCCGGCTTGAATTCCACGACATTTTTATCAACGCTTATTTCCATGAGTCACCTGATTGATGGTTAATGATAATTCTTACTATAATCGTCCCTGCGAAAAAATCCACGGGAAAAAGGGATATTTTTTTTGGGCAAGAGATTGGGAAAAAGCAGCATCAGCCCGCGGCCTTACTGTTTATACCCATCCTGGCGGCGGGCCTTTTTGTCTTCCTTGTTTTTATACATGGCCTGGTCTGCCCGGTGGAGCAGCTCGTCAATGGAGCACGGGGTCTGATGCTCGTAGCGGCCCACCCCGACACTGAGGGACAGCCGGTATTGCCGGGTTGCCAGCCGGTTGGCTTTGTCGATGTTTTCCCTCAGCCGGCTGAGAATGGTTTCCTGGTTGCCCAGCGCCGAGTTGTCGGTGCAGAGGATGACAAATTCGTCCCCGCCCAGCCGGGCGACAACATCCGCCAGCCGGAAGGTGTCGCCAAGCAGGGTGGCGGCTTCAATGAGCGCCTGATCGCCCACGGAGTGCCCTAGGGAATCGTTGATCCATTTCAGGTTGTCGAAATCGATGTAGATGAGCAGCAGGTCGGTTTTGTCCCGCACGCTGATCTTGATCAGCTTGTCCGCCAGGGTCATGAAGCCGCGGCGGTTGAAAAGGGCGGTGAGTTCATCGGTCATGGCCGATTCCCGCAGCCGCTCTTCCATCTTCTTGCGGTCGGTGATATCGGCAAAGGCGACCACCGCGCCCAAAATCGTATAATCTTCCACAATCGGGGTGGAGGTGAAACGGACCGGAAAAGGCGTGCCGTTTTTCCGCCAGAAGGTTTCGGTTCCCTTGCGCATAATGCCGTCCTGGCTGACCGCGCAGATCGGACAATCTTTCTCCGGGCAGATGAGGTCTTCTTCTGGCTTGCAGGCGTGGACAATCGCCTGCAAGCTGGAGCCCACCAGCTCATGGGGTTCATAATCCAGCAAAGCCAGGGCCGCCGGGTTGGCAAAGGTGATGCGCCCTTTCGTGTCAAGGCCGAAGATCCCTTCGCCAACGGCGTTGAGAATGCGTTCCTGTTGGCGGCGCATCATCTCAAGTTCCCGGATTGTGGCGATTTTTTCGGTGAGATCCCGCAGAATGGCGATGATGAAGGCGTGCGATTCATCCCGGCTGGGAAGGAAATGGATGGTGACCATCTTGCCGTTGAGCAGGACGGGTTCGGTCTCGTCGATGACCACCGGAGCGTGGCCAAGGGTGCGCAACAGGGTGTGCAACCGTTCCCGGTGGGTGCCGGTGAAAAGCTCGGGAAAACCGGAGGCCAGCAGGTCCTCCTCCCGCAGGCCGCATAGGGCAAGGGCCGCGGCGTTGGCGTGGAAGATCTTGCCGTCCAGGGTGAACTCCATCACCCCCTCGGGCATGGAGTTGAAGATACTCTCGTAATGCCGCTTGGAAAAGAGCAGCTCCGAGGTGATATGCCGCTTGTACAGGTCTTCGCCGCCGAGGATCGTCCCCTTCAGTTCATGGAGGGTGCCATTGTCGATATGCTCGATGACCTTGGCGATATGCGTTTCGGTATTTTTGAATGGCCCCTTGGCGATGCAGGCATCGGCCCCGAGGTTGAGGATATTGGTTGCATCCTCCAGCACCGTGGCCGAGTAGATGATGATATGGAGATTTTTCAGCTCGGGACGGCTGCGGATCACCTGGCAGAGCTTTTCCCCGCCGATGTTGGGCATGATCAGATCGGTAAAAATGATGTCCGGCCGTGCTTTTTTGAGAAACTCCAAGGCCGCGAGCCCGTCTTCGGCGGTGATCACCTCATGGCCTTGCTTTTTCAGGAATTCCACCAGAAGTTTCAAGACAACAGGGTGGTTGTCCACCACCAGAATCGTTTTCATGGCGTTTCGGCATCCAGTATGCGGAGGGTTTATCTGCAGGCAGTAACGGTTTTATAATGGAAAAATCACAAAAGACAAGAGGTTTGCGTCTTGAGCACCGGCTTGCGCGCAGAATACAGAGTACCCCGTATTTCCTTAACGGCCCTGGAGGGCGAGCAGGATATCCACGGCTACCGCGGCAATGGAGAGAACAAAGATGAACAGGTAGTTGAGGTTTTCCTTGGACTTGATGATGGAGGAGAGCACATAGGCGATGAGCGTCCGGTCTTCGCTGGTGATTTCGCCCTGACCCCGGATCTTTTCCAGCAGCCGGTTGACGCGGATGGCGTTTTTTCGTTTCTCGGAGATATGGTAGCGGTAGGCGAAAAAGAAGATGTAGCCGATGACCCCGAAATACCAGACCGGCCGCAGCAGGGCGGGGGCAAAGGTGTTGATGATGGTCAGCAGCCGAAAAGCCACGGCGGAGAGCAGGCCGATCACTAAAAACAGGTAGATGACCCAGGGCGGCACTGTTTTGGGGATGGGGGGCATGGTTTCAACCGGCCTCGCTTGCTGGTTCATCCGAAACCTCTTTCTGTTTTTTGGCTTGGGCTATTCGCGAATCTTCGGTCAGGATATGCTCCAGCACCCAGACGTGCATGAGCCGCTTGAATTTGTACACCAGCATATCCAGGTTGCCGCTGTGTTTCATGATGGTGTTCATCTCGGCGATAATACCCTCGTGCAGTTTTTTGTGCTCCTCATACTGCGGGTAGCCGAGCTGGAGCATGTACTCTTCCTCGTGCTGGAAATGGGTTTTCACATAGTCGTAGAGGGCGACGATGTTCTCCTTGATCCGCGCCATTTGTTCCCCGCTGTTGGCAAGGGTGGCGACAGCGTTGGCCAGCTCGAGCAGCCGTTGGTGTTCGGCGTCGATCTGCGCGTTGCCGAGGCTGTATTCGTCTTTCCAGGTGAATTCGGTCATGCCGTGGCGTGCTCCGGGAGTGAATGGATTTGTACAGACACTCTACGGTGTTTGGGCGATAAAAAGCAACCGGGAAGAGGAAAAAGAGCGAACCACGAAACGGCGCGGGCGCGGGCGGGGCAGGCTGCGCGGCCACACATGCTATTTGCAATCCCGGACGGTATGTGCTAATTCTGTGGGCTTCGGTTACGGATTACGCAACGAAGCCATCGCCTCGATTATACATACCAATGAAGGAACCCATATGACCACCCAGAAGATTATCTACACGGAAGTCGATGAAGCGCCCGCCCTGGCAACCTATTCCCTGCTGCCGATCCTCCAGGCCTATACCAAGGGCTCGGGCATTGCCGTTACCACCATGGATATCTCCCTGGCCGGGAGAATCATCGCCAATTTTCCGGAAAACCTGACCGAGAGCCAGAAAATCCCCGATTATCTGGGCGAGTTGGGCAAACTCGTCAAGCTGCCCGCAACCAATATCATCAAGCAGCCCAATATCAGCGCCTCCATCCCCCAATTGAAAGGGGCGATCAAGGAGCTGCAGGAAAAGGGCTATGCCATCCCGGATTATCCCGAGGCGCCGAAAACCGAGGCGGAAAAAGAGCTGCAGGCCAGATTTGCTAAGGTCTTGGGCAGCGCGGTGAACCCGGTGCTGCGCGAAGGAAACTCCGACCGGCGGGCAGCGGCCTCGGTGAAGCGGTTTGGCCAGAAAAACCCGCACCGGATGATGAAACCGTGGCCCGCCGCATCCAAGACCCGGGTGGCGCATATGACCGCGGGCGATTTCTACGGCAGCGAACGGTCGGTGACCATGGCAAAACCCTGCGAGGCGCGGATCGAGTTTGTCGGCGCGGATGGCGGTGCCACGGTGCTCAAGCCCAAAACCCCGCTGCTGCCCGGCGAGATCTTCGATGCCTCGGCCATGAATGTCCGCTCCTTGCGCGCTTTCTACGCCGAGCAGATCGCGGCGGCGAAAAAAGACGGGGTGCTGCTCTCCTTGCACCTCAAGGCGACCATGATGAAGGTCTCCGACCCGGTGATGTTCGGCCACTGCGTCTCGGTCTTTTATCAGGATGTTTTCGAGAAACACGCGGCGATCATCAAGGAGCTGGGAGTCAACGTCAACAACGGCCTGGGCGACCTCTACGCCAAGATCCAGTCCCTGCCCGAGGCAGAGCGGCTGGCGATCGAGGCGGACATCCAGGCGACCTATACAAAGAACTGCGCACTGGCCATGGTGGATTCCTCCAAGGGGATCACCAACCTGCATGTGCCCAACAACGTGATCGTCGATGCCTCCATGCCGGTGGTGATCCGCGACGGCGGCAGGATGTGGGGGGCGGACGATGCGCTGCACGACACCATCGCCATGGTGCCGGACCGTTGCTATGCCACGATCTACCAGGAGGTGGTGGCCGATTGCAAAATCAACGGCGCCTTTGATCCCGCCACCATGGGCTCGGTGGCCAATGTCGGGCTGATGGCGCAAAAGGCCGAGGAGTACGGCTCCCACGACAAGACCTTCATGGCTCCGGGCAAGGGGACGATCCGGGTGGTGGACGCCGCTTCCGGCGAGACCCTGCTGGCGCAAGAGGTGGAAGAGGGCGATATCTTCCGGGGCTGCCAGACCAAGGATGCCCCGATTCAGGACTGGGTCAAGCTGGCGGTGACCCGCGCCAGGGCCACGGGTGCGCCGGCCATCTTCTGGCTCGATGCCAACCGGGCCCACGATGCTCAGCTCATCGCCAAGGTGAAGCAATACCTGCCCAGCCACGACACCAGCGGGCTCGATATCCGCATCATGCAGCCGGACGAGGCGATGCGCTTTTCCCTGGCGCGCATCCGCAAGGGCGAGGACACCATCTCCGTTACCGGCAACGTGCTGCGCGACTATCTCACCGATCTCTTCCCCATCTTGGAGCTGGGCACCAGCGCCAAGATGCTCTCCATCGTGCCTCTGATGAACGGGGGCGGGATGTTCGAAACCGGCGCCGGCGGCTCGGCGCCCAAGCATGTGGAGCAGTTTTTAAAGGAAGGCCATCTGCGCTGGGATTCGTTGGGGGAGTTCTGCGCCCTGGTGCCTTCCTTCGAGCATATTTACGCCACCTTCAAGAACGAAAAGGCGCAATTGCTTGCCGAGACGCTGGATGAAGCCATCGGCATGTTTCTGGAAAACGAGAAGTCACCCTCCCGCAAGGTGGGGGAGCTGGATACCCGGGGCAGTCATTTTTACCTGGCCCTTTACTGGGCCCAGGCCCTGGGCGGACAGAGCAAGGATACAGAGGTGCAGGCACGGTTTGCCAAGGTGGCGCAGGCGCTTTCCGACAACGAGGGGAAGATTGTCGGTGAGCTGAATTCCGCCCAGGGGCAGCCGGTGGATATCGGCGGCTATTACCGGCCAGAGGCGGCAAAGACCAGACAGGCCATGCGTCCCAGCACAACTTTTAATGCCATTGTCGACGCCATGTGAAGTATAATCAAGCCAAGGGTTGTTTCAACGCAGCGTACGAAAGGAGGCACCATGAAAAAAATAATGCTGGCAGTGGTCGGGGCGTTGCTCTTTCTTGATGCGGGTTCCGCCTTGGCGGACAAATCGGCTGTCCGTCTGGAAGCCCCGGCGCATGCGGGGCAAGGGGAAAAGATCACCATCACCCTTTTTGCCAGACACAGCGCTAATAATTTTTTGCACTACACCAAACGGCTGAATCTCATCATCAACGGCCAGGAAGCTGCCAGTTGGGAGTTCGGCGCGTTCAATCTTCCGGACTCGGCCGAGTTCAGCCGGACCTTTGAATATGAGGTGACCGGGCCAACCACCCTGGAATCTGCCGCGGTCTGTAATGTCCATGGCAGCGCCAACACGGCAACGGCGACCGTTGGCCTGCGATAGTTCCTGACGGCTTTCAATAGTGCAAAAGGGGTGACGGTATGCGGATCGGCGGAATCTCCCTGGTGCAGCTCCTCGGGATCATCAATTTTATGCTGATCCTGTTTCAGCTTTCTTCCGGCCTCCGGTGGATACAGGTGAAAACCGGCACCCACCGCAAAACGGGCCTCGCCCTAGCTATCTGCGCGAGCCTGCATGGATTGCTGGCGACGGTGACCGCCCATTGAAAAATGGGCGGTCACGCCTCTGCAGCCCGCTGTTTTCATCCTTTCTGAAAAAAACACCCCGGATCTACTTCTCTCGGCCGGGTCCTGCGTCCAGCACATCCCGCACCAAACCGGCCAGCTCCTCTTCCTGTAAGGGTTTGAGAAAGAAGGCGCGGATGCCGAGTTGTTTCGCGCGCTCCGCATTGATCACCTCGCTGTATCCGCTACAGAGAATGATGGGCAGTTCCGGCCGTTTTGCCAGAATCGCGCGGGCAAGGTCCTGGCCGGTTAGCTTGGGCATGGCCATGTCGGTGATCACCAGATCCACCGAGACCGGATTGGCGTCGAACCATGCCGAGGCGGCGGTGCTGTCCGAGAAGCTGGTAACCCTGTAGCCGTATCGGCTGAGAACCACGTCGAGGAGGCGGACGAGTTCCTGTTCGTCATCCACCACCAGGATCCGCTCGTTGCCGCCCCGGATATCCTTTGTCCCCAACGGTGCCAGGGGCTCGGCCTGAAGTTGTTTGTGCAGGGGCAGGTAGATGCTGAAGGTGGTGCCAAGTCCCGTGGCGCTGGCCACCCTGATCTGGCCGCCGAGCCCTTCGACGATGCCGTGGGTCACGGCTAGGCCGAGGCCGGTGCCCTTACCCGTCTCCTTGGTGGTAAAATAGGGTTCAAAGATCCGTTCCTGGGTGGTGGTGTCCATGCCGCAGCCGGTGTCGCTCACCACAAGCTGCACATAATCGCCGGCGGGCAGCGGCGGGGCGATATTTTCCGACGCTGCTTCAAAAAGCGAAACCGTGAGGGTGCCGCCTTTTTCCTGCATCGCGTGGTAGGCGTTGGTGCAAAGGTTCATAACCACTTGGTGGATCTGGGTGGGGTCGGCGAGCACGGGCCCGCAGCTTGCCGTGATATTCTGCACGATTTCTATGTTGGCCGGCAGGGAGGCGCGCAGCAGCCTCAAGGCTTCCCTGACGATCAGATGGATGGCGATGGGCTTTTTTTCCTGTTCGCTCTGCCGGCTGAAGGTAAGGATCTGCTGGACCAGTTTCCTCGCCCGTTCGCCGGCAATGAAAACCTCGTTGAGATAGGTGCGAACGGTATCGTCCGAGGTGACCCTGGCCTGGGCCAGTTGGGTGTAGCCGATGATGGCGGCGAGGATATTGTTGAAATCGTGGGCAATGCCGCCGGCCAGGGTGCCGATGGCCCGCATTTTCTGGGCCTGGCGGAGTTCGGCCTCGGCGCGCTTGCGCTCCGCCATCTCCCGGGTCAGGGCGGCGTTGGCCTCGGCGAGTTCTCCGGTGCGCTCAATAACCCGCTGTTCCAGCAGGTCGTGCGCTTCGCGCAGGGCGGTTTCCGCATGTATGCGCTCGGTGATATCGGTGACAATGCAGACAATGCCGAAGAATCCGCCGGCCTCGTCGGTGAGGGAGGAGGCCGAGAAAAGGATCGGGAGGCGCGTTCCGTCCTTGGTGACGAGCCGGTGCTCTGTCGAGGTGATGGCATAGTCCGTGCTCCCGTGGGAAGCAAAAGCCGCTTCAATCTCCGTGGGGTTTTCAAGGAAGGAAAAGACCTTTTTTCCGAGAAGCTCCGCTTCCGAATAGCCAAGCAACCGGCAGAGCGCCAGGTTTGCCTTGCTGATCGAGCCGTCCGCCGTGGTCACCAGCAGGCCGTCGTGCATGGAGGCAAGGATATTGTCCACATAGGCCTTGGCTGTGGTGAGCTCCTGATTGCTTCTGGACAGGGAGGTATTGAGGTTGAAAATCCGGGAGAGCAACTGGCCAAAGCTGAAGTAGAGGACCAGGCTGGAGATGAGCAGAAGAAGCAGGGCGAGCAGGACAACCTTGTTGATGAACGTCCTGGCTTTGGCCAGTTCTTCACTGATATCCAGGGCGACCAGGATCTTGGCAATGGATTCCTTCTGGAAATTTTTCAGTTCGATATTGGAGAAGAGGAGATATGTCTTGCCGTCGACGGTGTAGCGGCGGGTATTGTCCTGCACCAGAAGAACCGATTCGCCAATTTTTCCGAAAATGGAGTGTTGTTTGGGCAGGAGGGCATATTCCCCCTGTTTGATCTTTTGGTCGGCAACCAGGGTGGCCTTTTGCCAACCCTCCGATTTGACGGCAACGGCGATTTCGGGGCTGATGCGCTGCTGGAGCAGTGTGACAAGCTGCTCATGGCTGAGGCCGAACTCCAGGGCGCCGAGGTATTGCCCTTTCTTGAATACCGGCTGGACCACTCGGTAAAAAAGCCCCATTTTGCCGACCTCATAGCCGGCGCGCTGCTTGCGGCTGCTGTTCACCTCACGGACAATGGGGCGGATCTCGGCCAGTTCATCGCCATGCATTTCCGGAAGATGCATGCGCAGAAACGAGGAGTTGTTCGGCAGGTGGAAATGCATGATGGTGAAGTAGGGGTTTTCTCCTCTGATCGTCTTGTAAAAGGGCAAGGTTGCTTGATAGAGGGCCTCCCGGTCGCGCTTGGCAAAGGCATCGATCACATCATGCTTGGTGGTGGCAAGGCTGACAATCCGCGACTTGTAGGCGGCAAACACCTGTTCCTGCATGTTTTCCGCCAGAAACGTGGCGCTTTCCCTCTTGGTCTGGATTGCGCCCGCAAGGTGTCCATTCCGCTGCTGAATGGACATGAAAACGAAGGCCGAGGTCAGGATGGCGATGGTAAGCATCACCGAAAGGATGGCTTTGGCGCGGATATCCATTAACGGATCACCTGCGTGCGATCATGACAACAACTAGCCAGCAGACCGGCGTGTGGGGTGTTGTGCATCCTCTCTCCTGACGGAAGTGTTGCGAGCGTGTTGCGGAAAACTTCATGGTAGCAGCAAAAAAAAATATTCGTCAAGCAAAGGAGATGCATCGGCAGACTTTGTTTGGGGCGGGGGCAGAATAAGCCTGATTTAGCCCCGGATCAGGGTAAGCAGCTCCGCGGTTTTTGCCTCCAGCAGCGCGGCATCGCCCCTGGTTTCCACATTAAGGCGCAGGACCGGTTCGGTGTTGGATTTGCGGATGTTGAAGCGGAATCGCTCCGCGGTGAAGCTGAGGCCGTCGGTGTAATCCTTTGCCCCGGGGGTTTCGGCGTAAAAATCCTCCACCGTGGCGATGACCGCGTCCGGGTTTGCCACCCGGCTGTTGATCTCGCCGCTCACCGGAAAGGCTGCCTGCCGGGCGCGCACCAGTTGGGACAGGGGGCGGCCCGTTCCGCTCAAGATCTCGGCGACCAGCAGCCAAGGGATCATGCCCGAATCGCAGTAGGCAAAATCGCGGAAATAATGGTGGGCGCTCATCTCGCCGCCGTACACCGCATCCTCACTCCGCATGCGCTCCTTGATAAAGGCGTGCCCGGTCTTGCTCATCACCGGCAGGCCGCCGGACTGCTCCACCAGCTCCCGGGTGTTCCAAATCAACCTCGGGTCGTGGATGATCTTGGCGCCGGGGTTTTTCGCCAGGATGGATTGGGCCAGCAGGCCGACCATGTAATACCCCTCGATGAATTCGCCCGCCTCGTCAAAGAGAAAGCAGCGGTCAAAGTCGCCGTCCCAGGCGATGCCGAAATCGGCCCCATGTTCCCGCACCGCCTGGGCGGTGATGGCGCGATTTTCCGGAAGCAGGGGGTTGGGCACCCCATTGGGAAAGGTGCCGTCCGGCTGCCACTGCACCCGAATGAACTCAAAGGGCAGCCGTGCGGCCAGCCGGTCGATCACCGGCCCGGCGCAGCCGTTGCCCGCATTGGCTACGATTTTGAGGGGCTTCAGGGTGTTGAGGTCAACATAGCCCAGCAGGTGCTCGATGTAGGCGGGCTTATTGTCCAGGAGGGTCAGGGTGCCGGGCGTGTCCCCGGTAATTCGATGGCCTTCCGCCGCCAGCCGCTCGATCTCCTTGAGGCCGGTGTCCCCGGAAATGGGCCTGGCCCCCTGGCGAACCAGCTTCATGCCGTTGTAATCCGCCGGGTTATGGCTGGCGGTGACGATGATCCCTCCCTCCACGTCAAGATGGAAGGCCGCGAAGTAAATTTCCTCGGTGCCGACCATCCCCAGATCCACCACATCCACCCCGGCCGCGAGAAAGCCGTTGATCAGCGCCTTGGCCAAGGAGGGGCTGGAGAGGCGGATGTCATGGCCGACGGCCACTTTTTTCGGGGCGAATTGGGCGCTGTACGCCTGGCCGATGCTGAAGGCCAGGGAGTCGTTGAGTTCATCGGGCACCCGGCCCCGGATATCATAGGCCTTGAAACAGGGGAGAAGAGAGGGCATGGGCATATCTCTTTGAAGGAATGCTTGTTTTCGGGTAAATTGCTCCTTTTCAACAAAACTAGGACACCTAATCATGGAAGTCTCTATTCTGCAACCGGAACTTGCCGCGAAAATCGCCGATCTGTACAGCCGCATGGAACAAGCCTACGACCTCGTTGCCAGGCAGCTCGATTTCACCTGCGACGGCTGCCCGGACAATTGCTGCGATTCCTATTTTCTGCACCATACCTATGTGGAATGGGCGTACCTCTGGCAGGGGCTCATGGCGCTTGCGCCAGAGCGCCGCAAGGAGATCGAGAACCGGGCGGCCGAGTATGCCGCAGCCTGCGAAAGGGCGCTGGCCAGGGACGAAAGGCCCCAGGTCATGTGCCCGCTCAACGACGAGGGGCGTTGCGGCCTCTACCAGCATAGGCTGATGATCTGCCGGATGCATGGGGTGCCCTCCAGTCTTACCTTTCCCAACGGCAAGGTGCAGAAATTCCCCGGCTGTTTCCGCTGCCAGGAGATCGTGGGAGATCGGCAGGCGGGGCCCAGTGTGGAGCGGGCCTCTCTCTTTCGGGAGCTGGTGGCTCTGGAGCAAGAGCTGCTCGGGGAAAAGCAGGGGCAACTGCCCAAGCTCAAAAAGACCATTGCCGAGATGATCCTGGCGGGGCCGCCTAGACTGTAAGTTTTTTCAGGAAAGCGAATACAAAAAAAGCCCGATGCATGGAGAATGCACCGGGCTTTTTTTGTATTAGGCACCCCCTCCCTTGACGGGGGGGGCTGGGGGGCGGGTGAATGTGCCAGCAGGGTTGCCTCTGTCGACTTCCCTCTCACCCTACCCCTCTCCCGCGAGGGGAGAGGGGTCTTTTAAAGAAAAGCGGTTTTTCCTTTTTTGCGAGGTCCTTACTTCTCCCGCATCAGCTCCGCGATCTGGAAGGCCAGCTCCAGGCTCTGCTCGGCGTTGAGGCGCGGGTCGCAGTTGGTCAGGTAGTTTTGGGCCAGATGGTGATCGAGGATCTTTCTCCCGCCGCCGGTGCATTCGGTGACGTTGTCCCCGGTCATCTCAAAATGCACCCCGCCGGGCACTGTGCCCTCGCTCCAGTGGATCTCGAAGAACGAGCGGATCTCGCTCATGATCTCGTCGAAATTCCGGGTCTTGTGGCCGCACTCGGCGGTGTAGGTGTTGCCGTGCATGGGGTCGCAGCTCCAGACCAGCTTGAAGCCTTCTTTTTTCATCTCCCGTGCCAGATTCGGCAGGCCGTTGTTGATCTTCTTCGCGCCGAACCGGGTGATGAGGGTCAAGCGGCCCGGCTCGTTGTCCGGGTTGAGAATGGAGACCAGCTTTTTCACATCGTCGATGTCGTGGTTGGGGCCGATCTTGACCCCGATGGGGTTATGCACCCCCCGGAAAAACTCCACATGCGCCCCGTCGATCTGGCGGGTGCGCTCGCCGATCCAGAGCATGTGGGCCGAGCAGTCGTACCAGTCGCCGGAGGTTGAATCCTGGCGGGTCAGGGCCTGCTCGTAGCCCAGGAGCAGCGCTTCGTGGGAGGTAAAAAAGCTGGCCTGATTGAGCTGGGGGATATCGGTGTCGATGCCCACGATGCGCATGAAGTTGATGGCCTGGTCGATCTGGCGGGCCAGCTTGTCGTAGAGCTGCCCCTGGGGGGAGCGGCCCACGAACTCGTTGTTCCAGGAATGCACCCGCTCCAAAGAGGCATAGCCGCCCATGGTGAAGGCGCGCAGGATGTTCATGGTGGCGCAGGCCAGGTGGTAGCCCTTGAGCATCCGCTGCGGGTCCGGCCGCCGGGCCTCGGGGGTCGGCTCGATGGCATTGACCATGTCGCCCCGGTAGCTGGGCAGCTCCACGCCGTTTATCATCTCGGTGTCGGCGGAGCGGGGCTTGGCGTACTGCCCGGCCATGCGGCCCACCTTGATCACCGGCTTGCCGCCCGCGTAGCTCATGATCACCGCCATCTGGAGGATAACCTTCAAGAGCTCCCGGATGGAAGGGGCGGTGCACATGGAGAACTCCTCGGCGCAGTCGCCGCCCTGGAGCAGGAAGGCATTGCCCTCGGCGGCCAAGGCCAGTTGTTTCTTCAGGGTGCGGATCTCCCCGGCAAAGACCAGGGGGGGGAGCTTGGAGATGGTCTGCACCGTCTCGGTAAACTCGTTTTTATCCGGCCAGTTGGGCTGCTGCAGGGCGGTGAATTTCTGCCAGCTTGTCTTGCTCCAGGGGTGCTGTGTCATGATGCTGTCTCCATCGGGATAACGTGTGCCACAAAACCCACGAAAGGCACGAAATTTTTGTGGGTTAGCAGATCGGGTAAGGCTTTCCGTATTAAGTCCCCCCTCCCTTGACGGGAGGGGATTTTCAGCCTTCTTTCGCCCCTGGTAATGCGCAAGGTCCACCGGCGCAGCAGACCTCCACATCAAAGGCGTTCAAGATGCGCAGCTCCGGCTCCCGCCGTTGCGGGACGACGGGGGTGAAATCCAGGTCGGGCAGCATGGCGACAACCTGCTCCCGGGTGGGGATGGCTTCAAGCCCGGTGGCCAGCACCTTGCCGGTTCTCGCGTTCAGCAGTTCACCGTCTTCGCCGTTGGTCACCACCGCCAAGGGGATCATTTGATCTTTTTCCAATACCCTGGCCGCGGCAATGGCGGCCCGTTCCCTGGTTACCAGCGAACCGGGGCCGTAGCGGAGCACCATCACCCGCTGGTCTCCGATGCTCACCACGATGTCGATTTTCGAGGCCACGAACTGATGGGCGAACAGGGTTTCGATCCTGCGCCGCATCTCCAATTCGTTTTTGACAAAGCCCCTTTCCTCAACGAGCAGCCGGGCCAGTTTCTGGCGGTAGCGCTCGTCGTCGGTGTCCACCAGCGGTTCGCCGGTGACGTAATCAACGAGGTTGCCGTAGATCATGTGGTGCGTGGGAATGTCCGCCATAACTTCCTACCCCGAATAAATAACAGTCAGAGGAAGGCGCGTCATTCTTTGGTTCATTTCTTTGCTTGCCCAAAGAAACGAACCAAAGAAAGGGCTCCCTGTGTCACTTGTCCCGCCGTAGGCGGGATACCCGGAGTTTATGCCCCGCATGGGGTACTCCTCGATGCTGCCGGGGCTTTGCAAACTCGGCTTCGCCTCAAACAGTGCAAACCCCTTTTTCGGCAGCCTCTCCGGTGCTCGGCTGCGTGCCAATGGGATTGTAACTGCCAAACCTCCAAACAAAAAAAGAGGAGGCCGCAGCCCCCTCTTTGAGAAAGGCCGTCCCGGATTCGAGAAAGCGGCCTCTATATACTACCGCTTTTTTACAGAGTCAGCCAGGACTCGCTGAACACGTTCTGGCCGGAGAGCACCTTATAGGTTTTATAGTGCTCCAGCGCGGTGCCGGTGAGGCCGGAAGGATCGGGGTCGTTGCCGTCCATCATGCCGTGGACCATGTCCACCAGGTTCTGGCGCTCGCCCTTGCAGATCGCCATCAGCTCGCTGTCGTAGGAGTTGACGATGGCGGTGGTGATCCCGTGCTTCATCAGCATGATGAGGTAGGTGCGGTCCAGGTACTTGCGCAGATGCTCGGCCACGCCGTTCGATACGTTGGACAAACCCACGGTGGAGCCTGCGCCGGGAGCGATCTCCTGCAGCATGGACATGAACTCAAGACCGGAGGCGATCTGGTCGGCGCCCAAGGTGATGGGGGTGCCGATCGGGTCGAAGAGCATTTTTTCGTTGGGGATGCCTGCCTCGGCCAGGGCCATCATCAGGTCAACGGCCATGGCGCAGCGCTCGTTGGAGTCGCGGGGCATGCCCTCCGGGCCCCAGAGCAGGGCGATAACATTGCAACCGGCCTCGGCGGCAACGGGGATGAGCTTTTCCATCCGCTCGGGCTGGGCGGAAATGGAGTTCATGATCGCGGCTTCGCGGTTTTTCACCACCTTGAACCCGGCGGCCATGGCGTCGGTGTTGGTGGTATCCAGGCAGAGGGGCACGGAGCTGGCCGCTTCCACGGTCTGCACAATCCAGGGCATCAACTCGATTCCGTCCTTGCGGGCCGGTCCGATGTTGAGATCCAGGTAGGAGGCGCCTGCGGCCGACTCTTCCTTGGCCATTTCCTGAACCGGGCCGGGGT
The DNA here is from genome assembly GCA_002347095.1 of Desulfobulbaceae bacterium UBA2273. GTDB lineage: Bacteria > Desulfobacterota > Desulfobulbia > Desulfobulbales > Desulfurivibrionaceae > Thiovibrio > Thiovibrio ferrireducens. The sequence continues at coordinate 2,300 of DDWZ01000031.1, read as the reverse complement.
TCCGTTCCTTCATGGCGGTGCCGCTTCTCTTGCCCATGATGTTGATGCTTTCCGCGATGGCTGCTACCTTCATTGTTTTCTCCCGTGCTGTGGTTTCAATCGTAACTATTTCTGCCGCTCCCGATGGAAACGGCGGTTTTCCCGCGTGTAAGAGTGCATGGTAACGTGGGAAAATAGCGTTTTACACAACGGATGTCAACAGGCAACAGGGCGAAGCGGTGTAAAAAAGTGTCGAATTGGCGCGGAAATCGGTGGATATACCTATCGGTCGCATCCCGGTAAAAAGCCTTATTTTTCCTTTTCGCTGTAAGGCTTGCTCTGGTTTTTCATGGCGTACATTTCCCGGTCGGCAATCTTGAAGAGCGTGTCGATATCGGTACTGTCCGTGGGATACACACTCATGCCGATGCTGAGTTGTATGCTGGTTTGAAATGTATCGCAGATAATTTCCGTGCCGATTTGCTCCAGAATCTTCTTTTTTAGCGTCGCGGCATCGGCATGGGAATTCACATGGAAGAGGCCGACAAACTCGTCGCCGCCGAATCGGGCGATGATGTCCTCTTGGCGCATGATCTTTTTCAGATCCCTGGCAACCCGCTTCAAGACATGGTCCCCTGCTTCGTGGCCATATGTGTCATTGATCTGCTTGAAGCCGTCCAGGTCGATATAGGCCACGACCAGCATCCAGTCCATGCGTGCTGCCTCAGCCATGCCATGGGTGAGATGCTCCATGAAAAGTGATCTGTTGGCAAGGCCGGTGAGCGGATCATGGCTTGCCACATGTGCGAGTTTTTCCTGCAAGGCTTTCAGATCGGAAATATCGCGGTTGCTGCCCCGGATGCCGATGTTTTCCCCGGCGCTGTTAAATACTGTTCTGCACACATGGTGAATCCATTTTATTTCCCCGTCCCGTGAGCGGATCATGAATTCCAACGGCTCTACCTTGCCGCTTTCGGTCATGGTGTGCCGGTGTTCCTTCCACTTATGCCAGTCATCGGGAACAATAATATCCTGAAGCAGGCTGGGCTTTTTGTAAAAATCATCGGGGGAGTAACCGGTTATGCTCTCGCAGGAGGGGGAAACATAGTGGTAATTCCCGGCAACATCCTGCCAATATTCCCAGTCATAGGCAAATTCGGAAATGACAAACAGGGCTTCCTCCTGGCCGAGAAAAGATTCTTCGAGAACCCGAAGCTTTTCGATCATGGCCTGGAGTTCCGCGATGGTCGACTGCACCTGATTTTTATGCATCTCAAAATGGTTCATGCCGTTTCTCCCTCATGCCTAGGATGTGTGAATTTCCAGGGTTATGGCCGGCGCATGTCGCCCTGCGGCAACCGGATGAAAAAGGTGCTGCCTTTTTCCGGGCAGCTTTCCACTTCAACGCTCCCGCCGTGACACGCCAGGATGGTTTTAGAAATTGCCAGGCCCAAGCCGGAGCCGTTTCCGTCATGGTTTTCTCCGCGGTAAAAAGGCTCAAAGATCAGGGGGAGCTTTTCCGGAGGAATGCCCGGGCCTGTATCGGCAACCGAAAAGAGAAAGGATGTGCCTTGACGGGTCAGGCCGACAGTCACGGTGCTTTTGGGGACTGTATATTTCACGGCATTGGCAATGATGTTGGTTAATGCCCGCTCAAGCATAAAGGGATCCGCGTGTGCAAGAAACCCGGTTTCCGGGGGCGCCTCGAATCGAAGTTCGACCTGTTTTCTCTCGGCGGCAATGGAGAGATTTGTGAAGATTTTCTTGACGAGCGGCACAAGGGCTGTCTCGGAAAAAACCGGGAGACATTCGTGCTGTTCGAGGCGGGAGAAATCCAGAAACCCGGTTATCAGCGCCTCAATATTTTTCATATTATTGCTGACGACAGAGAGATATTGTTGCTGCTTTTCAGTGATGTTGCCGGTTTTTCCTTCGAGGATCCTGTTGATGAAGCCGATCGAGGCCAGCAGCGGGTTCTTCATGTCGTGGGCAAACATGGAAAGGATATTTTCCCGCTCCCGTTGCATTTTTTTCAAGGAGGTAATATTGCGAAAAAGCGCCGCGCCGCCATGAAAAATTCCATTTTCATCCAGCAGCGGGATGGTGGTTACGGATATATTGATTTTCAACCCATCCTTTCTGACAATTTCCGTTTCGGTGTTCACGGCCCCTTGCCGGTGTGCAAAAACATGTTCCAGAAGCGGACAGGCATGGGTCGCGGGTGAGGCATGGAACAGTTCATGCGGTGTGCCCAGCACCTCATCCCGGCTGAAGCCGGTTATGTTTTCCGCTGTTTTATTATTGCTCCGGCCAATAAATAG
>DDWZ01000030.1 GCA_002347095.1 Desulfobulbaceae bacterium UBA2273 | reverse complement strand
CGCTCAACTAGTCAAGCCCCATAATCTTTTCAGGAATCGCGCCGGATTGTGAGACGGATTTGGGCGGGACGATTGCGCAAATCCACAGGCATAGCAGCGCTCCGGCGAGGATTTTGCGATTGAGAAGCGGCCACCGGCGGCCACAAGCCGGATGCGAGCAGCAAAGATTTATTTACGGACAAACTCTACGGGCCGGACCATGCTGGAAGCAGTAATTCTTTGACAGGCTTTCGGTTGCCGTTATATCCTGAGCCAAAGAAGCGGAGCCAAAATCCCTACCCAGGAACCCTTTATGCCCAAGACCGTGCTCTTTGTCGATGACAACCCGGTGATCCTCAAAACCATCGAACTGGCCTTTGCCAAAGAGGAGTATACCCTACTCCTGGCCGGCAACGGGGAAGAAGCCCTGCGGCTGGTGGGGGAGGCTTCGCCCCAGGTCATTGTCAGCGACCTGCGCATGACCGGCATGAACGGGCTGGAGTTTCTCCACCGGGCCCGCGAGAAAAACCCGTTTTTTGTGGGGATGATCTTCACCGCCTACCTGGACATCGACAGCATCATGCAGGCGGTCAGTGAGGAAGCGGTCTGGCGCTATATCACCAAACCCTGGCAGGACAACCGGGAACTGGTCATGGCCGTGCGCAACGGTTTCCAGTACCATGAGGCCATGAGCTTCCGCCGCCTGGCCGCGGAACAGCTCCAGCGGGCGGAGCGCCTCGCGGCCCTCGGCCATCTCGTGGCCGGAATTTCCCACCAGTTCAACAATATCGATGTGGGCATCCTGGGTTATGTGCAGTTGGCCCTGCTCCATAAGGATTTGCCCGCCGAGGTCCGCGAACATCTGGAACAAGTGCGGGTTTGCGCCAGGCGAGGCACGGAAATCATCAAAGAGCTGGTCACCTTCAGCGACCAGAGCGCCCAATGGGGTTTTACCTGTGGCAGCCTGACGGATACGGTGATCGAGGCCCTTTCCTTCTGCCGCAAAGAGCTGGACGCTGAAGGCATCCAGATCGAAACCGAGTTTGCCGAGGAGTGCAACGCGGTGATCAATTTCGGCCTGGTCAAGCAGTTGGTCATGAACCTGATCCGCAACGCCGCCCATGCCACGCTGGGAAAAGAGACGCGCATCGTCCGCATCGAAACCGAAAGGCAGGACGAAAATATTTTTGTCCGGGTCACGGATAACGGCTGCGGCATTTCCAAGGAATACCTGCCCAAGATCTTCGACCCATTTTTCACCACCAAAGGCGCCCAGGCCGCGCCAGGCTCCACGCAATCCGGCGTTTCCGGGGTCGGCCTGGGCTTGAGCCTCAGCCAGACCGTGGCCCAGGCCCATCGCGGCGCGATAACGGTGCAGTCAACCCCGGGCAGCGGCTCATGTTTCACCTTCACCCTGCCCATGTCCTAGCCGCCGTCAGACGACAAAATCGATCTCCTGCACCATTCCCGCTCCGCCGTTTTCCTCCAGAAAAATCGAGGTTTCCCGAAGCTGTCCCTGCAACCCGTTTGCCCTGTTTTTCAAGGCAAACGAGGTTTCCACCGGGCGGAGCAGAATGGCGCCGACATTTTTTTGCGCAAGGGTGGCCAGCGACTCATTTCCTGCCTCCTCCCGCATCCATACTCGCAACTGGTCATACAGCGGATCGTTTTCATCAAGCCAGCCGTTGTTGTCGCTGTCCAGCCGGGCCAGCTCGGCAAAGCCATTGCCGCTGGCCGGGCCGAAAAGCTCCAAGCCGTTGTTGATCCTACCGTCGCCATTGCGGTCAAAGGCCAAAAACCCGTTGCCCGGGGCAAGGCCTGAGATCTGCTCGCTCGTGCCGTCCCCATCAAGGTCAAAAGCGAAGCGCATATCGCTGAGCGCCGCCGCCTTGCCGGTGAAGTTGATCACCAACGGATCAATCAGCAGGGCGTCTCCCCCCCGAATCCGCACATTGCTCGTGGCCGCAAAGTCCCGGCGCATGGCAAGCTGGAGCTGAAAATCAATGGTCTGCCCGTCAACGGTTACAACCTGACCCCTTGCGGAAAAATCGAGGGACTCCTGCTCGGTCGTTGTTTCCGCGAGGTCGTATTCAAGCCCCCATCCCTGGCGGGCTGGCGGGGATTCTTCCGGGCTGGTGCCCTGTGGCGGAATTCCGGGATCTTCAGAGGAGAGGGGCGCAAAGCTGGTGATGCGAATCTTTCTGCCGGTGAGCGCCTCCAAAATAAGGCGCATGGTGGTCAGCTTGGGGTCTTCCGGCGGAGAAGCATCCGGTGGCGGAGCTTCAACAGCTCCTCCGCCCAGCAAGGATTGGGACACCGCTTGTTCACGCTGCCTGGCCTCGGCGGAGATCCGCACCCGGGCAGCCGGCAACTCTTCTTCCCCGGCGAAGACAGGCCGTTCATTGCCCACCCAGAACCGGAGAGACTCTTTCCTGTTCTGCTCTTCGTGCAAAGCGTGGGCGCTTGTCAGACTGACTCCGGCGGCAGCAATCTTCATGACGAAAACCTCCTGAAAATGATGTTGGCTTTTCAGGATACGTTTCGGCTTGCGGGAAGAAAAAGTTTAAAATTCAATCAGGCAACAGGGTTGGCTTGCCCGCCGTTGCCGGCGCCCTTCTTCTTACGGAGCTTGCTTTCGTACATCAACCCGTCGGCCCGGGTCATGACCTGCCCAAGGGTTTCGTCCTTTTTAAGCCGGACCACGCCAAAGCTGATGGCAACGGAAAAGGGGAGATCACCGCTCCTGTTTTCCTGGAGGATGTTGCTCTCCAACCTGGAGAGAATGGCCTGCTCACTGTCCGTTTCCGGCTTGCAGGAGATAAATACGGCAAACTCATCACCGCCCAGGCGGGCAATGATATCCGCCTCGCGAAAGGTGCTCCTTAAGAGCGAGGCCGTGGTGGCAAGGGCCAGATCCCCGGTCTCGTGGCCGAGGCGGTCATTGATCTCTTTCATGTTGTCCAGATCGGCAAAAATCAGGAACATGTCATGGTCTGCCCGCAGGGCGTTGCCCATTTGCTTCTCGGCCAGGGTCAGGAAGCCGCGCCGGTTGAAAAGCCCGGTCAACTCATCGGTGATGGCGATCTCCCGGAGGTGTTGCTCCAGTTCCTTGTAACGGGAGATATCCCTGAAATCCTCGATGATCCCGATAATCTCGCCGTTGATGTCACGGTAGGGAGTGGCGGTGACGGCGCATACGAGACTGCGGCCCGACGGCAAAACCTTGACCAGCTCGGATTCCAGCCGCCGGGGATTAGCAAGGATCTGAGACATGGGGCACTGCCCGGTCTGGCAGGCGGCGCCGGCAAAAGCCTCGTAGCATTTCCTGCCCACAACCTCCTGCTCGGTCAGGCCGGTGAGTGCGAGGAAGGTCTTGTTGGCCCGCAGAACCGTGTTGTCCAGACCCACCACCCGCATGCCATTGGCCGCGGTGTTGAAGATCTGATCCAGCTCGGCGTGGGATTGTGCAATCTCCGCCGCGCTTCGTTTCTGCTCGGTGATATCCACGGCGGAACCGATGACCCCGGCAACCTTGCCCTGTTCATCAACAAACGGAGCCTTGACCACCAGCAAGTCGCGGCTGGTTCCGTCCGGGAAAACCAGATGCTGTTCTTCCTGCTGCCGGTGGCCGCAGACCATGACCTTGCGGTCCAGGGCTTGTTGCTGGGCCACGGCTTCCGGGCTGACAAGGGAATCGGTGCGCTGGCCGATGATCTTCTCCCTGGGCAGACGCAAAAGATCGACCACGGCCTGGTTGCAGTTGAGCAAAACGCCATCGCGGTCCTTGAGGGTGATGGGGATGGGGATGGTCTCCATGAGCTGCCGCTGAAAATTGAGTTGCCCGGCGATCTTCCGGGTGGTCCTCAGGTGCAGGCCGAACAAGAGAACAAGCAGCACCGACGCCAGCAGAAGCGCAAGCAGATACCCATGCCGGATGTGCGCCAGGGGCTGCTCCACACCGTAGGAGACCAGAAACCCGGCGATCCGGCCATCGATCTCGACAACCGGCAAAAAGACCACCAGATAATCCTGGCCGTCGAGCAGGACGGTTTGAGTAAAGGGCTTGCCCGCCGCCAATTTTCCGGAAATCTTCGGCCTGATCTCCGTGTTGATCCGGGCTATGAGACCGGGGGCCAGATGTCCGGCATGCCGGTGCTCGGCCGCCTCGGCAACGAAATCGGCCTTTTCCTGAAGATAGCCGTCCACCAGGGTGGAACCCGCATAATTTTTCAGTCCTTCCTGGGTAAGCCTTTCCACGAGAAGGTCTTTTTTCAGGAGCAGAAAATATTCCTCCGGGTAGATATCCCGCAAGGCCTTGCTGATCACATAAAAAGGCTCGCTGATCTCCACCGTCCCCAGATGTTTCCCCTCTTTTTGCAATGGAAAAACATGGCGGAAGGCATGGTAGTCGCGGCCCACCTCAAACCCTTCGACAAAATGTTTTTCGCTATTGGCAAGGCGGACAGAAGGACGGACAGTGAAAAGTTCATCGCCAAATTCCTCCGGCAGATGCATCCGCAAAAAACTGACGCCATCGGCGCCGTGATAGTGCACCTGCCGGAAATATTCCTGGCCAAGATTGCGGTATGAAGGCAGAAGCAGGGCGTACAAGGCGGTGCGCAACCGGTCGCGCTCTACTCCGCTGGCCTCGACACCCTGGGCAAAAAGAGCAACGGCCTCGGGGTTCATGAAAATTTCCCGGGCCGTGAAGCGGGCAAGCCGGCCGAAACAGGCGATATTGGAGGCGTATTGCCCTTGGTGGTGCACGAGCACGTTCTCCACATACCTTTGCTCGGCTCGCTCTTTTCCCCAAAAGAGCAGTCCGGAGAGCACGGTCTCGACACAGACGAAAACAACGAGATACACTATATTTTTTCTAGTCATACAATTCCTAGGTGTTCCTGTGTCCAGCTCCATGGGCGGAACACAGGAAGAAAACGACACCCTTGGCAGCCGCCTCAACCCTCTGCGGCTGGGCCATTTCAGCCTGCGTCCCATGCCTTGGGCAAGAAGGAGCGGCAATTACTCTCAAAAAACCAGGGAAACAGGGCTCGCATCTGTTCACCGCCCGTTTTTCCCTGTGTCGAGCACCCTTCTGATTGTTTCACTCATCTCTTTTCGCAGAACAGGCTTCAGGAGAAAGGCGTCAATCCCCAACGCCTTGGCCTTGGCCTCATCCATGACCAGACTGAATCCCGTGCAGAGGACGACCGGGATATCCGGCCGGATTTTTTTCAACTCCAGCACCAGTTGATCGCCGGTCATGTACGGCATGGTCTGGTCGGTAATGACCAGATCAAAGCCCTCGGGAGAAAGGCGAAAAACCTCCAAGGCCTCAACGCTGCTTGTTTTCGCGGTGACATGGTAGCCGTGGAACTCGAGCATCTTCTGCATGGAATCGACAATTTGCGGCTCGTCGTCCACCAGCAAAAGCCGTTCATCGCCGGTGACCGGCGCGGTGCTCAGGATGGAGCTCAATCCCTCTTCGGCTTTGCCCAGGACGGGAAAATACACCTGAAAGGACGCCCCCTGCCCGGGTTCACTGTACACCCGGATATCTCCCCCGTATTTCTTCACGATCCCCAGCACTACGGCAAGGCCGAGTCCGGTCCCCTCCCCGTGTTTGCGCGTGGTGAAATAGGGATCAAAGATCCGCTCCATGGTGGCCTGGTCCATGCCCGGCCCGGTATCGCTCACGGTGAGAACAAGGTACGAACCTGGAAGCAGCCTGCGGTCCAGGGAGTCTCCCGAGCCGATCTCCACCTGGGACAAGGTCACCTCCATGAGCCCGCCCTTGTCCCGCATGGCATGGTAGGCATTGGTGCACAGATTCATGACGATCTGGTGGATCTGGGTAGGGTCGGCAAGGATGGTGACGCCCTCGGCCTCCAGCCGTTGCGTGATCTCGATGGTGCTGGGCAGCGAGGCCTTCAGCAGCTTGAGGGATTCCTTGACCACCGGGACGATCTGAACCGGGCAGATCTCATGCTCCCGCTCCCGGCTGAAGGTCAGGATCTGTTTCACCAGTTCCTTGGCCCGATTGGCGGCCTTGTACACCTCCTGCAAATTCTGCCAGTTTGCGCTGCCCGGAACCTCGGTGGCCATGACCATGTCCGTGTAGGCAATGATCGGCACCAGGATATTGTTGAAGTCGTGGGCGATGCCCCCGGCCAGGGTGCCGATGGCTTCCATCTTCTGGGTCGTGCGGATCTGGGTTTCCAGCTCGGCCTTTTCCTGATCCGCCCGTTTGCGGGCGGTGATATTGGTGGCGACCTCCATTCGGACATATCTGCCGTCGGTCCATTCGATGGCCTGATCCCGGCATTCATACCACTGGTTGTTCGCCGTGTTTTGAAACTCCCAGACATGAACGCCGGTCGGCCTTCCCTCCTTATCCAGCAATCTGTCGTTGGTGCAGAAGGCACACGGCCCTGTCTGCCCGGTTTGCAGGGCCTGCCAGCAAATCTGCCCCGCAATCTCCCCCCAGATCTCCCGGCCATATCTGTTCACGAAAAGAAGCTCATGGGTTTCAAAATCGGCGACATATACCAAGGCATCCAGGCTGTCCACCAGGGTCTTGAACCGCTGCTGGGCATTGAACGTCTCCGTCTCCAGGCGGGTGCGTTCGGTAACATCCCTGATAACCGCACCGAAATTGACCTCCCCCTCCGAAACCCAGATGGAAACATTCAGCTCCAGGGGGAATTCGCTCCCGTCCTTACGCCTGCCGGCAAAAGCAAAAGCCTTTCCCGTGTGCGGCGCCAAGTCCGAAACCACAAAGTTCTTCAGGCTCAGACGATGGCTTTCCCAATATCGTTCGGGCATGAGAATGGTCAGCGGCTTGCCTTCCAGCTCTTTTTCCCCATAGCCGAACATCTTTTCCGTGGCGCCGTTGACCGAAAGAATATTTCCCTGGGCGTCGGCAATCACGATTGCATCATACGAGGCATTGACAAGGGAGCGGAACCGCTCTTCGGATTTCCGCAAGGTTTCGATCTGATGCTCCAATTCGCGGTTCAACCGCTTGTTTTCTTCCAGGGATCTGGAAAGATTGGGCAAGATCAGCAATTTTGGCAAAAGCGGGAAAAGCAACAGAGCCGTGACGATGGAGATAAGGGCCGTGACCGCCTTGACAAGCCCCTCCTCCCAATAGGAGGGGACATAAATCGTCCAGGCGGCGAAAAAATGCGTGAGGCCGCAGGCAAGAATAAAGACACCAAAGAGAAGAAACAGCCAGAAAAAAGGAAGATCGCGTCTTTTGGCAACCAGAAAAAAGAGCATGGCAGCGATGAGAAGATAGGCCAGGCCGGTGACAACATCCGACCCGGCATGGAGCCAGAGCAGGGCCGGATCCCAGACAAGGCAATAACCGTGCGGCATGAATTCCGTTGCCCCGGTTAATTGTTCCAGAAAATCACGCATCGACAATGCCTTTCCCTTGGGAAAACCCCTCTGCGCCCCCCTCCATGGCGGGCAGCGCTTTCATTATACAAAGTATCATACTCAGCCGGGGGGAAAAGATAAAAAGGATTCAACCCCCCAGCGGCACCAGCTCCACCTCGCCCCAGGCGCCCAACTCCTCACCCCGGATGATGACCACCCCCAAAATCCCCGCTATGGCGGAACCCTTGCCAAGGGCAGGTTCAAGCCCCTGCCCCGGCTGAACCATGTTGCCGACCAGGGTGGCCACCGCATCGGCCAGGGCGGTATCCTTGGCCAGCACCGTAACGGCATCGGCCTCGCCCAGACTCAGGGAATGGCCCACGGTGCCGGAGGAGGTGCAGATGCCGAGGGGCATGCGGCTGGCCGGAATCTTCAACCCCACCCGGTTGCTGAGCGGCGATGATCCGGCAAAGATCCCGGCCACGCTTTCCTGGTTGCGGCAACAATAAATATCGCCGCCGTTTTCCACCACCACCTCCCCTGCGCCCGCAGCCAAAAGATCCAGCCCGACATATTCGGCCATGGCCCCGGCCACCGCGGCCATGGGGCCGACCTCCGCCGCCTGGCCCGCAGCGAGCATGGTTTTAACAATGGGCGGGGCGGTGGGATCGAGGGGCAGGGGGGAGAGAGATGTTACAAATTCCGGATGGTGCGCAATGTAGCCTTCCAGTTGACCGCGATACCGGAACACCGCCGCCGTGGCCTCTTGACGCAGGTCTGTGCCGGAAAGGATATGCAAATCCGTTTCCCGGATCCGCACCTCGAAACTGACCAGCCCGCCAGGCGCGACACGGCTCCGGTAGATTCTTTTCCGGTAGGAACATGGGTCCGGACGTTTCTTTTTTCTTTTGACGGTCACGGGATGGCTGGTATGGTGATGGGTTGTTGGGGAAGGATCTTGGTGGCAAGTATAGCGGAGAACAGACCCTGCGGCAAGGATGTTCCCATCAGTGCGTCTCGGCCCGGAGAGTGAACGAAAAATGGAGAAATCCAGACAGGCGCGGCTCATTCTTTTTACCCGGTATCCCGAGCCGGGACGGGCAAAAACCCGGTTGATCCCGGCCCTGGGAGCCGAGGGCGCGGCCGCGCTGCAACGGCGGATGAGCGAAACGATTGTCGCCCGGATGGTCCGGTTTGCGGGGAACTATCCGGCGGGCCTGGAGATTCGCTACACAGATGGGAACCAACAGGCCATGGCGGCCTGGCTTGCCAACGACATCCCCTGCCTGGACCAGGGCGAGGGCGGCTTGGGCGACCGGTTGCGCCGGGCCTTTGCCCACGCCTTTGCCCAAGGCAACCGCCAGGTGGTGGTTATCGGCGCCGATTGTCCAGGCCTTGGCCCCGTTCATTTTGCCCAGGCCTTTAAAGCCTTGGAATCCCAGGATCTGGTGCTCGGCCCGGCCATGGACGGGGGATATTATCTGGTCGGCCTCAACCGACCGGCCCCCGCTCTTTTTGCCGGGATCCCCTGGGGCACCGGCGAGGTCTTGGCCGCAACCCTGAAACAGGCGCACGAACTGAATCTTTCCACCCACCTTCTGGAACCCCTTGCCGATGTCGACCGACAGGAAGACCTACGACATTTCCATTGTCATCCCGACCCTCAATGAGGAGGGCTGCCTCGGCGAAACCCTGGCCGGGCTGACCGGACAGCCGGGAGTGGAGGTGATTGTCGCCGATGGCGGCAGCCAGGATGCAACCGCCGCTCTGGCCATGACCGCCGGGGCCAGAGTGATACAGGCGCCGCAGGGACGCGGCTGGCAGCAGAACGCAGGGGCACGGGCGGCGCGCGGCAGGGTGCTCCTCTTTCTCCACGCCGACACCAGATTGCCCGAAGGTTTTGCCGCGCACATCCACCAAGCCTTGGGGCAGCCGGGGGTCGTGGCCGGAGCCTTCCGTTTCGCCGTTGCTGCCGCAGGCTGGCGCTTCCGGTTCCTGGAACAGTGCGCCAATTGGCGGGCCGGCTGGCTGGGGCTCCCCTATGGCGACCAGGCGCTGTTTCTCCCCGCCGCCCGGTTTCAGGCAATGGGAGGGTTTCGGGAACTTGCCCTGCTGGAAGATCTTGAGTTGGTGCGCCGCTTGCGGAAAATGGGGCGGATCGCCCTGCTCGCAACCCCGGCCCTCACCTCAGCCCGGCGCTGGCAACGGCTGGGAGTGTTGCGGACAACCGCGGTGAATCAGCTTATTTTATTTGGTTTTTATTGCGGGGTCAATCCGGACCGGCTTGCCCGCTGGTATGGCAAGGTCAGGGCGACCGATGGCAGGCTCCCTGGGCAGTAGATGGCGCTGCAAATTCCGGTCGGGGACAGAGGCAAGCAGGAAGCCCGAACTTTTAAAGAGATACGGCGAGGTCAGGGAACTGGTCATCAGCGGGTTGGAGTCCGCCAGCAGCCCGGACATCACCATAAAGAGAACGGTCACCACCACTCCCGCCTTGACCAGACCGAAAAGACCGCCCATGAACCGGTCAAACCAGCCGAGAAGCGAGAGGCTCATGACCTTTTTGAGCACATACCCAATGGCCAGGACTCCCAAAAAAACCGCGATAAACAGCAGGGCGTAGGTCACCAGAAAAGAGATTTGCGGCGAAGGGATAAGGAAAGAAAGGCGCGGGCTTATCTGTTCGTAATACCGTCCGGCAAAAAGATAGCCGAGAATGAGCGCCGCCAAGGAGGCCAACTGGCGGATGAAGCCGATCCAGATGCCGCGCACAAGAAAGATGAGCATGATGGCGATGACGCCGAAATCAATTGCAGTCATGGTTGACCCCTGAGACATATTGTCTAATCCTTACAAAAACTTACGGACAAGAGCAAGGATTTTTATCCTAAGGAGAGAACAATGGCGTTGGCTCAAGCCATTTTTGAGGAATACCGGCAGGAGTGGCAGCGCCACTTTGCCCCGGCAACCCAATTGCGGCTGGGGGCGGTGCGGCTTGCCGCCCTCGCGGACCAGCAGTCCGGGGAGGCGCATGCCTGCCTGAACGCGGACGAGATGGCGCAATGGGAGGGCTTTCGCCTGAAAAAAAGGCGGCTGGAATGGCTGGGAGGACGAATGGCGGCCAAATGGGCGGCGGCGGCGGTCCTGGGCGAATCCCCGGCAGCGTGGCCGGAGCTGGCGATCCGAACCGAACAAGATGGCCGCCCCTGCGTGGCGGCCGGGGCGCACCCAGCGCCGCCCTTCATCTCCATCTCCCACAGCGGGCCGTGGGCCGCGGCCCTTGCGGCAAATCTCCCCTGCGGCCTTGACATCCAGCAACCCGGCGACAAAATCCTCCGGGTAAAGGAATGCTTTGCCGGTGCGGAAGAGGAAGATATCCTGAAGGCCTCGCTGCCCCTCTCTTTTTCGGAAACGGAGCGGCTCACCATGCTGTGGACGGCCAAGGAGGCAATGCGCAAGATGGTCCGGATCACCCCCCTGCTCGGCCTGCTGGAAATTCGCTTGCTTGCAAGCCTCGGCGGACAAGGCACTCCGCACAACCCGCTGGCGCTGACTGTTACCCCGGGCCGAGCGGAGAGTTCCTGCCCTGCGCACACTACCGTGCTCTGTTTTTTTGCGGACAACCTGGCCTGGGCCATGACGTGTCCGCCCGCCAGAAAGGAGTAACCCATGGAACTCATGTCTTTTCTCAAACAGGTGCCGTTGTTTGCCGGCCTGACCCCCGAGCAGTATGACGAGCTGACCATGATCATCACCCTCCAGGACTACGCCCGCGGGCAATCCATCTTTGCCGAAGGCGATCCGGGCGCCGGATTTTATGTGGTCATGGAGGGATTGGTCAAGATCTACAAGCTTTCCATGGAGGGCAAGGAGCAGATCCTCCACATCTTCGGGCCTGGGGAGCCCTTTGCCGAGGCCGCCGTTTTCATGGGCTCGACCTTCCCGGCCCATGCCCTGGCCCTCGAAAAAAGCCGGACCCTCTTCATCCCGCGCCGCGCCTTCACCGACCTGATCCGGACCAATCCGGCCCTGGCCATGAACATGCTGGCCACCCTGTCCATGCGGCTCAAGAAGTTCGCCCACCTGATCGAGGATCTCTCGCTCAAAGAGGTGCCGGGGAGGGTGGCGGCCCACATCCTTTTCCTCAGCACCCAGCAGGGGGACAGCGACACGGTGACGCTCAACATCGGCAAAGCCCAACTGGCCAGCCTGCTGGGCACCATCCCGGAAACCCTCTCCCGCATCCTGACCAAGCTCACAAAACAGGGATTGATCAGCAGCGAAGGAGCACAGATCACCATTTTAGACCGCGACGGCCTGGAGGATCTGGCCATGGGGGAGAAACTGTAGAGCAAGGAAGCGGCACGCAAACAACCTGCGCCTGGTGCCGGGAAATGGAGTAAACTGTTCAGCAGTGCCGCAGATGCTAGGAAGAGGCCTGCGAAGTGTGCTGTCGCACACGAGCAGGCCGATGACAACGCAGATGTGGTGGTGCTGAACAGTTTACTGTTCCAGCCCGAACTCAAAGGCCATCCCGGTCTTGCCCAGGTGAACAAGGATATTCTTGAGCCCCTGCAGGGTGTCTACCTGAAAGTTGATCTGCCAGGCGGAGGTGCGCGACGGCTGGCTGGAGAGCAGTTCGATCTCGCTGATCCGCATCTCTTCCGGGGCCACGCCCAGCATCATGAGAACGCGGTTGCGGGACGGGGCCTCCAGAATGAGGATGCTCTGCGGCTTGGGCACCAGGGTCTCCTTGAGCCGCCAGCGCACCTCCACCACATCCTCCCGCTGCACCTGCAGGGAGGTAATGGTGGCGCATTCCTTCTGATGCACGGAAAGCCCCCGCTCGCTGAGCAGGCCGTACAGCCCTTTTTCCGTGGGCACCGGATTGCAGCAGCGGGAAAACTTGATACAGGCCGGATCCAGGGTGGAAAGTTCGATGCGGTTCAGGCTGCCGGTGGGGGGCTGCAGGGTTTCCTTTCCCGCATACAGGCACGTTTTGATTTCGTTGATGAGTTCCCGCAACCGGAACCTCCCCTCGCCCAGGCCAAGAAAAAGCTCCGGCAGCTCCCGTGCCCCGAGGGGACCCATGATGCTTGCCATTCCAGGATTTTCAAGAATCTCATAGGGCAACCCGTAGCGCTTGAGTTCTTGGCGGAGGATACTCTCGCCGATCATGCTGGCCAGGCTCTCCCGCCGTTGGCGGAACAGTTTGGAAAGCTCCGCCCGGGCCCTGGGGGTCTGGCACCTGTGCTGGATGTCCGGTTCAAAACGCACCGGCTCCTTCTGGCAGATGATCTCCACCTGATCGCCGTCTTCGAGGAGGGCGTCGGGCGCCACCTGCCGCTTGCCGATCCTGGCCATGATGCAGCGTTTGCCCACATCGGTATGCACCTTAAAGGCGAAATCCAGCACGATGCTGTGGGCGGGCAGCTCAACAGGGTCGCCCTTGGGGGTATAGGTGTAGATCGCCTTTTTGCCGCTGACCGCGATCATCTCCCGGTAGGAGAGATCCTCGTCCGTCCCCAGGATGTCGAGCATCTCCCGCAGCTCCACCTCGAAACTGGAAGGCACCTTCTTGTGGGCAAACCATTCCCGCACCAGGCCGGTGCGGGAGGAGGTGGTCATTTCGGTGGTGCGGATCTTGAACAGGTAGTTGCGCCCCTTGATATTGGCGCGGACATGCAGGCTCTGGTAGCCGGTGGCCTTGGGGTTGGCGATGAAATCCCGGATGGTGCGCGGGATGGGCGGATAGTTCTGGTTGATGACTCCGAGAATGCGGTAGCAGGTTTGGATATCGTTGGTAACGATGATGAATTCCAGGGGGTTGGCGATGGTTTTGTGCAGCACCTTCTGGGCCGGATCAAAGTAGGCCCACAGCCCCTTGGGGTTGAGACGAATCTCGTGGGTGATCCACACCTCCTGCATCCGCTCCTCAAGGGTGCGCTTGATGACCAGCACCTCCTCGCTGATCTGCAGCCGCTTGATGGCAGCCAGCACCTTCTGGCTCTGCCGGGGAAATTTATACATCAGGGCCAGGGTGTAGAGCTCGCGCTTGATGGAGTTCAAGCCCATGACCTTGGCCAAGGGCGCGTAAATGTCCAGGGTTTCCTCGGCGATCTTCTGCCGCTTGTCCTTGGGCATGGAGCCCATGGTCCGCAGGTTGTGCAAGCGGTCGGCCAGCTTGATCAAGAGAACCTCAAGATGGGCCGCGGCCCCGGAAAAAAGCTTGCGGTGGACCAGCTTGTAAAAGGTCTGCTTGTTTCCGGAAAAATTGGCGATCTTGGTGCAGGCATCGACGATGATCTCGATGTTCTTGCCGAAGATCTCGCCGATCACCTCGCTGGTCACCTCGGGCACATCCTCCACCGTGTCGTGGAGCACGGCGGCGGCCAGCAGCTCCGGGTCGCGGATGTCCAGTTCCTCAACCAGGATTTTCGCCACCTGGAGGGGATGGCTGACATAGGCCTCGCCGGACTTGCGCCGCTGGTCTTGATGGGCGGAAACCGCAAAGGAGAGCGCCTTCCAGAAGATCTTGGCCGGACCTTCCTGCCCGCCGAGAATCTGCTCCATGCGCTCGCAATAGGCGGCTATGTTGAATTTTTTGGAAGGGGCCATGGAGGTCGCGTGTCTTTCTTGTCCGGTCATGGGTAAATGGGATGCCCTGTCCCTGTAAATACGCTATAATCACAGTTGTCAGGTTATCTTGTAAGGGTATTTCGTTCTTAGCCCTTGTGCAATGATTTTCCATTTCTTTAAAAAAATAGCGTCGCTATCCAGCGAGATGCCGGACCGAGACAAAAACCATACGAGGCACGCCGTGACACAGAGAAGAAAAGTTTTCCGCAGCAAACAGGGGCGGCCGGGGAAGCGGCAGCGCGAGGGCGGCAAACCGGTGCGGCACCACCAGGAAGCACGATTTGAAGGCGAGATCCTGGGCCGGCTCTACATGGCGGAGATGCCGCTTTCCGCGCCCGAGCTTTTCGCGGCCCTGGGGTTGAGCAAGAGCCACCGGCAGGAGGTGCTGGGGGTGTTGGATGATCTCTGCCGCCGCAAGATTCTTTCCTGCAAACGGGACACCTTTTCCCTGCGCACAAGCGTAGAGCTGTTTGCCGGCCCGATCAGCGTGACCACCAAGGGGTACGGCTTTGTCGCGCCCAACGAGGCCCCGGCCGAACTGGAGATCGACCAGGACGTCTTTATCCCGCCCGGCATGCTGGGCGGCTCGGCCCACAACGACAAGGTGCTGGTCCAGTTGATGAGCCGCCGCCAGGGCCGTTACGAGGGGCGGGTAATCGCGGTCCTGAGCCGGGCCACCACCCGGCTGGTCGGAACTTACATGGCCGGAGGCAACACCGGGTTGGTGACCCCGGAGGACAGCCGCTTCCCCTACAACCTGATCATCCGCAGGGAGGACAGCCGGGGGGCAAAAAACGGCGACGCGGTCCTGGCCGAGGTCACCTCCTTTGCCGCCGGGCAGCGCAACCTGGACGGCATCATCCTCGAGGTGCTGGGCAATCCCAAGGACATCCAGGTGCAGACCGAGATGGTCATCCGCAAGTTCGATCTGCCCCATTTCTTCACCCAGGAGGTGACCAGCCAGGTTGAGGGGCTGGATCCGGAGGTGAAAATGACTGCCGGGCGCACCGATCTGCGCACGATAACCCATGTGACCATCGACGGGGAAACTGCCCGCGACTTTGACGATGCCGTGGCCATCGAGGTGCTGAAAAAGGGGTATCGGCTCTATGTCTCCATCGCCGATGTCAGCCATTATGTGCGGCCGCAAACCCCGGTGGATGTCGAGGCCTACCAGCGCGGCACCAGCGTCTATTTCCCCACCCGGGTCATCCCCATGCTGCCGGAGCGGCTGTCCAACAACCTCTGTAGCCTGGTGCCGGGCGAAGACCGCTACACCTTCACCGCCATGCTCGATTTCGACGAGCACGGTAACCGGTTGGCCAAACGGTTCATGAAGAGCATCATCCGCAGCAAATACCGCCTCACCTACACAAAAGTCAAACAGATCCTCGTGGACAAGGATGCGGCGGTGCGCAGCCAGTACGAAGACATGGTGGAGGATCTGGAACGCATGGGCCAACTGGCCCTGAGCCTGGAAAAGCAACGAACAAAACGGGGGAGCATCGGTTTTGAACTCCCGGAGCCCTTGATCGTCCTGGGCGAGGACAACACCGTGCAGACCATCAAACGCAGCGAGCGCAACCAGGCGCACAAGCTCATCGAGGAATTCATGCTCGCGGCCAACGAGGCGGTGGCCGAGGCGTTGGAACAGGGCAAGATCGACTCCCTCTACCGTATCCACGAAGCGCCCGACCCGCTCAAGGTGGCGGAGTTCACCGAGTTTGCCCAGAGCATGGGGCTTGCGGTGGACGACGGCGGGGGCTCGCCCCAGTGGTTCGGCAAGGTATTGAGCATGGCGGCGGGCACCCCCCAGGAGTACATCATCAGCAATCTTTTGCTGCGCACCATGCAGCAGGCCCGCTACTCCCCCCACAATCTCGGGCATTTCGGCCTGGCCGCCACCCACTACACCCATTTCACCTCCCCCATCCGCAGGTACCCGGACCTCATGGTCCACCGGGCCCTGGCCGCGAGCCTGCAAAAAAAGGGGCGGGAAAAGCCCGGCCCCGAAGCGGTGTCCACCGAGGAATCCGGCACCTTTCTCTCCAAGCGGGAACGGGTGGCGGTGGAGGCGGACCGGGAGATGGTGGAGCGGCTTCAGGCCCATTTCATGGCCGACAAGATCGACGAGACCTTTGAGGCCATTATCTCCGGGGTCACGGCCTTCGGCTTGTTCGTCGAGCTGACCGAGGTCTTTGTCAACGGCGCCGTGCCCATCACCGAGATGCGCGACGATTATTACGAACTGGAGCAGGGCCGCCACCGGCTCATCGGCCAGCGGACCAAAACCGTCTTCCAGATCGGCGATCTGGTGCGGGTGCGCCTTACCAGCGTGGAGATTCCCAGGCGGCGGATCAATTTCAGCGTGGAGGAAAAATTGGCCCGGGCCACGGATTTGGCGCAGGCTGCCCCAAAAAAACGCACGCCAAGCCAGGCCAAGCCCCGGAAAAAATCCGTGGCCCAACCAAAGAAGCGGCCTGCTCCAGACAAATGAACGAGGCGGTGCAGGATACGGTGCGGGAACTGATGGGTCAGGCGGCCATCGTCCTGGTCTCCCCAAAGTTTGCCGAGAATGTCGGCTCCGCCGCGCGGGTTGCGGCGAACATGGGGATTGGCAGGCTCATCCTCGTCTGCCGGGAAGTACCGGACCGCGAGAGGATGCTCACCCTGGCCACCGCCAAGGCAGCCCATCTCATCGACACCCTGGAACACCACCGGGAGCTGGGGGAGGCCCTGGCCCCCTTCGGCTGGGTGCTGGGCACCTCGGCCCGCCAGGGCCGGAAGCGGACCACGGTCAACAGCCCCAGGCAGCTCATGGCTGAGGTGCTGCCCCAGCTCAAGAACAACCGGGTCGCCCTGCTCTTCGGCCCGGAAGACCGGGGGTTGGCCAACGAGGAGCTCCGCTACTGCAACCAGATCACCACCATCCCCACCGCTGATTTTTCCTCCCTCAATCTGGCCCAGGCAGTGGCCATCCTCTGCCACGAACTCCATTACAGCGTCCTGGACGCAGTGAGCCGCACCGCCTTTCCCGTCTCGGCCCCAAAGCAGGGCGACAAACAGGAGCTTGAGGCGATGTTCGGCCATGTGGAAGAAACGCTTGCCGCCATCGGCTTCTTGAAAAACGGGGAGGATGATTACTGGATGAAGAGCATCCGCCAGTTTCTGGGACGGATCGGTTTGAAGTCAAAGGAGATCAAGATCATCCGCGGGGTCTGCAGACAACTGCTCTGGCAGGACAGACAAAAATCCCCTGGCAAAGGGAAAAGCGAATAGCGCGGAACCGGAAAGGGCCGGTAACTGTTCAGCAGCGCCGCAGATGCGCGGAAGAGGCCTGCGAAATGTGCTAGTGCACATGAGCCAAGCCGATGACAAAGCAGATGTGGTGCTGCTGGACAGTTACTAAAACATCCGTTTCTTCCAGAGGACATATCCGGCCACGCCGGTGAGCGACATGGAGCACAGCAGCACGTACCAGAACCCAACCTGCTGATCCAGAAAGGGAACGCCCACGTTCATGCCCCAGAAGCTGGCGATCATGGTCGGGATGGAGAGAAGGATGGTCACCGAGGCGAGCAGCTTCATCACCTGGTTGAGATTATTGGAGATCACCGAGGTGAAGGCATCCATCATCCCGCTCAGGATGTCGGAGTACATCTGCACCATCTCAAGGGCCTGACGGTTTTCAATAATGGCGTCCTCGAGGATGTCCTCATCCTCTTCGTACTGCGGCAGCAAATGCTGCAGGGCGCTGTTCTTCCTAAGCCGCAGCAGCCGCTCCAGAACCAGGCCGTTGGAGCGCAAGGCCACCGTGAAGTAGGTAAGGCCCTTTTCCATGTCGAACAGCCTGAAAACCTCCGCATTGTTCATCGATTTACGCAAATGCCGCTCGATTTCGTCGGTTTGGCGGTTGATCTGATGGATGAAGCGCAGATACACCTTGGCGGTCTTGTAGAGAATCTGAAAAAGAAAGCGGGTGCGCTTGCCGGTGTTGTAATAGGCCGGGGCCCCGGGGCCGACGATGTTTCCGGGCAGGATCTCGGTTTCTTCCAGCGAGACGGTAATGACCTGGTCCGGAGTCAGGATAATGCCCAGCGGCAGGGTGTCGTACATGTCCGGCCCGCGCAGCACCGGAAAATTGGTGAGCACCAGCAGGCAGTTGTCTTCGATTTCGATACGGGAGCGTTCTTCCGAGTCCAGCGCGGCGCGGAGCAAGTCTTCCGGCACTCCGGTGGAGGTGGAAACCGTGCTGATTTCCTCCGAGGTCGGGTTGACCATGCGGATCCAGGATCTTGGCACAGGCCCGCTGTCCGTGACGATCTGCAACTGATGATCAAAGCGTTTGTACACGGTAAGCATGTCGGTACGCCTCCTGTCCGGGGCGGAATTTTATCCGGCCAGCATCTCATTTTTATGGGCCGCCCAGCGGCAACTCCGGAAACACAACAGCCGCTCGCTTGAGTTGACGGGAGAGGAGACAGAGAGAAGGCGACAAGAAAATCAGGGGTCCACACCGCCACGATACAATTCAAACCAGCAAAAGCTCTTTACTTGGTTTTAGAAACCCATGTCAACCGAAAATCAGCCCCGGGGCTAAACCCCCTGCAAGGGGCAGCCATCGCAGAGCGGATTGGTTTTCTTGCAGTATTCCTTGGCAAGGCGGACCAGAAGAGCGTGGTATTCGTTGAAGAGCTGGGCGTCGGTGGGCAGCTTGCCCAGGAAGAGATCCTGGATCTCTTCATACCCGGCGTCTTCCGCAATGAGGTCATGCCGGAGCAGGATGCGATAGGTGTAGGCATCCACCACGAACACCGGTTTGCCAGCCCCATACAGCGTAATGGAATCGGCGGTTTCCGGGCCGATCCCCTTTATGGCCAGCAGTTTTTCCCGGAGGGTCTGGGTGCTTTGCTCGAAAAAGGTCTCGAGATCCCCGCTCTCTTCCCGGATGGCGGCGAAAAGCCCCTTGAGGCGTTTGGCCTTCTGGTTGTAGTACCCCGAAGGCCGGATTTTTTCGGCGAGAACCTCGAGGGGCAGGGCTTCCAGGGCTTCAAAGGAGAGAAGCCCCTCTTGCCGCAATGTTTCGATGACCATGCTCACATTGCGCCAACTGGTGTTCTGGGTCAGAACCGCGCCGAGCATGATCTCAAAAGGGGTTTCACCGGGCCACCAATGCTGGGGGCCGAAATGATCAAGCAGGCGGGCGTGGATTTCCTCAATCCGGTTGCTCACGGTTGCTGCGTCCCTGCCAACAATCAGTCTGAGCGCATGAAGAGGAAGTAGACGGCGATTGCTATGGCGCCGATGAACACCCCGGCCACGGGCAAGACCTTGCCGAGCTGGAGAGTCCCGTCCACCACCAATCCCTCCATGTAGCGGCTCCCGCTGAAAAGCCACAGTCCGAAACCGAGCCCGGTCAAGACCAGAGTATCCACGGCCTGCTTGTAGAGGTTGTAGCAAATAAAAGCGATAAAGGGGACCAGAAACCAGGTGTTGGTGAAAAGCCCCTTAAAGTCTACCTCGCGGAACTGTTGCGGCACGTTGGTGCTGTTGACAAAATCGACAATCTGCCCCAGAAATTCGGTCATGCGCTGCGTCCTCCTCTGTGGTGATGGCGAAATTATTTCTGCAAGCGGCCACAGGGTGCCGCATCTGCTTTGTCATCGCCTTGTCCGCATACCTGATGTATAGCGAACAAGGCTCTTGGTCGGCACTGCTGCCGACAATTGACACGCGCATCTGCGGCACCCTGTGGCCGCTTATTTTGGTGACATACGCCGTTCGTCGAGGCTTACGCCGTGATCAGTTATAATTACTTCTGCAAGCGGTCGGGGGCGGTGGCCTGTTTGTACACCTTGATGGCGCAGTACGAGCCGCACATGCTGCAGGCGTCGCCCTTGTAGGAACTCCCCTCCTCCCGGAAACGCCGCGCCTTTTCCGGATCGATGGAAAGCTCGATCTGGCCTTTCCAGTCCAGATTGTTGCGGCACTTGGCCATGGCGATGTCCTTGTCGATGGCGCCGGGCAACCCCTTGGCGATGTCCGCCGCATGGGCGGCGATGCGGGAGGCCATGACCCCCTCGTGCACATCCTCGGCGCTGGGCAGCTTGAGATGCTCGGCCGGGGTGACGTAGCAAAGAAAATCCGCCCCAGCCGCCCCGGCGATGGCCCCGCCGATGGCGCCGGTGATATGGTCATAGCCCGGCGCGATGTCCGTGACCAGCGGGCCCAACACGTAGAAGGGCGCCCCGTGGCAGAGCTGCTTCTGCAACAGGATGTTGGCCTGGATCTGGTTGAGCGGCATATGGCCCGGCCCCTCGACCATCACCTGCACCCCGGCCTCCCAGGCGCGCTGGGTCAGCTCGCCCAGGTGGATCAGCTCCTGGATCTGGCCCCGGTCGGTGGCGTCGGCCAGGCAGCCCGGCCGGATGCCGTCGCCCAGGCTCAGGGTGACCTCATGCTCCTTGAGGATGGCCAGCAACTCGTCAAAATGCTCGTACATCGGGTTTTCTTTCTTGTTGTAGCTCATCCACTCGATGGTGAAGGAGCCGCCCCGGCTGACCACGCCCATGAGCCGCTTATGGTTGCGAACCCGGTCCATGGTGCTTCTGGTGATGCCGGAATGGATGGTCATGAAGTCAACCCCATCCTTGGCCTGTTGCTCAATGCCCTTGAACATCTGGGCAACCGTGACCTCGCCGATCTTTTTCTTCTGCTTCTCCACCACCTCGGCAATGGACTGATAGATGGGCACGGTGCCCAGGGGGATGGGGCAGCTTGCCAGAATCTCGCGGCGAATCTCATTCAACTCGCCGCCCATGGAAAGGTCCATCACCGTGTCGGCCCCGGCCTTAAGGCAGACGCAGAGCTTCTGCAGCTCCTGGCTCACCTCGGGATAATCCTTGGAGGAGCCGATATTGGCGTTGACCTTGGTGGACAACCCCTTGCCCACACCCATGATCCGGTCGAATTGGTGGTTTTTATTCTTGGGAATGCAGATCGTGCCAGCAGCCACTCCCTGCATCAGGGTCTGGACCGCGATATTCTCGTTGGCGGCACAATTTTCAAAAAGAGGGGTGAGCGTGCCCCTGATAGCGTCTTCGCGAATACTCATCACAAATTCTCCGATAACCTCCGGCGCAGGCCGCGGGGTGTTGTTGACAGGAAAGATAAAGGAAGTTCAAGACGCAAAAACATACCAGCGCCCCTTTGAGAATGCAATGGAAATGTATGGGAACCGGGGAGGAGAATGCCTATAACACCCCGTGTTCATGGAGAATTTTGAAGCCGATGCCAAGCAGAACCAGGCCGCCGGCAATCTCGGCCCGGGAGCCCAAGCGCGAGGCCGCGCCCAGCAGACAGCCCAGCCGCAGACCCAGCGCGGTGAGTCCCGAGGCGACCAGGCCGATGATCAGGGCCGGAAGCCAGACACTGATCTCAAGCACCGCGAAGCTCAAGCCCACGGCCAGGGAATCGATGCTGGTTGCCACCGAGAGGGTGATGAGCATCCGCCCTTTGGTGGGGTCCGCGCCCTCTCCCGCCTCATGCTCCTCTCGAATCGCCTCCCAGATCATCTTGAGCCCCACGAAGGCGAGGAGGCCAAAGGCGAGCCAGTGGTCAAAGGCTTCGATGTAGGAACGGACCGTAAGCCCGCCCAGCCAGCCGAGGATGTTCATCCCGGCCTGAAAAAAACCGAAGTGGAAGGCCAGACGGAACACCTGCCGGGAATCGACCTGGCACAGGCTGACCCCGGCGGCCAGAGCCACGGCAAAAGCGTCCACGGCCAAGGCCAGGGCGATGAGCAGGATTGCGGAAAATTCCATGAAACAGGCTGCGCGGATGGGGTTATGGGGTGGAATGCGCGGGTTCGCGGCCACTTGACCATTTTTCCCCGGGGCTGGCAAGAAAAAAGCCCCGCCGTGGCGGGGCCGAAGGAGAACGGAAACAAGCCGGGAAATCAGGCGCCCCGCGGCTCCCCGCTCTCGATGGGCAGGCTCGGATCCCTGGACCATTCGTTCCAGGAGGCGAAATAGACCCGCAAGCGGTTGAAACCGGCCAGCTTCAATGCCACATAGGTATTGGCCGCCCGCGACCCCTTGAAGCAGAAGATGATGATCTCGCTGTCCGGATAGATCTGCTGGCTGGCGCACAAGGCCCGGATTTCATGGGCTGGCCGGAAGGCCGGAATCGCGTCCCTGCTCATGAAGCTGTACCATTCAATCCAGCGGGCGGTGGGAATCCTTCCCCGCCGGGGGGCAAAATCGAAGCCGTAGGGCGAGGAGGTATGGCCCAGCCATTCGTTGGCATCCCGGTTGTCGAGGAGAATGGTTTCCGAACCACCTAAGGCCGCGAGCACATCATCCCTGGTCGCCATCAGGGCGATGTTGGGGTGGGGGAGAAACCGGCTGGGGATGGGCGGAATTTCAACGGTTTCCTCGGGCAACCCATACTGCTGCCAGGCCCAAAAGCCGCCGTCGAGAATGCCGCAGTCCGGGTGGCCGAGGTAGCGGGCCAGCCAATACCCGCGGCAGGAAGCGCCATACCTGGTATCGAAGCTGTCTTCGTAAAAAACAACCTTGTGGTCGTGGGCGACGCCCACCCGGGAGAAACTCGCCCCAAAGGTATTCTGCAGGGCAGCCAGCCCTTCCGGGGTGCTCTCGCTTAAGAAAGAAAAGATCTCCGGCATATTCACCGCTCCGGGGATGTGCCCCTCGGCAAAGGTGTCCTGATCGCGGATATCCACCACCAGCACCGCTCCTTGCTCCAGCAGCGCCTGGGTCTCATGGAGGGTATAGAGAATTTTTTCCGTCATGCACATATCCTGAGCCGAAGAGAAAGCCGTTATGCCCTGCGTCCCCAATATAAAACCTTCGCGCCGGGACCGCCCGGAAAATTCTCCGAACTTGTCGAAACATCTTTCTTCCTCTATATTGGACCACAGGAGGTGGCACAATGGCTCTTGATCCGCAGATGAAGATCTTACTCGTTGAAGATGCCGGGACCATGCGCAAAATGGAAGCCCGGATCCTCGGCCAGGTCGGCTTTACCAACATCGTCGAGGCAAAAGACGGCAACGACGCCATGGAAAAGCTTGGTGCCGAACCGGACATCGCCCTGGTCATCAGCGACTGGTCCATGCCCAACTGCGACGGCTATCAACTGCTGCAGTGGATGCGCGGGCACGATGCTTTCAAGAACCTCCCCTTTCTCATGGCCACGGGGCACGGCGACAAGGCCTATGTGGCCAAGGCCAAGGAGGCCGGCGCCAACGGCGTGGTGGCCAAGCCCTTTACCCCGGACGAGCTCAAGGTACTCATCGATGAGATCTTCGGCCTGAAGCAGGTTGCAGCCCCCAAGAAAGAGGAAGGCCCCAAGATGAGCGCCGAGGGCAAGGTTCACCTCAAGATGGCCCATATCCAGATCACCGACCATCTGGCCCTGGGCGTGCTCAAGCACCAGGTGGCCTCGGGGCAAAAAAATCCGCTCCACTTCAGCCTGGACACCCTCTGCATGCCGGGCTGGAACCCGGTGCAAAACGCCCTGGAAAACGGCGAGGTGGACGGCGCCTTTATCCTGGCGCCCATGGCCATGGATCTCTTCAGCTACGGGGTGCCCATCAAGCTGGTGCTTTTCGCCCACCGCAACGGCAGCATCTGCGTGCGCAACAAAACCGGCAAGTATGCCAAGCCGTACCAGCAATTCTTCAAGCACAAGACCTTCTATATCCCCCACAAGATGTCGATCCACAACATGTTGGCCCACATGTACTTCACCCAGATGGGCTTGCGGCCCGGGGTAGCGGGCAAGGAAGCGGTCAACGTTCTTTTCGACGTGGTGCCGCCGGTGGCCATGCCGGAATTTTTAAAGGACAATGCCGAAGCCAGCGGTTTTCTGGTGGCCGAGCCCATCGGCTCGCGGGCCATTACCGCAGGGATTGCCGAGCGTCAGTTCCTTTCCAGCGAGGTGTGGCAGGACCATCCCTGCTGCGTGGTGGTCTTCCGGGAAGAGATTCTCAGCAAGTATCCCGAGGCGGTGCAGGAATTCACCACCATGCTGGTGGAAGCCGGCCTCTATATCCGCGATCATGTGGACGAGGCGGCGGAGATCGCCGTAACCTTTCTCGACCCCCAGAAAAAAATCGGCCTCGAACCCGGCCTGCTCCGCACCGTGCTTTCCGACCCCCAGGGGATCACCACGGACAATCTCTATCCGGTCAAGGAAGATCTGGAGACCATCCAGGACTACATGACCAGCAAGATGGAGATCGGGCGGCGCATCAATCTGGCCGAATTCATCGACACCCGCTTTGCCGATATCGCCTGCAAGCATGCGCCGATCGCAGCAGGAGGAAGCCGGGAAACCACCGCGCCCAGGGGCGCGGCCAAGAAGCTTGGCATCGACCAGTCCCTGGCCTCCCGCGAGGGCAAGTATCTGATCTTCACCCTGGGCAAGGAGCGCTACGGGCTCGGCATCCTCGATGTCCGGGAGATCATCGGCCTGATGGCCATCCACGAGCTGCCGCAGATGCCGCCGTTTTTCAGAGGGGTCATCAACCTGCGGGACAAAGTCATCCCGGTCATGGACATGCGGAGCAAATTCGGCATGGAAAGCGTGGAGTACGACGACCGCACCTGCATCATCGTGGTGGAGGTTTCCGGCCTCACCGGCTCCCGGCTCATCGGCATCATTGTCGATGCGGTGTCCGAGGTGGTGACCATCAAGGAGCAGGAGGTGGAAGATTCGCCCCAATTCGGCAGTGTGGTTGACAGCCAGTGTTTGCTGGGCATGGCCAAACTCGCCGAGGGCGTGACCATCCTTCTGGACATCGACCGGCTCATGCATATCCAGGAGGCGGTGCTGATCGGTGAAGCAGCTTAGGGGATAAGGCCGCAGAGGGTGAGCCCCTCCTTGATCAGGGAAAGGCCGAAAAGGCAAAGCAGCAGGCCAAGAACCCGCAGGGTGAGGCGGTAGCCTTTGCTGCCCAGGAAAACCATCCGCCCGGCCACGCAGGCAAGGAGCGCCTTGCTCCCCACCAACAGCAGATAGAAACTCCCCAGAAAGACAAAAGGCGCCCCCTGCTTGTAGTCCCAGGCCTTGAGAAGGATAGGGCCGCCCACGCCCAGCCAGAACAGATAGGGGTAGGGGCTGAGGACGTTGACCCAAACCCCCCGGCGGAGCGGGTGCGTTTGCACCCGGTTCTCGACAGCCACCTCCCCGGTACTGCGCAACTCCCCCACCCCCATCCAGATCACCAGACCCCCGCCTGCCAGGGCAAGAATCCCCGGCAGCATGCCGGCGGACGCAACGCGTCCCAGCCCCAGCAGAACCAAGATGATGATGGGCAGATCGCTGACCAGGGGAGCCAGGGCCACCCTGACTCCGGCTGCCGCGCCGCGGCGCAGGGATTCGGAGATAACCAGGGTCAGGAGAGGGCCGGGAGAAAGGCCGGCGCCAAGCCCGAGCAGGGCGCCGGTGGCGAGATAGTAGCGCATGGAGAGGAAAATTCCGGCCGTCGCCGGACTAGAGGCTGAACACAGCGACGGCATCCTGATATTTATCGACGAACTCCTCGATAATCAACCGCATATTGCTTTCAAAATTGGGCACCTCGGGCAGCTCTCCTTTCATGCTCTCGTAGGCCAGCACGTCAAAGAAGAAGTCCCCGGAACTGCCTGCGTCGTATTCGGTAAGATGCACCAATTCGTCCGCCAGGTAGATGATCTTGGACCCCAGCCTTTTTGATTGGGGCTGGGTCATGTCATGGTGCAGGCCGACCGGCACGGAAACCGCCTCGGGCAGACCCCATTTTTCCAACAGGGCCATGCCCACCTCGGCGTGGTCCGTATGCAGCAGACGCCGTTCCACGGTCACGAGATCCTCCGGCTCGCTGTTTTCATCCCGGCTGTAACTCGCCACCTGCAAGGGCCGGTCAAGAATCACCTTGCCAACGTCATGGAGGAGGCCTGCGGTATAAATGGCGGAGGTATCCCTGGCCTTGGCGTTGCGGGCAATGATATTGGCCAGGATGGCCACGGCAAAGGAATGGCGCCAGAGCTCGCCTCGGCCAAGGGCATAGGCCGCCTGCGGCGACCTGAGCAGCCCCACCGAAGCGCTGGTGATGGAGATGATCTTGACCGCGTCCACCCCCATGCGGACGATGATGTCCTTGACCGAGGTGATCTTTTTCATGTGGCCGAAGTAGGCGGAGTTGGCCATCTGCAGCATGTTGGCGGTGAGGCCCGGATCCTGCTCGATCTTTTCCGACAGCTTGGGGATGGAACAATCCGCGGCGTGGGCCATGGACAGTACATCCAGCGCCACCTCCGGGCACGGCGCTATTTTTTCCACATCCCTGACATACTCGGCGGCTACATCGATCATTACTTTTCCCGATTCAAAAGGTCTGGAGCCCATGCGGGCGCAAGCACATAATGCCAACGGGTGGATTATCACATATTCGGACACGGTTGTAAATATTTAGGAGGCATTACAAAAACACCAACAGTGCGGCTAGTTGCGAACCTCAGCCTGGTGCAGCTTGACAGGGCCATGGAGATGATTATTTTTTGAGCCACATTGCCGGTTCGGCAACAAAAGAACCATCCCGGGCCACAGGTAGAAACACCTGCAACGCCCCAACGAAACACATTCAGAGAGAGAACCAATGAGTCCCAAGAAAACCACCCCCCAGACAGAGACCAAGGAGTTTCAGGCCGAAGTAAAAAAGATGCTCGATATCGTGATCCATTCGCTCTACACGGAAAAAGAGATCTTCCTGCGCGAATTGATCTCCAACGCCGCGGACGCCCTGGAAAAATTCCGCCACCAGAGCGTGGTGGAAGAGGAGGTCTTTGACAGCCATGTGCCTCTGGAAATCACCATCGACTTTGACGAAAAGGCAAACACCCTCACCATCACCGATTCCGGCATCGGCATGGACCGCGGCGAGCTGGAGGCCAATCTGGGCACCATCGCCCATTCCGGCTCCAAGACTTTTTTCAGCAAGCTCTCCGAGGCCGACCGCAAGGATGTCAACCTGATCGGCCAGTTCGGCGTGGGCTTTTATGCCGCCTTCATGGTGGCCAAGAAAGTCACGGTCAAATCCCGCTCCTTCCGCATGGACGACATGGGCCACGAGTGGGTCTCCGACGGCGGCGGCACCTTCACCATCGCCATGTGCCCCGGCATCCGGCGCGGCACCAGCATCACCCTGGAACTCACCGACGAGGCCAAGGAGTTTGCCGACGAGCAGACCATCCGCCGCATCATCAAGCAATATTCCAGCTTTGTCCCCTTCCCCATCAAGCTCAAGGGCGAGACAATCAACACGGTCCAGGCCATCTGGACCCTGGGCAAGAGCGAGATCAGCGAGGACGCCTACACCGAGTTTTACAAATTCATCGCCAATGCCTATGACGAGCCCCTGGCCCGGCTCCACTTTTCCGCGGACGCCCCCCTGGCCATCAAAACCCTGCTCTTCATCCCCAAGGAGAATTTCGAGGCCATGGGTTTTGGCCGCATGGAGCCGGGGGTCAACCTCTACTGCCAGCGGGTCTTGATCGAGCAGCACAGCAAGACCATCCTCCCGGAATGGCTGCGCTTCCTGCGCGGGGTCATCGACAGCGAAGACCTGCCGCTCAACATCTCCCGCCAGGCCTTGCAGGACAACGCCCTGGTCGCCAAGATCAACAAGGTGGTGACCAAGCGGGTGCTCAAGTTCCTGGAGGAAATGGCCAAGAGCGAGCCGGAGAAGTACACCGAATTCTGGAAGAACTTCGGCATGTTTATCAAGGAAGGGGTGATCTCGGATTTTGCCTACCGCGAAGAGGCTGCCAAGCTCCTGCGCTTTGAGTCCTCCAAGACCGAAGCCGGGGTCTTCACCTCCCTGGCCGAATATGTGGAGCGCATGCCCGAGGGGCAGAAGGAGATCTTCTACATCAACGGCCCCAGCCGGGAGGCCATTGAAAACGGCCCCTACATCGAGGCCTTCAAGAAGCGCAATATCGAGGTGATCTACACCCTGGAGCCCATCGATGATTTCGCCATGAGCCACCTCAGTATGTTTGGAGAGAAAAAACTGGTCTCCGCCGACCGCGGCAACCTCGATCTTCCCGAAGCAGCGACGGAAACCGAGGCGGACAAGGAAAAAGCCCGGAGCGAGGCCATGGACGCCGCAGAGTCCGAGACCCTGACCACCTGGATGAAGGAGGTGCTGGGCGAGCAGGTGAAAGAGGTTCTCGCCTCAAAACGCCTCACCGACAGCCCGGCCATGGTGGTCAACCCCGACGGCTTTGTCACCAGCAGCATGGAACGAATCATGCGCGCCTCGGGCCAGGGGCTGCAGCAGTTCGGCGGCAAAAACCTGGAGATCAACACCAGCCACCCCCTGATCAAGGGACTGACCGGGCTGAAGAACAAGGATGGTGAGGTGGCGGCAAGCGTGGTGGAGCAGATCTTCGACAACGCCATGATCCAGGCCGGTCTCATGGTGGAGCCCAGGAACATGGTGGCGCGGAGCTACAGGATTTTGGAACGGCTGGTGGGAAAATAAGCGCACGGTGAAAAAGAAAGAGGCGGTTGAAGAATCTGCTTCAACCGCCTCCAAAGCATGAGCTGGCCGACGAATCAACACCCCCTCTTTTTTTCTCCCAAAGCCCAAAAAATACCTGCGCTGCGCCAAGGGGAACGGCGCAGGTCACATTCCTGTCGCCTTGGGCCTTCCCCATTCCCAACTGCCGAGGTCGGCGTTTTCTTTTTCCCCGCCCGGCTGATTGTCGCGCCCGTAGGAAAAGATATCCACCGCGCCGTGCTCGCCGGGATTCTTGTAGCGATAGGGATTTCCCCATGGGTCGTTGGGCACGGCCCTTTTCAGATAAGCGCCGTCCCATTTCTTCACCCCCGGATCGGCGGCCAAGGCGGCCAACCCTTCCTGCTGGGTCGGATAGCGGCCCACATCATGGCGAAAAGCCTCCATGGCCGCCATGAGCATTTCGATCTGGGTCTTGGCCGTCTTCTGATGAGCCTTCCCCTCGGTGCCAAAGAGTTTGGGGCCGACCAGGGAGGCAAGCAGCAGGAGAATGATCATGACGATCAACAGTTCCAGCACCGAAAAACCGCGCTGTTGTTTCCGGATTCGTTGTTTCATAAAAGTATTTTCTGTCCGGCAAAGATTAGCCCTGTCCCGTTGCGCTTCGGTCCGCAACAAGGCGGTATATCGAAAAAAGACTCCATTGTGCTTACAATGGCTGGCTCAAGCATGTCAATAAAAAATGGGAAGACAACTACAGGCCGCAATTTCTGCGAGCCCCTCCAGGCTACGGCACCAAAAGCGTGGGCAGTTCCGAGGCCTCGGCCACCCGGTGCGAATTACTCCCCAGAAAGAATTCATGGAGCCGGTCTTTTCCCGTGGTTCCCATCATGATCATGGTGGCATGGGTTTCCCGGGCAATGCGAATTATTTCAAGGACACTCCTCCCTGCGCCAAGATGCGGCTCGGCAGGAATGCCAGCGGCGGTCAATCTTTCGCAATAGCGGGCCAGCCGTTCCCGGCTCTCTTTTTCCAGGAGATGCAGCCCTGATTTGTCGAGGTTTTTGGCGATCTTTACCCCGATGACATGGCACACCGACACCGCCTCAACAACGTTTTTCAAGGATGAGAGCAGTTCGAGAGCCCGGGTTGAGGGCTCCGACCAATCCGTGGCCAAAAGAGGCCTCTGGAAGACTGTATCATTGAGACGCGTCACCATTTCCCCGGAAAATTCATACTCCACCATGTGCTTGCTCACCAGAATCGGCACAGTGCTGCGGGTCATCAACTGCAGGGTGTGGGATCCCACGAATGACAACTCCGGGCCTGTCTTCTTCTTTTTGCCGACAACGATCAGATCGATTTTCTCTTTTTCCGCAAGGGCCAGGATGTTGGGCACCGGATCTCCCACCTCGATGACGATCTTGCTCCCTATCCCGTGCGCGGAAAGCGCCTGCTGCCATTCCTGAAAGCGGATCCGGGCCTCTTCCCGCAGCCGCTCCTCCTCGTCCTTCAAATAGCCGCCGTACGGGACAAAACCCACCTCATCCCGCGGGATGACGTTGTGCAGCACAACATCCCGCAAGCCGGCATCCTTGAGCACGAGCAGGGACTCAAGGGCCTCGAAGGCGAATTCCCTGAATTTGGTCGGGAACAGGATCTTCTCTATTTTCATGGCGCCCCCTTGTGTCAGATAAAGAAAAGAAGTGATATTACGACGAAAACGCTCCCCAGAATGGGCGCGGAATACTTGAATAAATACCCGAAGAAGGTGGGCATGGGAGTGCCTGCCTCCTCTGCGATGGACCGCACCATGAAGTTCGGCGCATTGCCGATATAGGTAAACGCACCGAAAAACACCGAACCTGCGGAAATAGCCAGGAGATAGAGGGGGTTTTCCTTGATCAGGAGCATGACCGCCTCGCTTTCCGCGACCCCGGGATAAAACCCGCCCATGGCCGTGCTCAAAAAGGTCAGATAGGTGGGGGCATTATCGAGAAAGGCCGAGAGCATGCCGGTGATCCAGAAGTAATGGAGCGGTTCTCGCACCGCCGCGATGAGAAAAGCCAGTTCGCCCTGCGATCCTGCCTGGAGTATCTTGAGGCACGGGATCATCGTCAGAAAAATTCCGATAAAGAGTATGGCGACCTCCTGAATCGGAAACCAGGTGAAAGCGTTCGCTTCCCGCAGGGGCCTGGGGGTCACCGCCATGGACAGCCCCGCCATCAGGACCAACAAGCCGTCCCTGACCACATCCTGCACGCCGCGGTGGATGCCGGCAATCGAGATGTCGCCCCATTTGGCCATGCCGCTCATCAGCACCGCCCCGACAATGCCGGCAAGAAAGATGAAGTTGTATGCGCCTTCGATGCGGATCGGCTCTTGGGCGCCGTCGTCAGGCGCGGCGGTGATCCCTTCCCGGCGGTAGTAATGCCTGTCCAGCAGATAATAGAGGGTCAGCAGAATGCCTGCCGCCACCAGCATGTGGGGAAGAAGATGAAAGGTCCAAAAAAAAGGCACACCCCGCAGAAATCCCAGGAACAGGGGGGGATCGCCGAGAGGGGTGAGCGAGCCGCCCACATTGGCGACCAGGAAGATAAAAAAGATGACCATGAATGTCCGGTTCTTTCTGTGCGCATTGGCCCTTAAAAGCGGACGGATCAGGAGCATGGCCGCGCCCGTGGTTCCCATCCAGGAGGCCAGGATGGTGCCGATGGCGAGGATTCCGGTGTTGAGCGCCGGAGTGCCCCGGAGCGTGCCCTTGAGCAAAATCCCGCCTGACACCGTATACAAAGAGCCGAGCAGGATGATGAACGGAACATAATCGGCCAGCACGATATGGAGGATTTCATACACTGCGCCCCCCTGGTACTTCAGCACAAGGGGAATCACCAGAACCACGGCCCAGAAGGCGGAAACCTTGCCGAAATGGTGATGCCAGAACTTCGGCGCCAGCAGCGGAAAAAACGCGATGGAAAGGAGCATGCCCGCAAACGGCAGGACACTGTACAGGGGAAGGGACACCCCCATGTCGGCATGCCCTCCTCCCCCTGCGGCACAAGCAGCCGCAGGCAACCCCAGGCTCGCCAAAACAGCGCCGAAGGCTATGATGATGGTCTCGGATGTACGCATGATCGGCTCTCTCGTGTTGAAGAGGATGGCTATGAAGAATGAATAAAAAATGACCCATGCGGCAGAGCGCCGCGGATCTCATCGGGCAGTCTCGCCCACGCCGAACCATACCAAAAAAACATTGGCGGTCAAGGACAATCCCCTTTTATTGGGCGCCGGCCTCGTTGATCCTGGCGATCAGTTCGCCGATGTCCACCGGTTTCATGATGTAATCGAACAACCCGCGCTGCATGCCGAGGATGCCGCTCTCGGTGGAGCCGTGTCCGGTGAGGATGATCACCTGAATTTTGGGGTCGTGCTGCTTGATAAGGTCCAGGGTGGCGAGGCCGTCCACTCCCGGCATCATCAGGTCGAGGAGGACCACGTCCGGCCGCCAATTGTCAGCGAGCACCCCCATCGCCTCCTGGGCGCCGCTCACCGCTTTTGCGGCATAGCCCCGCAGTTCCAAGCGCTCAGCCAGGGTTGTCCCGAAATCAAGCTCGTCGTCAACAATCAAAATCCTATGCGCGGTCATTGCTTTCTTCCTCGCTGCCTTCTTTGTAAACCGGAAAAGTGATGATAAAGGTGGTGCCCACTCCGACCTCGCTGCTCACCTCAATCCTGCCCCCCATTTTCTGCACGATTCCGTAGGTGATGGACAGCCCCAGGCCGGTGCCCTTTTTCTCCTCGTTGCCCTTGGTGGTGAAAAATGGATCAAAGATGTGCTTGAGCACATCCGGGGCAATCCCCGGCCCGGTATCGGAGATTGCCACCATCACCGTTTTCTGGTTTTCGCGGCGGGAGGTGATATGGATCTCGCCGTCGCTGCGAATCGCGTCGATGGCGTTGTTGATCACGTTCAAAAACACCTGCTGCAACTGACCGTGATCCGCCCGGATGACCGGCAGGTTTTCCTGGAGCTGCAGGATGATATGGATGTTGCGGTAGGCCGCGTCTTTTTCCAGAAAGCTTAAGACCTCCGTGACGATCGCGTTGAGCTGCACCAGGGTCAGGGAGGTTTCCATCCGCCGGGCAAAGCCGAGCAGCCGGTGGGTGATGGTTCTCGCCCGGACCACTGCGTTTTGCAGGGAAGCCAGTTGATCGAGAAATTTTGCCCGGTGGCGGAAGTCCTGCTCCAGCCCAACCAAATCCTGCATCAACCCCGCCTTTTCCGCGATGATCGCCAAAGGGTTGTTGATCTCATGGGCAACGCCCGCGGCCAGCCTCCCGATGGAGGCAAGCTTGTTGGAATGTTCCGTTTCGCTCAAAATCGAATCGCGCGTTTCATCGGCCTCACGAAACTTGCCCGCCAAAAAGCGGGAAAGCCAGAAAACCATCCCCCCCGAAGCAAGAAAACACAGACCGAGGGTGAGCTGCAGCCGCCCTTTGAAGATGTGCCATATTTTCCTGGCCTCTGCTCCCTGCTGGTCAAGGACCAGTAGCCAGGGCGTGTTCGGAATCCGGCTCACGGCCCGGTAGAAGCTGCTGTTGCCGCGCATCTCCTCGAAAATAACGATGTCGTTCTGCTTGGGTTTGCGGGTGAGCTGGAAACTCTCCAGGGCGTCGCCATGGTAGCGGGAACCGCTTTGCAGAATCCCGCTGTCATTGATAAGAAAGATATCCTCCAACGCCTCGGTGTCGGCCAAGGCCAGAAAACGATCCAGGGTTTCGGTGTCGATGCTCGCCCGGATCACCCAGTACCGGTCCGAAGAGGGATCCTTCTTGCTGGCTGCCACCACAAAATGGGGAACATTGCGGAACCCGGTAAAAACCTCGCTGACATACATCCGCCGGGCCAGGGCCTTATGAAACCAGAGGCTGTCGCTGTAATCCTTGCCCGCCAGCCGGTAGGGGCCGACATAGGCGGTCTGGATGCCGTCCACACCCACAATGCTCAAATCGACCAGCCCCTGATGCTCCCTCTTGAGCTGCCGGAAAATCTGCTCGAGTTTTTTGGGGTCGGAGAGATCCTCGAAGCTGTAGGTGTCGATAACCACGGTGATCGCCGCCTCCAGTTTTTCCAGGTAGGCGTTGATGGTCGCCCTGGCGCTTTCCGCGTTCCAGCGGGCATTGGCCCGGGAATCCTCCCGCACGAGCTGCTGATACTGGAAAAAATTGAGCCCCGAGGTGATCGACAGGGGAATCAGGGTGATGGCCAGCATCACGATGAAGAGGCTGTTGCACATGCACCGGTACCGGGCCTGGGGAGACAGATCCTTGCCGGACAGGCCGCAGAATATGGGGCAATTGCGCTTGCTTGAACGATTTTCGCTCATGTCTGGGCCCTCCTCGTGCTTTCCGTCCGGACAATACCCCCCGGCCGCAGTTGTTTGGCAATGGCCAGCTCGATGGCCCGTGGCGCAGGGCCGATCACCCTGTCGATCACCTCTATTTTTTTCCAAACCAGGTACT
The DNA here is from genome assembly GCA_002347095.1 of Desulfobulbaceae bacterium UBA2273. Classification (GTDB taxonomy): domain Bacteria; phylum Desulfobacterota; class Desulfobulbia; order Desulfobulbales; family Desulfurivibrionaceae; genus Thiovibrio; species Thiovibrio ferrireducens. The sequence goes on along the minus strand of DDWZ01000030.1, from coordinate 32,626 downwards.
GGAAATGCGCCTCCTCGATGCCGCCGCAGATCACCAGGGAAACCTCTTCCTTGATGATCAGGCTGCACAGCGCATCGCTCCCCGGTCCGGGCAGCAGCACCGTGCGCGGCTCCCCGGAAATCTTTCCCCGGACGACCTTGGCGATGAGCACCTCGGTGGCCAGGTCGAAGCGCGGGGCGATATCGTTGTTCTGCAGGGTTGCCAGGATCTTCATGCTGTTTTACCCAAGGTCGTATTCTCGCATCTTCCGCCACAGGGTGGTGCGCCCCCAGCCAAGCGCCTTGGCCGCACCGGTGCGGCTGCCGCCGGTCTGCATGAGCGCGGTGAGGATCTTCCTTTTTTCAATGGCGCTCCAGCTTCCGGCGTTGTCCGGAAGCTCCTCCGTCCCTCCGGAATCCTTGTTTCCGGATTCCGGGGACCCGGGCGCTGCGGCTGCGGCCGCCGCTCTGGGCGGTTTGCCCGCATCGGCAAGCACAGAGGGCGGAAGGTGCTCGATCTCGATAACCTCGCCCCGGCAGATATTGACCCCGTATTCAATGATATTGCGCAGCTCACGGACATTGCCCGGATAGCGATAGCCGCCCAGCAGCCGTAAGGCCTGGGCGGAGAGCTTTTTCACGTTTTTCTTGAAGCTCGCGGCAAACATCTGGAGGAAATGGTCGATGAGCAGCCGTACATCCCCATCCCGCTCGCGCAAGGGCGGCAGGTGTACCCGCAGGACATTGAGGCGGAAAAAAAGATCTTCCCTAAACCTGCCCTCCTCCACCAACTGCTTCAAATCGCGGTGGGTGCCGGTGATCAGCCGCACATCGACCCGGACCTTCTTCTGACTGCCCAGGGGGAAGAATTCCCGGTCGTCGAGCACGGTGAGCAGCTTCACTTGGAGCGGCAGGGGCAAATCGCCTATTTCGGTAAGATAGATGGTGCCGCCCTGGGCAAGCTGAAACATGCCGTGCTTGTCGGCGTGCGCTCCGGTAAACGCCCCCCGCACATGGCCGAAAAGCTCAGATTCGAGCAGACTTTCCGGCAGCGCCCCGCAGTTCACCTTAATGAAGGGATACTTGCTCCGGCGAGAAGCCAGATGGACAGCCTCGGCCAGAATGTCCTTGCCGGTGCCGGTCTCGCCGGTGATCAGCACCGAGGAATCGGTATGGGCGAGAACCGGCAGGAGTTCAAAGATCTCCTGCATCTTGGGGCTGTGCCCCAGCAGCCCCTTGGCCGTCCCCACCTCCTTCTTGCCTCCTGTCTTCTGACAGTCGGCGATGTCTTCAAGGACCAGAACCAGCGCCTGCCGCCCTCCGGCGGGCTCCACAACCGGGGTGGCGGTGAAGCGCATGGGAATCTTTTTACGGTTGAGGCCGAGGATATCGCCCTCGACGCTGCAGGCAACCCCGGTCTCCAGCGCCTCACGGAACATCTGCACATTTCTGCCAAGACTGCTGCGAAGCACATGATCGCAGTATATGCCGCGGGTTTCCTCGCCGGAATAGCCGGTGAGCGCTTCAAGAAAGCGGTTCATCAGAATGAGCCGGAGATCCGAATCGACAAGGGCGATCCCGTGCGGCACCCCATTGAGGATCTCAACGAGATCGGGGCGGAAGATGTTGGCTTCTTCTCTTTCTTGGGTTTCTACCATTGGCCTCGGACCATTGATCCTCTTGCAAAAGCCCTAAAAGTCCCCTCCCCCCTGGCGGGGAGGGTTAGGGAGAGGGGGAAAATAACTATGAAATAGGCAGATGCAATTTCACCCACCCCCGGCCCCCTCCCGTCAAGGGAGGGGGAGAGCAAAAAGGCGCGGGCTGCAAAACCAAAAACGTTTCAAATTGTCCCCACATGTTCCAGATACAACACCATGGGCCGGGAAGTCAATATCTTTTTAGCACTCCGCTCAGATCAATCATTTCCCCACCGCACAAGCAACCAACTCATGATTTGTGTTTGCCGCTTACCCCGATGCCAGAGCAATTGATCTCTTCGGCAACGGCATTGTTTCATCCCACGCCCGCCGACTGTTCCCAAACGTTCCATAATGTTTCTACCCCCTGTTTTGCCATGTCGCCTCGTTTTCGCAAAATACTGTTTTCATTGAAAATTAACCAGTGGCACGATCCTTGTAATACCACAAGACAACACCGCCCGCTTGTTTCAGGGCGCGGAGAAAAGCTCAACACTTGCGGAGGTTGCCATGAAAACACTCAACACCTTTCAGAAATGGATGACAGCCATCACCTTTGCCGAGGCAGGAGAATGGGAAACCGCCCAAAACATGGCGCCGGTCTCCATGCGGCGCAGGGCGATCGACCAATTTCAAAAGATCTTCATGGCCGCCGCCTTTGCCGAAGAAGGGCTTCATGCCGAGGCCGTTGTCCTGGCCGGAAGCCCCAGCCTCCCGACGCCGGGCGGTGAGGACTTTCTGCAATCGCTGGGGTTGGGCGGCATCCGCATGACCTACGGCGTTTTCGCCACGGAATCGGCACGATAAAAACCGAATCCGGGCAGGCGACCATGCAAGCGACCGCGCTCATTGTTTCAAGCGACGCAGGCTTTGCCGAAACAATGCAGGAGCTGTTGCAGGACTGGGGAATAACAGTGGCATTGTCCAGAGAATCACCGCCCCTGCCCCCCCTCGAAACGGAGATTGTCCTGCTCGATATCCGGCAGGCAGGCAGCGAGGCGCTGCACCCCTTGCTCGCCTTCCGAGAGAAAATACCCGAGGCCGAGGTGATCCTCATCAACCGGCCGGACAACATCCCGCTCTCCATCGCCGGGATGCAGGCCGGAGCCGCCGATGAACTCATCGCCCCCTTTGACACCTCCGCCCTGAAAAACTCCATTTCCGCCGCCCTTGGCCGGAGGAAAAAACGGCAGGGAAAAAAATCCCTGCTCAGGCGCTTCGGAGAGGCGATGGCTGCCGCGACCTTCGCCCAAGCCGGAGAATTTGACACCGCCCTCTCTTTGCTGGAGGACGATACGGAGGCACAACGCCCCTCCGACCGGAAAAAACCATAGGACAGCCCACCACTGCTGCCCGCCAACCGACCTTGAGGACATCATGGACGACATCAAAATTCTGCTGGTAGACGACGAGGAAGATTTCATCAGAACCCTGTCGGAACGCCTTGACCTGCGGGACCTTGGCAGCAAGACCGCGCTCAACGGCGAGCAAGCCCTGGGCTATGTGGGCGAAAAAGAGCCCGACGTCATGGTCCTCGACCTGAAAATGCCGGGCATCGACGGCATGGAGGTGCTGCGGCGGGTGCGCCAGATCTACCCCAACATCCAGGTCATCATCCAGACCGGGCACGGCAACGACCTGGACGAGGCCGAGGCGAGACGCCTCGGTGTGTTCGACTACCTGAAAAAACCCGTTGACATCGAGATCCTGGTGGAACGGATCAAGACCGCCCATCAGGCAAAAAAGAACCTGCTGGACAGCTCCGCCACCGCCGCCGCCTTTGCCGAAGCGGGGGAATATGACACCGCCAAAACCATGCTGAAACAATAATCATCCCAGCCAGGGCCGACAGGAATGCACAAACAACCCTCCCCCATAAACCGCCACTTCATCGTCAGCGGCGAAGGCATTGAGATCCGCCCCCTGGCCGCCGCCTCAGGGGTGCTCGAAGGGTATCCGCCGGAAGGCAGATTCCCCACCCTGCTGGAAGTGGAGCAGGAATATGTGCAACGGGTGCTGGCCCATGTGGCAGGCAACAAGTCCCGGGCCGCCCAGGTGCTGGGCATAGATCGGGTTTCCCTCTGGCGCAAACTGAAAAGGCTGGAAAGCCTCGCATCCTCCCCGTCCCCGCTTCAGAAATATGCCGACCGGCCATGAAGACTCTCCATCTAAAGCCTAAAAATAGGCATAATCCCCAGCGCTGTAACTGCTCAGCAGTGCCGCAGATGCGCGGAACAGGCCTGCGAGCTATAGTCGGCCTATGCGAGCTGGCTGAGACAGCTAAGCGAGCGCAGCGAGACTGCGAAGCAGATGCGGTGCTGCTGAGCAGTTACCGGCCATGAAGATGTACACCGCCACCATCCCCGGCAGCGCCCTTACGGTCCGCTCGCGTGAGTCCTACTATGCGCGGCAGAAGCGGCTTTTTGTCGTGGTGGTCATTCTGGTGGCCATTATCCCCCTCCTGTTCATCAGTTGGACCGCCTCCCATTTTTACCAAAAGTCCTGGCTGAACAAAACCACCGTTGAGCTGACCAGCCTGGCGAACAGCCGCAGGGAGATCATCGACCTCTTCCTCGACAGCCAGGAAAATATGCTGGCCGGCTACGCGGAACTCTACGACCTTGCCTGGCTGCGCACCCCCGGCAACCTTGAAAAACTCTTCCAGGCCATGAACCGCCAGGGAGTCATCGTCGACCTCGGCCTCATCGCCCAGGACGGCAGCCATTGCAACTACGTCGGCCCCTTTGCCGAGGATCTCAAGGACAAGAATTACGCCGAAACGCGCTGGTTCGCCGAAGTCATGCAGAGCGGCAGGTACATCAGCGATGTGTTCACCGGCTACCGGGGGGTGCCGCATTTCATCGTGGCGGTGACCGACCCCACCCGCTCCTGGGTTCTGCGGGCCACGATCAATTCCGGGCTATTCAACGCCCTGCTGGCCAGCGCCGAGGTAGGGCCGGGCGGGGATGCCTTTATCCTCAACCACCAGGGCGAGCTGCAGACGCCGAGCCGTGTGGGGCTCACCGCCCTTCCCGCCGGGGAAAAAGGGTTGCTTGCCACGGGAGGCGATCTGACCATCCACCACTCCCAGAGTGCCCTGTACGCCACCACCGGCATGAAAAACAACGCCTGGACCCTGGTGCTGAAAACCGACATCAAAACATCGCTCGCCGATTTTTACCGGGCCCGGCAGCGCGATCATCTGATCATCGCCTGCGCCGCCCTGCTCATCCTCGGTGTTGCCACCTTCCTGGTCCGTTCCATGATGAACAAGGTGGAGGATGCGGACCAGCAGCGGATGGTGCTCTACGACCGCATCCGCAATTCGGAAAAAATGGCCCTGGTCGGCAGGATGGCGGCCAATGTGGCCCATGAAATCAACAACCCCCTGCAGATCATCGGCGACCAGGCCGGCTGGCTGAACGAACTCCTGGACGAGGAAGATCCGGCAAGCCTGAAAAACAGCGAGGAATACCGGGCCGCCTTTGCCAAGATCAAGGCCCAGGTCAAGCGGGCCAGCACCATCACCCACCGGCTCCTGGGTTTCTCCCGCTCCACCGATGGGCTGAAAGCGCCGGCCAACATCAACACCCTGGTGGAGGAAACCGTCTCTTTCCTTGAAAAGGAGGCGGCCAATCACCGGATCGCCATCCGGCGCAACCTCGACCCTGACCTGCCAGCGATCACCACGGACAGCGCCCAGTTGCAGCAGGTGTTTCTCAATATTTTAAACAACGCCTTCGACGCCATCGGCAATGACGGCGCGGTCACCATCAGCACCAGCCGCGGCAACGGGCAGCTTGCGGTGGAGTTTGCCGACAACGGGCCGGGCTTGTCGGAAGAGGGTCTGAAAAAGGTGTTCGAGCCGTTCTTCACCACCAAAAAGGCGGGAAGCGGCACCGGCATCGGGCTGGCCATTTCGTACAGCATCGTCGAACGGCTCGGCGGGGGTATCGAGGTGCGCAACGGCAGGCAGGGCGGCTGCGTTTTCCGCGTCCATTTCCCGCTGCCCGCCTGATACGCATCGAAACAGGAGAACGGAAATGACGGAACTTCCCATTCTGGTCGTTGATGATGAAGAGGAATTCGTCTCCACCCTGGTGCAACGTCTGCGCAAGCGGGGCTGGGCCGGAGAAGGGGTGCTGAGCGGCAGCGCGGCCGTCGCCAGGGTTGCGGCCAACGACTTTGCCGTGATCCTGCTCGATATGCGCCTTCCGGACATGGACGGCGGCCAGGTTCTCCGGGAAATCAAGAAGATCCGCCCCCAAAGCCGGGTGGTCATCCTCACCGGCCACGCCTCGGCCAGCGAAGGAGAAGAGGGCATCAAGAACGGGGCCTTTGACTACCTGCTCAAGCCGGTGGAATTTGAAACCTTGCTGGAGAAACTCCAGGCGGCCAGGGACCGCGACCCATAAGAACATTCACGAACACTGCAACCAAGGGGAACCGAGGTCTTGTATTAATGACTCTCCCGCTTGATGCCGGAATTGGACAAAAAATACGCGATGTAACTGTTCAGCAACGCCACAGATGCACGGAAGAGTCTTGCAAAGTGTGCTGTTGCACATGAGCAGGCCGATGACACAGCAGGTGTGGTGCTGCGGGACAGTTACTTTTATTATTCAACATGGGAGGAGTACAACTATGAAGTTCTTCAGGCAATTGCACCATTTCATGATGGCGGGCGCCCGCGCCCACGCGAAATGGGAAATGGACATCTCAAACACCATCCTGCGAGACCGCAGGCGGCTGATCATCCTCGGCCTGCTGCTCATTCCCATCCTCATCGGCGGCATAGCCTTTGCCGACGAGGTTGTGGGCAAGCTGCCCGGCATGCTCGGCGGCAAGAACGCCTATGCCCCGGCCTTCTACACCCCCACCATCTTCTTCGCCTCCATCGGGGTCGGCATCGTCGCCGGTCTGATCACCGGCTGCATCGGCGCGGGCGGCGGCTTCATTATCGCCCCGGCCCTGATGAGCGTCGGGGTCAAGGGCATCCTCGCCGTGGGCACCGACCTGTTCCACATCTTTGCCAAGGCCATCATGGGCAGCGTCCTGCACCGCAAGCTGGGCAATGTTTCCGTGGCCCTGGCCGTGGTCTTCCTGATCGGCTCCATCGGCGGCGCCACCATCGGCGGCTGGGTCAACCGCACCCTGTATGAAATGAACCCGGTGCTGAGCGACGCCTTCATCACCACCATCTATGTGCTGATGCTGGGCTTTCTCTGCTCCTACGCGCTGATGGATTTTTTCCGCCAGACCCGCAAGGCTAAGCCCGCCAAGACCGCTTCCACCTCCAGCGCGGCAAGCGCCTCGGGCCTGACCAATCTGGCCCAGACGGTCCAGAGCGTCAACCTGCCTCCCATGATCCAGTTCGACGAAGGCGTTACCCCGGGGGGCCGCAAGATCTCCTGGCTCTTCCTGGTGCTCAGCGGTTTCATCGTCGGGTTGGCCGCAGCCATCATGGGCGTGGGCGGCGGCTTTTTGACCTTCCCGATCTTCGTCTATGTGCTGGGCGTTTCCTCGGCCACCACCGTGGGCACCGACATCTTCCAGATCATCTTCACCGCCGGCTACGCCGGGCTTTCCCAGTATGCGGTCTACGGCTTCATCTTCTACACCCTGGCCATGGGCATGCTCCTTGGCTCCCTGGTCGGCATCCAGATCGGCTCCCTGATCACCAAGGTGGTCAGCGGCGTCACCATCTGCGGGCTTTACGCCATCGCCACCTCGGCCGGCTTTGTCAACCGGGCCTTTGCCCTGCCCTCAAAACTGGCGAGCATGGAGGTGATCTCCATGTCCAAGGAAACCGGCAAACTTCTCGAGACCGTGGGTACCTATATTTTCTTTGTGGTGCTGGGCGCCTTCGCCATCTGGGTTTTCTACATCTTTTTCACCAATATCAAAACCCTCAAGGGAGAGGGTGACGCGCATATCACCAAGGAGGCACACTCATGATTGCCAATAAAAAAGAATTCGGGGGCGGCCTGGTGATGATGGCCGGTTTCTGGATCGTTTTCGCCATCCTTCTCTCGCCGCTGTATCCCGGCCCGGATAAGAAGGTGAATATGCTGGATTACATGGACAACATGTACAACTCCATTTCCAAAAAATCGTCATACTATGTTCCTGTTATCAGGGAAAATGCCGAAGCCTACAGGGGGGAGATTATTAGCCTGAACATTAAAACCGATGAGACTCTTTCCGCCGAGCGGTTGACCAGCCTGTTGCAGCAGGCCGGGGCAGAGGTGCAGGCCGGCGCACAGGAGATCACGGTCAGCGGCGATCTCGGCGGCATCATCACCGCGGTGCTCGCGGACGCGGACGCCATGTTCGCCAATGACGGCCAGGCGGTGAGCGCCAAATACGGGGCAAACGAAAAGCAGGTGATGTTTGACTGGTACAACGCCCTGAAATCCATGGAAAAAAGTCTGACCAAGCAGAAGAAATTCAAGGAATCAAAGATACTCTATCAGGTGCGAACCAAAACCGTTGAACCGGCCTACAACTACTACGGAATCGAGGCGCAAAGCATCAAGGACAAAGCGGTGCTGGTGATCTTCTCCCTGATTGGCTATGTGATCTACACCATGTGGTTCGGGTTTGCCATCCTCTTCATGTTTGAAGGATGGGGGCTCAAGCTTGAGCATTAAAAAAACCCCCTGTTGATTTGTCCGCGTGTCCCGGGAGGCATCCTTCCGAGGCACGCGGGGCTGAAAAAAGACCACGCGAAGGCGCAAAAATGCATTCTTGTGAAATTCACCCGTTCCTGCGACTCTGCGCCTGGGCGTTATCTTTTTTCCTTTTTCCCCGCTTTTCTTTTTTATTCCCTCGATGGACCTGCTTCCATTATGCTGAAAGGCAACGACTTCCCAGAGCAGCCCAACGCAGGCGACCAGAACATGACCTTCTTTCTTGACCGACTGACCTCGCTCTTCCGCACCAAGCCCAGGCTGAAGCCCGCCGAGCTGCAGGCGGCCTTCCGCGCCCATTACAAAGACTTCCGCGCCCTGCTCACCGCCAACAACAACGCCCTGGAACTGATGGCCGAGATGGAACAAGCCCTCACCGCGGGCCGGTCCTTCGGCATGGCCTTTGTCCGGGGCAATTGCACCGCGCTTTCCGTCAATATCTATAAAATGATCCACCACCTGACCAGACTGGCCGATGGCCGGTATACCGAGCTGGACCAGCCTTTCCGGGCCATCACCAAACAGCTCGAACAGGTCATCGCCCTCCGTTCCCCAAGCGCGGAGGGCGCGCTTATCCTGACCATGGCGGAGGTGGATGCCTCCGCCGTGGATCAGGTCGGGGAAAAAATGGCCAACCTGGGCGAGGTCAGAAACCGGCTCGGCCTGAGAACCCCGGATGGCTTTGTCATTACGGCAACGGCCTCCCGCCATTTTGTTGAGGCCGATGCGTTGCAGGTTGAGATCAACCGCCGCCTGAAAGGGCTGGATCTCGATAATCTGGAAGAGCTCTACACGGTCAGCGCGGGGATTCAAAACCTGATCAGCAATGCCCCGCTATCCCCCGAACTGGAAGAAGCGATTCTGGCCCACCACCAGCAGCTCGCGACGGACTCCGAGGACGAGCTGCTGGTTGCCCTGCGTTCCAGCGCCCTGGGCGAAGACAGCTCCAACGTCTCCTTTGCCGGGCAATACCGGACCCAGCTCAATGTCAGCCGCGAATTTGTCGTCCAGACCTATAGGGAAATCGTGGCCAGCAAATACAAAAGCCAGGCCATTGTCTACCGGCAACAGCGGGGCTACCGGAATCTGGACGTACACATGTGCGTCGGCTGCCTGCGCATGGTGGATGGCGCCATAAGCGGGGTGCTCTATTCCCGCGCCCCGGATGATCCGCGCAGCCCCTATGTCATCATCCAGGCGGCGCCCGGCCTTGCCGCCACGGTGGTGGACGGCAGCGGGGCCACCGAGCAGTTCCGGGTCAGCCGGACCCCGCCCCACCCCATCCTGCACCGGCAATCCGCCGAAGAACTCTCGCACTCCCCCCTGGCCCTCACCGAACTCCAGGCGGCAGAGCTGGCAGCCACCGGGGTGCGGTTGGAGGAACATTTCGGCACCCCCCAGGATATCGAATGGTCCATCGACCGTTGCGGCCTGCTCTATATTTTGCAAAGCCGTCCCCTTGGCCGCCCCGCCTCTGAAGGGGGGCAAGACAACTCCTCAATAAGCAGTCACACGGTGCCGCAGATCCGCGTGTCAATTGTCGGCAGAAGTGTCCGACAAAGAGGCCTGCCCGCTATGCAGCAAGTATGCGGACAGGCCGATGACAAAGGAGATGCGGTGCCATGTGACCCCTTAACGCTTCTGAGCGGAGGAGTCTGCGCCAGCCAGGGCGTCGGCTGCGGCCCGGTGTTCATGGTGCGCTCCAACCTCGACCTCTTGCGCTTTCCCAAGGGTGCGGTGCTGGTCATCGAGACGCCCTATCCGGACTGGGCCAGCCTCCTCAACCGGGCCGTGGCCGTGGTCAGCGAAACCGGCCAACCGGCAGCCCACCTTGCCACCGTGGCTCGAGAATTCGGGGTTCCGGCGATTTTCGGCATGAAACAGGCCCTGGCAACCTTGGAAAACAACAGTTTGGTTACGGTGGACGCCACCGGAGGCAAGGTCTATGCAGGGAGGATCGAATCCCTGCTGGCCCTGGCCCCGCCCAAACCCAATCTCATGGCCGGAAGCCCGGTGTACAAAGTGCTCACCCAGGCCTTGGCCCACATCACCCCGCTTAACCTGACCGATCCAGCCTCCCCGTTTTTCCGGCCCGACGGTTGCAAAACCCTGCACGATCTCACCCGCTTTTGCCACGAAAAGGCGGTGGTGGAGATGTTCACCTTTGGCGAACGGTACGGCTTTGACGACAAGGCGGCAAAACAACTGGTGGTGGATGCGCCTTCCCAATGGTGGGTGATCGATCTCGACGACGGCTTTACCCCGGATTTCGACCCGGAAAGCCGTTATATCGACCTCAACCATATCACCTCCGCGCCCATGCAGGCCATCTGGCAGGGAATGACGGCTTTTCCCTGGGCAGGGCCACCGCCGGTCAGCCTGGGAGGGTTCGGCTCCATCATCTTTCAGTCCACGCGAAACCCCAATCTCGACCCGGCGGTGCGCTCGGCCATGGCCGCCAAGAACTACTTTCTCATCTCCAAGAACTTCTGCAACCTCAGCGTCCGGCTCGGTTACCATTTCGCCCTGGTGGAGGCGAATCTGGGGAAGTATCTCACGGAAAACTATGTGAGCTTCCAGTTCAAGGGTGGGGCGGCGGACCAAGACCGCCGTCTGCTGCGCATTCAACTGATCAGCGAGATATTAAGCGAATTCGGCTTTAGGGTGGAACAGAAGGTGGACGCCATGACCGCCCGGATCGAAAAAAAACCGGGCACCTATCTGCTGGAACGGTTGAAGGTTCTCGGCTACCTTTTGATCCACACCCGCCAGATCGACATGATCATGGCGGACCAGGACATGGCCGCAAGCTACCACCAAAAAATCATGGCCGACCTGCGCACCCTGATGGACAAAACAACACCGGAGGCATGACATGGACCAACCGCTCAAGATCCTGCTCATCGACGATGAAATCGATTTCGTGGAGACAACCGCCAAGAGGCTCATCCGCCGCGGCTACTCGGCGAAAACCGCCCTCACCTGCGCCGAAGGTTTGGAGACTATTGCCTCGGGTTGGCCCGAGGTGGTGGTGCTGGATGTGATGCTCCCGGACCGCGACGGCATGGACTGCCTGCGGGAGATCAAGGAAAAATGGCCAACCCTGCCGGTCATCCTCTTGACCGGCCACGCCTCCATGGAAGCGGGGCTGCACGGCCTGGAATCCGGGGCCAGCGACTACTGCCTCAAACCCATCGACCTGGAAACCCTGGTGGAGATGATCGCCATCGCCCACCGGGAAAGCCGACTGCCTGGAATCTGAAACAAAAAAGCCACCCCGCGCAAGGCAGGATGGCTTTAAAAATCGAAATCTGTTTTTTCGGGTAACTATTCAGTTCAATCAAAAAACAAGACTGAAACATCCCAACCGTAACTGTTCAGCCGCGCCGCAGATGCGCGGAAGAGGCCTGCGAAGTGTGCGAGTGCACACGAGCAGGCCGATGACAAAGCAGATGTGGTGCTGCTGGACAGTTAATGAGCGCCGACGGAAAGCAGGCCGCTGGCAGCCAGGGTCAGAATAACCGCCTCGGCCAAGGCCATGATCGCCATGGCCTTATCCTTGCGGGCGAACAGCCCCGGGGTGATGACAAGGTAGCAGACAATCGTGATCCCGGACAGGATGGCGATGGGCAGGAAGTTCAGGAAATCGCCATAACGAAGGAGTTTCAGCCAAGACCAGCCGGTGGGCAGGGTTTCCCAATGCAAAAAGTTGGTGTTGATGGCCACCAGATAGTCATGCACCGGCTGGCTCCAGTAGATGGAGATCTCGTCCACCGGCACGACCGACGGCATGACGCCCAGCACGTACAGGGCGAAGGTAATTACCATGAGGGCCAATCCGGCGTACATGCCTTTTTCAAGAATAGCGGCGTACAGCACCTGCTCTTCAGTTGCTTGGGTAGTATGTTGCGACATGAGACAATCCTCCGTGAAATAAACTATTAGTTAAAACCCTTCCCGTTCCCGCGTCTAGAACAGGCTGACGCCCATGGTGCTCAAACCCTTCTGCACCGCCTTCAGGCCGGCAAAGAGGAGAATGGCGATAACCATCCAGCGGATAAAAGTGGGCTTGGCAACCTTGAGCAAGCGAACCCCGACAAAGGAACCCAGCATGATGCCGATGAGCGACGGCACAACCATCATGGGGATGACGCAGCCCTTGTTAAAATAAATCCAGGCGGCGGAGGTGTCGGTGATGGAGAGCAGGAACTTGGAGGTGGCCACGCTGATCTTGAGCGGCGCGCCCATCATCAAATTCAACACCGGCACGTTGGCCCAACCGGCGCCCAGACCGAACATGCCGGCCATGAAACCGATGATGATGAAGGTCAGCAGGCCGGGAATGGTGCGATGAACCTTCCAGTTGATCTCTTCCTTAGTGGTCGGCTCATAAAAAACACCGGTGATGCGCAGGGCGGTGGAAAGCGCGTCCGCCTGGGGAACATGGGGAACCGTTGATTTCTTGGCGGTGAGCATGATGGCCACGATGCCGAGGATGGTGCCGCCCAAGGCAAGCTGGACGATGTGGGTGGGCAGGGCCAGACCGACCATGGCGCCGACAATGGCCATGGTGGAGGCGATGAGCGCCACCGGCATGGCCAGACGCAGGCTGGCGAGGTTGGCCTTCAGCAGGCCGGGGCCAGCGGCCAGGGCGCCGCACAGGGCCACGAGCAGACCGGCGCCGCGGACAAAATCAAGGTGAAACGGGAAAAACCCGCCGATGATCGGCACGAAGAGCACCCCGCCGCCAACCCCGCCAAGCACCGCGATGATGCCCATGACAAAGGTGACGAACAGCAGAATTACCGGCCATTTCCACCAACCCGGATCACCGGCGGCCGGAATCTGATCCATGGTAACCACTTCGCTTGCCAGAGCCCAGGCCGGGCTCAGCATGATGGCGCACATGAGGGAGACGAACAGCACCCCCACCTTTTCCCTAATGTTTCCTTGCATTCTTGTTTCCTCCCTAGTTTTCCCTAAAAACAACATAAAAAAATATCTGCGCCGTTATGGAAAAATAACTGAGACATTGGCATTTCGTGATCGGCATAAGGGGCCGTAACGAAATCGGGGACAATGTATGGGTTATCTCTAACGGCCCCTAAAAAAAGAACCAGCACTGTGAACACTTGCCTACAGAAGGGACTATCTTCGCTGAATGGGGTGGACAGACGCCTTGCCCTGCTCCCTGACTGTGGTTATTTCTAAAAATTTTCGGTATGCTTACTGCTCTCCAAAAATGCTGTCAAGAAAAAACTGTTCATCTCTGAAACATGGCTGTTGCATTACGCATCATCGGCGAAAAATGCTGCGTAATCATACCCATACGCTGCATTGTGCAACATTTTCCCCCAGGAATACATGATGAAATTTTCCCTGCCCAAGGTTCTGCAGATACTCACCAAGGAGGTTGCCGGGTATGCCGTGCCCATTGTCGATCTCATCGCCGTGCAGACCAAGGACCCGTACAAGGTGCTGGTGGCCACCATCCTCTCGGCCCGGACCAAGGATGAAACCACGGCCAAGGCCGCAGACAGACTTTTTAAGGAAGCGCCGGACCTGACCGGGCTGGCAGCACTCAGCGAGGAACGCATTGCCAAGCTGATCTTCCCGGTGGGCTTTTACAAGAACAAGGCCGGTTTCCTCTCCCGGCTGCCAAGCGTGCTGGCCAGCGAGTTTGGCAACAAAATTCCCGACGAGGTCGAAGCCCTCACACGGCTGCCCGGGGTGGGGAGAAAAACCGCCAATCTGGTGGTGGCGGTGGCCTTCAAGAAACCGGCGATCTGCGTGGACACCCATGTGCACCGGATCATGAACATCTGGGGCTATGTGGAAACCCACACCCCATTGGAAACGGAGATGGCGCTCAGGGAAAAGCTGCCGCCTCAGTACTGGCTGACCATCAACTCCACCCTGGTGGCCTTTGGCCAGGGCACCTGCAAGCCGGTGGGTCCCCACTGCGACCGCTGCGTCATCGCCCAGTATTGCCCGAGGATCGGGGTGAGGCCGAGAAAAGTACCGGGACGGAGCAAAAAAATGTAATTTACTTCAAGCAGGTGCTTCGACAGGGCTCAGCACGAACGGAATATCAATACAATTACAGCAAGACAATGTCCGTTCGCCCTGAGCCTGTCGAAGGGCCGTTTTTACGAGCCCCATCAAAAAACAACCGAGGATGATATGCGGAGATTCGTGTCGTGGAATGTCAACGGCCTACGGGCCGTGGAGAAAAAAGGCTTTGTAGAGATCATCGCCGGGCTGAACGCCGACCTGGTGGCGCTCCAGGAGATCAAAGCCTTGCCGGAGCAACTCCCGGAATCGGTCAAAAACATCCCCGGCTACACCGCCTACTGGTTTTCCGCCCAGAAAAAAGGCTATGCCGGAGTGGCGACCTACAGCAAAGAACAGCCCCTGTCGGTGATCTACGGCATCGACCACAAGGATCACGACTATGAGGGGCGAGTGCTGACCCTGGAGTTTGGCGACTTCTTCTTCGTAAACGCCTATTTCCCAAACTCCCAGCACGGCCTGCTGCGCATGAATTACAAGCTCCAGTTCAACCGCGATCTGCTGGCCTTTGCCAACACCCTGGCCGCAAAAAAATCGGTGGTGATCTGCGGGGATTTCAACGTGGCGCACAAGGAGATCGACCTGACCAACCCCAAACAGAACGAAAAGAATCCGGGCTATGCCCCGGAGGAACGGGCCTGGATGGACCAGTTTTTAGGGGCTGGGTTCGTGGACACCTTCCGGATGTTCAACCAGGAGCCGGGCCAGTACACCTGGTGGAGCTACCGCTTCAACGCCAGGGCCAGGAATATCGGGTGGCGGATCGACTACTTCTGTGTGGATCAAAAGAGTAAAAACCGAGTGGCCGAGGCTGCTATTTTAAATGATATAATGGGATCGGATCACTGCCCGATTCTCCTCGGATTCCGCTGACAACTTCTTGTTATTACATGGCCAACCGTCTGTCTTTGCCTGAGAGTTTTTCCTTCTGACCAGTAGCGGATATGATATCACTTACAGTAGTGGTAATAATCATTTAAGGGTTAATTGACACGGAAAATGGCATGGGTAATCTCACGGTGGTGGAAATCGGTGGCTGGGCCGTCTCCAATAATCCTGAAGATATATTGCGCACCTATTCCCTTGGTTCCTGCGTTGCTTTGATCCTGCACCATCCGAGGACAAACACCATGGGGCTTGCCCATATTGCCCTGCCGGATCCACTTTGCCATTATGGGAAAAGTCGCGGAGAGGGATATTATGCCAGTTCGGCCGTCCCTTTGCTGCTGCACGAAGTGAGTGCCGCCGCAGGCCTTTATTCAGCGGATAATTCGGGGATTGTGGCCAAATTGGTCGGTGGGGCCGCTGTCATAAAAATCAAGAATCCTTTTCACCTCGGAAAAAGGCTTGTCATGGAAATAGAGAAGAGTCTGCAACGCCTGCGTACACCTGTAGTGAACCAGGATACGGGCGGCACTGTTCCCCGCACCGTAACGTTATATATTGAGAGCGGTCATGTTTCGGTCAAATCACCGGGTAGGAAGGAAAGACCCTTGTAGTCCGTGCACTGAAGGAGAAATCAATGGTTGAGCCAGTGGACATGAATCTCAAAATACGCGTGTTGGTCGTTGATGATGAACCCACTTCCCGAGAGGTTATCCGCCTTGGGCTGGAAAGACAGAACTGCGAAACCATGACCGCCCATGATGCGGCTTCGGCCATCTCGCTTTTGGGTGATCAGCAATTCCATGCCGTGGTGACCGACAAAAACATGCCCGGCACCGACCATGCCACGGAGGGAGGCCTTGATGTCATCAAATTCGCCAAGGAGTCCAACCCGGCCTGTGCGGTTATCATGGTAACCGGTTTCAGCACTGTGGAATCGGCCATAGAAGCCATGCGGCTTGGCGCCTTCGATTATTTGGCCAAGCCGGTGCGGTCTGAGGATATCAAGGCAAAACTTGAACGGATTCTTTCCTATCAACAGACCTTGAACCCCGCAAACACCATTGCATCCCACAACAGCTTCCGGGAAAAATTCCTCAGTATTATCGAGGAGCAGAAAGGGGTGAGCCAGTGCCTCAGTTCCGAAACCAAAACCGCGCTTTTACAAGTAGTACAGGATGGTATCGATGCCTTTTTTCATGAACGGCGGGCCTGGGAAAACATCATCCTCGAACAGCGGGAAGCGTTGAGTCAAATTGCCGGCTGGGCCGAGCAGATGAAAGAGGCCGCAGTGCAGGGTGGTGCGGAAGAAACTTTTCTGGATAAAATTATCGCCGAATCCAGCCGGAGGCTGTGAAGGTTTTCCCGTAGCGTCCTTCCGCATGGATTTTTCCGCACACCATGTCGGGTTATTCTCTCGCATCCACCAGAAATTTCAGCCCATACCGTTGCGCTTGCAAACTTGAGCAGCAAACCACGGAGGTCACCATGAAGGTACTCATCGTCTATTATTCAATGTACGGCCACATCCACAAAATGGCGCAGGCTATCGCGGAAGGGGTTCGCTTGGTTGAGGGTGCCGAGGCTGAGCTACGGCGGGTCCCGGAAACGCTTCCCGAGTCGGTGCTAGAGAAGATGGGCGCGACCGCGGCGCAGAAGCAGCAGGCACAGGTGCCCATCTGCACGGTAGACGAACTGGGCGCGGCGGATGCGGTCATCTTCGGCACCCCCACCCGCTTTGGCAACATGTGCGGACAGATGCGGCAGTTCCTTGATGCCACCGGAGGCTTGTGGGTAAAGGGCGGTCTGGTGGGCAAACCGGGCAGCGTGTTCGCCAGCTCAAATACCCAGCACGGCGGGCAGGAATCCACGATTTTAAGCTTCCACACCACCCTGCTCCATCAAGGCATGGTCATCGTCGGCCTGCCCTACACCTTTCAGGGCCAGATGACCTCGACGGAAATCACCGGCTGCTCCCCCTATGGCGCCTCCACCATCGCCGGAGGTGACGGCAGCCGGTTTCCCAGCGAGAATGAGCTTGCAGGGGCGCGATTCCAGGGCGAACACGTTGCCAAGATCGCCAAAAAGCTGGCGGCTTGAGCGGCACAAGCTGAAATCTTCTTGCTATTAGTACTCTGTTTTCATATGCAGTCAAAATCCCATTGGCCCGTAGCCGAGCACCGGAGAGGCTGCCGAAAAAGAGGGTTGCACTGTTTGAGGCGTAGCCGAGTTTGCAACCCTCCGGCAGCATCGAGGAGCACAGGGCATCCCGCCTACGGCGGGACAAGGGACACAGGGTGCCCTTTCTTTGGTTCGTTTCTTTGGGCAAACAAAGAAATGAACAGAAAAACGAAGCCTATTACCGCAATTACTACGATTGCTTGGCAATAAAAATCTGAAAGAGGATTTTGTAATACCTATGCCCGACGATATCTGGCAAACCATGATCCTCACCGGCGAGCTGGGCCGGTACCCGGTCCACTTTTTCACCAACACCGGCTCAACCAACGATCTCGCCCTGGCTCTGAGCAACACCGGCGCCCCGGACTCCACCCTAATCGTGGCCGACAGCCAGAACGCGGGCAGGGGCCGCCTTGCGGGCAGAACCTGGCATTCGCCCCCCGGAACCGGGCTCTATTTTTCGCTGATCCTGCGCCCGCATCTTGCCCCGCAGGATTTCCCCAAGCTCACCCTGGCCGCGGGCCTTGCCCTGTGCAAGGCGCTGGAAAGCCATACCTCGTGCCGACCGGGGCTGAAATGGCCCAACGATCTTTTTCTGCACAACAAAAAATGCGGCGGCATCCTTACGGAAACCCAGGCCGTAGGCGGTGTAGGGCAGACCGCGGTGGTGATCGGCATCGGCCTCAATGTGAATACCCCGGCAGAAGCACTTGCAGGCGAGCTGCGCGCCAAAGCCACTTCGCTGCTCGCGGAAACAGGCGTCCCCCTCGAACGCGGCCCTCTGCTTGCGGCCATTCTCGGCGAACTGGACCTGGTGGTAGCCCGACTGGAACAGGGTGATTTTCCCGGTATCCTGGCCGAATGGCGGCAACGGGATATCCACGCCGGGCTACAGGTCTCCTGGGTGAACACCCAGGGGAGCATCATCACCGGCATTTCCCTTGGCCCGGACGATGAGGGCTTCCTCCATATCCGGGATGGTCAGGGCCAAGTCCATTCCGTTATCTCCGGGGATATCTCCCTGGCGCAGGAGTAACTCTGCCATGATTCCCCGCCCGATCCAACACCTGCTGCTTGCCACGCTCTATGACGCCTTTGAACAGTGGGCGAGCACCTTCACTTTTGCCTGCCGCAAGGGGTGCGCCACCTGCTGCACCCGGAGTGTCACCATGACCAGCCTGGAAGGGGATGGGATTATGGCGTTTCTGGCCGAGGCTGGGCGACGATCCGAGCTGGCTGCCCCCGCATTCCAGCCTGCGGCGAACCGAAGGGTGCAGTGCACCACCAACACCTTTGTCGGCGCCCATCTCCGGGGCGAGTCCGTGGAAGAGGCGGAAAGCTGGGATCTGCGCCCCTGCCCGTTTCTCAAGGAGGAAAGCTGTGGCATCTACCCGGTGCGGCCCTTTGGCTGCCGACTCTTTGCCTCCCTGGATTCCTGCGCCGCAAGCGGGGTGGCGGAGATGCCGCCGGGATATCTCGCCGGCGCCACCGCCCTGCTGCAATACATTGAGCATCTGGATAACGGCGGGCGCTGGTCCACCATGGTGGAACTACTGGCAGGGCTGAACACAGGGCAGGTTGACGCATATGGCGAACCAACGGCGCCCATTCCCGGCCTTCTCATCGCCCCGGACGAACACAGCCTGGTCGAGCCGCTTCTTCAAGGATTGCATGCCAGAACGGTCAACGGCCAGAGCTTTGCCCAATGGCTTCAGGCTGCGCGGCCATGAGCCAATTCCACAAGTAACCCGGCTAACGCCTGGCCCGCCCTCCCCTTCCACCGTTCCATCCGGCACGCGCGATGCATGTGTACATCATTTCGCCCAAGCAGACCTCGCTTCATCCCCTTCTTCGCCAGCATGCAATGCACCGGTGCGGAAAACTTCCGGCATCTTGACAAGTCGTATTTTCCTAACGTAATATATCCACAGACCGCCATGGAGCCACGGCGGAGCCCTGAAATAGCAACGTTTAAAAACACCGCTATTTCAATGGGATGAATGGCGATGCCTCGAGAAACCGCAGGTTCGCTCTTTGCTTTCAACATCGAACAAGGAGGGGGGGGAAATGGCTAAGCAGCAAAAACCGACAATTGAATTGTATCTGTACTCAATGAATCAAGAATTCCCCGTGGGCAAGGGGCATGTGACCTTTCTTGAACGCCATTCCGAAGTCCGCAAGGACCTTGCCGGAAAGCTGATATCCAGAGAGGCTGTGGCCAGCAACACCTTCAAGGAAAAAGTCGCGGGGATGGCAAACGACTGGTCCGCCCAGTGGATACACAACCAGTGGGTGCAAGACTATACCAAGGCCCCCTCCTTCTCTTCGCGAGTGAAACCGGGCGAAGATGTCATGGCCAAGCTCATCATGCGCAAGGAAGAGTTTGGCGGCCTTGTTCTCGACCCGGTTAATGACCGGGTGTACAAGCTGAATGCGCCAGGATACAAACTGCTCGAAGAAATGAAAAAAACTCCCGCGGCAAAATTGAAAACATTTAAATCAGCACAGTTTGCCGCAGACGATATGGAATCATTTGTCAGTTTTCTTAAAGGCGCCGGACTATGGACAACGATATAGCCTACCGGGCCCCACTGAAAGCGCCGCTCACCGCCAGTCTCTGGATTACGGGAGGATGCAATCTCGCCTGCAAATACTGCTATGCGGACGCCTCACGAAACATCTACATGGATCCGGCAAGGCTGTTCATGCTGGTGGATGAATTCCGGGACTTGGGCGTCTTTGATATAACCATCGCCGGGGGAGAACCTTTTCTGCACCCGCAGATATTCCAAGTTATTCAGCGAATCCTCGACAGCGGGATGCAAATGGGGGTGCTGACGAATGGCGTGCTGCTCGACAAGGAGAAGGCCTCGCGACTTGCCGGGATTGCGGAGGGGAAGAAAATGATCCTCCAGGTTTCCCTCGATTCCCCAGACCCGCGTATTAACGATCTGACGAGGGGGATGGGAGAAACCGTACTGCAAAACATCAAGCATCTCGCGAAATGCGGTTTGCAGCTCCAGATATCATGCGTCCTCAGCAGTGTGAATATCGACAGCGCTCATTTGATCATCGACGAGTTGTATCCACATGTGAAACGCTTCCATTTCCTTAATATTCAACGCACCGACCGGTCACTCAAGCATCCGGAGCTATTGATCACCGATTCGCAAGCATATGATTTTTGGATGCGGCTGAATGCGCATGCGAAAAAATTTCCCCCTGATCTCTTCCTTCCTTCCTTGCGCATCATGCTCCGGTCATACGGAGAGGAAGAAAGCCACGAGTCTTGGGAGTTCCATAAAAATGCCACGTTTAGCTGCCGGAGCTGCTCCATCGGGCTGACAAAAATCGAGATCACCCCTGAATTCGACATGTTGGGATGCGATATAGCGAAAGATTTCTCCAAAATGGGCAACATCGCGGAAAAACCCTTTGCAGAGGTCTGGAATTCCCGGGATGCCCACACGGTGAGGAATTCCCCGTATCCTCCGTGCTATAAAATTAGAAGCTCCGGAGACGGCGTGGCCCTTGAGGACAATCTCCGGCCGGAATTCGCCTGCTTCCGGTAAGCGGGGCAAGAGCGCAACAAACAAAAAATGGCGCCTTCCCTGCCGGGAGGCGCCATTTTTTGTTGCCGGAACAACTATGCATCAATAGCGGTAATGGTCCGGCTTGTAGGGGCCGGTCACAGGCACATCGATATACGCGGCCTGCGCTTTGGACAGCTCGGTGAGATGCACGCCAAGCTTCTTGAGATGGAGGCGGGCCACCTTCTCGTCCAGCACCTTGGGCAACACATAGACCTTTTTCTGGTATTTCTTGGCATTGGCGAACAGTTCGATCTGGGCCAGCACCTGATTGGTGAAGGAGGCGGACATCACGAAGCTGGGGTGGCCGGTGGCGCAGCCCAGGTTCACCAGCCGCCCTTCGGCCAGCAGGGTGATCTTCTTGCCGTCGGGGAAAACAATGTGATCCACCTGGGGCTTGATGTTCTCCCATTTGTACTTGCGCAGGGAGGCGACATCGATTTCGGAATCGAAATGGCCGATATTGCAAACAATGGCCTCGTCCTTCATCGCCTTCATGTGGGCGTGGTTGATGACCTTCTCGTTGCCGGTGCAGGTGACGAAGATATCGCCCTGGGAAGCGGCCTCTTCCATGGTCATCACCCGGTAGCCTTCCATGGCTGCCTGAAGCGCGCAGATCGGATCGATCTCCGTTACCCACACCTGGGCGCCTAAGCCGCGGAAGGCCTGGGCACAGCCCTTGCCCACGTCGCCGTAGCCTAAGATCACCGCAAGCTTGCCGGCCACCATCACGTCGGTGGCGCGCTTGATGCCGTCCATCAATGATTCGCGGCAGCCGTAGAGGTTGTCGAACTTGGACTTGGTCACCGAGTCGTTGACGTTCATGGCCGGGAAGAGCAGAGAGCCACCCTTCTCCATCTGGTAGAGGCGATGCACCCCGGTGGTGGTTTCCTCGGTCACGCCACGGATGGCCTTGGCCGCGTTGGTCCATTTTTTCTTGTCCGCGGCGAAGTCCTGCTTGAGCACAGCGAGCACGGCCTGCCACTCCTCGTTGTCACCCTTCTTGGCCGCAGGCACCTTGCCAGCCTTCTCGAATTCAGCGCCCTTATGCACCAGCAGGGTGGCGTCCCCGCCGTCGTCGAGGATCATGTTGGGCGGGTTGCCGTCCGGCCAGGTCAGGGCCTTTTCCGTACACCACCAATATTCCTCGATGGTTTCCCCTTTCCAGGCATAGACCGGGATGCCGGCCGCGGCAATGGCGGCGGCAGCGTGATCCTGGGTGGAAAAGATGTTGCAGGAGGCCCAACGCACCTCGGCGCCCAGGGCAACCAGGGTCTCGATCAGCACCGCGGTCTGGATGGTCATGTGCAGGGAGCCGGAGATCCGCGCGCCCTTCAGGGGCTTCTTCTTGCCGAATTCCTCGCGCAGGGCCATGAGGCCGGGCATCTCGGTTTCCGCGATCTTGATTTCCATGCGGCCCCAATCGGCCAGGCTCATATCCGCAACCTTGAAATCACCCTGCTTTTTTGCCGGAGCTTTTTTTGCCGGACTCTTCGTGGCAGGTGCTTTTTTTACTGGTGCCTTCATCGGTGTTTCCTCCTGACTGCGCCGTGGCGCGGGATGGGTCGTGATTATTTACATTTGATTCCGGCGGCATCCTTCAAAGCCTCGGCCTTGTCGGTGCGCTCCCAGGTGAACTCTTCCCGCTCCCGGCCAAAGTGGCCGTAAGCCGCGGTTTTTTTGTAGATCGGCCGCAAAAGATCGAGATGCTGGATGATCGCCTTGGGCCGCAGGTCAAAATGCTCGTTGATGAGCTGCCTGATCCGCTCGTCGCTGATCTTGCCGGTGCCGAACGAGTTGACGTTGATGGAAACGGGCTTGGAAATGCCGATGGCATAGGCGATCTGCACCTCAAGCTCGGTGGCGATGCCGGCGGCCACCAGATTCTTGGCCACATAGCGGCCCATGTACGAGGAAGAACGATCGACCTTGGAGGGATCCTTGCCGGAAAAAGCGCCGCCGCCGTGGGAGCCCATGCCGCCATAGGTGTCAACAATGATCTTGCGGCCGGTCACGCCGCAGTCGCCGACCGGGCCGCCGATGACAAAACGGCCGGTGGGGTTGATGAAATACTTGGTGTTCTTGTCCACCATCTCCACGGGGATGATGGGCTTGATGATCTCCTCCATGACCCCGGCCTTGAGATCCTCGTAGTCAACATCCGGGGAGTGCTGGGTGGAGAGAACAATGGCCTCGACCCGTTTGGGCTGTTTGTTTTCGTATTCGATGGTGACCTGGCTTTTCGCATCGGGACGCAGCCAGGGCAACAGGCCTGCCTTGCGCACCTCGGCCTGGCGTTTCACAAGCCGGTGGGCATAGGTGATGGGCATGGGCATCAAGACCTTGGTTTCGGTACAGGCATAGCCGAACATCAACCCCTGGTCGCCGGCGCCCTGATCCAGGTCGAGGCCGGTTCCTTCGTTGACGCCCTGGGCGATATCCGGGGACTGTTTGCCGATGCTGGTGAGCACCGCGCAGGATTGCCAGTCAAATCCCATCTCGGAAGAGTTGTAGCCGATCTCCCGCACGGTTTCCCGGACCACGGAAGGCATATCCACCCAGGCGGTGGTGGTGATCTCGCCGGCAATCAGAGCCATGCCGGTGGTGACCAGGGTTTCACAGGCGACCCTGGCCTTTGGGTCCTGGGCAAGGATGGCGTCGAGAACCGCATCCGAGATCTGGTCGGCAACCTTGTCCGGATGGCCTTCTGAAACAGACTCCGAGGTAAAGAGATAATTTGACATTCCAACTCCTCATGATTTTCGATGAAAAAAACAGGCTGCCGCGCAGCCTCTAAACTTTGCACTTTTATTGGAATACCGGAAGTTGTCAAGGAGAATCATAACAAAAGCACCGTAAAAAGATCCCCTTTATCCCGGCAGATAGCTCTGCTCCATCCCCCGGACCGCGGCAAAAAGTTTGGCGTTGACAGGCGCCGGAATCCCCAGACGCCTGGCCTCTTCCAGCACGGCGCCGTTGATACCCTCTATTTCGGTTTGCCTTGCATGCCGCACATCCTGGAGCATGGAGGAAATATTGGATCCGGTGGCCCGGCAGACCGCGATGGTTCTGGTCACCGGATCAGGAGCAATGGCAATCCCCTTGGCCAGAGCGACTTCGGCCGCTTCCATCACTGCCGCCGCCATCAACTGAAGCGCTTCGGGGTTGCCGAGCAGCGCGCCGTTTTCGCAGCCATGGATGGCGGTGAGGGCGTTGATTCCCACGTTGACAAGGAGTTTATTCCAGACCTGGGCCAGGATATCCTCCGCAACCCGCACCTCAAAGCCTGCCTTCCGAAAGAGTTCCGCCGTTTCCTGCAAGGCCGGCTTCGCCTCCTGCGGAGCTTCGCGCAGAAAGCCGAAATGTGTTGCACCCTCCCCCCCGAAACGCACCCGCCCCGGGCCAACCAGATTCGCGCCCAGGGAGGTAACCGCCAAGGCTACAGAGCAGGGAAGCTCTGCCTCCTGCAAAACCGGGAGATGACCAATGCCGTTTTGCCAGGCAAGCAGCAGGGTGTTTTTCGTGAGCAGGGGAAGCAACGACGGGAGGGTCTGGGGAAGAGCCGGAGATTTCACGCAGAGCAGAACCAGAGCCACCGGCCCGATCCGCAAGGGATCGGCCGTGGCCTGGATGGGAAAATGTTCGAGACGCTCTCCCTGCTCAAGGGTAAGGCCCGAGTGCTGGAGCAGTCCAGCCCGATGGCTGTCATGATCCAGCACCCGAATTTCCACGCCGATCCGGCCGAGAGAGGCCGCCAACAGACAGCCCAGGGCGCCCGGCCCGACGATGGCGACCCTGTGGGAGGGGATGTCCCGCATTGTGATTAACGGGTGATGGTCACATCTTCAACAATGGCCGCATACTTGTATCCGGCGCCGAAGTCCTTATCCGCGGCAAGCACGCCTTCCACCGTGACGATATCGCCCTTTTCCGCCTTGCCCGCCGTGGTCACCACCAGATCATGGGTGTTTTTCAGGGGATCGCCGGTGCCATCCTGCAGGTGCAACCAGTTTTTCCCCATAATCTGGGGAGAAAACTTGACCACCTGCGCCTTGATCTTCACTTTTTTGCCGTTCAGGCTCGTGGCCTTGGCAAAGATATCCCCAACGCTGAAGGCATTGTCGCCGACAGCCTTGGCAATCTTCAATTCCACAAAAGGCACCACGGCCTTGCTGCTGCCCGGGGCTGTTTCTCCGGCGGCTCCAGGCGCGGCACCGGTTTCCTTCTGCATGGCTGCGCCGAAAGAACCTCCGGTCGCAGATGCTCCAGGCGTTGCCGGGTGGCCCGCGGGAAGCGCTGCCGCTTCTCCGCCATGGGCGCCATTGCCCATCTCCGTTTTCTTGCCTTCAAGACCTTGGGCAAAAACCAGCTCGGCAAAGGTGCGGTTCAGGCTCTTGCTGGGGAAATCCCGCATGATCTGTCCTTCGGCAACGGTGCATGCCTCACCCACTGCAACCTGGGTTTCCGGGACCGCCACCCAGGTGTCCCCCTTTTCAGTTCCAATCAGAATGTAGGTGAAACCGCCGCCCGCAAGCACCTCCTTGGCCTTACCCTGGATCAAGCCGGCGGGTTTCGCCTGCTGAGCCCCGTCTTCCGCCGCAGCCTGCTCCACAGCCTTGGTCTCCGGCTTTTCACTACTGCAGGCGACCAAGGCCACCAGACATAATCCGCCCACGAAAAAACTCCGCCACTTCGTTGCCTCGCCCATACGCTCAATGCTCCTCCCACCGCTCGTTATTTCAAAATAAGAAAAAACGCACGGCAGCCATTCCGCCGTGCGCCAACATGTATTTTTTAAGACAACTCCCCCGGCAAAAAAGTTCGTCTTATTTTGCACGCGCAGACTTTCGGGGATTTTCCTGCTTCGCTTCCAGGCCTCTGCCCTCGTACTGATAGGTCAGCCGGTTGCCCTTGACCCCGATCCGCACACTGCCCCCCTTGGCCAAGCGGCCAAACAAAAGCTCTTCGGTCAAGGCATCCCCCACCTCTTGCAGGATAAGCCTTCTCAGCGGCCGCGCCCCGAACTCCGGCTCATAGCCACGGGCCGCCAGCCAGGTCCGGGCGCCTGGGCTGAGGCTGATCGTCACCTTGCGCTCGGCCAACTGCACCTGCAGCTCCGCGATCATCTTGTCCACGATCCGCTCCATGAGGACACCATCCAAGGGGTTGAAGGTGATGGTCGCGTCCAACCGGTTTCGGAACTCCGGAGAGAAAAGATTCTTCACGGCCCGGTCATTCCGGCCCTTGCTGTCCCCGGTAAAGCCGATGGCCCGCTCGCTCAGTTCGCGCGCCCCGGCATTGGTGGTCATGATCAGGATCACGTTGCGGAAATCCGCCTTGCGCCCGGCATTGTCCGTGAGAGTCGAGTGATCCATGACCTGGAGCAGGATGCTGAACAGGTCCGGGTGGGCCTTTTCGATCTCGTCGAGCAAGAGCACGCAGTAGGGATGCTTGCGGATGGCGTCGGTCAAGAGCCCGCCCTGGTCAAAGCCCACATAGCCCGGAGGCGCGCCGATGAGCCGGGAAACCGCATGTTTTTCCATGTACTCGCTCATGTCGAACCGCTCGAAATGCACGGACAGGGCCGCGGCCAACTGCTTGGCCACTTCGGTCTTGCCCACCCCGGTGGGTCCGGCAAAGAGGAAGGAGCCGGTGGGTCCTTCGCTCTGCTTGAGGCCGGCCCGGGAACGCTTCACCGCCGTGACCAGGGCGCTGATCGCCTGGTCCTGGCCGAAGATGGTCTTTTTCAGGACCTGATCCAGCTCCCGGAGATGGATCAGGTCGGAGCCGCTGACGCTTCTCGCCGGGATCCGGGCCAGCCGGGAAACCACCTTTTCCACATCGCGCACCGTCACGGTCCGCCGCTTGTCGCCTGGGTGTGCGGCCAGCCGGAAGGCGGCGCCGATCTCGTCCAGCACGTCAATGGCCTTGTCCGGCAAAAACCGGTCGGTGATGTAGCGGCCGGCCAGTTCCGCCGTGGCCTTTACCGCCGGAGCCGAGTAGGTGATGTTATGATGCGCCTCGTAGCGGGGCAGCAGCCCCTGCAGGATGGCGCAGGTCTCTGCCACGCTGGGCTCCTCGACGTCGATCTTCTGAAAGCGCCGGGAAAGCGCCCTATCCTTTTCGATGTAATTCTTGTACTCCTCATAGGTGGTCGAGCCGATGCAGCGCAGCGACCCGGCCTGGAGGGCGGGCTTGAGCAGGTTGGAGGCGTCCATGCTGCCGCCGCTGGTGGCCCCGGCCCCGACAATGGTGTGGATCTCGTCGATGAAGAGGATGATGTGCGGCTCTTTTTCCACCGCGGAGATCACCGCCTTGAGCCGCTGCTCGAAATCGCCCCGGTATTTGGTGCCGGAAAGCAGCCCGCCCATGTCGAGGAGGCGGATCTCCACCCCCTGCAACAGTTCCGGCACCTTGCCTTCATGGACATGCAGGGCCAGGCCTTCGGCAATGGCGGTTTTTCCGACCCCTGGCTCGCCCACCAGCAGCGGATTGTTCTTGCGCCGGCGGCACAGGGTCTGCATCACCCGCTTCAACTCCGCGGTCCTCCCGATCAGGGGATCGATCAAGCCCTGGGCGGCCCGCTCGCTGAAATTGATGGTGTATTTTTCCAAGGCTTCGTTTTCCTTGGTTTTTTCCGTACCCTTCTCCTCCGTTTTCTTTTCCTCCTGGGTTTTTTCCTCCTGCTCCAGGCCATGGGAGAGATACTCGGTCACGTCAAGTTTGCTGATTCCTTCGGAATGGAGAAAATACACGGCAAAAGACTCGGCCTCGGCAAAGATGGCGGCCAGCACATCCCCTGCATCCACCTCTTTTTTGCCGCAGCTCTGCACATGGGCAATGGCCCGCTGCAAGACCCTATTGAAGCCGAGGGTCTGGATGGGGTCATGGGCAATGCCCTCCTTGACCATGGGCAGGTTGGAGGCGAAAAAATCCTCCAGCCGTTTCTTCATCCCCTCGGGATCGCCGCCGCACACCGCAATGGCCCGGGCGGCCAGCTCGTCATCCAACAGGCCGTAGAGGATATGCTCCACCGTGACATGCTCGTGCCTACGGATCTTTGCCTCCCGGATGGCACGCACCAGGGCTATTTCCAACTTTGCATTTATCATCTCGCGCTCCTCACGGGAAACCCGTTACGCTTTTTCCAGGGAACATTTCAAGGGGTATTCATTCTTGCGGGCCAGTTCATGGACCAGAATCACCTTGGTCTCCGCCACGTCGCGCGTGTATATCCCCGCCACCCCAACTCCCTGCTCATGGACATTGAGCATGATCCGGTTGGCCTCCGCCACGTTTTTATGAAACACCTTTTCCAGTACCATCACCACGAAATCCATGGTGGTATAGTCGTCATTGTGCAGCAGCACCTTGTACATGGAAGGGTGTTTGGTTTGCTGTTTTTTTTCGGTGACTACCGAACCTTCACTCTCCCTGCCCGCACCGCCCATGCCTTTTTTGCCCCCTTGCGATCAATCCCAATCAGTCCGTTTGTTCAAAAATAAGCATTTTTTCCCGATCCGCACACCCGTTGCCCAATTTTTCTTTATCCGGTCACCGTGGCAGGCTTGGCCCGTTCCCGATCCCGCAGGACGGAAAAAAGAAAATCCTCCAGAACCAGATATTCCGGAAGACCGGACCCTTTCAGCCGGTATTCCGCCGTAAGCAGACCGGTTTGGGCCTGCTTCAGGGCCGCCACGGTAAAGCGCTCCGCCTGCTGAAAGCTCTTGTATACGGCAAAGGGATGGCCGGTCAGCGCCTTCTGCTGCGGGCCAAGCGATTCTTGCAATTGCGGCAGCAAACCTTTTTGAAAAGCCGCATAGGAGATGCCTTCTGGGTATGCATAGGCAGGATGCTCGATAATGGCTCGCACCAGCAGCAGCTTGCGCAGGAAATTGCGCAACCCCGCCACCACGATGAGCGGATGCACCCCGTTTTCCTGCAACCGCTGGGAAATCGTCAAGGACGCGGCCAGATCATGATTGCCAAAGGCCTCGTTTAATTCGTAGAGGGCCTCTTCCCTGGTCCGGCCGACCATGGCGTTGAGATCGTCCATGGTGACGGTTTCCGCCTCGCCCACGGACAGGGCCAGCTTTTCCGCCTCCATGGCCACGGCCACCGGATGGAACCCCACCCGTTCAAGGAGTACCGGCAAGGCGCGCGGTTCCAATTTCTTGCCGAACCTGGCCAGATTCTGCTGGACAATCTCCTTGAGCAGTCCGTCCTGATCCTTACGCGCCGCGGAACTCCCCCCGGTGTCCACGGAGAGATCCACCACCACGCAATTTTTTTCCAGATACTTGAAAAGCTTCTTGCGCTTGTCCGCCGCCTCAGCCACCAGAATCAGGGTGTTGCCCGAAGGGACTCCCGCCTCCAGGGCGGCCATGAGCAGCTCCGCCCCGTCCGCCTTGGGCGCGGCCGCGGAAAAATCCCCCTCGCCCGCCGCGCATGCTTCCGCCGCCCAATCCAGCTCCTCCGGCTTGGGAAAACCGAACAGCTCCTGCCAGCGGCCGGGCGTGCAGGCTGCGATCTCCTCTTTCTCCCAATCCAAAGGGGCAAGATCGGCCAAGGCGAGCATCTGGGTCAGATACCGCATGGATTTTTTCACATCTTTGCCGCTCCAAGCCTTGCGCGCCTTGTCCCACAGGACGCCGGCCACAATCTTGGAAAAAAGAATTTGGGAGTCCGTTACCCGGATCACCTGCCTGGCGCCGAACAGGCTGTAGGTTTTGAGCATGTTGACCGTGGCGCCCACCTCTTCCTGGTCGCCGTCAATGACCTTCAGGCTGTTTTGGCGGGAGGTTTCATCGGGCAGCAAGCGGCAGACCAGGTCGTTGGCGATCTCCCGACAGAGGTAGCGCTCGCCGAAAAGCAGATAGACCGGGGCGGTTTCTCCGCGCTCCACAGACTTGAGCAGCGTATTGACTTCCTGTCGTTTATAAACCGGCATCCCTGCATCCCTCGCGCCCATGCCGGCCTACCGGCCCCGGCGCGCTTCCTGTTGACTGACTCACCCCTTCTTGCTACTCTCAAATTATACCCCTGCCGCAGCCGTGCCGCGGCCGAACAGCTACGGATTTGAAAGGTATCTTAAAATTAAGTACTGTGTCTCGCTGCCCTTGTCACTGAAAAAAACCCCGGACAAGAGCGCCAGCCATCCCCGGAAAGCCTCGATGCAGCCAGCCATATCGGAAAAAACAGGAATACTCCTCGGCGGCTCCGGCCTGATCGGCGGCACCCTGCTCTATTATTTCAAAACCCAGGCCGAGGGACGGCTCAACGTCCTCGCCCCCAACAGCAAAAAACTCAGCCTGCGCGACCCGGACGACATCCGCCGCTATTTTGAAAAGAACAAACCCGCCTTTATCATCAACTGCGCCATTGCCGCCATCGACAGCGATCCGCAACTTGCCTACGAGATAAACTATCTGGGCACGGTCTCCCTGGCCAAGGCGGCGCAGGAGTTGGACATCCCCTATATCCATCTGAGTTCGGCCGCGGTCATGCCCACCGGCCTCGATCTCACCGAAAAAAACCGCCTGGACCTGCGCCCGGAGCTGCCCAACTACACCAAGGCCAAACTCATGGCCGAGCTGAGCCTCGAACATCTGCACAGGGCCCATGGCCTTGATTACACCACGATCCGGCTCGGCATCGTCTATGGCGCCCACGACCACAAGATCCAGGGCTTTCAGCGGTTGTTCTTCGCCATTGTCGACCGGTCCATGCCGGTGCTCTTTACCAGGCCCGAGGCGCTGCACTCCTATTCCAACGCCCGGAAGCTGCCCTATTTCATCGCGCATGTCCTGGACAACCGGCCCGAATTTTCCGGGCAGACCTACAACTTTGTCGATAAAAACCCGGTCTCCCTGGGCCAGCTCATCCTCACCATCAAGAACTATCTCGAGCTGAAAACCCCGCGGGAGATCTATCTGCCTCTGCCCGTGGCGCAATTCGGCCTGGGGATCATGACCCGGCTGGTGCGGCTGATAACCCGGCTCGGCATTGATGCGCGGCTACCCGCCGAGCTGATGTTTTTGAAAAATTTCTACGAAACCCAAACCCTGTCCGCCGCCAAATTACGGCAGTCGAGCTTCAGCGATCCCGACCCGGAGGCGACGATCTTCGCCGCGCTTCCCGAGCTCATCGAGTACTATGTGACCCGGTGGGAGCACCTGAACCTCATCGAGCCCTTTAACAAGGAATTTTTCGACCCGCGCAGGCGGGCCGAGGAATTTCTTCACACCCCGGACCAGCTCCTGCGGGAAACGCACCGGGAAAGCGATCTTCCCTTTCTCAAGCAGTGCCCCCTGCCCGATGTGGCACAGGGGGGGGAAACCGCGCAGGGCCTGGCGGACTGACGCCTCGGCAACGCCCGCCCTGCGCGCAGGCTACACCGCGCAGCGTTGCACTTCCGCGCTGACGCCCACCTTGCCGTAGTTGCTGGCCCCGCATTCGTTTTTGCCCAAATCCATGATATCCGCCTCCTCCTGGCTGACCTTGAGCCAGCCCCCGTTCACCCTGCGGATCTCGGCATAGACTCCGGGCTGAGGCCGCATGTTGTCCTGGATGAAATCGG
Organism: Desulfobulbaceae bacterium UBA2273; assembly: GCA_002347095.1. Lineage (GTDB taxonomy): Bacteria > Desulfobacterota > Desulfobulbia > Desulfobulbales > Desulfurivibrionaceae > Thiovibrio > Thiovibrio ferrireducens. The sequence continues at coordinate 952 of DDWZ01000030.1, read as the reverse complement.
CGAATTTCTTCTCGTTGGGCAGCCGGAAGGCGATGACGCTTTCCCGGAGCTGCCCGAGATTGGCCGAAAAAATCCGGGAGCAGTTGGCCTCGCCCCAACTCGTGTAATGGCCGGGCAGCACCAACACCCCGTCGTCGAGACCCCGCAGCCGCAGCATCAGGGTGATGTAGAGCTCCCTGGCCCATTCCTGCCACCGGCCGCCAAGGTCGGGACGGCCGGCGGTGTTGATGAAAATGGTGTCCCCGCTCACCAGATAGGTGTCATCGATGAGATAGCAGGTGCTGCCCATGGTATGGCCCGGGGTGTGCAGCGCCTGGACCTTCGGCCCGTCTCCTCCCAGGGTATAGGTTTCCCCGTGGGTCACGGGCTTGCAGGGGAAAACCGCCCCCTCAAAATCCAGACTGTTGACCATGGCCGTGCAGCCTGGCTCTTCCGACAACTGCGGGGTGCCGGAGATATAGTCGGCCTGGCGGTGGGTCTCGAAACTGGCGATGATCGTGCTGCCATGCTGGGCGGCAATGCTTTTATAGGCCTCGATGTTGCGCGAGGGATCGAAAACCATGGCCTCGTTTTTATGGATCAGCAGATAGCTGCACGAAGCCTTGCCCGGCCGGACAAACTGATACAAGGTATAGGGATGTCCCTCCGGCGTAACCTTTTGAGGCGCCAGAACATTGCCCCAACTGACAATGCCCTGCTTGAGGTAGCCCACATCGCCAAAACCATTCTGGCAGAGCAGATCGGCAACGTATTTGGCCGAGCCCTCCTTGGCGCAGACGATCCGGACCTTCTCGCCCTTGGGGATGCGGTCGATGCTGCCCTGCACATCCTCCATGAAATTGAAGTAGGGAATATTGAGGTAGGGGAAAAACGTTGGCCCCTCGACGCTCCAGTTGGCGAAATCCTTTTCATTGCGGACATCGAGCAGAGTGAATACTCCACCGCCTAAAAG
>DDWZ01000028.1 GCA_002347095.1 Desulfobulbaceae bacterium UBA2273 | reverse complement strand
GATGAGTTTTTCAACAGCCTGCTAGGGAAAGAGGATGACGGCAGACCGCCGGCAATCAACCAGGGGGTGCGATGGTGAGCAGACTTTCCTTTGCGGACATTTCCTTGACCCGGACAGGCACGGGGCAAGATCCCAGACCCACGGAACGCGAGTGCATTTCCCTGCTCGGTCTTGATCCCCTTCGCCCGGCCAGCCTGCCTTTTTTCGGCTCCGACGCCACCGCCGGCTGCGAAAACGAGCTGCAGGTGGCGGTATCCGGCAGCCGCGAGGCGGCGGATCTGCCCCGGGCCATTGAGCAATCGAGCTACTACGCCAACATCATCAAACGGGCCCACCGCGGCGAAACCTCGCCCCGGGCCCACCGGGATCTGGAGCGCTACCTCAGCGATAACGTGGAGCAGGTTTGGGAAAACAGTTGGGTGCGCTTCCCTCTCTCTCGCCTGCACCCCAACGCCATACTTACCCTGGCCGCAGACCTCAAGGCCGACAAACAGGACCCCACCCGGGGCGAACGCACTGATACCGCCCGCTTCTTTGTGGAGGAGGGAGGAGAGAAACACCTGCGAATCCCCATCAGCTATCTGCTCAAGCTGGCCCTGGCCGATGTCATAGGCCAAGGCGGGAGCCAGGAAACAGTGCGCAGAACCGGGAGCCGGTTGCTCACCCATCTGCTGAGCGACAATACTTCGCCGGAGACCTTTTCCTTCCATGTCACCACCATGACCCCCAACACCGGCTATGGCCGTGCCCTGGCCAGGGAGACGGCCAAACGCTTTCTCTTCACCCAATTGCTGATCATGTATGCCAATGAAAAGTTCGAACTGGCCCACCGGGGGCAGAAAGCTATGCTCTTCTTCTCCCCCCATCCGCCCATGCGGCAGCGGGCTTTGAACGAATGCATTTCCGACGCCTTCTACCGCAAGCTCTTCATGAGCCCCTGCCTCTCGGGCTGGGACGAAGGCGAGGCCAAGCACCAGTACATGATCCTCTGCCACCAGGTCTTGAGCCGCAGCCACCTGAACGCGGTGATGAAGATGCGCGAGGCCGGCATCATCACCACCAACCTGGTGATGATGCCCCACACCTCCAACATCAGCCTGGCCAACAACGGCACCCACGTCAGCATGGGCAGCCGCAAGATGAGCCGGATGCTGGGCGATCCGGCCTCCGGCTTCACCCCCCGCCACGAGAAATGCATGGGCGATCTGGTGGCCAAGGTCATGGAGCATTTCCTCCCCCTTTTTGTCACCACCTACAGCGCCGCGCCCTACCGGTTGGCCTTCGAGGATTTTCACCCGGAGCAGGCCCTGGGCTTTCTCCCCCACCAGCTGGACTACACCCACCTGCGCATGCTCTGGCGGCGCTGGCGAAAAAAGGCGAAGAACAAGTTCTGCGGCCAGGCGCTCACCCCGTTCGGGCCCCCGTTTATCGATCACCTCGTCGGGAGCGCTTGCCGCTGCAAAGGGGATTTCATTCCGGATTTCCGGCTTATCGATTACCCGGTGGCCCTGCTTTCCACGGAGCGGAGCGCCAGCCAGGATGGGAGGCTGCACAACGACCGCCGCCTCAAGGAAGACCTGGACATGATGGGCATCTTCGACAAACGGATGTCGGTCTACCTGCCGTACAAGCTGCGGGAATTCGAGGTCATGGGCTTTTCCGGCTTCGAGGCGCGCTACTATTCGCAATTTGAACAGTTCGCCGGCGACCTGGGCCGGGCCACCGACCTGCAGATGCTGCTCAACGCCCTGGCCTTCAAGCTCATAGCCGCGGGCAGTTGCAGCCATCAGCACATCCCCGACACCCCCTTTGTGGAAAGCGAGCGCCGCCAGATCCTGTTCGGCACGGCCATCGGCATTCCCACCTTTTTCGTGCACAAGGATACGCCCAACCGTTTCCTGCGGACCATCCTGAAAAAAACCAAGAACACCCGGACCAGCCGCCGCTACCCCGGCTATCTGCGGGTGCTGCATCAGGAGTACCGCCTTGCCCTGCTTGCGGTGATCCGCGAAGAGGCGGCCGAGCTGGTGGAAGGGTTCGGCTTTGGTGATCTGCTGGGTGATCTGGAGCTGCGGTTGCGGGAGCCTGCCAAGCATGGGGCCGCAGGCCGCTTGACCGCCGGGATTCTCGCCAAGGGAGGCGCCGATTCGCCCTACGACATGTCGGCCAGGGAGTTCAACCTGGCGGCGGAGCGCTATTACCGCGAGGAGCTGCGGCAGGAGCAGATCAGCGAAGGATGGCAGTACGTGGCCGAGGACATAGAGGCCATGGCCGGCGGCGAAATCCCGCTTTCCCTGGAGATGCGCGATGAAGTGACCGCCATCCTCGGCACCCAGGAGGTCGACGGTTTCCTCCGCCAAACCCGGGATGAGCTGCTGGGCGATGCTCTCGCCCCCACGAACGCGGCGCGGCTGCTGCAGCTTATGGTCATTGCCGAGGATTTGGACACTAAGCGGCAGAAACACTCGCTTTAGCCATAATGGCTGGCGCATCGATTAATACGTAACGCTTCACCTCCGTTCGGCCTGAGCTTGTCGAAGGCCTGTAGTACCAAGGAAATCGCGGTTCGACAAGCTCACCACGAACGGGCATTCGTATTGTCGAATACGCACCATCAGGAGAGCAGCCATGCATCAGTATATCGAACGGTTGAGCAATACGGTGATGACCGAGGAACTCTTCGGCGACCGGATCGTGCGCTTTCTCTACTCCCGGGCTCGGGAGAAGGCCCCCTTTCTTTTTCGTCTGGCAACCTCGGCCCGCATGTCGAGCCTGTTGGGCCTGTATCATTTCGATCTGGCCCTGGGGCCGCGACTGAGGGGCAACTCCCGCTTTCTGGCGCGCTGCGGCGTCGATCTTGACGAATGCGTGGCCCCACGCGCACACTTCACCACCCCCCGCAAGATCTTCGAACGGCAGATCCGCTATTGGGAATGCCGCCCCATGCCGCAGTCGGATACGGCCGTGGTCTCACCCGCCGACGCCCGGATGGCCCTGGGCGGTTTGGCCCCCGATTCCCCGCTCTTTCTCAAGGACAAGTTCTTCAACTATCAGGAGCTGCTGGGCGCTGAGCGGCATCACTGGCTGGACACCTTCAACCACGGCGACTACGCCGTCTTTCGGCTGACCCCGGACAAATACCACTACAACCATACCCCGGTCTCCGGCCGTGTGGTGGATCACTACTCCCTGGGCGGCGTGTACCATTCCTGCAATCCCGGCGCGGTGGTGGAGGTGGTCACCCCGTATTCCAAGAACAAACGGGTGGTCACTATCATCGACACCGACGTGGCGGGCGGCACCGGGGTGGGCCATGTGGCCATGGTGGAGGTGGTGGCCATGATGATCGGCGACATCGTGCAATGTTACAGCGACACGGGCTATGACCACCCGCTGCGGATCCGCCCCGGCATGTTCCTGCGCAAGGGGCAGCCCAAAAGCCTCTACCGGCCGGGAAGCAGCACCGACATCCTGTTTTTTGAAAAGGACCGGATCCGTTTTGCCGGGGATCTCCTGGAAAAAGGAAGAAGAACCGACGTGCACAGCCGTTTCAGCCTCGGTTTCGGCCGCCCCCTGGTGGAGGTCGAGGTCCAGGCGCGCTCCCTCATCGCCATGGCGAAAAATCAGGAGCCCATTGGCTCCCCCTCCCTTGACGGGAGGGGGCTGGGGGGTGGGTGAAGTTACCAAAGGCATCAGAGCCGGCACCTTCCCCCTCACCCTATCCCTCTCCCGCAGGGGGGAGAGGGGATTTTCTTGGCCTCTGCAATTTTCTAATCGAACAGAACTGAAACAAACTCCAACACAGGAGCAACGAGATGAGCAACTCCCTTTTCACCCTGATCCTGGGCCTGACGCTGCTTCCCCTGCTGCTGTGGGCCTACACCGTATTGCCCCGGGAAAAATGGCAGATCATCGCCGCGATCCCCACCCAGAAGGGTGAGGCGGACGGCTGCTGGCACGGCACCAATCTCACCTATTACGGGGCGCTGCTGGCCAGCGGTTCCCTTTTCGGGGCGATATCCTTCTTTCTGTTCCTGGGTGCCCTGGGGGTGCCCAGGTGGGGGATCATCGGAATGGTCCTCGGGGTGATGGGCTGCTCGGTGGCTGCAGCCAAGCTGCTCGCCATGGCGGTGGAAAAGAAACAAAATACCTTCACCGTGGGCGGCGCCGCCATAATCGGCTTGTTGAGCATGCCTCCGGCAGTGGCCGCCTATAACAGCCTGGCCGCACGCTTCGCCGCGCCGCTGGTCTCCCTCATCCCGGTGATGGCGGCGCTGGCGGTGGCCTATCTGCTGGGCGAGGGAATCGGCAGGCTCGCCTGCCTCAGCTTCGGCTGCTGCTACGGCAAGCCCCTGTCCGAACTGGGCCCAAAGGCACGCCGGCTCTTCGCCCCCTTCGCCGCCACCTTTCATGGCGAAACCAAGAAGATTGCCTACGCCTCGGGCCTGGCCGGGGTGGGGGTGGTGCCGATCCAGGCCATCACCTCATTGCTTTCGGTGACCATCGGCCTGGTCGCCATGTATCTCTTTTTGGAGGGATACTTCCGCGGTGCCTTCCTGCTCGCCGCCCTCTTCGCCCTTGGCTGGCGCGTCCTGTCTGAGTATTTCCGCGCCGACTACCGGGGCGAGGGAAAGTTTTCCGCCTACCAGCAAATGGCCCTGTGGGGTATGGGCTACTGCACACTGCTGGCCCTGTATGGCAACAGCGGCGCAGGCAGCCGGACCGATCTGGATGCCGGGCTCGCCTCGCTCTGGAACCCGGCCCCCCTGCTCTTTTTTCAGGCCCTCTGGCTGCTGCTTTTCATCTATACGGGATTCAGTTCGGTGACCGGCGCCACGCTCACCTTCCATGTGCGGCAGGAAAAAATCTGACCGGGAACAATCTCTCCCGCAGAACCCATCTCTTAATCAAATCCGCATCCTTTTTTATCCACGCCCTAATTTCCCCTGGGTAATCTCTTCTCAGCAAAGGCAAACACATCATAAGGAGGACACAATGATCACGCTGGAACAGGTAAGCAAGGGGTATCCGAATGGGTTCGTGGCCTTAAAGCCGACCAGTCTCTGTTTTGAAAAAGGAAGCTTCACCGTCCTGCTCGGCCCTTCGGGAGCAGGCAAGTCCACGTTGTTACGCTGTATCAATTTCCTCAACACCCCTTCCAGCGGCACGGTCAGCGTGGAAGGGCTCGGACTCTTGAATGGCAACCGGGTTCTCCTGCGAAGCCATCGCCGCCGGACCGCCATGATTTTTCAGCAGCATCAACTCATTGATCGCTACAGTGCGCTCGACAACGTCCTGATCGGCAGAATCGGCAACTACAGCGCCCTACGCACACTTTTACCGCTGCCCCAGCGAGATCATCTGATCGCGCTGGAATCCCTTGACAGAGTCGGCCTTTTGCACAAAGCCACGGAACGGGTCGATAATCTGAGCGGTGGCCAGCAGCAACGGGTAGGCATTGCCCGGGGCCTGGCCCAGCAGCCGACCATCATCCTGGCGGATGAACCCGTGGCCAGCCTCGACCCTGCCACCTCGGCACAGGTGCTCTCCCTTCTCCATTCAATTTGCAAGGAAGACGGCTTAACCGCGATTGTGAGCCTGCATCAAGTGGATTTGGCCAGAACCTATGCGGATCGAGTCATCGGTCTTGCCAATGGCGAAGTGGTGTTTGACGGCGACAGCCAAGCCTTGACCCCGCAAATCCTTGAAACTATTTACCACAAGCCCCACAACCAAGCGGTCCAGCCCCTTTCGTCCCTTCCGTCCTGGCAGGCCGTGCAACCTCTTGCCGAAGCCTAATGGTCCTTTGACCCAAAACCTATCCTTCACCAGATTGAGGAAAATTATCATGAAAAAAAGTTTCTTCGTCCTTGCCGCCCTTGTGCTGTCCTTGCTGACAACCAGCTTCGGCTACGCCGCCAACCCTGACCCCGACGTACTCAAGGTCGCGCTGTTGCCCGATGAAAGCTCCTCCACCGTAATAAAAAACAACGAACCCCTGAAAAACTATCTGGAAAAGAGCCTGGGCAAGAAAATCGAGCTGGTGGTCACCACCGATTATTCGTCAATGATCGAGGCCATGCGCCATGGCCGGATCGATGTCGCCTATTTCGGACCGCTTTCCTATGTGCTGGCAAAATCCAAGAGCAACATCGAAGCATTCGCCGCCATCACAAAAAAAGGCAGCGCCACCTATCAGGCGGTGGTGATCGGCAATATCGGCGCGGGCATACACAGCCTTGCCGATATTAAAGGAAAGGATGTGGCGTATGGAGACCAGGCCTCCACCTCCAGCCATCTGATTCCCAAATCCATGCTGCTGGATCAGGGCCTTGCCTCTGGCAAGGAATACAAGGAGCACTTTTTAGGGGCCCATGACGCTGTCGCTCTTTCGGTGCAGAATGGCAAGGCGCAGGCAGGAGGACTCAGTCGGCCGATTTTTGAATCGCTGGTCGCCAAGGGAGTTATCGACCTGACCAAGGTAAAGCCTCTGGCCTACTCCAAACCCTTTCCCGAATACCCGTGGACCATGCGTTCGGACCTGAAGCCAGAGTTGAAGGAAAAAATCAAATCCGCTTTTTATCAGGCCAAGGATGCCGAGGTGCTCAAGCCTTTCAAGGCAGAAGGGTTCACGGCCATGACCGACGCGGACTACAATGTGGTGCGGGATCTGGCCAAGATCCTCAATCTCGACCTGGCTAAAATGTAGAAAGGGGAAAACGCATGCGGCAAGCATACTCGGACATTCTGGATGAACAGCAACGCCAGTGGCGGAAGACTTTAGCGCTGAGCGCTGGCATTCTCGCGGTGATCTGCGGGTTCTCCATCTATACAGGGCTTTTCGACCCCCAGCGTCTGTACGAGGGAGTTCCCTCCATTGTCAGCCTGATGGCAGAAGGGATGCCGCCCGATTTCAGCGCGGCAAAAACCTGGCTCAAACCCTTGCTCGACACCCTGGCAATGAGCATCGCCGGAACAGCCATCGCGGTTTTTTTCTCGATACCGCTTGGGTTGCTTGCCGCACGCAACACCACACCGCATCCGGTCGTCTACCAGATGGCCCGCGCCATCCTCAACGGGCTGCGGTCGGTGCCGGAACTGATTTTGGGAATACTCTTCGTGGCGGCCGTGGGTTTTGGCGCCTTGCCGGGCGTTCTCGCCCTGGGCCTTCATTCCATCGGCATGGTTGGCAAATTCATCTCCGAAGCGATCGAACATGTGGCGGAAGAACCCCTGGAAGCGACGCGTTCCGCCGGGGCTACCGCGCTCCAGGTCGTTACCCATGGGGTGCTCCCCCAGGTGCTACCCCAGATAGCAGACGTCACGATCTATCGCTGGGAATACAATTTCCGGGCCTCCACGGTCATGGGCATGGTGGGCGCCGGCGGCATCGGCTTCGAGTTGATGGGTTCTCTACGTCTCATGCAATACCAGGAGGTAACCGCCATTCTGCTGGTTATCCTTGCCGCGGTCACCATGGTCGACGGCATTGGCATCCATCTACGCAAACGTTTCAAATAGGAGAAGTTGATGAAACAAAAAGTTGTCATTACCCAACATGTCCACCAGGAAGTTCTTGATCTGCTTTCTTCATCCTGCGAGGTGGTGGCCAATATGACCACTGAGCCGTGGCCGCCGGAACAGCTCCGCGCCATGTGCAGGGATGCACAAGGAATCATGGTCTTCATGCCGGACAGTATCGACGGCGATTTCCTTGATAGCTGCCCGGAATTGGAAGTAGTGGGCGCCGCCCTGAAGGGCTACGACAATTTCGACGTGCAGGCCTGCACCGACCGGGGCATCTGGTTTACCAATGTCCCGGATCTGCTGACCATTCCCACTGCCGAGCTGACCGTCGGGCTGATGATCGGGTTGTCACGCCATATGCAGGAGGGAGATCGTTTTATTCGCAGCGATCGCTTTCAGGGATGGCGGCCGCATCTGTACGGAACCGGCCTGTCCGGCAGCACCGTCGGCATCATCGGCATGGGGGCCGTGGGGCAGGCAACCGCCCGTTGCCTGCAAGGATTTGGCTCCCGCCTTATCTATTTCGACCAGCAACGGCTCCCGCCGATCAAGGAGCAGCACCTGAGCTTGACCTTCACCCCCCTGGAGACACTGCTCGCGGAGAGCGATTTCACCGTGGTCATCCTGCCACTAACGGAGGCAACGCATCGGATGATCGATCAAGAGGCGCTTTCCCGGATGAAGGAAGGGAGTTTTCTCATCAACACCGGCCGGGGCTCGGTGGTGGATGAAGAAGCGGTGGCAGAGGCGCTTGCGAGCGGCCGATTGGCCGGCTACGCCGCGGATGTATTCGCCATGGAGGATTGGGCCTGGCATGAACGGCCACCGGCAATTCCCCGCAACCTGCTTGAAAACCGGAAACAGACCTTCCTGACTCCCCATCTCGGTTCCGCCGTCAATACGGTACGGCGGCAAATCGCCATGGAGGCGGCAAAAAATATCTTGCAGGCCTTGGGCGGAAAAACCCCACAGGGTGCGCTCAACCAACCCGGAAGCAAATGTATGACCAGCGAAGCCTGCGACAGAAAAACAGGGTGAACGTGTCGGCACACGATTTCTCCCTCTCGGCCTCATGACCGAGAGGGAGAACAAGCCTCCCGCGAAAGGCACCGCAGTTACTTCTCCCCGGCCCCAAGCCACTCCATGGTGGCCGAGACCACATCCTTCACCGAGTAGGGCTTGGCGAAATAGGCATTGGCGCCCAGCCCCATCCCCTTTTCAATATCCTCCGGAGTACCGAGCGCGGAGAGCATGACCACCGGGGTTCCGGCCAGGTCCCGGTCCGGGTGCGAACGGATCAGCCTGCACACCTCGCGCCCGTCAATGCGCGGCAGCATGAGATCGAGGAGAACCAGGGCGGGACGCAACTGCTCCACCAGGGCAAAGGCCGTCAGGCCGTCATGGGCCACGGCCACCGGCACCATTTTTTTCCGCAACGAATAACAGAGCAGGTGGGCGATATCCTCGTCGTCCTCGACCACCAGCACCATGCCGGGTTCCTGCTGGATCATGCCTTCGCCCCGTTGCATTGTCTGCATTGCCTGCGACCTCCTCTCTGCTTTTTTCCCGTTTACACGGCTTTTGCGTCTTCCAGCAACATCTCCGACCGGACTTCCTCCCGCCGGTTGCGGACGATGGACGAGCCTTTCTCCTGCTTGGCCGCCCGCTTGACCCCGGAGGCCAGAAAAGCCAGCTCCGCGTATGAATTCACCGGGCATTCCTCGGTGCTGACGATGCCGATGGAGAGCGACAGCAGGGCAAACCTGCGCTGCTCCCCCTGCCGGTCCCGGGCATAATAATGCCCCTGGCTGAACTCCTCCTCCCCATGAAACTCGGGCAGCAGCCCCCTCAGACCATCGATGATCTCCCGGCAGATCTGCTGGGAGGCATGGGGCCGGGTGATGACGATGAAATCATCCCCGCCGATATGGCCGACAAAGCGAAATCGGTCGTTGACCCCGGGCTGGACGATATCGACGATGAGCTTGCCGATCCGCTGGATGACCTGGTCGCCCTTTTCAAAGCCGTAATAATCGTTGTAGGGCTTGAAGTCGTCGATATCGATGTAGCAGACGTCGAAGTTGACCTTGCGCTGCAGAAAGGTGGCCACGGTGCGTTGGATGAATTCGTTGCCCGGCAGACCGGACAGGGGGTTTGCCCCCTTGGCCAGTTGGATGCTTTTCCGGGTGATGGCCTCAAGCAGGGCGTTGATGGCCACGGTGCCGAGATATTTGCCGTTTCGGGCCACGCAGATATCATCGTAGAGATGCCTGCCGCGGCGGGCCTTGATCCTTCGCACCACCTCCTCCATGGGCGTGGCCGCTTCAACCAGGAGAAAATCGTCCCCCAGCACGTCCTTGACCGCCCGGTGGGCGGAGAGGGCAAAACCGTAGCCATGGGGGCCGACCATCTGTTTTTCCAGAAAATGCATGCGGTTCAGCATGCCCAGCACCCTTTGGTCATCGACCACCGGGATGCCCTGCAGCTTGACATCCTCCATGAACCGCTGGTGGGCGGTCATGAGGGAGTGTTGCGGAGAAAGCGGCTCGATGTACTTGACCGTGGCACCGATGGTGCAGGCCTCGCCCGGGGCTTCCGGGCAGTACGAGGCATCCTCCCGGACAACCAGCGGGGCGAGGTGCTGGCGGGAAAGCTCCGGCCCGGGGTGTTCCAGCAGAAACCCCTGGAGCAGATCGATATCGAACCGGGCAATGGCCTCCAGCTCTTCCGGCCGCTCGATCCCCTCGGCGATCACGGTGATGCCGAGCTTGTGGCACACGGTGGCAATGGCGTCCACCAGATTATGCTTGAAGGAGTCCCGGTCGATATTGGTGATGAAATGCCGGTCCACCTTGAGGAAATCAGGCTCGATGACCGAAAGCATCTTCAGCCCGCCGTAGCCCACGCCAAAGTCATCAATGGCGATCTTGTATCCCCGCTTCCGGTAGTACTCCACCGACTTCTTGAACACATCATAATTGCGGATCGCCTCCTGCTCTGTGATCTCCAGGATGATCCGCTCCTTGGGGATGCCGCACTCCTCGGCCAAGCGGTCGGTGGCGCCGCCCCGGTGATCGGGATGCATGAGGGTGGCAGGACAGATATTCACGTACAGGTAAGCGTTCCTCTGGGCAAAACCCAGCTCCCCGGCCCGGCAGAAGGCATTTTCCCGGCACAGCATATCGAGAGTCGAGATGAGCCCTTCGGCCTGGGCTCGCTGAAAAAGCTCCCCGATATCAAAGGGCAGGATTCCAGTCTGCCGCAGTCTGGCCAAGGCCTCATACCCGAAGATCTCCCCGGTGCGCCGGGAAAAAACAGGCTGGAACCAGGCGGTGAGGCCATTGTTATCAAGAAGATCCAGAATCTCTGCCCGCGATATCCTGCCGGGCTGAAACCCACTGCGCCCCCTCTCTTTTCCCAGCATGTAGACCTCCGCTGCCTGGCTCATGCGGCCACCAACCGGGGAACAAACTCCGCGGATTCTTCCTCCGCCCAGCCCGCTTCCGCCGCCGCTTCCTCTTGCCCGTTGATCAGGGTAATCAGCGCCCCTGAAATGCGGCGCAGCTCCACGGCCTGCGTTCGCAACTCCGCCGCGGTTCTCGCCGCCTCTTCCGCCTCGGACGAAGCAGCCAGGCTCACCGTGTCGATCTCGCCCATGGCCGCGCTCACCTGCCGGATGCCGATAACCTGCTCGTCACTGGCCTGGGCGATGTTCTGCACCTCTTCGTTCACCTTGGCAATACCCTGGTGGATCTCGACAAACGCCTTGTCCAGGGTTTCGCAGAGCACGCTACCCTGCTTGACCTTCTCGATATTGTTTTGAATGATGTCGCCGGTCTCCTTGGCGGAAGAAGCCACATTATGGGCCAGCCTCCGGATTTCATCGGCAACCACCCCGAATCCGGCCCCGGCCTCGCCGGCCCTGGCCGCCTCCACCGCGGCGTTGAGCGCCAGCAGATTGGTCTGAAAGGCAATGGCGTTGATGTTCTTGATGATCTTCATTACCTCGGAAGACTGGCCTTCGATCTCCTGCATGGCCTGCAGCATCATCGCCATCTGCTCTCCGCCTTCCCGCACCACCTGTTGCATCTCCCTGGATAGGGCGCTGGCCTGCCTGGCGCTTTCATTGTTGGCGTGGGTCTGCCCGAGGAGCTGCTCGATGGAGGCCCCGGTCTCTTCCACCCCGGCGGCCTGGCGCCCCGCCCCTTCCGCCAGGCTCAGGCTTGAGGCGGACAACTGGGTGGATTCCTCATAGACCTGCTCCACCACGCCCTGCAAGCGTTCCTTTATCTGCATGATGGGCTGGATCACCTTGCGGCCAAGGTAAAAAAGGATGAAGAGGAAGACGCCGAAAACACCGAGCCCGGCCCCGGCAAGAGCGAGACGAGAAAGGGTTTTCGCCTGCCTGAACAAGGTATCATGGTCGGTTCCCACCGCGGCGATGGCCTCGCCGGTGCGCACCCCTGTCTGCCTGGCAATCTGCTCCGCCAGGGCGCGGGTCATGGCGATGGCTTCGGTCCCCTTGTCGCCGGTGTACTGATCCGCGGCCCGGATCCCTTCGGAATAGCTGTCGTGGAACTCCATCATGCCCCGGGCGGTACCCATCTGCCGCTTGAACCCGTCATATTCCGCAGTGATTTTTTGCAGTTGGTCAAGGCTTGCCGCATCGTGGGCAAAGGCGCGCCGGGCCGCGCCCAGCATGGCGGTGATCCGGGTGTCGCCCTTTGCCAGCTCCTGCTCATATTTCTGCCGCATATCCTGAAACTGGCCGCGCACCAAAAAATTTTTCCATTGCAGCATCTGCCCCAACAGAGCCGTCTGCAGCTCCCGGACCAGGAGGACATTGTCGATGCCGTCCTCCCCGGAAACCTTGATGCCCTCGGTTGCCTGGCTCGCGCCGGAGATAAGACGCTGCTGGGTGTTTATCGAAATGGTGTACAGCACCCCCATCCCAACCCCTGCGGCCAGCATGATAAAGACAAAGAAAAAACCAAGCTTGTTTTTTAGATTCCACCGCACGACACATCCCCCCTGTATTAATGAATCGGTTACGCGTTTTTTCGCTGGTTCGACTGCCTGGCCACGATTCCGGGTCCGACAGCGCCCTCCGGCGCCACGCACCCCATCTCGAAGGAGAAGAGATAGGCGGGGCACACGATATGCCTGCCGTTTTGGCAATAGCTTTCCAGCTCGCGCAGACTGGGGACGTAGGGGGTGTTTTTGGCGGAACAACTGGCAACGGACCAGATTTGCGGGCTGTGGCTGTAACGAAGAAGATGTTTGCAGGACATGGCGATAGCCTCCATATGCGGTTGTGGTGAATGTGTTTCCTTTGCGAGCACAATACCGCCCGTCTGTTAGGGAATGATTACGGAGAGGTTATTTTCTTCTTCAAAAAAATACCCCCTGTCGATGCTCTGACAGGGGGGCGAAGGAGAAATATGAGAATAAAAGGATACTACATGGGAATTGTCCAAGTACGATTAGATCTTCAGCGGTTTTGCCTCAGGCTGCATCGCCTCCATCTTCTATTCAACTTCTGACGAACCCCTAATAACACTCTAACAATCAGGGTGCATAATTACGCAATTTTCCAGGATGGTAGCGCCACATGCTTGGATACCAGTGCGCTGTTGAAATTTGATTGTGACCATGAACAATGCTACCAGCGAGCAAAATAATTGGCGACCATCTTCCACTTTTCACACACATCTAGACATCCATACCTGTGAGGTTTGTTATGAGTCTGTATGCCATTGAGCGTGATAACGGGACCGCGATCTATGCCCAGATCGCACACCTTCTGGAGCATGAGTTCATTAAGCAGGGAGAGTCCGGAGACCGGCTGCCACCGGAAGGTGAGCTGGCTGAACGCTTTGGGGTCAATCGTCATACTTTGCGTAGAGCCGTGGACGAACTTATATCCACCGGAATGCTGGAACGGCAGCATGGGGTTGGGGTTTTTGTAGCGGACCGGTTGCTCGACTATCGAGTCGGCGCCGGCACGCGGTTTACTCAGACGCTGGCTGACCTCGGGATGTCCACTGACAGTAAGGTGGCAAGGAAAATGATTGTGGCGGCCTCTGCTGGTGTTGCCAGGGTTCTGAAGCTTACTGGTGATGCGTCTGTGTTGTGGATCGAAACTCTTCGTAGCGTTGATGGGGTTCCGCTGTGCGTGATCTCGCATTTTTTGCCGCTGGTTCCCTATGGCGAGACATTGCGTAACTATTCGGGCGGCTCGGTGCATGAGTGGCTTATGGAGCGGCATGGCCGTTTGCGCCGCACTGAAAGCCTTGTGACGGCAGTATTTCCGCAAGGCGATGACGCGAAGCTTTTGAGCATCGCCCAGACTCGACCGGTATTGCGAGTAAAAAGTCTGAATGTGCTTGAAAGCAACGGCACTCCTGTCGAGTACGCCATAACCAGATTTCGCGCCGACAGAATTCAGTTACGTATAAATCCATAAGTTATTGCACCAGCTCAGCTCGACACGCAGACGAAATACTTAACCGACTCCTAATCGGCATTTAACTGCAAAGTAACAATCACTGAGTAAGATAACCAAACTGTTGGATGTCTAGACATCTATAGCAATCCCTTAACGAATCAAGAAAGGAGAAACAAAAAATGAATCAGAAGCTGAAGAAATGGTGCGCGGCCTGTGTGGTTATGGCGGGGTTGACCACCGGGACATCCGCGTTTGCCCGGGATATCGTGATGGGCCTCATTCCGGCCGAGAACAACGAGGAGATGGTCGCCAAGTTTGAGCCCATGCGCGCCCATCTCGAGAAGAAACTGGGACAGAAGGTGAAGGTATTCACCGCCACCGACTACACCGGGGTCATAGAGGCGATGAAGAAAAAACGTGTCGATATCGCCTGGTTCGGACCGCTCTCCTATTATCTGGCGGAGCAGGAAGCAGGCGCCGAGGCGTTTGCCGTCGGCGTGAACGAAAGCGGCAAAAGCACCTATCGTAGCATCTTCGTGGTGCCCGGCGATTCTCCCGCCAAGTCACTGAAGGATCTGAGAGGCAAAAACGTTGCCTTCGTCGACCCGGCTTCGACTTCCGGCGGGCTGATGCCGACCTATATGATAAAGAAGGAAACCGGGATGATGCCGGAGCAGTTCTTCGGCAAATTCACCTATGCCGGTTCCCATGACGCCGCCGAACTGGCCGTCAAGAACAAGACCGTGGACGCTGCCGCCGACAACGACATCACCTACCCTAAGATGCTCGCCAAGGGGCTGATCACCAAGGAATCCAACCGCGTGCTACTAGAGTCCCCTGACCTGCCCGGCTCGCCCCTGGTTTATCGCGGCGATCTGCCCGCCGACCTGAAGAAGCAAATCCAGGATGCCATCATCAATGCCCACAAGGATATCAAGGTGAGCGGCTACGGCAACATTGTGCGCTATGACGCAGTCAAGCCCGCAGACTACGAGATGATTCGCAACATGGTGAAAGAACTCGGCCTCAAAAAAGAGCAAATGCTCAAGTAACCCGGACGGGGTGGACGGCTCTCGTTGTCCACCCCGTCACATCAAGGAGATAATCATGTCTACAATCTCGATTGAATCGGTGACGAAGCGTTTCCCGAACGGCTTTGAGGCGCTCAAAGGCATCAGCACTGACATCGCCGCAGGGAGTTTCACCGTCATTCTCGGGCCGAGCGGCGCAGGGAAATCCACCTTGCTACGGCTACTGAACGGACTGGAGACCCCCTCCGACGGAAGCGTCACAATTGACGGAGAAACGCTGGAAAAGGCAACTTTGCGCAAGATGCGTTCCAGCGTCGCCATGGTATTCCAACAGTTCAACCTGGTCGAGCGGTTGTCGGTGGTCACCAATGTCCTTACCGGTCGTCTCGCGCACCGTTCATGGGTCGGCAGCGTATTTTATCTGTTCCGCAACGAAGACATGGATATCGCCCAAGAAACATTGGCGCGCGTCGGACTCACCGACAAGGCCTGGAGCCGGGTTGACAAGCTTTCCGGCGGACAGCAGCAGCGCGTGGGGATCGCCCGTGCTCTGGCGCAGCGGCCGAAAGTAATTCTAGCCGACGAACCGGTAGCGAGCCTCGATCCGGTGGCGAGCGAAGAGATCATGGGTCTGTTGCGTGAAATCTGCGACCGCGACGGTATTACGGTCGTGGTCAATCTGCATCAGGTGGATCTGGCGCGGCGTTTCGCAGACCGCATCATCGGCATGAACAGCGGAAAGATCGTTTTCGACGGCAGTCCCAAACACATGACGCAGTCCGTAATGCGCACCATCTACCAAAGGGAAGACATCGAAGATGACAATAGTCTCGATCTTGCGCTGGCCTACGCCTAACGGCCTGCCGTCGCCGCCGCTCGTCGCGTCGCTATGCGCGGTGCTGACCACGATGTGGCTGACGGCGCCACTGGTAGAGGTGGATTTTGTCCGTCTCCTCGGCTCGTTGGGCAAAATGGCCGCCTTCGCCGGGCAACTGTTTGTCGAACCGGACTGGGCGTATCTTCCCCAGTTGCTGGTTAAAATGCTGGAAACCATCGAAATGACCTTCCTGGCAACCATGATCGCCGTGGTTGTCAGTCTGCCTTTAGGCCTGCTTGCCGCACGCAATGCGACCCCGCATGTGCTGGTCTATCGGTTGACCCGTGACCTGCTGAGCCTGATGCGCGCCTTGCCGGAGCTGGTATGGGCGCTGGTCTTCGTCTCGGCCGTGGGATTGGGTCCCTTACCTGGAGTAATGGCGCTGGCTTTTGTGACGATCGGCTTCATGGGCAAGTTTTTCGCCGAAGCCATTGAGGTGATCGATCACAAGCCCGTGGAAGGAGTCCGGGCGCACGGCGCGGGCTGGCTCCAGGTGCGGATGTTCGCCATGCTGCCCCAGGCCCTGCCTGACTTTGTCGGCACGGTGATGTACATTCTCGACCACAACCTGCGTGCGGCCACCATTCTCGGCCTGGTCGGCGCGGGCGGTATCGGCTACGACCTGGTGATGTCCATGCGTCTGTTTCAGTATGACCGGCTGCTGCTGATCGCGCTGGCCATCTATCTGGTGGTGACGCTGCTGGATCGCCTGTCGGACCTGTTGCGCAGCCGCATTATTCACGGAGCGCGGGCATGAACGAGACAACAAAAACACAATCCGCGGCGGCATTGCCGCCCAGGCCGCGCAACCTGTTCCCGGTCTGGCTGGCGGCGATACTGGCGGTGCTGTGGTTGATAGTGCGCGACCTGGAGATTTCCTTCGAGACACTCGCCTACGGCGTGGCGGACATGGGCGAATATTTCAGCCGCTACGGGCAGCCTGACTTTTCCAACTTGTCTAGATATCTGGAACTGATGGGAGTCACACTCGCCACCGCCCTGTGGGGTACGGTGTTCGCGCTTGTCGTGGCGTTTTTCCTGGCGCCGCTGGCGGTACGCAACCTGGCACCGCATCCGCTGACCTATCGCATGGCGCGGGAAATGCTAAATTTCATGCGAGCCATGCCGGATTTGCTGCTTGCGCTGATTTTCGTCACCGCCCTGGGACTGGGGCCGTTGCCCGGCGCGCTGGCGCTCGGCTTGCATACGGCAGGTTTCTTAGGCAAGTTCTTCGCCGAAAGTCTGGAGCGTGTTGATCATGGCGTCGTCGAGGCGGTGCGCGCCACCGGCGCAACCAACACGCAGGTGGTGATGTATGCCGGTTGGCCGTCGATCCTGCGCGAGGCATTGGGTTTCACCCTCTACATCCTCGATCGCAACGTGCGCATGGCCTCGGTACTCGGGCTGGTAGGCGCCGGAGGTATCGGGCTGGCCTTGCACGACACGCTGAGGTTGTTCGATTACCGCCAATCGGCGGCGCTGATCATTGTGATTCTGGCCACCATTTTAATCATCGACTACGCCTCGGCGTGGTTGCGAAGGAGACTGGGTTGATGAACCTTAAACGAAAAAACTGGATCAGGGCGCTCACCGCCCATCCCGCGCCCGCATTAAACGCGCTGGCCGACCGGCTGACGGCAGGCTGCGAAATCGCGCTCACCAGCCTGCCTCAAGCGGGACTGGGCCTGCTGACCCTGACCGACGGGGCCTTTCACGAGCCCTATTACCTGGGCGAGTTTCCTCTTTCGACTTGCCGTGTCGAACTCGCCCTGCCGGATGGCCGCCGGGCCGAAGGCGGTGCCCAGGTCATGGCCGACGATGCGGAACTCGCCCGCTCGCTGGCGATTCTGGAAGCCATTCTCGCGGCCAGACTTCCGGGCTGGGAACAGGTATCCGCTCATGTGGAGTCGGGAGCTTTTCAGCGCAGCGAGGAAAACCGCCGCCGTTGCGCCATGCTCGCCGCCACCCGGGTTGACTTCGCCTTGCTGGGCAACACCGAGGAGGATGGCGATGAAGACTGAAAGCATCTGGCAGGCCGATGTCCAGCAGCGCGTGTTTCGTGAATTGGCCGAGGCATTTTCGCGTCCGGGCGAGGTGCGCGATCTAACAAACTGTATCGACGGCGCCACCGCGCAACGCGCCGTGCTGATCACCTTAATGGATGGGGAGACGACCCTCGCCGATCCCCACGGACAAATCGCTGCCTCGGATTGGCCCGTGCTCCAAGGCAAACGAGACGTGCCGGAGACAGCCCGCTATATCGCCGCCGACGGACGCCGGGCCCCCGACTTTCAGCCGGCCCTGGGCAGCCTGGAAAGTCCGGAATTCGGCGCGACCCTGCTGATCGAGATTGATGCCGTGGGCGATGGCCCCCTGTCCCTGGAACTTGCCGGCCCTGGCATTAGCGGCCGGGGTGAATTGCGCCTGGAGGGATTGCATTCCGACTGGCTGGAGCGTCGCACGGACTGGATCGCCGGTTTTCCGCTCGGCGTCGACATTCTTCTGTCCGATGCGATACGCATTGTCGCGCTGCCGCGCACCACGCGCGTGGTGATTTCCGTAGGGGGTCGCCTGATATGAGTTACGTTGCCATCAAGGGTGGGGGTTGCGCCATCGCCGGCGCCGCCGCCGTCACCGAATATCTGCGCACCGAGCAAGGGCTGGCCGGCGGTGCCGGCGGCCCCCTGCAAATCGAGGCCATTCTTCATCAACTACGCCATCTGGTGGATCGCGTCGTCTCCGAGGGCGGGGTTTATCATCCGCAATTCGCCGCGCTCGCCATAAAGCAGAGCCTGGGCGACACACTGGAAGCCGCTTTTGCGCTTCGCGCCTGGCGTTCCACCCGTCCACGCCTGACGGCAACGCCGCCCCTCGACACCTCGCGCATGCGCCTGATTCGCCGCATCTCGTCCGCATTCAAGGAAATCCCCGGCGGTCAGATGCTGGGACCGACGCAGGACTATGCCCTGCGTCTGCTGCGTCTGGAACTGATGGATGAATCGCCGGAAGCCTTCCGGGCCATGGCCCGTACCTGGCTGGAAAGCTGCCCCGAGGCGCGGCTGCCCGACACTTTTCCCAAGGTGCTCGACGCCCTGCGCATGGAAGGCCTGTTGCCGCCGATCACCGCGACGCTGGGCGAGACACCCTTCGACATTACCCGCGAGCCCTTAATTTTCCCGGTGGCGCGCTCAGCGGCCTTAGCCACCATGTCGCGAGCAGAAACCGGCTCGCTGCTGGCCATCGCCTATTCCAACATGCGCGGCTACGGCGACGTGCACCCCACGGTGGCGGAACTACGGGTCGGCTACCTGCCGGTGCTGCTGCCGCATCCGGTAACCGGCGAACTCACCGAAGCTGGCGAGGTGCTGATGACCGAGTGCGAGGTCGTAGCGATGTTCGAGCCCGCCGTAGCCGGCGGCAAACCCGTATTCACCATCGGCTACGGCGCCTGTTTCGGCCACAATGAAGTCAAAGCCATCTCCATGGCCATTCTCGACCGCGCCCTCCAGAAGGGCATGCAGGACGGTCCCGCCAATCCCTCCGAAGACCCGGAGTTCGTCCTGCTTCATGTCGACGGCGTCGATTCCATGGGTTTCGCCTCGCACTACAAGATGCCGCATTACGTCACCTTTCAATCCGACCTGGATCGTCTGCGGACGACGCAGCAGAAGTCAGGGGATCTCGCATGAACGCCATGAACCACACCACAACTGCCTACAACTTCGGCTTTCTCGACGAATACGCCAAGAAGGAAGTGCGCCGCGCCATCCTCAAGGCCATCGCCATCCCCGGCTATCAGGTGCCCTATGCCTCGCGCGAAATGCCCATGGGACGCGGCTTCGGTACCGGCGGCCTGCAACTGACCCTATCGCTGATCGGCCCTGACGAGGTTGTCAAGATCATCGACCAGGGCTCGGACGACTCGGTGAACGCCGTCAATCTGCGCCAGTTCATCGAGATGACCTGTCCCGGCATCTCCACCACCACCCGGACAACGGAGTGCACCCTCATCCAGTCGCGCCATCGCATCCCGGAACGCCCGCTTACGGCGACGCAGATCATCATCCTGCAAGTACCTTACCCCGACCCGCTGGTGGTGGTCGAGCCTTCCGAGGACAAACGCAAGACAATGCACGGAGAGGCCGATTATTCGCGCCTGCTGGTGAAACTCTACGAGGACATCGTCAAGTTCGATGAGATCACCATTTCCCATCGCTATCCGACTCGCATCAACGGCCACTACGTCATCGATCCCTCGCCGATTCCGCGCTGGGACGTGCCCAAACTCCATGATTCGGCGGCCCTGATCCTGTTCGGCGCCGGGCGCGAGAAAAAAATTTACGCCGTGCCGCCGCATACCAAGGCGGAGCCGCTGGCCTTTTCCGACGTACCGTTTCGGGTCGAGGATTTCCGCGACGCTGCGGGACAGCGCCGCGCCTGCGCCCGCTGCGGCAGCAAAGATTCCTTCCTCGACGAGTTTGTCAGCGATTCCGGCAGCAAAACGTATCAGTGCTCGGACAGCGATTGGTGCGACGGGCAATTGCTTCGGGCTGCACAAGCTCAAGGAGAACCGGCATGAACAAAATTCTCGAAGTCCGCAACCTGAGCAAGATTTACGGTCCTGGCTGCCCGCAATGCCTCGACTCCACAGGCCCGGAATCGGATACTAATCTCTGCCCGCATTGCCGCAGCGTGGTCGCCATCCACGGCGTTTCCTTCGATCTTTTTGAGGGGGAGATTCTCGGCGTCATGGGCGAATCTGGCAGCGGCAAATCGACCGTGGTGAAAGCCTTGTATTTCGATCAAGCGCCATCCGGCGGCGAGGCGATTTTCTACGATTCCCCGGCCAATGCACCCGAGGGCAAGCACGACAAGCAGCACAACCTGTTTGCCCTGAACTCCGCCCAGCAGCGCTGGCTGCGCAACCACCGCTTCGGCATGGTCTATCAGAATCCGAATCTGGGCCTGAATTTCAACATCAGCGCCGGCGGCAACATCGCCGAACGGTTGCTAATGAGCGATCTGATGGACTACGGCGCCATCCGCGAGCGGGCCAAGGCCCTGCTGGAGCGCACCGAAGTGCTGCTCTCCAGGGTCGATGACCTGCCGAAGGACTTTTCCGGCGGCATGCAGCAGCGCGTGCAGATCGCCAAGGCGCTGGCCACCCAACCGCCCCTGCTGTTCCTGGACGAGGTGACCACCGGGCTCGATCTCTCGGTGCAGGCCCGCATCCTCGACCTGATCCTGGAAATCCAGCAGGAACTGAAGACAGCCATGGTCGTCGTCACCCACGACCTGGGGGTCATTCGGCTGCTGACCGGCCGGGCCATCGTCATGAAATACGGCCGCGTCATCGAGACCGGGCTCACCGATCAAATCCTGGAAGACCCCCAGCACGCCTACACCCAGCGGCTGGTGGCTTCCGCCCTTTGAGGCAGACATCATGATTCCTCCCATTCTCCAGGTCGAAAGCTACGGCAAAAACTTCATGCTGCACGAGCAGAACAAGTTGATACCGTCCTCGCACAACGTCAGTTTCACTGTGCGCCGAGGTAACCTCACCGCCCTGATCGGCCCCACCGGCGCAGGCAAGTCCACCGTGCTGAAGGGCATCTACCGCACCTACCTGCCTAGCGCCGGCAGAATTCTCTATCGCGATGCCATGGGGCATGAACTGGATCTGGCCCTGGCCAGCGAGCATCAGATCCTGGAGCTGCGGCGCTGCGAAATCGGTTTCGTCACCCAGTTCCTGCATTGTCTGCCGCGCCAGGCGACGCTCGATGTCGTCGCCCAACCTCTGTTCGGGTTTGGCGTTGCGCGGACGGAAGCAAGGCAGCGGGCCGCCGAGCTGCTATCGGCCATGAAGCTGCCGGAACGATTGTGGAGCGTTTCGCCCGCCACCTTCTCCGGCGGCGAGCGTCAGCGGGTGAATCTCGCCCGCGGCTTTATCGCCAAGCCGCGCCTCCTGCTGCTCGACGAGCCCACGGCCAGCCTTGATCCGACCACCGCCGAATGCGTGCTCGACCTCATCGAGGAATTGAAAGCCGAGGGCACGGCCATGCTCGCCATTTTCCACCACCCCGAAACCACCCGCCGGCTGGCCGACCAGGTTGTCGAACTGGCCCCGCCGCCCGCCGTCGAAGAACGGCTCAAGGAGCTCGCATGAACAGGCTCTATCTCACCGGCGCCCGCGTCGTGCTCCGCGATGCCGTGCTCGAAGATGCCACGGTGCTGATCGAGGACGGCGTCATTGCCGCGATCAACCCCGAATCTGGCAAGGGTGCGCAAACCGTTGCCCTCCGAGGTAAAACGCTGATCCCCGGCATGATCGATCTGCATTGCGATGCTCTGGAAAAGGAAGTCGAACCGCGCCCGAATGTGCATTTCCCGCTCGATTTCGCCTGCGCCCAAGCCGACAAGCGCAATGCGGCAGCCGGGGTCACCACGGTCTTTCATGCCCTGTCCTTTGCCAACGAGGAACTCGGCGTGCGCAACAACGCTTTCGCCGCTAAGGTGGCGCGGGCGGTCCATGCCTGGAACCCGCACGGCCTGGTGGATAACCGGGTACACTGCCGCTATGAGGTCACCGATCCGAGCGCGCCGGCAATTCTGCTCGAACTGATGGCCGACGACGAGATGCACCTGCTTTCGGTGATGGATCATTCCCCCGGCCAGGGGCAGTTCAAGGACATCGCCGCCTTCCGTGACTATCTGGCCCGCACCTACAAGAAGTCGGAGGCCGAGCTGGACACCCTGGTACAAAACAAGTTCGCCCAGGCGGACGGGGCCATGACCCGCATCCGCCAACTGATCGCAGCCGCCAGGAAAAAGGGCATCCGCATCGCCAGCCACGACGACGACACGCTGAAAAAGGTGGAGACCCTGCACGCCATGGGTGTAGGGATCTCGGAGTTTCCCATCAATCTCGAATCCGCCCGCGCCGCCCGCGAGCGCGGCATGAGCACCGTGTTCGGCGCACCAAACATCCTACGCGGCAAGAGCCAGTCCGGGGCCATCCGGGCGTTGGACGCAGTGAAGGCCGGGGTGGCAGACTGCCTGTGCGCCGACTATCATCCGGCGACACTGATCGTGGCGGTCTTCTGCTTGCCTGAACTGGCGGGTATCAGCCTCGCAGAATCGGTACGGCTGGTCAGCGCCAACTCGGCCCGCGCCGCAGGACTCACCGATCGCGGCGAGATCGCGGTGGGCAAGCGCGCCGATCTCGTGTCGGTCGCCCACATCAACGGGCTGGCCCAGGCAAGCGGCGTTTTCTCCGCAGGCAAACAGGTTTTTGAGGCCCGCTTTGACCATGGCTGAAGGGAAGCTCTTCTACGTCATCGGCCCCTCCGGCAGCGGCAAGGACAGCCTGATGCGCTATGCCCGTGCACGCCTGGCCGATAATCCCGGTGTGGTTTTCGCCCACCGCTACATTACTCGGCCCGTGGAACTCCAAGGGGAAAATCACATCGCCCTGACCGAAACCGAGTTCGATTCCCGCCTGGCCGCCGGCCTCTTCGCCATGCATTGGAGCAGCCACGGATTGCGCTATGGCATCGGCCGGGAGATCGATGTCTGGCTGACCAAGGGTTGCAACGTAGTGATGAACGGCTCCCGCGAGTATCTGCAACAGGCACGTGAGCATTATCCGGAACTGGCAGCAGTATGGGTAGAGGTGTCTTCCGAAGTATTGAAAGCCAGACTTCAGGCACGGGGGCGGGAGAACGCCACACAGATTGCCGCGCGGGTGGCGCGGGCAGCGCAATTTCGCCTGGACAACGGCGGGGCGTATGTAGTTCGCAATGACGGCCCCCTGGAACAGGCCGGAGAACAACTGCGCGCCCTGATCGGCAGCAAGCCCAAGGTGGCATCGTGCGCCTGAGCTTTCTCGGCACCGGTTCCACCAGCGCGCCGCCGCTGTATGGCTGTGCCTGCGAAATATGCGTCGAAGCGCGTTCTAATCCGCAAACGCGCCGTCGCCCCGCGTCCGCGCTGATTGAGGCAGGCGAGACGCGGCTGCTGATCGACGCCGGCCTGATGGACCTTGCGAAATGCTTTTCAGCGGGCGATTTTCCGACGATACTGCTGACCCATTTTCATCCCGACCACGTGCAGGGGCTGTTTCATTTGCGCTGGGGACTGGGGAGGCAAATCCCCGTTTATTGCCCACCGGATTCGGAAGGCTGCGCCGATCTATACAAAAATCCAGGACTGCTGGAGTTCAAGCCGGTGCGAATATTCGATCCGTTTCCCTTGGGGCCGATGACCGTCACGCCGATGCCGCTGATCCACTCAAAAATCACGCTGGGTTACTGCATCGAATCCGGAGACAGCAGAATCGCCTATCTCACCGATACCGCCTGGCTACCGCGCAACACCGAGGAATTTCTGCGCGACTGGCAGCCTTCGGCATTGGTGATCGACTGTTCCCTTCCGCCCCAGATCACCCCCCCGAAAAACCACAACGACGTGACCCTGACCCTGGCGGTCATCGCGGCTGTCCAGCCACAACGCGCCTGGCTGACCCACATTGGGCACGAACTCGATGCGTGGCTGAAAGCCAACGGCCACGCGTTACCTCCCCGAGTCTTCGTTGCCCGCGATGGGGAATTCATTCATGATCCTCTCAATATTTTAGCGGAGTAAGCGCTATGCTTGAACCGGCGTATCCGGCCATTGCCGGCTCAGTGGCGATGCATGTAGCGTGGAACCTGCTGGTTCGACACCAAGGCGTTCAAACCCAAATGCTGTGGTGGGCGCTGGCGCTCCATTGCGCGACGCTCGGCCTGTGGGGGCTTTATGTGCTGGCAAGCACCGCGCTCTGGAGCCGGGAACTGCTTGTTTTTCTGCTGGTGTCGGCAAGCGCCAATACGCTCTACTTTCTTACGCTCAACCGTGCCTATGCGCACGCGCCGGTGGCGCTGGTTTATCCCCTTGTGCGCAGTTCGCCGCTGCTGATCGGCTTGTGGAGTATGCTGTTTTTCGGGGAATCCCTGAGTTTTCCAGCCTGGGGCGCGATGCTGGTCAGCGTGGCGGGACTTCTGCTGATGGCCGCAACCGCGTGGCGCAAGGACGGCTTCACGGCCCTGCCGCTGGCGCTGGTCGCGGCACTGGCAACCAGCATCTATTCCCTGAGCGACAAGGCAGCAACGGCCTACCTGCCCACCTTCGGCAGTCTGGTCGGCTTCGTGACCGTCGGTTACACGGCTTCTTTCCTCGCGCTGACCCTGCAAATGCGCCTGAAGTACGGCGTCTGGCGACCGCAACGCGCGCCCCGCTTGCCTCACCTGCTGATTGCGGGCGCCAGCATCGGCCTAGCCTACGCCCTGGTGATCCACGCCATGCGTTATCTGCCCGCCGCCGTGGTGGTGACGTTCACCAACACGGGCATTATCATTGCCGGCATTCTGTCCATCTCCCTGTTCCGCGAACACGCCCATTGGCGCATGCGGCTGGCCGGCATTCTGGTGATATGCCTGGGGCTGGCCATCCTGGCGGCAACCAAATGAATCTATTACAATTCCCAACGAAAACGATAAAATGCAGGCTTCATCCGATGTCGACCGGAGATAATGGACAACATCCTCACCCCGCAAGTTATTTTTCGTAGTGTCTGCGTTCATGGGCTGCGGTCAGCACGATAAAGACCAAGGCAAGGCCAAGCTTCTTTTCCAAATCCAAAGCATGCCCTGCCCCCTCTGTGCTGTGTTAATGATTTTTTTGTGCTTTTCCGCCTATTGATTTAAACGAGACGATAATTTCGTGAAAATTATTTTTCTTTAGAGCTTGTCCGTAAAAAAGCGCCCCCCTGCCGATGCTCTGACAGGGGGGCTAAGGAGTGAGATGTGTGTCATACAAGGTACTGCGGATTTGTTCGCTTTCCGTTACAGCTCCATTATTTTCTGATAAAAAGCCCTGCCTCCGGGGAGGAGAGGCAGGACGGCTACCCCACTTCAGGGAGGAGCTAGAACCCTTTAAAACTTATAGCTTACGTCAAGCTGATAGATATCAACCTGGTCTTCCTTGGCGGTTGCGTAATCTTCGTCGCGCTCAAAGCTGTACCAGGTAAGCCCCGTGCTCCAATTCTTGCTCAGATCGTAGCCAAGCTGCGCCCGGTGTCCTTTCACGTTGGTCCGGGAAAGTCCGTCGCCGAAATTGGCTTCGGTGAGATAGCCGAAGAGAGAATCGGCCTCAACCACCGAGTAGGCATAGCCCAGCTTGAAGGCGCCGTATTTGGCGTCGGCTCCGAACACCCAGCCCATATCGGCATCCTCGGGTTTCTGGGTGAAGCTGCTGCCGGCCTGGCTCTGCCCGATTTCGCCGTCGGCCCCGAAGTTCTGCCAGATCTGGCCGTAGAGGGAGAGCTTGACATCGCCTACCGGAAAGGAGACCGCGCCATACAGGTCGCCGATGTTGAGTTCATATTTGTCCTCATCGACCGCGTCCAGGAAAAATGTAGCGCTACCTTCGTTGATCAGGGATTTGCTGTAGGTATGGTAGCCCGCAGCCAGGGTGTATTTGGCATCGCCCACCTTGCCGTTGTACCCTGCCTGACCGGCCACCAGGGTGGCGGTATTGTCGTCATTCACCAGCTTGGCGCCATAACCGCCCAAGGTGGCGAAAACCCCATCCTTAGCGCCGTACTGAGCGGTCAGGCCTGCCAGCCGCAAGTCACTGCTCCTAAAAACCCAGGAACTCTTGAAGGGATTTTCTTCAGATTGACCGAGGGTGAAGGCAAAATCATTCCACTTGTGTTTGGCGTAGGCGTAGTCCAACCGGAGATCGCCGGTTTCAAAGGTCTTGACCTCACTCCAAGTATCGTTAGTGCTGGTCGGATCATCGCTGCCCGTGGCAAGCCCGGCGCCGATCTGCCAGTTCTCCGCCTTGTTGTCCCAGACGCCACCAAGCCGGAAACGGGTCCGCACGCGATCACGGGAGATATCGCTGCCCTGCCCTTCCTTGTAATCCTTGTCTCGGATATCGTACCGAACCCGCAGGTCGCCTTTTAAGGTCAACTGATCGATGAACTCGTTGGCCAGGGCCACCTTGCTGCCCCCGCTCTTCTTGACCTCTTCCTCGACCTTGGCCGAAACCTTTTTGTCCACCATGGCCCCGAGGGCATCAATGTGCTCCTGCTGGGAGGCGACCTTGTTGCGCAGATACTCCAACTCCTTCAGGATCTGCTCGTCGCTCATCCCTGCGCCCGCCAGGGCGGCCGCGGGCAGGGTCAGGCAAATGCCCAGTGCTGCTGCCGCCGATAATACCTTTTTCATCTGTTTCTCCTTTCTCCGTAAAATTTATAAAGATTTCTCCCCGGCACAAGCAGACAGCGGGAAGCAAAAGCCCGACCAAGGGCAACGGCCAAAATGTTACGGAGAAGATACCGGGCCCATATTAGCGCACGGTCATCCTTTGATTAAAAGGAGGTTAAAAAAGGATTAGCACAGCGAAGATGAGTTTTCGGTTTTGCGAAGATTCATCTTCTGTTCATCTCCTAACGAAACCCTAATAAAATTCTAACAATCAGGGAGCATAGTGGGGGCCAGATGAACCGACCAAGTCGCACCTGGGCAGAGGCTATTCCCTAACCACACTTTTAAGGAGAGACACCATGACGATGCACAAAGGTTTTTTGAACAGTGTCACAAAAGCTGCGCTGGCAGGCTGCCTGATCGCCGTCACCGCCACCACCGCTTTTGCCGGCAATATCAGCGTGGACCAGAAAATCCCCACCTATAAAAAGGTAAGCGGCGTATCCGGCAACCTGGACAGCATCGGTTCGGACACCCTGAACAATCTGATGACCTACTGGGCGGAAGGCTTTCGCAAGGAATACCCCAATGTCCGCATCCAGATCGAGGGCAAGGGCTCCAGCACCGCACCGCCCGCTCTCCTTTCCGGCACCGCCCAGCTTGGCCCCATGTCCCGGGCGATGAAATCCGAGGAGATCGACGCCTTCACCAAGAAATACGGCTTTGCCCCCACCAGAATCGATGTTGCCCTGGACTCCCTGGCTGTGTACGTCAACAAGGACAACCCGCTCAAGGAACTGAGCCTGCAAGAGGTTGACGCGATCTTCTCCAAAACCCGCAAGGGCGGCCTGAGCGAGGAAATCACCACCTGGGGCCAGGTAGGTCTTGGCGACAACTGGAAGCAGGCCCCCATGAGCATCTATGGCCGTAACTCCGCCTCCGGCACCTACGGCTACTTCAAGGAGCATGCCCTGTTCAAGGGAGACTATAAGGATACCGTCAAAGAGCAGCCCGGTTCCGCTTCGGTGGTAATGGGCATCACCGAGGACAAGAACGGCATCGGCTACTCCGGCATCGGCTACAAGACCTCCGGGGTAAAGGCCATCGCCCTGAGCAAGAAGAAAGGGGAAAAGGGTCAGGAAGCCAGTTTTGAAAACGTGCTGAGCGGCAGCTACCCCCTCTCCAGAACCCTGTACATCTATGTGGCCAAGGAGCCGAACAAGCCCATGCCCGCCCAGACCGCAGAGTTCCTCAAGTACATCCTTTCCAAGGCCGGTCAGGAGATCGTGGTAAAAGACGGCTTCCTGCCCCTGCCCGCCAAGGTCGTGGAAAAAGAGTTGGCCAAATTGAAGTAACCCTCCCCGGCCCAGGCCGGACATGAGTTCACCTCCCGGCCCCCGGGAAGGCCAACGCCCCCTCCCGGCAGGCCTTCCCGGGGGCTTCTCCGGTAGAAGCCCCGTACTATGCAGCAGGATTCAGAACAGCCAAGGAACACCATGCAGAAACTCGACAAGCAATTCATCAAAAAGGTCCGCCGCCAAGATCGGTTCGCCACTCGAGCCATCACCGTGGGCGGCCTGCTGGTCATCGCCAGCGTCATCGCCATCCTGGTGCTCATCGTCCGCGTGACCCTGCCGCTGTTTCAGCCGGCCAGCGCCGAGGTCATCCACCGCGTGGCCGTTGCCTCCGGGCAACCCCCTGTTCTTGCCGTGGGCATGGATGACACCCAGGAGGTGGGCTTTACCCTGAACAATACTGGCCTCTTTTCCTTTTACAATCTCGCCTCCGGCAAGACCTTTTTCACCGCACCCGCCTCGGACCGGAAGGCCAAGGTCCAGTCCGTCGAGAGCAACAAGAACAACGTCTTTACCCTTCTGTGGAACGACAACAGCGTCACCGTCGCCCAGGTGGATTTCCGGCTGCTCTATGACGAATTCGGCCAACGGACCGTCCAGCCGGAGATCACCCGGATGGGCGAATACCCCGCCCAACGCTATCCGGCCCCGATCAAGAGCATGATGGTCCGCAGCCATGAAGACCGGCTGACCCAGGTGGCGCTCCTTGCCGACAACCGGTTCCAGATAGATCATGCGGTCGTCACCACCAATATTTTGGGCGAGGAGAAGAAAGAGACTTTTTCTTTTCTGCTCAACGAAGAGCTGCCGGGGGCAATCACCGCCTTCACCCTGGATGAGAACGGCTATGCCCTGTTCGCCGGCACCGATACCGGCAGCCTGTTGCGCTGGGATCTGAGGGAAAACGAGCGTGCCGAGCGCACCGACAATGTGGTGGCCGTATCAGGAGACAAGCCTGTCACCGCCCTGGCCATGGTTTTCGGCGATATCTCCGTGGCAGTGGGCGACGCCGATGGCGGTCTTGTCACCTGGAGCCAGATCTGGAGCGGGGAAGGCAACGACCGGGTACAGCGGCTACGCAAAACCCACACCCTGACCAGCCATCAGACCGCAGTGGAGCGCATCATCCCCTCCCGCCGCTCCAAATCCCTGGTCAGCTTAGGTGCAGACGGCAAAACCCATCTCGACCATATGACCAGCGAAAAACATCTGCTGGACCTTGAACCCTCCTTGACCATGGCGGGCATCTCCGGCCAGGGCAACGGCCTGATCGGCCTTGATTCGCGCAACAATCTTACCGTCTGGAGGGTCGATGCACCCCACCCGGAAATTAGCCTCAAAACCCTGTTCGGCAAGGTCTGGTACGAAAGCTACGACAAACCGGAGTATGTTTGGCAGTCCTCGTCCGCCTCCGATGATTTCGAACCGAAGTTCAGCCTGGTGCCGCTGCTCTTCGGCACCATCAAGGGCACCCTGTACGCCATGATCTTTGCCGTGCCGCTGGCCATCTTCGGCGCGGTCTACACCAGCCAGTTCAGCACCGCCACCTTTAAAAAGACGGTCAAACCGGTGGTGGAGATCATGGCCTCGATCCCCTCGGTGGTCATCGGCTTTCTCATCGCCCTCTGGCTGGCGCCCATCGTGGAAAAAGCCATTCTCGGGGTGATCCTGGGGGTGCTGTTCCTGCCGCTGATCTTCGTGACGATCATGGCTATCCTCAAGCCCTTCTACAAAACGCCCACCCTGCAAAACTTCTGCAACGGCCATGAATTTCTGCTGCTGGTGCCGGTCATCCTCCTGGCCGGAGCCCTGGCCATGGGAATCGCCCCCACTGTTGAGCACATGCTCTTTGGAGGCAACTTCAAACAATGGCTCTACAACGACCTGGGGTTGCGCTATGACCAGCGCAACTGCATCATCATCGCCTTTGGTCTTGGCATCGCGGTGATCCCCATCATCTTTTCCATCACCGAGGACGCCATCTCCAACATTCCGCCCAGCCTGACCGCAGCATCCCTGGCCTTGGGCGCCAGCCGCTGGCAGACGATCTGGCGGGTGGTGCTGCCCTCGGCCAGCCCCGGCATCTTTGCCGCGATCATGATCGGCTTTGGCCGGGCAGTGGGGGAAACCATGATCGTGCTCATGGCCACCGGCAACACCCCCATCCTCGACTGGTCCATCTTCAACGGCATGCGGACCCTGTCGGCCAACATCGCCGTGGAGATTCCCGAGGCGCCCATGGGCGGCACCCTGTACCGGGTGCTCTTCCTCTGCGCCTCCATGCTCTTCGCCCTGACCTTTGTGGTGAACACCGGAGCGGAGCTGGTCCGCGAGCGATTGCGGAAGAAATATGGGCGGTATTAAAGAGGATGGAGGCGCAACAGCAGCCCTTCGACAGGCTCAGGGTGAACGGACATTATCTTAATGCATTGATATTCCGTTCGTGCTGAGCCTGTCGAAGCACCTGCTCGAAGCAAGTTCTTTCGTAGATTTCGTGGCAACGTCCTATAAGTTCGGAGAAAACACCATGACCAAAAAATTCTGGCGGCAGGGAGAGCCATTCGTCTGGGCCACGGGCCTGGCCCTGTCCCTGATCCTCTTTCTGACCCTGCTTCTCTTCTATGTCGTGCTGGCCAATGGCCTCGCGGTATTCTGGCCGAAAAAGGTCGCCCTGGCGACCCTGCAGGATGGCCGGTCCCTGCTTGGGGAGATTGTCCAGGAAGAAACCATCCCTCACAACGAAAAGAAGCGGCTCCAATTTAAGATCGGCAACCGGGATCTCTATGGACTTGACTTCAAATGGGTGGACGCCTCGGAGATCACCAGTCTCACCTACCCGAAAGATGTCCATGTGCTTGAGCGCCAAGAATACGGCAATTTCTACGGATATTTAAGCGAATTCGAGGTCAAGGGAATCGCGCCGCCCGTCTCCGGCTCCAACAGTCTGGCCCAGACCATTGGTGCCCTGGAAGACCGGAA
Organism: Desulfobulbaceae bacterium UBA2273; assembly: GCA_002347095.1. Taxonomy (GTDB): domain Bacteria; phylum Desulfobacterota; class Desulfobulbia; order Desulfobulbales; family Desulfurivibrionaceae; genus Thiovibrio; species Thiovibrio ferrireducens. Next base: position 162,696 of record DDWZ01000028.1, on the reverse strand, counting down.
AGTTGAGGTGCATCTTTTGGGCAAGAAGATCGCCAACCTCAACCGGCGGGTGGAGCTGATCGATCACCACCTGGCCAAGGCCCGCTACAACAAGGAAGAGAACACCCCGGCCCTCGCCGCCATGCAAGGGGAGAAGCAGGGGCTCAAAACCGAGTTCGAGGCGCTGGTTTCCATCCTCGGGGAAAAATCCGCGGCCCTGGCCACCAATCAGGCGATCTTCACCGATGCCAATGGCCAGCCCAAGGCCATAGCCCTGCCCAACATCGTCCGCGCCTATCAGCCGAACAATATGTCGTTTTTCGCCAAGTGCGCCTATTACCTGGAGCGGCTGCGGGAACTGTTTTTTGACGAGCCTCGGGAATCAAACACCGAGGGCGGACTGTTCCCAGCCATCTTCGGCACCGTCATGCTGATCTTTCTCATGTCCATCCTCTCCTTCCCGCTGGGGGTGCTGGCGGGCATCTATCTGCGCGAATACGCCAAGGACGGCTGGCTGGTGAAGATGGTCCGCATCGCGGTCAACAACCTGGCCGGCATCCCCTCCATCGTCTACGGCATCTTCGGCCTGGGCTTTTTCGTCTACGGGATCGGTGGCGGCATCGACCAGTTGTTTTTCCCGGAACGGTTGCCCACCCCGACCTTCGGCACTGGCGGCATCCTCTGGACCAGCCTTACCTTGGGGCTGCTCACCGTGCCGGTGGTGATCGTGGCCACGGAAGAGGCGTTGGGCTCGATCCCGCCCGGCATCCGGGAAGGCTCCCAGGCCCTGGCCGCCACCAAGCTCCAGACCCTGACCCGGATCCTGCTGCCCATGGCCTCGCCCGGCATCCTCACCGGCTTCATCCTGGCCATGGCCCGAGCCGCGGGTGAGGTGGCCCCGCTGATGATCACCGGCGTGGTCAAGCTGGCCCCGGCCCTGCCCCTGGACGGGGTCTTCCCCTTCCTGCACCTGGACCGGAAATTCATGCACCTGGGGTTTCATATCTACGACATCGGCTTTCAGTCACCCAACGTGGAGGCGGCCAAGCCCATGGTCTATGTCACCACCCTGCTGCTGATCCTGATCGTGCTGGCCATGACCAGCACGGCCATCTATCTGCGCAACAAGATGCGACAACGCCATTCCGTGGTCGATGTGTAGGAGCTACAGATATGGGTGGGCACGATACCAAATTGCCCGGGCCCGTAATCAGTTACTAACGGAGCCGCTCGCATAAAGCAAAAAAGTCCCCTCCCCCCTCGGGGGGAGGGTTAGGGAGAGGGGGAAACAGATGTCAACCCAGCAGGTTGCATTTGCCCTCTCCCCCGACCCCTCTCCCGCACGCGGGCGAGGGGAGTAAATATGAGCGCCTTTTTCAATTGTGCAAGAGGCTCTAATGAGGAGAGAACATGTCAACCACAGACACCGCCATAATCCGTATCGACAACCCGCAGGTCGAGGTCGAAAATCTGAACCTCTACTACGGGGCGAGCCAGGCGCTCAAGGATCTGACCTTTGGGATTCCGGGCCATCAGGTCACCGCCCTGATCGGCCCCTCGGGCTGCGGCAAATCCACCCTGATCCGCTGCATCAACCGGATGAACGATCTGGTCGACGGACTGCGGATCGAGGGGGCCATCACAATCAACGGGGAAAACATCAACGATCCGGCCCTGGACGTGATCGAGCTGCGGCGCAAGGTCGGCATGGTCTTCCAGAAATGGAACCCGTTTCCAAAATCCATCTACGAAAACATCGTCTATGGGCTGCGGATCGCGGGCATCCAGGACAAAACCGTGCTCGACGAGGCTGCGGAAAAATGTTTGAAACGGGCCGCCCTCTGGGACGAGGTCAAGGACCGGCTGCACCAGTCGGCCATGGGCCTTTCCGGCGGCCAGATGCAGCGGCTTTGCATCGCCAGGGCCATTGCCGTGAGCCCGGAGATCATCCTCATGGACGAGCCCTGCTCGGCCCTGGACCCGCGCTCCACCTCCCGGATAGAGGATCTCATCCGCGAGCTGCGGGGGGAATACACCATCATCATCGTCACCCACAACATGCAGCAGGCGGCGCGCATCTCCGACTACACGGCGTACATGTACCTCGGCGAGTTGATCGAATACGGACCGACCCAGACCCTGTTCACCATGCCGGAAAAGAAGGAAACCGAGGATTACATTACCGGCCGCTTCGGCTGAGAGTAAACGTCCAGCAGCACCGCATCTGCTTTGTCATCGGCCTGCTCATGTGCAATAGCACACTTCGCAGACCTCTTCCTCGCATCTGCGGCACTGCTGGACGTTTACTAAGGCCACGGGGATGGGAAAAAAGCCAAACCAAATTAAGAGATAAAATTTTCTCCAGCGGGGCTGGAGGCATAACGAAGTCCCTGAAAGGGACACCGCTTTTTCCCCATGGTTACGTAGCCGAGCACCGGAGAGGCTGTCGAAAAAGGAGTTTGCACTGTTTGAGCGAAGCGAGTTTGCAAACTCCCGGCAGCATCGAGGAGCGCAGGAAATCCCGCCCCCGGCGGGACAAGTAACTGGGTGCCCTTTCTTTTGGTTCGTTTTCTTTGGGCAAGCAAAGAAAATGAACAAATAGACATAACTATCACGCCGGATCGCTCGAAGCTTTCAGTGCCCTCCGCTCAAGGCGGTGGTTTTATGCACAATAAGGAGAAAAAAAAGACATGGCTAAAAACATTCAAACAGAAATAGAAAAACTCAAAAAACAGATCGTCTACCTCGGCATGGCGGTGCAGGAAAACATGCAGAACTCGGTCAAGGCGTTGTGGGGAAAAAATCCCGACCTGGCGCGGCAGGTGATCGCCACGGACAAGGGCGAGATCGACTCCATGGAGATCAGCGTGGAAGAGGAATGTCTGCGCCTCCTGGCCCTGCACCAACCCGTGGCCGGCGACCTGCGCTTCATCGTCACCGTGCTCAAGATCGACAACGATCTGGAACGCATCGGCGATCTGGCCGCCAAGATCGCGGACAAGGTCATTCTGCTCCACGACATCGACCCGGTCCACTTTGCCGCCGACGGCATGCGGATTCCCGAGATGTTCAACGCCATGTTTGCAAAAACCATCTGGATGTTTCAGAATACCATGGAGGCCTTTGTCAGCGAGGACACCGACCTGGCCTACAGAGTGTGTCTGGAGGACGACGAGGTGGACCGGGCCAAGGGCGCCATCCGCACCGAGATGGAGGAGATCATCATGCGCGACCCGGCCCAGCAGGTCTATCTGGCCAAGCTGATCAGCGTGGCCAGAAGCATGGAACGCATCGCCGACCACTGCACCAATATCTGCGAAGACATTATTTATATGGCGCAGGGCAAGATTGTCCGCCATCATATAACCCGATAGCCTTACTGGAACCGTCACAGTCATACTGCTCGGGATATATAAATTCCATACGGGGCACCTAACCTTCCGGCAGCCCCAGGATTGCAACCGTTCAGGAGTGCCGTAGATGCGCGAAAGAGGCCTGTTCGCTATACACCAGGTATGCGAACCAGGCCGATGACAAAGCAGATGCGGTGCTCCTGGACGGTTAGGGAGAACGCAATGGCCAGAGAAACCATCCTTGTCGTGGAAGACGATGAAAATATCCAGCAGTTGGTGGGCTACAACCTGGCCAAGGCCGGGTTCCATGTGCTCTATGCCGACAACGGGGAACAGGCGCTCAACGTCATCAAGCGGGAAAAGCCGGAGCTGATCGTGCTGGACCTCATGCTCCCGGGCTTGAGCGGCTTCGAGATCTGCAAGCTGGTGCGCAAGGATCCCAAGACCAAGAATCTGCCCATTGTCATGCTCACCGCCAAGAGCGAGGAAAACGACATGGCCGCGGGCCTGGATCTCGGGGCGGACGACTACATCACCAAGCCCTTCAGCCCCAAGATCCTCGTCTCCCGGATCAAGGCGGCCCTGCGCCGCAAGGAGGGATTGAGCGAGGAAGGGGGCGAAAGCAAGAAGACCGGACCGCTCACCATCCACGGAATCACCATCGACCCCAACCGTTACGAGGTGCTGGTGGGGGAGGAAGCCATCCCCCTAACGGTGACGGAATTTTCCATTTTGGAGCTGCTGGCCCGGCGGCCGGGCTGGGTCTTCAACCGCCAGCAGATCATCGACGGGGTCCGGGGCTACGACTACGTCATCACCCCCCGGGCCGTGGACGTGCAGGTGTTCGGGCTACGAAAAAAGTTGGGCGAGGCGGGCAAGCACATCGAAACCGTGCGCGGCATCGGCTACCGCATGCAGGGCTAAGGCAGGGCCGTCGATTTCCCGGGGATCTCAGACAAAGAGGTCGGTCAGTGCGAATTTTTCCCCGTCAAAAAGTCCCAGATCGGTGATCTTCAGCGCTGGGATTACGGGCAGGGCCAGAAAGGCCATGGTCATGAAGGGAGTCTGCAAAAAGCAGCCGTTTTCCTTGACCCGTTGCTCAATGGCGCTGTAGTTTCCGGCCATTTCCTCGCAGCTCCCAAGCCCCATGAGGCCCGCCACCGGCAAGGCCATCCTCCGCTCTTCCTTCCCCTGCACAAAACAGATACCGCCGCTGCTTTCCCGGAGCAAGTTCACGGCCCGGGCCAGATCCTGATCGTTGCTGCCAATGGCGATGAGGTTGTGGGAGTCGTGGGCGATGGAAGAGGCCATGGCCCCGCGCTTCAAGCCAAAGCCCCGGACAAAGCCGATGGCGGGAGGCGCAGGCCTGTAGCGGTTCTGGACCAGGATCTTCAACAGGTCCGCATCCGGGTCCGCTTCGACAACCACGCTGCCCGTTGCCAGAGAATGAAACCCGCAGCCGGTGACAATCTGGCCGTCCGTCACCTCAATGACCTTTACCCGCACACCCCGTGCGCGCACCTGCAACTGCCCTGCCGCAATCGGCGCCGCATTACAGCGATTGACCGGCCTGGGCGGCTTGGCCGAAAAAAGAGGCTGCCCTCTAAGACTTGCCATTTCCCCGGCAATCCAGGTCTCGCCGACCTCCATGCGCGCAAGATCCTCAACCACGATGAAGTCCGCCGGATCTCCCTTTTGCAGCAACCCGACATCGAGCCGGTAATGGCGCACCGGATTGACGCAGGCGCATTGCAGGATGTCAAAAAGATCATGCCCCAGGCTGAGCGCCTGCTTGACCAGCAGATTGATGTGGCCGCGGACCAGATCCGCGGGCTTGAGATCATCGCTGCAGAGCATGCATCGAGCGGAATGGCTGGTAATCAGCGGATGCAACACCTCGAAATTGCGGGCGCTTGAGCCCTGACGCAGGAGAATTTTCATGCCCAGGGCCAATTTTTCGTAGCACTCTTCCAGAGTGCCCGATTCATGATCGGTGGAGATCCCAGCCTGCGCATAAGTTGCCAGCGCATCCCCGCGCAACCCGGGAGCGTGGCCGTCCACCCTTTTGCCCATCTTCGCGGCGACACCAAGCTTGGCCATGACCTCCGGGTCCCGGCCGATGACCCCGGGAAAATTCATCATCTCGGCGAGAAAGAAGATATCCTTCCGCCGGAGCAGCGTTTCCACCGCCAGGGCGTCAAGCGTTGCCCCATTATTTTCAAACCCGGTGGCCGGCACGCAGGAGGGCGCACCGAAATAAAACTTGAGCGGCGCCTGTCGGCCGCTGTCGATCATGAAATCGATGCCGTCAACACCAAGGACATTAGCGATTTCATGGGGATCGGCCACCACCGCCACCGTGCCGTGGCACACCGCTTTTGCCGCAAAGGCGGCCGGAGTCAGCATGGAGCTTTCGATATGGATATGGGAATCTATCAGGCCCGGCAGGATACAAGGGCCTTTAACCGCAGAGTCAGGAAGAATTTCAACAATTCGGCCCTGATCGATAACCAGGGTCCCGGAAAATTGCCGGCGGGCCACAGGATCAACAATGATTCCGGATCTTTTTTCCATAACTCTCCTGAAAACGACACAGGCTGAGAGAGGAAAGACCCGGGAGACCAGCCCTCATGCCGGACAACCAAACAGGGCCTCCCGAGCCTTTTCTCAATCACTCGGATCGCTTATTCCCGAACCCAGTTGAGGCGGATGCTTTTTTCTCCATCGCCATAGGCGAAATCAAGCTCTCCCTGATAGGCATTATTCAAGGCCTCGCCAATCCGCCGGGCCAGATGGATGCCGGTGGTGGTTACAATGGTGCACTCTTTTTCCTCGGTAATGGCCATGAGCCGCTCCATGGGATGCGCTTTTTTCTCCTGGGCTTCCAGGTTGTGGATTAAATTCGTGATCTCCTCATGATGGGTTGCGAAAAATCCCCCCCGAATCTCCAGGGTGCCGGCCGGAAAATTATCCTTGATGCGCTGACAGGCCGGGCACACAATGGCATGGGCATTGACCGCCGGTTCCCACCACGCCCAGCGTCCCTCCAGGAACACGGCGTTGCATTCGCTGCACACCGTGGGCTCGGGCAATTTCCGCCGTTCATGATAGGTGTCATGCCGCTTTTCCTGAATCAGCCGGTCTCTTCTTCCAAATTGGCCTTTGTCCATGAGGTTTCTCTCCTTGTCCTTTGGTTCAGTTTCAGGCAGCACAGTTCCTGCACGGGTAGACCAGCCAAGCCATATTGCCGCAATGGTCATCTCCCATGGTTAAATTATACATCCAGCAGGAGGGGAAAACACAAGAACCAAATCCGTTTTTTTCCGCATCTCCTCCTTCGTCATGCAGGACAGGCTGCTTGAGCTATCCTCCTTTTTCAAAAAAATATCCCCTTGACATTCCATTTCACAATGATCGATCATCTTACTACATGATGAATACTTTTTCTGGTTAGGAGGAACACCAATGAACATGACGGAAATCAAGGAAAAAGCAAAACAGTTGGGCATCCAGGCCGGCAAGATGAAGAAGGTGGACTTGATTCGGGCCATCCAGAGCAAGGAGGGCAATTTCCCCTGCTTTGAAACGGCAAAGGATTACTGCAATCAATTATCCTGCGCCTGGCGGAATGCCTGCTTGCCGGCAAAGGGGCTTGAAAAAAAATACGAACAGACCAAGAATCTGTACCTCAAAAAGATGCAGACCGAGGTGCAAACCCTGGCCAGCAAACTTGCCGACCTTAAAATGAAATCGCAAAAAAAAATGGGCGCCGGCAAAATAGAGGCCCTCGCCGAAATCCACAAACTTGAAAGAAAGATCGAGGAACTCAAGAAAAATGCCCGCAGCCTTGCGGCTGCAAGCGAGGATGCCTGGCAGATTACCAAGCATGGGGTTGATAAGGCTTGGGATGAATTGCGCACCTCAGCCAAGAAAGCCTTGGCGAAATTCAGTTGAAAGGGTGACGTCTTGGCTGCGGCACGCCGGGAGGTTGGGTGATCGCTCCGCGAGAACTCACGGGGAAATGGCGAAATCCCAGCCCATCTCAACGGCCAGCCACTGCGGAAGAAGCATGAGCGAGCGGGTAAAATCCATACCCGCCTCCTCGATATGATCCCGCATGACCAAGGAAAACGGCCCTGCCGCCGCCACCACGGACTTGAGCACCACCGGAGCATCTTCGCGCGATTCCGGATCGTTCGCAGCCCAGCAGGATCGGGGATGCGACGAGACGAAATGCGCTCGGCACACCACCGGCCGCACGGGATAAACGCAGCAGACGCCATCCACCACCAAAGGGCAGCAATGCTCGTAAGCGGAAAGATCCGCCTGCCCGTCGGTGACGCCCGACGGCCTGCCCGGCCTTGAATTGTCCCACTCATGCCATTGTTTGGTGCGCAGCCGCAGATCGTCAATCTGCCCGGCGGACAATTCCCGCTTGATGTATTGCACCAAGGCCTGGGCCTCGACAATGTTGGTCAGGATATGATATCGGCAGCAATGATAACACCCCGACCCGCAGCTTGAAACAATACCGTCTTCGTTGCGCAGCCGAGCCAATTCGCAGGCAGTGGCGGCATCCACGGAAGAATACACGCCGTTGGCAAAACTCTCTGCCGAGGCAATTGGGACACCACCCCCGAACTCCTTGGGGCTCAACCTGCATGTGCTATTTTCAATCAATCGGGGCCTTCTCCTTTTTGGGCCGAAAAATTTCGGCGGACAACGAGCAGAGCGGCACCTTACTGCAAGATGCTGGGGAAGGCACTGCTTAATTCCGGATACTCATAAGGCTTCCCCGCAAAAACAGCGATCCCGCCTGGGCTCCCAACGGTTTGGCATAACACAATCGTGCGGCTCCGGCCCAATTCGTCTATCAGGTCACACTCAGGCTTTCACATCGACCAGCGCCCCGCCGCCCAACTCCTGTATCCTGGCATCGATCATCTCCAGGGCCTTGTTCAGCGTCTGGTAACTGATCTCGGGCAGCTTTCCCCCCCAAGCCTGTTCCGCCTCCTCGAACCCCTTCTGGATGCCCTCACGCCCGGCCTGCAATCGTTCCAGGGTGTCCCCGGCGCCGGTCAGGACAAATCCGGCAAGGCGCTCCGCCGTCTTGCTGACGCCGAAGTACCCGTCCTCGGCAATCAGGGTCTGCGCCTCCTCGGGGCTTAAGTCGGCCAGGGATTTCCCCTTGTACTGAAAACTTTCAAGATCCCTCGTCTCTTCCTCGCCCCGTTTCACAAGGCCGTACTGCGTTGCGAAGCGATCCTTGGCCTTGGTCTTTGCCGCCAGCAGAAAATCGACCGTCTTCTCCTGCATGGCAAGGGACGCTTCCAAGGTCGTAACCTTCTCCGATCCTTGTCCGCGCTTTTCCCCGGCAGGCTGGACTTTGGCATACTGTGCCCGCATCGCGTTGAAGGACTGCCCCTGCAATTTCGCGTTTCCGATATCCGCCATAACCCACCTCCTGGTGAAGAGTGTCTCGACAGGAATTACTTTTCTTTTCATAGAATAAGAACGAACACGCAAAAAAGAAACAACGGAGAACACGACGGTCATTCATGTTCCGCAGCGAGTCAGCATCAAAAGCATCGTGTCCCGATGGGTTCCCGGCCAATATATCCTGTCGCAGCAGGGACATCGCTGGAACAACTGATAATATTTTTGGGTGAGCGGCTCCAAGCGATCCAGGATCTGCCGCTTCTCGACTGGTAGCAAAAGCGCATTGCAGCGCAGGCATCGGCTCAGCGGCTTGAATTGTTCCCTTATCCCAAAAAGATGAACAATTTCAGCCAACTGTTTTTCCGGGTGAATCTCTCGAACGAGATAGCCAAAGGCCACCCCTTTTCGTTTTAAAAGATCCGTATCCTTGCTCAGCAGGATGCGTTTTTCCCGCACGGCAACCGCAACAAGGTCCGGATCGGAGATATCGTTGCGGTACAAGGTGTCAAAGCCTGCCATGCGCAGCAAGGTGGCCAGTTTGCCGACATTCATATCCACGGCAAAGGTGATACCGGGCAAGGGCTCGGGCCGGAGCAGGGTTGGGGTCGTTACATCCACAGGGGGAGAGAGGGGGTATACATCGAGGGTGTCATCATCGGCGCCGGGAGCGGCAAAAGAGATCTCTCGACCAGCAACAACCAAGCGCCCCACCTCGGTATGCGGGACTCCCAAGGCCTCGATGATATCCTTGACCGAGGCCTGCCGGGTGAGTTCGTACGCAACCCGCTGTTGCCCCCGGAACGGCGGGCGCAACAGCTCTTTCAGGTTTCCCCAAAAGTTGATGATCATCGCGGGAGGAGGCCCTCAATCAGTGAAGGGTTTGACGGGAAAAATAAGGGGATGCCCCTATTTTTTTCATCACGCCAAAAAATCATGATAGTCAGTTCGTAGGTTGGGTAGAGCCCTGCGAAACCCAACAGTTTTCAGTCGAGCGGTGGATGATGTTGTCGTTTAAACGTCGGGTTTCGTTCCTCTACCCGACCTACGAACTACATATTTGGCTCGGAAATTTTCTATGCAATTCACGAACTCTGATTTATGAATCATCCGATGGCAGTTCGCGCACAGAACAACAAAATCATTCTTCGGATCAAGCGTTACCTTCTGGCCTTTTAGTGTATGCAGCGGTGTCAAATGATGTGCCTCAATGAATGTACGGCCAATCTCTCCATATTTCATTTCAAAATTGAAACCGCACGCCTGACAAGTATAGCCATGAATCTTTTTAGCCCTTGCGGCTAATTTGCGATTTCTCTCTATGCGCTTATGTTCGCGCAGATTAATGAGGTCTTCATTGTTAAGCCCAACTTCATCGTCTTCTTCAGAGCTGACCGAGGCGGCCGCAAGGTCTTTCGTCGCAAGAAGAAGATAGAGTTTAAGAAGTTCTCGTAAGTCCTTGCCCAAGATTTCGTCGTTTGGTATTTCTCCCCGCTTGTAATATTGGGCACAGATGGACCCTTGCTCATAGAAGGCGCCGAGACTTGATACGCTCGTGACTCTTAAGTCAATTGGTCCGACAATTAATGAATTATCAATCTGGCCGAGACGAGCGATATAGTCCGAAGCTCGCACAGCCAGTGCATCTTTTGCGTCGGAGCCATAGACACGACGGATAGTCGTTACCCCCTGATTCAAAGAAAGATAAACACCAGAAAAATCTTCCGTTACCAGGTAGACGACATAAAAACCATCCTGTGCGGTTTCTGTAATAAATCGGTCGTACACCGCAACCCAAGGCACGCGCGCCCAGTTCCCTTGCCCAGGGCTACCGTGAACTATATATCTGTCATTTTCACCGATAACTTGTGCGACAACCACCGGGACGTCCCGCCGTACAAACTCTGCAACAGCATTATCCGTAAATAGCTGACTTACTGCTGTTGGATATTCTTCCAGGAAAAGATTCAGGGCTGCATTCAGGCTCATCGTTCTTCTTTATGAGGGATAACAAGTCATTCTGCGAAACTGGCTAGCATGCCGAAAATCAAAATAGCCAGAATAATAAGCAAAAACCGAACAAGGCAAACAACTTACCCCTCTTTCCCCCCTACCTGCCAAGCCCCATAAGCATGAGCAGTTCATAGGAAAGCGCGGCAACCAGCCCTGCGGCGGGCAGGGTCAAGACCCAGGCCATGACCATGCTCTGGGCCACGCCCCAACGCACTGCGGACAGCCGTTTGCTGGTGCCCACCCCGAAGATGCTGCCGGAGATGACATGGGTGGTGCTCACCGGCATGCCGAAATGGCTGGTGACAAAGAGGACGATGGCGGAGGAAGTCTCGGCGGCAAAGCCGTGCACCGGCTCCAGCCGGATGATCTTATGCCCCATGGTCTTGATGATCCGCCAGCCACCCACCGAGGTGCCCAGAGCCATGACGGTGGCACAGGAGAGCACCACCCACAAGGGAACCACGGGCTCGGGGATCATCCGGGCGCTGACCAGGGCCATGGTGATGATGCCCATGCTTTTCTGGGCGTCGTTGAGGCCGTGGGTAAAGGCCATGGCTGCGGCGGAAACAATCTGCAGATTGCGGAAGCTCGCGCTCACCCGGCCGGGATGCACGTTGGCAAGGGTTTTAAAGATCCCGCCCATCAGCAAAAAGCCGATGATAAAACCCATGGCCGGAGAACCCACCAGGGGAATAAGCACCTTGTGCACAATTCCGCCCCAGAGGACGGAAGGCAGCCCGCCGTGGATGATGGCCGCGCCGCACAAGCCGCCGATCAGAGCATGGGAGGAACTACTGGGGATGCCGAATTTCCAGGTGATCAGGTTCCAGACGATTGCCCCGAGGATGGCAGCCAGGATAACGACCTGAAACGTCTGCTGATTGGAACCAAGCTCCTGAGGATACCCCTTTTCCAGCAGCGCCCGGTTCGTGTTGGCCAGTTCTTCCGGTTTCAGCGTGCTGGAATTCTTGGCCTTTGCCTCTGTCTTCTCCTTGAGCGCGACTCCGGCGAACCGCTCGGCCGAGTAAAGATCTGTTTGGGTGATGGCGCGATTCAAGTCAGCCACCAGGGCCTCCTGCAACTCTTGGGAAACAGCGCCGCCTGCCGGGTATTGCCCGAGCAGCCCTTGGGTTGCAGGGGAAAGCCGCGTTGCCAGATATTGGGAAACCGGATCAGCGGGATGTTGCAGCTTGGCGGCCAACGCTGCGGGCTGATGAATATCCGCGACCTGAAACCGCGCCGTGTCGAGCAGGCCGCTGGCCACGGTGATCGCCACCTGGGTGGAGAACAGGGCGCCGACAAAATTGAGACAGGCCGCCATGATAATCGCCTTTCTCGGCGAAAGCACCCGGGTGGAAACCACCGTGGCGATGGCGTTGGCCGTATCGTGAAAGCCGTTGATATAGTCGAAGGCCAAGGCGCAGACCACAACCAGCACGAGCACCAGGGACAGGCTAAGCATACTTCACGACCACGCTTTCGATGATATGGGCGACATCCTCGCATTTGTCCACCGCCACTTCGATCCGGTCGTACACCGCTTTCCACTTGATCACGTTGATCGGGTCGGCATCCGGGGCGTTGAGCAAACAGGCAAGCGCCTTGCGGAAGGCCGCGTCGTGCTCGTTTTCGATCTGATGAATGCGAATAAAAAGGTCCTGAACTTTATCCCGGTTTGGCTTGGTGCGCAGCGTCTTGACCGCCTCCAGCGTGGCTTCGGTGATCTGCACCAGCAGCACCACCAGCCCAGCCAAATCAGGCCGCAGTTGCTTCAGTTCGTAAAGCGCCATCCTGCCGGAGCAGGCCTCGATGCAATCGGTCACATCGTCCAGTTCGCTGGACAGGGCGTGCAGGTCTTCCTTGTCCAGAGGGGTGACAAAGGTGGCGTCGATCCGGTTGGCAAGCTCATGGGTGATGTGGTCTGCGTCGCTCTCTATCTCCTTGATCCTTGCCGCGTACCGGTCAAGATTGGCGAAATCATTGACCAAGGCCTGAAATTCCTTGGCCGCATCCACCGCGGCTTGCGCCTGTTTTTCTAGCAGCGCGTAAAAACCCTGCTTCTTGCTCATTCCTGGAAAACGCACAACCTTCACCTCCTTGGCAAACAATAAAAAAAAACGGACGATCAACCGATACGCAGCCCATGGCCGCCACAAATAATTACTCCGTATACTGGAGATTGATGATCACCGTCCTGTTGAGCGATCTCCCTTCGGGCAGACTGTTGTCGTAGGGCGGATTATTGGGGCCGTTGCCCGCATGGGTTATCTGGGCCTCTGTGGCTATCCCGCCCTGCACGGTGGAATCGTACACCGCTTTTGCCCTCCGCCCGGACAGTTCAATATTGTATTTTTCCTTGCCGATGCTATCGGTGTGCCCGGCGATGTCCATGGCAACCCCCTTGAGTTCCGCAACTCGGGCGAGCACCCGGTTGACGATGATCTGGTTGCGATCCTTCAGATCGGCCCGGTCGAAGGCAAAGAGGATCAACCCATATTTCTCCACGACCTTGCTCCCGATCTTCTGGGCGATGCGCTCCTCCCGCCGGATAAAATTGATCGCGACCGGAGCGGAGGCGGTGCTGAACACGTTGCCTTCCTTGTCTTTCACCTCAAGGTCGGCGCTGACCTGCCCCAGTTGCACAAGGTTACTTAACCCCAGCGTTTCCAGGGAAAAGACCACCTCCGCCGGCGGAGCGCCCGCGCCCTCCCTGGTCGCCAGCACCTTGTCCGCGCCCAGCAACCTGAGTTGCCAGCTCTCGATCTCGGTTTCCCCCTGCAGGGAGGGAGCGAACCGCAACTCCTTGGTATCGGCTTGCTCCTGCACATAGGTGCTCTTGATGGTGTCGAGGATGGCGGGATGGGTGGAGAGAATCTCAACCCGCTGATTTTCCACAACGCCTTCCGGCACCCGGCTGGTGCTGGGCACGGCGGGAAGGTTCCGGGCCTTGATTTCCATCCGTGACAGATCAATGCCCCATACGGACTCAAAATAGGCGAAAATCGCTTCGGCCCGGCTCCTTGCCAGCCCGATCTTCCCTTTTTCCACGCCGCTGTTGGAGTTACAGCCCACCAGGGTTATCCGGGCCTCGGGGTTGGCTTGCAGCCGTTTGCCGATGACGTTCAGGATCTGGTGGTGTTTCTCCATGGTGTCCTTCAGCTTCTCTTCGGAAAAGTTTGCTGTCTCCGCCGGAGCCAGGGTCACGTATCTTTCGGGGATACGGCTTTTCCCGGTGTCGAAATAGACATGGTTCAACATGGGAGAGCTGTCCACCACGGTGACCTCCTCGATATTCACGGCGGCAGGCGCGCTGACGAGCGTTCCGGCGGGAGGGGCAAGGAACCGGTAGGTGATCAGGTAACGGTGAAAAATGGTGGTGGAGAATCTCTTGAGAATGGGCAGAAAATCATTGGCCGAGGTGGCCTTGCGGATCATGCCGTTATGGCCCTGGGCAAAGGAGGTCAGGAATGGATCCAGGCCGGGCTTGTCCATGTAGTCCACGGCATAGGCGGAAAAATTGCTCACTCCCGTGGCCGCCAAGCTCACATCCTCACTCTTCAGCGTGCTGTTGATGTCTTCGCCGTCGGAAAAAACGAGCATGAACTTCTGGCTGTCCGCCGGCATCTGGCGAATGATCTCCAGCCCTTTGTGGATGCTGTCATAGAGGTAGGTGCCGTCGGTGGTGGCGGGGAAAAAACTGCTCCGCAAGAACTGACTCAAGGCCGGAACCTCGTTTGCCTGGAAGGTTCGGGTGGAGACCCGGGGCAGACTCGTCCCCGGATCGACAAAGGTGACGACATGGACATTGTCAATGGGCCGGACCAAGGTGAGAAAGCTGTCCATGGCCGCCAGCAAGGGCTCCACCGCCTTGCGCTGCTCCATGGAATAGGAATTGTCCACCACGAGCACGATATTGAGGCCAATGTTCCGTTGCTCCTGGACATCCTCCACCGAAATGATCTTCGCGGTTTTCAGCCCTTGCTTGATGGAAAAATCCTCTTTCTGCAAGCCCAAAATGGCATCCCCGGACTTGTCCTGGACCGAGACCAAAACCTTGCCCTGCTCAAGCGGCTGAAAGCTCAGCTTCGCTTCCGGGCGGAGGGTCCGCACCTCCAGGGGGTCAAGGGCCAGCCCCACGCCCACCCAAGAAAATATGGCCAGCAACAAACAGAGAAGACCAACGGCTTTTTTCATACTCTTCCTCCTGTGGCGGATGCGGCAGTGCATCATTGGGACAAAGGTGTCGCAAGCTGTTTTTATAAAAAAGAGGGGACGAATCAATTTACTCTGGCGGGGTGTCGGAAAGCCCCCTGCCGATGGCATACTTGATAAGGTCGGCAACGCGCTTGATGTTGAGCTTTTTCATCATGTTGGCCCGATGGTGCTCGACGGTCCGTTTGCTGATATCGAGCTTGTCGGCGATATCCCGGCTCGTTACCCCCTCGGCCACCAGTTGCAGGATCTGCTTTTCCCTCGGGGTCAGGATCTCGCCGAATCCATCGCCGCGGCGGCTGCAGGAGGCGATGACGTCCTCGGGAAATTCTCCGGCCAGATTGGGGGAGATGTATAACTCGCCCTGGCGGACCCTGGCGATGGCCGGTAGCAGCTCGGTGTCGGAATCCTCCTTGAGCAGATAGCCGTCCGCCCCGGAAGCAAAGGAGGAACAGAGGTACTGCTCGCCCTTGTGCATGGTCAGCATGAGCACCTTGATCGCAGGACAGATCTTGCGCACCTCGCGGATCGCCTCGATCCCTCGCAGGTTGGGCATGGAGATGTCGAGGATGACAAGATCGGCCGGGATGGTTTTCAACAGCGCAATGAGCTCCAGGCCGTCGGCCGCCTCGCCGACCACCTTGAGCGCAGGGTCCTGTTCAATCATTTTCTTGACTCCATGCCGGATCAGGGCATGATCATCAGCCAACACTATACGACAGACACCCATAGCAACACCTCATTGTTCTCCGGAGTCACGGGACAAAACCACCATATATTCCACAGGTTATATACCGTAGTTGCACTTCGGCCGCAGTAAAAATTGAGGCTCGCGACCCGGCATTTTTTTAGTTTTTACAGACAAACGCTTCCGGTTTGGGAGCAAAGGCATTGTACGCCAGACTGATCCCCAGGGCAAACAAGGTGGTGCCCACCCCGATCACGGCGCCGACGATGATCGGGGCAATCAGGGCCAGCCGGATAAGAACCGTGGCCACGGCATAGCCGGAGTTGCGGAAAGAGACTTGGTACTGCGCGCTGTAGCGCAGCGAAATGAGCACCACCAGCACATCGCTGAAAACAAGCAGGGTGTAAAAGGAGGCAAAGGCGTTTTCCGGCAGCCCATGGGCAAAATAGCCCCAGAGGTCATTGAGGCAGATACCCGCGAAAGAGACCAGCAGCAACAGAGCGATCATCTTTTTGGCAAGGATGAAGTGACTGCGGATTTTCTCATCCCCGGTGATCGGGTGGGAACGCTGGGTCTTGTAAAAAAAACCCAGGACAACAAAAATAAGCAGCGCGCCAACCGCCGAGGCGATAATGTTTCCCAGGGTTGGGACAATCTCCGCCCAGAGCAGCGGTTCGCTGAAATGGGAAAATTCCTTAAAGGTATCCCGCAGGAGAATCAGGGAAAGGATTTCAAACTGCTTGCCCACCGATTTGGTGACCGAGTGGGACAGACTGAGGATAAGGCTCACCACCTCCAGGGCCAGCAGGAGGTTGAAAGCCTGCTCAATGGCGGCAAGATGGGAAAGGGAAACATGCGAGGCAAACGGCTCGGGCACAAGAAGCCTTCGATTCAACTCGATGAGGACAATGGCGGAAATAAAGAAACTTACCAGCACCGTGGCAAAAAACTTCATGCCCTGCTTGCTTTCCAGATGCAGCTCGATCCAGTCAAAAAGAAAGCCGGCCCGTATCATGATGAATTCCATACTGTCCGCCACCGTCTGAGGGGAATAAGAAGAAGTGCTTCCTCTATTTTTACTAATCTGTATTGTCTTGCGGCACAAGTTTTTAAGCGTTGTTACGCAATAATCCCCGTGTCCGTTTCCCATCCGTCGCGACGGCCACGAATGGCTGTATTGTCCGGCAAGAGATTCCCGCAATCCGCCATTGCTCCCCGGGACGATAAAATCTTTGACTTCCCCCGGCCGGATGAGCAATCATGAGAACAGGCGCTGTTCGAGTGCAGTCAATTCCATCCCGTGCGGCTCGGAGGTGATCATGAGCGCGGAAACGATACAGGGCATGCTCCGCACCATCGAAGACGAATGCCGTTTTACCGGCGGCCTCACCGGCCGTTACACCCTGCGCCAGCAGATCTTTGACGCCATGGCCACGGTACGGCGCGAGGACTTCGTCCCGGACGAACTCAAGCCCTACGCCTACGACAACAATCCCCTGCCCATAGGCAACGGCCAGACCATCTCCCAGCCCTTTATCGTCGCACTGATGACCGACCTGCTGGAGCCGGAACCCGACGACACCATCCTGGAAATCGGCACCGGCTCCGGCTATCAGGCCGCGGTTCTCTCCCAATTGGTCAAACGGGTATACAGCCTGGAGATCGTTCCCGAACTGGCGCGGCAAGCTGCCGACCGCTTGCGGCATTTGGGGTACGAGGCGGTGGAGGTCCTCGCCTCCGACGGTTCTTCCGGACTGCCGGAGCATGCCCCCTATGACGGAATCATCGTCACCGCCGCGGCGCCCCGGATACCACAAGCCCTGATCGAGCAGCTCTCTCCCTTCGGCAGGCTGGTGATTCCGGTGGGCCGCCCGCATCTGCCCCAGGATCTGTTGCTGGTGGAGAAATCCGGCAAAAGGGTCACCAGCCGGAGCATCCTCTCCGTGGCCTTTGTCCCCTTCACCGGACATGGGCAAGCCTGAGGAAGAGGACCAACAGTTGCCCCAGACATCTCGCCAACGCCAAGCCACCCTGCTCCTGCGGAATACCCCATGAAAACAGGTTTATTGCGAACCGGACAAATCCTTTGCTACGACGAAGAGGGCGACGCCATCCCCTGCCCCGGCAGCGGCCAGGACGGGGAATTCCGCCTGGGCCTGCCATGGCCGAGTCCACGATTTTCCCTGGAAAAGGAAATCGTTCTCGACCACCTCACCGGGCTCGCCTGGACCAGGGACGCCAACCTGAACGAATTCCCCCTGACCTGGCAGGAATCCCTCGCCTTCATCGCCGGAATGAATCGCCACAAATGGGCCGGCTATGACGACTGGCGGCTGCCCAACCGCCGGGAGCTTCGCTCGCTCATGAGCTATCAGGCGAAAAAGCCCTCATTGCCGGAGGAGCATCCGTTCACCAACATCTTCCTGGGCTGGTACTGGACTTCCACCACGGCGGCGATTCACCCGGCCTATGCCTGGTGGATCCACCTCGAAGGCGCCCGCATGTTTTACGGGCGCAAGGATCAGTATGCTCTTTTCTGGCCGGTTCGCGGCGCCGGATACAACCTTTTGCCAAGAACCGGACAGATAACCTGCCATGACGCTTTGGGGGGGGAGATTCCCTGCCCGAACTCGGGTCAGGACGGCGAACACCGGTATGGCCTCGCCTGGCCGCAGCCGCGCTTTACCGATCTCGGCGAAACGGTCCTCGACAATCTGACCCGCCTCATCTGGTTCAAGGATGGAGACGTGGGCGGAAAGACCATGACCTGGCGCCAGGCCCTGGATCTCATAGGCGAGATCAACCGGACCACTCTGCACGGCAGCAACGACTGGCGGCTCCCCGACATAAACGCCCTTGAATCGCTGGTGGACTGCTCGCAGGCGGAACCGGCCCTACCGGCCGGTCACCCGTTCCACCGGGTGCGCGAGGCCTATTGGTCTGCCACCACCAGCTTTTTTGAAACAGACTGGGCCTGGGCTTTGTATCTTCACAAGGGCGCCTTGGGGGTCGGCCACAAAAAGGGGGAATCGTTTTCTGCGTGGCCTGTCAGATTTTCCGGCGAAAAGGCTTGACGCTATCCGAACAGTTCGACCAGAAAAAGGCT
Organism: Desulfobulbaceae bacterium UBA2273; assembly: GCA_002347095.1. Taxonomy (GTDB): domain Bacteria; phylum Desulfobacterota; class Desulfobulbia; order Desulfobulbales; family Desulfurivibrionaceae; genus Thiovibrio; species Thiovibrio ferrireducens. The sequence continues at coordinate 143,909 of DDWZ01000028.1, read as the reverse complement.
CAGCAGGGGGAAATAGGTGATGATTCCCAGGGTGACGAACAATATCCCCAAAAACGGCAGGGTGGCGGTGTACAGTTGGGCAATGGGCCGATCAAAACGATAACTGGCCAGAAAAAGACCGAGCCCCACCGGCGGGGTGCAGTAGCCGATCTGCAGGTTGGCCAGAAAAATGATGCCAAGATGGGTGAGATCAACCCCATATCCCAGGGCAATGGGCACGATGAGCGGCACCACCAGGACCAGGGCGGAAAAAATATCGAGCAGGGCGCCGACAACGAGCAGAAAAAGATTGAGCAACAGAAGAAAGGTATACTTGCTTGAGATATGCTCCCGGATAAAATCAAAGAGCCGGGCCGGAATCTCCTGATCGATGAGAAAGCTGGTGGAGGCCATGGAGGCGGCGAGCACCACGAAGATCCCTCCGAAGAGAGCCATGCTCCGCACCACAAGGGAAGGGAGCCGCGCCGGGGTGATATCCCGGTGCACGCACATCTCCACGAGCAAAACGTACAGGGCGGTCACCGCCGCCGCCTCGCCCACGACAAAAAAACCGCCGTAAATCCCTCCCAGCACAATGACCGGCAAAGGGAGCTCCCAGACCGCGGCGCGCAAGGCCCGCCGCGTCTCCCCCGCCGGCAACGGCTTGCGGGGGCCACGGGTGGCCGCGCCTTTTTTGATGCTGTAGGCGCCCAGCAGAAGCAGCATCAACAGACCGGGCAGAATCCCGGCCAGAAAGAGGTGGTCGATCCGGGTCTCGGCTATGACCCCGTAGAGGATAAGGGGCAGGCTGGGGGGGAAGAGCAAGCCCAGGCTGCCGGAGGTGGTGATCAACCCCAGGGAAAACTGCTCGGGGTAGCGGTCCTTGAGCATGGCCGGAAAAAGCAACCCCCCCAGGGCAAAGATGGTAACCCCGGAAGCGCCGGTAAAGGCGGTGAAAACCGAACACACCACCAGGGCGATCACCGCCAGCCCGCCGGGCAGCCAACCCAGCAGCACGTTGGACAGGTCCAGCAACCGCACCGGCGCCTTGCTTTCGGAAAGTACGGTCCCGGCGAGGATAAAAAGGGGCAGGGAAAGCAGCATGGGGGTCTCGGCCAACCGGGACATCTCGATGACCACCACCGAGGGATCAATGCCTGCCCCATAAAAGGAGAGCAGGGCCAAAGCGGCCATCACCACAAAAAGCGGGCTGCCCAATATGGCCAAAACCAGGGTTATCAGTTGCAGGAATTGCATATCAGGATCTAGGCCGTTTCCTCGAAAGAGCGGATATCTTTTCCGGCCAGGGCGGCGCGAAAACTGTGCACGCCGCCGAGCAGAAAACGGAGGGTGATGGAGCCAAAGGCCAGGGGAAAAATCAGATTGAGTTGCCAGGAGGCAAGTCCGGCCATTGCCTGGCCGTTGCCATAAAGCGCCTCCTGGCGGACAAAATCAATGGCCATCCAGGTAAGCACCACACAGACCCCGGCGGCAAAAAATGACCTGAATACCCGCAGCCAGCGAAAAATCGGTTTGGGCACCAGGTGGGAAGCGAGATCAATGGAGATATGTTTATCCAGCTTGGTGGCCACCACGGCTCCGAGAAGCCCGGTCCAGAGCACCATGACCCGCAGAAGCGGATCGGCCCAGGACAACCCCCCGCCCCAGACATCGCGCAATACGATCTGCAGGCAGGCCAGACCGATCATGGCGGCGATCAGCAGCAACAGAACCCCCTCCTCAAGCCGCGCCAGCAATCTGCCTATCTGCTGGATTCCTCGAAAAAGCCGGCCCGGTTGCTCGCTCATTTGGCCGCACCCCCAGCGGGAGATTTCGCCCGAAAATCAGCAAGCAGCCGGGTCGCCGCCGCGTAGATCTCCTTGGAAAAAGCGGTGCCCACCAGACGCGGCACGGTTTTTTGGTCACGCACCGCCAGCAACTGTTGCAGGGTTTCCTTCTCTGCCGGCACCAACTGGATGCCGTTCTTTTTCAGGGTGGCCAAGGCCTCTTCATTGCTGCGCCGGGTATCGATCAACAAGCCGGCAAAATGTTTTTTCGCGGCAGCCTCCATCATGGCGGCATGGTGGGGGGGGAGCTTGGCAAAGGCGCTCTTGGAAAAGACCAACCCGCCATAGGCGTAGCCAAAGGGGGTATCGGTGATATATTTTGTCCGGGTAAACCACTGGAGGACGATGGAGCCGTAAAAGCCGTTGAACACCGTGTTGATCATGCCGGTTTGCAGGGAGGAGAGCACGTCCGGGATGGAGAGGGGGATTGGGGTGACGCCCATGTCCTCGAGAAACCCACGGCTCAAGGGATCATTCTCCGGCGCCCAGCACTTGCTCGCCCGCAACTGGGCCACGGTGGTCACCGGTTCGCTGGACATGGTGTAGACAAAACCGACCTCGGTCATGGCCAGCAGGACCAGATCCTTTTCTTGAAAGGCCTTTTTAAACAGCGGGAACAGACCCTCGGCAACCCTGTCCACCTCGGCGTAGGACCGGAAGAAAAAAGGGATGGCCATGATCCGGAAATCCGGCACGGTCTCGCTGATCCCGGTCATGGTAAAGCCGCCGCCCTGGAGCTGGCCGATCCGCATCTTGCGGTACATGGCCCGGTCGTCGCCCATTACCCCGCCCATGTAGAGCTTGAAGCCGATCTCGCCATTGCTCTTGGCAGTCACCTCGTTCTGAAATTCCTGGAAACGCCTGGCCCAGACGCTGCCATCCGGGGCAAGGGTGGCGATCTTGAAGAGATAGCGGGGCGCGGCCTGGGCGCCCGGAGGAGCCATGAGCGCCAGAAGGGCGATGCCGAAACAGACCGTACGCAGCAGACGATTCATACCTTCTCTCCTAAAAAATCGTAATTATCCAGCGTGAGGTCAAAACTGGACGAAACCTCCAGCATGTAACTGTTCAGCAGTGCCACAGATGCGCGGAAGAGGCCTGCGAAGTGTGCTATCGCACATGAGTAGGCCGCTGACAAAGCAGGTGTGGTGCTGCTGGACAGTTAAAAAAATTCATCCACCTGGGCCAGCAGCTTCCGGGCCCGCCGCTGGGCCAGAACATTGGGCAGGGTCAGGTCCGGGGCTAAAGCAAGGTCAAAGGCCAGCGTCTCTTCCAGCAGGCGGACATACAGCTCTTGGTCAAAGGTCTGCCGGGCGTAGTATTCGGCATAGGCAACCAGAGTCGGAAGAAAGCGCCTATCGCCCAGGGCCAGGGCCTTCTCAAAATGGCCCCGGCTCACTTCCGGCCTGCCGCCCAGCATCGCCGGACGGGAGCCATAATAGATGCCAAGAAAAAGATGGGCGCCGCCGTGGTAGAATCCCTCGTCCAGGGCCAGCACCCGCAGCATCAACTGCTCAACCTTGGGCAGATCCGCGACCGCCGCTGGCGCCCCCATGCTGAAACCGATCCAGGTGGCCCAGCCGTAACCACCCCAGAACAGTTTTTCCACCTCGCGGGAACCAACGGATTGCAGGGCCTCGCTGAACCCGGCAAGCGGCATCTGATCGGCACCACCAAGACTTTTATGGGTGCCCAGCAGGCGCAGCCCATACTCCCTGGCCCTATCCCCCAGCACCGCGGCCCGTTCCGGGCGGCCGCATTCCGGCATGAGACTCGCGTAGGCCGTATAGGCCTGGGTGCCATGCATCAGCAACCTAGCGTTATCGGGATCGGAAACCAGCATGCTATCTAGGAGCAGCAGGTAGGAGGGCGCGCCGTCACAAACCAGCTCCAGGTCTGCCTGGCGGTTGAGATTCTTCACCACCGGCCCGACCATGGGGGGGATCACCAGCGAGGCGCACCCCTGCGACAACAGCGCGATCATGACCAGCAGGACGGCGAGCCCCCAATTTTTCTGGAGAAAAAACAACCCTTGGTCAATGATCTTCTGCATGGCCGACCTGATCCCTGTTATCGATGTGCCTGCGCGCGCCCCAGCCTTCTTTCGCCGAGTATACCACACCCTTTTGTCCGCAGGATACAGGCAAGCGACCCGGCGCAAAAAAAATGCCCCGGCAAAAAAGATTACCAGGGCATGGGACCGATTCACTTTTTCCCGGCTCAGGAAATAGCCACCAGTTCCAGATCAAAGATGAGGTCCTTGCCTGCCAGGGGCGGGTTGGCATCAAGAACGACAACCTCGTCCGTTACCGCCACAACCGTGACCACAACCAGTTCGCCGTTGGGTCCGCCCATCTGCAGTTTCTGGTCCACTTCCGGGTTGAGATCCGGGGGAACCTGAGTGCGAGGCACCTCGATAACCAGCTCCTCATTCTTTTCGCCATAGGCTTTATGGGAAGGAATGGTGACCTTTTTCTTGTCGCCGATGGCCATTCCCAAAACAGCCTCCTCAAAGCCCACGATCACCTGACCGCCGCCGAGGGTGAAATCCAGGGGATCGCGCCCGGCGGAGGAATCAAAAACCGTCCCATCCTCCAGCGTGCCGGTATAATGGATCTTGACGCTATCTCCTTTTTTAGCCTGTGACATACCTTTGCTCCTTGTGGTCTTCTCCCGGGGAGGGATTTTATCTCAATAAAATTACGTCATTTATCGCGAAACACAACACAGCTCCGCGCCTTTTTCACGATTGATGCTTGCTTAAGGCCCCTCTTTGGCTTTAAGCTGGGGCCGTACTCCTCTTTGCCCCATAACAAAAAAACCAAAGCGGCAGCGTCGCGGCACAAGCAACGCCCCGCCGATGAAGGACTTGCCATGTTCGAATGGATTCTCACCGGGCTCAGCATTCTGGGAACCCTTTTCAACCTGCAGAAACATGTGGCAGGCTGGATAATCTGGACCATCGCCAATCTCGGCTGGATTGTCAGTTTTTCCCACAAGGGCATGCTGGCCGAAGCGTTTCTTTTCTCGGTCTATCTGGTGCTGTCCGTTTACGGCATCTTCAAATGGTGGACCCCACGGCCCCAGGCAGACAAAGACTGAAAGCCCCGGCTCACGCGCCCAGTTGGATGGAATCCTCCACGCCGAGGGCCTGGTAGATATCCAGGGCCTGGCGGGAATGGTTCAGGGTGTAAAAATGAATGCCCCGCACCTCGTTGTCCAGCAGATCGCGGACCTGCTCGGTGGCCCAGTGCACCCCGACCTTTTCCACCTGCTCATCGCTTCTGGCCCGATCCAGCGCACGCAGCAAGGCGGCCGGAATCCTGGCCCCGGCGGCAAGCTCGGCCATGCGCACCATGCCGTTCTTGGTGGTGATGGGCATGAGCCCGGCAATGATGGGCACCGTTATGCCGGCCAAGGCGCAACGGTCGCGAAAATCATAAAAATCGCGATTGTCGAAGAAGAGTTGGGTCACGATATAGTCCGCCCCGGCGTCAACCTTGGCCTTGAGATAGTCCATCTCCAGCAGCCGGTTGGGGGTGGCGGGATGTCCCTCCGGAAAGCCGGCGACGCCGACGCCCATATGCGGGAAGTTCTTTTTGATGAAGGCGACCAGATCGGCGGCATGGGCAAAGCCGTCCGGGGGATGGACGAAATCGGTCTGCCCCTTGGGAGGATCGCCGCGCAAGGCCAGGATATTCTCCACCCCGCTTGCCGCATAATTGCGGAGTATCTCTCCGGTTTCCGCCCGGTTTGAGCCAACGCAGGTGAGATGGGAGACAACGGTGAGGTTGGTTTCCTGCTGGATCCTGACGATCAGCTTGTGGGTGCGATCCCGGGTCGAACCGCCCGCCCCGTATGTCACGCTGACATAGGCGGGCTTTAAGGGCATCAGGTCGGAGATGTTGGCAAAAAGATTTTCCCAGCCCGGCTCATCCTTGGGCGGGAAAAATTCAAAACTGAAGGAAAACCTGTTATTGTCGAGAATGTCCTTTACCAGCATAGTATCTCTAACCCGTTGTTTTGGTGAAAAATTTCAGACATCAAAAGAAACACCTATCTACCAAATTTACCATCCGATTGCTCGAAAAATCCATGCCCGGCAGGAAAAAAATACGCGCTCAGCGGCAAATACGCTGCCAACAGTTCCCCTCCGGACACCAGGAAGCCGCATCTTGACTTGACAAAGTCCGGCCCTGGGTTGTAATCAGAATCTGGCTGGGCAAGCAATCACAGGGCGCTCTGCAATCACTTACGGTTTCGGGCAAAGCGTGGCTCACGGCTCCACCTCCGAATCAGTTATCTGGCCCAGCAAGCACACATTGCGCCATCATGAAGATGGCCGGGGGATCACAAAACGTTGGCACATTCAAACAGAAAAACACCTGCGGCCGCCCTGTTGTTCTGCTCTCTTTGCTTGACTGCCTCACCCCGCCAAGCCGCGGCCTACAACGAAAAAGACCTTGAGACCCTGAAAACCACCAACCGCTGTGTGGAATGCGATCTCTCCGGCGCTGATCTGCGCCGGGCAAAGCTTGCCGGCGCCCTTCTGGAACGGGCCAATCTCTCCAGGGCAAATCTGGAGAAGGCCGACCTGGAGGGCGCAAACCTCAAGGCGGTTGATCTCACCGGGGCAAACCTGACCGACGCCAGCCTGGAGGAAGCTGACCTCTACAAGGCTGACCTCACCGGCGCTTTTCTCTCAGGGGCCAACCTTAAAAACGCCTCCCTGGCCAACAGCAACCATGAGCGGGCAATCCTTGAGGGCAACACCTACACCCCCCCGGAAAATGCCCGGAAGGAACCGGAAAAGCCCCTGCCGCCACCGGTTGCCGTGACTCCTCCGCTCCAGGGCAATGGTGAACCGGCCACGCCCGTGTCCCCTCCCCAAGCAAACACAGAGGCGCAGACACCTCCTCCGCAGTCCGTCCCGGCCAAACCGGCAGCAGCTTCCCAACCGGAACCACCCCCCGCAACGAACCCCGCCCCAGTTCCGGCGGAACTTCCGCTCCCGGAAGCGAAAACACCGCGGACAGATTCACCAAGATCGGCACCCGCCGTCCTGCCCGAACCGCCACCGGAGGCACCCGCGGCGAAACCCGTTGCCCCACCTGCCCCGCAACCTGCGCGGGTGAGGGTTCCGCAAAAACCGGCGGTTCCGGTGCCCATCCCCCTGGGCGCCAGCCCCGAGATTGAACGCCTGATTGCACAAAACGGTTGCCCGGGCTGCGACTTGGCCGGCGCCGATCTGGTCGGGCTCAACCTAAATCGGGCCAATCTGGCCGGCGCCAACCTCAGCGGTGCCAACCTGCAAGGCGCCAGCCTCAAGACGGCGGACCTGGCAGAGGCACAGCTCACTCAGGCCAATCTCACCGGAGCCAACCTGGCCGGAGCCGATCTCTACAAGGCAGACCTCACTGGGGCAATTCTGACCGGCGCGGATTTTGAGGGGGCGTACCTGATGGGGACGATTCTGGAAAAAGATCGGCAGCAGGGCACCAAAGAGGATATCGATGCATTCCTCGCCCAGTACCGTGACAAAACCATTTCCGCGCCCAAGAGAAAAGACCCGCGGGAACGGGACCGGAGACAGGGGGAAACCCTGTGGGCGCCCTCTTTTCCGGCGATGCAAACAACGACTCCCATGGGCACTTCCGAGCAGGAGAACGAAATCGCCGAGGATGGCGTCGCCCCAACACCCAGCCCGCTCCCGGCCAAGGACGCGGAAGAGATCTCCGCCGCGGCCGCCCCCCTGCCCAGCGCGCCGGCCGCTGATCCAGTATCTCCGGCGGTTGCCAAGGCTGCCCCGGCAGAGGCCATGCCCGCCGCGGCAAGCGTCGCCGCCCCGCCCATTGCTCCTCCGGCTCCGCCAAGCCCTCCGGCCCTGGCCGCGACACCGGAACCGATACCGCCGCCGGCACCCGCCAAGCCCACTGATCTGGAGAAACTCCTGCAAGTCAACCGCTGCGTGGAATGCAACCTTGCCGGCCAGGATCTTTCCGGAAAAAAACTGCAAGGGGCCTTTCTTGAACGCGCCAATCTCTCCGGCGCCAACCTGCGTGACGCCGATCTGGAAGGGGCCAACCTCAAGGGCGCCAATCTTTCCGGAGCCAATCTGGAAAATGCCAATCTGGAAGAGGCTGATTTCTACAAGGCAGACCTGAGCAATGCCAACCTCAAGGGCGCCAACCTCAAGAATGCCTCGGGCCTGAAAGCAACGGGGCTCCGTCCGGAATAGGACGCCCCCGCCGCGGTGGCACCGTTGCGACAGGGGCGGGAAGAGTCAGGAAAGGCCAGGCAAAACCCAGGGGGGATTTTTTTTATGATTTCGCCTTGGCGATCTTGATTTCCTTTTTTTTGCTCGTTGCCGTCTTGGGCAGGGTGATGGTGAGCACGCCCTTGTCGAATTTGGCCTCAATCTTGTCCTCGTGCACCTCCACCGGCAGGCGGAACGATCGGTGAAACGCCCCGCTGTAGCGCTCCAGATAGTAATGGTGCTCGTCTTTTTCCTCTTTTTCTTTTTTCTTCTCGCCCTCAATGGTCAACAGGTTGCCGGAGAGACTCAGCTTGATGTCTTCCGGGTCAAGTCCCGGCAACTCGGCCTTGACGACCAGCTTGTCCTTGGTTTCCGAGATGTCGGCCATCGGCGCCCACCCCTTGGTGAACATGGTGGGCAATGGCCAATCATCCAGAAACCGGTTCCACAGCCGGTCCATCTCGTTGCGCACGGTGCTGAGCTCTGAAAACGGCTTCCTTGGGATAACTTCCTTCATACCGCACCTCCTGTGATCAAGTCCCCCCCGGACTTTGCTAAGTTTTGACCGGGCCTCGCCCGTTGGTTCGTTTTTTTTTCTCAAGGATCCGGACAAGGACTTCCTCCAGATCTTCCATGGCAAAGGGTTTTTCGATGAACTCATGCACTCCGAGACGGAAGGCCTCGGCAATCACCGGCTCGGTCATGTAGGCGGTGATCAGGATTTTCTTGAACCGGGCATTGAGACGCTGGGCCCGTTTTAAAAACTCAAGGCCGTCCATGCCGGGCAGACGGTAATCGATGATGACGATATCGCAGGTGTTGCCCTTGATGATCTCCAGGGCATCCTCCCCTGTTTCCGCCGCCATGATCGTGCACTCCTCATTGGCGAAGAAGCGCTGCAAGGAATCCCTGATCAGCGGTTCATCCTCAACCAGCAACACCTTCATCCCCTGCAATCGCGCGAACAGATCCATACCGCCCTCCTCCGGGAGTTCATCCCACCTGCTCCGGTTCAGCCGCCAGGGCAATGACGAATTCAGCGCCGCCCCAAGCGCTTTCCTCCACGGTCAGCGTGCCCTGATGGTCGGTGATGATCCGCTGGCACAGACTAAGACCGATGCCGGTCCCGTCACTCTTGGTCGTGTAAAACGGATCAAAAATCTTCTCCCGAAGACCTTCCTGGATACCCGGCCCCGAATCAGCCACCCGGATCACCACCGCTTTCTTTTCGAGAGCGGTCCGCACCGATATCTTCTTGTTCTCGGCCTGACGCAGGGCCTCTGCCGCATTGGTCAGCAGATTGAGCACAACCTGTTCAATCAGGCCGGCATCAACCCGGCAGCGCGGCAAATCGCAGGCCAGCTCCTTCTGCAGCTCCACCCTGTCCCTCCGCAAGGCAGCGGCGCAGAGAGCCAGAGCGTTTTCCACCGGCAGATTGACATCAACCATCGCCAGCCGCGGCTGCCCGGGCTTTGAAAAATCCATGACCCGCCGGATCACCGATTCTATTTTTCCGGAAGCAACCTTCATCTGGGCAAGAATCTCGCCCACCGTTTCCAGATTGGTCCCGCGCTCATACATCTTTACCAGGGTGTCGAGATAGATATTGATGCCGGACAAGGGGTTGCGGATCTCATGGGCAATGCCCGCGGCCACGCGCCCAAGGGAAGACATCTTGTCCTGAACCCGGATAATCTGTTCCAGCTCCCGGTTTCGGGTGATGTCGATCATGCTGACCAGCACTGTTTCCCTGCCATTATACTCAATCCTGCTGGCCCGGCAGAACACCCATTTCATGGCCTGGAGTTCGTCGCCCTTCCGCTGTGGATAAAACCGGAAGTCAAGATCCACCGAGGCTGCTTCCCCGCGGCTGACTCTGCCATAGGCCGCCTCCACCTTTTCCCGATCGTCGGGGTGCACCCCGACAAAGGCGTTCGGCCGGAACCCGGCGGGGAGAGGCCCAAAAAGTCTTTTCTGCTCCGGGTTGCGATAGATGATCGCGTTGTCCTGAATCAGAAGAATCCCGGCCAGTGAATTTTCCACCAGCTCCCTGAACCTGTTTTCGGTAACGGCCCGCTGCTCCTCAAGCTCCAAAAGATGCAGAGTCTGCCCCACATCCCGGGCGATTTCCGCAAAGAGCATCCGTTCTTCAAGGTTGTGCTTGCGGGCCGCGGAAAAGGAAACGCTTAACAGGCCGTAGAACTGGTCGCGGTGGCTCAACCTGGCGGTACAGCAAACCCCGGCCGCATCGCTTTCCGGAAGAAGACAGCCCGCGCAACGGCTTGCCGAATCGCTCAGCACCAATCTTTCTCCGGACAGGGCTTTTTTCGCGCACTCCGGGAAAAGCCCCTGCTCCATGCCCTGGCGCACCCGGAAAAACCGTTCGCCCAGACCGTTTTCGGCGCAACGAATCAGATTTCCCTCCCTGTCTATCAGGGCCAGCCAGGCACTGAAATAATGCCCCTCTTCCACCAGGATCCGGCAGATGCCCTGGAGTAATTCGTCTCGGCTTTTTCTCTCGGCCAGCCGCAGATGTATCCGGCGCATGGTCCGCACAACCATGAGGAGATTGGCCTCGCGCTCCCTGCTTTTCCTCCGCTGCACAAACCAGCGGAGCGTGAATACCCCGCCGAGCCCGCCGGACAGCAGCACGAGGCTGGTCTCCACGGGGAAAGCAGCGTTCAACCGCCCCGGATAGAAGAGGGTAACGAGGGAAAGCAGCACAGCCCCTCCCAAAAAAGCCAGGATATTCAGGAGGCTTTTGCGCATCCGCCGGGAAAAGACTTTCGGGAGAGTAGGCTCAGTGCCCATTGGCATCAAGCGTTCGCCGCACCGCCTCTGCCAGTCTCGCGGTGCTGAAGGGTTTGAGCAGGTACTCATACACCCCCAACTCCCGGGCTTCTTCCTCGGTAAGGATATCGCTATAGCCCGTGGTAAGGATAACCGGAATGGCGGGGCGCAAGGCCAGAATCTTTTCGGCAAGCTGGGCTCCGGTCATCCCCGGCATGGTCAGGTCGGTAATGACCAGGTCAAAGATGTCCGGAGCGGCAACAAACCTCGCCCAGGCCTCCCGGCTGTCGCCATGGGATTCAACCTGGTATCCCAAGGAGCCCAGCGCTTGCTTGCCCAATTCGGCCAGGGCAGGCTCATCATCCACGAACAGGATGCGTTCCGTGCCGCGGGACATGGGCGAATCACCACCGCTCTCTCCAAGCTCCCCGGTTTCGGTGATGCAGGGGAAATAGAGATCAAAAACCGTTCCCTGCCCCGGCTGGCTGGCAACCTCAATGGCGCCCTTATGGCTTTTCACGATCCCGTGCACCACCGCAAGCCCCATCCCGGTTCCTTCCCCGGTTTGCTTGGTGGTAAAAAACGGCTCGAAGATCCGCTCCACCACCTCCTGCTCCATGCCCTGACCGGTATCCCGCACCCCGAGATGCACAGAGAGGCCTGGCCGAAGATCCGGATTCAACGCGGCGCGGGGCTCGTCAATTTCCTCGGGCGCAAGGGTAACCAGAAGAATTCCCCCCCGGCCGCGCATGGCCTGGGAGGCATTGATACAGAGGTTCATCAGCACCTGATGGATCTGCACCGGGTCAGCCAAGGCCCAACAGGGCTGGTCGCTTATTTCCTGCTTCATTTCGATGGTGCTGGGCAGGGAGGCTCTGAGCAGCTTCATGGCCTCCTTGACTATGCTGCGCAACTCAAGGGGTTCCCGCTTTGCCTCGCTGTGCCTGCTGAAGGTAAGGATCTGCGCCACCAGATCCCTGGCCCGCTTGCCTGCCCTGGTCACTTCCTCAAGCTTGGCATACACGGGCATATTCTCTTGCAGATCCAGCATGGCCAGCTCCGTGTATCCAACGACCGCGGCAAGGATATTGTTGAAATCATGGGCAATGCCGCCGGCAAGGGTGCCGATGGCCTCCATCTTCTGGGCCTGCATGAGCTGGAACTCCAGTTTTTTCTGTTCGCTGATGTCCTTGGCAAAATGGGTAACGCCGCTCATCCTCCCCTGGTCGTCCATAACCGGAGTGGCGGTGAGCAGAAAGGTCTTGCCCAAATCCGGATGCAAAATCTCCTGAGTGTAAGACTTGCGGGCCGGAGAGGCACAATGTGCCCAGCAACCCTGACAGGGTTCGGTTGCCCCCCGGAACACCTCATAACAATAACGGCCAACCAGTTCCGCCTCTGTTTTACGCAAAATCCGGCACGTCGCCTTGTTAACCCTGGTCAGGCGCAAAGAAGCATCCTGCAAGGTAACGATGTCGTCCACCGCATCGAAGGTCCGCTCCCACTCCCGCTGGGCCTCTCCCATCCGTTCCTCGGCGGAGTGGCGTTCCCGGATCTCCGCGCGGAGCTGCTCGTTTTTTTGGGAAAGCTCCGCCGTGCGCGCCACCACCATTTTTTCCAGATGGTCACGATAGCTCTCAAGCTTCTCTTCCGCGGCTTTGCGCGCGGTGATATCCTGGATGATCACAATGGCCGTTCGCTGGCCGGCATCGACAATAGGCAGCACGATCAGGGCAACCCGCCGCCCTTTCAGTAGCAGGACTGTTTCCTCGCCCAGGGCAATGGGATGCTCGCCGAGTCCGGCAAAAGCATGTGCCACTTCCTGCCGCATGCTTTCCGCAAAAAAATCGAAAAAATCAGCGGCCAGGATTTTTTCTTCCCGGGCGCCAAGGATGGCAGCGCCGGCGGCATTGACATACACAATCCGCCCCTCGCCGGTGCACTCGACGATCCCTTCGCTGATATTGCCAAGAACAACCTCGAAGTGTTTCCTCGAACTCAGCAGCTCCTTGGTGATCTCCCGCTGGTAAATGCTTTCAAGCCCGACAATCCCTGAAGATAACAGATCTTCCTTGTTGTCGCGGGCGGCGAGCAACCGGGAAATGTGCTGCTCGATGTCGCGAAAAGGTCCCTTGGCGATGCAGGCATTGGCGCCGAACGAAGCGCAGTCGATGTTTTCTTCCGCGGCAATGGCGGAGAGAATGATGATACAGACGTTTTTCAACTCCGGCATGGAGCGCACGATCCGGCACAGTTTGTCGCCGCTGATATGCGGCATCACCATATCCACGAACATGACGTCCGGAACAAAATCAGCAAGCACGGCAAGGGCTGTCATGCTGTCAGGCGCGGTTTTGACCTCATAGCCTTTTTTGCCCAAAAAATTGCTCATGAGCCGGAGCATCAGCGGCTGGTTGTCCACTACCAGAATCTTTTCATTCATGGTCGCCCCCAAAGCCGTATTGGCCGAGCATTCTAGCCTCCCAGCCCTGAGTATCCCCTTGGTTCATCGCATTTTTTTTATTGTAGCACAAGTCGCCCCGCCAGTGTGCGGTTAAAATGTCGACATCCCGCTCCACTCCTGAAAACGGTACAGGGCGTAGCGAAACGACGAATCCTCTGAAAACTTGGCAAAATCAAGGGAATAGTCCCCGCCGTCATTTCGCCACATCCGCTCGAAATACCCGGTTGCCGAGCGGATCACCCGCGAATCCGCGGGGGCCGTCACCTCAAGGCAGGACTCCAGGTTCAGGTCGTCGAGATTGCGCCGGGTGAGATTTGCCGAGCCGCCGATGAGCACTGTCTCTTCGGGCAGGGAAATCATGGTCAGCTTGGGGTGAAACTGTTCGCCGTGCGTTCCATACCAGCGCACCTGGATTGCCCCCCGGGATTTTTCCACAAGTTCCTGGGCCACCGGCCGGTTGGGAATGCCGTTTTTGCTCCGGCCAAAGGCATCCTTGTTCGGGTCAAGGAGCAGACGCACCTCGGCTCCCCTGGCTACGGCATCAAGAAGCCCGGCGATCACCTCGCGATCGGAGAGATAGAACATGGCCATCCGCACCGAAGCCTTGTCCCCGCACCGGGCAAGGGTTGCCAGCAACCGCGCCTTGATCTTCCCTTCGGTGAGCAAGCGCAGATGCATCTCGCCGGATTGCGGGCGAACCGGAATCTCCCACTTGGGCATAGCCCCACCGGAAAACCTCGCCACCGCGGCTTCCGACTCGACAACATCCTGAACCACCGGACCTTGAGCGACAATGGCGATATTGGAATGATACGCGCTTGCGTCATGGGGATTGGCGGAGGTAATAAGCACTTCTTTTTCGCTGGCCACAACCTTGCGGTGGTTGGCCTTGAAATTGAACAGGCTCAAATACCCCCGCAGGGTCATGGCTGGCCCATCCTGGGCAAAGGGCGAGGGCAGCCAGCCATTCCCGCCGGCGCCGAACCACTGGCAAAAAAGCCGCCACCAGGCGGAATACATGAAGTTGGAATCACGCAGTTTGCTGGTATCCGTGTACATGATCCGCACCCCGCCGGCCCGCAGCCTCTGGAAATGCTCCGGTTCCTCAGCGCCATAGCTCCGGTTGATGGTGTCGGTGATGAGCACGATGTCCACCTGAGGGGCGCGCTGCTTTTTTTCAACCAGCCTGCGGGTCATTTCCTCGGCCAGGGCGGGGAAGCTCCCCCCCTTGGGCTGAACTCCGTTGAACAAAAAAAAGTCGAGCAGAATGAAACGCTCGGCCCCATCAATGATCCGATAAACCCGGCTGAAAATGGCTTGCTCGCGCACCGGCTGCCCGTTGCGCTGATAGGTGCAATCGGTCAGGAATTCGACATGTGCCGCGGCATGCGCCGCCCCTTCCAGCGAGACGCCCTTGGGCAGCGGTTTGTTCTGCCCGTAAATAATCAGCGACACCCAGACAACCGCGACAGCCACGATGATCTTCACGAACCTTCCCCTCCTAAAACTTCGCTGCACACGCAACACCCATCGAAAAATTGCGCCCTCACACCGTTGCCAGAAAGATATCCACCAAGTTCGGATCAAACTGGGTGCCGGCCAGGGAATGGATGTGTGCGGCAACCTTTTCCGGAGGCCAAGCCTCGCGGTACCGCCGGGCCGAGATCAGGGCGTCCCAGGTGTCGGCAATGGAGAAGATTCTCGCCGCCAGGGGAATCTGTTCGCCTTTCAAGCCCCGCGGATAACCGGTGCCGTCCCACCATTCATGATGGCAATACGGGATATCCAGGGCCGGGCGCAGATAATGGATGGGAGACAGCAGTTCAAAGGCAAAGGCAGGATGTTGCCGCATGATCTGCTGCTCCTCTTTGGTGAGCGGACCGGCATTCATCAAAACCGAGTCGGGCACCGCCATCTTGCCGATATCGTGGAGCAAGGCGCCCCGGCGGACATGATCAAGCTCATCCTCCCGGATGCCAAGGGCGCAGGCGACCCGCAGGGTCAGCTCCGCCACCCGCTGGGTGTGCCCCTCTGTTTCCGAATCTCGCAACTCCAGGGCCTTTGCCCACCCCTCGATGGTGGTGTCGTAGGCCAGGGTTAATTCGATGTTCGACTCCTGGAGCTTGCGGAAGAGCGTCGCATTGTCAATGGCAATGGCCGCCTGGATGGCCAGGGCCTCAAAAAAATCCGACCATTCCGGGTCGGCCTCAAACCGTTGCCGGCTAAAAATCTCAAAAACGCCCTTCACCTGTCCTTTGGCAATCAAGGGGACGGCATAATAGGCTATGAACTTCTCATGCTGAAGCAGCTCAAGCCGGACAAAGGGGTTGGGAGGCTCGGTGATGTCGGCAATATGAACAATCCGCCGCTCGTAGGCGGCAATCCCGGCGCCTCCCTCGCCAAGCCGCACCCTGGATTTCCGGATGCCCATCCCCTCAAAACCCCAGTCCGCCCCATGGTCCAAGGTTTGGGTGTGGGGATTGAGCAGCAGTATGGCGCCCGCATCCATGCCGAGCTGCGAAACGGTCTGCTCCAGAAACAGTTTCATGGTCAGCCGCAGGTCGAGGCTCGCGGTAATCACCAGATCGATGCCGTGCAGGGTGGTCAGATGCTGAAGCCGAGCCTTGGCCCTCCCTTCCGCCTCCAGCCGGGCGACAATCTCGCGTTCAAGTTCGGTGTTCTTTTGGACAAGGGCGGTGTTTGACCGGAGAATTTCCTTATCCGCGTCCCGGACTTTGGCAATGGTGAGCTTGGACAAGCTGATGACCAGAAAGACAAAAAGGGAGCCGCCGAGAAAGACCAGGCCGGTGACGATCTCCACAGGAAAAACAAGCTGCCTGACCTGGATGACGATAAAAAAGAGGTAGCCGGCAATAAAAAAAAGGATCAGGCCGGTCAGGGCCTGCCATTTCCCTGCGAGGGAAAGGGGAACCTGCCGCCAGGTCTGCACGCAGAGGCGCGCCGCGACACTCAAAAAAATTATCCCCGGGATAACCAGGATGGTGGACAGCAATTGACTCGGTGTCATGCAATTTCTCGACAGTGCCCGGATTTCGCCAAGGCTTTCTCTTTTTGGATACATTCCCCGAACCTGCAATCAGTGTACAGAGTGGAGGTATTAAAGTCAAAACCTGCAGGCGTCTTCACCGTGCGCCATGCCGGTTAACCGAGGGGAATCGTTGCTTTTTACAATGATTTCCCCTACCATGGAAGTATTCTTCCTCCAAGGGATGAGCGGCTCCGCCGTCACCGGGGAAACAACACAGGAGAACACAGCGCCGACATGCAACCGCAGCCTTTGGTCATCGAATACAGCTTCCGTTTGCAAGACAACAGCGAAGAACTGTTTACCGTCCGTCTCGACCCCCAGACCCTTGAAACCCTGCCGGAAGCCAAGGCGGAGCCCTTGCCGCACTGGACAAAGCTCTCCTTTTCCCAATGCGCCAGTTGCCCGTTGACCGAAGCCTCCTCCCCCCATTGCCCGGCAGCGGTCAACATTGCTCCCATTGTCCGGCGGGGCGAAAAGCTTCTCTCCTTTGATGTGCTGGATCTTCAGGTTACAACCGCAGAAAGGGTGATTTCCCAGAAAACCACGGCGCAAAGGGCGCTATGCTCCCTGATGGGGCTGGTTATTGCCGGAAGCGGCTGCCCACACACCGCCTTGTTCAAACCCATGGCCCGCTTTCATTTGCCGCTGGCCAACGAAGAAGAAACCATCTTCCGCGCCACGGCAACCTACATGCTGGCCCAATATTTTGTAAAAACCGGGGGAGGAGAAGCGGATTTCAATCTGGAAAAATTGCGGAATCTGTACCGCACCATCCAGGAAGTCAACCAGGCCATGGCAACACGGGTGCGGAGCGGATCAAAAACAGACTCGTCCGTCAATGCCATCGTGCTGCTGGATATGTATGCCAAGGCCTTGCCCTATGTGATCAGACAATCCCTCGAAGAACTCCGCTACCTGTTCGAGCCGTTTTTGCACATCCTGGATTCTCCGGAAAAACCCTGACCTTTCTAGCGGCGGCCCGCCCCCCCAAGCGCTCTGTATCTGGCCGCCGCCGACCTGCCCAAGTTGCCACGGGGATCAGCCCCCGCCACCTGGCCATACAAGGCATGGGCTTTTGCCGACTCTCCCGTCAACTCATAGCTTTCGGCAAGAAAAAAGGCGCTGCCCAGGGTAGGCATGAGCTTCATGCTTTTTTGCAGATGCTCCTTGGCCAAGGCGGGATTTTTCTCGCGCAGATACAGATAGCCGAGGCCGAAATGGCTTTCGTGATACTCGCCGTCCAACTGCACGGCCCGGCTTAAACTTTTTTTGGCTTGGTCCGGGCTGTTGTTTTTCAGATACGCCATGCCCAGGGCGCTCTGCAGCAGCGCCTGCTGCGGCGCTTTGCGCACCGCCTGCTCATAGAGTCCGATCGCCCCCGCCAGATCCTTGGCCTGCTCTTTCTCCCTGGCTTTGTCGTAATCGTTGTATGCCTCGCTGGTCTTCAGCAACGGAGCCATCGCCCGCTTGAAATCCCCCTCCTCGGAACCATACGTTTCATTGTTCAAGGCCCAACTGTAGTTGCTGTCGATGTATTCTTGGTTATCCCGCATCCGTTCCAGGGAAAAGGGATGGGTCCGGAACAACCCCTGGACCCACTGGGGTTCTCCCTCCCCGCTTTTCTTGGCAAAAAATTCCTGCAACTCAACCGCTCCCCTGGGGCTGTACTGGGCCTTCACCATGTAGTCGATGCCCAGCCGATCCGCCTCCCGCTCCTCCTCCCGGCTGTATGAGCTCTCCAAAAGCGCTCCCGCCACCTGCCCCGCCTGCCGGGCCAATGCGCTGTAAGAAGTGCCGCTGCTCGAAATGGCCAAAACCTGCAGGCCGATATTGAGCAGGACGCCGCGCTGCAGGTTCTGCACCGAATGCTTGGCCGTGACATGGCCAACCTCATGGCCCAACACCGCGGCAAGCTGGGCCTCGTTTTCCAGGGCAACCAGCAACCCTCGGGTGATGGCGATATTGCCGCCGGGTACGGCAAAGGCATTGGGGCTGGAGTCGTTGACCACCTTGAAAACATAGGGCAGATCGGGCCGGTGGCTGACCTTGGCCAGGCGCATCCCTATTGCGGTGACATAGTTTTTGAGTCCCGGGTCGTTGTATTCCCCATGCATTCGTTGAACCGCCTCGGGAAAGGCCTTTTTGCCCAGAGCGATCTCTTCGTTTTCAGGCATGGAATACAGGGCCAACTCGGATTTACCGGTAACAGGATTGATGGCGCAGCCGGAGAGAAGAACGACAAGCAGCACAGAAAACAGTGAATGAATACCCATGGCAAAGCTCCTGTCAGATTGTCCGGAAAAAACGATGCGCACAATACTTGACTAGTCTATTCAATTCATCGCCCGTGCGCAAGCGGGTTCGCGACATCTTTGCCGCAGGGTCAGGCCGCGGAAACGATTTGCCTCCCCAGGAAAAGGACATAAAAAAAGGGTGGCCAGACGGCCACCCTCGGAGAACAAACCACTTTTGCCCGCGCGTTAGAAGCGAACGTCGAGCAAAAAGTACAGGTTGTCAAGCTCGGCGATGGAATCGCCGAAATCACCCAGATGCATACCGCTGTTGGTGTAGTTGTAGTCGATATGGGTGTAGCCCAGACGGCCAAAGAGATTCTCATTGAACGGCTGGATGTAGTAGAAGTCGTAGGCATCGCCACGGGTGGCCAGCTTATTGTACAATTCGGCGCTGCCCCAGGTGAAGCTGAACCAATTATCGCTACCGTGATTGTACTCAAAGCCGACCTTGGGATTATTCCACGGCTTATACGGAATGTTGTAGCGCAAACCAGTGTGGATCGCCCAACCGGAATGCTCGTCGGTATTGGCCCCGGTATTCATAAGGCCTGTGGGGCGACCGTAGGCATCGGTCACTGTATTCCCGCTCGGATCGGTCTTGTTAAGACCCGAGGAGAAAAACAGGTCAAAACCGGAATCCACAACGTTATTGGCTTGGACATGGAGACCATACAGGGTCATGTCACCGATATCAGCCTTTCCGGTGCCGCCGACATACGTGCCATCACCCACCAGATCCGCAGCCTGGAGAGCACTTAAGACCAAGAGGCTGTCCCGCACGCCGGGAATCTCGGTTTCAAAAAACATGGCGTAAATGTTGGTGTCGTCATACATGCCACCGGCATTGTCCATGTAGCTCACAGAGGTATTGGTATCCTGATAGGCCTTGTGCCAGGCAAAACGGATGCCTGAATTCTTCCAGCCCAAGTAGCGCTCAAGACCAATGGTTGCCACCACGCCGTCCGCCTCTCCGTCAAACAGAAGAGAGGGATAGGTGGACTGGCGGAGCCGGTTCTCCTTCAACTCGGAGGGCGGGCCCTCGGAAACGGGCTGACGGCCGAAGGTCAGGGCCAACGGGATGGGCATGCCCTCGGGAGTCCAGTCCACATAGGCGCGGTCCAGCTTCAAACCGCTGTCTCCAGGCAGATGGGCCGCATTGGAATCATTGGCAAACGCGTTGTTGTCGCTGTTGGCAAAATTCTTGTAGGCAGTGATACGGCCGGTGAACAACAGGTTTTTCCGGATCTCGGAATCAAGATTCAGCCGGAACCGGTTGGTCCAGTGGTTGTCGTTATGCTCAACCGAGCCCGCGCCGCCAAAATTCGCGTCGTTCTTCAACTTGAAGAAATCCGCCCTGGTGCGCAGCTCGGCGCCCAGGTTGATCCGGTCTTTCAAGGTTTTGGTTTCGACCTTGTCCAAGGTGTCGTAGATCGTTTCCACATCCTTGGCCAGCTTGCTCGGCATGGCGGCTGCCGTTGCCTTGCCGGAAGGGCTCTCTGCCCTTTCCATCTGGTCAACACGCTTCTGCAGGGTGTCCAGACGCTCCAAAATCGCCTTATAATCTTCTACCGGAATGGCTACCGTCTGGCCACCTGCCCCGGCAACGGCGCAGCTTGTCCAGGCCAGCAATGCACCTGCGGTCAATAAAATCTTTTTCACTTATTCTCCTCCTCCCAGTGAATATCTTTTTTCGCCAGTGAATTATTTGGGAATAACCGCGGCTGCCGGCTGATCGCTGTCGGCTGCGTGTTTCACCAAATATTTCACCACCGCCTGCAGGTCTGCATCACTCATGCCCATATCAACGGAGTGACGTCCCCGGGCAAAGTATTTTTCCCACACACTGCCGGCCTTGTCGGCAGGGTTCACAATCGCCGCCTTGCCTCCTTTTTTGTGACATGCGCCACAGCTCTGTAAAAAGAGCGCGTCCCCGCTGGCCGCCAAAGCGGCCGTAGGAAGCATCAGCGACATTGCTGTCAACATTGTTACGATTCGCTTCTGCACCAACTCACCTCCCTTTGCAAAAATTGATAACAGAAATCCTGATTCCTGAAGGTTTATACCTGTTTGCTTGAAAAAAAGTCAACATATCATCTGTGTTTTTCCATATTTCTGCCTGCCGCCGCGCCCTTATTGCTCTAGCAATTGTTCTCTCCGGGCTCGCATTCAGCAAATCCTGGGGAGCTGTTCGCCCACCGGCATATCGACAATTCGTTGCGCCCCTAAGGCGTTGCGCATGACCACCATCCCCCGGTTCTCCGCGACGACCTCGCCGATAATCGCGGCCTCCCGGCCCAAGGGATGGCTCCGCATGGCGGCCACCACCGTGCCGGCAACCTCCCCGGGAACAACGGCCACCAGCTTGCCCTCGTTGGCGACATACATGGGGTCGATGCCCAGCACCTCGCAGGCCCCACGCACCTCGGGCCGCACCGGAATAGCCGCCTCCTGCAACACGATACCGGCTCCGGAGGCAGCGGCAAACTCGTTGAGCGTGGTGGCGAGCCCCCCCCGGGTGGGATCGCGCATGGCATGAATAGCCGGGGAGGCTTGCAGCATTCTGGCCACCAGGCCATTCAAAGCGGCCGTGTCGCTTTGCACCCGGGAGGCAAAGGAAAGCCCCTCCCGAGAGGTCAAAATCGCCATGCCGTGGTCGCCAATGGAACCGGAAAGAATGATCGTGTCTCCGGCCTGAAGATTGGCCGCGGAAATGTTCGCCTCCGCCGGAACCCGGCCCACCCCGGTGGTGGTGATGAAGATCTTGTCGCAGCACCCCCGGTTGACCACCTTGGTATCTCCGGTCACGATCTGCACCCCGGCGCTTTTCGCCGCCTTTTCCATGGAAAGCAGAATCCGATGCAGGGTGACCATGGGCAACCCCTCTTCAATGATAAAGGCGGCGGCCAGATAGAGCGGGGTTGCGCCGCTCATGCAGACATCGTTCACCGTCCCGTTGATCGCCAGATCGCCGATGTCACCGCCTGGAAAAAAAAGGGGATCAACCACAAAGGAATCGGTGGTCAGGGCCAAACGCCCCTGGGAGAAATCCACCACCGCCTGATCCTCCAGCCGGTTCAGGGTTTCATTGCCGAAGCGCGGCAAAAAAAACCGGCTGACGAGCTCGGCGGAGAGACGCCCGCCGCTGCCGTGCGCCAGTTGGATGGTCTCGTATTCCATGATGGGCAGGGGGCAACTGAAGTCTTCCGGATTCAGATTATGCATGGGAGGTCCTGTGGTATTTATAGTAGGCGGCGCAGGCGCCCTCGCCGGAGACCATGGTTGCCCCCAGGGGATGCTCCGGGGTGCATTCCCGGCCAAAAGCCGGACAGCCATCGGGCTTGATCAGCCCTTGCAACACACTGCCGCTTTGGCATGCCTCAGGCTCCCGCACCCTGATGGTTTCCACGGCAAACTTCCGCTCGGCGTCATAGGCGGCAAGATGCTCCCTGATCACCAGGCCGCTGGCAGGCAGCACCCCGATCCCCCGCCAAGGACGGTCACGCACCGCAAAGACCTCGGCCATGATCCGTTGCGCCCCCGGATTGCCGTCCCGGCTCACCGACCGGCCGTATTGGTTCTCCACCCCATGCTCCCCCGCCTCAAGCTGGCGAAGCACCATGAGCAGACCGGCCAGGATATCGAGGAGTTCAAAGCCGGTGACCACGATGGGCACCTTAAATTCCTCAGCCAAAGGAACGTACTCCTGCCAACCCATGATCGTGCAGACATGCCCAGGAGCAAGATAGCCCTGCACCCGGTTGGCTGGCGAAGAGAGCAGTGCCCGGATGGCGGGGGGCACGAGAACATGACTGGCCAGCAGGCTGAAGTTCGTCAGCCCTTCGCGTTTGGCTTGCAACAAGGCCATGCCATTGCCCGGCGCCGTTGTTTCAAAACCGACGGCAAGAAAAACCACTTCCCGCTCCGGGTTTTGGCGGGCCAGGGCCACGGCTTCCAAGGGCGAATACACCATGCGCACGTCGGCGCCGGCGGATTTTGCCATGAACAGACTGGAACTGCTGCCCGGCACCCGGAGCATGTCGCCGAAACTGGTAAAGATCACCTCGGGCCTGGCCGCGATGGCCACGGCCCGGTCAATGGTCTCCACCGGGGTCACGCAGACCGGGCAACCCGGGCCATGCACCAGCTCAACTTGGGCGGGCAACAACTGATCCAACCCGTTTTTCATGATGGCATGGGTATGGCCGCCGCAAATCTCCATGACCACCCACGGCCGGGTCACGGTCTGGCGGATTTCCGCAAGAAGGCGGACAGCCAGAGCCGGATCGCGGTATTCATCGACATATTTCATGGGGAGACAAAGGCCTCTTTATGTATCGCCTCTTGCAAAATTCTGCCAAATGGAATCCCCCTCCCTTGACGGGAGGGAACTTTTGAGCCTTTTGCAAGGGGCTACTTCTCCAGGGGATTGCCGAAGACATCCGTGCCCTGTGCCGCCACGGCCTGGGTCAATTCCCGCCAGGCGGCAAAACTCTGTTGCGCCTCTTCCTCGTTCAGCACCGACAGGGCAAAGCCTGCATGCACCACGGTATACTGGCCCACCGCGATCTCCGGCACATACTCAAGGCAGATCGTATTGACCGTGCCGCTGTAGTCAATATGCCCCATGAGCAGGCCGTTTTCCTGAAATATCTCCACCACCCTGCCGGGAATCGCCAGACACATACCGTCACCTTTTCTTTAACGCCTCACGGCCAATCACTGCCTGCCCCAAGGAAATGCACCCATCATTGCAGGGCAGCTTCGTATGCATCAGCACCTTGAATCCGGCCCGCCCCAGGGAGGCATTCATCCCCTCCAAAAGCAGCCGGTTCTGAAAAACGCCGCCGCTCAAAACCACGGTACCGATCTTTTCCCTCCGCCGCGCTTCTTCGGCCACCCGGGTAAAGGCCGCAACCAAACCACCATGGAACCTGCGGCTGATCTCGCTTTGCGCCATCCCGGCCTGTACGGCTTGCGCCACCTCCCGGATCAAGGAACGCACCGAGATTTTCAGCATGCACCCAGAGGGTATACGTTTCGTACGAGCAGACACGCTGCTCAACTCAGCTATAGCATCTTCTTCGTAGACTTCGCAGGGAAATACTTCCTCACCAAGCTCCCCGCCCGCCAGTTGCATCAGCTCGATGGCGGCCTGGGCCTCATAGTGGATGGTCTGCCGACCCCCGCTCATGGCGGCCACCGCATCAAAGAGCCTGCCGCAACTGCTGGTCAGGGGGGAATTCAGCCTTTTTTGCACCATCTCAAGGATCACCTCGCACTCGTGATCAGCCAAAAAAGGCAGGTCGGGCAATGCCGCGCCGTAGGCGGCATGGAGATAGCTCACGGCTATTCGCCAAGGGGCCTGCACCGCGGCATCACCACCCGGGAGGGGCAAGGCTTCCAAAGCGCCAAACCGCTGGCACCCACGGGCGTCTCCCAGCAAAACCTCGCCGCCCCAGATGGTCCGGTCAGATCCATACCCTGTCCCATCAAGGATAATGCCGATGGCCGGGCCTGCCTGGTGGTTCTCGGCCAGACAGGCGGCTAGATGGGCATGGTGATGCTGCACCGCCAGGGTGGGAATATTCTGCTCCTTGGCCCAGCGGCTTGAAAGATACTGGGGGTGCAGGTCATGCACGATCAGGGCCGGGTTGATTTCAAAAAGAGTTGCCAATTGGCCGAGGCTGTGCTGAAAAACCCGGTAGGCCTCGAGATTTTTCAGATCCCCGATGTGCTGGCTGAGAAAAGCGTGATTTTCCTTGAGCAGACAGACGGTATTCTTGAGTTCCGCCCCCACTCCGAGAACCATCCCCCCGGTTCCCGCCAGCAGAATGGGCTTGGGGGCAAAGCCCCGGCTGCGCCGGATCTGGCGGATCATCCCTGCCTGGAGCGCAACCACCGAATCATCGCAGGGTAGATGAATCCCGCGATCATGCATGAGAAAACAATCAGCTATACAGCCCAGACGCTGCACCGCCTCATGGTTTTCGATGCAAATCGGCTCTTCGCTGCGGTTGCCGCTGGTCATAACCACGGTGCGCACCGACCCCTGCAAGAGCAGATAGTGGAGCGGCGCATAGGGCAGCATGAGGCCAAACTGGTCGCATCCCGGGGCAACCTCTTCCGCCAACCCATGCCCCTCTTTTTTTTCAGCCAGGACAATGGGCCGCTCTTGGCTCGTAAGGGCCTGCTCTTCCATATCCCCCAACCGGCAGATCTTCCGGGCTGCGGACAGATCGGCAACCATCACCGCCAGCGGCTTGGCCTCCCTCCCCTTCCTCTGCCGCAGACAATTTACCGCCTGCGCATTGGCAGCGTCCACGGCCAGATGAAACCCGCCCACTCCTTTGATTGCAACGATCTCGCCCGTTGCCAACCGCAGGAGTGTCTCGCGAAGCGCCTCATCCCGCTGGGCCACCAAACGACCGTCCGCCGCAACCAAAGCAAGCTGCGGGCCGCAGTCGGGACAGCAATTGGGCTGGGCATGAAACCGCCGATCCGCGGGATCATCATATTCCCGCTGGCAGGGTGCGCACATGGTAAACCCGCGCATGGTCGTATGGGGACGGTCGTAAGGAATGCGCTCGACAATGGTATAGCGGGGGCCGCAGTTGGTGCAGTTAATAAAGGGATAGCGAAAACGGCGGTCGGGTGGAGAAAAGAATTCGGCCAAGCAGGCATCGCACACGGCGACATCCGGGGAAATCAGGGTGGAAACCGGGCCGGAGGCTGTCGAATGGAGGAGGGCAAATTCGCCATCATCACGCAGAGGGATGGGAACCGCAACGATCTCGCCGACCTGGGCCAAGGGAGGCGCTTCCCTTCGCAGGGCGCCAAGAAAATCATCAAGCTGCGCGACCTGCCCCTGGGCCTCGATGGCAACCCCCTCCGAGGTGTTGGCCACGAAACCGACCAGGGATCGCTCTTTGGCCAGACGGTAGACAAAGGGCCGGAAGCCGACGCCTTGGACAATGCCGCTGACCGATATCTTCCGGCGCTCGATTGGCATGAATTCCTTCCGCCCAGAAATCAAGAACCAATCACGGGGCATGGACAATCATTAAAGAATACAAACCGTTAGCCTGTAAGCGATTGCAGGGTGGTGCAGATGCGCGAAAGAGGCCTGCGAAGTGTGCTATTGCACATGAGCAGGCCGATGACAAAGCAGATGCGCCGACCTGTGATCGCTTAGAGTTGCCGGCGCAGCCAGGCCAGCCAAGCGGGCATGCCCTCGCCGGTTCTGGCGGAAATCTCGAAAAACTCCAGCCGGTGGTTCACCCGTAGCGCATATTCCCGGCAGCGGGCCACGTCAAAATCAACATGGGGAAGCAGGTCGATTTTATTAATCAAACAGAGGCTGGCCGCGTCGAACATGGCCGGATACTTGAGGGGCTTGTCCTCGCCTTCGGTGACGCTGATGATCACGACCTTGGCCGCCTCGCCCAGATCAAACATGGCCGGGCAGACCAGATTGCCGACATTTTCGATGAAGAGCAGGGAATTTTCCGCCGGCTCCATCCGGTGCAGGGCCTGATGCACCATGTCCGCATCCAGATGGCATCCGGCCCCGGTGTTCACCTGCACCACGTCCACCCCGGTGGCGTCGATCCGCTCGGCATCGAGCATGGTCTGCTGATCCCCTTCAATGACCGCCATGGGGATCTCGCCCCGCAGCTTCCGGATGGTTTGTTCGAGGATGGTGGTCTTGCCGGAACCGGGGGAGCTGACCAGATTGAGGGCCACGATTCGACGCTCCTTGAAAAAATCCCGGTTATGCACGGCAATCCCGTCGTTTTTTCCCAGCACCGCCTCCCGCACCTCCACAACCCGGCTCGGATGTGAATGGTGATGGTCTGCCGCGCCGGAGCCAACCTGCCCCGGCCTCGTGATGGTTACGCTGTTCTCCGGCTGAGTGCAGCCGCAGGAATCACACATGAATCACCTATTCTTCGTCAATGGTGAGGGAGACAACCTTCAAGTCCCGCCCCTGCAGAATTTCCACCGCATACTCCCCGCATTGCGGGCACTGGGCAAGCAGGGACTCAAGCACAAAAACGTGACCGCAGCCCAAGCAGGCGCCGCGCGCTTCAATCTCGCGAACCACGAGACGGGCGCCTTCTGCCGGGGTGTTGCGGGCGGCGGCGTCAAAACAGAAGGCCAGCGCTTCGACCATCACCCCGGAAAGCGTACCGGCCTCAAGCTCCACCGAGGTGACCTTTTGCCCCCCGGCTGCCTGCGCCTTTTCCGAAACAAGTTCGACAATGTTTATAGCCAGTGACATTTCATGCATTGGCTCATGATACACAAAGACCGGGGGGTATTCCAGGCCGGAACGCGCCTCCGCGCATTTTCCGGCTTGCCCGGCCGTTTAATCCTGGCACACAAGCTGCTCCAGATCGTCAATCTCGGGACCGCGCACCGGCAGGGTGACGATGAATCGCGCCCCCATGCCCGGAGAACTCTCCGCGTTGATGATTCCACCGTGCCGCTCGACAATCCGCTTGCACACCGCCAGGCCGATGCCGGTTCCCTCGTACTGGCTCCGGCCATGCAAACGCTGAAAGAGGCCGAAGATTTTATCCGCGGATTCCGCGGCAAAGCCGATGCCGTTGTCCTCCACCACAATACGGCAGAAATCCCCCGTGCCGTTGCCTTCGGCCCCTGGGATATTTCGACTGAAAACCACAATGCGGGGAGGCAGATCCGGTTTGCTGTATTTAAGGGCGTTGACTATAAGGTTCTGGAAAAGCTGCCGCATCTGGAGAGGATCACCCTTGATCCTGCACAGATCGGCAACCTCTACCCGCCCCCCGGTCTCGGCGAGCCGCAGCTCGAGATCGGAGATTACCTGCAACACGATCTTTGCCAGGTCAACTTCCTCTAAAGGCTGGGCCTTGGCGGAAACGCGCGAATAGGCCAACACCCCGGAAATCAGCTCCTGCATCCGCGCGGTGGCGGCTTCAATTCGCCGGACATATTCCAACCCTTTTTCGGGGATGTCATTCCCATAGCGGGTCCGCAGCCTCTCACTGAAAGCCTGCACAAGCACCAGCGGTTCCCGCAGGTCATGGGAGGCCATATAGGCGAAATCCTGCAGATCCCTGTTGCTGTGGGCCAGTTCCACCGCAAATTTATTGAGAGTTTTCTCGCTCCATTTGCTGCCGGTGATATCCCGATTGCTCGCCCTGTTGCCCAAAAACTCGCCCGACCGGCCATACACGGGCTGGCAGGTGTGCCCGATCCAGCGCTTTTTCCCGTCTTTGGTGACAATCCGGAATTCCAGCATGCAAACCCTGCGCTCCGACACGGCCTGCCGGAAATGATTTTCCATCTGGGACTGGTGGTCCGGATGGATGATCTCCAGGAAGAGCCGGGGATTTTCCCTGAACTCTTCCGGTTTATATCCGGTGATTCGCTCCGCGGAAGGGGAGACATAGAGAAAATTTCCCGCCGGATCCAACCAGTATTCCCAATCGTAGGTAAAATCCGCAACGGTGCGGAACTTTTCCTCGCTGATCAGTATCTCGGCCTCGGCCTTTTTCCGCTCACCAATCTCCGTCAGCAGCACGGCGTTGGCTTCCTCCAGCTCCTCTCTTTTCCGGGCAAGACGATCACGGGATAGCTGCAACGCCTCTTGGGCCGCATCGCGCTCCGCGACACGCCGCCGCAGAAAGCCGCCGCCG
Source organism: Desulfobulbaceae bacterium UBA2273 (assembly GCA_002347095.1). Taxonomy (GTDB): domain Bacteria; phylum Desulfobacterota; class Desulfobulbia; order Desulfobulbales; family Desulfurivibrionaceae; genus Thiovibrio; species Thiovibrio ferrireducens. The sequence continues at coordinate 115,547 of DDWZ01000028.1, read as the reverse complement.
AGCAGCATTCCGGTCACGCCGATGAACCAAGTCAAACCGGCCCTGACAAGATGGGAAACGATCTGTTTTTCCTCAAGGGCCAGCGCTTCCACCATGGACAGGCTGACACTGATTCCGCCCCGGAGATCCCCCTCCTCATAGCCCTGATGGCCGTGGCACTGAAGACAATCTTGTTTCACCAGCACCGCTTGGATCAACCGCAGATGCGGCACGCCGTCAATGTGGCTGAACTCGATTTTTTCCGGGCGCCGGGAGTGGACAAACTCTTCAAGACAGCGGCGCTCCCAGGCATCCGGCGCATTCTCCGGACGCAGCGGCTTGAGGCTGGTCATCCGGACGCCGCCCCCATAAGAGCTTGCAAAATCTTCGCCCACCTGCCGCATCATGTAAGCAGGATTCATCAGGGTGAGTTCCCTGCCGGAGGGCGTTACCAGATCACGTTCGGGAAGATGCGCGAGATATGGATTTGCCGGAGTGCGCTCGTCGACAGGCACATACACTCCGCCATGGGAAGCCGCCCAGGTACGCAAGGCGCGGTCCTTGTTGCAGTAAGCCCGGATTTCACTGATGGCCATTTCCCGGGTGATCTGCCTGATACCGCTTATTTCGTGAAAAGAAAGTCCGCAGATGAAGAAGGTCCAAACCACTACCAGGAACCAGGTAAACCACCGGACAGGGACAGGCCTGATTTTTGAATTGTGCGGCTCTGCGGAATCGCTCACATACCACCAAGAGGTTAGGAAGATTCATTCCCGGCTTACAGACACGACAGGCATGGGCACGGGGCAAACACAACGGCGGAACGGCGAGCCCACTTAAACCCCTGCCGCACGGGCTTTGACAACTATACCGACCCCCGATCCTCTTGACCAGACAAGAAAAGCGCAATGACTCTTTTTTTACACAGCGGCACGACCAGGAGCCGAACCGGACGCCCCTCTCGGAAGAGACCCCCCTTACACGTCAGGCCAGAGGTCGGGATCAGCCACACCGATCTTCATGGCAAACTTCAGCATGGCCAGAGGTTCGCTCATCCCGAGTTTTTTGCTGATGTTGGAGCGGTGTTTTTCCACGGTTTTGGGACTCAGACAGAGAAGTTCGGCTATGGATTTGGTAGGGTTGCCCTCGATAACCAGGCGGAATATCTGCTGTTCCCGGTCGGAGAGCAGATCGTATCTGCTGGATTCGGCGGATTTTCGGTCCTCATTGTGGAGATAGCCGCGGATGAGTTCGGAATTTATCTCCCGGCTCAGAAAATACTTGCCCTGGGACACCATCCGCACCGCCTCAAGAACCTCGGACCAGGGAGCGGTTTTCAGCACATAGCCAAGAGCGCCCGAGGACAAGGCTTGGTGCACATAGATTTCGCGGGCGAACATCGAAAGAATCACGATTGCCGTATTGGGAGAATCGTTTTTAACAAGCGGGATGCATTCAAGGCCGCTGACCATGGGCATGGCGATGTCAAGAATCGCCACGTCGGGCTGCAATCTGCGGATCTCCTTGGCGGCCGCCTCGCCGTCCGCAGCCTCACCGACCAGGGCAAGGGTGTTACTTCTGGCAAACATCTGCCGCAACCCTTCCCTGACGATGGAATGATCATCCGCCACAAAAACCGTGATCTTGGACATCCTTTCTCCTTGAAAAACCAGCCATGCCATCTGCGACACAGACAAGGTGTTTCATAGAATACTATTTGGCTGTCATGATCAAGTTTTTTTCCCACAGAGCCACCCGGCGGAAATCAGCCCCCAATCGTGGCTGGCGGGTCAACGGCTTGCCGCCCCACTTCGACTCCCATCCGGCCAAGTTCCTTCACCACCGCCAAAACCACCCGCTCCACCGCGGCCTCAACCTCCGGCGACATCCTCATGCCGGTGGAGAGATCCTGGGGAACAATGCCGAAAAGCGTGATGGAGGGAGGCAGGCAATCCTGCATGGCGGCAACGGCCAAAAGCTCGGAAAGCCCGATCTGATGGGGAGAGATCTTCTGCCTGAAATAGGCCGGTGGATCGAGCAATTTTTCAATGACCACCGAACCGGGAGGTTGGGTCGAGACAATCGCATCCACGATGAACAGATGGGTTTTGTCATCGAGATAGCCAAGAAGGTCCAGCCCCATGGTGCCGCCATCGATCAGCTCCACCTGGGGAGGAAAAAGATACTGGAGCTGGAGCTGCTCCACTGCCCGGACGCCCGCCCCTTCGTCGGTCAGCAACACGTTGCCCACGCCAAGTACCAGAATAGAATGAGACATGCTCCTCCTTAGAAAACAGGCCGTCCCGATAGCCGGGGCGGCCTGTTTTCAATGGGTTAACTCCACGCAACAATTTCAGATCATGGTTCTGACGGTGACGATTTCCCGGCTGGCGGGGTCCAACAGATGGATGGCACAGGCAAGGCAGGGATCAAAGGAATGAACCGTCCGCAACACCTCAAGGGGTTTTTCCGGATCAGCCACCGGATTGCCGACCAGCGAAGCCTCGTACGGCCCAGGGGCGTCTTTGCTGTTTCTGGGTCCGGCGTTCCAGGTGGAGGGAACCACGCACTGATAATTCTTGATCTTGCCGTCCTGGATCACGACCCAGTGGGACAAAACCCCGCGCGGCGCCTCATGAAAACCTACCCCGCGCTGCTCGCCTTTCGGAAACACCGGCTGGTTGAAGGTCGTATAATCCCCCTTGCCGATGTTGTCCATCAAAGCCTGCCACTGACCGAGCAGGGAATCGTGCAGCACGGCGCAACGCACCGCCCGCGCGGCATGACGACCGATGGTGGAATGGAGGGCGGAAATCCCCACCGTGGCTCCGGCCAGCTTGCTCACCGTTTTCAAAAGACCATCGGTGTAGGTTTTGGTCGGGCCGTGCCCTGCGGCGTACATGCACAAAACATTGGCCAAAGGACCGACCTGGGCCGGTTTGCCGTTGAAGGTAGGAGATTTGACCCAGGAATACTTGCCGTTGTCCTGGAACTCGGTGTGCTGCGGCACGGTCTCCTCCTCCCAGGGATGACGGTCCCAGTCTCCCTTGTACCAGGAATGCTTGATCCCCTCCTTGACCCCCTGCTTGAAGAAATCATCGTTGAATCCGGTGATCGGTTTAAAAGAACCCACATTGCCATCGGCAATGTACCCGCCGGGGAGGTCGAACGCTGTCCCCTTGGTGTCCAAGGGCAGATCCGGCACCGAAAGATAATTGGTCACCCCGGCGCCGTATTGCGTCCAGTCCGCATAAAAAGCGCCGATGGCCGCGACATCGACCATATAGACATTCTTGATAAAATCGCCGATCTCATCGATCAGGGTCTTGATGTAATAGAGCCGCTCGATGGTCAACGTGGACTGGCTGTCGGGGTTGATGGGATTGGCGACCCCGCCCACGGCCAGATTCTGGATATGCGGGGTCTTGCTGCCGAGAATGGCCACCACCTTGTTGATCCTTCGCTGGTAATCCAGGGCCTGGAAATAATGGGTGGCGGCAAGAAGATTGACATCCGGCGACAATTTCATGGCCGGATGGCCCCAGTAGCCGCTGGCAAAAATCCCGAGCTGGCCGCTCCCGACAAACCCTTTGAGCTTTTCCTGCACCGCCTTGATCTCCTGCTCGCCGTTGCGGGGCCAGGGAGAAAGCTGCTGACCGAGGGCGGCGGCCCCCTTGGGGCTGCCCTTGAGGGCGGAGACGATATCCACCCAGTCCAGGGCGGAAAGATGGTAGAAATGAACGATATGGTCAAAGATCCCGTGGGCGGAGATAATCATGTTCCGGATGTACTGGGCGTTGAGCGGCACCTCCAGATTCAGGGCGTTTTCAACGGCTCGCACCGAGGCAACGGCATGCACCGTGGTGCAGACCCCGCAGATGCGCTGGGTGAAGACCCAAGCGTCCCGAGGGTCGCGCCCCTGGAGGATCAACTCGATGCCGCGCCACATCTGGCCGGAAGACCAAGCCTTGGTCACCCGGCCATTGTCAATCTCGCAATCAATCCGGAGATGCCCTTCGATTCTGGTGATGGGATCAACGACGATTCTCTTAGCCATGAACAATCTCCTTCAGGTGTAACTGCCCAGCAGCACCGCATCTGCTTTGTCATCGGCCTGCTCGTGTGCAATAGCACACTTCGCAGACCTCTTCCGCGCATCTGCGGCACTGCTGAACAGTTACGTTTCGTGTTTTATGAACCTTTCCAGCCCTGAGCTAGATAGTTACCTTCAAATTCATGCCTTGGTGAGCCTGGGCAACACCGGCAAGGTCTTGACAAACCACAGATAGGCCATCACTTCGGCGGCAATGATCCCGAAGGTGATGAACATTTCCGGCACCGAGGGGAAATACCGCCAGCCGGTGCCGGGATCAAAGCCGACAATATAGGTGTTGAAACGGTACATGCTCCCTCCAAGCAGCATGGCGCAGGAGGCGATGAACAGCAACTGCGGGTTCTGCCGGTTGTTGGGGTAGGCCAGGATCAGCAAGGCGCCAAGAAACAAGAGGTTTTCGAGCAGAAAAAGATTGCCCAGGAGCCCTCCTTCAAAGGCCAGGGGCAGATAGCCGCGCAGGTTCACGTCCTCGATCCGGACCACCAGGTAGAGGCCGAGCAGCCAGGGCATGAGCGCCGAGATCTTGCTCAGCAGATGCATCTCCATGGGACGCTTGAAGGCAATGGCGGCGATAAGCGACTCGAAGATCACCGCGGCATAGCCGATGACCACGGCGGTGATGAGGAAAAGCAGGGGCAGAAAGCCGCTCCACCAGAGGGGGGAGAGTTTATGCCCGGCCATGAGCATCATGGTGCCAAGGGAAGACTGGTGCATGGTGGGCAGGAGGATGCCCAAGGCGATGAAAACAAAGATGATCCGGTTGAGCCGGACCTTCAACTGGTCCGCCTTGAATTTATCCAGCAGAACCGGGGCAAACTCCATCCACAGCACCAGGATATAGGTGCCGATGCACAGCGCAACCTCGAACATCACCGAATGCAGGTTGCTGAGCCAGGGCAGGAAGATGTTATAGGCCTGCCAGTACCGGCCGATATCGAAAATGACCGAGATTCCGGCCAGGGTGTAGCCGAACATGCTGGTCATCAGGGCGGGCTTCAGCAGGGGCGAATACTCCCCCTTATTGAAGACATAAATGATCAGGGCGATGGAATATCCGGCACAGGCCAAGGCCGTGCCCACCACGACGTCGTAGGCGATCCAAATTCCCCAAGGATAGCCGTCATTCATGTTGGAAACCGAGCCGATTCCGAAAATGAAACGCTTGCCGATGAAAAAAAGACCGATAAGCGCGATGGCGGCGCACACCTTGAAGGGCACGGTGAGCACCTTGCCTCCTAATGCTTGTCTTTCCTGCATGGGAACACTCCTTTGCTTGAAAAGCCGGGTCTTGCGCCCCTACTCTTTTTTCTCGTAATCATTCGCCAGAAACAAAAAACCGTGGCTCAATCTCTTGTAACGTAAACGTTCAGCAGTGCCGTAGATGCGCGAAAGAGGCCTGCGAGCTATAGCCAGCCTATGCAAGCTGGCCGATGACAAAGCAGATGCGGTGCTGCTGAACGTTTACTTTTTCTCTTCCCTGTTCCGGATGATGTAGATCAGACCGCCCAGAACCACGATGGGATAGACCATGCCCTTGTATATGGCGTACTGGATGCCGTCCGCCAGGGCCACATAGGAATCCTCGGGCAGGTCGGGCAACCCGAGATTGGCAAAGGGCACCCCGGCCAGATACAGAACCTGGGAACCGCCAAGCTCCCGCTCGCCGTAAACATGCTTGACATAGCCGCCCGCCCGATGCTGCTGCACCTCGGTGGACTCAATGTCGGCCACGGGAAAATCGTAGTACTTTCCAGGCTCCATGCCCAGCCGCCGCTTGGCCTCAAGCCGCAGCTTTTCCACCGGCCCGAACAGGGAAGCGCCGGTGGGACAGGCGGCGCAGCAAGCGGAAATCCCGCCTTTGGCCAAGAGATGGGAGCACAACTGACATTTGACAATCTCCGGGAAGGGCGAATCCCACTCGAATTTGGGGATATTATAGGGGCAGGCCACCTGGCAGTAACGGCAGCCGATACAGGCCTTTTTGTTGTACGTCACGACCCCGTTTTCTGGATTTTTCACCAGCGCCGAGGCCGGGCAGGCGGAAACACAGGCTGGATCAATGCAGTGCATGCAGTGCCGCTTGATGAAGGCAAACCCCTCCACCGAATCCTTTTGTCCTTCAACACCGTAGCGCTTGATGATATTCAGGGTCTTGTCGGAAAGATCCTGGGGGTCGTCCCACATCGGCTCGTTCGGGCTGGTGTGTTCCGCCACCTTGTTGTTGGCCTGTTTGCAGGCATGTTCACACACCTTGCAGCCTACGCAGAGGGTGGAATCGTACAGGATGCCGACGGCATTGGGGGGCAAATCCTTTCTGGCCCGTTTGGCCTGGGCCGGATTTTGCTCCGCGGCAAGCAGCAGGGTGCTGGCCGCCACCCCTTTCAAAAAATCCCTGCGTCGTATCTTCATACCCTATTCTCCCTCTGAGGAAGAACCTTGCCCGCTCTTGCCAAGGTTCTTGGCAACCGCAGCCCCGGCTCCCAGCGCCACGCCGGCCACCCCGGCTGCCAGTGCCGCCGCGCCCACCGAGGCGCCTTTTCCCCGCTCGGTAACGATATGCGGATACGCGGCTCCGGGGGTGATGTACTTCAGGTCGGCCTGGGCATGGAGCGGAAGATGAAACCCCACCCCTTCCTCGGTGCAGCCAAAGCAAGGATGCCCGGTACCCACCGGCCAGGAGCCTGGGCCAACATCATTAAAAAGGACAGCCGGACAATTGGCAAAGGTCATCGGCCCCTTGCAGCCGAGCTTGAACAGGCAATACCCTTTCCGGTGCCCCTCGTCGCCGAAGGCAAGGGCAAAACGGCCCGCGTCAAAATGGGGCCTGCGCTCGCAGTTCTCGTGGATGAGGCGGCCGTAGGCGAATTTCGGCCTGCCTTTCTCATCCAGAGCGGGCAGTTTTTTAAAGGTCAGGAAGTGGATCACGGTGGACAGAAAATTGTAGGCATTGGGCGGACAGCCGGGAATCGTCACCACGGTCTTGCCCTTGAGAAACTCGGGCGCGCCCACGGCGCCGGTGGGATTCGGCTCTGCCGCGGCCACCCCCCCCCAGGAGGCGCAGGAACCGATGGCGATTACGGCGGCGGCCTTGGCCGCGGTCGTGCGCACGATCTCGCTGAACGGCTTGCCGCCGATCATGCAGTACACCCCGTTGTCCTTCACGGGGATGGCCCCTTCCACCACCAGGATGAACTTGCCGGAATTTTTCGCGATCGAGGCCTGCAAGGCCGCCTCTGCCTGATGGCCGGCCCCGGCATTGAGGGTTTCGTTATAATCAAGGGAGATAAGATCGAGGATAAGATGTTCAAGGGAGGGATGGGAAGGGCGCAGCAACGATTCGGTGCAGCCGGTGCAGGCAGAGCCGGAAAGCCAGATCACCGGAGGACGTTGCGGGGCCGTAACCGCGGCTGCGATCCGCGGGGCGACCTCAAGGGGAAGCCCCAGGCCGGCGGCCATCACCGTGCAGAACTTCATGAAATCACGACGCGATATCCCGTTCAGACGTTCACTGATCCTGGCAAAATCCTGCTCTTTCATCGTTCGCCTCTTTTGCGTGTATGGAGCATTCTCCCCACTTCCAATAACAGCGGAATTTCAAAAGATTATCCATTATTCCATCATAATGGCATGTCACAAGTCAAGCACGATCAGATTAGGTATAAACACCTAAAAAATGGTAGTGCAATTTTCTCCCAAGGGTCAAGAATTTTCTCGTTGGCCGTCCAGATTCTTTACGGTATGGTGCCGCAACCAATACGCAAACAGGAAACCCGCCATCATGCCGCATACCGCCCCCCTTGATCCAGCCAGCATCATCCAGCATGTCTATGTGGAAAACGACTGCCAAGATCTGCCCCTCACCGCAACTATCCTGGCCAATCTTCCGGGCCGGGAGGTGAGGATTATTCCACCCCGTTCCGGCCTGGATCTTTTCGCGGCCGGCATCACCCCCCAGAGCCTTACCAGCGGCAAGAAGCATCTTGTCCTCTGCAAAAACCGGGGCCGCTTTCTCAAGCCCTGCCCCGCGACCAGGGAATACCGCTGCTGCGACTATCAGGTGCTCAATGTCGGCATGAACTGCCCCATGGATTGCGTGTACTGCATCCTGCAGGCCTACCTCAACAACCCCTGGCTTTCTTTTTTTGTGAATACCGACGATCTGCTGGCCGAACTCACCGGAGCCTTTGCCGAAACGCCGCAGACTTTCCGCCGCATCGGCACCGGTGAATTCACCGACTCCATGGCCCTGGACCGGATCACGGGCTTGAGCCGGATCCTCATTGATTTTTTCAAGGATCAGCCCAACGCGGTGCTTGAGCTGAAATCAAAAGCCGTTGCCCTGGACAACCTTAAGCACTGCGCGCATGGCGGCCGCACCATCATGGCCTGGTCCCTCAACAGCACGGAGATCATGGCCAAGGAGGAACTGCGCACCGCCAGTTTGGAGCAGCGCTTGGCCGCCGCGGCCCAGTGCGCGGCCTGGGGCTACAAGCTGGCCTTTCATTTTGACCCGCTCATCCATCATCCCGGCTGGCAGAAGGGCTACACCGAGACGATCGACCGGCTCTTCGCCACGGTGCCGGCTGCAAGCATCGTCTGGATCAGCATGGGGGCGCTGCGCTTTCTTCCATCCCTGAAAAACATTGCCACCGGACGCTTTCCCAGATCCCGCTTCTTCCATGAAGAGTTTGTCCTGGGGCTGGACAACAAATTCCGTTATTTCCGGCCGCTGCGCACGGAGATGTACCGCCACATGGCGCACCATCTTTCCCGCTATCTGGACCCGGACACCTGCCTTTATTTCTGCATGGAAAGCGACGAGATCTGGCAAGAGGTTTTCGGCTTCACCCCGGAGGAAAAAGGCGGCCTGCCCGCCATGCTCGACCGGGCTGCCCGGACAAAATGCGGCCTCCCCTGAGCACGGTCTCTATTCCGGCCCCCTCCTTTTGGGTGTTGATTTTTGACCGGCCCATCCTTACTATGATATATCGTTTCCCGGCAGCCATGCCCTGAGGGCACCAGAGAACCCGTACCAGGAAAAGGTTGGTGCGGACGCGGGAAATAGCCGGTATGATGGGCGGCCATCACAACAGCGCCTCATTTTTTTTTGCAAATCTGATCGAGAACATTAAGGAGAAGAAATGGTCAACAAAGTCATCCTCATCGGCAACCTCGGCAAAGACCCGGAAGTGCGCTACTCGCAGGCAGGAGCAGCCATCGCCAGCTTCAATGTCGCCACCACGGAAACCTGGAAGAAACAGGACGGCTCCAAGGAAGAGCTGACCGAATGGCACCGGATCGTGGCCTTTGGCCGTTTGGGTGAGATTTGCGGCGAGTACCTGTCAAAGGGCTCCAAGGTCTTCATCGAAGGAAGGCTGCAAACCCGCAAATGGGACGACAAGGACGGCAACACCAAATACACCACCGAGATCGTGGCCAGGGAGATGAAGATGCTCTCTCCCCGCGGCAGCAGCGGCGATTCTTCGCAGTCCCAGCAGTACAACGACCAGCCCTTCCCCGAGCCGGTCATGGGCGATGATGTTCCGTTCTAAAATCCCTTTTTTAATGACAGACGCCAGGACAGACAGGCAGGCAAGGTATGGATTACTATAAATTACTCGGTGTGGAAAAAAGCGCTTCCCCGGAGGAAATCAAGAAAGCCTACCGCAAACTTGCCCTCAAGTATCATCCGGACCGCAACAAGGGGAACAAGGAGGCGGAGGAGCAGTTTAAAAAGATCAGCGAGGCGTACGCCGTTCTTTCCGACAAGGAGAAACGGCAGCAATACGACTCCTTTGGCTCCGCCGGCTTCCAGCAGCGCTATTCCCAGGAGGATATCTTCCGCAATGCCGATCTGGGCGATATTCTGCGGGAATTCGGCATCAACTTCGGCGGGGGCCGCGCCACCTTCCGGAGTTCCGGCGGGGGCGGCGGCGTCTTCGAGGAGATGTTCCGCCAGCCGGGGGCAGGAGGGCGCACCAGCCAGGGCTTTCAGGATTTCCGCCAGCAGCAACAGGTGAAGGGCAACGATCTTTCCCTGGAACTGCCGATCACCCTCAATGAGGCGCTGACCGGCGCCGAAAAAACCATCTCCCTTGGCCGCGGCGCTGCGGCGGAGAGGGTTTCCGTAAAGATCCCCCCTGGAATCGAGACCGGCAAGAAGCTGCGAGTCTCCGGCAAGGGGTCCCCTTCCCCCATGGGTGGCCCGCCGGGCGATCTATATCTGCTGATCAAGGTCGAACCCCACCCGGTCTTCAGCCGGGAAGGGGCGCATCTCTCCATGGATCTGCAAATTCCTTACAGCTCCGCCGTGTTCGGCGCCGAGGTGGAGGTTCCCACCCTGGACGGCAAGCAGCTCAAGGTCAAGGTTCCGCCCGGCTGCCAGCCCCAGGCAAAACTGCGCCTGCGCAAACAGGGCTTGCCAGAGGGCCGGGGAGGCGAGCGGGGAGACCTGCTGGTGAAAATCGTGGTGGCGGTCCCCAAGGAGCTGTCGGAGGAACAGCAGGCGCTGGTAGAAAAACTGAAAGAAACGGGATTGTAGCCCTTCGCCAGGCAGTAGCCCAGACAAACCGCGCCTTGAGATCGCCTAGAACGCCTAGCAGGGTGTTGAAAAAGCCGTCCTGTCTTTTTTCAACATCCGGCTAGAGAAGTATGCCGACAAAAATGGTGGACATGCTGAACATGTATCGCTCCGGCAATCCTCCCCGCATGGCGATATCATCCTCAAGGCGGGTGAGGATCCGGGTCATGATAACCTCGTAGCCCATGTTGAGATAGCCGTCCGCGCCAGCTTCGTTGGTGAGGAAAAGCAGTTTGCCGTTTTTGTCCTTGTATGTTTTCAGCCGCCAGTTCACCTGACTGAGATTATGGTGGAGCCGTTGCAACCGCTCCAGCGAAATCTGCAGACCGCTCACAAAAATCCCCTCGTCCCCGATATCATACGCCTCCACGATGCTTTTCCACAACCCGAGGCTCAGCAGATAGACCCGGTCCGGCTCGACGGTTTCGGGATGGAAGGCGGCGGCGAGGATTTCGTGGGATTGCTTGTACGCATAAACCTGCTCCCCCGTGGGCAGGGGAGCGAAAACAGCATCGATCTTCCGCCGCTGCCGGGCCGGATCTTTCTCATACTTGGGATTTTTGGCATAGAGCCGGGCGGTGAATTCCCGCAGGGAATTCTGATACTGGCGCACATGGTGCCGGATAACGCCGACATCCGTGGGGGTAAAAAATCCCCCGAACCCGTCATTGGCGCCGGATCCGGAAATTCCGCAGCCAGAAGAAAACAACAGCAGGGCGCAGCTCAGCAGCATGGCTGCGGCTGTTTCGCACGGACCACGCGCAAGCGGTCTCGGCATCACGCACCTCCCGGAAAAATGGTTTCCTGACTACAGCCTTTCAAAAGAGCTGTCACCCATACCCCGCCTGTCCGATGATAGCACAGTTTCCCGCAGCAGGGGCCTGCAAAAAAACGCCCTGCCTGGATTTTCCGACACCCGCTAGATATCCGCCCCGGTTATCTTGACCAGCGCCTCCCGGTAACGGGACGCGGTCTTCTCGATGATTTCCTGTGGCAGTGGCGGCGGCGGCGGGTTTTTCCCCCAATCGAGGGTGGAGAGATAGTCCCGGAGAAACTGTTTGTCAAAACTCGGTTGTCCCGCGCCGGGCTGGTACTGATCCTCGGGCCAGAACCGAGAGGAATCCGGGGTCAACACCTCATCGATGAGAATAATCTCGCCGTTATAGATGCCCAGCTCGAACTTGGTGTCGGCAATGATGATTCCCCTGCTGCGGGCATAATCCGCCGCCTTGACATAGAGGCGCACGCAGATATCCTTGATCCGGGCAGTCTGCTCCTTGCCCACGATCTTTTCCATCTCGACGAGAGAGATATTCTCGTCGTGCAGGCCAAGGGCCGCCTTGGTGGATGGGGTAAAAAGCGGTTCGGGAAACTTGTCCGACTCCCGCATTCCGGCGGGCAAGGCAAAGCCGCACACGGTCGGGTCTGATTTATATGCCTGCCAAAAGGAGCCCGAGAGATAGCCGCGGACAATACACTCCACCGGCAGGGGCTTGGCCTTTTTCACCAGCAGGCTGCGGCCCGCCAACTGCTCCCGGTATGGGGCGCAGGCAACCGGATATTCCTCAACATTGGCCGTGATCAGATGATTGGGCACAATATCCTTGAGATAGTCAAACCAGAAAAGGGAAAGCTTGGTCAGAATCGCGCCCTTGTTGGGGATGGGGTCATCCATAACCACATCAAAGGCGGAGATACGATCCGAGGCCACCATCAGCAGGTGGTCGTCCACCTCGTAGAGATCCCGGACCTTGCCGCGATGCACCAGATGGAGATTGGCAAAATTCGTTTGCGTAATGGGTGTTGTCATGACATCTTCCTTATCAAGAAAATTACAGGGCAGAAGGCACGGAAATGTTGATGCCTACTCAATTAGATACTTTTTTCAAGCCGCTTGCGCGATATTTTTTTAGGGGCCGGTCAGAAACAACAGGCCATTTATGTTGCCTTACTTGTACGGCTCCTTAGCCATCTGGCGGCCTAAAACGGCCATGTTATTTTTTAACGATGGCTTATCCGGACTCAGCCTCGATAAAACCACTTCTTGATCTCGTCGGAGGTAAAGCTCTTGGCCACCGGCCGGCCATGGGGGCAGTGGGAAAAAACCTCGGCCCGCTGCATTTCGTCCAGCAGCGCTTCGGCTTCCGTGGCAGTCAGCCTTTGTCCTGCCTTGATCGCCGCCTTGCAGGCCATATCGGAAAGCACCTCCTCGGCCCGCACCCCGCCTCTGCCGGAGCCAGGCTCGCCGAACCTGGCAAAGATACCGGCCATCACCTCTTCAACCGAAGAGCGGCCAAGCACCGCGGGCACGGCCTTCACCACCTGGCTGGACCCTCCAAAATCCTCGATCTCGACTCCGAGGGCACGGATCTCCTCGGCATACTGCTTGAGAATCTGGAGCTCCTCCAGGCTGCACTCCATGACCGTTGGAAACAAAAGGGTCTGCCGGGCGATTTTTTTGCTGGCAAACTGCCTTTTCAGCGTTTCAAACAACAGCCGCTCATGGGCGGCGTGCTGGTCAACGGCAAGCAGGCCGTTTTCCGTGGCGCAGAGCAGATAGGTGTCCAGCACCTGCCCGAGATAACGCAATCCGCCAAGGCAAGGGGCTCTCTCCTCCCCGCTCGTGGCCGGAGGCTGGGGCTTTTCCGCCGCACAATCGCCTTCCGAAAAAAGATTCTTCTCGGAAGCAGGCTGGAGAACCGACGGCGCGGCAGCACCAGCAGTCGCAAAAAGCGGCAACGGCTCCTGCGCCGCAGGGGCGGGAAGAGCTGAAACCGGCGCATACACCTTGGCTGAGGAGGCTTTGGCCTGCGCCTGCCCCCTGTCCTGGCCAAAAACGGGAACCTGAAATATCTCCTTTTTCAAGGCCCGCTGATGATCCGCCATGGCACCCTGAACCGCGGCGACCACGGCCTGATGCACCGACGACGGCTTATGGAACCTGACCTCCTGCTTTGTGGGGTGGACATTCACATCAACGCTTGCAAGCGGCAGGTCGAGAAAAATCACCCCGCCCACTCCCCGGCCTTTCATGAGATAGTTCTGCAGCCCTTCGCTCACCGCGTGGGTTACCAGGCGGTCATGGATCGCCCGGCCATTGACAAATATTCGCAAGCGTCCGGCAGCAGGAGCGTCCGGCGGCAGAAGATACCCCCAAACTCCAGGCTCGGTCTCATCCAGGGCTTGGCGCTCCACCTCCACCAATGCGCCCCCTCCCTTGCCCAAAATCCGTTCCGCCCTGCTCCGTGGAGTGTCAAGCCGCGAAGGCAGCCGCAACACCTCGCGTCCGTCCACGGAAAAACTCACCCCCAGTGCCGGGCGGGCCAGGGCATAATTCTTCACCACCTCTTCGATATGGGCCAGTTCCGTGCGGGTGGATTTCAAAAATTTTTTTCGGGCCGGGACATTGCCGAAAAGATCCGCTACCTCAAACGAGGTGCCTGGGCTGCCCCCCATCTCATGCACCTTAAGGACCTTGCCGAAGCGAAGATCAACCTGGGTACCCAGCTCTTGGGTTGCGGGACGCGAGGTAATCCGCACCAGGGAAACCGAGGCGATGCTGGGCACGGCCTCGCCCCGAAACCCGAGGGAACGGATGGCGCCAAGCTCGGCCAAGCTTGTGATCTTGCTGGTGGCATGGCGCTCCAGACAGAGGAGCACATCATCCTGATCCATGCCGGAGCCGTCGTCAATCACCCGGATCAGGCGGGTGCCGTCGCCTTCCACCTGGATACCGACCTGGGTTGCCCCGGCATCGATGGCGTTCTCCAACAGCTCCTTGACCACCGAGGCAGGCCGCTCGACAACCTCGCCGGCCGCGATCTGATTGGCCAGATTTTCCGGAAGAATCCTGATCCTGGACAAAACTTAGAGCACACTCAACATGTGAAGTTTCAGCCACTCCTCGTCCCACCATTCCACCGGATCGACAAAGATGCCGTTGACCAGCATGCTGAAGTGGAGGTGATCCCCCCCCGCCATGCCGGTGGTGCCGGAAAGGCCGACAACCGCGCCCTTCTCAACCATGCTGTTCAAGGGAACATCGATCTGGCTCAGGTGGGAGTAGAGGCTGAAAATCCCCTGGCCATGATCCAGGATGACGGTATTTCCGTAAATCCCAAGATACTCGGCAAAAACCACCAGCCCCCGGTTGGCGGCCTCGATATCGGCATGCTCAAGCGAGGCAATGTCCACGCCCAGATGCACCTGTTCGTCGATCTTCTCGCCGTTGTACAGATAGGTGCGGTGATCGGCGTATCCGGCCCGCGGACTTCCTTGCATCCGCCCGAAACGGCCATCCCAAAGACGTTCCGGCTGAAATTTCGAGCACACCTCCTGAATTTTCTTGTAATTGGCCGCCCGGATGTCGTTGTTCACCGAGACAAACTGCTCCACCGGCGTGCCGCTCAATTCCGGATAATGGGAGGCAAACTCCGGCAGCTTGGCGGAGAGAAACCCGTCGCCGATGCTGATCTTGTCAGTGACAATCTTGCGCACATGCAGGTTCATGGCAAAGGGAGTCTTGGCCTCGTTTCCGGCCTGGTCCGCCGCAACCACAAAGGCCTTTTCCAACGCGGCGATATCGTGGGGCAGCCCCATGCAAGCGCCATAGATCCCCTCGCCCCGCTTGGGCAGAGGAAAACCCGGGTAGAAAACCTCGTTGATTAGCACTCCGTGCCTGCCCGCCACCTCGCTGACCCGGTAGATAACCACGCCGGCGCCGCCGCCTTTGATATACCGGGGCGACTCCATCACGCTGATCGCCGGCGGCTTGGTGTCGATGACGACAACCGAGGAGTGCACGGTGACATTGCCCCTGAGCCAGTTCCACCAAGAATAATCAGCCGCCGTCACCACCAGTTCCGCGGAGCCGTCCTTGAAGCCCAGCTCCTTGGGCGTGATCTCGATGGCCTCCTCGATCTGCTTCGGCCCACCCCCGGGGAAAGACCCCGCCTTGGGATAGCTTTTTTCAAGCAACACCGCTTTTTTGCCCTCCTGGATGAGGGAAACCTTGATGGAACTCAAGCCACTCTTGGCATCACTGGCACCCACGGAAATCTGCCGGGCAAGGCCGATGTGGGAGCTCTCCCCATTGAGCGCCACCTGGGGGTTTTCCATCTCCCCCACCAGCCAGAAAAAAGCCGCCAGAATAAGCCCAAGCAATCCCAAGCCCCCAAGAATCAGGGAGGGAAGTGCGCTCCTGTTTTTCTTCACTTTGTCAAACGGGTCAAGCTTCATGCATCCATCCTCTTCACACAGGCGTTCCGGACACGGAACTTTTTAAAGTGGCAACTTTGCCCGGCAGGAACATCCCCCAGGGCCTTTCTCGCTTTCAATTTGTGGCGATAATACCATGAACCCTGCCATGATTCCAGAGCTCTTAAGCCGTTGTGAAAAATCAGCCTCACCGGCCGGATAACAATGGGGGCATACAGAGCCGTAACCGCACAGTCCGGCAAGGTCTTTGTCCCCTAACGGCTCTTAATCACTTGACAGGAAAAGCCATCCTCATATAGTGTGCGAGGTGTTTTCCCGGAGGGCATCAGAGGCAACGATCATGAAAAATTTTCATACCGTCATCGTGGGCGGCGGTCCGGGAGGACTGGCCTGCGCCACCCTTCTTGCCCGACAGGGCAAAGAAGTTCTGGTCCTTGAACGAAACAGCGCCATCGGCCCCAAGGTCTGCGCCGGCGGCATTCCCTCCGTGGCCCAGGGTCTCGGTTTCCCGGAAACCCTGTGGGAGAAATCCTTCACCAGCCAGCGTATCAGCAGCAACTGGCAGCACGCCGTCATCCAAGACGACAGCCCCATTATCCGCACCGTTGACCGGGGCAGACTCGGACGATGGATGGCGGACAGAGCCGTGGCCGCAGGAGTCAGCATCGCCACCAACGCCCTTGTTCTCAAGATCGGCGAAAACCGGGTGCATACCCGGGGGGGGGAGGAGTTTGGCTTTTCCTTCCTGGTGGGCGCCGATGGGAGCAGCTCCCTGGTACGCCGCCAGCTTGGTATTCCCACAGAGCACATGGGGGTGGGCATCAACTACCAAGTGCAGGGCAACTTCCCCGAGATGCAGTGGCACCTGGACACCGAACTTTTCGGCAACGGCTACGCGTGGATTTTCCCCCACCAGGATACCGCCTCCATTGGCGTATATGCCCGGCGCAGCACGAGCAAACCCAACATCCTGCTGAACCGCCTGCACCAGTGGGGCGCCCGGTACAACCTCGAACTCAAGTCCCGCCAGCCGCAGGCCGCCCTGATCAACTCCGACTTTCGCGGCTGGCGTTTTCACAACCGCTTTCTGATCGGCGATGCGGCGGGCCTTGCCTCGGGGCTCACCGGCGAAGGCATTTATTCGGCGATCGTTTCCGGGGAAGAAGCGGCGCGCACCATCCTTGATGCCGGGTATGAAAGCCCAAAAATGACCCAGCTCATCAAGAGGCATCACCAGCATACCCGCATCCTCGAATTGGCCTCCAGCGGCAAACTGACCGGAAAACTCGTCCTGGAGTCCCTGATTTTTTGCCTGCGCACCGGCCTTATCCCTTTCCGCGCCCTGGAAATGGGCATCGACCAACCCTCATGAAGGATCTGCCCGTGAACCCTGACCCGAAAAAGAACAAAACCCGCCTGCTCAACATCCTGTTCCTTGCCGGGTGTGCGGCCATTCTTGCTTTTTTGCTCAAGGCGCCGCCGGAATCAACAAAAAAGCTACCCCAGGATGAAATCCACCTGCAATTCTACCCCCTGGACAAAAAGGAGGCGGAGAAGCACTGCGCCTCCTGCCATGCCCCCGAAGGCCAAGCCCCTCTTCCAGAAGGCCATCCGCCGAAATACCGGTGCCTTTTCTGCCACAAGAAATACCAATAAGATGAAACTCGCCATTACCCTTTCAGACCTTGCCGTCACCTCCACCCTTGGCCGCTATCTCGGCGAGACCGCCCGCCCCGGCGAAGTGATCACCCTGGGCGGCTCCCTGGGGGCGGGGAAAACCACCCTCACCCAGGCCATCGGCCAGGGATTGCTGGTGCCCCCATCCTGTTATATAACCAGCCCCACCTTCAGCCTCCTGCACGAATATCCCGGGCGGCTGCCCCTCTATCATCTGGATCTCTATCGCTTGAGCGATGAAACGGAAATAGAGGATCTCGGCTTGCTGGAATATCTTTACGGCACAGGACTCAGTGTGATCGAATGGCCGGACCGGCTGGGCAGCCTCATGCCCGCGGAACGGCTGCATATCGAGCTCACCCTGCTCAGCGAGACGGCCCGGCTGGCTGAAATAACCGGATATGGCGGGGGATGGGAAGAAAAAATCGCCGCGCTACGGGCGGAACCGCTGTGGCGCGAATGAACAACAACGACTGAAGAACCAGGGATCGGAACGGGTCAGGACGGCTCGTTGTCCTTCGGTGATGGAATCCTGGGCATCTTCTCGCCGAGGATCATGGTCAGCTTTGCCTTGATAATGGGCTTGGTGAGGAAACCGTTCATTCCTGCCTCGTAACAGGCGGTTTCATCCTCTTTTCTGGCATGGGCCGTGAGTCCGACTATCTCCAACGGCTGTTTAAGGGCGCGCAAGCCGACATAGTCCTGCCGCAGGGCCGGATCGGCCTCAATCGCCCGGATTCTTCTGGTGGCCTCCATGCCGTCCATATTCGGCATCTGCACATCCATCAGAACAAGGTCAAAGGCTTGGTGCCGCAAATGCTCCAGAGCCTCGGTCCCATCGGAAGCCACCTCGACCTCATACCCTTCCCGGCTGATGAGGATGCTGGCCAATCGCTGATTAACCGCGTTGTCCTCGACCAGAAGAATCTTTCCGCCACCCACTGTCTTTTCCCGGCACGCATCCTTGCGCTCGTGCAAGGAGATGATCTCCGCCGGGGCCTCTTCCAGGGGAATAACAAAAGAAAAGGTGCTGCCCTTTCCCTCTTCGCTGGCCACCACGAGATGCCCGCCCATGAGTTCCACGAGCTGCAGGCAGATGGCCAGCCCCAGACCTGTTCCTCCATATTTCCTGGTGGTCGAACCGTCTGCCTGGGTAAATTTTTCAAAAATCGCCTCAACCCGGTCGGCGGGGATACCTATGCCGCTGTCGCGCACCGAAAACCGGCTGACAATACGGCCGGCAGCGGAACGCTCATAGGCAACCTCGATGGCAACCCCGCCCTGCTCCGTAAACTTCATGGCGTTTCCAGCCAGATTTATCAAAATCTGACGCAGCCGGTTGCAGTCTCCCATTATTCTTTTCGGGATGCGGTTGTCGATTGTGCTGGCGACGACAACCCCCTTTTCCCGGGCGGGAATCTTGAACATGGCGACCACGTTATCGATCACCTCGGCGAGATCAAAAGGCAGATGTTCAAGTTCGAGCTTGCCCGCTTCGATTTTCGCCAGGTCAAGAATGTCGTTGATCAGCGTCAACAAACTCTTCGCAGACTGGGTGATGGTTCGGGCATATTCAAGCTGCTCTCCTGCCAATGGGGTTTCGGAGAGGAGTTCGCTGAAACCGATGATGGCATTCATGGGCGTTCGCAATTCATGGCTCATGTTGGCCAGAAAATCGCTCTTCAGACGGCTGATCTCCTCAAGCCGCGCATTGGCTTCCCGCAACTCGGCGGTTTGCTTGGCGATTTCGCTTTCCAGCTTGCGGGCATACTCTTTCTCCCGGTCCTGGTTGAGCCGGTACTGACGATAGTTGTCCTCAATCAACTTGCCGTGCTGCTGCTGGAGGATGCTGATCTGCCGGACCGACTGCTCATGATCCGCGACAAGCATCTCCCGTTCCTGCCTGTACAGGGCGAGCTCAAGGGTATTACGCAAGAGAGAGGCGATCGCGAAACCTGGCTCCCAATCATCTTCCGGGGAGGCAGTGCAGGAGATGATCAGCACCGCCGAAAACTTGGCAAGCGATATCGCGTGGCACCGGGTGCCGTTATCCGCTTTTCCCGTGATAAAGCCATCGGTGGCCCTGGCCTCGCGAACCAGCTTTTCACGCACCGGCAAGGCGACAACCAGGGGACGCGCGCCATCAAGCACAGCCCCGGACTCACTCACCAGGAGCATCGAGGCCTCGGGCAACAGGGCCTCGAGGATCGCCAAAAAACTTTGCAGTTCCGCATTGGCGTCGATCAGGTCATCAAATATGGCATCAAAGGTGGGCTCGGTCATCAGCGTTTCACTCGTCCGACTCGTACAATTCTTTGGCCTTGGCCATTTCTCCGGGCAGATCCCTGATAATGATTTTGTAATCCGCCACTTTCTCCTTCACATGCTCGGTCAACTCGGGGGGCAATGGCTCGATGGGTCCGGGGATGGCCCAATACTGCATCTTTCCGGCCATGAATTCCGCCAGTTGCAAAATGCTGCCGGTGCTGGAAACGGATTTCCCCTGCTTGGCAAGATGATGCGACTTGACGGAGCCGAGCACCTCCTGGGGCAATCCCCAGTCCTTGGTAAGAAGATAGCCCACCTCGGCATGATCGGCGCCAATGGCATTGCGTTCGCACTCGATCAGGGTTCCCTTTCCCTCCCGGTAGGCCTTACAGGCTTCGCGCAGCGCCTCCCCAGCTATCTGATTTTCAACAATAAGTCCGATGTCATGGATGATGCCGGCCAGAAAAACATCCTCGCCGTCCTTGCCGAAAATACGCTTGGCAATCATTCCCGAGAGGATGGCCACGGTGGCGGAATGCATCCAGAGTTTCGGCGCCGAAAAATCAGCATCCTCGCCCTTGAACAGCCCGCGCAACCCTTCAACCGCCACCAGATTGCGGAGCTGCTTCATGCCGGCGAAAACCACGGCCTTGGAAATAGATTCGACTTTTTGGGAGAGGCCGAAATAGGGGCTGTTGACAAGACGCAACAACCGGGTGACCAGAACAGGGTCGAGCTTGATGATCTCTTCGAAATCCTGCATGGTGCTGCGATCGTCATTGACCAGTTGGGTCACCTTGATCGCCACATGCGGGAGCGTTTTCAGTTCGGTGAATTTCCGAAGTATTTCTTTGGCGCTGGGCATGATTCAGTCAGAGAAATTCAGGGAAGATCTTGTCCCTGCAACAGGAGGCCTTTCTACTCTGGTCACTTTCATTGCCGTTCGGCAAAGGCCGCGAGAAGATCGGCAAGCTGGGCGGCGAGCTCCCTTCCCTGGGATAGATCGCCGGCCCGGCCTTTCTTTTCAAGCTCGGCCGCGATCTTGCGCACACCTTCCACCCCGAGGCTGGCTGAGGCGCCCTTGATGCTGTGCGCGGCATCAGCCACGGCCACGGCTTTTTCCGCGGCAAGAGCGTCATTGATCCGCGCCAGATCAGAGGCGGAAGAATCGCGAAACAGCACCAAAAGTTCCGCCAGCATCTCTTCGTCGTCTCCGGACTGCTCCAGGGCGAAATCCCTATCCCACTCAAGGTCTGCCATATCTGTTCCTTATCATAAAATTGGTGGCCGCCACAGCCGGAAAACAACAAGGAGGCGACGACGCAACATCATTAAACCCACGATTGCGGCTCATTGGTATCATACAGAAAGTGCTGCCGATCAGCAAATGTATAAATGGGAAAATTTCGCGCCGTATTTTTTCTCCTGCAAACCGGGGAGAAAAGCACCCCTATGCTTCGAGCAAGGCCGCCTCTATCCGGGCAAAAGGAATGACCCCCGCCCTGAGCAGGCGGATCTTGCCCTCCTGATAGCCCAGGAGGGTCGAACCCTGGCCGCCTGGGGTCAGCCCGCCGTCAAGAACAACATCCACCTCCGGACCCAACTGCGCAAACACGCCGTCGGCAGCCACCGCCGCGGGTTGCCCGGAAAAATTCGCGCTGGTCGCCGTTATCGGCCGGCCAAAGGCCTTGACAAGTTTCTGGGCCACGGGATGGGAAGAAACCCGCACCCCAATGGTGCCCCGGGAGCCGGTAAGCATCTCCGGCAAGGATTGAGCCGCTGGAAAGACAAGGGTCAATGGCCCGGGCCAGAATCTTTCCATCAGCAGAGGAAAGAGGGGGGGAATCGCCGCGACAAGACGGGTAAGTTGGGAGGAATTGTCGATAATCAACAGGACCGGCTTGTCGGGAGAGCGTCCTTTCAGGGCAAAAAGACGGGACACGGCCGCCTGATTGAAAGGATCAACCGCCAGTCCGTAATATGTTTCCGTGGGAAAGGCGACAACCCCTCCCGAGCGAAGAACCGCACAGGCTTGGGCCAGGGCCTCTTCCGTCACAGGGGATTGCGCCACGGTTTCCCTGTCACGCACTTCCAACGAGCCGTTGCGCCTTTTCCTCAACCTCGCGGGCCATCTCTTCTTTAAAGGCGACAAGCCTTGCCGCCAACTGGTCATCGGCAAGGGCCAGGATCTGCGCCGCAAGAATAGCCCCATTTTTCGCGCCGGCCTTGCCGATGCCCATGGTAGCCACCGGCACGCCCGGCGGCATCTGCACCGTGGAAAGCAAGGCATCAAGGCCGTTTAGGGAAGAGGAGTCAATTGGCACCCCGATAACGGGCAGAGTGGTATGGGCCGCCAGAACTCCGGCCAGATGGGCCGCCATCCCCGCTGCGGCGATGATGATCTTCAGGCCGCGCCCCTTGGCGCTGCTTGCATATTCCAAGGCCCGCGCCGGGCTCCGGTGAGCCGAAGCCACCGTTATTTCGTAAGGGATATCCATCTTCTGCAAAAAATCCACGCACCCCTGCATAACCGGCAGGTCCGAATCACTGCCCATGACAATACCGATCATAGCTCACTCTCCTGTATGGTCGTAATCATTCCCCTGAAACAAAACAACTTAGACTATGTACGATAAACGTTCAGCAGCGCCGCTTCGCTGCTGCCGCAGATGCGCGTGTCAATTGTCGGCAGAAGTGCCGACAAAGAGGCCTGCGAAGTGTGCTATTGCACATGAGCAGGCCGATGACAAAGCAGATGCGGTGCTGCTGAACGTTTATTTTCGGTCCAAGGCCTTGCGGCCGATATCCTTTCGGTAGTAACAGCCGTCCCAGCCGATCTCCTCCGTGGCCTTGTATGCCTTGCCAATGGCATCCTGCACCGTGTCGCCGATGGCGGTCACCCCCAACACCCGGCCGCCGTTGGTGACGACCGCATCTCCCTGCCATGCGGTGCCGGCATGAAAAACCACCACGTCCTTATGCTCCCCAGCCTTCGCAAGGCCATGGATGACCTTGCCGTTTTCATACTTGCCGGGATAGCCTCCGGCCGCCATGACCACGCAGACCGTGGGGCGCGGGTCGATCTCCAGGGATATCTCGGAGAGGCGGCCATCGATCACCGCCTCCATGACCTCCACGAGATCGGTTTTGAGCCGCATGAGCAAGGGCTGGGCCTCGGGGTCGCCGAACCGGCAGTTGAACTCAAGCACCTTGACCACCCCCTTGTCGATCATCAACCCGGCATAGAGCACCCCTTTATAGGGGCAGCCTTCCGCAGCCAGTCCCTTGACCGTGGGCAGCATCACGGTTTCCATGACCTGGCGGTGCAGGGATTCGGTCACCACCGGCGCAGGGGAATAGGCTCCCATGCCCCCGGTGTTCGGACCCTTGTCGCCATCAAAAATCGCCTTATGGTCCTGGGAGGTCGGCAGGGGCAGGACCGTCTCTCCATCGGTGAAGGCAAGAAAAGAGGCTTCCTCCCCAGAAAGAAACTCCTCGATCACCACCCGGCTGCCTGCCTCGCCAAAGGCCTTTTCCTTCATGAACAGGTCCACCGCCGCCTTTGCCTCGGCAATGGTTTGGGCCACCACCACGCCCTTGCCTGCGGCCAAGCCATCGGTTTTGACCACCAAGGGAGCGGACTGCTTTTCCACATAGCCGAGGGCCTCTTCCCTGTCGGTAAAGGTGGCGTAAAAGGCAGAGGGAATATGATATTTTTCAAGCAGATCCTTCATGAAAACCTTGCTGCCTTCAAGGGTGGCGGCGTTGCGCCGGGGGCCGAACACCCGCAGCCCTTTTTCTTCAAAAGAATCCACGATGCCCAAGGAAAGCGGGACTTCAGGGCCGATCACGGTGAGGCCAACCCCTTTCTCTTGCGCAAAGCCGGCAAGCGCTTCAATATCAGTGGCGCCGATCGCAACGCAGGTTGCCAAGGTGCTGATCCCGGCATTGCCCGGTGCGCAATATATCTCGGTCACCCTGGGGCTCTGCCGCAACTTCCAGACCAGGGCATGCTCCCTGCCGCCCGAACCAACAACCAGAATCTTCATCAAAAATCTCCTCGGCTTATCCTTGACTAATAATCTTTTATCCCCCCGGAGTCATTAGGAAATACTCAAAAACCGGAGGGCTGCATTTTACCCCAAAACCGCAGGACAAGAAAGCATTAAACCGTTGCGAGGCACAAATGTATCACCTGGAGAACCAAACCCGCGATAGGATTCCGTCCCTTACCCGCGGGCAACCCCGCGGTTCCCGTCGCCACCCAACAATTCGCTGCGTCTGCCGGCAAAAATCCTTACTTTCTTCAGAAAAAACTTTTGCCTTGACACCCGGTCCTTCCCCTTCTATGATAGGCCGAAAAATGAATGAATACACATTCATAAGTCAACCATCCCACGACCGTCACCTCTACGTATCCTGCTGACTCCATGAGAACATCGGACAAACATTCCAAGATCATCGAAGCGGCCATCACCGTTTTTGCCAGAAAAGGGTTTTTCAGCGCCCGCATTTCCGACATTGCCAAGGAAGCCCAGGTGGCCGACGGGACCATCTACCTCTATTTCAACAACAAGTACGACATCCTTATTTCGCTCTTTGAGGAAGAGATCGGCAAGATCATCCTGGAGGTTAAACTCCTCCTGGAAAAAGAGACCGATCCCCGGAAGATGCTCCACATTTTTGCCCTCCACCACATGCAACTCATGGAGGAGAAAAAGGAGCTTGCCGAGGTTTTGCAGATGGAGTTGCGCCAGAGCAACAAGTTCATGAAAGAATACAGAAATACGAAGTTTATTGAATATGTGGATGTGGTCTCGGCCATTATCCACAAGGGCCAGGAAGAGGGGGTGTTCCGCAAGAGCCTCCTGCCGGGCGTATTCAAGCGGGCCTTTTTCGGGGCGCTGGATGAAACCTCCAGGCTCTGGGTTCTATCGCCGCACCACAGCTACACCATCGACGAAGCGGCCCGACAGATCAGCGATATCTTCATTTCCGGCATTATGACGGACTCGTAAAAAAGGCCACAGGGACTTTTTAAAGTTCCGAGTGCTGAGTTCCGAGTGCTGAGTTCCGAGTGCTCGGTACTTTGCACTCAGCACTCAGCTTTAAGCCTGCTCCGGAGGCTTGATCTCCATGACCTCCAGTTGCCGCACCCCGCCCGGGGTTTTCACGGTGATCTCGTCCCCCACGCTTTTGCCGATCATGGCCCGGCCGATCGGGGAAAGCACGGAAATGCTGCCTTTGCTCACGTCCGCCTCCAATGGCCCCAAAAGCTGATACCGGATCTCGTCGTCCGTATCCAGATCGACAAGGGAGACAACCGTGCCAAAAACCACCCGGGAACAGTCCACGGCGGAGCAGTCGATAACCTCGGCCCGCCCCAGCTTGTCCTTGAGCTCCATGATCCGCCCTTCGATGTGCCCCTGACGCTCCTTGGCCGCATGGTATTCGGCATTTTCCTTCAAATCGCCGTGCCCACGCGCTACCTCGATCGCCTCGATGACCGCGGGACGCTCTTTCTTCTGCAGCCGATCAAGCTCCTGACGCAATCTGGCATATCCCTCCTGAGACATGGGAATACGCTCAACCATAACATCCTCCTTGCCAGACAATAAAACGCTATAAAAAAAATGGCCGTTTTCCCGGCAGGCAATCGCAGCAGCGATCGCCCCGGTCTAAACGGCGAAAATATCCATCAACCCATCAACGCCAGCGCACTCCGGTATCCGGAGAGGCAGGACAACAGCAAACCATTCAATTAGCACACGACAAAAAAGATTGCAAGGGAAAGCGGGCCGGGAAAAGCAGGGCTACCAGCGGTAAATGGCCGAAAGAAAAAACTCCTTGGCCCGGTAATCAGGGCCTGAGGTCAATTCCGTTGTCGCGGAAAAAATGACCTGCGGGGCATATTCCACAAAAAAGCCTCCCTTCCAGGTTTGCATGGCATACCCCATCTCGTCATAGACCACGGCATACTCAAGATCATAGTACCGGGGAACACCGCGCCGGAACTGATCATCGGAAAGCTGGTGCCTGAAATACAGGCTGAAGCGGTTCTGCCAATAATTCATCGGCGTCCAGTACGGGTGATCGGAGGCGCCAAACCCATCCGCCAGCAGAACTCCGTCGCCTCTGCCCGACACGGTGTCCTTAAAATCGTAGGTATAGCAAAATTTCAAAAATGCCGGATCAAGAAAAAGCAGGTAGGCCGCCCACACATCATACCCTTTCATGGTATTATTGTCGGAAAAATCAGTGTAAAGATACCCGCCTCCCGCCTGGACGCTGGGAACCATGTCCACGACTAAATCCGCCCGATAGTCCTGCTGCACGATATTCCGGCTCAAGCTGGCCAGGGTGTCGTGCTTGACATCCCGCCCATAGGAAAGAATGCCGGTCAACCGGTCTCCCAGACGCCCCTCCGCGGCCAGCTCAACCAGGGCGGTGTCGGGCTGGCTGTTTTCCAACAACTCCGCTCCTGCCCCGCCGCGCAGAAGAAGCTGCTCATTGATATTGGCCGCGTAGGAAACAAAGGCGCGGTTTCCACGAATCTTGCCGGTGCCGCCGGGATCCTGGTAGTCGAGCCGAGCAAGATCCACCGCCACATCATGCTGCAGATAGGGCGAGTATTGCAGGCTGGCCCCTTCCCAGGTTTTCCTGATCGCCTTATAGCCTTCCCTGCCCTCCTCCCGGAGATAGCCATACCCCAAAGCAACCCTGGGTTGGCGCTTCAACTCGTTTCTCTCTCTGGCCTCGGTCAAACCAGGGAACTCCCCTCCGGCGGCGCGGATATCCTCATACAGCGCGGCTTCATGCCCCAACTGCCCGAACCGGCTGTAAATCCCGGCCAAATCAAACTGCAGGGAAGCCTCCGCAGGATATTCCCGCAACAACTTCTTAAAATAATTTGCCGCAGCCAGATACTCGCGCCGGATCACGGCCTGCCTGGCGGTTTTTTCCAGGGCAAGCTGCTTCTGCCAGCGGTATTGGGCGTAAAACGGAACGGCCATCCGATTCAACGCCATTGCCCTTTCCCCGGGTTCAAGAACGGCCGTGGGCGTCATAAGCCCATCGATCACGGTTTGCCTGGCACTCTCGGCCACGGTCAACCGCGTCCACACACCAGGCTCTTCGGGCTGCGGCAAGGGAACCTTCCGCTCCCGCGCCAGAACAACGATACTGTCCGCCACCGAGGGCTGAAGAAAACCATCGTACATGGCCACGCTCTTTTCCCACTCATGCTCGGCCCAGAGTATTCGCGCCTTAAGCAAGACCATGTCGGGGCGCAACGTTCCCTGGGGAAAACGTTCCGCCACCGCCCTGGCCTCGGCAAAACGGCCATGGTGGAAAAGCAGATGGGCAAGACGCACAACGGCAAATTCCTGCTCCGGAAAATCCCTGACGATACCCTGCCAGAGTTCAATAGCCGGGCCGACCTCACCGTTGGCCTCCCGAGCCGAGGCAGCCAGGGAACGGATGGCGACGGATTCAGGATATTGCCGGCCGGCCAGATCCGCCCTCTCGCAGAGCTCCGCAATCAGCCCTTCTTCCGCCATGGCCTGCAGAAGATCAAGCACAAGGCCCTGATCGTGGGCGGATTCCGTCAGTATTCGCTGGAAAAGCGCTTTTTCAGCGCCGCTCTTCCCCTGGGCGCGATAAATCCGCAACAGAAGCAGGCCTGCCTCCGGCTTGCCCCCCTGATCAGATACGGGTCCAGCCACCTCCTCGGCCGCGCCATACTGACCATCGGCCAGCAAGAGCCGGGTGAGCAACAGCTTGTTTTCCGTGGTCTCGGGCA
Source organism: Desulfobulbaceae bacterium UBA2273 (assembly GCA_002347095.1). Lineage (GTDB taxonomy): Bacteria > Desulfobacterota > Desulfobulbia > Desulfobulbales > Desulfurivibrionaceae > Thiovibrio > Thiovibrio ferrireducens. Next base: position 87,911 of record DDWZ01000028.1, on the reverse strand, counting down.
ACTCCCTCACCACCTGCCGGGCGAGCTTGACCGCATCCCCGGTTTCACCTTCGGCCGCCAGCAGCCGTGCCCACAGCAGCCTCGGGTCAGAGACTTCTTGGGCCAAGGGCCCTATCATCCGGGCTGCTCCGGCTCCCTGCCGCGCGACATTGCTGTCCTGTTGCGCCAACCGCTCAAGCCAGACCCAGGCTTCGGCAAAATGCTTTTCTTGAAGAGCCAAGGCAAACAAGCGGCCAAGAACGGCCCCATCCCGCGGATAACGAAGATAGGCCTGCCGCAAAACCTGTTCCGCCTCATAGGGCAAACCGTTCTGCCGGTAGATCTCGGACAGGCCGAGAAAAGCAGCCATGGTCAGATCATCGCCAACCTGATCCTGTGCAAGTATGCCAGTGTAGTATTCCCTGGCCGCACCCTGGGCGGCTGCCGCATTCAAAGCCTTGGCAATGCGCAACTGCGTCTGCGGAGAGGCGTACAGCTCGGGGAATTTTTCCTGCAGCCGGGCCAGATGGCTCTGGGTTTTCCGCAGCAGACCAAGCCCGCCTGCCAACTGGACGCAACGCAGCCGGAACCCTCCGGTTGCGTCAGCCCCATCCAAAAGCTGTTCATACAGGGCCAGCGCCTTGGCTGATCGACCGAGCCCCTCACACGCCAAGGCCTGACCGGCCAAAACCTCGGGCGTCCTTACCCCGAGGGCTTCCAGCCGGGCAAAGATCTCCAGGCTTTGTGCCAGCTCCCCCCGGTCCAGGTACATGCCTGCCAGTTTTTTAAGAACCGTTGTGTTTCCCGGCTCCATTCGGAAGAGGACCTCAAGCACTTCGAGAAGTTTTTCCCGCCGCGCCAGATGGCCCCACATGGCGCTGGCCTCGTCTTCATTGCCGTTCGCCAGCAGGACCTTGGCCCGTTTGGCCAGGATCTCAGGATCATCGGGGGTGACCGCCAGGATTTGGTCATACAGGGCGATCGCCTCCCGCAACTCGCCGCGCGCCTCATAGAGTGCGGCGCCGCGCGCCAAATTTTCGAGGTCGGGCAGAGGCTCAAGTCTGAGGCTGCGTCCCAGGGCCATCCCACCTGGCGTGTTCCCCAAAACGGCATGGATGTCGATTACCTGCCGCAGCACCTCTTTATCTTCGGGCTTGAGGGAGATATAGCGTTCAAAATAGGCCAGGGCCTCGGGGAGACGGGCAAGGGAGGCATAGATCTGCCCAAGGCGCTTGAGGAGCCGGGGAGAAGAGGGCTCCTTCTCAACGAGAGGGAGAAGATGGGCCAAGGCATCCTCCGCTTTGCCGCCCTTCAGATAATAGGCGCTCAAGCGTTCCTTTGCCTCGGCACTCTTGGAGATGTGGGCCAAACGTTGCCAGTACTCAACCGCCTGGCTCTCAAGGCCGGATTTGTCATACGTCTGGGCTGTTTTAAGCAGGATTGCCGAGTCGGCCTGATTTTCCCGGGCCAGGACGGTGAAGTGCGCCCTGGCCTTGTCATAGGCGCCCATCTCGTAATAGAGATTGCCCAGCTCTTCCCGCAAGGCGAGCCGGGTCGGCTCCCGTTGGAGCAGGGTTTCCAGCATGGCCGCGGCCTCTCCTTTTTTTTGCTGGGCAACAAGAACGGAAGCAGCTCCCCGCAAGGCCTGGAGATTGCCGGGCTCCCGTTGGAGAACTTTTTTGTACAGCGCTTCGGCCCGGGCGGCATTATTCCGCCCCCGGCTCACCTCGGCCAGCGCGAACAGATACTGCACATTCCGTGGAGCACCCTCAACCAGCAACTCAAGATGGGGAAGAGCGCCGTCCTCACGCTTCAGTTGCAGAAGAATGGTAACCAATTCCCACCGGGCAGCCTCGAGTCCCTCTCGCAAGCTCAGCAACGCCTCATACACCGGCGCCGCCTCGACAAGCCTGCCGTTGCGGGCCAACTCCCGTCCCTGGTCCCACAAAGCCTTCCAGGCGACATCCTTATCCTCCTTGAGTTGGATGGTTCGCGCCGGCACGACCTCCTTGCCGCGAGACACTGCAGACTCCGCCGCCTGGCCGGCCACGGGAAGGAGGAGAGAAAGAAAGATGCAAAAGGCAGAGGCCCAGGCGAGGGTTCTCGCCCGGAGAACAATCGGAAAAAGGAGGACAGGAGAGAGAGAAAAACGCAATCCGATACGCATCAGCAGAGGTGTCCTTTTGGCAACCGTAAAAAGGACCGGCTTAAAAAGCAGACAAGAAATGGAACAGCGTTACCGTCTGTAAAATTCAGCAATCTTTTCCACGACAAAATCTTGCATCTCGCCCGTGAGCTCAGGAAAGATGGGCAAAGCCAGGGTCTCCCGCGAAGCCTGCTCCGCTTCCGGAAACGAAACATCCTCGTACCCCAGGCCGGCAAGACAGCCCTGCCGGTGGAGGGGAATGGGGTAATAGATCTCCGCCCCGATGTCATGGCTGTGAAGATGGTGGAGCAGTTCATCACGCTCCTTGGCCCGGATGACAAACTGGTTATAGATATGATAATCCTCCCCTTCCCCGGCCGCCTTTCCCTCGGCCTCGTACACCGCTTCGGGCAGAGAAACCGCGCCGTTTTCCAGTAGGGTGGTTTGGGCGAACAGACTCCGATAGGTTGCGGCATTGCGCCGCCTTGCCCGGTGCCACTCGGGCAACCGGGAGAGCTTGATATCAAGCACCACGGTCTGGATGGGATCGATCCGGAAATTGCCCCCCACCACCCCGTGGTGGTACTTGGGCGCCCCGCCGTGTACCCGGATAATCCTGATGCGCTCGGCAAGCGCTGGGTCGTTGCAGGTAATCAAACCGCCGTCGCCGATGCCGCCGAGATTCTTGCTGGGGAAAAAAGAAAAACACCCGGCCTCGCCCATGGAGCCGGCCCGACGCCAGACGGTCTGCCCGCCGCTCTTCATGGGATACACCGCACCGATGGCCTGGGCGGCATCCTCCACCACCGGCAGATCGTACTGCTTGGCCAGGGCAAGGATTGCCCCCATGTCCGCACATTGGCCATAGAGATGCACCGGAATGATCGCCTTGATCCGCTTCTCCCCTTTGGCGTCCTGGGCCAGGGCCTCGGCCATCCGCTCCGGATCGATATTGTAGGTCACCGGATCGATATCGGCAAAAACCGGGCTTGCGCCCAGCCTGAGGATACAGCCCATGGTGGCGAAAAAGGAATAGGGCGTGGTCAACACCGCATCGCCGGGGCCGACACCCAACCCCATGAGCGCGGCAAGCAGGGCATCGGTGCCGCTGGCAACGCCGATGCCATACCGGGAGCCACAGTAGGCGGCAACATTTTTCTCAAACTGTTCGACCTTGGGGCCGAGGATGTACTGGGTCGAATCAATGACCTCGGTCACTGCGGCAAGGATCTCGTCACGCAGGGGAGCCATCTGGCCATGCAAATCTAAAAGAGGAACGCGCATATGTCTTTTCCAGGTATCGTCGCAGACGGCGAGGGCGCCGGCCCAACGGCTATGAACGCCAGGGGTTGAGAAATTCCGCAAGGAAGTCCTTGATATCAGGCACTTCCTTTTCAAAATATTCCCGCATCTTTTTCAAGAGATTGGCCTCGATCTGCCGCACCCGTTCCCGGGAGATGTCAAACTTATCGGCAATATCCTGCAGGGTAAGGGGCTCGTCGCTGAGCAACCGATCGGCCAGGATAGCCTTTTCCTTGTCGTTTAGGGTCTCGCGCAGCTTGTCGAGAACCGTACCCATCCACTCCTGCACTTCCTTTTCCGCCACCCGTTCTTCCACGGTGGGGCCGAGCATGGGGAGAAAATTCTTCTGCTCCTCGTCGGAGCCTTCCCGCACCGGACTTTCCAGGGAAACATCCCAGTTGTCCATGCGCTGGCTCATCTCAATGACTTCGCTTTCCTTGACATTGAGGCGCTGGGCCAGCAATTTGACCTCCGGCGCAAAGCCCTGCGATTCTAGCAGTTTTTTTTCTTTATTCAAGCTGAAAAACAGCTTGCGCTGGGCCTGGGTGGTGCCGATTTTGACCAGCCGCCAGTTATCCATGATGAATTTAAGGATATAGGCCCGGATCCAGTAGGCGGCATAATAGGAGAACTTCACCTGACGGTAGGGGTCGAACTTTTTCACCGCCTGCACCAACCCGACATTGCCCTCCTGGATGAGATCGAGGAAGTTCTGCATCCAGTACTTCTGGAAATCCATGGCCACCTTGACCACCAGCCGCAGATTGGAGGTGACCAGCTTGTAGGCCGCTTCCGGGTCGCCGGTTGCCTGAAAATGGCGGGCCAGCTCATCGGTCTCCTCACGGGTCATGAGCTTGTACTGGCTGATTTCCTGAAGATAGCGATGAAGCCCCGCATTGCCCAGGGCCGGAAGATTGTCATCATCGGGCAGCGCGACAAGGGGATGCAGCATTTCCTGCGCATCCTCTTCTTCATCGAGTATTTCAAGGACTTCCGGGTCTTCTTTCATGGGGGTTATTATTAATAGAACCGCGTCAAAGGTCAATCTCTTTCCACAGCGGCCTTCCCCTTCCCCGCCTCGCCGCAGGCCTGACACCAATCCCAAGGGGGCGTAATTCCTTTTTAAAATTGCCAAGGCTACCTTTTTATGATAGATAGCCTCTTCTGTGGGCTCAGGATATTTTTTCCGCCCATCGCCATGTTTCTGATACAGTACAACCATTGCCAGACCGAAAACACAGGACTTCCCCGGCTTATCCATGGAAAACATCCGAAACTTCAGCATCATCGCCCACATCGACCACGGAAAATCCACCCTGGCCGACCGTTTCATCCAGCTCTGCGGCATGGTTACCGACCGCCAATTCCACGACCAGCTCCTGGACAGCATGGATATCGAACGGGAGCGGGGGATCACCATCAAAAGCCAGGCGATCTGCCTTCCGTACCGGGCCAAGAACGGCAAGGACTACATCCTCAACCTCGTTGACACCCCGGGCCACGTTGACTTCAGCTACGAGGTCTCCCGGGCCCTGGCCTCCTGCGAGGGAGCGCTGCTGCTGGTTGACGCGGCCCAGGGCATCGAAGCCCAGACCCTGGCCAACCTCTATCTGGCCATGGAGAACAACCTGGAAGTGATTCCGGTGATCAACAAGATCGATCTCCCCTCCGCCGACCCCGAAGGGGTTGCCCTGCAGATCGAGGAAGACCTTGGCCTGGACGCCGACCACATCCAGTTCTGTTCGGCAAAAACCGGCAAGGGCGTCGATACGGTGCTGGAAGCGGTGGTCAATCTCCTGCCGCCGCCCACGGGCGACCCGGAAAAGCCGCTGGAGGCCCTGATCTTTGACGCCTTCTACGACCCCTTCCGGGGAACCATCATCTCCTGCCGCCTCTTCGAGGGACGGATCAAGGCCGGAGACACCATCCTCTTCATGTCCAACAACGCCGCCTACCGGGTCGAGGAGGTGGGCTTTTTCCGCCTGACCCGCGAACCGCAGAAAGAACTGAGCGCAGGCCAGGTGGGCTACATCATCGCCGGGATCAAGACCATCACCGACACCAGACCCGGCGATACCATTACCTTGAAAGACCGCCCCTGCGCCAAACCCCTGCCCGGCTTCCAGGAGATCAAACAGGTGGTGTTCTCCTCCATCTATCCCGTCTCCACCGACGATTACGAAACCCTGGCCACGGCCATAGAAAAGCTCACCTTGAACGACGCCTCCCTCTCCTTCCAAAAGGACTCGTCCACCGCCCTGGGCTTCGGTTTCCGCTGCGGCTTCCTCGGCCTGCTCCACTTGGAGGTGGTGCAGGAGCGACTGGAGCGGGAATTCGACCTCTCGTTGATCCTCACCGTGCCCTCGGTGAACTACAAAATTTTCCTCAAGGACGGGACCATGAAAGAGGTGGACAACCCGGCCTACTACCCGGACCCGACCACCATCGAGCGCATCGAGGAACCCTTTATCAAGGCGACCATCCTCATCCCGGAGCGCTACATGGGGGTGGTGATGACCCTGTGCATGGAGCGGCGCGGCGAGAACACCCACCACCACTACCCCATGCCCGGCCGGATCGAGTTCACCTGCGAGGTGCCCCTGGCGGAGATTATCTACGACTTTTACGACCGGCTCAAATCCGTCACCCAAGGGTACGGCTCCTTTGATTACGATCTCTTGGATTACCGGGAAAGCGATCTGGTCAAGCTGGATATTCTGGTAAACGGCGAACGGGTGGATGCGCTCTCCCAGTTGGTGCACCGCAACAACGCCAGGGCGCGCGGGCTCCATGCCTGCGAGAAGCTGAAAGAGGAAATCCCGCGCCAGATGTTCAAGATCGCCATCCAGGCGGCGGTGGGGGGCAACATCATCGGCAGGGAAACCATCTCCGCCCTGCGCAAGGACGTTTTGGCGAAATGCTACGGCGGCGACATCAGCCGCAAGCGGAAACTGCTGGAAAAACAGAAGGCCGGAAAAAAGCGGATGAAAACCGTGGGCAACGTGGAGATCCCGCAGAGCGCCTTCCTGGCGGTGCTCAAGTCAGACCAGTAAGTGGGCCGAACAAACCACGCTTAATCCCTTCGTCCTGGGCATTGCGTGGCAAGCACACACTCAATCTTGCGCTCCATGATCTCCCGGACTTCCGCTTCGCTCAAGGCCGCGCTGTGCTCTTTTGAGATAAAGACGATGCAGTCCTTGCAGACATTGAGCGCGCTGCGGTAATCGTCCAAATCCTGGGCAACCTCCCAGCACGGCCTGGTCTCGAGGCCCTGCTTCCAGGCCTGACAATTCTCCTCGCTTCCACAGAGGGTAATCTGCCAACAATGCCATTCTTCCTGTATTATCATGGTGTTCATCCTCTTTACTTCCCAACAAAAAAGGAAAGCCCCAGGCCAAAAGCCAGCGGCGTTATCATCACGATCAGAAAAAAACTACCCCAAGAAGGTGGCGATTGCCGCCACTAAATCGTCCTTCCCCTCGCCGGTTTTCGCGGAAAAGAGCACCCGCTCCTGTTTGCCCAGGCCGAGGGCGGCATCGAGGCTCGCGGCCTGCTTGGCCTGCTCGTTGTTGGAAAGCTTGTCCCGCTTGGTATAGACGATAAGAAAAGGACGGCCCCGGCTCCTGAGCCATTCGACCAGTTCCCGGTCCTGGCTCTTCAGGAGATGCCTCAGGTCGATCAACACCACCACGCAGCGCAGGGTCGGACTATTGGACAGGTAGTCGGTCACCAGCTCCTGCCAGTCGTCCTGGAGTTTTTTGGAGACCTTGGCAAAGCCGTAGCCCGGCAGATCAACCAGATAGAGCTTCCCGTCAACGATAAAATAGTTGAGGCTCTGGGTCTTGCCGGGACGGGCGCTGACCTTGACCAAACCCTTGCGGTTCACCAGCCGGTTGATCAAGCTGGACTTGCCCACATTGGAGCGCCCGGCAAAGGCGATTTCCGGCAGGGATTCCTCGGGCAGTTGCGCCATCTTGAAGGCGCTTTTCACAAATTCGATCTTCGCGTAATTCACGGCAGAGTCGGTCACATTTTCTCCCTGGCAACATGTAAACATTCCAGCGGTTGAGCCACGTTTCTCGTTTCTGGTAAACGAATATGGCAACACAGTCGCCCAGTTCTTGTTTGACAGCCCTGTCCGGATAAAAGTCAGATAACCTTGTTCAAGGAGTATTCGATGATGCCTTCGGCGCCATTCTTCAACAATCTCGGGATAAGATCCCGCACCTCGTGCTCGGAGATGACCGTTTCCACCGAATACCAATCCGAGTGATACAAATGCGCCACGGTGGGCGCGTTCAGGCTGGGCAGGATGTTGATCACCTGGTCAAGATGCGTCTGGGGCACGTTCATCTTGAGACCGACGATCTTGTCGGCCCGCAGCGCCCCCTGCAAAAGGAGAGCAATGTTCTCGATCTTCTCGCGCTTCCAGGGATCGGCCCAGGCAGCCTTGGAGGCGATGAACTGGGTGTTGGAGGTCATCAGCTCGTGGATGATCCGCAGCCCATGGGCCCGGATGGTGCTTTCCGTCTCGGTGACCTCGACGATGGCGTCTGCCAAGCCCGAAACGACCTTGGCCTCGGTGGCGCCCCAGGAAAAGGAGATATCAACGTTGATGCCCTTTTCGGCAAAAAATTTGCGGGTGAAACCCACCAGCTCGGTGGCGATCTTCTTGCCTTCCAGATCCTCAAGCCGCTGGATGCTGGAGTCCCCAGGCACAGCGAGAACCCAGCGGGTCGGCCGCTTGCTGACTTTGGAATAGACAAGATCGGCCACCACCACGATGTCGGATTCGTTCTCGAGCGTCCAATCCTTGCCGGTGATGCCTGCGTCCAGCACGTTTTTCTCCACATAGCTGGACATTTCCTGGGGACGGCAGATGGAACAGGACAGCTCGGGATCATCCACCTCCGGGAAATAATTCCGGGAAGAGAGCTTGATCCGCCAGCCGGACTTTTCAAAAAGCTCGATGGTCGCCTTTTCCAGGCTGCCCTTGGGGATACCCAATTTCAAGATGTTCATTTGTTATAGACCTTCCCGGGATCAAAAACCGGCGTATCATTAACTTCCAGCCCGCTGCCCTGCACCTTCCTGAAAAAACAGCTCCGGTACCCCTTGTGACAGGCGGCGCCGCCCAACTGTTCCACCAGAAAAACCACGGTGTCTGCGTCGCAGTCGACCAGGATCTCTTTTACCAGTTGCACGTGCCCGGACGATTCGCCCTTGAGCCACAGCTTGTTGCGGGAGCGGCTCCAGTAATGGGCCTTGCCGGTTTCCAGGGTCTTTTGCCAGGACTCTTCATTGATATAGGCAAGCATGAGAACCTCCCTGGTCAGGTGGTCCTGGGCAATGGCAGGCAACAGGCCGCCTCCTTTGTCAAATCGCAGCACGCTCATAGTTCTCCAACAACGGCAGGCATTGCTTACATGCCCTCTCCGTCCTTATCCTCCGCCCCCTTATTTTCATCCCCGGCTTTTTCCCCGGCCAGAAAATGAATGAGACAGGCGTTTCTGAATTTGCAATATTCCCTGGGCCTTCGGCAGACAGCCTTGCGGGAATCAACCTTTTCCGTATATTTTTCACAGAGCAGCTCCATCGTGCCACCTGAAAAAAACGCAAAATATGCCGATCCTTCTCTCTTGTCAAGTGGTTGCGGCAACGGCCGACATGGGAAAACATCCGCTCCGGCATGCAAAAAAAAATTAACGTAGCATATCCTCTGGAAAAAGACTATTTTTTTAGATTTTCGGCATCCGGCGGAATATATTTTCCAGGGTGCCACTTATTATTTTTTTCTCTGTTTTTCAACAAGATAAAGCCGAACACCATGATCACACCCGTATCCTTTGCCTCCATGCAGCCAAAACTTGACCAGCCCCCGATGGGGATGGACCAAGCTCAGGCCGCCACGCTTGCCCAGGCCGAAGGGGTTATCAGCCAGACCAAAGGGGCTCTGGCCGCGCAAAAAAAGGAAACTCTCACCCTCTCCACCGATCCCCGCGTGACCCAGTGGCACGATTGTAATTTCAACGGCTATGCCCGCATCCTTGAACTGCTCGGCCTGCCCCGCACCATGGCCGAAGCCAGAGACCAGCATCCGGAAAAAGCCTCGCGAATCCTCCGGCATATTGAAAAATGTGAAAACGAACTTGGCGCCCTGGATATCGATATCCGCCGCAACACTATCCAACCCTTCAAAGCGATGGGCCAGGCGCAAACAATTGCAAAAGAATGCGCCGCCTATCAAAATACCGTGAAAAACTGGCGAACCCAGACCTCCTTTTTGACCGAGGCGGACAAAACGATTCGAGAGCGACTCTCGTTAAGCGGCTTGCTCCCCCTGACCAATGCGCTCAACAGCCGAACCGCATCAATGGTGACCGAAGGCTACAATTTTTACCGCATGGTCAAAGACGCAAGCGGCCAGAGCGAAACCCCTTCCCTCCACGACTATCATACCCAGGCCATTGACCTGAAAAAACGGATCCGCCACATTGACCTGAGCAGCTTCCCCGGACTCGCGCGGACCATTATCGAACACACCCTCCAAGCGGCAATGGCAGCCACGGATCAACTCAGGGAATTCATTGAATTTTTCCTGAAAAATCTCCCGGGAGAGATCCGGGCGGTTGATACGCTGCAGCAGGAAATTCTTGCCCTGCGGGACACTGCGGCGCCGAAAATCCTGGCACAGATAGAGCCCCTCACCGCCAACTTGGCCAGAAACCTGATCGGCCTGAGAAACAAGGCGCAGAACCTGAAACAGATCCAGCTTCTCCCCATTGTTTTGGAAGAAACCCGAACCCTGCATTACACCATAAAAAACACCATCCTCCCCGAGCTGACCCGCCAGATCAAGGAGCCGGGCTCTCTGGTAAACCCCAACACGGTTGCCGCCGAGAAAGCCACCGATTTCTTCATGGGACTGAAAGGGTTTGTCCGCGCGGTCAAGCTGCTTTTCAGCGCCGCCGGGGGGCAAAAGGCCATAAAATCCGAGGATCTGCACCTCATCCTCATTGACATCCTCAACACCTGCGATACCTATTATGGCAACACCAAGGCAGACGTTGCCAGACTGAACATCTTTCTCGAAACCAAACTCCGCGATTTCGAGCAGCCCTTTCCCTACGAGGGGCTCTTTCGGACGGCCAAAGACGCCATCAGCACCTACGGTTCCAGGTTTGAAAAAATGCTCTACAGCTTTGAGACCACCGATTTCAGCTCCGACGATGCGGAGGAAAAGCCCACCCCGGCGCACAAGACCACGGTGGGACACCTTGTCGCCAAGCTGGAAGTGCGCACCGCAAACCTCGAAAGCGCCAGAATCTGACCATGCTCCGGTTCCTCGACCAACTGCCCTTTCCGATCCTGATCGTGCTTGCGATCTTCATGCTGCTGGCGCCGTTCCACCCCATGCCGCATGTGGTGGAAAAGATCCTCATGCTGAAAAACGGCCAGCTCCATAGGCCGATCGATATCTTTGATCTCGTTTTTCACCTGGCCCCGTTGCTGCTGCTTGGCCTCAAGTGGTGGCTCTCCCAAGGCCGCCCTTGACCCTGCCCTCCCGCGGTCTTATTATCTGCAAAACACAACCCACCGCAATCACATAGAGGAGTAACGCACCATGCAGCGAGTTTCCGAAAACGACTCAGTCACCATACTCTACGATGGACTTCTACCCACCGGCGAAAAATTTGATTCTTCCCAGGACACCGGGCCTCTGCAATTCCAACTGGGCACCGGCAGCGTGCTGCCCGCCTTTGAGCAGGCGGTGCTGGGCATGGCCCCCCAGGAAACCAAGAGCATCATCATCGCGGCCAAGGATGCCTATGGCCTAAAGAATGAAGAGTTGGTCATAACCGTAAGCCGCCAGGGTTTTTCCGGGCAAACCATCGCCCCGGGGATGATCCTCGGCATGAATATGGAAAAAGACGGCCAACAGCACAAGATTCCGGCCACGGTGGTCTCGGTTGACAATGAAACCCTGACCGTTGACTTCAATCACCCGCTGGCTGGTCAGGATATCACCTACCAGATCACCCTGCTTTCGATCGACACCTCCGCCGAGCCCCCTGGCGCTGGCTGCGGCTGCGCCACCAGCAACACGGGCGGCTGCACCCCCAACCGCGGCTGTGGTTGCGCCTGACCCGGCCTGCCTCCCCATGGCCACGGAAATCACCCTCCCCAAGCAGCACACTGCACGGGCGATCCTGACCATTGCCGGCTCCGACCCCTCGGGCGGGGCCGGAATCCAGGCGGACCTGAAAACCTTCACCGCCATCGGAGTCTATGGGGGGGCGGCGATCACCTGCCTGACCGCCCAGAACAGCCTCGGCGTCGACTCCTATCTGCCCGTTTCCCCGGAGTTTGTCGTAAAACAGATCGAACTGGTCCTGGCCGATCTGCCCGTCAGCCACATCAAGACCGGCATGCTCGGCACCGATGAAATCGCCGGCGCGATGGCCGAGGCGCTGCATGGTTTTCCCGGTGAGGTCATCTGCGACCCGGTGCTTACGGCAAGCGACGGCCACGACCTTTTTCAAGAAACAACGAAAAACACCGGCCTGCATGCCCTGTTCAACAGCGCCACGGTCCTTACTCCCAACCTCCCCGAGCTGGCGCGCCTGACGCAACACAATCTTGAAACGGCGCGGGAAGCGCTGGCGGCGGCAGCCTCCTTGCTTGCCCGCTATCCCAAGCTGCGAGCCATTGCCCTTACCGGAGGCCATATCCGGGAACAGGCCGCAGAGGTGGAGGATTTCCTGATCCTCAGACAAGGCCAGGGCGCGGAGATTTTCTCGAGCAAACATGCGCGGGTCAATACCCGAAACACCCACGGCACCGGCTGCACCTTTGCCTCAGCCTTTACCGCCTACCATCTGCTCCACGGCAATGACCAGGATGCGTTTTTCAAGGCAGCGGCCTTCGTGGAGACCGTTTTGCGGCAAAGCGCCGGCCTTGTCCTCGGCAAGGGCAAGGGCCCCATGGCCCATCATCTTTTCCGGGGCACGGTCTGATTGTCGCGCACCATTGACGTTTGCCGGGAAGCGTTATAAGATTTCCCATACGCAACAGTTTCCGGGGCGTATGCACACATCCTCCTGTGCGAAACAGGCAAACGCGCCGAACGGGGATACATTCTTGCTTCGGCTTGAGACATCAACCAGTCCGAGAACTGAACAACACAAGGAGATCTCAATGCAGAAAAAAAATGGGCTACGGATGGCGGCAGCGGCGATTCTTTTCATGCAGCTCACCATCGCCGGCTGCGCCACCACGACATCGAAGGGAACAAGCGGCGCGGCCATCGGCGCGGCAACTGGCGCCATCGCCGGCCAAGCCATCGGCCACGACACCAAGGGGACTTTGCTCGGCGCGGCGGTAGGCGGCCTGTTGGGCTATATCGTTGGCAACGAGATGGACAAATACGACCAGGCGCAACTCAATCAGGTGTACGAGAGTTCGCCTTCCCACCAGCGGACCCAGTGGGTCAACCCGGACACCAACCGCTCATACACGGTGACGCCACAACCCGCCTACACGCAATCGTCCGGCCAGGTATGCCGGGAGGCGGAAATTATCGCCACCGTGGATGGACGCCCGGAAAAGGTGAAGTCCACGGCTTGCAGGGACAATGACGGCAGGTGGGTGATCCAGAGATAATCCCGGCGGCTTGATCCAGTCGGGCGCTATGCCGGAGCGAGATTGCCCAAAACGGAATCCCGCTCCGGAACACCATGGACAAGAAGGCACGGATATAAACCATGCGCATTTGGATTGACGCCGATGCCTGCCCAGGCCCGGTAAAGGAGATTCTGTTCCGGGCCGCGGATCGTATGCGGGTGGAGAGCGTCCTGGTGGCGAACCATTGCCTCAAGGTGCCGCGCTCGCCCTTTATCAAAACCATCCAGGTCAAGCCGGGCTTCAATGTTGCGGACGCCCGGATCATCGACGATGTTGAACCGGGTGATCTGGTTATCACCGCGGATATTCCCCTGGCGGCCGAGGTGGTCGCAGCCTCGGCAACCGCCCTGAATCCTCGGGGCACGCTCTACACGGAAGAATCCATTCAAGAACACCTGGCGCGCAGGAATTTCATGGACGAAATGCGCTCAGCAGGCGCCATTACCGGAGGCCCACCGGCCTTGAGCAAGGTTCATCTCCAGGCCTTTGCCAACCAACTGGACCGATATCTGACCCGACACGCAACGGGAGCACCGCAAGCCGCACCCCGGTGAATGGCGGCCAGCCGCCAGAAATTTCTCTTCTTAATTTTCAGTAACTATTCAGCAGTGCCGCAGATGCGCGAAAGAGGCCTGCAAAATGTGCTATTGCACATGAGCAGGCCGATGACAAAGCAGATGTGGTGCTGCTGAATAGTTACTATTTTTCTAAGGAAAACTGCCGGATAAACCGGGCCAGGGTTACGACCTGTTCGGGAACAAGATTGCCGAACTCCATGCCCCTGCGCCTGACCTCGCCGGCTCCGTCTCCCTCTTGATCAATGACGATATCAGAGACATTGGTGAGGGGAAGATTGTCAAAGAAGAGTTCCTCCCCGCCAAAGATGATGCCGAACTCCGCGGGCTCGGTGGTCATGTCGTCATACGCCGTGTACCTAAACGACAAGCCGCCGAAGCTCATGTCAATGATTTCGCCGTACACGGAATCAAGGGCGATGACTCCGTCCTTCACCGGAAACCTCCGGCACCGCCGACTCTCCCTCTGATTACCCATGCCCAATCCCCCACTTTTTGCAGGACACTTCCTGTCCTGCAACGCGTTCATGCACAAATCACATCATCCGGATCCGGCCGCAATCCGGACAGACCCAGGTCGGGCCGTTGCTGATCCCCCACATATTTTCCTTGAAACAGTCATCGCAGATCTGAAAACCGCAGGGACAGTTCCAGCAGAAGGGCAATTTCCTCCGGCAGCAATGGCACTGGAACTCACGCAAGCCCCGGCGGCGGCCGGCCTTTTTCGGCTGTTCCCCTTCCATGCTCAACAGGGCTCCTTGACCTCGGCGGTCAGCCAAGCCAAATACTCATTGTTCCCGGCGATTATCGGCGTGGCGATAATCTCGGCAACCTCATAGGGATGGATCGCCTTGATCGCCGCCTCAATTTCAGGATAAAGCGCAACGCGACTTTTGGCAAGACAGAGATATTCCCCGGCCGTTTCAATCTTTCCCTGCCAGCGGTAATGGCTGGTCATGGGGCCGAGCACCTGGACACAGGCGGCCAGCCGTTTTTCAACCAGCAATCCGGCAATGGCCCCGGCGTCCTCCTCGGTGGCAACGGTGGTGGCAACCTGGATATATTCATGCATTGGGCTCGCTCCTTATGATGAAAACAGCACGCTGGATATTCTTGTTCCCCGCTCCGAATCCCTCACGTTGTCCGGATATAAACTTTTCACCCCGCCGACCAAGAGCATGGACATCGTGCCCCGATCTCTGGTACATTGAGGTGCTGCTGCCGGTCACGGCAGACCATGGTACAGTTGTAAAATTCGTAACAGCTTTCCTCACCCCCCACAGAGAGTCGTCCCATGCTGCTAGCGGTTGACATTGGCAATACCCACATGGTGATCGGGGTTTTCACCGGCTCAACGCTTCGCTGCCACTGGCGGGTCAAAACCGACAAGGGCAGCACGGTTGATGAATTGGCCGCCATCTTCCATGGCCTTTTTACCATGGAAGGGCTTCGTTTCAACGACATTTCCGACACGATCATCTCCAGCGTGGTGCCGGCGATGCAGGCCGCCTGGGCAGCCTTTGCCACCCGATACCTGAAAACCGTCCCCCTTGTGGTCGGCGGCGACGCGGTGCAGACCTCCATGCCGGTACGTATCGACAACCCCGCGGAAATCGGCGCCGATCGCTTGGTCAATGCCGTGGCGGCCTACCACAGGTTCAAGTGTGCCCTCATTGTCGTTGATTTCGGGACCGCCATCACCTGGGACTGCGTTTCCGACGAAGGGGAATACTTGGGCGGCGCCATCGCGCCGGGGTTGTCCATTGCCATGGAGGCGCTGGGCAACCGCACGGCCAAGCTCCCCCAGGTGGACATCTCCACTCCGCCCGCCGCGCCCATCGGCACCAACACCGTTGCGGCGATCAAATCGGGAATCCTCTTCGGCTATGGCGGCATGGTGGACGGCCTGATCCGGCGGCTGCGGGAACAGATGGCCCCGGCGCTGCCGCAGACGGTGGCGACCGGCGGCATGGCCACCCTCATCGCCCCGTACACCACCAGCATCGACCACGTTGACCCCATGCTCACCCTCAACGGCCTGCGCCTGCTCCATGAACGAAACGCCTAAACCCATCCTCGCCGCTCCCCTCAAAAAAGGGGATACCATCGGCATCATCGCCCCGGCCGGTCCGGTGCGCAACGAAAGCGATTTCAGCGCCGGGCTGAAGATCCTTCGCGATCTTGGTTTTAAAACCAGGCATCGAAACGACATCCTGAGGCAGGACGGCTTCCTGGCCGGGACCGACCAGGAACGTCTGGCCGAATTGCACGAACTCTGGCGCGATCCGGAGATCAAAGCCATCGTGGCCGTGCGTGGCGGCTACGGCTGCCTGCGGCTGTTGCCGGACCTCGACTTCGATCGTATCCGTCAGCAGCCGAAAGTGCTCATCGGGTTTTCAGACCTCACCGCCCTGCTCTCCACGATCCGGCAACGGACCGGACTCATCACCTTCCACGGCCCAATGCTCACCACCTTGGCACGAAGCGACCGCGATTCCCAAGAGGGTTTTTTCAATCTGCTCACCGGTGGATCACCCCCGGAGATCAAGGTGAAGGGGTTGGAGATCCTCAAGGGAGGACAAGCCCAAGGAACTCTTTTGCCAGGCAACCTGACCAGCCTGGTTCATTTGCTGGGCACCCCCTGGGAGCCACAATGGCGAGACACCATTCTCGTGCTGGAGGACATCGGCGAAGCCCCCTACCGCATCGACCGGCTCCTCACCCACCTCTGGGCCTCCGGCCGCCTTGAGCAGATAGCCGGACTGATCCTGGGCGATTTTGACCAATGCGGCGCAATTGAATTGATCTGGCAACGAGCCCTCGACCTGCTGGCCCACCGCGCCATCCCCATTTGGGCCAACTTTCCCTGCGGCCACGGCAGCCGAAACCAGATCCTGCCTGTGGGAGCGCACGTACGGCTCGACTCCTCCGCCGGTCGCCTCACCATTCTCGAACCCTTGCTGGCCCAGACGCTTTCCCGCTAAACAGCCAAAGCCTCCGCACATCCCGCAGCGTTTCCGCCCGCCACGGACATCCCTGATTTCAGTTTTTCCTTTTCCCAAAAACCGCACTTTTTCCCTCTCTTGAACAGGGCAATACGCATTGCAATTATGCAATGCAATATCGCAACGTGCATTGCATAATTGCAATCATCAATCCCACAGAGCCATCCCTTCACTTCTGTTGTTTATCCCCCAACTTCCCGATATACAGCCAAAAAACGCACCAGGATATTTCCGGAGATCAGTGGCATGAAAAATGCTGTGCTTATAGATGCGACACCTTGAAAACGATGCAGATTCCCCGCTTTGCATACTGACCGATTTGTAACCGTTACTACCATAGAGGAGAAAGACCATGACACAGCTACTCGCCTTGTTGGCAGTTATCCCCCTTGCCTGCTTGCAATTGAGCAAAAAACTGCACCCAAAGGACAGATGGCTTCTGTTCGGAGTAGCCTTCGGGACCGTGATCTCTCCGGTAAGTTACAGCCTCATGGAATTCACCAGCATGCCGGTTATCGGCAAACTCGTGGGGCTCATCGGCCTGATGACAAATCTTATCCACGGCTCTCTGGGCTACTTCTTCCTGCAGAGCATCGGCTTGCTGGCTGAAAGCGCTCCCTTGCTGGCCTCGCAGCTTCTCATGATCCACATGGTCAACGCCTTGATCTGGTCCTCCTATTACGGAATGATCGGCTACAAGATCGGCCAGAAAATTGCCGGGGAAGTCAAGGAACCCAGCCCCGACATGGGTCCTGTCCGCCAGGGCGCACGGGGATAAAGCAAAACGACCGCAACAACGGGCATGATCACCGAATAAAAAACATATTCCTTTCAATAGATGGAGGCAACACCATGATGAACACCAGAAAAGAAAAGACGGCGCCCGGACCCAACTTTGCCTATCACGGCATCCATGTGCAAGACGCAGGCGAAGGCATCAGCATGGCCGCCTTCGGCATCCTGGTATCCCTGGCCGGCATTGTCGGGTTCTGGGGATTGGCCTGCATGGCGGCCGGCTTGATGAACAACGGCCTGCTCGGCCTTGGCCGCAACTGGCTTGCCGCAATCCTCGGCTTCTAAACTTTTCCGCTTGCGACCGAGGGCAAAGGCGACTCCCGTCAGTACTGCGCATGGTATCATTTCCGCTGGAGCAAGTTTTCCAGCGAAAATGATACCATGCGCACAGGTGCGCCAACCCCTGCAAGCGGAGAACATGTTCAGCAAGCCGGCCCATGCGCGCCTGCCGCAGGCAGGACAAACCCGCTGTTAAAGAATGCACTGGGAGATCCAGAGACCATGAAAAATTTAATCCCACCGATCGGCATCGGCTTGGCCGTCGCTCTCGCCTGTTTTGCGGCGGTTCCCTTGGCAGGGGCCGCCTCCATCGAAAACTCCGAATGTTTCGCCTGCCACAGCGACGAAAGTCTCACCAGAAGCACAACCGAGGGCATGAATCACAGCCGGATGAGCGAACAGCTCTTTATTGACGAAACACAATTCAGCCATTCCGTTCATCACAACAATGGCATCGGCTGCGTTGATTGCCATGTCGATATCTCTAAGCTGGACTACAACCAAGAGGTGCCCCACAAAAAACAACTGGACCTGGTCAACTGCACCATGTGTCACGAGGAGTCGAGCAACGCCTTCAAGGACAGCGTGCACATGAAAATCCGCGGCAAAGGCATCACCATGAACTGCAATGCCTGCCACGGATACCACTATGTAACGCGGCAGGAAGCCTTGTCAGTGGCGGATCGAACCAACAATGGCTGCGCCAAATGCCACAATCCCTACCAGTCGCATGACTGGCTGCCCCAGAAAAATGAACATTTCTCCTTTGTGGAATGCGTTGTCTGCCATGTGCCAGACGCTCCCCGACATATTCGCCTCTCCTTTTTCGATCTGATGACCAACAAGTTCTATTCCAGCCAGGAGATCCTGAAAATTCTCGGCATCAGCGAAAACGAGTTCAAGCTTCTTTTGGATACGGACAAGGATGAAATCATCAATGTCACGGAGTTTGAGAATCTGGAACTGATCCTCCGGCAAAAAAACGTCCATGCCATCTTTCATGCCGAACTCGTTGCCGAGATGCATCCCAGTGTCCATAAAATAAACAGGGGACAGGCGGAACGCGATTGCAAAACCTGCCATTCCGCGAATTCCCCCTATTTCGATGCGGTCACCCTGGTGCTTACCAAGGATGACGGAAGCTCGGACCACTTCCAGGTGGACAGAGCCGTGCTGGAAAGCTTCAGCCTGAGACATTTTTACGCCCTGGGCGGCACGAGGATGAAGCTTCTCGACAAGATAGGCTTTCTTCTTTTGGCCGGAGGCTTCTCCGTGGTGCTTGGCCATCTGGCCGTGCGCATCGCCACCATACCCTTGCGCAGAAAGAATGAATACGCAGCCGAACAATCAAACATACAAGAGGAGGTTTCCCGATGAGCCATGAGAAACTGATCTATATTCACCCGGCCCCGGTTCGCGTCTGGCATTGGCTTAATGCAGCGGGGATAGTTCTGCTGGTTGCCACCGGTTTCCAGATCCGCTATGCGGAAATCCTCAACCTCATGCCGCTCAAAGACAGCGTAAGCCTGCATAATTTTGCCGGCTTCGGCGTTATTGCCGCCTACTTCCTCTGGCTCTTCTACTATCTGAGCACCGGCAAGATCATCATTTATTTTCCGGACCCCAGCACCTTCGTGGCCAAGGCAGTGAAACAGGTTAAATTTTACGGCTATGGCATCTTCCGGGGCGAACCCAATCCCCACGTCATGACCCCGGAAAACAAATTCAACGTCCTCCAGCAAAAGGCGTACCTGGGGATCATGTTTGTCCTGCTGCCGGCCCAGATGATCTCCGGTGTTTTTCTTTGGAAGGTGAAAGGCTATTCGGACTACATCCACCTCTTGGGCGGGATACGGATCATCGATACTATCCACGTGCTTTTCTTTTTCTTCTTTGCCTCCTTTCTGGTGGTGCATTGCTATCTTGCCACCCTGGGACATACGCCGCTGGCGCATTTCAAAGCGATGTTCACCGGCTATGAGGAGCACCATTAAACAGACCGAAGATCTTCTGCTTGCGCATAATACTAAAAAAGAAGGGCTGCCATGTGGCAGCCCTTCTTTTTTGCTTTTTATTGCAAGCCCTCATTCGCGGCCTGCGGGGAAGGAGATATCAAACTTTTTCATCTTCCGCCAGAGCGTTGCCTTGTCGATGCCGAGGTAGGAAGCCGACTTGCCCCGATGCCCGTTGAACCTTTGCAGGGCATCAAAAATCGTGCTCGCTTCGGCATTGAGGAGAGGGTTTGCCTCGATGCGGAGATTCTCAAAATCCGCCTCTTCCCCGGAAGTTCGCGGAACCAGCCCTTCGGGCAGATGCATTCTTTCGATCGTCTCCCCATGGCAGAGGACAAAACAGTATTCGATGATATTTTCCAGCTCCCGCACATTCCCTGGAAACTCGTGGCGCATAAGAATGTCCAGAACATCCGGAGATACGGTTTTTATCTTTTTGTTTTTCAACTTATTGAACTTACTTATGAAATGATCAACAAGAAGAGGAATATCCTCCCGGCGCTCCGCCAGGGAGGGCAGGGATATCTTGATAACATTGAGCCGGTAGAAGAGATCGGCGCGGAAAGTTCCCTTGTCCACCTGTTCCTTCAGATTCTTGTTGGTGGCGGCAATCACCCGGACATCGGTCTTGCGGGTGGCGGTGCCGCCCAAGGGCTCATACTCCTTTTCCTGGAGAACCCGCAGGAGCTTCAACTGCAAGGCCGGAGAGATATCGCCGATTTCATCAAGAAAAATGGTCCCTTTCTCCGCCAGGGCGAAGCGTCCGGGCTTGTTGGCCTTGGCATCGGTGAAAGCCCCCTTTTCGTAGCCGAATAGTTCGGACTCCAGCAGGGTGTCGGGGAGCGCGGCACAGTTGAGGGTGATATATCGGCCCTTGCGTTTGCTCAGGGAATGGATGGCCTTGGCAAAAAGCTCCTTGCCCGAGCCGCTTGCCCCTTCGATGAGAACCGTACTGTCACTTCTGGCAATATCGGGAAGGGTGGCAAAAATATTTTTGATTTTGTGATTTTTACTGATGATGTCATTGAAACTGTATGTTTCGGAGATTTCCTTGCGCAGGGCTTCCAGGGAGGAGATATCCCGAAAGGTCTCGACCCCGCCGATGACTTCGCCGTTCTCGCCGCGCAGCACGGAGGTGTTGACGCTGATGGGCACAAGATCGTCTTCCGCATCGTGGATATAGACCTTTATGTTTGAGACATCCCTGCCGGTTGCAATGGACTTCTTCAGGGCGCAGGTCTCATGGCAGATATCGGCCCGCAACACCTCATGGCACTTTCTGCCCATGGCTTTGCTGCGGTGCACCCCGGTAATATCCTCGGCTGCCCGGTTGAAGGAAGTGATCCGGAAATCCTTGTCCACGGTGAAAGCGCCGTCGGCAATGGAGTCGAGGATCAACTCGCCCATGGAAACTTCCTTGCGCAGGGACTCCTGGGCGGAGATGTCCCGGAAGGTCTCCACCCCGCCGATGATCTCGCCGCACTCGTTGCGCAGGGCGGAAGCGCTGACGCTGACGGGCAAAAAATCTTCTTCGATATCCTGGATATAGACCTTGTGACTGACCGCATCCACGCCGGTCTCGATGGATTTTTTCAGAACGCAGGCCGTCTGGCAGATATTGGCCCGCAGCACCTCGTGGCATTTTTTGCCGACGGCATCGCAACGGCGCACCCCGGTGATATCCTCGGCCGCCCGGTTGAAGGAGGTGATCCGGAAATCCTTGTCCACGGTAAAGGCGCCGTCGGCAATGGAATCGAGAATAAAATTATCCAGAAAGATTTCCTTGCGCAGATCCTCCAGCGCGGAGACATCCCGGAAGGTCTCCACCCCGCCGGTGATTTCCCCTTGCTCGTTGCGCAACACCGAGCCGGTAACGCTGATGGGGAGGAGGGCGCCGCTTTTGGTGCGGATGTTGACCCCGTGCTTGATGACCTCTCCGCCGGTTTCCATGGCTATTTTGATCGCGCAGGCGGAGTCGCAGATGTCGGACTGAAAAATCTCATGGCATTTCCGGCCGATGGCTTCTTCCGCTGTGACCCCGGTAATCTTTTCGGCGGAACGATTGAACGAGGTGATCCGCAAATCCCGGTCAACGGTAAAAACCCCTTCCGTGATGGCGCCGAGGACGCTGCCACGGAAAAGCGAAAACGGATTTTTCGGATCGAGTGGACACATGGCTGCCGGGACAGGCTCCTTGGCGGATCATTCAGGGGAACGAGCAGTTGGTCACGGAAAGGCGGTGAGAGACTGCCTCAACTATACCGGGGACGGTAGAAATAACAAGAACGTTTTGGGCACTTCCCGCCGGCGCCGCTTGCCGCGCCGGCCACAAATCCCCCTTGACAGGCCCCTGTAAAAACTTTACAACAATTATGAGCATATGCACATAATAATCCCGCCACTTCCCTTCCACCACTGTTCTCAGGAGGATTCGCCATGAAAATCGCCATCAGCGCCACAGGGAAAGACCTTTCTTCCACCGTTGACCCACGCTTCGGACGGGCCGCGTACCTGCTCATTGTCGATGCGGACACCAAGACCATCATCGAGGCCATTGACAACCAGGCCGCAGGCGAAGCGGCGCAGGGCGCCGGCATCAAAGCGGCTGGTCTTATCGCCGACGCCGGTGCAGGGGCGGTGCTCACCGGCGTTGTCGGCCCCAAGGCCGCCGCCGTCTGCGAAAAAGCAGGAATTGCCATGCTGAACAACATTACGGGAACAGTGGCCGAGGCAATCGACCAGTTCCGGGGCGGGCAGGATGCCCCTGCGCCCGGCACGCCTTCCCCGCCGCGGACCGGCTCGCAACCCGCAAGCCCTTGCAGGCAGAAAAAAGGCAAGGGGTTGGGCCGGGGATGCGGCACGGGCGGCTGCCGGGCCAGGCAGAGCGGTCGGGGCGGGCGGGGCGGGGCATGAAAATCGCCATTGCCAGCGGCAAGGGAGGGACGGGCAAAACCACCATTGCCGTAAGCCTTGCCCTGGCCGCCGACGGACCGGTCCATTACGCGGATTGTGATGTGGAGGAACCCAATGGCCACATTCTGCTCAAACCGGTTCTGGATCAACGCCGTGAATTCGCCCTCACCGTGCCGGAGGTGGTTGAGACGCAATGCAGCGGCTGCGGCGAGTGCCGGGATATCTGCCGCTTCAACGCCATCACGGTTTTCGGTTCCACGGCCATGGCCTTCACGGAACTTTGCCATGCCTGCGGGGGCTGCTTTCTGGTCTGCCCGGAAAACGCACTCACCAGGGGAAAAAGGGTGCTGGGCCTCCTGGAAAGCGGCCGGGCAGGCACTATCGGCTTCAGCCAGGGCACCCTCCGGGTAGGAGAAGCCATGGCCGCGCCGCTTATCAGCGCGGTAAAGGAAGAAGCCGTCCTCAACGATGGGCTTGTCATCCTCGATGCGCCTCCGGGCACATCCTGCCCCCTCCTCGCCGCCATAACCGGCGCCGACTACACCCTGCTGGTCAGCGAGGAGACCCCCTTCGGCCTTCATGACTTGCGGCTTGCCGTGGGGGTTTTGCGTAAACTGGAGCAGCCCTTCGGAGTCATCCTCAACCGGGCCGACCTGGGCGACGGCAAAACAGGAAAATGGTGCCGGGAGGAAAATATCCCCGTGCATCTTGAAATCCCTTTTGACCGGAAGATAGCCGAAGGCTACGCCGCCGGCATTCCCCTGGTCAACTGCCGGCCGGAACTGCTCCCCATCTTCTCCTCCCTGCTCAAGGAGATCAGCCAATGAAGGAACTCCTGATCGTAAGCGGCAAGGGCGGCACCGGGAAAACCTCGATAACCGCCGCCCTGGCCATGCTGCTGCCCCAAACGGTCCTGGCGGATTGCGATGTGGATGCCGCCGACCTCCACCTGCTTCTCTCCCCTCGGATCCGCGAGGAGCATGAGTTCCGGTCCGGGGTGCTGGCAGTCATCGACCCTGCCCTGTGCAACGCCTGCGGAACCTGCGCCGAACTCTGCCAATTCCGGGCCGTCCGCATCAACGCCGTAGCCGAACTGATCCCGTTTTCCTGCGAGGGATGCGGCGTCTGCGCCCGCTTTTGCCCGGAAGGGGCAATCCGCCTTCAGGAAAAGCACTGCGGAGAGTGGTTTCTCTCGGATACCGAATACGGGCCCATGATCCATGCCCGCCTGGGCATCGGCGAGGAAAATTCCGGCAAGCTCGTCTCCCTGGTCAAAAAAAGAGCCAGGGAAGAGGCTGAAAAGGCAAATGCGGCATGGCTGCTGGTGGACGGCCCTCCCGGGATAGGCTGTCCGGTCATCGCCTCGCTCTCCGGAGCCGACCTTGTCCTCCTGGTTACAGAGCCAACCCTTTCCGGCCTCCATGACCTCAAAAGGGTGGCGGAACTCGTCCGCCATTTCAAGCTCCCAATGGGGGTCTGCATCAACAAATGGGATCTCCACCCCGGCTACAGCGCCGATATCAGCCAGGTTTGCCGGGAACAGGCCATCCCGGTCCTCGGCACAATACCATTCGACACGGCCATGGTGGATGCGGTGGTCAAGGGAGTGCCGCTATTGCAGCAGGCGCCGGATTCGGCGGCGGCAAAGGCTGTGCGCGGACTGTACGAAAAAATCATCCAATTATCCCTGTCTGCCTGACAGGGAAGAAATCACACACCCTCACCTTTCGCACAGGAGAGCAAGGGCTGAACAAGAAGCCCGTTGCGGCAAGCGCCTAGTTTCCCTTGTTCGCGCCTTCCCCTTTTTTCTCCTCAACAAAGGCGACGATCTCCTCATATTCCATCGCCACCATCTTCCTGCCCGTCGCGGCAACCTTCTGCAGGTATTCCGCAACCTCGGGGTACTCGCGGGCGAACTCGGCCGCCTTGCCCTGCTCGCTGGGAGTGATCTCCTTGTACTCCTTCAGCCCTTCCATGTAATAGACAAAGACAAAGCCGGCGCAGACAAAGAGCGCAAAGGCCGTGTTGGTAAAAATGGGTTTCTGCGCCCACTCGAAAAAGAGGACAAGTCCCCCCAGAACAACGGCGCAGAAAAGTACCCCGGCCAGCACCTGTATCTTGCGATGGTAGTTCCGGCAAATCTGCGCCACATCATGCAACGGCTCCGTGAGCTTGGTTTCCATCTTTCCCCTTCGTCTGTTTCCGCGTTGCGCCGTGCCGGGCAACCGGAAAAATCTTGCGCAAAGCCCTTCTCTCCGGGGCGGTCAACGCCCCTGCCGTCTTGTTTCTCCGCACTTCCCCCAGGGGATGCCTCGACAAGAGGCTATCCAGCCAACACCCGGCTGACCTTCTCTTCCAGTTCAACCTTGTCAAGCGGCTTCACGCAATAGTCGTTGGCCCCCAGCCGCAGGGACTCCCGGGCGCTTTCCATGGTGGGATAGCCGGTGAGCATGATCACCCGCCCGGTGGGATTAATTTTTTTCAACTCCTCCAGCACCTCGACCCCGCTCATTTTTTTAAGCTTGATATCAAGGATCGCCAGATCAACCCTGTTGTCCCGGGCATACTTGAGCGCCTCTTCCTCTTCGGTGAAGGTAGCGATCTCATGCCCCTTCTTCTCCAGGATACGCCTGATCATGCTCAAGGCGTCCGGGACATCATCCAGCACAAGAATTCTGGCCATTATGCGCTCTTGCTCCTCACAATCAATTTTTCAGTACCCCCTGCCCTTCCTGGAAATATACCGTCGGCAGGCGGACCAGGAAGGCAGCGCCCCGGTCCTCCTTGTTATCGCAGGCATGGTCTGCCCCCGGGGGACTTTCCACGGTTATCCTTCCGCCGTGCTCCTGAATGATCCCGTAGCTCACAGATAATCCGAGACCGGTTCCCTTGTCCACCGGTTTTGTCGTAAAAAACGGGTCGAAGATTCTCCCTTGATCTTCCTTGGGGATACCCTGGCCGGTATCGCTCACCGTCATCACCAGCTCGCTGCGCATGGCATCAAAAGAGGTGGTGATGCAAATGCGGCCATCCGTGCCGATGGCATCGTGCGCGTTGTTGAGCAGGTTCACCAGAACCTGCTTGAATTTATCCCTGTCGCCCAAAAAACCGGGAAGCAACGGATCCAACTGGCACCGGATGGTCACCCGGTCAAGGTTGAAGGTATGCTCCATGACCGAAACAATCTCTTCGATTACCTCGTTTGGGGCAAAGAAGGCATAGGTGCTTCCGGACCAGCGCGAAAACTTGAGCAAATCCGCCACAATTCTTCGGCAGATCTTGCCCTGCCGGTTGATAATCTCCAGATCCTGGTGCCGCGGGTCGTCTTCCGGAATCTCTTCAAGGAGCACCTGGGTATAGCCGAGGATGACGCCCAGCGGCGTATTGATCTCATGGGCAACCCCGGCGGCGAGCTGCCCCACGGACTCCATCTTGCGAGCCTGCACCATCCGCGCCTCCATTTCCTTGAGCGCCGTGATGTCCCGCCCGCTCCAGAGGATGCCGCTGATCGTGCCGTCCGGGCTTCGCACCGGCATCCGCATCACATGGCACCATCGGTAGCCCGAACCGCTTTCGATGGCTTCCTGTTTCTCAAGGACAGTGCCGTTGCGCAGTATTTCCTCGTTTTCCTCGATATTTCTTGCGGCCCGGTCCGGCGGATACAGGTCATGGTCAAACTTGCCGATGATCTGCTCTTCCTCCTTGCCGAGCACGTGACAGAAAGCCCTGTTCACCGCCTGGTACTTCCCGTGACAATCCTGCAGATAGACGAATTCCGGCGTGGCGTCCAGAATGGTTTTCAGCAGCATGCGCTGCTCCCGCATGGTTTTTTCGGCGTCCTGCAACTCCTCCATGCGTTTTTTCAGGGAGAGCGTCATGTAATCAAAGCTTTCGGCCAGGCTTTGGATTTCGTCTCCAGTGGATTTTTTGTACACCGCGCAGTGCCGACAGGTCTCGATCTTGGTGGCATAATCACCGGCAATGCAGTTGGCGCAAAGGGTTCCGGCCAGATACCAGCAGCGGTGGTAAAAATTCCCGTACGCCTTGCACCGCGTATTGTCGCACTCCATGACCTCCCAGCAATTCTCCTTCAGGGTGGGCGCGGTATGGGTGTCCAGTTCCCCCCGCACCACCTTTTCCGCGGACTGCTGCAACAGCTTGATCCGCCGGGTGACGGAATTGGCCAAAACCGCCCCCACAATCCCGGCCGCCAGGGTCACAATGCTGGTAATGAGAAAAGCGAGGCGGAGCAAACGGTTGATGGCCGTTTCCACCCTGGTCCTGAGCAGGCCGACCCGGACGGTGCCGATCCGCTCCTCGCCTATCATCACGGGAGCGGCATAATCATAGACCAGGTTTTCGCCGGTATCGAGCAGACGGCGGCTGAAGGGTTGATGACTCTCCACCGTGTTGGTCTCTTTCATTTCAACGGGAAAGCCGCCCCTGAAGGTATGGACGAGAACCTCTCCCTTGCTCCCAAGGATGAACCCGTAGGAGATGTCATCGTTGAGGCTGGTGGCCTCATCAACCAGATTTTTCAGGATCAAAAAATCGATGGTCAGAATGGGCTCCACCGCCCGGGCCGCCAGATTGGCGGCGATGGAAATCCCCCGGTTTCGATTTTCCTCGAGAAGCGCCTCGCGCATGATCCGGGTGACCATGAAAAAAATCAGCACGCTGAAAAAAAACAGCAACAGGAAAAGACCCAGATAGAGCTTGCCGCGCAGACCGGTTTTCAGCATGAACTCCTCTCCCCTCAATCCAGATGGATGCCGATCTGTGCCGCCAGGTTTCTGATCGGGTCATAATCCCGGTCCTGCGCCGGAACAAAACCCATGATGTGGGCCGCGTCCAGAATGCGGCGCTGTTCCTTGTCCGTGGAGGAAAGCTTGAGCAGAGCCCTGGCGATGTTGTCCGCCACCTCCGGGTCAAGCCCGGCCCTGGCCGAATAGACCCACCCGGGATACCAGGGGGTGGTGGCCAGCACCTTGATCTCCCGCAGGTCGATCTTCTCCCCAACCACCTGCAGGGTGCCTTCCCGGATGGAGCCTATATCGTATTTCCCGGCCCAGACCGCCAGGACCACCTTTTCCTGCTTGCCGCCGGGCCCGGGGGCAAAGGCGATCTCCGCGAAATCCTCGGGCCGCAACCCCTGGCCGTGAAAAAGTCCGAGCGCGTACAGGTAGCCGCCGGCGGAGTTCGGATCAACGGCGATCCAACGCTTGCCCCGGCAATCCGCCAGGGTGACGATGGCCGGGTTATCCGCCCGGCAGATTATCTGTCCCCGAAATTTGCTGTTGCCCTCCACCCCCTCGACTGCGGAGGCAAAAACCCTTGAGCCGTAACGCTGGGCCAAGGCGACATAGACAAAGGGATTGGCAAAAGAGATATCAATTTTTCCCTGCCCGACCATGTCCATGTGCTGATCAAAGGTATCGGGAAAAACCTGCTTGATGTTGTACCCTGTCTCCCGGCGCAGGAACTCCACCAGCAGCCGGTGCCGCTCATGGGAAACGGTGTGGGAATACTGCGGCAGATAGGCATAGGTAATGGCGGTTGCCGAAGTTTCATGGCGAACCTGTTCCTTTTTCCCCAAATCCACCTTGAGCGGGGACTCTTCCTGGTCGCAACCCGGCAGCAGCAGAGCCGCGAATACCCAGATCAGCGAAAAAACTGTTTTCAACATTGGTTGCCGCTCCCGGGAGGCTGTGGCTGGCGACGCAGCCACACCCCCCTTGCCGCGCTCGGCATTTTGCCCTCACAGCGAGGAAAGATAATAAAAATAGACCTGGACGAACCTGCCGGAAAGCACGTCATGGCAAGGGAAAAGCAACTCGCTCTCCCCGGGAAAGACTCCGGAGAGGGCAAAAAAAACATTTTTCGAAAGGTTGGAAAGCATTTCCGCAACCAGAGAGGCGTCCAGACCCTCCGGCGCAAGTCCCCAGGTCCGGCAGCGAAGGGGACGGAATTCATACACAAGGCAGTTCTTCCCCACCGACAAAGGGCAGAGAAGCCCTTCGGCCGCGTAAATCCGCTCGATGTTCTCCTCCGCGCCCCCCGCCCCCGGAGACACCTGCCCCGCCACCTGTCGCAATCTCCGGGAAACCTCCACCGCCCGGGCAATCACCTCCTGCCGTTGGCTGCTGGTCAGGTGCCGGTTGATCCTGTTGTTCAAAAAAACCGCTTCGATGAGCGTCATTTCGAAATAATGCCGGCAACAGCCATCGGAGTTCAAGCCGCACTCGTCGGCTGAGCCCGGGGGGTGCCCCGCGGCGGCGGCCTTTTCCTCCACCTCCCGGATCAAGGCTTCGTATTCGCCGAAAAAAGCATTCAAATCAACGACATTGCGACTCTCCAGGGACGGCTCCCGGATGCTCAAGGTGCCGGACTGCTTGCCGTACTTTTTCAGCAGCCGCCACTGACTGTAATTTGCCGGGGTGGCACGGCTGTGCCGGAGTTTCTTTTCCGCCACCTTGAGGCCCAGCCCCCGGCGCAGCAGGTAGGCGGAAACAAAGGTGCCCGTACGGCCGATGCCGTGCCGGCAATGCACCAGGATTTTCTTCCCGAGATAGATGGCCTCATCAAGCCAGGCAAGGCCCTGCTCCATGGCCTCGAGATCCGGCGCGCCCTCATCCGGGATGGGCAGGTAATACACCTCAAAACCGCTTTCCGCCTCAAGCTCGTGCAGATCGCAGAATTCGCCGCAGAGATTCACGATGGCGTCGATGCCCATTTCCTTGATGCGATCCAGCTCCGCATAGGACATGGGGGCGTAGCCCACCGCCAGTTGACTGGTGATCCAGGTTATTTCATATGCGGTCATGGCGAGAGGCTCCGCTCCTGTTTCCCGCTGCTCTGTTGTTTCCGGAAATCGTAGCGCCCCGCCAGAAAATCATCCGCCAAACGGACAACCATTTCCTCATCTTTTAAAACCATGTCCAACAGCCTGGTTGCCCCGAGGAGGCGCCCGATCAGATCGAGCTTTTCCAGCAGCGCATCTCCGGCAAGACCGATCACCCTGGCATCCAGCAGATCCGCCGCTCTTTCCACCACAAAGCCCAACCGCTCAAGGATCCGGGCCAGAAAAGCAACCCGCAGCAGCCGGCCCGTATACTCGCCGCCGCCCCCGACAAAGCGCAATCCGCAGTAATTTTCCGCGGGCGTGCCGCCGCAGAAGGCATCAACAATGGTGAAATGATACCCGAACCGGATGTTGATGTTCAAGTAATCCTCTCCGATGACCGCATAGCTCGCCAAAGAGGCGGAATTCGGGCTGGCAATGCCGCCGCCCATGACGATCGCCTCGTACCCCTGCCAATCGAAGTGTTGCCTGCCATCCCAGGCAACCCCCGGATGGCTGAGTCCACGCCAGAGGGCTTTCAGCGGCAGACAGCGCACCTCTTCCGGAGAAACGCTCCTTTTCTCCGCCGCATCGGGATGCAATCCTCCGCCGATATCCAGCACAAAAAGTTCAAAGGGAAGCTCTGATTTAAGCTGCCGGGCGCCGCCTCTTCGAGAAAGGCCATGGCCGGAGAGGACGAACATCTCCTGCATCGCCTTTTCATGGGCATACCGGACGATGTCATGCAGGGAGCGGCAGGACTCCGGCTTGAAATCCCGGGCGCGCGGGTCCAGGAGGTTGAGAAAGGAAACACGTTCCATCACCGGTTCAAGCCGCTTCAGGCAATAGGACGCACCGCTGCCGACGCCGGCAGACCGCTCCGCGAGCAGTACCGCCACCCGGCCGGCATAGATTCTCCCGTTCTCCGCGTCAACGGTGACCTCCATGCCCGGTGTCAGGCCGGAGGTGGCACCGGGAATCCTGACCAGAACCGGCACTCCGAACTCCCTGGCAACCGTCGCGAAATGGCAGGCCTGGCTGCCCTGTTCCGCCACCACGGCGGCCAGACGGCCGAGCACCTTGACATAGGCAGGGGGCGTATCCCTTACCACCAGCACCGCGCCGCCTGGCATGGCCGTCAAAGGGGTATCCGGCCCGAGGGTGTAAACCACACCGCAGGCAACCCCGCCCGCGGCCTGCTCCCCGCCGGCGAGCAGCAACGGCGCCGCAATGTGTTCGGCCATGAGAGGGCCGGGCCCACTGGCGGTTTGCCGTCTTCCCAGCGGGCGGCTCTGCAGCACATGGAAATGTCCTTCCCTGTCCAGGCTCCACTCAACATCCTGGGGCGAGCCGAAATAGTCTTCCAGCCGCAGTCCCCAGCGAAACAACCGCAGCGCCTGCTGCTCGTCGTGGAGCGAGGCTCCGCCCTGCCGGACGACAACCGGCGCACCTTCCCTGGAAACCCTGAAAACCTCCGGCGCCATGGCGCCGCTCACCAGGGCCTCTCCTTGGCCCCGCACCACATGCAGGGAAAGTTCCTTTCCCCCGGGCTCGCCCGAATCACAAACCGTATCGGTGTACATGACCCCGCTCGCCTCGGCCTCGATCATCTCCAGCACCAGGACCGACATGGCAGTCTCCACGTCGGAAAGGCCATGGCAGCTCCGATAGTAGAGGGCCTCGGGCGCATACTTGCTGGCGAGCACCTCCTTGTATGCCCGGAGAATCTCCCCCTGCCCGACATGGAGCACGGAACGGTACTGCCCGGCAAAGGAGGTCGCCTCATCCTCGCCCAAGGCGCTGCTGCGCACCGCCACCGACACCGGCCGCCCGCGCCGCGCCGAAAGACTGGCAAAGGCTTGAACTATTGCCGCGGCAAGATCCGCCGGAACCGGAGCCGCCGCGATCAGGGCCGTCAACCGGCCGGAAACCGCCTGCAGATCCTCGAGGGATTCGATGTTCAGTTCGGCGAGAAGATCGTCAATTCTCTCTCGCAGCCCATTTTCCGCCAAAAAATGATGGAATCCGTTCACGGTGACGGCAAAACCATCGGGCACGGGCAGATGCAACCGGGTGGCCAGTTGCGCCAGCGCCCTGGTCTTGTGGCCCACCTCAACGGTATCCGCGGTTATGGCATGCAGGGGCAGAATAAAGGGAGGGGCACCGTTGGCCGCGGGTGGAACGAAAAGAGCTTTTACTTGGGAATCAAGGGATTGAAAAGGAATGCGCAGGCGCTCATGGGCGCCGGGAGACAGACGGCAGAGAGATTCGATCATCTCCCCCACAGTCCGGGCCAACTGGTCGTAGCGCCGGACAATACGGCAGAATTCCTCATGGCGCTTGCCGTAATACACCCCCTCGAATTCGGCCAGCAGCTCGTGGGCCGCCCGGTCGTGGCGCAACACTTCCCGGAAGGTTTCATATTTTTCCAGCGCCGTCCTCTGTGACGAGGGAAAAAAGGACTGCAAGCTTCTGAACAAGGCGCGCAAAAACATGACGAACCAGTCCCCCTCCGGTTGCGGTCAACGGCAGCCCCTCGGGACAACTGAAAAGAAGGCTGTCACCTCGGCACCCAATACAGTACTGCTTTTCAAGATTTTTTAACAGGGGAGATTTTCAGAAAGCCCCGCGGCCAAGGGGGAAAAACACACGATCCCGCCGCGGCCCAACATCGGCCGCCGGCGCATGGGGATAAGGCGCTATTCCCCCAACAATTCGGCCACCTTGCCCTGCAGCCGCTCGGCCAGCTCCTGCTTTTGCTTCACGGTGTAGTCGCTGGTGGCAATGGGCGCGCCCACCCGGATCTCCACCCGGCCTGGCCGGACCAGCAGCTTCCCCTTGGGCAAAACCTGATGGGTGCCGACGATGGCCACCGGCACCACCGGCACCCCGGCCTTGATCGCCAGAACCATGGCCCCTGCCTTGAACTGACCCAGCCTGCCGTCCGGACTCCTGGTGCCCTCGGGAAAGATGATGACCGAGGTGCCGTCGGCAATGCGGCGGGCCGCCTCGTCCAGACTTTTAAGCGCCTTGCGGCCATGCGCCCGGTCCACCGGAATATAGCCGGCCATCTGCATGGCCTTGCCGAACACGGGGATTTTGAACAGCTCCAGCTTGGCCAGCCAGCGGAAATCGCAGCCCAGATAGCCCTGGAGCGCGAAGATGTCGAACTGGCTCTGGTGGTTGGCGGCAAAGATGTAGGGGCGCCCCTGCTCAAGAAGAGCACCGCCGGTCATGCTGACCGAAACCCCGCTGAGCCGGGCGACAATCCGGCCCAGGGTGCGGGGCAGAAACTGCACATCAGCCGCCGAGCGCCGGAAGACAACAATCATGATGATGGCCACGATGCTGACCAACCCGGTGAGCAGGGGGGCGAGCAGCAACACCAAAACACCTCGTAAAAAAGTAAGCACGTTGAACTCCCCGGTATGGTTATGGTATTGTGCCGAAACAAGAGCCCGCGGCCCTGCACGATGCCAATTTGAACGTGATGCTGCGGGACAGTCACTTTTTTCCCTCAGGCTTGGCATCTTAGCATTCCTTCGTGCTCCTGCCAAGCACTGACCTCGAACACCGGACACGAGCCCTCGGGTTGCATGATGATACGCATTACCGATACCCCAAAACCGCGCGACAGATTCGGCTCCATCCCCATCCGCGAGGGCAAGCCGACAAGCAACTTCGCTTCGAGACTTTCTCTGCCCAAACGGCCGAAGCGATCTTTCCTTTGGCCGTGGCTGAAAAGGCTCGTGGCGCTTTTCCTCGGAACAACCCTTCTCCTGGTGATTTGCAGCCCTCTGCTGGTTCCCTATCTGGCCACCACCCTCCTGGCCACGCATCTGGCCGAAACCCTCAATCGTCCGGTGACCATTGCCGGAGCCGAATTCAATCCGCTTACCTTCACCCTGACCCTGCGCCGGTTCATTGTCGGGCCGCAACGCGCCAATCCCGAAGACCCGGTGGACCCGCTGCTTTCCGCAGGCAGGATATCCATTGCTTGCGGGCCAAAACAACTGCCGGCCGGAGAGCTCTCCTGCACTCTTGCCGCGGACCACGTCTTTCTCCACCTGGTTCGCCAAAAAGACGGAGGCTACAACCTCGGCCAGAGCATGGCCGATCTTCTGCCCGGCATGCAGGCACTCCCTCTGCGGTTTTCCTGGAGCACCATTGCCATGGACAACAGCCGCCTGGTGTATGACGACGAACAGACCGGCAAGACCCATCATGCCGAGGATCTCACCCTGGCCTTCTCCCCCGGCCAGCCCAACCCCTTGCGCCTGCAAGGTGAAATCAACTCCATCCCGATCACCCTCAACGATGCCGCGAGCCAAGCGTGGCCCGCGGATCCCGGCGCTGACACCGGCGCCCCGATTACCCCCGATGACTCGGCAACGAAAGCGGCGGCGATCGCCCTTGTCCAGGAACTGAGCCAAGCCGCCGGACAGTACCTTGAAGACCCAGTCAGCCAGCCGGCCGCGCGTAGGCTGGAAACAACCCCTGCCCCCTAACCCGGATACCCCCCCATGCTCCGTCCGCCCTATACCCAGTACAACCGCCTCTACACCTACCATCTCGATCTCAAAGATCTCCCGGCCATCGACGACCCGGATCTGATCGGCACCTGGATCGAGGATGAAACCGCCATCCTCTTTTTCCACCGCCCCAAGGAACGGCTGGTCGAAATTCTCTGCGAGGCCTCGGGGGCCAAGCTCATCTACGAGGCGGATCTGGATTATACGGATTGGGAGGCGGGCAGAGAGATCGAACCATTCACCGTGGGCGGACTAACCGTGGCCCCGGTATGGGAAAAGACTCCGGCTGATATCCGGCTGGACCCAAGCGTTATCTTCGGCAGCGGCTTCCACCCCTCCACCCGCCTCTGCCTGGAGGGGCTGTTCAAGTATACGGCAAGCCCGGAACTCGCCATCAACACCGCCCTTGATCTGGGCTGCGGCACCGGGCTTTTGGCCATTGCCGCGGCCAAACAGGGGGTGGCCAAAATCACCGCCTGCGACAACAATCTGCTGGCCTGCCAGGTGGCTCGCGCCAACTGCCTGACCAACAAAACAGCGGCCCGGGTTACGGTAGTGGAGACCGACCTCCGGAGACAATGCCCGGACACCAGGGTGGATCTGGTGATGGCCAATCTGTACAAAGGATTGATGCTTGAGCTCTTCGAAAACCCTGATTTCTGGCAGGCGAAACTCTACCTGCTCTCCGGCTTCATTTCCGGGATGGAGGAGGATCTGCTCGCCGCCCTGCCGCAGAGCGGGATTACCTTGCTGGAACGGAGGCGGAATGATCGCTGGTGCAGTTGGACTCTGTTGCGGCAATAAACGCGGGTTGCCCCGGGGTATCAGCGAAGATCTTTGCCGCGCCTCTGATACACCGGGCATTGCCTGCGTTTTTCCAAGGCGCAATCGGCAACCTCCCAGCACGGGGCATAGTGCAGCAACTTGCCGATGGAGGCGATGGTGATGCCGCCGCCATGGATCATGCTGAAAAGACACCTGATCCAGGCAATATCATCGGCGCTGTAATACCGCCATTTCCCCTTGCGGCTCGGGGTGACAAGCCCGGCTTTTTCATAGTTGCGCAAGGTGCGCGGGTGCAGGTCCAGCATATCGGCTGCAGCGGAGATACGGTAGATTGAAGGGTGGGCCTGGCATCGCATGGGCAATCCTTTTCACTCTTTCTGATGTTTGCAAAAACCGCGATCAATCCCCCTTCAAAGGGAAACTGAATGTTATCCTGGTGTATTTTCCTTCTTCCCCATCGACCGACAAAAGACCGCCGTGATCTTCGACGATGCGGCGGCAGACAGCAAACATCCTCCCCCAGCCCCTGACCGGAATCCCCTTGATATCCACGGACTCGGACAGGCTGTTCTGGGGGATTACCGCTCCCTGATCCACAAGCGTGATTTCAAACACCCGCCCCTGAACGGAATCCATGGCAGACCGGGTGACAATGGCGAGTTTTTTGCGTGGATCCCTGCCCGCGAATCTCTGGGCAAGTGCAGCCCGGACGCTGGCCAGGATGGTCAAAAAAACCTGCTGCATGTGCTGGGCATGAACCGGCACCGCTGGCGGCATCGGTTCAAAATCGGTTTCCACCAGGATGCCCTCGCTTTTCAAATGATACCCGGTGAGCAGCAAGGCATCCTCCAACACGGTGGCCACCGGCAAGAATTCTCCGGCCGCCTGGCTCTCTTCCCGGCCATAGAGGATGAACTTCCGGACTATTTCCGCAATGCGTTCCCCGGCCTCGATGATCTTGAGCAGCAATTCGTTCTGCGGCTGTCCGGGCCTCTTAAGCTGCTCCTCATCGGCCAGAACCTGTGCATAGTTGATCAAGCCGTTGCTGAGATCGCTCACCTCATGCGAAACGCCGCCGGCGAGAGAGGCGATCATTTCCAGCCGCATGCACGCCTCCCCGTTCCCGGCGGTTTCCTGCCGGACAAGCGGATAGCCGACCAGGATCAACTGTTCCGGCTCCCCGCCGGTTTCCTGGTCGGGAACCACCCTGCACAGGAAGCGGCGCACAGGCGTGCTCCCTGAAAACACCAGCTCGGCGCCCTCATCTGAACGCAATTTTTCGAGAAGGCCAGGGGTGTCACTGGTCAGGCCAGGCTGGACCGGCGCCAGGAAATCACGCCAGAACCGGCCGGAAATCTGTTCGGCGTCAATGCCGGCCATCCCGGCAAAAATCGGGTTCGCGGCAAGGATACTCCCTGAAGGAGTAAGAGTGAGTTGGATCGCTTGCAGGGCGCCAAAGAGCCGCCCATGCAAATTTTCCCTGCTGGCCAGATGCTGCTGGCCTTCCATGGTGTGCAGGGCCAACGCCAGGTCGTTTGCCAATCCTTCGAGCAGCTCCATCTCCTTGGGGTCAAAATCCGTGGCGGAAAGGGCATAGATGGAAAGCACGCCGTACACGGTATTCTGCCAGATAATCGGCAGGGCCGCGCAGGCTGCATGGCCATCCGCCAAGGGCGTTCCCTTGAGCAGCCCCTTGGGAATTTCGGCCAGGATATCCATACGCACCACCGGCGCCTTGGAACGCACGGCCAGGGCCGCGGGATTCTGCTCCAGCCCTTTTTCCTCGGCCTCGGTGAGCAGTATGGCCATGCAGGCTTCGCATTCCTTGTTGCTCATGGATGTTGCGCCGTCGGCGGTCACCGGCATGACATCCCCACCCTCGTCGGCCAGACCTATCCAGATCAGGCAATACTCATGATTTGCAAGCAGGGCGCGACAGACCTCCTTGAACAGGGAATCCCTGGTCTTATTCCTGGCGATGGCCAACTGCGCCCCCTTCACCGCCGAGACCACCCGCTGAAATTTTGCCAGTCCCTGAGCCGTGATTTCCCGGGCCATCAAGAGGTCGTGGAACGAATACGCCAGCTCGGAAATTTCGCCGCTTCTCCCGGCAATGGAAAGCCCCTCGCGGGACCCGGAGGCCACCTCTTTCACCTGTTGCACAAGATCCAGCAGCGGGGCGATCAGCCGCCGCTGAAAAAACAGGAGCATTCCGATGATCAGGCTGACCACCATGGCCAGCGCGCCGATCACCACATTCTGAAAGCTGACCAGCTCGCGCTTGCCATGCTCCACCAGCACCCGGTCGAAGAGCATGAGCCGCTCTCCCAGGGTGCGGATTTCCGTATTGAGTTGCCGCAGATATTCGGGCTTGACCGGCCCGACGCTGATCTTTCTCACCAGCAGGACAAGACCGGGCAGATCGATGGCGTTGGCCAGGGTGAGTTTGTAATGGTCGTCGATGGAACGGTTGTTGATGACGGATGCCAGATTAAGGTTGAGCTCCTCCAGCTCCGCGCCCACCGAGGCCAGGCCGCCATATTGCCCTTCCAGCAGGTTTTCGGTGACATGTTCCCGGATGATGGCGAACTGGAAGATAAGTTTTTCCGTCTGCTGGCTGACCTCGACATGGTTACGATACAGTTGATACTGCCTGATTCCAAGGCCCATCAAGGCCACAAGAATCAGCGTGACCGAAACCGCGGTGGCATGAATTGTTTTTTTTAAAGGAAATGCCATTTCGCTCAGTCCGGAGTTGCAAGTTGCGGCAGGGCCGGAGACCCGGCCCTGCCTTTTTTCATCACCCTCGCGATGTTACTTCTTTTCCTTCCAGGTGTAGAGAATCGGCATCCTGGCCAGAACCGCCCGATACACCACGATATAGGTGGCATAGACGGTGACCACGATCACCACTTCCCGCCAATGGGGAATCTCTTGATACAACTGCCAGTTGAAAGTGATCAGCGCCGTGTTCAACCTGTTCAGGGCGAGGCCGAACACCGCCAAGAAGGCGCTGAAACGGGCCAGGGAGGCGTTGCCGTTTCGGACGGCCATGGTGTAGAAAATCAGGGGCAGTATCACCCCAACCACCATCTCGAACATGAACCAGGCGCCCCAGCCGGAGGCCAGATACTGCCAGTCGTTGTCATGGGCAATGCCGATGATCTTGATCACCAGATAGGTGATCAGGGCAAGGGAAGCGCCCTTGGCCAGCCCCAGGGTCAATTTGCTCAGGTTGTTCAGATAGGTCTCGTCACACCGCCAGCGCATGAACCACTTGGTGAGGGTGCTGACCACAATGAGCATCGATAGCCCGGCAAAAACCGCGGAAACGAAAAACTGGAACCACTGGAATGAAGAAGAGTACCAGAGCGGATGCACCTTGCCCGGGGCATAGGTGAACAGCGCGCCCAGGGCTCCCTGGTGCAGGGTGGAAAGGATGATCCCGGCAACGGTCAGACCGAGGACGATCTTCTTGATAAACTGCTTGGCCTTGGGAAAACCCATCCATTCGGCAAAGGCCGGCACCAGCTCCGCCACCTGGCAGGAGAGATAGG
Organism: Desulfobulbaceae bacterium UBA2273; assembly: GCA_002347095.1. GTDB lineage: Bacteria > Desulfobacterota > Desulfobulbia > Desulfobulbales > Desulfurivibrionaceae > Thiovibrio > Thiovibrio ferrireducens. The sequence continues at coordinate 49,505 of DDWZ01000028.1, read as the reverse complement.
TGGCCACATGCCAGGCCACGAGGAAGAGCACCGCCGCCGGCCCCAGGGAGACGAACATGGGGTAAATCAGACGCCAGGGCTGACCAAGATCCACCTGCAAAAACATGACCGCGAACAGATAACCCAGAAGGCCGTTCAGCAAGCCGAGCCGCTCGATGGACTTGAAATCCTTGCGGCCGAAAAGCTCCACCGTGGTTCCCATCATAAAGCCGGAAGCGGAAAGCGGCACCATGACGAACAATCCCCAGCCCAGAAAGAGGCCCCAGGGATAGTCATAGGAGGAATGCGTGACCCAGCCCAGGCCGTAGATGAAACGTCCCACCAGAATCGGCAGCCCCACGGCATAGATGGCCCAGAGCACCCAGTTGAAGGGGTTTCTGAGCTGCACCGCCCAGTATTCCTTGGGGGAAAGCCCCAGCATGAGCTTCTCTTTTACGGTCCACTCGCTCCCATCCTTTTTGAGATGGGAGACAACAGGGGCGAACCCTTGTGATTTTAAGCTATTCATCGTTGTCCACCTCTCCTCAGCTTTTATTATCTTCGTTTTTCAGTCCGTCTTTCCGGTTGCTCAGCAAGTGGAAGCCGGTAAAGAGCGCGGGCCAGATGGTGAGCACCATGGGTACGATCGCCAGGAATTCCTTGACATAACTGATGATCGGCTGGTCCCCGAGATGGGTGTCGTAACCGATCTTGTCAAAGGGCACGTCGGAGAGGTACATCCAGGCGGTGCCGCCCACCTCGTTTTCGCCGTACACATGATCCACATAAGCATCCGGCTTTTCGCTGATCCGCTGGTGGGCCAGCTTGAGGAGATCCTTGCGCTTGCCAAAGGTCATGACCTCCTGGGGACACGCCTCGACACAGGCCGGAGGCTTGCCGAACTTGAGACGGGTGTCGTAGCACATGATGCATTTCTTCACCACCGGGTTGATGGCGCTGGAATAGCTGTAGGCCGGGATATAGAAAGGACAGGCCACCATGCAGGTCCGGCAGCCGACGCAGACCGTGGGGTCGTACATCACCGCCCCTTCCGGGGTTTTTTTGTAGGCATTAACGAAACAGGAGGTCAGGCAGGCGGGCTCGTTGCAGTGGTTGCACTGCACCTTGCGAAACAGCGGATGTTCGCGGCCCGGCACGTCGTATTTCTGCACCACGGTGTAGGCCTTTTCCGTGGTCCTTCTCGGCAACCCCCCTTCGCGCTTCTCCTCAAACACCGAAGGATCGTCAAAGGATTTGTCCGGTGCGGGCAACCCCTGTTCTTTGTTGCAGGCGGCTTCACAGGTGCGGCAGCCGACACATTTGGTAAGATCAACAAGCACGCCCATGCTGTCCGGGTAGCCGCCGAAACTCCCGGCAGCCTCGGCATGTTTGCTTGTCCCGACGGCGGCGATGGCAGCGCCACCAACCAATCCGCCTTTCAAGAAACTTCTGCGGTGTAACTTTTTCATGGTAAATTCCTCTGATATCGTTTCAGCGTAAGCTTCAAGCCTCTGTGGCCTTCAAATCAGTGACCGCCCCCATGCCCGCCGGAAGCCTTTGGCGCCGGGGCATATTTGCCGGAATGAAAAAAGGCGTCGCCCTGGTCGTTGCGGGTATGACAATCCTGGCAGCCGGTCGGTCCGCCCATGGTGGTGTGGCAGCCTAGGCATTTTTGATGATACGCCCCTTTCAGGCCGGGTTTGCCTTTATGGTAGAGTTGGGGATTTCCGCCGGTCTTTTCCAGATCTTCCGCGGAAAAACGTTTGTCGGAGTGGCAATCCTTGCAGGCAACGGATTGTGCCTGAGCTCCGGCTTCATGGCAACGGACACAGTTCGGATCCGTGGGCGCGAGCCCGGTTGTGTGGTGATGGCACTCGGCACAACTCGCCGCCACACCGACATGCATGGCATGGTCAAAGGTCACCGCAGAATAATGATTTGCCAGACTGCCGAGTTCCACCGTGTCAGGGCCATCCGCGGCCCAACTCTGCGCACCCGTCGGCGCGGTCAGGAGCATAAGCGCCGCCATGCCCATGAGTGTCTTTTTTCTTCCTCCCATGTTGGTCTCCTTGTAAAAAAGTAATCTCGTAAACCGTTGTCCTAAAAATAACCGTACCATCGAAAAATCCTGACACAGAAAGGGCTGTTACGGGCAACACCGCCTCCCTTTTTTGCCGTGTGTTATTGCTTCCAACCTTGGACATAGCACATCCTGTGCCAACCTTTATTTTTGAACGTATTACGTGAAGGCCCCCGATCCGAAACGGGCATTCGGAGCACATTCCGCGCGAAACGCACAGCACCGGATCGGGAAAAAAGGAGAACCGCTGAAGAAGAGAGCGTTTTTTTGTCAAACGCTCTCTCTGGGGGATATTGAACGGGAGGAAATTAAAAATTATTGCGGGATGCCATGCAGTGTGCGGCGGAGTTGCGCGACGCAGGGAGAAGTGTTGCATGCAACACTTCTGATGCAACACAGGTGTTGCGTGCAACAGGTTGCACGCCATCACGCCGCCTAACCGAATAATCCGGTTTTCTCCTTGTTTTCTTCGGTTAGCTTGGGACAGGTCACTATGATATCAACCTCTTCCGCATCAATGGTTTCATTGAGCAGCAGAACTTCCGCCAGCTTGTGCAGAAAGGTGATGCGCCCTTCAAGGACAATGATCGCCTCCTGATAGCACTCCGCGATGATCCGGGAGACCTCCTCATCGATGGTCCTGGCGATTTCTTCGCTGTAAGCACGTTGCCGCGAACCGCTGCCGAGAAAGCCCTGGTCCGAAGTGACAAAGGCCCGTGGCCCAAGCCGTTCGCTCATCCCCCATTCACACACCATGCGGGTGGCTATATCCGTGGCAACCTGCAGATCGTTGCTGGCGCCGGTTGAGAATTCATTGAAGACAATCTCCTCCGCGGTCCTGCCGCCAAGGAGAATCTTGATCCGGTTGGTCAAATATTCCTTTGAATAGGCGTGGCGGTCATCAATGGGCACCTGTTGCATCACCCCCATTGCCTGCCCTCTGGGGATAATGGTAATCTTGTGCACCGGATCCGTGTTGGGCAACACCTTGGCAAGGATCGCATGTCCGGCTTCATGGTAGGCCGTGACCTTGCGCTGTTGGTCGCTTATGACCAACCCGGTCCTTTCCGCCCCCATGAGAATCTTATCCTTGGCATCCTCGATATCACTGAGCTGAATTCCCGCCTTGCCCTTGCGCGCCGCCATCAGGGCGGACTCATTGATGAGGTTGGCAAGTTCAGCGCCGGTGAATCCCGGCGTGGACTGGGCCACCACCTGCAGATCAACGTCCGGATCCATCATCACGTTGCGGGAGTGCACCTCCAGGATCTTGCGCCGCCCCTTGACATCGGGAGGCATGATGGTGACCTGCCGATCGAATCTGCCCGGCCGCATCAAAGCGGGATCAAGAACATCCGGCCTGTTGGTCGCCGCGACGATGATGACGGTTTGCTCGCTCTGGAAGCCATCCATTTCGACCAGCAGGGCATTGAGGGTTTGCTCCCGCTCGTCCTGGCCGCCCATGGCCCCGGCAGCCCCGCGACTGCGGCCCACCGCATCGATTTCGTCGATGAAGATGATGCACGGCGCGCTTTTCTTGGCCTGGGCAAAGAGATCCCGCACCCGGGAAGCGCCGACCCCGACAAACATCTCGACAAAATCAGAACCGCTGATGCTGTAAAAAGGAACGCCTGCTTCTCCGGCAATGGCCTTGGCCAGCAAGGTCTTTCCGGTTCCCGGAGGCCCCTGCAGCAGCACGCCCTTGGGGATCTTGCCCCCAAGACGCGTAATCTTCTTGGAATCCTTCAAAAACTCCACGATCTCGACCAATTCCTCCTTTGCTTCCGGAATGCCGGCCACATCGGCAAAGGTCACCCGGCGGGCCTTGTCCGGATCCATGGCGATTTTTTTCTTGCCGAAACCGCCACTGACGCCGCCGCTTCCCCCTTTTTGGCTGCGAAACATAAAAAACATCCAGCCGCCCATGAGCAGCACAACCGGAAAGGTCGAAGACCAAAAAGGCGAAACCGCCCGGGGCTTTCCGGCGGAAATACGGACATTCTTCCCCTCAAGCCTGGGAAGAAGCTGCTGCACATCCGGGGCATAGGTGGAAAAGGACTGGCCATAGCTGTCCGTGCCGGTGATCTCTTGGCCCTGTATCCGCGCGGTCTGGATCTCGTCATTTTCCAATTTGGTCAGAAACGCCGAATATTCCAGCATGGGAAGCTGATTTTCAACAAGCCAGACGTTGTATCCGATAACCCCCAATGTTGCCACCGCCATGAGCAGCAGATAATTTCGAACATATTTGGCCACAATTTCCTCCCGGACTGTAATGAACACGAAGCAGGGCGAACGGATTCCAAGAAAAAAAGGTGCAACATTCGGACCATATCTTTACTCCAGCCTATCATTACTCTGCGAAAAACAATAAAAAAAAAGCCCGGGCGAACCCGGGCTTGGAGGGAGGGTACTGCAAGGTCAGCCGTTGAACGGCATCAGGGCCGCGACGGATGCTTTAAAGAACACAGCATCCGTCACCGGCTCCTGATCAGCGTTGGCCGGGAACCGTAACCTTCTTGGGGGTGTTGACATACTTGAAGAAAACCGGGAATGCGGCGAAGAAGGCGACACAGACCAGGTACTCAACGCCCTTGATGTGGGTGTAAAAGTCAACCAGGGTGGCCTGTTCGCCGATCAGGCCGATGGCTACCATGTATTGCCGAGCCACCTCGCTCAAACCCGCCTTGGAAAGGCTGAAACTCAGGGCGGCAAAAGCCCACACTCCGACTGCCGCACCGATGCCGCCCATTACTGCCATGAAAATCCCTGCGCCCTTCTTGTCTGATATTGCCTTTTCCATGATGTCGCTCCTTATGAATTTTCTTTTTTTCCAAGGGCTTGGTTTATCTCCAAGCCCTTGATTTTTCAGCAAGATTACATGCCTGTTACTGCGGTGAGCCAGTTGCGCCCCATTTCCAGGACCCCGCCCATGCTGATCATTCCGCCGACCAAACAGGCAATGCCCCATACTCCGATCAAGGTTGCCAAGGTAAGAATGACGCCCACGCCTGCCTGGGAGATTCCCTCACCGATTGCTTCCTGATCAAGTTCGCCAAGACCGAGTCCTTGTTTCTGCATTGTATTCTTCATGGTGAGCCTCCTATGATTTTGTTTTTTCGCTCTTATCATGATTCTTGTTTCGTTTGATCAGGGTACTTTGCATGGGGTGTGCCAACACACTCCGGGCGCAGGGGAGGATTTTCCATCATTAAAGTTTAACTTGTTGATTTTAAAGCAAATAAAAAACAGAGGAGGGATTGAACACCTGGGGAGGAAAAAACATGAAAAAACAATGAATATCAAATTGTTAGCAAATGTTTACAGCGATTATCAGCAAGATGGCACAGCAGAGGATGCCAGGGAGGAGGGAAACAAAAAAGTGTGGCGCCCGGAATTGCGGCGCCACACTTTTGCTGTTGCATGTGTAGCAGAGTGTTGCACGTGCAACACCCTGCTATTCCAGACCGTACGCCTTCATTTTCCGGTACAGGGTGCTGCGGTCAATGCCAAGCAGCCTGGCAGCCTTGGCTTTGTTGCCGTCGGTTTGGGCGATGATATTCACAAGATGCTCCTTTTCGCTCTCCCGCGAAACAGGAGCGCTCCCCCCGAAGCCCTTGACAGCCGAGGGCTCCTCCCCATTGCCCCCCGAAGTTGTGGCAGCAACACGATTCCAGCTCCGCACCTCTTCAGGAAGGTTGCCCGTGGTGATCGTGTCGTCCGTGCACAGCACACAGGCCCGCTCCACGACATGCTCCAGCTCCCGGACGTTTCCCGGCCAACTGTAGTCAGCCAGCAGTTGCAAGGCCTGGTCGGAAATCCCGGTAATATTCTTGTTCAGACGTTTGCTGAACCGGGCTAAAAACAGATCCACCAAAATGGGCAAATCCCCTTCACGGTTCCGCAAGGGCGGCAGGGTAATATCAATCACCCGCAGCCGGTAATAGAGATCCTCCCGGAACTCCCCCCGCTGCACCTTTTGCTTCAGATCGGCGTTGGTGGCGGCCACCACCCGAACGTCCACGGTGACGGGCCTGTCCTCGCCCACCGGATAGAAGGTGCGCTCCTGGAGAAAACGCAGCAGGCGCAACTGCATCAGCGGGGAGATATCGCCTATCTCGTCGAGAAACAAGGTGCCGCCGTCCGCCTGCAAAATCCTCCCCTCCCGGTTGCGATCCGCCCCGGTGAAGGCGCCTTTTTTGTGGCCGAACAGCTCACTTTCCATGAGGTTTTCCGGGATGGAGGTGCAGTCGAATTTGACCAGGGGCATGTCCCGGCGCGGACTTTCCGCATGCAGGGCCTCGGCCACCAACTCCTTGCCGGTGCCTGATTCTCCGGTGATCAGCACCGAGGTGTCCACCTGGCCGACATTTTCGATGAGGGTGTAGACCGTCTGCATGGCCCGGCTCACCCCGGCCAACCGGTGAAAATAGGTGCGCTTGCCCCGTTTTTCGAGATCCTCCAACCGGCTCACATCGCGGAACACCAGCACCACCCCGAGAAAGCCTTTGTCGTGCTGACTTTCAAGAGGAGCCGCACTGAGCCGGAATACAACATGTCCCCCGTCCTCCAGATTGATCTCGATGCGATGCTCGCTTACCGCTTCCCGGCAGTCCATTACTTTTTGCACATCCGAGGCAAACACGGCAAAGGCGCCGGCCACCTCCTCCAGATCGGCGCCAACGGCAAGGCGGGGCATGTACGTTGCCGCCCAATTTTTGGCCTGATCATTCATCTGCACCACCCGCAGGTCATGGTCAACGGTGATGATCATGTCCCGGACACTGCGGAAAATCGTTTCAAGATACTGCTGGTAGCGCTCTTTTTCCTCGGTCAACCGTTCTTTTTCCTTCCAGAGTCCATACTGCTGGAGGGCCATGCGCGCGGTGCGCAACAGATCGGCCTTTTTCACCGGCTTGGCGAGGTAATCAAAGGCCCCCAGCCGCACCGCCTCGGAAGCGGTGTTGATGTTGGGATAGCCCGTGACCATGACCATCGGGCACTCCAACCCAAGCTCCCTGACCCGCCGCAGCAGATCAATGCCCGAGGCCCCCTCCATGACGATGTCGCTGATGATCAGATCGAAGGTCTGCTGTTCAATCAGCGCCATCGCCTCTTCAAAAGTCGAGGCAGTCACCACCGGTCCGTACCCCTCGCGACCGAGAAACATCTGAAAGGTCAGCCGCAGGCTTTCCTCGTCGTCCACCACCAGTATCCTGGTCTCTGATTTATCCAGATCAATCATTGCCACCCTCGTAAAAAAGGAACGAAATCAATTTGTTATTCTTCATAAGCAGGCAGATCAACGGTCATGGTGGTGTATACCCCGAGTTCGCTTGCCACCCTCAGTTCTCCCTGAAAATCCCTGATCAACCCGGCGCTGATGGACAACCCCAGGCCGGTCCCCTCTCCCGGTTTCTTTGAAGAAAAAAACGGCTCAAAAATATGGGAAAGCATCTCCGGCGGGATCCCTTCGCCATGATCGGTTATTTCCGTCCGCACCATGGTTCGGCCCGGGCCCTGCATTTCCCGGCAGCGGATCTCCAGCTTTTTGCCGGGATCCCGCCCGGGGTAGCGGTGGTTGAGGGCATATCGCGCGTTGCTGAGCAGATTGAGAAAAACCTGCTGCAACTGTTGCGGATGCACCCGGATGGGCGGCAAACCCTCCGGGATGTCGGTGGAGATACGTATCCCGTCTTTCTGGAGCTGGTGTTTGATCAAGGCCAGGGAATCGTCGACAATCGCCCCGATTTCGACCACCTCCGCCTCCTCTTCCCGCTGACGGGCAAAAAAGAGCAGATTGCGCACGATATAAGCGATCCGCTCTCCTTCCTTGATGATGCGATCGAGCATCTCCCGCTGGACCGGATGGCCTCCTTCGCCTTCCATCCCCCCCTGGCTTGCGTCATCGAGCAGCACCTGGGCGTAATTGATGATCCCGTTGATGGGATTATTGATCTCGTGAGCCACTCCGGCGGCCAGTTCGCCGATGGAGGCAAGCTGACCGGCCCGCATGGTTTCGGCCCGGTATTTTTTTTCCTCGGTGACATCCCGCAGGAGAATCAGGGCCTTGGTTTCGCCATCGACATCGACAAAGGGGACATAGCTCTGTTCATAATGGCGGTGATCGGACATGACCTCCTCTGTTCGCTGGATCTCGTTGCTTTCGATGGCGGCATGCATGCGGCACACCTCACAGGGCGCATCCCGCTGCTTGTACACCTCGTAGCATTTCTCACCGATCTTGTCGCCAAAGGTCCGGCGCAAGATCTCGTTTTGGTATTCGATCTCATAATCCCGGTTGAGGATGTGCATGCCATGATCAAGGGCGGAAAGGATCCCCCGGAACTTATCCCGCTCCGTGCGCAACTGCCTGTCGGTATTTTGCTGTTCCGTAATGTCGCTGAAGCTTTCCACCGCGCCGATGACCTGGCCGCTTGCATCCCGCAATAAGTCGGCGTTTTTACTGGCAATCCTTACCCGTCCATCCTTGGTTTTGATCTCACAAATCCGATTAAGGATAGGTTTCTTGACCGTTTTCGAATACACGCCGCAGCCTTTTACCGTGCAGGGTTCCAAGGCAAAAACACTGCACGGCTTGCCGAGAACCTCCGCTTCCGTATATCCGGTGATCCTTTCCGCCTTCTTATTCCAACTGGTGATCTTTCTCTCAAGGTCAACGGTGAAAATGGCGCTGGGAATAACACTGTAAACGAGTTTTGCCTGTTCGCAGGCCTGAAGCAGTTGGTCTTCGGCCCAGCGCCGCTCTTCGACCTCAAGGCGCAGGGCATCATTGACCTTTTTCAACTCAATGGTTCGCGCCTCAACCCGCCGCTCAAGCTCGTCATGACTTTTCTTTAAAACCTCGGCGGCACAATTCAGTTCAGTGACATCACGCAAAATTTCGATAATGCCGAGCAGGGTGTCGTCGTCCCCCAGAAGAGGGGAGGCAAACACCTCGTAATGACGAAGCTCACCGGACTTCAGGGTAATGTCCTGAGAAACCGAGACTGCTTTGCCGCTTTCAAGAACCTCCATGAGCGGACACGCGCGCCCGACTTTGTCGCACGGTTGCTCCAAGCCGAACAACACCCGATAACAGTGCGAATTTTCAGAGAATCTCCCACCGTTCTTCCGGGAAACAGGGAAATCCCGCGCTGCCTGGTTGATGAGCTTTACCCGCATATCCGTTCCGATCACCAGGACAGGGTCCGTCACCCCGTTGATCACCGATTGCAGGAATCGGAGGTGGCCCAGCAGCATGCGGCCTATGGCCCGCCTGTCGGTTTTTGCCACCCTGCGTTCTTGCCTTTTCCATTCCATTATCGTACCTGTCCGCCATCCAAGGGGCTTGCGCCTTGGTTCAGCACCGTGTCCATTTCGTCGGCCAAAAAGGAAAGATGCGTTTTTTCTTCATCCGCCAAACGCAAAAACAACGCCCTGGCCTCATTTTTTTTACTCTTTTGCGCCATGCGGCTGTACAAATCCAGGGCTTGGGTCTCTAACCCCATGGCCAACTCCAGGATATCCCGCTTGGTGTGCAGACGGGTATCGACCCGGACAAGAAAATCCTCCACCCTGGAACCGCCCTCCATCAGCCCCGTAGCCCCTGTGCCCGGCATGGCCGCAGACCCGTGCGCCTGCCGGTACTCGGCAAGAAGCCGGGTCTTGTGCGCATCCTCAAAGCCCATCAAGCGGGTATAGAGCTGCCGGGCCCCGTTATCCTGCGCCCGTTCGGCCAGAAGACGGTAGAACTCCTGCAACCCGTCTTCCATGGCATAGGCCAGGCTCACTCCGTCCTCATACTCTTCCTGGCCGGTGAAAAACTCCAGCCCGGCCTCTTCCCCCCCCTTGGCCTGTTGCCCCTGCCAGGCCTTGATGCCTCCGGCCATATTGTAAACGTCTGCAAAATCCTTGCCAGCAAGAAGCTGGGCCGCTGCTTTGCTTCTGCCGCCAACGGCGCAATAGGCAATGACCGGCTTTTCCTTATCAAGCTCAGCCAGTCGCCCGGGCAGCTCTTTAAGCGGGATAAGAATGGCCCCGGGCAGATGCCCTTCCTCATACTCCTTGGGCTGACGGACATCCAGGAGCTGATAGGCATCCGCTCCCCGCGCCTCCATGTACTCCTTGGCCTGGGCCACGGTGAAATCCTTGCCCGGGACAAACAGATTCTTCCAGTTCATTGCTCACTCCTTTCGTGTCTTTCCCGATCCGGGTTTCATGCTTCACGGGGTATTGCGCGTAAAAGGCAGCGCCAACAGCCGCCAGAAACCCAGCTTTTCGATTTCCCGGTGCGAACCGATGCCGATGACGATTTTTTCCTGTTCCACCCCGGTGGTCAGGGTGCCCAGTATTCGGTCCCAGATGGACAGAATCACCCCGTAGTTGGAATCCCGCTCCTTGATCCGCACCGAATGGTGGATGCGGTGCAAGAAGGGGGGGACAAAAAGAAGCACCCACAACCGCTCGAACCACGCCGGCACCCGGATGCTGCTGTGATGAAACTGCACGGAGAGATTCACCAGAACCTCAAAAAGGATGTAGGCGGTCAGGGAAATGCCGAAGGTATAGATCACCGCCAGCCTGATCAGGCCGGTGAAAAGAAACTCGCCCAAATGGAAACGGTTGGCCGTGGTCACGTCCATGTTCATGTCGCTGTGGTGCACGCGATGGAACCGCCAGAGGAAGGGCAGCACATGGGTGAGTAGATGCCAGAGGTAGATGAAAAAATCCAGGATCAGGATGGAGGCGACAATGTTGAGCCACCCGGGCAGCTCCCATGCGTTGAGCAGGCCGGTATTTTTCTTCTGCCCGGCAAGAATCAGGGCGACAATGGCGCTGGTATACAGCAGATGGTAGATCGTGCCGTTCATGATGGACAGCGGCAGATTGGCGAGCCAGCGTGTTGTCCGGGCCACGGTGGGCTGCCGGTAGGAAAAGCCCTGCTCGCAGAGCAGAAAAAAGGCAACGCCGCCCCAGTACAGATAGGGCTTGATCGCATACAGGTCCATGACAATTCCTCCTTCAGCCAGCGTGCATCATTATATGGTGATTATCGTATAGCCCGCCTCCACATAGCGAGCCATGGAAGGATGCCCCTGCATCTCGCCGGACAGGGGCAAGCCCTGTGCCTCGGCCGCGGCCAAAGCCCCGGTCTTGGTGGCGCAGGCCCGGCAGACGCAGTCGATAAGTCCGGCTGTTTTTGCCTTGGCGTAGAGAGGAGCAAAGGGCGCCTCCGCCTCGGCCAGCTCCTTGACCAGGGCGGTGGCCTTGCCTTCGATGATCAGCTTGACCTCCCAGCCCCTGGCTTGCATATCCAGGCCATTTAGCAAGGCGTGGGCAAAACAGGATGGTTCCCCGGCAAAGGCGACGATGGCGATCTTATGCTCCATGGCATCCTCCGTTCAGAAACAAGACAAGAAGACGGGACAGGGGGGGTGCTTCTCCCCAAAAACTACCACGCTTTGCGCCAAAAACGGGAAAAAATCATATCCCGTTTTTTCCGAAAACAATCTTGCGCGGAAGCGCCGCAACGAGCGCAGGGCGACGGAAGATCATGCGGAAATAAGGAAAAGAGTCCGAACGTAGGCCATATTCAGGCTTACGCCAGCATCTTGCGGATCTTGACGGCGAGCTCGCCCGGAGAAAGCGGCTTGCTGATGAAATTGGCATGCGTCCGGAAGACCCCGTATTCTTCGAGCATGGAATCGGTATAGCCCGACATGAACAACACCCTGGTCCGGGGGTCAGCCGCCTGGGCCCGGGCGGCCAACGTGTGGCCGGGCATCCCCGGCATGACCACATCGGTCAGCAGGAGGTCGATCTTGTGCCCCCCCTCTTCCACAAGGAGCAAGGCTTCCGACGAAGACCCGGCCGTAAGCACGGTGTAGCCCATGGTCCCGAGGGAATGGCTGATAACCGCCAAGATCTCCGGTTCATCGTCAACCACGAGGATGGTCTCACTTCCCTGCAACACCTCCAAGGCCTGGCCGGTCACCACCGACTCCAGCGGCGCCTCCACCCTGGGGAAATACAGACGGAAGGTGGTTCCCTCGCCAGGCTCGCTCTCAACCACAATATAGCCGCTATGCTGCTTGACAATGCCGTAGGCGGTGGCCAAGCCAAGGCCGGTTCCCTTGCCTTGGGGCTTGGTGGTGAAAAACGGCTCGAAGATATGCTCCTGCACCTCCTTGCTCATGCCTTCCCCTGTATCGCTCACCACAAGAACCACATACCGTCCCGGCTCGATATTGTCGAAATTGGAGACTTCGTTTTGCTCCAAAACCTCCTCTAGGCAGGAAATGGCCAAGCCCCCCCCCTCCGGCATAGCGTCGCGCGCGTTGATGGCCAGATTGAGCAGCACCTGCTCGATCTGGTGCTGATCGGCAAGAATCCGCCCCTGTCCGCCGGACGCAATCTCCACCGTAAAATCGATGCCCGGATGGATGAGACGCCGGATCATGGTGCTCAACCCGGAGACAAGATTACACAAGTCGATAACCCGCACATCCGCAACCTGATGCCGGCTGAAGGTAAGCAACTGACGGGTCAGGGCCGCGCCTCGGACGCCCGCCTCGCGGATGGCGCGCAGGGCGTTCGCCAGGGGGTCGCTGTCCGGCAGACGCCTCAGATACAATTCGCTGTAGCTTAAAATCGTGGTGAGCAGGTTGTTGAAATCGTGGGCCACGCCGCTGGTCAACCGCCCGACAGCCTCCAGTTTTTGGGATTGCAGCAATTGGGCCTGCAGTCTTTTTTCCTCGCTGACGTTGCGGAAAATGCAGCGGGTCACCTGAGGCTTGCCGTTTTCGTACCTGCAGTTGGCCGCGCCCTGGATCATGATCTTTTCGCCGTTCTTCGCGACAAAGGATGTGTCTATCCTGTCAACCCGTCCCTCCTCCAGGACCCGCTGAAAGGTTTCCATGCAGTGATCCGAGCAGTCCGGATCGATGAGATCAAAGATGGTGAGCTTCCCGACCTCTTCCTCGGAATAGCCAAAGGTGTCCCGCCAGGCCGGATTGACCTGGAGAAAGGAGCCATCCGGCCGGACGAACTGGATGAGGTCGCTGGCGCTTTCAAAAAGATCGCGGTATTGTTCCCCGCTTTCCAAAAGGGCTGCTTCCATGCGCTTGCGCTCGGTGATATCCCGGACAAAGGCGCAGATATAGTCTGCCGCGCCGAGGGTGACGCAGACCGCATCGACTTCCTTCTGAACAATCTGCCCGCTTTTTGTTCGATGGGTGGTTTCAAGACGCAGGGTGCCCTGCCTTTTCCACTCGGGCCAAAGATGTTTGGCCCTGGGGCCGATTTCCGGATCAATATCGGCAAGGTTCAAGGCAAGAAGCTCTGCCTCGGAATAGCCGAGATTTCTGACCGCTGCCTGATTCACATAGGCAAATCCCCCTTCAGGGGTGATCAGATAAAATTCCACGCTTGCGGTATCGACAACCCGCTTGAATACTGTGTTCAATTCCTGATTATCCACGCTGCATCCGACGTTTTTACTCCATGGAATAATAGTGCGGCCGCAAGCCGCTTTTTTTCAAATATACTTCGCCCCCTGCCGTTTGACGAGAATTTGGGCCGCGAAAGGTATTTTTTGTATTCTCACCGGATTCCGGACAAGACGGCACAAGCATTTCAAACATGCGCCCGAATCAGCGTTTCAAGCTCCTGCCAATCAATGGAGCTCTGCCTGCAGTTGCAATCCTTGAGCAGACACACCTGGGGAATCACCTTGAGCCCATGGCCGCCCAGCGACCCCTCGGGAGAGACATTGGCGGAGCGCAGATATTTCTCCCGCAGGTCACGGGTGCAGAGGCAACCCAGCACCGCGTTCGGCCGGCGCTGTTCGATCCGGCGCACCAGGAAATCCCGGCTGCGCAGCACCCCGTCCTTTTTGTGCAGCCGGCCGCTCACCACCACGGAAACATCCTGATACCCCAATGCCAAGGCCATCTCCCGCATCTCCCGCAAGCGGCAGGGAATACGGCATTCAGGAGGGCACAACAAGCCCTTTTCCTGATCGATGACCGTGGCGCACCCTTCGGCCCGCAGGCAGTAGGGCAAAAACAGCATCCTCTCGGCATAGGGCGTTTGGGCAAATCTGCGCCGGTAAAATTGGTTTCCGGCCGCCACGACTTTCCGGACGTAGGCATCCTTGTCCATCTTCGGGAAAAACCGGGCAAGGGGGTGGTAGAAAAAAACCAGAATGGGAAGGATCAGCCAGGGGGGAAGGGATAGTGTCATGATCTCTATGGTTGTATCGTTTTTTCGGCAGCCCTTGCAGATGCAGGACAACGGGAACTTGCAACGGTCTTGTTATTTTCAGTCTACCACACCATCCCGTATCCGGCAGGCAGTTTTCATGGGTATTTCCCGCCTGGCCCTGTTTTTTTGCCGCCCGGCGCAATCGCCTGCCACGCCTCCAGCAACCCGGTCAGCCATTTTTCGGCCAGCCCCAACGCTTCCGGGGAGTTCCCGCTGTTGGCCAAGCTCAATTGGGCCAGAATCATCTGGTAGCTTTCATGCAGCGGCTGCGCGGCTTCCGGCTCGGCGGCGTCCAGGGTATTGTCCAGATAAAAGAGGATATCCATGGCCTTGCGCAGACTTTCCGCCTTGCAGGCAATCTCCCCGGCGGCAAGACTTTTCCGCGCCCTGGTCAGGTGCAGCAAGCATTTTTCGTACAACGCGACAATGTTGCGCACCGGGCTTGCCGTCTCAACCATGGTTTTCAGATACTGCGGGCCTGGCTGCTTCATTCCCCTCTCTTTTCGTGTTTACTCTTATCCTCGCATATCAGGGCACGATTCCATAGCGCCTTTTCACAAAAAAATCTCCCCTGTTCTTGTAAGATCAGCAAGATATTCACCCCAACGGACAATGGAGTTCACGGAACAGCCATGGATATGATATCCTTATTAAGGCTCCCAACTCTCTTGCCGACCCACCCCGCCGTCGGAAAAAACCGCCTCCATTTTGGGGAATTACAGATGCTGAAGCTTGTCAAGACATCCTCCAGGAAAGCCGGGCTCCCCCCGGGAAGCCCCGTGTTCATCGGCGAACGGGTCACGGAAAAATTCGGCCTGGACATGGTCGATTACGATGCCGAGAACCTTTCGCTCAGCACCCCTGTACGGCTCGACGAATTCCGCCTGCTGAAGGAAACCCCCAGCAACACCTGGATCAGGGTCCACGGCCTGCATGACGCCGAGGCGGTGGACAGGTTCTGCCTCGAGTTCGGCCTGCATCCGCTGACCATTGAAGATATCCTCCACACCGGCCAGCGTCCGAAAATCGACCATTACGAGGAGTACCTGTTTTTGGTCATCAACCTGATCAACTATGACGATGCCGCCAGGGAGATGAGCATGGAGCAGATCAGCTTCGTGCTCGGCTCCAACTATCTGCTCACCTTCCACGAAAAAGACGACGACATCTTTGACGACGTGCTGGCCCGCCTGGAAACCAACAAGGGGCGCATCCGGAAATTGGGGACAGACTACCTGTTGTATTCCCTGCTGGACAGGGTGGTGGACAATTTCTTTTCCGTCCTCGAAAAAATCGGCGAGGAGGTCGAAGATTTGGAAGAGGAGTTGATCGCCGCGCCTTCTCCGGAAACCCTCCAGGCCATCCACTCCCTGAAACGGGAGATGATCTTGCTCCGCAAGTCGGTTTGGCCGCTTCGCGAGGTGATCAGCGGACTCCAACGGGATGAAACCACCTTCATGGGGGAATCGACCAGGGTCTACCTCAAGGACCTCTACGATCATACCATCCAGGTGCTCGACACGGTGGAAACCTTCCGGGATATCATCTCCGGCATGATCGACATCTACCTTTCCTCGGTGAGCAATCGCATGAACGAGATCATCAAGGTCTTGACCATCTTCGCGGTGATCTTCATCCCCCTCACCTTCATCACCAGCCTGTACGGCATGAATTTCAACACCGGCGCGAGCCCGTTCAACATGCCGGAACTCAACTGGTATTTCGGCTACCCTTTTGCCCTGCTGCTGATGGCGGGCACACTCCTCTCCATGCTGGTCTACTTCAAAAAGAAGCAGTGGTTCTAAACGATCTGTGAAAAGTCCCCTTGCCGTTGGGACTTTCCTCTATGATATACTGTTGTAGGGCGCCATGCGTCACAAAGAATGCACTCTCCGCCGGCCATGAAACCAAAAAAAAGCGTGGCAGATAATTCAGTTTGTAACTATATAATTAAATACTGAATATACGAAACAGGCTTCCCCCCTTTCCTCCGGTCTGCAGACAAGAGAACACGGAACCATGACCCGGCCACTATCTCCTTGCGAAAACACCAATCGCCGCCGTTTCTCCTGGCGCAGGCTCTGCTCCCTGTGCGTTGCCCTCCTGCTGGCGAGCGTTTTCCCCCCTGTCGCCGGTGCGGCCACCGATGCCCCCCCCAGGCCGGAGGTGTGGACAGTTCGCAATGCCGTGCTCTTTGCCGTGCGGAACAACCCGGACAGCCGGATGGGAAAAAACCGGATCGAGGCGGCCCAAGCCGCCATCGCCATGGAGAGGTCCTCTTTTTTCCCAAGGCTTGATCTGAACTCCCGGTACGAACAAACAGACAACCCCATGTATTCCTTCGGCAACATCCTGAACCAAGGGGCCTTCACCAATGCCATCGATTTCAACAATCCCGGCCGCACCGACACCCTGAACATGGGGGTCAGGCTCGGCTACCGCTTTTTTAACGGCGGCCGCGACCTGGCCGGGTTGAAGGCCGCCGAAGCCCAGGCGGTTTCCTCGCGCATGGAGCTCGGGGCGGTCCGGGCTCAGCTCGCCTTTGAGGTGGTCCGAACCTTTCAGCTCGTCATCCAGGCCGAAGAGCTGGTCAAGGCGCGGCAGGCATCGGTGGATGCGATCACTGCCTCCCTGGCCGTGGCGCAGGCCCGTTACCGGGAAGGAGTCCTGCTGAAGGCCGATCTCCTCGATCTGGAGGTGCAACAGGCCACGGCGCGGGAAAATTTAAGCCAAGCCCACCACACCCTTGAGGTAAGCCGCAGGATCTTCCTCGGCCTGATGGGCCTTGACGATGGCCCGGTGGCGCTTGACCCGGCCCAGGGCAGCGTTCAGGAAATACCGCAGTCCGCAAGCCCTGAACTCCGTTTTGAGCTGAAAAGCATGGAGGCCCTCATCCTGGCGGCCAAGGCCAAGGTCCGCCAGGCCCAGGGCGGCTATTATCCCTCCCTGGAAGGCTATGCCGGATACGATGCCGACACGGGCTATGTCACCGACGGCTCCGGCGATTCATGGCAGGCCGGGGTCACCTTGCGGTTCAACCTCTCCGAGGGCGGCCGGACCGGAGCCGAGGTTGCCAGGGCCTCCGCCCTGCTGGCCGAAGCGCAGGAACAAAAACGCAAAACCGAACTGGCCATCATCCTTGAGGTGAAGCAGGCGGAGTTGGCCCTGCAAGAGGCCGGGGAGCGTTTGCAGATTACGGAAAAAAGCGTGGCCCAGGCCCAGGAAAGCGCACGCATCAACCGGCTCCGCTTCAAGGAGGGCACCCTGCTCTCCGCCGATCTGCTCGGGGTGGAAAACCGCCTGATTAACGCCCAGGTGCGGCGCATCACGGCGGAAACCTCCCAGCGCATTGCCGTTGCCGGCCTGCGGCGCGCCCTTGGCCTGGACCAGTTCCCTGAACCCCCGGAAATACCGGCCGAACCCCAGCCTGAAAAGGCGACAGCATCCCAATAAGCCCTGCAACAGGAAATCGACATCATGCGGTACAAACATTTTTTCTCGGCGCTTCCCCTGTGCCTGCTCCTCACCGCCGCCGGCTGCAAGGATCCCGGCCACAACGGAGCCAGCCAGCCTCTTCCCGTTGCGCAAGTGCGGGTGATCACCGTGGCCGGTCAGACACCCCAGCGGCAAAGCGAGGTGGCCGGCGCCGTGGAATCGCTCCAGCGGGCGACCATCAGCGCCAAGATATCCGGACCCATCGAGGAGATGCCCGTGGAACTGGGATCCGCGGTACAAAAAGGCGCGCTGCTGGCACGGATCAGCGCCGGAGAGATTGCCGCCCGGCTGTCGCAGGCTGAGACGCAATTCGGACAGGCGCAACGGAATTTCGACCGCGAAAAACGGTTGCTGGCACAAGACGCTTCCACCCGGGAAACAGTAAAATCCCTGGAAGATGCCTACCGGATGGCTGCGGCAGGTCTGCGCGAAGCCAGGGCCCTGCGCGACTACACCCTGATCACCGCCCCCTTTGCCGGGATCATCTCGCAGAAAATGGCCAATGCCGGCGATCTGGCCACCCCGGGGATGCCCCTCCTGGTATTGGAAAACACCGAACACTTGCAGGTGGTTGTCGCGGCGCCGGAGGGGGCGGCTCTGAAAATCAAGAAAGGGGACACGCTTGCCGTCACGGTCCCGGCGGCCGAGTTTTCCCAGCCCGGAACCGTGACCGAAATCGGGCCGTCAACGGACACCGCCTCACGGACCGCGCTGGTGAAAATCAGAGTCCACGGCGGCAACTCCTTGCGACCCGGGCAGTACGCACGGGTTGCTCTTCCTGGGGAGGGCGGCGCCAAGGCCTTGCTGGTGCCGGAAACAGCGCTGTTTCGTTTCGGCCAGATGGAGCGGATTTTTGTGATACACAACACTACCGCCCAGTTGCGCCTGGTGCGCAGCGGGGAACACCGGGAAGGCCAGGTGGAGATCCTCACCGGCCTCAACGGAGGAGAGCAGGTCGTGATCCAGGGCGGAGAACGGCTTGTTGACGGACAACCCGTAGCCATCGTGCCATGATGAACCACTTCCCGGACAATCAACACGGCTTTGCCGGCAGGCTCGCCTCGGTTTTCGTCGAATCCAGACTGACCATCATCCTGATCATCGCCTCCCTGCTCCTCGGAATCGTGGCCGTTGCCATGCTGCCGCGGGAGGAGGAGCCGCAGATCAAGGTGCCGATGATCGACGTCATGGTCGCCATGCCCGGCGCCACTCCCAAGGAGGTGGAGGAACGCGTCTCCATCCCCATGGAAAAACTCCTCTACGAACTGCCCGGGGTGGAATACATCTATACCACCTCCATGCCGGGCCAGTGTCTGCTCGTCGCCCGTTTCTACGTGGGCGAAAAAATGGAGGACGCCATTGTCCGCCTCAACCAGAAGCTGGCCACCAACTTCGACCGCATCCCCTACGGCGTCGTGCCGCCCATGGTCAAGCCGCACACCATCGACGACGTGCCAGTGCTCGCCCTGACCCTGCACAGCCCGCGCTATGACCACTTCACCCTCCGGCGCCTCGCAGCCCAGCTTGACGACGCGGTCAAAAACATTCCCGAGGTGGCCGAGACCAAGCTCATCGGCGGCGCCCGCCGTCAGGTGCGGGTGCTCTTCGATCCCGCCCGTCTTGCCGCCCGCGGGTTGACCGCGACCGAGATCATCCCCAAGCTGCAACAGGCCAATCGGCAATCGTACTCCGGCACCCTGCAATCCCTGAACACGGAAATCCTTCTGCAGACCGGCCGGTTTCTCACCTCGGCCAAGGAAATCGGCCGCATTGTCGTCGGTGTGCACAACAACCGGCCGGTATATCTCGACGAGGTGGCCGACGTGGTGGATGGCCCGGAAGATCCCAGCAATTATGTTCTTTTCGGTTCAGGCAAAGGGGTGCCGGAAGAGGCGGCCGTCACCCTCTCTCTGGCCAAGCGGCCGGGGGCCAACGCCGTGCAGGTGGTGGAAACGGTGCTGGCCAAGATCGAAACCCTCAAGGGAACCCTCATCCCCACCGATGTCACGGTGAGCATGACCAGGAACTACGGCGAAACCGCGGCGGAAAAATCCAATGAGCTCCTGCTGCACATGGGCATCGCCGTCTTCGGGGTGACCTTGCTCATCCTCTTCTTTTTGGGCTGGCGGGAGTCGGTCATCGTCATCCTCGCCATCCCCTCGACCCTGGCGCTGACCCTGTTGCTCTTTTATCTGTACGGCTACACCCTGAACCGCATCACCCTCTTCGCCCTGATCTTTTCCATCGGCATCCTGGTGGACGACGCCATCGTGGTGGTGGAAAACATTGTCCGCCACCTCCGGCTGCCGGGAAACACCCAAAAATCCGTCCTTACCATCGCCATCGAGGCGGTGAACGAGGTGGGCAACCCGACCATCCTCGCCACCTGGGCGGTAATCGCCGCCATTCTGCCCATGGCCTTTGTCGGCGGGCTGATGGGCCCCTACATGCGGCCGATCCCCATCGGCTCCTCCGCGGCGATGATTTTTTCGCTGCTCATCGCCTTCACCGTTACCCCCTGGGCCGCCGTGCGGGTGCTGAGAAAGAACTGTTCCCCCGCGGAATGCCCCATCGACGCCGAAGAGGAGGCGAAGCAGGAAGAAGAGCACGGCCAAGCCCCGGATGACTTCTTTACCCGTCTCTATCACCGGGCCATGGACCCCCTCCTTGCCCACGCCCGCTGGCGGCTAATTTTTTTCCTGTCCATTAGCGGGCTGCTCCTCGGCTCCTGCGCCATGGTCTATTTCGGGCTGGTCAAGGTCAAGATGCTCCCCTTTGACAACAAGAGCGAGTTCCAGATTATTTTGGACATGCCCGAGGGCGCCCCCCTGGAAAAAACCACCCAGGTCGCCAGGGAAATGGCCGCGCTCATCGGCCGGGAACCGGAAGTAATCAACTATCAGGTGTATGCCGGAACGGCCTCGCCTTACAATTTCAACGGCCTGGTGCGCCATTACTACCTGCGCAACAACACCAACCTGGCGGATATCCAGATCAATCTGCTGCCCAAGGGCGAGCGCACAGCCCAAAGCCACGAGGTCGCCAAACGCATCCGGCCTCAGGTCGCGGCAATCGCGGCACAATACGGCGCCGCCGTGGCAGTGGCCGAAGTGCCGCCGGGGCCGCCGGTGCTGCAAACCCTGGTCGCCGAGATCTACGGCCGAACCGATGAACAGCGGCTCAAGCTGGCAACCAGGGTCAAGGACCTCCTCGCCGCCACGGAAGGGGTGGTCGATATCGACTGGTACCGGGAAGCGGAACGATTCAAAACCGTGATCGCGGTGGACAAGGAAAAAGGAGCCCTCAACGGTATTTCCGAGGGCGAAATCACCCAGGCCGTCGATCTGGCGGTTAAGGGCTTGGCCGTCAGCCTGTTGCACCTGCCCGAGGACAAGGAGGGGATCAGTATCGTCTTGGAGCTGCCGCGGGGGGAGCGGGCGCGGATTGAGAGCATCCTCAACACCCAGCTCCGCTCCGGCCTCAACCCGACAGGCCCCTTGGTGCCCCTGCGGGAGCTGGTCTCGGTCAGCGAAGCGCCCATTGACCAGCCCATCTACCGCAAGAACCTCAAACCAGTTATCTATGTGACGGCCGATGTGGCCGGGGCGGCGGAAAGCCCGGCCTACGCCATCTTCGCCCTGAACAAAAAACTCGCCGAGCTCGACGGCAGGGAGTATGGAGGCGAACAGAAAGCGATCTCCATCTACAACCTCAAACAACCCTTTTCGGAACTGGAACCGGCAATCAAATGGGACGGAGAGTGGCACATCACCCTGGAGGTCTTCCGGGATCTGGGCTTCGCCTTCTGCGCGGTGATGATCCTCATCTACATGCTCATGGTGGGGTGGTTCAAGGATTACACCGTGCCGCTGGTGGTGATGGCCGCCATCCCCTTTTCGCTGATCGGCATCCTTCCGGCCCACTGGGCTTTCGGCGCCTTTTTCACCGCCACCTCCATGATCGGCTTCATGGCCGGGGCAGGAATCGTGGTGCGCAATTCCATTATTCTCGTTGACTTCATCGAACTGCGGATCAGCCACGGCCTGCCGCTTGGCCAAGCGGTGGTGGAAGCCGGAGCCATCCGCTTTAGGCCCATGCTCCTTACCGCCCTGGCCGTGGTGGTCGGGGCCTCGGTGATCCTGGCCGACCCGATCTTCCAGGGGCTGGCCATCTCGCTGATGTTCGGGGAGATCGCCTCGCTCTTGATCAGCCGCATGGCGGTGCCGGTTCTCTACTTTATGCTGCACACGCGCCGCCGTTCGCGAGCCGCAGACCGCACCGCCAAGGAGGGCGCATAAGCATCCCCCGGACTCGTCCTCCTGGGGCCCGCCTCAGCGCGGTCGAGACAGTCCGGCTCGGCGCGCAAGACAATCTTGAGTATAATTTTTACTGGCAAATAGCTGGAATTTCTGGTATCGGGGCTATGCAGGATGTAATTCGCCCGGCTCCCGTAAAATCACATGGTTACAAACACCGGCCCCACGCATTTTTTCGTTGGGACCACCCCAACCAGTATGTCGACCGCTTCCGGAGGAAATCATGAAAAAAATTGCCTTGACCCTTGGCCTGCTGCTCGCAGCGGCGATAACCGGTTGCGACTCAGGCCCCTCGCAGCAATCCGCCCCCGTTCAAACCCTTTCCATCAAGGGTTCGGACACCATGGTCCACCTGGTCAGCTCCTGGACGGAAGAATTCATGAAAACCCATGCCGAAGTTGACATCTCCGTAACCGGCGGCGGCTCTGGCACCGGCATCGCCGCCCTGATCAACGGCACCACCGATATCTGCGCGGCTTCCAGGGGAATGAAGGAAAAAGAACAAAAGCAAGCCGAACACAACAAGATTTCCCCGGTGGAAATCCCGGTGGCCCGCGACGGCATCGTCCTGATCGTGCATCCTCAAAACCCGGTGAACGGTCTGACCATTGACCAATTGCGGCTTATCTACACGGGCAAGGTAACCAACTGGAAGGAGGTCGGCGGATCCGACACCCCCATTCTCCTGTTGTCCCGCGAGTCCAGCTCCGGCACCTTTGTTTTCTTCCAGGAACATGTCCTGAACAAGGAGGACTTCAGCTCCTCCGCCCGGCTGCTGCCCGGCACCTCGGCGCTGGTGCAGGCCGTGACCGCCGACCGCGGGGCCATCGCCTATGTGGGCCTTGGCTTTGCCGCCGAGGCGAAAAACACCGTGAAAACCCTCGGCGTCCAGGCCGCCGACCAGCACGAGCCGGTGCTTCCCAGTGAGGAGACGGTCAGCTCCGGAACATACGCTGTTTCCCGGCCGCTGTTCTTCTATACCAACGGGACGCCAACGAAAACGGCGCAACAGTTCATCGACTTCTGTCTGAGTCCGGCAGGTCAGCAAATCGTGAGAGAAACGGGATATGTCCCGGTCTCGTAAGCTCTTCATAACCGACAAGGTGATGCGGCTGCTGCTGGTCAGCGCCGCCTCGACCAGCGTTCTTGTCGTCTGTCTGATTTTCCTCTTCCTGTTCAAGGAGGCTGGCCCTTTTGCGCTGAGTCCCGGGTTGGGCAAGCTTCTGGACAGCCAATGGATTCCGGTCTCCTTCCAGGAGGAACATTTCGGCGTTGGCCCCCTGCTCTCCGGCTCGGCTCTGGTAACCGCCCTGGCCATGCTGGTCACGGTGCCCATCTCCGTGCTGGTGGCCATCTACATCGCGGAAATCGCCCGGCCAGGGGAGCGGGAGTTCCTCAAGCCCTTCATTGAAATTCTGGCCAGCATCCCCTCGGTGGTGCTGGGCTTTTTCGGCCTGCTGGTGGTGGCTCCCATCGTCAAGGCAACCTTCGGGCTGAGTACCGGCCTCACCGCCCTGACCGGCGCCCTGCTCCTCTCGCTCATGGCCATCCCCACCATCATCTCCCTGTCGGAGGATGCCCTGGTCAGCGTGCCCTATGCCCTGAAAAACGCCTCCCTGGCCCTGGGCGCCAGCCATCTGCAGACCATCTTCCGGGTTACCCTGCCCGCGGCCCTGCCGGGGATCGTGGCCGCGGTGATGCTCGGGATCGGCAGGGTTATCGGGGAAACCATGGCGGTGCTGATGGTTACCGGCAATTCGGCAATCCTCACCGCCTCCCCCCTGGCCTCGGTGCGGACCATGACCGCCACCATCGCCGCGGAGATGGGCGAGGTGCCCTTCGGCAGCGTCCATTACCAAGCGCTTTTCTGGATAGGAATCATCCTGCTGGTCATCACCTTTTTCCTCAACATCGTGGCACAGCGCGTGCTGAAAAAATACGGCATGATGAAATGAAGACGATCTCGCAGCAAGGGAACAATGCCACAGGTCCGCAACACAAAATCGAAGGGTTGCCAAGCAATAACCGTTGTAATCGCGGCTTGTTGCGATTTCAACAAATGAAGACGATCTCGCAAAAGAAGAGCCAAGGCGCAAGTCCATTGAACGCCAGCAAAAAGAAACAAGTCCGCCCCGCCGGTGGAGCAACTTTTCGTTGTTTCATCGTGTTCGCGCACTGCGAGGTCGACACATGATGACGAACAACACCGCCGACAAATTCATTCTCCTCGCCCTGCGGCTCATCACCTACGCCATTGTCTTGGTGATCGGTTATATCCTGTTCGACATCATCAGGCACGGGGCCTCGGCCCTCAACTGGCAGTTCATCAGCAGCTTTCCCCGGAGAAGCGGGGCGGCTGGCGGCATCTTCCCGGCCATTGTCGGCACCTTTTATCTGGTGGTGGGCACCATCGCTGTCTCCCTGCCATTGGGGATCGGCGGCGCGATCTATCTTGCCGAATATGCCGAGCAGGACAGGTTCAACACCCTGATCCGGTTGGCCATCGTCACCCTGGCCGGGGTGCCGTCCATCGTCTTCGGCCTGTTCGGCCTCGGCATCTTTGTGCTCTTTTGCGGCTTCGGCCCCTCCATCCTGGCGGGCAGCCTGACCCTGGCCTGCATGGTGCTCCCCACCATCATCGTGGCCAGCGAAGAGTCGCTGCGCGCCGTGCCCAAGGGCTTCCGCGACGCGAGTCTGGCGTTGGGCGCCACCAAGTGGGAGATGATCCGCACCAACATCCTGCCCTATTCCATGTCCGGCATGATAACCGGCTCGATCCTGGGCATCGGCCGGGCCGCTGGGGAAACCGCCCCCATCCTCCTTACCGTGGCGGCCTTTTATCTCCCCAGGCTGCCCAAATCCGTTTTTGACCAGGTCATGGCCCTGCCCTATCACCTGTACATCCTTGCCACCCAACATCCGGAAGCGGACCGGATCAGGCACATGCAATATGGCACCGCCCTGATTCTCCTCCTGCTGGTTCTGGGCTTAAGCCTCGGCGCGATACTCATTCGAACCCATTTCAGGAAAAAATACCGATGGTAGAACAGTCTATTTACCCAAATTACCCAAAAGATTTGGAGATGGTCATCACCACCAGCCAGGTCAATTTTTTTTATGGGCCTACCCAAGCGCTTTTTGACATCTCCCTCCTGATCCCGGCCAAGCACGTCACTGCCCTGATCGGGCCGTCCGGCTGCGGCAAATCCACATTTTTGCGCTGCCTGAACCGGATGAACGACACCATCCCCCACAGCCGGGTTGAGGGGGCAATCACCATCAACCAAAAGGATATCTATGCGCCGGGCACCGATGTCGTGGAGCTGCGCAAGGAGGTGGGGATGGTGTTCCAAAAATCAAATCCCTTCCCCAAGTCCATTTTCGACAACGTTGCCTACGGCCCCAGGATTCACGGCGAAAAAGATCCCATCCGGCTGGCCGAGATCGTCGAACAGAGCCTGCAGCAGGCGGCCATCTGGGACGAGGTCAAGGACCGGCTGCACGCCAACGCCATGGGACTCTCCGGCGGTCAGCAGCAGCGGCTTTGCATCGCCAGGGCCCTGGCGGTCGGGCCGAAGATCCTGCTCATGGACGAACCGGCCTCGGCCTTGGACCCCAAATCAACCATGCGGATCGAGGATCTGATCGGCGAGTTGCGCACCAACTACACCATCGTCATCGTCACCCACAACATGCAGCAGGCTGCCCGGGTTTCCGATTACACCGCCTTTTTTTACGAAGGGAGCCTGATTGAATGCGATGCAACGCCAAAAATATTCACCAACCCTCGGCAGAAACAGACAGAAGATTACATAACCGGCCGCTTCGGATGAAAAGGGAGTGTAGCTCTCCCACTTGATGCCAAAATTAGATGGGAACCAGAAAATGTAACTGTTCAGCAGTGCCGCAGATGCGCGGAAGAGGTCTGCGAAGTGTGCTATTGCACATGAGCAGGCCGATGACAAAGCAGATGTGGTGCTGCTGGACAGTTACAAGGGAGTAAGATCATGCCCAAACACATGCAGCACGACATCGACAAACTGAAAGCAAAGATCATCGCCATGGGCGAAGCCGTGGAAGACCGGGTCTACCAGGCCACGCTTTCCGTGATCAACCGTGATCCCGGCAAGGCAAACGCGGTGATCAAGGGGGATCGGGAGATCGATGACATGGAGGTGGAGATCGAGGAGGATTGCCTGAAGATTCTCGCCCTGTATCAGCCGGTGGCCATCGACCTGCGCTTCATCGTGGCGGTGCTGAAAATCAACAGCGATCTGGAGCGGATCGGGGATCTGGCGGTGAATATCGCCGAACGGGGATTATTCCTCGCTGGCCAGGAAAAGTTCGAGATCCCCTTTGACCTGACGGCCATGGTCAGTCTGGCGGAAAAAATGGTCACGGAAAGCATCGACGCCCTGATCAACCATGACGTGCGCTTGGCCCACCATATCCGGGCGACGGACGATACCATGGATGCCATGAACCGGGAGATGTACGCCCAGCTCAAGGAGATGATCATCACCGATACCGAGCAGGTGAACAACCTCATGCATGTCCTCTCCGTGGGGAGGCATCTGGAGCGCATCGCCGACCACGCAACCAACATCGCCGAGGATGTCATCTATCTGGTGGATGCCCAGATCATCCGCCACACGCCCGAACTCTACGACGAGTAAACCGGAAGCCCTACGACGAGATGTCGATGGTGCCTTTTTTCTTGAGGATGCGCAACCAGATGTAGGTGGGAAGCAGCACGGCCACGATGCCTGCGGCGTAGGGCGCGTAGGCCGATTCAGCGAGCGTGGTGCCGTGGAGAAAATACTCCCGCCAGAGCGGAATCAGCGCCAGGGCAACAAAGGTCCAGAAGGCAGTGCCGCTGTCCTTGATCGCGGCGCGCCACCAGTGGAAATTAAATCCGGACAGGGTCTGGCCGAGATTGGCAAATGACGGGCAGAGCCGGCGCGTCCTGCGGCAGAATGCCTCGTATTCCTCTCCGAATTTCCCGTAGAGAAATTTCTCCTCCGTGGCCATGATCGCATAGTAGAAAAAAACGAAAAACGGCAACACGGTGACAAAGGCCAGGGGTGCGCCGCCATACAGGCCGATGCCGATGGCGATCAGGATATTGCCCAGGTACATGGGATTGCGCACGTGGTTATAGATGCCGCCGGTAACCAGACGGCTGGCGTGGACTTTGCCATCTTTACCGCCCCGCTCGATGTAGTCAAAACCAATGGTAAAAAAACGCAGTCCCTCGCCGAGCAAGGTCACCGCCAGCCCCAGAGTGGTCACCCAGCTGGTGACGGTTTCGTTGACGATCACCTGCGGTCTGAACACAAAGAGCATGACAATGAAGATGACCGGGAACATATAGGCCCGATAGCGGAAAAAGAAGTTCCCCGCCCCAACCATGAAGGGATTGCTCAATCTCATTTTGCCACCTTACGAATGATATAGCCGCAAAAGTTGTACCACTTGAAAAAAATCTCGCATTCGCTGAAGCCGTTTTGCAAGACAAGTTCCTCATTTTCCTGCACCCGGTAGGGGATGAGGACATTTTCCAGGGCCTCGCGTTTCTGGCTGATCTCAAGCTTACTGTAACCGCTGGCCTCCTTGAAATCGTAGTAGTACTTGATGAAGAACCGGTTGAGCAGTGAATCCCGGCTCAGCACCTTCTCGATAAGGATCATGCAGCCGTTTTCGTTTACCCCCTTGGCGATGCTCTGGATCAAGCGCTCCCGGTTCAGGGGGCGGACGAACTGGAGGGTGAGGTTCATGATCACCACCGAGGCGTTTTCGATCCGCACCTCGTTGTTGAGATCCATGCACTCAAAATGGTAATCATGCTGCATGCCGTGGCCCTTCAGCTTTTCCTCGGCTTTTTTCAACATTTCCTCGGAATAATCGCAGCCCACCATCCTTACTCCCGCAGGGAGGATCGGGTCAAGCTGAATCAGGGTCGTTCCGGTGGAGCAGCCCAGGTCGTAGACGTTCGTCCCAGGCACGGCGAAATCCAGGGTCAGTTCGGCCATCATCCGCTGCACTTCAAGATAAAAAGGGATTGAGCGGACCAGCATGTCGTCAAAGACAGAGGCAGTTTTCGCGTCAAAACTGAAATCAGCCACCGTGCCATGTGGGGTTGCAAAAATTTCATCCTTCTTAGCCATGAAATCCTCTTCTTCTGCTCGAATAGTATTCTGAAATTCGGCCATGGGCGTACGCCACAGTCCGGATGCTTCGTGCGGTTATTACAAACCAGCTTCCCTTATTATCACAAAGCGCGACGAAAATCCATGCTTATCCCCTCTTTTTTAGGCCCGGACCGAGATACCATGGCCGCTGCCTGGCTGACTGGGGGGAGTCTCTTTTCCGGCGACCAATGATCCAAGCCCCTCTGGTAGAGCAGACTGGCTCCCTGATAGGAACAGATGGCCTTAGCGCTCAAATCCTTATTCTCGGCCACCGGAACCAGCACCGCATCCTGCATGGTTTCTTTGACCACCTGGTACTGGCCAATCCCCTGCCGTTCATTGAGGATGGCCAGATAGCCTCCCTCCAGATAACCAAGCCGCTGGTAGTTTCCGATAAAGGCGCGGGGCGTAAAATCAGAGGCCAAAATATCCTTGCCAAAAAACTTGCTGTGGTATTGCCACTTGAGAAGGCCAAACAGGGTAGGTCCCAGGTCCACCTGGCTTGCCAGGGTGGAGTTCACCCCCGGCCTAATGATACCTGGGCCATAAAAAATCAAGGGGATATGGTAGCTGTGCACCGGAAGCTCCTGCCGACCTGCGCTGCCGGCACAATGGTCCGCGACAATAACGAAAATCGTGTTGTCAAACCAGGAGTGATGCCGTGCCTCGGCGATGAACCTGCCGATGGCGTAATCGGTATACTTAACCCCCCCCGGTCGCCCGGTTTTTGAGGGGATATCGATCTTTCCTTCGGGATAGGTGAAAGGCCTGTGGTTTGAGGTGGTCATCACGTACCCGAAGAATGGCTTCTTCCGGCTTGCGGACTGATCGAATTCGCGCAGCGCCCGGCCCAGGATATCCTCGTCGCACACGCCCCAGATATTGGCAAAGCTGATCTCTGCCGCGCTGAGATCGCTGCGATCGGTAACCTCAAAGCCGTTGCCGCCGAAAAAGGCGTTCATATTGTCAAAATACCCGTAACCGCCATAGAAAAACCTGGTGTCATACCCTTTGTCCCGGAAAACGAAGCCCAGGGAAAACAGGTTGGCGTTGTTAGGCCGCTTGACAATGGACTGCCCCGGCGTCGGCGGCACGGAAAGCGTGACCGCCTCCATCCCGCGAACGGTCCGGGTGCCCGTGGCATACAGCCGGTTGAACAACAGACCGCCCTTGGCCAAGGCGTCAAGATTGGGGGTAAGATGCGCGGTGTTGCCAAAAGCGCCGAGATACTCCGCGCTCAGGCTTTCCACCATGATCAACACGACATTAGGACGTTTTTCCGGAGCCACGGAGGTAAGCACCCGTTCTATGTCCGTGGGATTATCCTCGACATAGCGGCTGTTTCCGGTCTTGAGCAGCGTCCGCAATCCGGTGAACACCAGGCCCTCATCCATGTTTTTATAAAAGGTTCCGTAATCCAGGCTGTTGTTGCGAAAGGCGGAAAACAACTGGTATATCCCATTCTCCGCCAGCTCTTTTTCATAGCGGTTCTCAAAGGCCGCGCCGGGAAGGGAGCCATCCACGGCCAGGAATACCAGGACGGGCAAGAACAAAAAAACTGCCCCGGTGGCCAGGCGGGCGGCAAGCCCGGAGGCAGACGGCAGCATTCCCTGTTGTCGCACCGAGGCGATGACGGCTTCAATCCGGGGCCGGATGACGAAAAAAATCAATGCCGCCGTGACGCCGACGAGGGCGAGCAACTGGGGCACCGGATAGGATTCACGGATATTGCCGATCACCTCATGGGTATAGACCAGATAATCCACGGCAATGAAATTGAAGCGCACGCCGAACTCATCCCAGAACAGCCATTCCGCCAAGGCGGAGAAAACCAGGCCATAACACAGGGCAAAAACAAGGGGATACAGAACAACCCTCTGCCACCGGCTGACAAAAAACCGGTGGGGCATGACCATCAGATACAGAGCCAAGGGAATGGCAAAATACACGGCATTGACCAGATCAGACAATAAACCGACCAAAAAGATCCCTGTCACGGTCATGGGACCATGCCCGATCTGCGGCCAGATGTGGATCAACAACGCCAGCCGCACCCCAAAGGCGTACAGACTGTACCAGAGAAAAAAAAGCCGGAGAAGTTGAAAGCGGCCAGGAAACGGAAGACCGGACAGGCGGTAAAACACGGGAGGTATGATCTTTGACATAATGTTGGCTGCCCTGATCCGTTGCACAGGCCTGCCCCGTGTTCTCGGCCGGAATGACCGCGAATTTTTCCAGGAGGAAGCGCACTGCCTTGCCTGAATCTAGCACGCCAAGAATTACCGGATGCTTTCCTGGGCATTACAAACGTGAAAGGTTGGGTCTTTTTTGAGAAATTATAACCGGAGATGCAGGAGATCAGGACAGCAGAGGAGCGTCGGCGGGCAGCCCCAGGATGAAGGTCGAACCTTGACCGGGCGCGCTTTCCACCTCGATGGTCCCGGCATGGGCATGGACGACGGCTTTGACAAGACTCAGCCCCAGGCCCAGGCCGCGCTGGCTACGGCTGTAATCCCCCCGGTACAACCGGTCAAAAATCAAGGGCAGATCGTGCGGCGGAATGCCTGTCCCGGTATCCCGCACCCGGATCACCGCATCTCCAGCCTGACGATTACAGGTCAGTTCTATGCGGCCGCCGGGGGGAGTGTGCTTCAGACTATTGTCCAGCAGATTGCCGATAACCTGCCGCATCCGGTCGATATCCGCCATCATTGTAAGATCGGACGGGCCGGAAACAGAAACTTCCACCCCCTTTTCCTCAGCTACATACTGGTACAGATCAGCCACTTCGGCAAGGAGGGAAACAACATCAACGGATTGGCGATGCAGCTTCATCACCCCGGTCTCCGCCTCGGAGATATCCATCAGGGTATTGAGCATGGTGATGATCCGCTCTGACTCTTCGGCACAGTCCAGCAAGGCCTCGCGCAACACCTCGGTATTATTGCCAAACTGCAACGCGGTTTCGATCCCGGCCCGCATGCGGGTCACCGGAGTCCGCAAATCATGGGCCACATTATCCAGAGCCGCCCGCATGCCGGTAATCAGCTGTTCGATCTTTTCCAGCATGGTATTGAAAAGGTGGACCAGCTCGTCCAGCTCATCACCGGTCTGCCGCGATGGCACCCTGGCGTCCATTTTCCCGATGTCGATGCTGCGCACGACCTGAATGAGATCGCGCACCGGCCGCAGGGAACGGAAGGCCAGGAAAAAACCGCCGGCAAAACCAAAGATGATCATCGGCAGCATGATCCCAGCAAAAACCTCCCCGAAATAATCCAGGATTTTTTGCCGTTCCCCAGACCCTCGGCCGATCTGGAGCAGATATCCGCTCTTAAGCCGCCGGCTGACAATCTCAAGGACATCGCCCCTTCCCTTCGCAGGGAGGGCGACCCAATCATCGCCATTCCCCCCGCCCCCGCTACGGAATAACGGAGAAAAACCGCCGATCAACTGGCGCCAGTCCGGCGGCAGGGTGACAATAAGCGACTGATCGGTGGGGTCGGCCACCCGCACAAAAAAACCCGCCTGGCTATTATGCTCGTCCTCAAGACGGATCTCGGCAAGCATGGCCTGTACCCCGCTCTGCTGCTCCTGCAGGGTATACTCGTTGAGCTTGGCCAGAATGATGTTTCGATCTTTTTCCAGGATCGCGGAGCGCAGGGGAAAATAGAGCAGGGCGAAAAGCAGGAGCGAGCTTGAGATGAAAATAAGGGAATACCACAGCGCCAGGCGGAAACCCGTGGTTTTTGTCAGTTGCTTAATCGTTACCAAGGGCATAGCCAACCCCACGGATCGTCTGAATCAGCTTGCGTCCGAAATCCCGGTCAATTTTATTGCGCAGCCGGCAGATGAGCACATCCACCACATTGGTCTGGGGATCAAAATTATAATCCCAGACATGCTCCAGAATCATGGTCTTGGAAATAACCCGCCCCGGATTGCACATGAGATATTCGAGGAGGGAAAATTCCCTGGGCTGGAGATCAATCTTGCGGTCCCCCCGGTGGACCTCCCGCTTGAGCTTGTCAAGGGAGAGATCTCCGGCCCGCAGAACCGTGGCTTCCGGCGCGGCGCCTGCCCGGCGGATCAGGGCCTGCACCCTGGCCAACAGCTCGGAAAAGGAAAACGGCTTGGTGAGATAATCGTCCCCGCCGGCCTGCAACCCCTTAACCCGATCCTCAACCGAACGTTTGGCGCTCAGAATGATCACCGGGGTGTTGACCTGCCGCCTGCGAAGCTGATCGAGCAGGGCAAGGCCATCGAGCCTTGGCAGCATGATATCGAGAACGGCGAGGTCATAGCCACCAGCCAATGCCCGGACGAACCCATCTTCGCCATTGTCCACAACATCAACGGAAAAACCAGCCTGCCGAAGCCCCCCGCTGATGAACGAGGCAATTTTAGAATCGTCTTCGACTACGAGTATGCGCATGGCCGCCTTATCCTGAAAAAATCCCGGTCGTTCCCACAAAGATTAGCAGCCTTGCACCCAACCGGCAATCAGAACTTTGCAGGAAAAGAGAAGCGCTGAGACGGCTTACCAAAAAAAGAATATGTGCGTGCTTCTCTGACAGTATGGTATAGTTCTGAGCCATGCTTTTAAGGGGTCTAACGCAGTTTTTGTCCGAAACATGCCGGGCTCACCGGCAGCGAGATTTTTTTCTCCCACACAAACGACCATATGATCCCAACCGTGCCCCCCTATCTCCCCTGGCTGAAAATCGTGGTAAACCGCTATACCCTGTTCCTGCTCTTTTTTCTCGGCTGCACGGAGATTCTTCAGCAAACCGGCGGTCTGCCGGCCTTGCTGCCTGCGTGGCGCCTGGAAATCCCCCTGCTCCTCTATCTCTATTTCTTGTTCAATCAACTTCTCCGCAGATCACGCCTGCAACCGCTGGTGGCTGCGGCGCCGCTCGTTCTGCTCTATGGCGTGTTCGACGTCTATTACCGCATGTTTGGCAGGATGCTGCGGATCACCGAAATCACCGAGCTGCCGGAGATGCTGCAGATTCTCCCCCCCCTGGGCCTCGTGTTGATCGTGGTGCTGATCGGGCTTCCCCTCCTGGCCTTTCTCGCCTTCCTTGAAGTCCCGCCCCGACGGCTTGCGCCGGTCGTGGCCTCTCTGCCTCTTATGGCCTTGCTGCTGATGGTGGAGATGACCCCGGATTTTTTCATGACCGCTTTCCAGAACACACAGCAGGAAATCGTCATCTATTCCGACATGTTCAGCGCCCGCAACAACGGTCGCCTGAGCATGATGCTCTATAATGAGGCCAAGCGCAAAAGCTACCACAAAAAGATTGCCGGACATCAGATAACCCCCGCTGCCCTGATTAATTTCGACAAAGTGATCAATGGACTCACAGAGCAGCCGAAAAAAAGAAATATTCACCTGATCGTCCTTGAGAGCTTTCTGGACCCTGGGCTTTTAAAGGATGCCCGTTTTTCACGCAACCCGGCTCATCCCGACTTCAGCAAGCTCCTGGCAAAAAAGGGGGGGCTTTCCATTTCCCCGGTCTTTGCCGGAGGCACGGCGCAGGCCGAGTTCGAGGTTCTCTGCGGAGCTCCGGCCCTGCGGGAATTTTCCGGCATCGAGTTTGATGTGTTCACCGGGGCCAAGGCTCCCTGCCTCCCCCGCATCCTCTCCCTGGGGGGCTACGAGACCCACGCCACCAACTCCTACAAGCCCGATTTTTTCAACTCCACCAAAGCCTACACCGGAATCGGCTTTGAAAAAATGTACTACCCCCAGGAATTCTCCGCGGGCTACGACACCTATTTTGCCGCCGGCGACGTGACGGACGAGAATTACATGTTCGACGGGGTGCTTCTCTCCCAAAACCTGGAATTCATCGCCAAACGGATCAAGGAGAATCCGACGCTCCCCATCTTCAACTACGTTATCGGCATGTACGGCCACACCCCCCACGATCTCAACCTGAACAAACGGCCCAGAACCATCACAATGCTTGGAAAATTCCAGGACGAAGGCCTGGAAAAAGCGGCCAACCAGTACTATTACCGAACCGAAGCCATCGCCGCCTATGTAAAAGGATTGATCGCGGCAGACCCGAAGTCGCTGATCATCCTGGTAAGCGACCACCTGCCAAGCCTCTCCGGAGGCCAAACCTACCAGGATCTCAACTATCTTGACGGAAAAATAGGCGCCACCTTTCTCAACCGGATCTACATCATCGAAAACGGCCGGCCGGTGCGCCAGAATACCATCCACCATTACGACATCCCCCGCATAATCCTCAACTACGCGACCAGGGGGAAATACTGCCGGGAGCATGCCTGCAATTTCACGGCCCACGACACCCCTGTTACCCAAACCGCTTTCCGGGACGACTACCTGGACATCATGTCCCAGGCCATGGATGCCGGTTCAGCCATCCGCCTGTTCGACCCGAAGGCGCAGTGCGTGCAATAAAACCATGACTATCCCAATGAATCCTTGGATATTTTTCCCTCTTGTCGCCGGGGGTTCCCTGTTGTTGACCGGAGTTCTCCGGCGCTACGCCGCATCGTGCAATCTTTTTGATGTTCCCAACAGCAGGAGCTCGCACACGATTCCGACGCCGCGGGCAGGGGGGCTGGCCATTGTCTTCACCTTTCTCCCCGGGCTGTTCTGCCTGTGGTTGACCGGTTTTCTGCCGACCCATGCATTGGTGGCTCTGGCCGGCGCCGGAGGGTTGGTCGCCGGGGTGGGCTTTTGGGATGATCGTCGCCATATCGCGGCGAGATGGCGGTTAAGCGCCCATTTTCTCGGCGCGGCCTGGGGACTTTTCTGGTTGGGAACGCTGCCCCCTCTTCCTGTTTTCGGGCACCTGGTGTATCTCGGCTGGGTCGGCTATCTGCTCGCCGCGCTCTATCTTGTCTGGCTGCTCAACCTGTACAATTTCATGGACGGCATTGATGGTATCGCCGGCATTGAGGCGATCACGGTCTGTCTGGGCGGAGGCGTTGCCTCTGTGCTCTCCTCCCCTGACGGGCAGAACTGGCTCGCGCCGGTATTACTGCTGTCCGCGGTGGCCGGATTTCTCTACTGGAATTTCCCAAAGGCCAAGATCTTCATGGGAGATGCCGGCAGCGGTTTCCTGGGCCTGATCTTGGGGCTTCTCTCGATTCAGGCGGGCCAGAGTGAGCCGGAACTGTTCTGGTGCTGGCTCATCCTCCTCGGGGTTTTCATTGTCGACGCCACCACAACTTTAGTGCGGAGGGCAATCCGGAGAGAGCCCGTTTATGAAGCCCATCGCAGTCACGCCTACCAGTACGCCGCCCGTCGTTTTTCCGCGCACCGGCATGTCTCCATCGCGGTGGGGCTGATTAATCTTCTCTGGTTGTTGCCCCTGGCGCTCCTGGTGGCCAAGGGAGCGCTTCCAGGCCTGGCCGGACTGCTGATCGCTTATGCGCCGCTGCTCTGGTGCGCGTTTATGTTCAAGGCTGGGGCAAAGGAACAGCAGGAAGTGTGAGTGCGGGGCAATTTCGACTTGGGCACAAAAAAAGAGGTTAGCCGAAAACGGCTAACCTCTGTACTATTGCTGGTCGGGATGAGAGGATTCGAACCTCCGGCCCCTTGAACCCCATTCAAGTGCGCTACCAGACTGCGCTACATCCCGACAAAATATGTAAACCATCGAACAGGTTGGCCCCCTATTTAGCACGACCGGAAGCACCTGTCAAGCTGGACTCACCCCAACGACCTTATTCCTCAAGAATTTTCTGCAAGGCCAACAACTCCGCCTTGACCTGCATGAAAATATCCGCCGGTTTCACCGGCAACTCCTGCACCACTTCGCGAGCCCCGCTGTCGATTTCCTGTCCGTTTCCATCCCGCGCCAGGGCTTTTTTTGCGCCGGTAATGGTAAAGCCCTCATCCTTAAGAAGCCTTTTGATCGCCAGGACCGTTTCAACATCCACCCGACGATAGAGCCGCTGCTTGGACTGGGCCCGCTGCGGCTGGAGAATCCTGAATTCCGACTCCCAGTAGCGAAGCACATGCTGCTTCACCCCGGTTATCGCACACACCTCACCAATCTTAAAATAACGCTTGTCAGGAATCCCTGGAAGAACCTGGGCTCCACTTTGACCATCATCAAAAGTCCCGCAAGATGGTTTGGTCACTCTGTTCCTTTATTCCTTGTTCAGATTCTCCCGAACCACTTTGCTGGGCCTGAAGGATACCATGTGCCGCTTGGAGATCTCCATGGTTTCACCGGTCCGGGGATTACGCCCCACCCGCGAGGATTTCTTCCGCACGGTGAAGGTGCCGAACTGCACAATCTTGATGGCCTCGCCCTGCAGCAGGGTTTTCTTGAGCGCATCAAAAACAGCATCAACCATCTCGCCGGCGCTCCGCTGTGAAAACCCCATCTTCTCGTTGATGGTTTGCGCCAGTTCTTTTCTGGTAAGGTTGGATCGTTTCATCTATTATGCCTCACGTAACTGCCCGTTAAAACGGGAAATCATCATCTCGATAATTTTTTGGTGAATCTTGCCAACTGTTTCGTCGTCCAGGGTCCGGTCAAATGCGCGATACGTGATGGAAATTGCAACACTCTTTTTTCCGGCCTCAATATTTTTCCCCTGAAACACATCAAAGATCTCAGCTTTTTCGATGAGCTTCTCGCCGCAGCCA
Source organism: Desulfobulbaceae bacterium UBA2273 (assembly GCA_002347095.1). Classification (GTDB taxonomy): domain Bacteria; phylum Desulfobacterota; class Desulfobulbia; order Desulfobulbales; family Desulfurivibrionaceae; genus Thiovibrio; species Thiovibrio ferrireducens. Next base: position 12,533 of record DDWZ01000028.1, on the reverse strand, counting down.
TGAATGGCGGCCAGCATTTCCCCCGCGGCAGCCCCCTCCGGCACAATGAGAGCCATATCCCATTTCACAAAGGGAAATTTGGGCAACGGCGCAAAGGTCTTTGCCTGTGGTGAAAAACCGCCAAACGCGGCAAGATCAAGATCAACAAAAAAGGCCTGTTGCTTGACGCCGAAACCCTTCAGGGTTTTCTGGCTGAAAGCTCCGCACCAGCCGAGGATCTGCTCCCCGCCCCTGACAGCCAAAACACTGCCCGGTTCGGCAAAGGGAAGCTCCTGGCTGGTGGCACCGGCCTCGCAGGTGATTGTTCCACCCACACGCAAACTTTCGAGAATCTGCGTCACAACCCCTTTGACATCAAAGATATCCACAGGGGTTTCCCCGGTGTGGAGCACAGGCGCGCCAGGATTGCGCCGTCCGGAAACAACCGCGGCCAGACGGAAAGGCTCTTGGGGCTGACCGCTTTCAAGGGGGTGAAAAACCTTGCCAATTTCAAAGAGCCGAACATCGTGACTCTGATGGTTTACATTGCGCCGCAGATTTTCGAGAAGCCCGGGCAACAGCGTGGTCCGCAACACACTCTGATCTTCCGCCAGAGGATTCAAGAGATGCACGGACTGCCTTCTTGCATCGTCCTCTGCCAACCCCAGGAGGTCACAATGCTGCGGGGCCACGAAGCTGTAGTTGATGGCTTCGTAAAACCCGAGGGCGGTCAAGGTCTGCACCACCTTTTTCCGCAGTTCCCGGAGGGGGTCCTGCTCGGAAAAACTCATGGGCACCATGGGCAGGGTGGTGGGCAACAGGTTGTAACCCACAATCCGGGCAACCTCTTCAATGAGGTCAACCTCCCGCTCAAGATCAACCCGAAAACTCGGGGGCGTCACCCGCAGGGTGTCGTCATCGAGTTTTTCCACGTCAATTTCAATACCGGCAAGGGCAGCACCGATCCGGTCCAGGGTGAGATCCATGCCCAGCAGGGCACGCGTCCGCTTCCCGCGCAAGATGATGGGAGCCGGGGCGATGACCCCGTCTCGGCAATCCACGCCGCCTTCGACAATTTCCCCGCCGCTCAGGGCGGCGATAAGCTGCACAGCCCTCTCCATGGCGCGGGGGACACCCTGCGGATCAACGCCCCGCTCGAAACGGTAGGAGGCCTCGGTGCTCATCTTGAGCTTTCCGGCGGTGCGGCGGATGCCAATGGCGGAAAAGCAGGCGCTTTCCAGCAAAATATCCGTGGTCTCTGCATCAACCTCGGAATTGGCCCCGCCCATGATCCCGGCCAGGGCCACCGGCCGCTTGGCATCGCAGATCATCAGCATCTCGGGTTCAAGCTGGTGCTCGTTTCCATCCAGGGTAACAAAACTCTCGCCAGCCCTCGCCCGCCGGACCACGATCTTGCCCCCGGCAAGCTTGTTGAAATCAAAAGCGTGCAGGGGCTGTCCATACTCCAGCATGACAAAATTGGTGATATCGACGATATTGCTAATCGGACGCATGCCCACGGCCAGCAACCGCTGCCGCAACCACCAGGGCGAAGGCCCGATCTTTACCTTCCTGACGAGCCGGGCGGCATACCGCGGACAATCGGCAACGGCTTCCACCTCCACGCTGAAGGGCAGATTCTCGTCGGACAGTGCGGGGGGTGTATCGACCGGCGGCTTGATCCGCTTACCGATCACCCCGCCCACCTCCCGGGCAATTCCCAGGACACTAGCGCAATCGGGCCTGTTGGGGGTGAGATCGACCTCGATCATGGTGTCAACCAGACCCAAGGCCTGACTCAACGCCACTCCCGGCTGAAGATCCGCGGCCAACTCCATGATTCCGGCCTGATCCTCGGCAATCCCAAGCTCCTTTGCCGAACAGAGCATGCCGCAGGATTCCTCCCCGCGAATCTTGGCCGGTTTGATGGTGAAGCCCCCGGGCAAAACCGCACCGGGCAAGGCAAGAGGTGTAACCAGCCCGGCGCGTGCGTTGGGAGCGCCACACACCACCCGGGTAAGCCCCTGTCCCGCATTCACGTCACAGAGCACCAGCTTGTCCGCGTTGGGATGGGGGAAAACCGCCTCGATCCTCGCGACCACAACCCCGGCCAGCTCCGGATAACACGGCACGCAGGCGTCCACCTCAAGGCCAAGCATGGTGAGGTGGTCGGCAATCCGTGCCGGCTCCAGGTCGGTGTCAATGTATTCGCGCAACCAGTTGAGCGTAAACTTCATGGATAGTGTCTTATGGTCGTCGCCCGATAAAAGGCTTAAGCCGTTGTAAAAAAACGGCAGCAGTGTTAACGGCACACAGAGCCGTAGCAGCATGAGCGGCAACGGCAATAATTACTCTGTAACGGCTCCTAAAACTGGGAAAGAAAACGCAGATCGTTTTCGTAGAACAGCCGGATATCGGTGATGCCGTACTTCAACATGGCAACCCGTTCGATCCCAAGGCCAAAGGCAAAGCCGCTGTACTCTTCCGGATCGTAGCCAACCTTTTTAAAAACCTCCGGATCAATCATTCCGGCGCCCAGAATCTCGAGCCAGCCTGTCTGCTTGCACACCCGGCACCCCTTGCCGCCACAGATCACGCAACCGATATCAACCTCGGCGCTGGGCTCGGTAAAAGGGAAAAAGCTGGGACGAAAACGGATGGGGGTGTTTTCCGCGAACATCCTGGTGATGAACACCGAAAGCACGCCCTTGAGGTCGGCGAAGGAGATATGACGGTCAACAAGAAACCCTTCCACCTGATGAAACATGGGGGTATGGGTAATGTCCGAATCACAGCGGTACACCTTGCCCGGCGCGATCATCCGCAGGGGCGGCTGCTCCTTTTCCATGATTCTGGCCTGCATGGGCGAGGTATGGGTTCTGAGCAGCAGGCTGTCGCTGATATAGAAGGTGTCGTGCATGGCCCGGGCAGGATGATGCGGGGGGATGTTCAAGGCCTCGAAATTATAAAAATCAACCTCGACATCCGGCCCTTCGGCCACCGCAAAGCCCAACCCCTCAAAAATAGAGCACACCGCGTCCATGACCTGGGTCACCGGATGCAGCTTGCCAAAGGGCAGAGCCCGGCCGGGCAGGGTCAAATCAAGGGTGGCCTGGGTTGAAGCGCTGCCAGCATCGGCAAGAAGAGCTTCCCGCGAAGCATATGCGGTTTCCAGCTCCTGCTTGATCTCGTTTGCCAGTTGCCCGAGCCTTGGGCGCTCCTCGGGAGGAGCCTGCCCCAATTGGCGCATAACAAGGGTAAACTCCCCCTTCCGGCCCAGGTATTTCACCCTAAACGGTTCGAGCTCGCCGATCGTGGAGATTGCGGCGAGCTCTTCACCGGCAGCGGCTTTCAGGCGAAGGAGTTCTTCGTGCATGCTGGGCATGGCGGAGGGCACGGCAACAATCAGTTGCTAACGCCAGCCAGCTTGGCAACCTGGGAAAAAGCCCCCGGATCAAGAACTGCCAGATTGGCGAGAACCTTGCGGTCCAACTCAACATTCACTTTCTTCAAGCTGCCCATCATCCGGCTGTAGGTCGTGCCGTTTTCATGGCAAGCCGCACCGATACGCACAATCCACAATTTCCGGAAATCGCGCTTTTTCTGACGGCGATCGCGGTAGGCATAGACCAGCGCCCGGTCAACGGCTTCCGTTGCCGTCCGGTACAGACGGTTCCGCCCGCCGATAAAGCCACTGGCCAAATTCAAAACCTTTTTTCTTCTCCGGCGCGCTTTAAATCCACGTGTTACGCGAGGCATCGTACTTCTCCTTATTGACATTCTCCGACGCTTTCTTGGCGCCGGCAGTATTTACACTGGTAATCGTCTTGAGGCGGACTATCAATCCTGCCGGTTTTCACATGTAGGGCAACAGACGCTTGATCCCCTTGAGATTGGTGTCGTCAACAATCCCGGCTTGGCGCAGATTTCTTTTCCGCTTGGTGCTCTTCTTGGTGAGGATGTGGCTGGTAAAAGCCTTGCGGCGTACAATCTTACCGGTGCCAGTGCATTTGAACCGCTTGGCAGCCCCTCTGTTTGTTTTCATCTTCGGCATGGTGTTCTCCCTTTGTAACTACCCAGACTCAGCTAAAACCCAAAATCAGGCTTAAACATCCCAATTGTAACCGTTCAGCAGTACCGTAGCTGCTAGGCAGAAGCCTGCGACGTGCGCTAGCGCACATGAGCAGGCTGATAACAACGCAGATGCGGTGCTGCTGGACGGTTACGTTATTTCGGCCCTACAAACATGGCCATCTGCCGCCCTTCCATCTTGGGGGACTGCAGGATAACCGCGTCTTCCTTTAATTCCTCGACCACCTTGTTCAAGACCTCCATGCCGAGAGTGTCGGCATAAACGATCTCGCGGCCGCGGAAACGCAGGGTGATCTTCACCTTGTTCTTCTGCTGCAGAAACTTCTTGATATTCTTGATCTTGAATTCAAGATCATGCTTCTCGGTCTTGGGCCTCAGCTTGATCTCCTTGACCTCGATAACCGTCTGTTTCTTCTTGGCTTCCTGTTGCTTCTTGGACTGCTCGTAACGGAATTTGCCAAAATCCATGATCCGGCAAACCGGAGGATCGGCCGCAGCCGACAGTTCCACAAGATCAAGCCCTGCCGCTTCGGCCTTTGCCAGCGCTTCGCGAACAGGCACAACCCCTACCTGCTGCCCTTCCTCATCAATGAGACGAACTTCCTTGCAATCAATCTCGTGGTTGATTCTGGCCCGCACTTCCCGCTCTGGTCGGTCGCCAACTTTTTTGCCTTTGATACTCATACCTCCGCACACATGATTCTTAAAACACCGCACATGACGCAACGCATCCGCACGCTGAAATATATCATAATACTCTGAATCACCTAGCTATTGCAAGCACCAGTTCGACCTGCCTCATTTTCCCCGGCAATCAAGGCCGCAAACTCAGGGATCGACATGGCCGGCAGATTGTCGCCGTTGCGCAACCGCACCGTGACCTGACGCGCTTCCACTTCCTTGTCGCCGATGATCAGCATGTAGGGAATCTTCTGCATCTGGGCTTCGCGAATCTTGTAATTAAGCTTTTCGTTGCGGAGATCCTTTTCAACCCGCACTCCGGCCCGGCGCAATTCGGCATACACCTCTTCCGCGTAATCGCCCTGCGCGTCGGTGATATTCATGATTCGGGCCTGAGCCGGGGCAAGCCACACCGGAAAGGCGCCGGCATAATGCTCGATAAGCACCCCGATGAAGCGCTCCAGCGAGCCCATGAGCGCCCGGTGGATCATGATCGGCTGATGCTCCTTGCCGTCTTCCCCGGTATAGGTCATCTCAAAGCGTTCGGGCAGGTTGAAATCCACCTGGATGGTGGAGCATTGCCAGCTCCGCCCCAAAACATCCTTGATCTTGATGTCGATTTTCGGCCCGTAAAATACCCCTTCGCCGGGGTCGATCGCATACGCCAAACCCTTTTTCTCCAGGGCCAGCTTCAGGGCGGCAGTGGCCTGATCCCAGTGCTCGTCGCTGCCCACGGATTTTTCCGGCCTGGTGGAGAGATACACCTCATAGCTTTCAAACCCGAAGGTCTTGAGGATGTGCAGGTTCAGGTCAAGGATATTAAAAATCTCCTCTTCCAGGTGGTCGGGACGGCAGAAAATATGGGCATCGTCCTGGGTGAAACCGCGCACCCGCATCAATCCATGCAAAGCGCCGGTTTTTTCGAAGCGGTACACGGTGCCCAGCTCGCACCAGCGCAGGGGAAATTCCCGGTAGCTGCGCTTGCGCGTATTATAGATGCCGATATGAAACGGGCAATTCATCGGCTTGAGCTGATAGCTCACCTCTTCGATCTCCATGGGGGAAAACATATTCTCCCCGTAAAAATCGAGATGACCGCTGGTTTTCCACATATCGCGCCGGGCAATGTGCGGAGTAAACAGCAACTCGTAGCCGTTTTTGTAATGTTCTTCGCGCCAGTGATCCTCGATAATCTTCCGGAGCAATGCCCCCTTGGGCTGCCACAGAATCAAACCCGGTCCGACCTGATCGGAGACGGCAAACAATTCCAGTTCCTTGCCGAGCTTCCGGTGATCGCGCTTTTTCGCCTCTTCAATCTGGAGGAGATAGGCCTTCAGATCCTTGGGGTCAAAAAACGCCGTGCCGTAGATGCGCTGGAGCATCTGGTTTTTTTCATCGCCACGCCAATAGGCGCCGGCCAACTTGATCACCTTGACCGCCTTAAGCCAGCCGGCATGCGGCAGATGCGGACCACGGCAGAGATCAACAAAATCTCCCTGCCGGTACAGCGAGACCGTCTCGGCGCCAAGGTCTTTCAGCAGCTCAACCTTGTAGCGTTGCCCGCTCTTTTCAAAAAGCGCAATCGCCTGATCGGAAGACATGGTCTCCCGAGAAAAAGGAGCGGCGAGAGCGACAAGCTCCTGCATTTTTGCTTCAATCAGGGCAAGATCGTCCGGGGTGAACGGCTCGGTCCGGTCGAAATCATAGTAAAATCCATCGGCGATGGCAGGCCCAATGGCAACCTGCACCTCCTTGCCGAACAGGGCCAGGACAGCCTCGGCCATGACATGGGCCGCACTGTGCCGGAGAATTTCCAAGGCCTCGGGGCTGTCAATGGTTATGGGCGCAAAGGCGGCAGCGGCAGTGATGGGCATGGAAAGATCCACCAGCCTGTCATCCAACCGGGCGGCAATGGTCTGCTTGCGCTCCTTGTTGGAAACCAGCTCTTTCAGGGCCTCGGCCACCGTGGTCCCCGCGGGGATCGTTTTCTGCTCCCCGGAAGGAAGGGTGAGGGATATTTCCGTCATGGTTGTTGGATCAGCCTTTCCGCAAATGCACAAACAAAAACAAGCACATTGACCTGGTCAATCTGCCTGCACAATAAGGTCTGGCAAAAAATGCCCCCTGCCAGGCCTTGCGACGTCACGATATCGTGGATGTTCTTCTGGTAGGCGCGGGCGGATTCGAACCGCCGACCTCTTGCGTGTCGGGCAAGCGCTCTAACCAACTGAGCTACGCGCCTAAAAAAATAATGAGCACGCCGCCATTGGCGACAGCCCCTTGTCTCTTTAAGACAAACCTTCCAAACGGCAACCAATTACCAACAATTCGCCCCAGTGTCAAGGACAAATAGTTTCCAGATTAGTGTCAATCTTCCGCAAATTCCCTCGCCCTTTAGGGAGAGGGTGAACAGCCGCCGTGTAACCCCTCCCCCCCACCAAAGCGGGGGAGAGGGGGAATTTCGTAGGGATTATTCTATGTACAAATAGCGTCTTGCGGAAGATTAGCGCTCATCCGGGATAGCTCAGATAGCCTCTATCCAGAAAGGGCTTCCGCCCTCAGGAGCAGGTATCCTTCCGGGATTCAATGGCCCGGCTGAGCGTGAGCTCATCGGCATACTTGATATCCATGCCCATGGGAATCCCGCAGGCCAGTCTGGTCACCTTGACCGCAGCCTCTTCCTGCAACCGCTTGATGAGATAGGCGGCCGTCGCCTCCCCGGGCACGGTGGAGCTGGTGGCGATCAGCACCTCCCGCACCTGCTGGTTGCGGATGCGTTCCAGCAAGGCATCCGCCTTGATTTCCTCAGGCCCGATTCCATCCATGGGAGAAAGAACCCCATGGAGGATATGGTACTTGCCCTTGAAGGCCCCGGTCTTCTCGATGGCCATGAGATCCGCGGATTCCTCCACCACGCAGACCAACCCGCCATCACGCTCGGAATCCTTACAGATGCCGCAGGGATCGGTTTCCGCAAAGGCGAAACAGCCGCTGCACAATCTGATGCTCCGGTGCAGCTCCCCCAAATCCCTGGCCAGGCTCTGGGCCTCGCTGGCTGGCCGCCGCAGGATATGGAGAGCGAGCCGGGTCGCAGTTTTCATGCCGATTCCAGGCAACCGGTTCAGGTCGGCAATAAGGCGGCTCAGGGCCGGAGGTACGACGTTCATATACAAAAGGTCCAAGGTGAAAGGTGAAAGGTGAAAGGAACGGACAAACACAATTTCTCAGGCTTCATTTCTTCACCTTGCACCTTTAACCTTGAGCCTTGCGCCTATCCCTTAAAACATCCCCGGAATCTTGATGCCGCCGGTGATCTTGGCCATTTCGGCCTCGATCATGGCCTGGGCCTTGCGCATGGCCTCATTCACCGCAGAGACCACAAGATCCTGGAGCATCTGCGGGTCCGAAGGGTCTACCACTTCCTTGTCAATGGCCAGACTGACGAGCTCGTGCCTGCCGTTCACCGTGGCGCTCACCATCCCCCCGCCCACCGAGGCGCTGACCTGTTTCCCGGCCAATTCCCCCTGCATCTCCGTCAGCCGCTGCTGAAACTGCTGCGCCTGCTTCACCATCTGTTTCATATCCATCCGCATATCTCCGACATTGACATTCCCATATACCGCAAGGACACAGGAAGCATCTGCCGGCTCTCCCCTGTCCTTGAGCCTTTTACTTTGTTCCGGTCCGAATACTGCCGACCTGGCCGCCAAAAATCTCGGCCGTCATCTGCACCATGGGATCATTGGCCAAAACCCGCCGCTCGACAAGAAGATCCTCAGCCTCGTTACCACCGCCATCCTCAATTGCCTGTGCACCGCGGACCCTGAAAACAACCCGGAAATCATGCTGAAAAAAATCCAAGGCAAAGGATTGCAAAAGCTTCAGATTGTCATGCTCCTGCAACAGCTTGCAATCGGAAGGATCATCAAATTTTAAAACCAGCTCGCTCCCCTCATCACGGGCCATGGCACAGAGTTGCAGCACCGGCGCCATCCAGCGCTTCCGCGCCTTGACATACTCAATAAACGCCTCCCAATCCCGTTTCACCTCCCGCCCGGAAGGGGAAGCCATCGCGACAGGAGGCAATGCACGGGCATGTTCCGAAAGAGGCGCTGGCGCACTGGTTATTTCATTTTTTTTTTGTGCCGGAAGCGATCCGGAAGAGGGGGCGGCAAGCGGAGCCCGGGGTGTCTCTATGGGCGCATTTGGCTCAGGCTCGGCGGTGGAAACCGCCGGAAATCCAGCCTTTCCGCCCCCTTGCGCCAAAGGCAAGGCTCCGGCCAGCAGCCCGTCAAGACGACCCAGCAGAGTAGCCGTCGGCACGATCTGCCCAGCCTGGGTGGCCCGGACAAACGCCATTTCCAAGGCAAGGCGCGGTCGGGAAGAGTACTGCATTTCTTCGCTCCCCTTCAGCAGCAAAGAAAAATACTGATAGAGCGTTTCCTGGCTGGCGCCTGCGGCAATATCCTTGATTGCCGCCAGTTCCTGATCGGAAATATCCAGCAGATCCTCGGGACTGGCCTTGACCTTGGCAATCAGCAAGGATCGGAAGAATCCCAACAGATCGCTGGCAAAACGCTTGAGATCCATGCCCGCGGCTTGGCCCTGCTCAAATATTTCAAGGCACCCGGCCAGGTCTCCGGCCAGGAGAGCGCGCGCCAGATTTTCATAAATCCGGCGGTCGACCAGCCCCAGAACCTCGGCCACATCCCCATCGCTGATCTCCGCCCCGCCAAAGGAAAAAAGCTGATCAAGAAGACTTAAGCCGTCCCGCACACTGCCGTCCGCCTCCCGCCCGATCATCTCCAGACCGCGCTGGGAAATCGCGACTTTTTCCGCTGCGGCGATCCTGGCAAAAAAAGCAACCAGCTCGACAAAAGGCACCCGCTTGAGCTCATAGCGCTGGCAACGGGAAAGGATGGTGATCGGGATCTTGTGCAGCTCGGTGGTGGCAAACATGAAATAGACATGGGCGGGCGGCTCTTCCAGGGTTTTCAACAGAGCATTGAAAGCCTCGGTGGTGAGCATGTGCACTTCATCGATGATGATGATCTTGTAGCGCCCCTTGGCAGGGAAAAAGCGGATGTTTTCCTTGAGTTCGCGGATCTCCTGGATACCGCGGTTGGAGGCGCCGTCGATCTCATGCAGATCCATGGCATTGCCGGCCATGATCTCCAGACAGGACTCGCACTGATCGCAGGGCACATCCGGCTCGCCCTGCCGGCAGTTGAGCGCCTTGGCCATGAGCCGCGCCAGGGTGGTTTTCCCAACCCCGCGCACCCCGGAAAAAAGCATGGCATGGGCCACCCGGTTCCGGGTAAGCGCGTTGCGCAAGGTGCGCACCACGGCCTGCTGACCGACAACCGCATCGAAATTCTGGGGACGCCATTTTCTGGCGAGAACAAGGTAGGACATTTTCAGCCCTCGGAGATCAGCCCGGTAAACGGGGAAAACGGAAGATAGAGCTGCAAATGAGAAAACAAGGGTAAGCGGTTGCAGGGTGCCGCAGGTTGCGGCAAGCGGGACGGCGAAGCGTACACCAGGTACGTGAGACGGACCGATCGCTGCAAGATGTGGTGCCCTGCAATCGCTTACAAAAAAATGATAGCCAGGCACCCCTGCGGCACACAGAGTTACTCACTACCGTTGCTTCCTTCCGGACCTGGCGGGGTTCGCAAGTCTCTGTTGCGCAGGACCCGGCTATCAAACCGTAAAATATCTGGTGGAGAAGGTGGGATTCGAACCCACGGTACGTTGCCGCACACACGCGTTCCAGGCGTGCACCTTAAGCCACTCGGTCACCTCTCCAGCGTTTTTCAGAGCAAATAGGCACGCTGGCCAATGGGGCACCACTTTACAACACCTGCTCCCTCTTGCAAAGAACAAAATGGCCAAGGGGAAGAGATGACCGTCTCACTCAATAATTTTATCAATGATTCCCAAGCGATGTCCAGCCAAAAGCAACGCTCATCCCCTGGGCAGGACGGATTCACTGGCCTGGAATGCATACTCAGGAATCACCCTGCCAAGCTCGGCCTTGATCCCCTCGGCATCATGGGTTGAAGCGAATTGCTTAAGATTTTCCAGCGATTCCTGCAAGTCCTCCAGACAAGCGCCGTTCCCGCGCAACACCAGGATCTTTTCATGGCCGGTGGGCACGATTCCCTCGCCCTCGGTGATCAACTCTTCGTACATCTTTTCGCCGGGCCGGAGTCCGGTGACTTTGATCTCGATTTCCGTATCCGGCTCCTTGCCGCAGAGCTTGATCAAATCACGGGCCATCTGGCCGATCCGCACCGGCGTCCCCATCTCCAGAATAAAAATCTCCCCGCCCTCGCCCATGGTGGCGGCTTGGAGAATAAGCTGACTCGCCTCCTCGATGGACATGAAGTAGCGGGTCATATCCGGATGGGTGACGGTAACCGGCCCACCAAGCTCGATTTGCCGCCGGAACAGGGGGATGACCGAACCAGAGGAGCCGAGGACGTTGCCAAACCGCACCGCCATAAACCGGGTTCCTGCCCCAGCCAATCGGGCTTTTTCGCAAAAACCCTGCATGATGATCTCGGTCATCCGCTTGGTGGCGCCCATGACGTTGGTGGGCCGCACTGCCTTGTCGGTGGAGATCACGATAAAACGTTCCACCCCTTGTCGTACCGAAACCTCCATCAACCGCTTGGAGGCAAAGATATTATTGTAGACTCCTTCCCAGGGATTGCGCTCGACCATGGGTACATGCTTGTAGGCTGCGGCATGAAAAACCACAGCCGGCCGATAATGCGGGAACAACGACTCCAGCAAAGCCTTGTCCTGCACCTTGCCGAGAACGGCCACATAATTTCTGAAGCCGTATTCATGGAGCAACTCCATCTCGATCTGGTAGAGATTCTGTTCGCTGGCGTCCATGAGAACAAGGGTGGAGGGGTGGAAGCGGACAATCTGGCGACAGAGCTCCGAACCAATGGAGCCGCCAGCCCCGGTAACCAGAACCGTCTTTCCCGCCAAAACATCGCCGATCTGCTCCAGCTCAAGCCGCACCGGCGGCCGCCCCAGGAGATCCTTGTACGAGACATCACGGATGGTTTTAATGGAGACCTTGTCGCTGATCAACTCCCCCAAGCCGGGCAAAGTCTTGAACGGAATTTCGCAAGCCCGGCACAGATCGACAATCCTCTGCATCTGGTCACGGCTGGCCGAAGGAATGGCGATGAGCACTTCCTGGGCCTTGACTTTAAATACATACTCCGAAAGATCCGCAATGGGTCCAAGAACCGGAATCCCGTGAATCTGTTGGCCGATCTTGGCGGAATGGTCATCCAAAAATCCGGCCACCATGTAAGGCAACCCTTTGTTGTCGTTGATTTCCCGAGTAACCTTCTCGGCTGCGTCGCCTGCCCCGATGATGAGCAGCCGCTTGCGACGCTGGCGCTTACTGACGTCTTCCCGCAAAAAAGGCAGACAAAAAAAACTCTGGCAAGAAAGTCGGAGACTGATCCGAAACCCGGCGATGAAAAGGAAGGTCAACAGAGCATCAAGCACAAAGACCGACCTGGAAAACCCCTCAAAACGGTTGAACAAGAGGATACCGCCCAAGGTAATAAATCCCGCCGTTACGCACGCCTTGAGGATGTTCAGCAGGTCGGCAAGGGAGGTGTACCTCCACATCCCCCGATACAAACCGAACAGATGAAACAACACCAGCTTGGCGGGAAGGAGAAAACCGAGGACGGTGGAGATGTGAGTCCGTTGCTCCTGGGGCACAGCGCCATCAAAACGAATTA
>DDWZ01000019.1 GCA_002347095.1 Desulfobulbaceae bacterium UBA2273 | reverse complement strand
AAAATTATAAATACAACAACGTCAGCGGCATATGGGAAGTCACCACCGACCTCATGACCAACGGCACTGTCGCCAACCCCATTGCCAACGGCAGTTTTCTCAACTGGGCCACCATGCGCCGGACCGAGGTATCCAAAAAACTCCTCATCGGAGGCAAGGCAGACCCTCGTACGTCAACTGGCACTCCCACGGTAAAACTGTATGGCGAAAGCGCTAACTGCAATTACACCTCTTTCGACAAAGACTTTGTTACAACCGCAGCGCATATCTTTCCGTTTGTGGGCAATTATAATTTTGTCCGAGACACCTCGGACAACCTCACCATAAACGCCAATGGGACGGCAGCCCAATTCATTGTCAGGCCCGAGGCCGATATCTCTATGCCAACGGGCTGGAGCGAATATCCAGTCTCCGGAGGAGTCATTGCTTATACCAAGGTGGATGAGGCCGTTGCTGATGATGGCGCAACATATATCCAAAATAGCAACACCAGCAGTCCCGTTATCATGGACTACACTTATGCCCAGGCGGAACCGGCCGGGGCAATCACGGTCAAGCTATATGTTCGCGCGGCAAAATCGACATATAGCACCACCACACGGAGGATAAACGGTGTACTCAGAATCAATGGAACAGATTATTCTTCAACGTATAGCAACCTGGCCTACAGCAGCTCCTACAGCACATATTCATTTACCTTTACAAACAATCCTGCCACCTCCGCCCCCTGGACATGGGCGGAAATAAAACAACAAGTCGCCACAGGGATACAGGGTTTTGGCGTGAGAGCGAATTCGGCTTATTCCGGATCCCCTTACATCCGTGTAACCCAGGTATATCTTCAGGTTGAGGTCCCGCAACTCAACGGCGGCCCTTACAACATCATTGTCGATCAAGGCACGACCAAGGCTGAAGGCATTATCGACAGTCTCAACAGCGAGGTCAGATTCGGCCTGGGCTATTACAACACCTACGATGGTGGCCGGGTCGCCAACTACGTTGGCTACAACTCAGTGCCCACCATGATTACCTCCATCCACAACATGGTCCCGAGCACATGGACTCCTCTGGGCGAAACCCTGCGGGAGATGGTGAGTTATTTCAGGCAGGACACCCCCCAGTACCTCGCCGCTGATTACACTGTGGGCTCAGGCACCTTTGCCGCCACCGATATCTATAGGGATCCCTACGCATTCAAATTCACCGATGTGGACGCCAACCTGACAAACCAGTATGTGCCGTGCGCCAAGTCGTTCATCCTCTTCTTGACGGATGGCGAATCCACCCAGGATCTCAGCATGCCAGGCACCACAACCACCGCCCCCTATGCTGCCTGCACTGCGACAAACATCAAAGCCTGTTCCGGGTATGGGGGGGCACCGAATAACCCCAATCCCAGATTCGCGGGCACCCCCGTTGGCCAGACATATTCAAGCGATGGCAGGGATTACTTAATCGATGTGGCGTACTGGGCCAGAACCACCGACATGCGGCCTGGGACAGAAACTGATGTGCCAACCACCTGGCGGCAAAGCCTTCCTGGAATGCAGAATGTCTTTCTCTATCCTGTCTACTTGTTTGGCTCCGGCTCGACGCTGCTCAAGGATGCTGCCATTTATGGAGGGTTTGAAGACCTCAAAGACAGCGCCGGCAACTACAACAACAAAGCCGATTGCACAACAACCCCGGCGGAGTGCTACAGGGATTCAAACGGCGACGGCGTAATCTCGTCCGATGGGACCGATGACCCCATCACCTATTATGAAGGAAATGACGGCTATGCTTTGTCGCAGAATATACGGCAAGCGATTTATGATATCGTCAAAAGAGCGGCGTCAAGTACTGCGGTTTCGGTGTTAAGCTCCAGTGAAGGAAGCGGAGCCACTCTTGTCCAATCCCTGTTCTATCCCAGCCGCTCCTTTCTTTCTTCCGCCGATATCACCTGGACAAGCGACCTCATGAATTACTGGTATTATCTGGATCCGTTTTTCGCGTCTTCGCAAATCCGTGAAGACACTGTCAGGGATAGTAGCACCTATACAATCCTCAACCTGAAAAGCGATTACATCACGAACTTCTATTTCGATTCCGCACAGGAAAAAACTTTGGCCGCACGCTACCAGGATACTGATGGCAACGGCACTGCCGATATAAACAAAGGCAACATCCCCATCGAGGACGCCAAGGCAATCTGGAGGGCTGGAGTCAATCTCTGGTGGACAACGTCATCATCCCGAACCATTAAAACCTCGCTAAATGGCTCAAGTCTTATGTCGTTCGATACGACAAATCGCCCAGAACTTGATGATTACCTGGGACAGATCGCAAGCGCCGTTGCAGCCAATGCAACCATCAGTTATGTTCGAGGGGACGATTGCGTGGACGCAACCGGGGCCGGCTGTGCCTGTGGCACTGTTGGCTGCTTTGCCAAGCTCTGCTTAACCGGGAGAACCCCATGCTCTGTTGATGCTGATTGCGCTCTGGGCGATACTTGTGTGCCCCCCAGAAACAGGATCGCGACATTGAAGGTCTGTTCCTCAAGCAGAATGGCCTGCAATATCGATGCGGATTGTACCGGAGGAGGAGGCTCGTGTGTTGAAGAAACGCACATCTGGAAACTGGGGGACATTATTTCCTCAACCCCCCGCATTATGGGGCCGAGCCCTTCGAACAATTTCAATATTCCCTCACCGTACGGCTACGGAGACCAAACATACAAAGACTTTATCGCCAGCCTTGATTACAAGGACAGACAGCGCGTCTTTGTGGGTGCCAATGATGGCATGTTCCACTCCTTCAGGCTTGGTAAAATCGTACAGAATTGGAAAGTTTGCTCTTCAAGTGGAACTCCCTGCACTGCCGACACGGATTGTACTGGAGGCAGCGACCTCTGCAAAACCAGCAAACCTTGGTATCAGCCAGGAAAGCTTGATGGGGCCGCTGGCATCGGAGGTATAGGCACCGAGAGCTGGGCCTTTATCCCTAAAAATGTCCTTCCGTATTTGCAATATCTCTCCCAACCTGACTACTGCCATATCTACATGGTGGACGGCCCGGTGGTTATGACGGATGCAAGCATAAACAAAATCAATGCCCCCCTTGCTCCTCTAACCTGTGGACTCACAACGGATTATTGGGATTGTCCAAAACAAACCACCTCCACAAGCGGCATGCTGGATCTTGCCAATACAAGCTGGCGCAGTATCGTAATAGGCAGCATGGGCATTGGCGGGGCAACAAGCAGCGGCGTTGACGCTGCTTGCGTCAAAACCCCCCTGGATGTTGGCGGCACTCCTATAGGCTGGTCATCATACTTTGCCCTTGATGTGACCGAGCAGGACAATCCTACGCTCTTGTGGGAGTTCAATAATTCAAACCTTGGTGTCACCAACGTCGGCCCGGCGATTGTCAGGGGAGGCGTCCGACGTTGCGCAAAAAGCCGGACTGCCTGTAGCAATGACGTCGATTGCGGCGCTACCGCCACGAATGGCAGATGCGTTGATGATGCAAATGGCCGGTGGTTCGCCATCCTGGCTTCAGGAGCAACCGGCCCCATTACCGCCAAGGATTTCAAAGGCACTTCGAATAAAAACCTAAGGCTCTTTGTCCTTGATCTCAAGACTGGCGAGCTGCTGCGCACCATCGACACCGGCATCACCAATGCCTTTGCTGGCTCCATCTCCACCGGTTCGCTTGACCTGGAAAAAGACAGGCCCACCAATGTCGGCAACTACAAGGATGATGTCGTTTACATCGGCTATGTTAAAGACACCACCAGCGGCGGTGTGCTGCGACTCGTGATCAATGATGATCTCGATCCCGACACCTGGACGGTGAGCCCGGTTATTGAAAATATCGGACCGGTCACCACCTCCGTGGCTAATCTTATTGACCGAAACCGCGGAAAACTCTGGCTCTACTTCGCGGAAGGCCGGTATTTTCACAAACAGGATGACCTGACCACACAACGCAAGCTGTTCGGCATTGAAGACCCCTGCTTTGTTGCGACGAGCAACACCATATCTCCCGCCTGCTCGGACACGTTGCTATTGACCGACTTGAGAAATCAAACAACATCGCCAACCACCGCGTTAACGGCCACGGAGAAAGGTTGGTATATCAACCTTGATGCTGCGGCTTCGCCAAAGGGCTCGGAGCGCGTGATATCAAACCCCACGCCAGACCCCCTTGGCGCCGTTTATTTCCTGAGTTTTGCCCCGACTTCTGATATCTGCAGCTTTGGCGGCACAACCTATCTCTGGGCGCTGGACTACAAAACCGGCAACAAAGTCACTTTTGTCATGCAGGGAAAAGCCCTGGTTCAGGTTTCCACCGGTGAAATCAAGGAACTGAGCCTGCACGACCCCGGAGTCCTCAGCCAAAAGGATAACCGCCGCAGTGCTGGCTTCGAGGGTATTCCGCCCGCAGGACAGGGCCTTATGGTAGTCACCAACCCACTCCCCATAAAAAAGTTCATGCATATTCAAGAACGATGAAGAAAATGGAGACACAACAAATCCGCGTCCAAGCCAACTTTAAAAAGAGCTCCGACATGACACACCGAGGCGCACCAACGCAAGCGGCCGAAAAGTTTATTTCCATTTCAAAACAGGACACGATGAAGGCCCAAGCTGGCTTTACCCTGGTCGAACTCATGATAGTTGTTGGCATAATCGGGATCGTGCTGGCAATTGCAACCATGAATTTCAAGCAATGGAATGATAAATATACGGTGGAATCTTACACCAAGGAGATATACTCCATATTGATGCGAGCCAGAAACGATGCGGCAAACACCAACACCCAAGTGCGGGTCGCTTTGGCGGCTAATCTGGTGACTACCCACCAAGACGCTGACGGTGATGGCGTTGTTGATGCAGGCGAACCCACTACAACAAAATCCTATCCCAGCTTTGCCCTGAACTCGACTGTCTTGGGAGGCCTTCCCACAACAATTATTTTCGATAGAAGAGGCATGACCGGAAACCAACAGACCTTAAGTGTTACTGGTTATTCTCCAAATGCCTCGCCTGGCGTAGATTGTATCGTAGTCGCGGCAACTCGCATCAATATAGGCGTAATGACGGGAGGTGCTTGTGTTCAACAATAATAAACAGCAATCCCACGGGCACCAAGGATTTACCCTGGTGGAAATCATGATTGCCCTGCTTGTCTTCATGGTGGTCATGCTGGGGGTGGCTGGTGGACTTATTCAGGCCCTCCGCAGCAACAGCGGAAATGTGGTGCGCGCCGAGGCTCTCAGGCTGGCTGAAGAGGAATTGAATCGGTTGCAGGTAGAACGGTTTTCCGTGTTTGGCACTTCGGCAGCCCTGACTGCGGCAGCCTGGCCCCCCGACCCAACGACCATTCAAGATGTTCTGGTCAATATCCGCGGGGGGGTCATGACTTTTGAGCGATTGTCGCAAGTCACCGATCTGGTGACTGCCGCCGTCGCGCTCAAACGCATTGATGTGGTCGTGGGCTGGGACGATCCAGGCACCGGGGGAGCTGTTCTGGCACCCACCAACAGGAATCGCCAAATATCCTTAAGCACAATAATCGTGCGCAGTGATCAATGATGGCTGCGCAAAACCAAAGGGTAGTGACTAAATACCATCAGAGTTACACAGTGCAAGCTGATGCAGACACGGCTTTTCAGGCGCCGCCATCTGTATTAAGGGGCAGACATGGAACAACACGGTAAAATCTTGTGCCGGGAAGAAACCGGCTTCTCCCTCGTAGAACTGTTGATCTACATGGGCCTCCTGGGAATCCTGATGGCCATGGTATTTAGCAGTTTCTCTCCGGTTATGCAACAAAGCTCCCGACAGTGGCGGATAGCAGAAACAAAGATTGAAACAGGACTCGGCCTGGATTTACTGCGTTTCGACCTTGAACATACCGGTTTTGCCCTTCCTTGGGAGTTTCCGGCCGGGGTGGTGCCCAGTCCTTATTTTGAACCTGCGGCGCCGGCCGGAATGAATGATGCCCCCGGTGCACCACGAGCCTTGGCCTCTGAAGACACCTCTGCTTCCAGCATGAATGGTTCCGATTATCTGGCTATCAAGGCCTTAAATGTGATACGGGATGATGCCAGCCAAAAATGGGGCTGGCTGGGCAGGGATGCCGCGCACGCAGTCACCGTCCAATCCATGAGCGCCGAAGCGTTCGTTAACACGGACTGGGTAGTCGTCATTCGTCCCCAAATCAGCACTGGAGAAACCCGCCAGCTTGTCCTGGATGGTACGAACTATTCTGTTAACCCGACAGCAGGCGATTTAACCCCCTTTGCTCCTCCCGATTCGCCCAACGACCCAAACGGCGACAGGTATCTCATTTACGGGATTGATAACATTGCCCCAAGAAGGCCCTTCAATCGCACCGATTATTACATCAACAACGCCGGGGTCTCGGCTCAATGTGCGCCAGGCACCGGAACTCTGGTCAAGGCTACACTCAACCAGGCCGACGAAAACTTTACAATTTTGCCCATCGTGGATTGCGTGGCCGATTTCCAGGTCGTCTATTATCTCGACACCGATGGCGACGGTGGGTGGGATTCGAGGGCCGAAGCCAATGGCCTCAACGGTCTAACAGCCCAACAAATACGCGACCAGGTAAAGTCCATACGGTGTTATGTGCTCACCCATGAAGGGAGGGTGGATCAAACATACACGTTTCCAAATGCCAACATTAATGTTGGCGAAGTCGCGGCAGACGGAGTTACCCTGGTGGCTGGCCGGACATTTGACCTGAACGCGAACATCGGCGCAACCTGGCCCAACTATCGCTGGAAGGTAAATAGCCTGGCAGTGACACCCAGAAATCTACAATGACAATATGGAGGAACGCCCTATGCGGCTAATTAACCACCCCCCCCCCAGGCTATCCACAACAATCGACAGAGCACCAGGGGCCGCAATAGTTGGGAACGAGAGAGGAGTAGCACTGGTCATGGCTTTGATCTTGGGCCTTATTGGCATGCTCATGATTGCATCTCTTCTCTATATGGCAGGGACTGGTATTTGGACGACCGGCTCACAGAAACGTTATAAGGAGGCGCTGGAATCCTCCCATGGGGGGATGAATTTTTTTGCCCGAGAAATCATTCAAACAGGCTTGGGAGGGACCAACCTCAGCGCCATGGGAACCTATGGTAACGTGTTAACCCCATTGATTACCGATGCGAATTTCACTGCAAAACTCACGACAACCGGCAATATTGCTGACGGTGTTTATCCTGCCGATCCAGTAGATGCGACCTTGACCCTGACATTCACGGCACCAACCCCCAATATAATCGTGAACACC
This sequence comes from Desulfobulbaceae bacterium UBA2273, assembly GCA_002347095.1. Lineage (GTDB taxonomy): Bacteria > Desulfobacterota > Desulfobulbia > Desulfobulbales > Desulfurivibrionaceae > Thiovibrio > Thiovibrio ferrireducens. The sequence goes on along the minus strand of DDWZ01000019.1, from coordinate 121,971 downwards.
GCCATATTAAGCACGAGCCGCGGCAACAGTGGCACCTCTTCCAATAACCTGGTCGGGGGAGGCGTTGTCAGCAACAGCAGCGGCACGGTTACCCCTCAGCATATCCCCTATCTGTTCCAGACGGAAATCCAGGCCCAAAGCTCCACAGGTACTCGGGAAAGGGCAACGTTGTCAGCAATATACGCATATTGAGGACACCACGCACCGTGGATATTCACCCCGATTTGCTTACGATTGCGGGTACATCAAGACGACTTGGAAGATAAAAAGGGATCGTGCCTAATCCTCTCCCGCATCACAGCCCGTACTCCTTCATCTTGCTCAACAAAGACGGGTAACTAATCTCAAGCAACAGACCAGCCTTGCTCTTGTTGCCGCCGGTGGCGGCCAGAGCTTGGGCGATAAGGGCACGCTCCATTTCCTTCTGCCCCTTTTTTAAGGAGTAAGTGCCCAAAGTTTTTTCGATGCCGGCTCTGCAAGGCTCTGTCAGCCCAACGAAATTTTCAGGCAAATGCTCCGTCATAATCACGTTTCCCTCGGCCAGCACCATCGCCCGCTCCAAGACGTTTTCTAATTCCCGAACGTTACCGGGCCAGCGATGGCGAAGTAGCGCTGCCAGGGTGGCAGGAAGCAGTTCCGGGGGCTGGCGCTCGAGTTTTGCCGCGATCCTGTCAAGCAGGCGTCCGCAGAGCAGGGGGATATCCTCCATGCGTTCGCGCAGCGGCGGCACATGCAGCCGGATTACATTAAGCCGGTAAAACAGATCCTCCCGAAACCGGCCCGCCGCCACCTCCTCTTCCAGATCCCGGGCTGTCGCCGCCAGCACCCGCACATCCACCGGCACCGTCCGTGCCCCGCCCACCGGCCGCACCTCCCGCTCCTGCAACACCCGCAGCAACTTCACCTGGGCATCGGGAGGGAGTTCGCCGATCTCATCCAGAAAGAGGGTGCCGCCATGCGCCTCCTGAAAAATGCCCTTGCGGTCTTTTTCCGCGCCGGTAAATGCGCCTTTCACATACCCGAACAACTCGCTTTCCAGCAGGCTCGACGGCATCCCGCCGCAATTGATGGCCAGAAACGGCTTGCCGGCCCGGCCGCTTTTGTGGTGAATCCCCCGCGCCACCAGCTCCTTGCCGGTGCCGGATTCGCCGGTGATGAGCACCGTGGTGTCGTATTGGGCCACCTTGACCACTGTTTGCAGAAAGGAGACCATGACGCCGCTCTTGCCGACCATGTCGTCAAGCCCCTGCTCCCGCTGCAAATCATCGATCTGCCTCCGCAGCAGGAGATTTTCCCGCCGTAACCGCATATGCTCCGCGGCCCTGCCCAGGGTCAGGAGCACCTCATCCGCCTTAAACGGCTTGGTGATAAAATCATAGGCCCCGGCCTTTATCGCGGCCACGGCATCCTCAATGGCCGCATAGGCGGACATCATTATAATAGGCGCCTCAATGCCCTGTTCCTTGGCTTTTTCCAAAAATCCCATCCCATCAAGGCGGGGCATCTTCAGATCGCACAACACCAGGGAAAAACTCCCTTTTCCCAGGGCACCGAGGCCTTCCTCGCCGTTTCTGGCCAGGGTTACCTGGTATCCCCCCTTGGAGGTGACAATGGAAAGCATCTCCAACATGCTTTCCTCATCATCGATTATCAGCAACCGCCCTCCATCACCCGCCATGCCCATCTCCTGTCATGCCGCCTTGCCCGTGTCGGCAAGGCCTTTTTCCGTATTCAAGGATGCGGCCAAGGGCAGCGAAATCCAGATCGCCGCACCCGCGCCATCTTCAGCCCGGACATTTTCAGCCCAGATCCTCCCGCCCCAATTCTCGACAAGCGCACAGGACACCGCCAGTCCCAGCCCTGTCCCTCTGCCCGGCTCCTTGGTGGTGAAAAAAGGCTCGAACACGCTCTCCAGATGTTCTTGTGCAATTCCCGGACCGTTATCCTTGATAACCACCCGGATGTATCGCCGATCCCCCTCCTGCCCATTGAGGCACCGGGCAACGACTCTCCCTTCCGGAAGCGTGCCAAGGGCATCAACCGCATTCATGATGCAATTCACAAAGACCTGCCGCAAACCGTCGGCGTCGGCCAGAACCAGATCGTCTTCCGCCTCCGATTCAAGGAAAAACCCGATGTGGGCATGGTTGCCATGGCGAAACAGCTCCAGGCACTCAGCCAAAAGCTCCCGCACCCGCACCGGCGCGGGGGCGCCTTCAATCGGCCGGGCATAGTCGAGCAACTGCCGGATCAGTCTGCCCACCCGCGCCACCTCCTGTTCGGCGCGCCGCGCGAATTCCTTTCTTTCCTCGGAAGAGACTGCCCCTTGCCCGAGAAGATCCAGATATCCCTGCACAACACCCAGCGGATTGCCGATCTCATGGGCAAGACCGGCTGCCAGCCTGCCGATGGAGGCCATCTTTTCCGCCCGCACCATCTCCCGCCGGTTCCGCTCCAACTCCTCGTTTGCGCATTTCAGCGAGGCCACCTTGTCCAGCAGCGCCCCCCGATCCTCTTCAAGTTGCGCGATCATCCGGTTCAAGCTGGAAGAAAGACGGCCAAACTCATTTCCGGGCCGCCCTGGAAAAGGCAAAAAATCATGCCGCAGGGAATAGGTATCCGCCTGTTCGGCAAGGCGCTCCAAAGGGCGGACAACGAGCTTGACCATGCGAAAAAGGCCGACAACCGCCAGCACCACCGCATTGGCAAGCATATAGGCCAGGATGATTTTTTCATTCTCCCACAATTGGGCATCAATCGGACCGGTGGAACGGACCATGGCCATGGCGCCCCTCGATCCATCCGGGGATGAAAAAGGCTGCGCGACAAGCAACAGATTGCTTCGCGGGCCTGAACCCGCGCCGGGGGGAGGAGAAAGCCGGCGGCTGCTCGCAACCCCGGAGTGGGCGGCGTTCGTCAAGGCACTCTCAAGAGCTGTGGCATAATCAGCACATCCCGCCGAGAGGGTGATGGTTTTGCTCCGTCCAATTACCGCGCCGGCGCAGACAATGGCTTCCTCCGACCGCACCATCTGCTCGATTTCAACCCGAAACCCTTCTTCTCCGCCAACTGCAGGCCCAAGCCTGGCCATGACCGCCAGCAGGCGCCGGGCATGATCCAGTTCGGCGCCCACAGCCTGCCGTTTCCAGAGTTGCATGGACACAACGTTTACCAGCAGCATGCCAACCCCGAGAACCAGAAAAAAGGCGAGAATCGTCTGCACCTTCAAATTCCAGATCCGCATGCCTTTCCTCCAAAATGTACGGTTTTACAACCAGGCCTTACTTGGCGGGGGACGCTGCTTGCTATCTTGCTATTATCCCCATCCCCATAATCATTTCTTTCAGTGACGGATCTTTTTTAATCAACTTCTCGCCCCGTTGCACTGCGATGGAAACACCTGATGATCCGAGTCCTGTCGCCGCGCCGGCTTCTTTCCCAGTATACCCGTATTCACGCACGGCAAGACAACAGAAGATAGCCCTTGCCCTGGCTGCTGCCCTTTCCTTGCCGGGCCGACACATCACCAGGGCATCCACGCCTGTTATCCCGCTAACATTCTGAAGAAGATCGGCAAGGGACAGCGACGGCTTCTTCTCCTCCCGTATGTTGCCTCCACGGGTCAGCGTTTCAACGAACCCGCTGCTGCCAAGGATTCGCTCATCATATGCTCCGATCTCCCTGTTCTCATCACAACCGACCTGACTCCGCATGAGGCCTCCGCCGATGAGATCTTCTCTGCGGCCTGCGGCAATCCCATCAGCAACAAACTGTCGATACCCCCGCAAGGCATGTGCTTTATCCTTGCCGAACCGCGCCAGCACTTCGTCTCTCTCCTGCCCCTCCATTACCCGATTGCCAAGCAAAGCTGCATGGCCGCTCCATTGATAATGATCGAGTCCATCCAAATCCGCCACAATCCCGGCGCGCAACGGATTGAGGTGAATATAGCGAACAAGTTCGAGAAAGTATGGCTCTTCCTCGCAGAGAATTGACTTGTACCGATTCTGAAAAAGGTGTCCGGAGCGCTGATATTTGCGATTAAAGTAAACGGCATATCCGGTGAGCAGACGGCGCATGGTTTCTGAAAGCGCAACCGTGGTCGGCATGAGCAACAGGTGAAAATGGTTCGACATCAGCGCCCAGGCAAAGCACTTTGTGGAACCTTCCGTCAGAAGAACGGAAAGGCGGGAAACGAAACGTTCCTTGTCAGCGTCATCAATAAAAATATCGCGTTTTTCGATGCCGCGAACAATGACATGATGCAGGACATAAGGGATGTCAAGGCGTGGTTGACGAGGCATACACCCAAGGTAGCATGCGCTTGCAAATATCTCAATACAATAGCTAACTAGCAAGCAACGTCCCTCTGTAACTCTGCATTATTCTCCTTGCATATTAAACTAGGCAACTGCTATACTGTATGCTACATTTGTGGCAATCTGCAGCAGGAGAAAAACAATGAGCATTTCCATCCGTATCGATGATGCACTTTATGAAACCGCCAAGACGCGCGCCAGAGCCGAGATGCGTTCGGTTCCGCAACAGGTGAGCTACTGGGCAAAAATCGGCCGTGCTGCGCTGGACAACCCAGACTTGCCTATCGAGTTCATACGCGACACGCTATTAGCAACGGAAGAAGATTCAGAGCCTTTCGAGCTACCTAAACAATGAGTGTGCGACTTGAGCAAAAGCCCGCCTTTAAACGGGTCTATAGGAAACTACATAACAATCAGCGCGAAGCCGTACACTCGGCAATCCGCGCGGTAGTTGCCGATCCTAAACTAGGCGAAGAGAAGAAAGGTGATCTCCTTGGCGTCTTCGTATACAAATTCGACTGCATCAACCAACAGTACCTACTGGCCTACCAGTGGGATGAAACCAAGCGTGTATTGCTGGCGCTTGGTCCACACGAAAATTTTTACCGCGACCTGAAGCATTGAGCCTAATGGGGGTTGATCTTGACTGGAGGAAGATGGCCACAGGTGAAAATAGCTAGTTAGCAAGCAACGTCCCCCAGCGCCGTTCAAATTCCAGACCCGCATGTATCGCCTCCAAGGGTGCGTCACGGTTTTGCGAACATGATGAAGCATGCTCGACAACTATCCAGCATACACGCCATATCTCTTTCCTAGAATAAAAATGCACCTGACATGGTCACGCTGACACACAACGTCAAAAGTGGTGACAAAATACGTCAACTGGTCATATCTAATTCGTTTCTGTTTTTTTACATTTCGACACAACATGCTAAAATTAAAAAACAAATCCCAACTTCCAAAATAATCTCCGTGCTGGCATGAAAATTGGAATTGACCACAACCGTGGCTAGACCATATAACGTATTGAGTTTTATATTCACCGGACACCACCACACACAAAGGAGCGTATCATGAAGAACCAAAAAGGTTTCACCCTCGTAGAGTTGATGATCGTTGTCGCGATCATCGGCATCCTGGCGGCCATCGCCATCCCGCAGTTCGCAGCATATCGGATCCGGGGCTTTAACGCTTCCGCACAGAGCGATGTAAGAAATTTAAACACGACAGAATCCGCGTTATTTGCCGATTGGCAGCGCTACGGTATTACGCAGGCGAATGCAGGCGCTTATGCAGCAGTCGCTCCCGGTGGTGCGGCTGGCGCTGCCGTAGTAGGTGGCGATGCTAACGGTGATGGTATTGCCACGCTGGATACTGCTGGTACCCCGCGAGGCATCCAGATTCCTGTCGGTAACGGAGTTACTGTCATCGCCAACACCGATGTCGCAGTTGCCGCAGGAACACCAACAGCCGCCTTTTGCGCAGCGGCTAAGCATCTCCAAGGCGATACAACTTATGGCGTCGACAGCGACTCAAGCAGTGTTTACCAGGTTGCGGCGCTCGCTGGAGCAGCAACTGCTGGCGCTCCCTTGGATGTAGCTGACTTTGTAGTGGGCACCACTGCCAATGTCGATGACTTTAGAGCTGCAGCTCCTGTTGCAGCAGGATGGGTTGTAAAATAATACTTCTACAATCACCGGTTCTTTCTTAAAGGCGTTGTCCTAAAAAGGACAACGCCTTTATATTTGACTTTTATGGAATGCCTTGTACCTATACTATATGATTACATTCGATAATATCTCAAAAACATATCCAAAAGAACTAGGGTCCAGACCTCAAGCAGCACTTGATGCCATCTCGTTTTCCGTCTCCCAAGGGGAAACATTAGGACTCATCGGCGCCAACGGCGCGGGCAAGAGTACGGCCATCAAACTGCTCATGGATTTCATTCGTCCCAACACCGGTTCCATCGCAATATTTGGACACCCCCCGACACAGCACACAATCCGCAACCAAATCGGCTACTTGCCGGAAACCGCCAATTTCCCTGCCAATCTTACTGTCTTGGACATGCTGCACTTTACAGGCAGCACCTGCAACATGGAACAACATGTTATCCGCACCGCTTCTCAAAAATGGCTCAGCCGTCTCGGCCTCTGGGAAGCAAGGAAAAGACCACTGCGAAACTACTCCAAAGGGATGCAGCAGCGAGCCAACTTCGCCATCGCCCTGCTCAATGACCCGGAGCTGTTGATCCTGGACGAACCCATGAGCGGCCTCGACCCCATCGGTCGGGCCGACATCCTCTCACTCATTGCGGAACTAAAGGGTCAGGGAAAAACCATCCTCTTCTGCTCGCATATACTGGAAGACGTTGATCGACTAGTGGACCGGGTTCTGGTACTACACCAGGGCCGCAAACTCTTTGAAGGCCAACCCTGCGCCCTAACTCAACAGCAGGGCTGTCCCTGCTTTGTGGAAGGATACCTCCGCCTCGTTCAGCAGGTGACCCAAAATGCCTAGCTCACTAAAACGCATTGCAGCAGTTGCCCGGCTCGTGCTCATCGACGGCCTGCGCCGTCATGCGCTCATGGGCCTCATCGCCCTTTCCCTGGCGGCCCAGGCAGGAGCGCTTCTTTTCTTTGACTTCATCCCCAGGGATATCGGCAGGGCCTCCAGCGATTTTATCCTCTCCCTGGCCTGGCTTTCAGGATTCATCTTCCTTTTTTTCCACGGGGTGCAGGTCATTGCTCTGGATGAGGAACGGAAGGTTATCTATTCCCTACTGGCCCGACCGATCTCGCGGGGAGGGTATGTGCTCGGTATTTTTTGCGGGCTTGCCGGGCTTCTCCTGCTGCTGAACCTGCTCCTGTGCGGCCTGGGATTTGGCACCTTGCTGATCATCAAACAGATGGTAGCGACGAGGTACTTCAGCCAGTTCAATATTTTATCATACCTGCTTGCCTGGTTCGGCCTTGTTGCCATGGAGCTGATGCTGCTTTCCGTCATTCTCCTCTTCTCCGGCCTGGTGCGGGGCAGCTTTCCGGTGCTGCTTATCTCGCTTTCCTTTTATGCCATCTGCTCCGGGTTGCCCGTAGTGCGCGAGGCCACGATCCAAAGTGCCGCAAAAGAAGGCGCTCAACCGATATTAGAAAATCTGCTGCGGTGGATGACCGCAGTTTTTCCGGATTTTGACCGGCTGGATTTCAAAAACATGATCGCCTCGACCGCCCCGCTGCCGGATCTTTCTCTCATGCTGGTCAACTTCGGAATTACCCTCTCCTATGTTGGTCTTTTTCTCTGGCTTGCCTGCCTTGTCTACCAGCGCCGGGACCTGCAATGAGCATCAGACTACCTCTTTTTTTCCTCCTGCTTTTCTGCTATGGAACTTTCTTTTCCCTCCAAGAGGCCCGTTTTTCCGCAAGCAGCCAGCAGCTCCCTCACCCTGTGCCTCCAACAATCCAAAAAATCGCCCTCGGCTATCTCAAGCAACTCGGCGGAGAGATGCAGTTCATCAAGGCAAGCGTTTTTTATGGCGGGGTTAAGCCAGGCCGCGATCCGCTGGAATATGCAGAGCCCTTGGCCCAGCGCTTTACCGCCGCCGCCACCCTGCATCCGCATTTCATCGACACCTATTTTCTCTGCCAGGCAACCCTACCCCATGTCAACAGCGAATATACCCGTTACGCAAACACCGTGCTTACCAGGGGAATGACCGCCCTACCGGACAACTATGTGCTGCCGTTTTTTGCCGGGTTCAACAATTTTTACTACCTTGATGACCCCTTGGAGGCAGCCCGGCTCTTCCACCTTGCCGCGAAACGGCCCAATGCCCCCCCCCTTCTGGAGCACCTTGCCAACATCCTCTCGGCCGAGGGCGGGAATATTTATGCCGCACTGATAGGATTGCGGGGCATGTACGCCTCTGAAAAAGATGAGCAGATCAAAATGCGGTATGCAGAGGAAATCGCCGCCTTTGAAAAGGCGGTTACGGTGCTTAACGCTGTACAACGTCACGAAAAAATGACTGGGACGCCTCCTGCAGCCTTAAACGATCTCGTCCCGGAGTATCTTCCCGCGATCCCCGATATCGGTCCGGTCTTCACGCTTGAATGGAAGCCGCCCCATCTCCAGGTTGTACGCGTTGCTAAGAAAAAAAGCCCGCGTCGATAGTTCGTTGCCCCACACTAGCCCCATCAAGTAGAATCCATACCCGGTCCGGCTTGACGGAACCCCTCCCTTGCTGTACAGTATTCCTGTACATAAATAATACGGGAGAATACCATGCCAATCCAGACTACCTACACCGATGCACGCGCCAGATTCGCCGGACTTTGCGATGCCGCGACAACAAATCGGGAAACCATTATCATCCATCGGCGCGGCGCGGAAGACGTGGCTCTTATTGCTGCAGATGAGCTTGCAAGCCTCCAAGAAACCGCCCACCTCTTGCGATCCCCAGAGAATGCCCGGCGCCTTCTTTCCGCTTTGGAACGGGCATTGAATCGGGAGGGACGAGCCGAATCACCGCAAACCCTCAAAAATGAACTGGGGCTTGAGTGAAAAAGTCCACCCCGGCCAACGACAAAAACTCCAGGGCCGCCGTGTTTCATCCTGAATTCCGGGAGGACCTCCGTCATTGGGTGGAAACAGAGCGAAAGGTTGCCTTGCGCGCCTTCACCCTTATTGAGGCGATCATGCGCGCCCCTTTCTTTGGTATCGGTAAACCCGAACCATTAAAATACCTCGCACCGGGCATGTGGTCCCGTCGGTTAACGCAGGAACACCGAATTGTCTATCTGGTGACCGATGATCGGGTAGATTTTCTCCAGGCACGGTATCATTATTGAAATAATTGAGCCTTGTGCAAAATAACGCCATACGCAAATTCCGTTATTCCGGAAAAACCGGAGGTACGCGAACGGAACGAGACCACAATCCTGTGTTTCCACACCGTTGATGAGTTCTGGACCCCGGCTTCCGCCGGGTTGACGACATGTTGCAGAGGGTCGGTTGAAAAAACAACTCAAAAAGAAGATTGCTCTTGAGAGCCGAAAAGTATATATATAATATATATACGACAAGGGGTGCTGACATGGAAACCGCTAAACTTTTTCAAAATGGAAGTTCACAGGCCGTCCGGCTCCCAAAGGAATTTAGAATGCCTGGCGATATGGTTAAAATATCCCAAAAAGGCAACCAGGTCATTTTGGAACCGCTGGAAACGACCTGGGATTCGTTGTTCGACTCTCTTAACGAATTCCCCGAAGACTTCATGGCAGGTGGGCGGAATCAACCAGATATGCAGAAAAGAGAATCTTTCTGATGCACTATTTGCTCGATACCAACATCTGCATTTATCTTATCAAAAAACGCCCCCCGGAAGCGCTTGCGCAATTCAGGCAGCATTCACCGCAGGATGTTGCAATCTCCACGATCACGCTCTTCGAGCTTGAGTATGGGGTTGAAAAAAGCCAATACCGCCAACGCTCTCAGGAGGCCCTGGCCAAATTTCTTCTTCCTCTCAATCTCATTGACCTGGACCGTTCTGCCGCTGCCGACGCAGCAATCATCCGGGCAGAACTTGAAAAAAAAGGCATGCCCATCGGCCCCTACGACCTACTTATCGCTGGATTGGCTCGATCTCAAAACCTAACCTTGGTGACCAACAACACCAAGGAATTCGAAAGGGTTGACGGCCTGCGCCTGGAAAACTGGGTGCAATAGCTGCCAGAATATTCTGGAGTCTCCCGCAAAATCCCCTCCACCCTCATCCACGAGTCCCATGACAACTGCCACCAAAAACATTCAAATAAAAGAGATCGCCGACGGCCAGGCAATCCACGACCTTTTCCTTGTCCGGGAGATAAACCGGGGCGAGACCAAGGCTGGCAAACCTTATCTGAGCTTGGTCCTCATGGACGCCAGCGGCGAGATCTCCGGGCGGGTCTGGGAGAATGCCGAACAGCTCATGGGCGAATGCCCGAGCGGTGCCATTGTTGCCGTTGCCGGTCAAGCCCAGGCCTACAAGGGCATCCTCCAACTCCGGATCGACTCCCTCACCCGGGTTGCGGAAAGCGAGGTTGACCTGGCCCTGTTCGTCCCTTCCACCAAGGGCAATGTCAGCCAGATGGCCAAGGAGCTGGTCAAGCTGGTCGGCAGCGTGGAAAACCCTTTTTTGAAAGAGCTGCTCCTTACCCTGTTCGGCGAACGCAAGCTCATGGCCGACATGAAAAAAGCGCCCGCCGCCAAGGCGATGCACCATGCCTATGTGGGCGGGTTGTTGGAACACACCCTCGCTGTGGCCCGGCTGGCGGAGAGCATCTGCACCCTCTATCCAACCCTGGACCGCTCCCTGCTCATAACCGGAGCGCTTCTCCACGACATCGGCAAGCTCAAGGAATTCAGCTTCGACTCCTTTCCCTTCGAATACTCGGATCGGGGGAGGTTGGTGGGGCACATGGTTCTGGGGATCGAGATGATTCAGGAAAAAATCAAAGGGATATCCGGGTTTCCCGAAGAGCTGGGGGACCGGCTCAAACATCTTATATTAAGCCATCACGGCCGGCATGAGTTCGGCTCCCCCTCCCTGCCCATGATGCAGGAGGCGTTTGCCCTCAACTTTTTGGACGACCTCGACGCCAAGATCAACTACCTGGATCGGCTAGCCGGACAGGTAAAGGGCGAAGGCTATCAGTGGACGGAGTTCCAGCGCAACCTGGAACGATTCCTCTTTGTTAAGGGCCATCAAGCGGATGACGGCTCACCCTCCCGGGATCAGGGGCAGGACAACGGTGTTGACCCGCGTCAGCGCACGTTGTTTGGCCTGTAGCCCCCTGCCCCCCTACTTCACGCACCACTCATAGGCATTCTGGAACATCCGCAACCAGGGCGAAACCTCCAACTGCTTCATCTCCTCGGGCAGCCAGTGGCATTGCCAGGGCAAAAAGGCGCGTTCCGGATGCGGCATCATGGCGAGATGACGGCCATCGGGCGAGCAGAGGCCGGTGAGGCCGCCGGGCGAACCGTTGGGGTTGAAGGGATACGCCTCGGTGGGCTGGCCCGCGTCGTCCACATAGGCCAGGGTGGCAAGGTTTTCGGCCAGCACCTGCGCCTTGATGGCCGGGTCTGGGAAATGCAGGAACCCTTCGCCGTGATCCACGTGGATGCCGAAGGTCAGATCCTCCATGCCTTTAAGCATCATGGCCGGGCTTTTGAGCACCTTGACCGTGACCCAGCGCGATTCGAACCGACCGGAAAGATTGTGGATGAAGCGGGGCTGCTGCGCAGCCGGGAGCCTCCCCTGCCAGGGCACCAGCCCCAGCAGACCGAAGAGCTGGCAGCCGTTGCAGATGCCCAGGGTAAAGGTGTCGGGCCGGTCGTAAAAGGCCTGGAACATCGCCTTGAGCCGGTCGTTAAAAAGGATCGTCGCAGCCCAGCCCTTGGCGGATTCAGGCACGTCGGCGTAGGAAAAGCCTCCCACCGCGGCCAACCCCCGGAAGCCGTCCAGGGTGATGCGGCCGTCCAGCAGGTCGGTCATGGTCACGTCCCAGGGCTCAAACCCGGCGGCGTAAAAGGCCGAGCTCATCTCCCGATCGGAGTTGGAGCCCTCGTCGCGCAGGATGGCGACCTTGGGTTTGTTCGTTTTCGCCAGCAGTTCGGCTGCGGTCTTGGCCGGGGCGAAGCTCAAATGGTAGGCCGGGCCCTTGCGGTCGTAGATATTTTGCTTCTCCTCGTCGGCGCAGGAGGGCTTGATCTGGAGCCGCTCCAACTGGTAGCTGGTCTCCTCCCACCACTGGCGGAGAAGCCGCATGTCCTCGCTCAACACCATGGCGCCGTTATAGCTGATGCGAATCTCCTTGGCCGGGGTGGTTGTGCCGAGACGCGCAACAGGCAGCCCGTATCCGGCGAGAACCTTTTGCACCGCCTCTTCCTGTCCGGCCGCGCATTCCAGCACCAGCCCCAGCTCTTCGCTGAACAGCGCTTCGATGGAGCTCGCCGTGCCGGTCAGGGCCAGGTCCAGGCCGCAGTTGCCGGAAAATGCCATCTCCAGCACGGTGGTGATGAGCCCCCCGTCGCTGCGGTCATGGCCTGCGGCGATCAGCCCCTTGCCGATCAGCTCCTGCACCGCGCAAAAACCCTTTTTCACCAGGGCCGGGTTGTCCATGTCCGGCGATTCGTTGCCGAGCTTGCCCAGGGTCTGGGCCAGGGCCGTGCCGCCGAGCCGGTTTTTGCCCTCGCCCAAATCCACAAACAGCAGGGTAGAGCCGGGCTTTTTAATGTCCGGGCTCACCACTTTATTAATATCCGCCACGGCGCCGTACACCGAGATCACCAGCTCGCGGGGCGACTTGACCGTTTCCTTGCCCACCTTGGTGGCCATGGACAGGCTGTCCTTGCCGCCGTCCACACCGATGCCCACGCCGATCATGGCCTCGCGCATGGCCAGGGCCGCGTCGTACATGGCCGCGCCTTCGCCTTCGAGCTTGGGGGCCCACATCCAATTGGCCGAGCATTTGACCTGCTCCAAATCAACCACCTTGGCCCAGACCAGATTGGTCAACGCCTCGCCCACGGCCATCCGCGCCCCGGCCGCCGGGTTGACCAGCATCTTGATCGGCTGCTCGCCAATGGCCGTGGCCACCCCGGACTTGGCAAAATGGCTCTGGGCCAAAACCGCCACGTCGCTCACCGGCAGTTGCAAGGGGCCGCAGCATTGCTGCCGCACGATCAACCCGGTCACGGCCCGGTCCACCTTGTTGGTGAGAAAACGCTTGGAGCCCACGGAAACCAGACGCAGAACATTGTGCAGGGCGTCTTTCACCGAAATATCCTGCACCGACAGGGGGTTAAGCCCCGGCTGCCGCCGATTGTCCGTAAAGGTCTTAACCGGCACATTGCCCAGCAACTCATTGAGCTCGATATCCACCGGGGTGGAGCCGTCCTGGCTGTCGTGCACCACGAAGCGCAGATCGCCGGTCACCTCGCCCAGCACCTCACAGGCCACCTTTTCACGCAAGCAGATAGCCTGGAATCTGGCGATATTCTCAGGCCTAATCAAAAAGCCGTTGCGCTCTTGGTACTCGGCCACGTAAATCTCCAGCACGCTCATGGTGGGGTCGCCCACCCGGATATTGCGGATCTCGATGCGGCCGCCGGATTTTTCCACCAGCTCCTTCAAGACATTGGCCGGGCCGCCCGCGCCCTGGTCGTGGATCACGTCGATCAGGGTCTTGTCGCCCATCTCGTTGCAGGCCCGGATCACCCGGTTCATCTTCTGCTCCATCTCGGCGTCGCCGCGCTGCACTGCGTCGAAATCAAGCTCGGAAACATTCTCGCCCTGGAGCATGCTGGAGGCGGCGCCGCCGCCAAAGCCCACCCGGTAGGCCGGGCCGCCCACCTGAACGATGAGCATGCCCTTTTCCTCCTTGGCCTTGGCGGTGTGCCGGGCATCGATCTGGCCGACCCCGGCGGTAAACATGATCGGCTTTAAAAAGCCCCAGCGCTCGCCATCGTCCAACCGCAGGTCAAAGGAGCGGGTAAAGCCCAGGACCAGGGGCTCGCCGAATTTGTTGCCGTAATCCGAGGCGCCGTTACTGGCCTCGATCTCGATGGTCAGCGCCGAAGCCAGGTTGTCCGGGCAGTCGTAGCGGTTCTCCCAGGGCAGGTCGTAGCCGGGGATGTGGAGATTGGCCACGCAGTAGCCCGCGGTCCCGGCCATGACAAAGCCGCCTTTGCCGGTGCCCTGCACGTCACGGATTCGGCCGCCGGTGCCGGTTTCGGCTCCGGGAAACGGGGCCACCCCGGTGGGGAAGTTATGGGTCTCGGCGGTGAGCAGCACATGGTAGACCACCTCCTGGGCGGAGAGGGGAGACGGCGCTCCGGGCTCATTGGGGATGAGGGTGGTGATTGTGTGGCCCTCAACGGCGCTGGAGTTGTCCTTAAAGGCGATGACGCTGCCCTTGGGATGGGCGGTGAGGGTGTCGGTGACCAGTTGAAAAAGGTTCTTTTCCTGCTCCTTGCCGTCGATGATCTGCCTGCCCCGGAAAAATCCGTGCCGCGAATGCTCGGAGTTGGCGTTGTTGAGGTCCATGATCTCGACGATGGTGGGATTGCGCTTGTGCTTGGTGACAAAGTAGTCGTAGTAGAAATTCCGGTCCCACTCGTCCATGGAGATGCCGGGGATGGCCAGTAGCCCATCCGGCCCCTGGCCGATGAGGTCGATCTCGTACACCGGCTCCGGGGTCACCCCGGTTTCAAAGGTGGTGAGGGGCGCCAGGTATTGGCACTCAGTCATCCGGTCGTGGTTGGCCGCGACAAAGACCGCGAGGTCCTCGCCCGCATCCACCAGAAAACGGCGGGAGCGTTCCACCCGGGTCACCGCATCCAGGCCGATGGCCCGGCAGATGGAGACCAGGTTCGACGACCAGGCCGTGGCAAAATTGAGCCGCGGCCCCAGCTCCACCACCCGTTCTCCGGTAAGGTGGGGGGTGTCGGTGACGGTTTCGGCTAAAAAGCCGTCCGCCAACACCAGCCGGAGCCGGTCCAGCTCGGCTTTGGTGAGGGGGGAGGTGCTTTCGATGTTGAAACAGTATTCACAATTGCCGTCAATGGCGCGGTATAACTGACTGACTGTCGTTCCCATGGTCGTATCCTAAAAGTATATATGCACACGTAGCGGCGAAAATAAGCAAGCACCCAACCTATCATTAAACCACACTTTTTTCCGCAGGAAATTGCGCTCCCCCGGCAAAAAGACTTTTTTCCTCCACCCGCATCCCCTCACACCCTGCGGAGGCTCGCCTTGCTCTCTTGCCGCCTTTCATCTTGCGCCTTTCCCCGTGCCCCTTTATGATACGGGCATGAAACCGCGCAAGGAGAACACCGCCCTTTCTTTCGCCGAAATCATCGGCCAGGACAAGGCTAAAAAAATGCTGCACCGCGCCGTGGAACAAGGGAGACTGGGGCACGCCTTTCTCTTCAAGGGGGCCATGGGGGTCGGCAAAAAAACCTTTGCCAGGACCTTTGCCGCCGCCCTCAACTGCCAAAACCCGGCGGGCCACGAGCCCTGCGGCCGGTGTTCCTCCTGCCGCAAATTTCACGCCGACAGCCACCCGGACTTCCTGGTGCTCGAGCCGGATGGGGCTGCCATCAAGATCAATCAGGTGCGCGAACTGAAAAAAACCTTGGCCTTCCCTCCCCTGGAGGCGAAAATCCGGGTGGCGCTGCTCTGCGAGATCCACACCATGCGGCGGGAGGCGGCCAACAGCCTGCTCAAGACCCTGGAAGAACCGCCCGACCAGACCATGCTGATCCTCACCGGTGACGAAGCGGGGGGTATTCTGCCCACCATCCTCTCCCGCTGCCAGACCGTGCCTTTTTTTCCGCTCCCCCAGGAGGAGGTGGCCAGAATCTTGTGCCAGGAGGCGAACCTCGAGCCGGAAAGCGGCGCCGCCTTGGCGGCCATGGCCGAAGGCAGCCTGGGCCGGGCCAGACTCCTGTTGGCCAAGGATCTTCTGGGGTTGCGCCGCGAGATTGTCGACACCCTGCTGCAGCTTGAGCCGGACACCCCGGCCGCTGTCCAAGCCCTGAACAAACTGGCCGAATCAGCGGCCAAGCTCAAGGAGGATTTGGGCGAACTCCTGGAATTGCTCACCACCTGGCTCCATGATCTTCTCCTCTTGAGCCGCGGCGCGCCGGGGTCGATCATCAACCGCGATCTGAGCCCGTCTTTTCCCGCTGCCTGCCGCCGCTGGTCCGGCACCCAGCTCGCCGACCGGCTGCGGCTCGTGGAAACGGCCCGAAAACAACTGGCCCGCAACTGCAACCCCACCGCGGTATGCGAAGTACTTTTCTTTGGCCTGCTTTAATGGTATGATCCTCCTTCTTAACATGGTCGACCAACCACGATTGCAGGCCATGAGCCCTACCAATTTTGGGAACTATCCAGTAACTGTTCAGCAGTGCCGCAGATGCGCGAAAGAGGTTGATTCGCTATACTCCAGTATGCGAATCGACCGATGACAAAGCAGATGCGGTGCTGCTGGGCAGTTACTCAATTTTTCAGCCAACTGGCTGTTTGAGCGCGATACATGAACGAAACACCGGAAACACCTCCTGCTGAAGAGCTGGTGCATGAAGACCAGCACAATGCGCCGGAAACCTGCTACACCATTCATTTTCGGCCAGGGGACCAATTTTTCTCCGCCGTCTCCCGCATCCAGAACCTCAAGGTGGGTGAGCTGGTCATGGTCCAGACAGAACACGGGCTGGAGCCGGCCACGGTCCGGGCCCGGACCTTGCCCTGCCCCGGCCGAACCGCGCCGGAAGGGTTGGGCAGCCACCTGATCGTCCGGCGGGGAACCAGGGACGAAACCGAGAAATTCGTCCGCCTCCTTGAGCGCGAACGGGAGGCCTTTGAGGTCTGCACCCGCTTCATCGGGACCCATGGCTTGCCCATGAAGCTCATCAAGGTGGAGCGTTTTTTAAACGGCAGCAAGATCATCTTCTTCTTCACCGCCGACACCAGGGTTGACTTTCGCGAGCTGGTCAAGGATCTGGTTCAGGAGTTCCGCACCCGGGTGGAGATCCGCCAGGTCGGAGTCCGCCACGAAACCAAGATGATCGGGGGGTTGGGCTGCTGCGGCAGGGAGCTCTGCTGCTCGTCGTACCTCAAGAACTTTGCCCCGGTTTCCATCAAGATGGCCAAGGAACAGGGTCTGCCGCTCAATCCGGCCAAGATCTCCGGCATCTGCAACCGGCTGCTCTGCTGCCTCACCTACGAGTACGAAACCTACCACGCCATGCGGAAAAAAATGCCCAAACCGGGCAAAATCATCACCATCGGCGAGAAAAATTACAAAATCATCAAGGTCAACGCTCTGGAGGAGACCCTGGAGGTCTCCTGGCTGGAGGGTCAGGAGAGAAATATCCTGCTCACCAAGGAGGAATGGGGCCAGGCCAAAACGGCGCAACCCGCCTTAAACCAGCCCCAGCCCCGTGCCCAAACCCCGGAAGCGGAAGCCCCGCCCAGAAGAAAAAAACCCAAACAGCACAAAGCCCCGGAAACGCCAGAGCAATGAACGCCTATTACCTCACCACCCCGATCTTTTACGTCAATGCCCAGCCCCACTTGGGCCATGCCTATTCCACCGTGGTGGCTGACGCCGTCTGCCGGTATCAGCGGCTGCTGGGCAAGGATGTCCGCTTCCAGACCGGCACCGACGAACACGGCGACAAGATCGTCCATGCCGCGGCGGATGCCGAGGTTTCCGTCAAGGAGTACGTGGACAAGATCAGCGCCATGTTCAGGGCGGCCTGGCCGCCTCTGTCCATCGTGCCGGACACCTTTGTCCGCACCACCGACCCGGCGCACATGGCGGTGGTGCAGGATATTCTCCAGCAGGTCTACGACCGGGGCGACATCTATTTCAGCGAGTACACCGGCCTCTACTGCAAGGGGTGCGAGCAGTTCCTCACCGAAAAGGAGCTGGTAAACGGCAAGTGCCCGGATCATCTCACCGAACCGGAGCGGATCAGCGAGCAGAATTATTTTTTCCGGATGAGCAAGTACCAGGAGTGGCTCATCGACCATATCAGCAAAAACCCGGAATTCATCACTCCGGAGCGCTACCGCAACGAGGTGCTCTCATTCCTTAAGGAGCCCCTGGAGGATCTCTGCATCTCCCGGCCCACCACCCGGCTCACCTGGGGCATCCCGCTGCCCTTTGACAGCCGCTTTGTCACCTATGTCTGGTTCGACGCCCTGATCAACTACCTCTCCGGCCTGGGCTACCCGGCAGGCCCGGATTTTGCCCGCTACTGGCCCGCGGCCGAGCATGTCATCGCCAAGGATATCCTCAAGCCCCACGCCATCTACTGGCCCACCATGCTGAAAGCCATGGGGCTTGAGCCGTACAAAAAACTGCATGTCCACGGCTACTGGAACATGAACGAGACCAAGATGTCCAAGAGCCTGGGCAATGTGGTGCGGCCCGGCGAGCTGGTGGCGGAGTTCGGCGCGGATTCGGTGCGCTATTTCCTGCTCCGCGAGATGTCCTTCGGCCTGGACGCCGGCTTTTCGCACGAAGCCATGGTGGCGCGGCACAACTCCGACCTGACCAACGACCTGGGCAACCTCTTTTCCCGCTCGCTGACCATGGTGAAAAATTTCGCGGCCAGCACGGTGCCCCAGCCGGGTACCCCATCGGACCAGGACCAAGAGCTGGCCGAGGCCACCCTGGCCATGCTGACCCACTACCGCGAGCACCTGGACCATTTCGCCTTCCATCGGGCACTGGCTGCGGTGTGGGAGGTGATCAGCCGGGCCAACAAATACATCGTCACCACCCAGCCCTGGGAGCTGGCCAAGGACCCGCAACAGGCTGACCGGTTGGGCACGGTGCTCTACACCCTGCTGGAGACCCTGAGGCTCATCACCCTGACCCTGCACCCCATCATGCCGGAAACCGCGGCCAAGATGGCCGAAGCCCTGGGTGTAGCAGGTGAAACCAATCTCACCGACTGTGGGGTCTGGGGGAGACTCGTGCCGGGCGCACCCATCACCCCTGGTCCGCAGCTTTTCCCCCGGCTGCAACGGGAAGAAAAAGAAAAATCTCAACCGCCGAAGGCAAAAGCCATGAAAGAACCAGCCGCAGCCAAAGCATCCGCTCCCGAAATCGCGCCCGAAGCCGAGGGGCTTGTCACCTTCGACGCCTTCCAGAAGCTGGAACTGCGGGTGGCGGAGATCATCGCAGCCGAAAAGATTCCCAAATCCGACCGTCTCCTCAAGCTGACGGTCAAGGCGCCGGAGGAGCGCACCATTGTGGCGGGCATTGCCCAGCATTACCAGCCGGAAGAGCTGGTGGGCAGGCAGGTTATCATTGTCGCCAACCTCAAACCCGCCAAATTGATGGGCGTGGCCTCCCACGGCATGGTTCTGGCCGCCAAGGAAGGCGATCAGTTGGTGCTGTCCGCCCTTTCCGGCCCGGTCGCTCCGGGCAGCAGGGTGGCATGAGCCGGAAAACGCCATCGGATACCGCGCAACTGTACCGCAGCCTGGAGGAACAGGCCCGCCACCACCCGGTCCGCGCCATCAAGCTTACCGACACAGGGGCTGCCCCCCTGGGGTTGCTGCTCATCGACGACACCATTCCCGCTCCCGAGGTGGCTTCCCTGTTGGCCGGACTCCGTTTTCCGGACCAGCCCCGGGCGGCTTCGCTCGGTCAACCCGAGGGAAAACTTCCGGACCTTGCCTGGCTCCGCCGGCAACTGGCCATGGAACTGGCCCAGGTCCAGCAGACCAGATTGCCCTGCGCCCTCCTCCTGATCGCCCCTTCCGGGGGTGCCAGCCTGGTCGGCCAGGCTGCGGCAGCGCTGGCTCCCTGCCTGCATCCGGGGGATCTGCTCTCCGGCTTTCAAAAAACCGGCCTGGCTCTGATCATGCCCGGCGCCTCGGTGGGCAAGGCAAGAAAACGGGCGGAAGAGATTCGAACTATTCTGCGCACTGCTGCTTCCAGTAAAGGCACGAGCCTGGCCTTGGGCATTGCCGTGTGCCATGCCTATGAGACCATCCCCCCGGATCAATTTTTGGCTCTGGCCGAAGCCGAGCTGGCCCGGGCCGCCAAGATGGGCAACGACGCCATCTGCCAAAGTGCTGCTGCCCGGGCCGAGGATTCCTGCCAAGTGACCGTGGAGGAACGCGCCCAGTTGTGGATGCAACCGCGCATGAGTTCACGGGCAGCGGGGATGGCGGCATAATTTTAGGCGCTTGCGATAATCTTGTTTGTGGTTCGACAGGCTCACCAAGAACGGAAAAAAGAAATGGACTTACGATGACTACCGTTCGCCCTGAGCCTGTCGAAGGGTGTTTCCAAAATGTTGAAAAATACTCTTTAACGGATGTCCCATTGAGATATCCGTCACTTTTACAGCTTTTTGCAGAGGAAAATCGTCCATGACCGCGAAAACCAAGCGCTCTCCGAAAATCATCTGTATCAGCAGCGGCAAAGGCGGGGTCGGCAAGACCTCCTTTTCGGTGAATGTGGCCACCGCTCTTTCCCAGCAAGGCAAATCCGTCCTGCTCATCGACGGCGACCTGGGGCTGGCCAACGTCGATGTGGTGCTGGGGCTCAACGTCCGGCACACCATCCGGGAAACCATTGAAGAGGGGCGCGACCTGGCAAGCTCCCTGGTGGAGATCAACCCGAAGTTTCAGGTCTTGCCCGCCAGTTCGGGCGTGCCGGAGATGGCCAACCTCTCCTACGAAGAACAGGCCTTCCTCACCTCCAGCCTGGAAGAGATCATCGACCGCTTCGATTATGTCTTGATCGACACCGCCGCCGGAATCGGCGACTCGGTGCTCTGGTTCAACACCTGGAGCCAGGAGAATATCGTTATCCTCACCCCGGACCCGACCTCGCTCACCGATGCCTACGCCCTGATCAAGGTGCTCCATTCCCGCCACGACAGAAAGCGCTTTCACCTGCTGATAAACAGTGTACAATCCAAAAAAGAAGGCCAGGATGTCTTCGCCAACATGCGCATGGTTCTTGAACGCTTCCTGAAGATCACCCCCCTGGCCCTTGGCTCCATGCCGCAAGATAAAAGCGTCTCCATGGCCATCCGCCAGCAGAAGCCTTTTTTGCTGGGGGCGCCGGACAGCAAGGCCAGCCTGGAGATCGTCGCCGTGGCGGAGCGCATTATCAATCTGTAACCTGGCCGGTTTTTGCGCGACAGCGCAACCCGGTTGCATATTTTTTTTCACCAATAGAGGTTTGTTATGTTTGTCGTCGGCAATTTTTTAAGCGCCCTGGCCACCCTGGTGGACTTTGCCCTGAGCGCCTACATGTGGGTCATCATCGGCCGGGCCATCATTTCCTGGGTGAACGCCGATCCTTACAACCCCATCGTCCGTTTTCTGCATGAGATCACCGAACCGGCCCTCTCCCGCATCCGAAGGATAGTGCCGATTTTCGGCGGCGGCCTGGATCTTTCCCCCATGCTGCTTATTCTTGCCCTGATTTTTTTGCGGAGCTTTCTGGTCCCCACCTTGCAGCACCTGGCGAGGAGCATGGGATAAACCATGAAGTTTTGAGGCACACACAAGGAGCCGAGGCATGATACTCACAGCGCAAGACATCCAATCCCAGCAGTTCCATGTTCGCTTTCGCGGTTTTGATGTGGAAGAGGTGGACGATTTTCTGGAAAAAATAGCCGCGGCTTTCCAGGCGGTTTCCGAAGAGAACCAGAAGCTCAAGGGTCGGCTGGAAACCATGGAAAAGGATCTGGCCACCTACCAGAATCAGCAGAAATCCTTCCAGTCCGCCATCATCGCCGCCCAGAATGTCGCCGACGGCATGAAGGAAAAAAGCAGGGAAGAGGCGGAGGCCATCGTGGCCGAAGCCCAGGAAGAAGCGCGGCTGCGCAGGGAAGACGCCAATCTCGAGATTGGCGAACTGAAAAGAAAAATCGAGGATCTGAAATCGCTGAGGGAACAGGCCAGACAGGAGCTCCGCCAGCAGTTGCAATCCTACCTGCACATGCTGGAGACAGAACCCGTCGACAGCGGACGGGCGATGGAACATTTCAGCTCCCCATCCCGCAGGCCGGAGCCCCAACGCACCGCCAGCTATGGCGGCCGCGCCGCAGCCGGGATACAGACCGAGAGCCGGCGCCAGGGCAGCGGCCTTGGTGCCTCCGAAGAGGCAGACCTCAGCGACCTCTACGTCAAGATCGACATCCCCGAGAACGGCATGGGCGCCATGGCCGTAAGCAGCGAAGACGACTATTCCCCCCAGGACATTGCCCTGGCCTCGTCATTCTCGGCGCACAAAGATATCCTGGTCATGGATGAGGACGACGAGGTTCCGGATTCCATTCTCCCGGACCTTGACGGCGACATGTCCTTCAGCCTTGAAGATCCCCTGGAGAGCAATGAGCCTGCCGTATCCTTCGCCGGAAACCTGGCGGAGGCCAAGAAAAAAGCGAATGACTTCAACCCCGATGAATCGCCCCTATGACCTACCTGCGGGAACAGGCTGACAGCGCCTCGGTCAGCCTCTCCATCCATGTGCAGCCCAAGGCCTCCCGCACCCGCGTCGCCGGGCTCCACGGCGATGCGCTCAAGCTCTGCATCACCTCCCCGCCGGTGGATGGCAAGGCAAACGCGGCGGTCATCGGGTTTTTTGCCAAGCTCTTCAAGATCCCCAAGGCAGCCGTCACCATTGCCAGCGGCGAAACCAGCCGCGACAAACGGATTATCCTCGCCGGAATCTCGGCCGACCAGGCCGAGGCCGTGTTGCAACCCCTCCTGAATCCATAATGGCGGGCAGAATAATGACTCCTGTAACAATCGGCATCCTTTCCGACACGCATCTTTCCCAACCCACCGAGACCTTCAAAAAAATCGCGGACGCCTGCTTCCACGACGCGGACATGATTCTCCATGCCGGAGACCTCACCGATCCGGCGATCCTCACGGTATTTTCCGGCAAGGAGGTGCATGCCGTGCACGGCAATATGTGCTCCGCCCTCTCCTGCCAACATCTGCCCACCCACAAGGAGATCAGGGTGGGCGGCTTCACCATCGGCCTGATCCACCGGTTTGGCAACACCTATGATTTTGAGTCCCGCCTCAGCGAGATCTTTCCGGAGGCGGACTGCATTGTTTACGGCCACACCCACCGGCCGGTCTGCCATCGTCTCGGCGGGGTTCTCTACATCAACCCCGGCAGTTTCACCGGCACGGGATATTCCGGGGCAGGCGGCACCTTTGCCATCCTTGAAGTCGGGGAAACACTGCAGGCGCAAATCTATCAGATTCAGGCAAAGCTATGAAAACCCTCTGGACGCCCTGGCGGATGGAATACATCGAAGGCAAGAGAGGCAGGGATTCGGGCTGCATCTTCTGTGCGGCGCCGGAACAGACCCATTCGGCCCAGGATCTGATTTTGCACCGCAACGGAGCCCTGGTGGTGCTGATGAACCGTTTCCCCTATGCCAACGGCCATCTGTTGGTGGCGCCGGCCCGGCATCTCGCGGATCTCGGCGATCTCAGCGAAGAGGAAAATGGAGCCATCGGAGCCATGCTGACCCGCTGCACCGCCATCCTGCGCCGCCATCTCCAGGCGGACGGCTTCAATATCGGCCTGAACCTGGGCGAGGTGGCGGGGGCGGGGATCGCCAGCCACCTGCACTGGCACATCGTTCCCCGCTGGCATGGGGACCACAACTACATGACCGTGCTGGCCGAGGTCCGCACCATTCCGGAGCATATCGAGAAGACCTTCGCGCGGCTGCTGCCGGAGTTCGAAAACAGGTAAGGCGGGCAAACAACCCGCCTTACCCTGAGCCGCACTTACTCGGTCATGAAATCCCACGCCTTGCCGTGGATCTTCTGCTGCAACTCCCAGATATCCTTGCGTTTTTTCAAGAGATCCTTTTTGTCCGCTTTGGCATTGCGGGCCGCCTCGCCATACTCAAACTGCTTGTCGTGGAGCTTCTTCCGCAGCTCCTTGGTTGCATCCAAAAACTTCTGCTGCGCCTCCGGGCTCAGGCTGCCCATGCCTGGGGCCATCATGCCGGATCCCATGCCGGAGCCCATCATCCCGCACATGCCCTTGTTGCCCATCATCCCGCCCTGGCCGCCCATCTTGCCATGCATCATGCCCTGGCCCATTGTGCCACCCATCATGCCCGAAGCCATGGGGGCTGCCGCCGCGGCGGGAGCTGCATCGTGCTCCGCCGCCGGCGCCTGGCCATGCGCGCCCTCATGCCCGGTTTGGGCGGAAACAGCGGAGGCGGCAAGAAAAGAAGCCAATACGGATGCCAACAGAATTCTTTTTTTCATTTTTCCCTCCTGTGGGAATGTGGTGGTTGGGGCGGGCCTGTTCCAGGAGTTGCCTCCGATTATGAGAGTACAGCCCGCATCATCGATCATGGAGCATATAATTACCTGATAAGCGCTCATCTTCCGCAAGACGTTATTTGTACATAGGAGAATCCATACGAAATTCCCCCTCTCCCCCGCTTTGGTGGGGGAGAGGGCTGGGGAGAGGGGGTAAGTGGAGGCTGTTCACCCTCTCCCTGGCCCTCTCCCTGGCCCTCTCCCTCAAGGGCGAGGGAATTTGCAGAAAATTAGCGCTAATCAGGTATAATTATAAGTGACACCTCGGGCGCGGATTGGTTCCATTTCTCGGGCAAGAAAAACAGATTCCGGTGTCCGGCCCCCCCCTGCGTGCGGATCGACGCGCCAAATACCGCCGCGCTGCCCCTGCATATGCGGCCTGTGCTTGACTTTTCCCCAAAAACCTCCTATCAATCGCTACAGGAGCCTACAGGGACGCTGCGAAACACCACAGCATAAGGGACAATCCCCTTCTCGACCACTTATTTATGACCAAGACCACATCCGCCTCCGTCAAGATCACCCCCATGATGCAGCAGTACCTTGAGATCAAGGCGCAGCATCAGGACGCCATCCTTTTCTATCGGCTCGGCGACTTCTACGAGATGTTCTTTGACGATGCCGTGACCGCCTCGCGCGTGCTGGGCATCACCCTCACCTCCCGAAACAGCAAGGATGACGAGAACCGGGTGCCCCTGTGCGGGATCCCGTACCACGCGGTTTCCTCCTATCTGGCCAAGATGATCAAGGCCGGCTTCAAGGTCGCCATCTGCGAGCAGGTGGAGGATCCGAAAGAGGCCAAGGGCGTGGTCCGCCGCGAGGTGGTGCGGGTGGTCACCCCGGGGCTGGTCACCGACGATCAGCTCCTCGACGGCAAGGACAACCGGTATCTGGCCGCCATCTGCCAGAAGGGCAAGGAGTGGGGCTTGAGCCTGCTCGATCTCTCCACCGGCGAATTCCTGGTGAGCGAGCGAGAAGATCTCCCTGCCCTGCTGGATGAACTCGGTCGTCTGGCCCCTTCCGAAATCCTGCTCCCGGAAAAATTGGGGGAGGATTCGTCCCTGGCCGCCGAGCTGCAGGCCTATCTGCCGCAAAGCTGCCTGACCGGACGGCCGCCTGCCGGTTTTCATCCGGAGACGGCCCGGCAGAGGCTGCTGGAGCATTTCCGGGTGGCCAACCTGGCCGGGTTCGGCTGCGAGGAGTTGAAGGCCGGCATCGGCGCGGCAGGGGGACTGCTCCTCTACCTGCAGGAGACCCAGAAAACCGCGCTGGACCACATCGAGCGGCTCACCCCCATCGAATTCGATCACGTCCTGCTCATGGACGATTCCTCCCGCCGCAACCTGGAACTTACCCAGACCATCACCGGCTCCGTCCGAGAGGGCTCGCTGCTGGACACCCTCGATCTCTGCGAAACCCCCATGGGCGCCAGGCTGCTCAAGAAAAACCTCCTGTTTCCCCTGCGGGAGGTTGAGGATATCCGGCAACGGTTGGACACGGTGGAACAGCTCTGCCTCGCCCCCCGGTTGCGGGAGGAGCTCAGGGAACTGCTGGGCAAGGTCTACGATCTGGAGCGTCTCAACGGCCGGGTGGTGCTGGGCACGGCCAATGGCCGCGATCTCACGGCCCTCAAATGTTCCCTGGCCCAACTGCCGAAAATCACGGAAAAGCTTTCCGGGACCGACACCCTGCTGGCCGACCTCGGCACGATGGACGAACTGCGCGAACTCCACGGCTTGCTGGAAGTAGCCATCCGCGAGGACGCCCCGATAACCCTGCGGGAAGGCAACCTGATCCGGTCCGGCTACAACGCGGAGCTTGACGAACTGATAAGCCTGCTGCGCGACGGCAAGGCGCTGATTCTGGGGTTGGAGGCTCGCGAGCGGACGCGCACCGGCATTGGCAACCTCAAGGTTGGCTTCAACAAGATCTTTGGCTACTATATCGAAATCAGCCGCGGCCAGCTTGGGCATGTGCCGGACAACTTCATCCGCAAGCAGACCCTGGTCAACGCCGAACGCTTCATCACCCCGGAACTCAAGGAGTTTGAGGAAAAAGTCTCCGGCGCCCAGGAGAAACGGCTGGAGCTGGAATACCGGCTCTTCTGCGCGATCCGCGCCGCGGCGGCGGCGGCCTCCTCCCGGATTCTCCAAGCAGCCGGGCGGTTGGCCCGGATCGATTTTTTTTGCTGCCTGGCCGAGGTGGCCCAGAGATACCGCTACACCAAGCCTCTGATCACCGGCGGCGAAGCGATCATCATCACGGAAGGCCGCCACCCCGTAATCGAACGCGCCCTGCCGCCGGGCCGTTTCGTGCCCAACGATATCCGTCTTGACCAGGAAAGCGAAGAGGTTTTGATCATCACCGGCCCCAACATGGCCGGCAAATCCACGGTGCTGCGGCAGACCGCGCTCATCACCCTCATGGCCCAGATGGGCGGCTTCGTCCCTGCCGCCGCGGCGGAGATCGGGGTGGTGGACCGCATCTTCACCCGGGTCGGGGCCTCGGACAACCTGCGCCGCGGCCAGTCCACCTTCATGGTGGAGATGAACGAAACCGCCAATATCCTCAACAACGCCACCGAGCGGAGCCTGGTGATCCTCGACGAGATCGGCCGGGGCACCTCCACCTTTGACGGCCTTTCCATCGCCTGGGCCGTGGCTGAAGACTTGGTCAACAAAAACGGCAAGGGGGTCAAGACCATCTTCGCCACCCACTACCACGAGCTGACCGAGCTGGCCGCCACCAACCCACGGGTCAAGAACTACAACATCGCGGTGCGGGAGTGGAACGACACCATTATCTTTCTGCACAAGCTGCTGCCCGGCGGCACCAACCGCAGCTATGGCATTCAGGTTGCCGCCCTGGCGGGGGTTCCGGCCAAGGTGGTTGCCAGAGCCAAGGAATTATTGCATAATATCGAGCAGGGAGAATTCAACCGGCAGGGCGAACCGCGCATCGCCACCTCGCCCCGGAAAAAAAAGCAGCAACCCGGCCAGCTCTCCCTCTTCGGCCTCGGGGAGTCACAGGCTGTGCGCAGGCTGCGGGAGATCAATCCCGACGCCCTGTCGCCCCGGGAAGCCCTGGATCTGCTCTATGAACTCAAGAGGTTGAACGATGCGGAGTAGGGTAACGACAGGCGCAGGAAAACAGGGGAAAGGGGTTTTTCCTTGCTGGCCGCTTGTGCTTGCCGTACTGCTCCTGCTCACCCCCCCGGCCTGGGCCGGGCTGGAAGAGCAACCGGACGACATCGCCCGGCAATACGGGCAGGCTAAGGCCTACTACCAGGGGTTGCTCAACAGCGGCAAGGGCACGAATCGCAAAAGCTGGCTCACCTCCGTCACCGCCTTCCGCAGCATCTATAAGGCAGCACCCGACCATCAGGTTGCCCCCAAATCCCTGTTCATGCTGGGGCAGATCCACCACACCATGTTCCAGCAGTCCGGCAAGGCCAAGGATCTTGACCAGGCCATTGCCTCCTACGAAGAGCTGAGCGCCAAGTATGCGGGAAATTTCCTGGCCGATGACGCCTTTTTTATCCTGGGCACCATCTACCTGACCGAGAAAAAGGACCAAAGCAAGGCCGCGCGGGCCTTTGCCAAGATCATCGCCATCTACCCGGAAGGCGACATGGCGGCGGCGGCGGAAGAAAAGCTGTTGCAGATCAAGCATGGCGCAACCGCACCGGACCCAGCCCCGGCAAAAGAAGAGGTTGGAGAAAAATGCATCACCCCCCAGATCGCCGAAGAACCGCCAGCCCCTGAACCTGCCGGGAAAAAACCCGGGCTGGCCACGGTGCTGCCCATCCGTCACTGGTCCAACAACCGCTACACCCGTCTCATCGTTGAAACCACCGGGCCGGTCACCTTCAAACACCAGGCACTCTCCGGAGACGAGGCTTCCCAGCGGAGGATTTACATCGACCTGCACAACACCCGTCTCGGTCCGGAAAACGTCAAAACCATCCCCATTGAAGACGGCCTCTTGCGCCGGGTCAGAAATGCCCAGTTTGATCCGCAAACCGTGCGCGTTGTCCTTGACACCCAAACCACGATCTCAGACTACAAGGTATTCACCCTGGCCGATCCCTTCCGGGTGGTGATCGATGTGATGAGCAGCACCGCCCCTGACAAGGCTGCAAAGACCGGCGGGAAGAAGAGTGCGGGCAGGACGAAAAAAGAAGGTTCCGGGAGCAAGGCTCCACCCCCAAACCAAGCGATGCAGGCGGGGATGGGGATTAAAAAAATCATCATCGATCCGGGCCACGGCGGCAAAGACCCGGGCACCTGCAGCCCCAGCGGCCTCAAGGAAAAAGACATCGTCCTGGATGTGGCCCTCAGGGTAGCCAAAGCCCTCAGGGAAAAACCCGGCTACG
This sequence comes from Desulfobulbaceae bacterium UBA2273, assembly GCA_002347095.1. GTDB lineage: Bacteria > Desulfobacterota > Desulfobulbia > Desulfobulbales > Desulfurivibrionaceae > Thiovibrio > Thiovibrio ferrireducens. The sequence goes on along the minus strand of DDWZ01000019.1, from coordinate 93,371 downwards.
AGGTTATCCTCACCCGGGACCGCGATGTCTTCATTCCCCTGGAAGAACGAACCGCCATGGCCAATGCCAAGGAAGCGGACCTGTTCCTTTCCATCCACGTCAATGCCGCACCGAACCATGAAGCCCGGGGGATAGAAACCTATGTCCTCGACCTGGCCAGCAACAAGGATGCCATGCGGCTGGCGGCCATGGAAAACGCCACCTCGGCCAAGCAGATCAGCGACCTGCAATCCATCCTGCTGGATCTGATGCAGAATTCAAAAATAAATGAATCGTTGAAGCTGGCCGGACTGGTCCAGGAAGGAATGGTGACCGGGCTGAACAAAAAATTCAGCGGGGTCTCCAATCTTGGGGTCAAAAAGGCGCCTTTTGTGGTGCTCATCGGCGCCCAGATGCCTGCCATCCTCACGGAAATCGCCTTTCTGAGCAATCCGGAGGAGGAAAAACGGCTTAAGGACGACGCCTATCTTGCCGGGATTGCCAATCACCTCTCCAGCGGGGTGGCCCAATATGCGGAAAGCATGAGCCTGGCCACCAACCTCGCGCACTGATCCGGGCACAGGGTGCGCAACCCTATTGTTTACGGCTTTTCTCCTCCCTGTACAGGGGAGAATCCGTATCCCGGAACTCTTCTTTTATTCTGACAAACTCCGATTCCTGGCGAAGAAAAGCCGCAACAACCTTGGGATCGAACTGCTTGCCGGTATTGCGCAGGAGCTCCTGTTTCGCCTCCTCATGACCCAGGGCGATACTGTAGCTCCGTTTGCTGGTCATGGCGTCATAGGCATCGGCCAGGGCAACAATGCGGGCGCAGAGGGGAATCCTGTCGCCGGCCAGACCGTGGGGATACCCCTTGCCGTCCCAGCGTTCGTGATGTAGTTGGGCTATCTCTTGGGCAAGAAAGAGATATTCCGATTCGGTCTGGGCGTACACGTCCTCAATGAGACTGCCGCCCACTCGGGCATGATCCTGCAGGGAACGCACCTCCTCATTATTCAATTTCTCCACCTTGTGCAGGAGCTCCACCGAGATGCCAACCTTGCCAAGGTCATGCATCGGGCTGACCTTGGCGATTTCTTCCGCCACGGCTAGAGTGAGGCCGAGTTCCGGGACATTGGTGGCGAGATCCCTGGCCAGCGCCCGGGTGAAATGGTACATGCGGTCCAAATGGCTCCCGGTTTCCTTGCTCTGCAGGGCTGCAAGCTTGGTAAGGAAAAAGATCAGCTCCTCGAATTTTTCTATCTTGAGCACCCTGAATCCTCCGGCGACCCGGAGACACAGCTCGACCGGCCGCACGGGCTTTCTCAGGAAATCGTCCGCCCCCAGGGAAAGGGCGCGGATCAGGGTCTCCTCGTCATCACAGTATGTTTGGACCAGAATATAGACATAGTGGAGTTGCTTTTTCCTGATCGCACTGATGAGCTCAAACCCGTCCATCCTGGGCATCTTCAGGTCGGTAATGACGAAGCGGATTTCAGGATCAACGGCTAATTTTTCCATGGCCTCTTGGCCATCCACCGCTTCAACCACCTCATATCCAGCCTCGCAGAGATACTCCCGCAGTAAATGACGCTGCAACGCTTCGTCTTCGACGATCAGGATTTTTTTGTGGTTGTTCCAGAAAACGTTGCATCCAAAGTTTTCGGTCATGGCGCTCCCCATGGATTCCTTAAAAAATCATACGGTTCATTATTCTATGATATCTCATTTCATAAATGCAATGATTGATTGGCCATGACACATCCCCCTCTCCGCGCGGACAAAAAAAATCCCCGCCGGCAACAACCGGCGGGGATTTTCAGACATTACGAACAGACAGATCCTTACTCAGGGGAAAAGCTTTGACGGCCCTCCTTGAGGCTCTTGCCCTCCAGGAACCGGTGGATGGACTCCGCCGCCTCCTTGGCCTGGAATACGGCCTTGGCCACGGTCTGCGGGCCAAGCACCGCATCGCCCGCGGCAAAGACCCAATCCACCGAGGTCTGCATGGTCACCTCGTCCACCACATAGGTGCCCCAGCGGGTCATGGTGAAATCGAGGCCTGAACCTGCGGTGGGGTCCACATCCTGGCTGATGGCCGGGATGATGGCGTCCGCCTCGATCATAAAGTTGGAGCCCTCGACAACCTCCGGCCGGCAGCGGCCCGAAGCATCACATGCACCCAGCTTCATCCGCAAACATTCGATCTTGGTCAACCGGCCATTTTCGCCGTGGATCTTCACCGGGGCGGCCAGCATCTCGATACGCACCCCTTCCTCTTCCAGATGGTGGATCTCGGCCTGAGCCGCAGGCATCTCCGCCTTGGTGCGGCGGTAGAGGATGAAGACCTGATCCGAACCGGTGCGCAGCGCGGTGCGGGCGCAGTCGATGGCCACGTTGCCGCCGCCCACCACCACCACATTGCGGCCAAGGTTGAGCTGTTCGCCGACATTGACCCTCCGGAGATAATCGACTCCGTGCAGCACGCCGGCAAGATCCTCGCCCTCAACCCCGAGCTTACGGCTGGCGTGCGCCCCAGGGCCAAGAAAAACCGCGCCAAACCCCTCGTTTTTTAAATCCTGCAGGCTTTTATCCTTGCCGATGGTGATGTTGTTGACCACGGTGACCCCGCAGTTTCGCAGGGCATCGAATTCCGCCTCGATGATCGGCCTGGGCAGACGGTAGGCAGGGATGCCCACCGCCAGCATGCCGCCGGAAACCGGCAGACTTTCGAAGATGGTGCAGGGATACCCCAAATGAGCCAGATAATAGGCCACGGACATCCCGGCCGGGCCGGAACCGATAATGGCTACTTTTTTGTCCTTGGGCAGGGCGCAGGCCTTGAGCAGATTCTTGTTGTTGGCCACCATCCAATCGACAATGTAGCGCTCGAGCATGCCGATGGCCACGGGCTCGCCTTTTTTCCCCCGGATGCAGTGCCCCTCGCACTGGAATTCATGGGGGCAAACCCGCGAACAGATGGCGGGAAGCGAGTTGGTCTCGCGGTCCAGCCAGTACGCTTCCTCGATCTTGCCCTCGCGCAACAGCTTGATAAAGCCGGGGATATCATTATGCACCGGACAACCCTCCCGGCATTTGGGTTTTTTGCATTGCAGGCACCGCTCCGCCTCCAATTGCGCACTCTTGGCCTCATAGCCGGAAGCCACCTCGGCAAAGCTCTTGATCCGTTCGGCAACGGGCAATTCCCGAGAAAATTGACGGGGAATTTCCATTCTCTCTTTTGTCTCCATCACTGCCTCCTACCCGGAAGATTGAAGCATCGGTACTAGTACCGATATTTATCATAATAACGACAAGTTAGACCATAATTTCCACATGGTAAACTGTTTCACTGCGCATTTCATGTATAAATTTTCGTTCCCGTCTCCGCAGACGGAAAAATTCGCCTCGCCACCGGATGCTTTTGCGCGGAAAAAAGCGCTTCCTTCTCCGTAATCAGGTAAATGGCGCTTGACAATTCCTTGCATAACCCGCAAGTTATACAATATATCTCATCAATTCAGCAGAATACATATGAGCGACATACTTTATGAAAGCAGAGTTTATCAACCCATTTTTAACCGCCGCCAAGAATGTTCTTGAAACAATGGCGCAAACCCAGGTAACGCCCCAAAAACCCCGCCTGAAAGAGGGCAACACCTCCTATGGCGAGGTTACCGGCATCATCGGCATGACCTCCGAAGAAATCACCGGATCCATGATCGTGAGTTTCACGGAAAAATGCATCCTGAAAATTGTCGCCAACATGCTGATGGAAGACCCCAAGGATAAAATTGACGATGAGGTCGTTGATGCGGTCGGCGAACTGACCAATATGATCTGTGGCGGAGCCAAGGCCCAGTTGGCCAAGCTTGACCATAAATTCGCCCTGGCCACCCCCAACATGGTTGTTGGCAAGGGGGTGGAGATCTCCTATTACTCCAAGGCGCCAACCATTGTCATTCCCTTTGAAACCGCGGCGGGTTCTTTTGTTGTTGAGGCGAATCTCAGCGAAAAAGCATAGGACTTTCCGCACTCTTTCCCTATAAAAAAAAGCCGCTCGTTTCCGAGCGGCTTTTTTTATTCCATTTTTTTCTTCTTCTCAGGAAGGCTTGCGCCTTTCGGCAACCTTCAGCCGGCTCAAGGCCCGCTGCAAGGCGGCTTCGGCCCTGGTGCGGTCGAACTTTTCTTTCTGGGCCTGTGCTTCGGCCAGACGTTTTTCCGCCCGCTCCTTGGCCCGCATTGCGCGCTCGACATCAATATCCGCTCCACGCTCCGCCGATTCAACGAGAAAGGTCAGCTTATTATTGGATACTTCACAAAACCCGCCACTCACCATCAGGGTTTCTTCCTGGGCACCGGTCTTGTAGGTCAGAAGACCTGTTTTGATCGTACTCAAGAAAGGGGCATGGTTGGCAAGAACACCAAATTCACCGCCGTAGCCGGGAGCGGTGACAATGTCAACCTCCTTGCTCACTACGGCCCCTTTGGGAGTTACCACTTCCAACTTTAATTTTTCAGCCATGGGTAATCCTCAAGTCCTTGCCGACCCAGCCCCACGTGGGATTGGGTCCGGCAAGTCAGTCAGTTCCTTAAGCAGCGGCCTTCTCTTTGTTGGCCTTCTCAACCGCCTCTTCAATGCTGCCTACCATGTAGAAAGCGGTCTCGGGCAGCTCGTCGTGTTTGCCTTCCAGGATCTCCTTGAAGCCGCGGACCGTGTCGGCAACCTTGACGTACTTGCCGGCCATGCCGGTGAAGGTCTCCGCAACGGTGAAGGGCTGGGAGAGAAAACGCTGGATCTTCCGAGCGCGGGTAACCAGGGTCTGGTCCTCTTCGGAGAGCTCGTCCATACCCAGAATCGCGATGATATCCTGCAGGTCCTTGTACTTTTGGAGGCTGGTCTGTACGCCGCGGGCCACCAGGTAATGCTCCTCACCCAAGACATTGGGGTCGAGAATACGGGAGGTGGAGTCCAGGGGATCAACAGCCGGGTAGATGCCAAGCTCCGCGATCTGACGGGAAAGAACAACGGTGCCGTCAAGATGGGCAAAGGTGGTGGCCGGAGCCGGGTCGGTCAAGTCGTCGGCCGGTACGTAAACGCACTGTACCGCGGTGATGGAACCCTTGTTGGTGGAGGTAATCCGCTCCTGGAGCGCGCCAAGGTCGGTGGCCAAAGTGGGCTGATAACCAACCGCCGAAGGAATACGGCCAAGAAGCGCGGAAACCTCGGCGCCAGCCTGGGTGAAACGGAAGATGTTGTCAACGAAGAAGAGTACGTCCTGCCCCTCTTCATCACGGAAGTACTCTGCCGCGGACAAGCCGGTCAGAGCAACACGGGAGCGGGCTCCCGGCGGCTCGGTCATCTGGCCGTAAACCAGGGCGGCTTTCGGCAGAACGCCGGACTCCTTCATCTCGTGGTACAGATCGTTACCCTCACGGGTACGCTCACCAACCCCGCAGAATACGGAGATACCGCCATGATGCATGGCGATGTTGTTTACCATCTCCATCATGATAACGGTCTTGCCGCAGCCAGCGCCGCCGAACAAGCCCATCTTGCCGCCGCGGGGGAAGGGAACCAGCAGGTCGATAACCTTGATGCCGGTTTCCAGAACATGGACCTCGGTGGACTGATCGGTGAATGCAGGGGCGGGACGATGAATGGCGCGCATCTTATCGGAAGCAATGGGGCCAAGGCCATCAACCGGCCGGCCGACTACGTTCATGATCCGGCCCAGGGCAGGAGCGCCGCAGGGGATCTCGATGGGCTTGCCGGTATCCGTGCACTCCTGACCGCGAACCAAACCGTCGGTCTGATCCATGGCAACGCAGCGAACCACGTTGTCGCCAAGATGCAGGGCAACCTCAATGATCAGGTTGCCGGGCTCGTCACTGATACCCTTATTGCTGACCTGCAGGGCGTTCATGATCTCCGGCAGGTTATCCGGCTCAAACTCCACGTCTACAACAGGTCCGATGACCTGAACAATTTTACCAACTCTTGCTTCACTCATTGAAAAAGCCTCCTCAGCTAGTACGTACATTGACAATCTATGATTGCTGAATGATTCAGCCTGATTTCACTTAGGTTACTTCAACGCTTCCGCGCCGCCGACAATGTCCATCAATTCAGCGGTGATGCCAGCCTGCCGGGCCTTGTTGTAAATCAGGGTCAGGCTGTGGATGATATCCTTACAAGCGTTGGTGGCGTTGTCCATGGCGCTCATCCGGGCGGCATGCTCGCTGGCGCTGACTTCCAGCATGGCATGGTAGACCATGACATTCATGTACAGCGGCAGCAGCACTTCCATGATTTCCTCGGTGCTCGGCTCATAGAGGTATGCCCCGGCCGCCGAAGAGGTTGCCCCCGTTGCCGCTACGGCATCCGGCTGGATGGGCAAAAACATCTGCTCCGCAGGACGCTGCACGGCGACACTCTTGAATTTCCCGTAGACGATGCGCACTTCGTCGCTCTCGCCGGAAAGAAAATTTCCGGCGATATCCTGGGCAATGGTCCGGGCATTGAACATCTGAAAGGTGCCCATCAGGTCGGCGTACCGCTGCCGGACCTTGCCGGTTTTCCGGAAATAGCTGATGCCCTTCTTGCCAACGCAGACGAGAGAAACCTTCTTGCCCTCACCCTCAAGTTTGGCAATGAGCTTGTCGGTCATTTTCAGGATATGGGCGTTAAAACTTCCGCACAGGCCGCGATCCGAGGTAACCACCAGGATCTCCACGGTCTTGACCTCGCGCTTCTCCATGAGCGGAAAAGCGCCGGAATCCATGGCCGAAGAGAGATTGCCCATGGCCGCGTTGAACTTTTCGGCGTAGGAACGGAAATCTTCCATCTTTTGCTGCGCCCCGCGAAGCTTGGCCGCAGCAACCATGTTCATGGCCTTGGTGATCTGGGCAGTTTTCTTCACCCCACCAATCTTTGTTTTTACATCTTTTAGGCTCGGCATGAGACCTTACCCCCCTTATTTAAGGCCCTTGGCAGCCTTGAAAGATTCCCCGAAAGCCTGCAGAGTGGTCCTGATCTTCTCTTCCAGAGCTGCATCAATGGCTTGCTTCTCTTTCAGGTCATCGTAGATGCTCGGCTGGTTTTTCTCGATATGGGCATAGAGCTGCTGCTCATACTCAGCCAGGCTGTCAACGGGCAGGGTGTCGAGATAGCCGCGGGTACCGGCAAAGAGGATACAGATCTGTTTTTCCATGGGCAGCGGCTGATACTGGGGCTGCTTCAGAATCTCAACCAGACGAGCGCCACGGGTCAACTGGGCCTGGGTGGCGGCATCCAGATCGGAACCGAAACCGGCAAAGGCGGCGAGTTCACGGTACTGGGCCAGATCCAGACGAAGAGAACCGGCAACCTGCTTCATGGCCTTAACCTGGGCTGCACCACCTACGCGGGATACGGAAAGACCGACGTTGATCGCGGGACGAACACCGGCGAAGAAGAGGTTGGGCTCCAGGTATACCTGACCGTCGGTGATGGAGATAACGTTGGTCGGGATGAAGGCGGAAACGTCACCGGCCTGGGTCTCGATGATGGGCAGGGCGGTAAGAGAACCGGCGCCCAGGGCATCGTTTACCTTGCAGGAACGCTCCAGCAGACGGGAGTGGTTGAAGAAGATGTCACCGGGGTATGCTTCACGTCCCGGCGGACGACGAAGGAGCAGGGAGAGCTCACGGTAGGAAACCGCCTGCTTGGAAAGATCGTCATAGATGATCAGGGCATGCTGGCCGTTGTCACGGAAGTACTCGCCCATGGCGCAACCGGCAAAAGCGGCAACATACTGCATGGGCGCCGGATCGGAGGCGCAGGCTGCTACCACGGTGGTGTATTCCATGGCGCCGTGCTTACGGAGCGCTTCAACAACCAGGGCCACCGTTGATTTCTTCTGGCCGATGGCCACATAGACGCAATGCACATCGGTGTATTTCTGAGCGATGATCGCGTCAACACAGAGGGCGGTCTTGCCGATCTGACGATCGCCGATGACCAGTTCGCGCTGACCGCGGCCAACCGGGGTCATGGCGTCAACCGCCTTGGCGCCGGTGTAGCAGGGCTCGTGTACGGACTTACGAGCGATAACGCCGGGAGCCAAGACCTCGATCTTGGAGCTGTGCTTGGCGTTCAGGGGACCCTGGCCGTCAATGGGGGTGCCCACGCCGTCAACGACGCGGCCTTCCATCTCAGGGCCAACGGGAACCTCGGCAATACGGCCGGTACGTTTGACGGTGTCGCCTTCCTTGATCTTCCGTACGTCGCCAAGAATCGCGCAGCCGACGTTGTCCGCTTCCAGGTTCAAGGCGATGCCGAGGATGCCGCTGGGGAACTCCAGCAGCTCCATGGCCATGCACTTCTCAACCCCGTACACACGAGCGATACCGTCACCAACGGAGATTACGGTGCCGGTTTCACTCAGATCAACTTTACTTTCGTAATCCTTGATCTGCCCCTTGATGATTTGACTGATCTCTTCGGCTTTGATCTGCATTTGTCGTATTAACTCCCCTTAATGGATTCTTTTAAACCAGCAAGCTGTGACTTGATGCTTCCATCGAGCACCAGATCACCGACCTTGGCCACGATCCCACCGATAATGGACGGATCGACCTGGGCCGTAAGGACGACCTGCTTGCCGGTTATTTTTTCCAATGTTGCCTTAACCTTTGCACTGAGTTCGGGGGTCAGCTCCATGGCCGAAACCACCGTCCCCTGACACATATTGTTATCCGCATCGACCATCGCCTGAAATACCGCGGCGATGTCAGGCAGGATGTTCGCACGTTTTTTCTGCACCAGCAGCTTGAAAAAGTTGCCCAAAACCTGGGAAACCTGCATGGAGGCAAGGAGATGCTCCATGACCTTTTCCCGCGCCTCAACCGGATACAGCGGGTTGGTCAGGGCATCGGCCACCTCGGGCATTCCGACGAAAAGCTCGGACATGGCGTTGAGGGTCTTGGTGAAATCCGCGAAGGCATTGCCTTCCTTGCCAACCGCAAACAACGCCTTGGCGTACCGTTTGGCTATTACTGTGTTCTTCACTGAATACCTCCCACCTTTTCAAGAGACAGCTCAACCATCCTGCTCTGATCCGCAGGCTGAATATTCTTTTTCACCAGTTCTTCCGCCAGCAGCACGGCTTGCTCGGCAATCTCGCCCTTCAACCGGGTCTTGGCCTCGGCAATCTCATGGGCCACGGCCATCTCGGCCTGACGCTTGATGTCGCCCGCATTGCGCTCGGCATCGGCGATGATCTTCTCCTTCTCGGCCTCACCCTGCTTAACCGCCTCGGTGATGATACCGTTCACCTCGTCATCGAGCCTGGCAAGCTTGGCCTCGGCCTCCTTGTACAGTTGCTCTGCTTCGGCCTTGCGGGATTCCAGGGCCTCAAGCTGATCCTTGATCCCGTCCCTCCGGCCGCTTAAGCCGTCGGCAAAGGGTTTTCTCAAAAAGAAGACCAGAATGAAGACCAGACCGGCAAAGTTCGTGGTCCGCCACAGGAGATCCAACCACTTCTCCTTGGGGATGGCGCCATCGCCAGCGGCATAGGCGGTGGCGGCAACCGCCAGCACCATGAGCACCGACAAGGCTGCAGAGCTGATTTTTTTCCAGGATGCGTTTTTCATTTACAGAGCCCTCCCCAAAACCTTGCCAGCCATTTCATTGGCAAACCCGGAGATCTGCCCCTGCAACTCTGCCTGGGCTGCGGCAAACTCTTTTTCTATTTCGGCAAGCTGACCGGTTTTCTGCGCGTCAACCTCCTTGCGGATCCCGGCCAGTTTCTCGGTGCTTTCGGCAAGGGCGGCATTGCGGGCAGTTTCGTACTCTTTCTTGGCCCTGATCCTGGCCTCCTTCATCTTCTGACCGAACTCATCGAGACGCAGCACGGCATTCTTCTTGAATTGGTCAATGCCCTCATCAAGGCCGGTGATCTTTTTCTGCCGCTCTTCGAGAATCGCGCGGATCGGTTTGTACAAGACTGCATTCAGGACGACAATAAGCAAGAGCATATTGGCGATCTGAATGAGCATGGTCAGGTCGATAGTAATCATTACTGGCCCCCGTTTTCTTTACAATTTATATGTGAAAAAATCTTGGTATGTGCACTTGAAATGAATGCCTGTTCATTAACAATTGAACGGTTCTAATCGAATTTATTTTGCCTGTCAATACATTTTCCCGTTGCTTTTTTTCCCGTTTTCCCCTGGGTATTTCTACAGATTCACGCCCCAACCGGTTATTTTTTCAACGGTCCCGGTTCTTAAGAAGAAGCTTTCGCACCCTGGGCGGTGATGATGCCTGGCACTGCCGCGAGCGCCTCGGGCAATTTATCCGCCATGGCCCCCCCGGCCTGAGCCATATCCGGGCGCCCGCCCCCGCTGCCGCCCACCATGGTGGCCACCTCTTTGACAATCTGCCCGGCATGAAAGCGGCTGGACAGATCCTTGGTCACCATGGCCAGCAGACTGACTTTTCCCTCAAAAACGCCGCCCAAAACAGCGATGCCGCTGCCCAGCCCGTCCCGCACCCTGTCGCCGACCTCGCGCATGGTTTTCGGCGAATCCATGGCGATCTGGGCGACAACCACCTTCACCCCTCCGATCTCCTGGGCGTTGCCGAGCATGGAGTCCAGATCATTGACGGAAAGATCCGCGGTGAGCCGGCTGACTTCCCGTTCCAGCTCCTTTTGCCGGGCCAGCATTTTTTCTATCTTTCCGGGTAGTTCCTCAGGCGTGGTCTTGATTTTGGCCGCCAGCACTCCCAACTGCGCCTCGACCTGCTGGAACCGTTCCATGGCCCCTGGGCCGGTGACCGCCTCGATACGGCGCACCCCGGCGGCGATGCCGGTTTCACTCAGAATCTTGAACAGCCCGATCTCTCCGGTCGCGGACACATGGGTGCCGCCGCACAGCTCCTTGCTGATCTGCCCCACGGAAACAACCCGGACTTTTGCTTCGTATTTCTCGCCGAACAGGGCCGTGGCCCCGTCCTTAATCGCCTCTTCCCGGTCAAGCACCGCGGTGGACACCTGGGAATTCCCCCGGATTCCCTCATTAACGATCTTTTCCACCCGGGCCAGTTCCTCGCGGCTGAGGGGGGAAAAATGGGTGAAGTCAAAACGCAGCCGGTCCGGGTTGACCAGGGAGCCGGATTGCTTGACATGCTCGCCCAGCACCTCGCGCAGGGCGGCCTGCAAAAGATGGGTGGCGGTGTGGTTGTTGGCCGTGCGCTGGCGCTTGCCTTCCGCCACCTTGAGCTCGACGGTCTCGCCAAGGGATAGGCTGCCCTCGACAACCTCGGCCCGATGGAGGACAAGCCCCTCCCCCGCGGCCACGGTATTTTCCACCCTGGCCTTGCCCTGCGGTCCGATGATCATGCCCCGGTCGCCGCTCTGCCCGCCGGATTCGGCATAAAACGGGGTTTCCGGGCAAACGACGGAGATCTGCTCGCCGGTGCCGGCCTGCTCAAGACTGTCACCGCCAGCGCTCAACAACCCGCTTATTACTCCACGGTGATGGCGCGTTTCATACCCGACAAAATGGGTCCGCAACCCCGCGTCGAGCAGGGCGCGCACTCCTGACCCCATTTCGGCCAGCGAGGTGGCTTTCCAGGATTTCTTGGACTGGTTGCGTTGCACCTCCATGGCCGCGTTGAATCCGGCTTCATCGGCCAGCATGCCCTTTTCAATGGCGATATCCTTGACGATATCCACGGGAAAACCAAAGGTATCGTAAAGCTTGAAGATGAACTCCCCGGCCACCGCCTTTTCCCCCACCTCCTGCAGCCGCTTCATCTCCTGGTGGAGCATGGCCAGGCCGTTGTCCAGGGTTTCCAGAAAGCGCACCTCCTCGTTGTGCACCACCTTGGCCAGGAGTTCCCGCGCCCCGTGGAGATGGGGATAGGCCTCGCCCATCTCTCCGATGACCGCCTCGGTCACCCCGGTCAAAAAAGGCTTTTTCAGACCCAGCGAGCGGCCAAAGCGGATGGCCCGCCGCATGATGCGGCGAAGCACATAGCCCCTGCCCTCATTGGAGGGCAGCACCCCGTCGGCCACCAGAAAGGTGGTGGCCCGGCTGTGGTCGGCAATAACCCGCAGAGCCGTATTGACCGCAGCATCCTCGCCGTATTGCACTCCGGCGGCTTTGGCAATGGCCGCGATGATCCCGGCAAACAGATCGGAGTCGTAGTTGGTGAATTTCCCCTGGGTAACGGCGGCAATGCGCTCCAAGCCCATGCCGGTGTCGATGCTCGGCTTGGGCAGCGGGGTCATAGTGCCGTCCTCGCTCCGGTTAAACTGCATGAACACCAGGTTCCAGATCTCCAGAAAGCGGTCGCAGTCGCAGCCGAGCTTGCAATCGGGCCTGCCGCAGCCCGCCTCCACCCCCTGGTCGATATGGATCTCGGAGCAAGGGCCGCAGGGGCCGGTATCGCCCATGGCCCAGAAGTTGTCCTTTTCCCCCATCCGGACAATGCGGCCCTGGGGCAGCTCCTTGACCTTTTCCCAGAGGCCGAAGGCCTCGTCGTCGTCTTCAAACACCGAAACCCAGAGCTTCTGGGGGTCCAGGCCGATCTCCTTGGTGAGAAAATCCCAGGCATAGTGGATGGCGTCTTTTTTGAAATAATCGCCAAAGGAAAAATTGCCGAGCATCTCGAAAAAGGTATGATGCCGCGCGGTGTAGCCCACGTTTTCCAAGTCGTTGTGCTTGCCCCCGGCCCGCACGCAGCGCTGGCTGGTGGCCGCCCTTACGTAATCCCGCTTGTCCTCGCCCATAAACACCCGCTTGAACTGAACCATCCCGGCATTGACGAACAGCAGGGTCGGGTCGTCGTGGGGCACCAGGGGCGAGCTTTCCACCACGGTATGGCCCTTGGCGGCAAAGTAGGTCAAAAATCGCTTGCGTATGTCGTTTCCGGTCATTGGGACATTCCTTCAAAGTACAGAAGCGGGACGCCTTCGCATCCCGCTTCTTGATAACAATCTTTTCCTGGGTAAAACGGATCAGTCGGCGACCGCAGCCTTTGCAACCGGTGCTTTTTCTCCGACTGCGGGCAAACCATACCCGAGGCGCACCTTTCTTTCAAGGTCATCGCACATCTCCGGATGCTCCTTCAAAAAGAGCTTGGAGTTCTCCCTGCCCTGGCCGATGCGTTCGCCGTTGTAGGAGTACCAGGCTCCGCTTTTCTCGACAATATCCTGGGCCGTGGCCAGGTCGAGCAGATCCCCAACCTTGGAGGCGCCTTCGCCATAGATGATATCGAACTCCGCTTCCTTGAAAGGCGGCGCCATCTTGTTTTTCACCACCTTGACCTTGGTCCGGTTGCCGATCACCTCCACTCCGTCTTTAATCGCAGCCTGGCGCCGGATATCGAGCCTGAGCGAGCTGTAAAACTTGAGGGCGTTGCCGCCGGTGGTGGTTTCCGGGTTGCCGAACATGACCCCGATCTTCATCCGGATCTGGTTGATGAAGATGATCGCGGTATTGGTGCGCTTGAGCACCCCGGTGAGCTTGCGCATGGCCTGGGACATGAGCCGGGCCTGGAGGCCGACATGGGAGTCCCCGGCGTTGCCGTCGATCTCCGCCTTGGGTACCAGGGCTGCCACCGAGTCGACAACAATGACATCCACCGCCCCGCTGCGGATAAGGATCTCGACGATCTCCAGGGCCTGCTCGCCGTAATCCGGCTGGGAGACCAAAAGATCGTCCACCTTGACCCCGAGACGCTCGGCATAGCCGATGTCCAGGGCATGCTCGGCATCGATGAAGGCGGCGCTGCCCCCGGCCTTCTGGGCCTCGGCGATGATATGCAGGGCCAGGGTGGTCTTGCCGGAAGATTCCGGCCCGTAGATTTCCGTGATCCTCCCCCGGGCCACGCCGCCGACCCCGGTGGCGATATCGATACTCAGGGTGCCGGTGGAGATAACCGATACCGCCTCCCGCTCGTCCGTGCCGAGCCGCATGATCGAGCCCTTGCCGAACTGCTTCTGGATCTGGAAAATCGCGGTATCAAGGGTTTTATTCTTTTCGTCGGCAACTGCCATGGTGTATGTCTCCCTCTGTAGGATGAATTATCGTCGGTTCTTTTTACTCTGTCCTGCATCCATTATCAAGACCAAGCTATTCAGCCCAAGCAGATGCCGGCGCAAAAGGTCAAGCGCCGTCTGGCTGGCCTGGGCCTGCACCTGGCCGCGGTCCCCGGAAAAACGAAAAAGAAAGGTCTGGGTTTTTTCCGGACTGGCCAGGCCGAAATAGACCGTGCCCACCGGCTTGTCTTCGCTGCCGCCGCCCGGTCCGGCAATACCCGTTACGGAAAGGGCATGGTCAACGGGGGTTATCCGCCGCATCCCCTCGGCCATAGCCCTGGCACACTCCGCGCTGACCGCGCCGGAACGCAGGAGGATCTCCCGGTTGACCCCGAGCAACCGCTCCTTCAAGGCATCGCTGTAGGCCACCACCCCGCCGACGAAATACCCGGAACTCCCGGCGATACTGGTCAAGGCATGGCCGATGAGCCCGCCGGTGCAGGATTCCGCCACGGCCACGCTTTGACCGCGGTCTCCAAGCAACCTCCCCACCACGGACTCCAGGGTGTCGCCACCGGAGCCGTAACAACAGTCGCCAAGCGACTCGACCATCTTGCCATCGTATTTTTGCATCGCCGCCTCGGCCTCGTTGCCTGTCGCGCCGGTAACGGTGAGGCTGACATGCACCTCGGGAAACACGGGATAATAGCCGATCCGGACCCTGGGATCGCGGCCTTCCAGATGGGCAAGCCGCCGGTTGATCTCGGACTCGGCCAAGCCCACCACCTTATATACCTTCTGGCGCACCTGCCGGACCTCCTCGCCTTCCCAGACAGCAAGCCGGGTGATAACCGTTTCCAGGAGCAGATCCTCCATCTCCTGCGGCACCCCCGGCAGAAAAAAGATGGGCTTGCCGTCCTGGACCAGAAAATATCCGGCCGTCTTTGCTTCGGTGTGCAGGGCGTGGGCGCCCGCTGGCAACCAGGCAAGTTTTTCCAGGGAAACCCGCTGACCGGCCGGCAGACTTTTACCGTAGGCCTGGATCTTTTTCAGTATTTCCGGATACAAGGTGGCGGGACGGTCAAGGGCCGAGGAAACCGCGGCATTGGTCAGATCATCGGTGGTCGGGCCCAACCCCCCGGTGACAATAACAAAATCCGCCCGCTGCAAAGCCCGTTGCAGGGTGCGGCCGATGAGTTCCGGTTCATCCCCGATGGTGGTCATGGCCAGGATCTCGTGCCCTGCGGCAAAAAGATGGCTTGCCGCAAAATAGCTGGTGGTATTCAGCACCCTCCCGGAGGTAAGCTCATCGCCGATGGCAATTATTTCCCCAAACATCCCCGCCTCATAAGAAAAGATTTTTGCCCAATATAACACGGAATGAACGCTTCGCGCGAGAGCTTGCTACAAGGGTATTGCGGAGGAGCTAACTGCCGGGCAAGCAAACCATGGCCACCATTAGCGCGAAACTGAGTGCCCTGGTGGGATTTGACCCGGGGTAGCCGACGGAGATGATGACGTCCAGGTTGTACTAGCGCACATCGTAACTTTTCTCGTCGGCGGCAGTTGTTCGGAAATTCCGAACAACTGCATCTTCCGTCCCCATTTGTTTTCCTCAATCCTAGCAAACTCTATTGTCTCCGCAACGCGGAGACAATCAGATCATTTTTCGTCCTTGATCCGTTTAATGATATGGTCAAAATCGCTCTCAAACAAACGGTCCTGGACTATGCGATATTTTTCGAACTCGGTTTCGGCATGGGCTTTGGCGATTTCCGCTGTTACTTTGCCCGCATCCTGCAGAATTTCCCGGTCGGTAGCTTCGATGAAGCGGTTCAGGCGTGTTTCCCAATCCTGCATGGTCAGTGGGATCTGGCGCAGCGCCATGTCTTCCGCTAGATCCAGATAGGCCGAAACCAGCCGCTGCAATTGCGCCATTTCGTTTTCGGTCAGGTAGTTCTTAGCGACAGTGACGTCGAATTTCTGAATTTTTCCTCTCGGTGCGTCCTTCCAGGTGGTCAGCCCCATGTTGTCCTTTTCGGCATCGGCGCGGTGGTATATGACTTCCGCCGCCGTCTGGCCGTGGATGGCCCAGTGGAGTTTGTTTTGCACGGTAGAGAAAAAACGCTTGGTGGCTTGGGCCGTCACGTCATAGTCGACGGCGGTCGAGTAGATGTCAGTGATTTTCTGATAGAACTTGCGCTCTGAGAGGCGGATCTCCCGAATGCGCTGCAACTGTTCTTCAAAATACTTCGCGGTGAGGATGGAGCCGTCATTCTTCAGACGCTCGTCATCCATCGCATAGCCCTTGATGGTGAACTCCCGGATAATGGCGGTCGCCCATTTGCGGAACTGCACGGCGCGTTCGGAGTTGACCTTGTAACCAACGGCGATGATGGCGGCGAGGTTGTAGTGCTTGGTGTTGTAACTTTTACCGTCAGCGGCAGTTATCCGAAAATTTCGGATAACTGAATTTTCTTGCAACTCACTGTCACTAAAGATTTTTTTCAGGTGATAGTTGATGGTTCTCACATCAACATCATAGAGAGTGCCCAGCATTTTCTGGGTCAGCCAGATGTTTTCATCGGCGTACACCGCCTCGACGCCTCCCTTGCCACTGGCGGCGACAAAAGTCAGGTATTCCGCCGCCGATGAGCGGACCATGGAGGTCTCTCTTCTCATGGGAACTTGAGGATTTTTTTTCTCGCTCATCCTAGTACACCTGCTTTTCCAATTCACCGCTGGAAATGATATTTGTAAAATGCCCGGTGAGGAACGAACCGCATCGCATCACGATCCCAAGCGTTTGCGCGCCGAGGCGATGGCGCTGTGCAGTTTCGCCTCAAACACCTCTTTCGGCGGCAGTTCGGTGAGGTAATCGGCCACATGGATGGAGGCTTGATCCAGCTCCAGCAGCTTGATCTGTTCGGCCTTTTTCCCGGCACAGAGGATGATGCCCAAGGGCGGCTTCTCGCCCGGTTCCTGCTCGTACTTGGCCAGCCAGCGCAGATACAGTTCCATCTGCCCCTTGTATTCGGCCTTGAAGTTGCCCAGCTTCAAGTCGATGGCCACCAGTCGTCGCAGGCGCCGGTTGTATAACAGCAGGTCGATATAGAAATCATCGTTGTCGATCTGCAGCCGCTTTTGCCGGGCAACAAAGGTGAAACCCGCGCCCAACTCCAGCAAGAACTGCTCCAACTCCCGCAGGATAGCGTCTTCCAGATCCTTTTCCACATAGTGGTCGTTCAGCTCCAGGAAATCGAGCACATAGGGATCTTTCAGCACCATGGCCGGAGTCAGGTCGCCCTTGGCGGCCAGGGCTTGCAGTTCCAGGCGGATGGTCTCTTCCGGCTTTTTCGACAGGGCGGTGCGCTCGAACAGCATGGCGTCGATGCGTTCGCTCAAGACCCGGGTGGACCAGCCTTCAAGCTGTGCCATCTGGGTATAGAACTCACGTTTGAGGGGATCGTCGATGGCGATCAGGGTGCGAAAATGAGTCCAGCTCAATTTTGCACTCAGTGCGTGCAAAATGTTTAGGTCGCTGAAAGACTCGGAGAAAAGCACCATGTTCGCCAAGTTCCGCTGCGTCCAACCTTTGCCATACAAGGTGGTGAGCTGTCTGGCCAGGTGAGGGATGATCTCTTTGCCGTACTCGGCACGTTCACCCCTGAGAACCTCGGCATGTATGCGCTGCCCCACCTGCCAGTACAGCAGGGTCAATTCAGCGTTGACCGCCACCGCCGCCCGGTGCCGGGCGGAGTCAATGAGGGTTTTGATCTCATGGAACAAAGGGAGAGGTTTCGGAAGCTTGGCAATCATGCGCTGGCCTCCCTGGGGATTTCGGTTTGGGCGGGTTGCCAGTTGCGGACGTCGATCTTGCCGGAGACGGCGGCTGAGATGGGAGCGAGCTGGAAGCTCTTGTGCTGATACTGCTGTTTATAGCTGCCGGAGACAAATTCTTCGAATTTCATCGTATCTCCCCTTACGCCACCGTGACCTGGCCGCTCATCAGCATAGGCAGGAGCCAGTCGCGGAGATGGGTTAGGTGCTGGTTTTCTTGCTCAAGCACATCCTGGCGCTTGAATATGGAATCGACCTTGTTTGTGAATCGTTCCATAACTCCAGACGCAGACAGGCAGACTTTTACTGTCTTCAGCACCGTTCCGGAAACCTCCTTGAAGGTCGAGCCGGAAGCGTACTGAGTGATAGCCTTCAAAGAATTTTTTACGGTGTAGTATTAATGAAGGACGAGGAGCGAAAATATTGGGCTCCGTCCCCATTTTTTTGTTTGGATGTCCCCGGAATTATCCCGTCGGTCAGCGACATGAATAACTTACATAACTTACCAGCGTCCCTATTGGCCTTCGATTTCCTCGACAGATTTTGCGTAATTCAAGTGCCCTTTGACACGGAAGATATCTTCATCTGTAATTTTACCAGCAGCTAAAAGATGTTTATATGCCCGGATTCTATTTCTATAGCCTTTCGTCAATCGGGCTCTTTCGCCATGCACCAACAAACCATGCACCTTTAATCTGTTGGGCTGTTGAGCGAAATATTCCTTTTTATCCGACAACTGCCAGCCTCTACTGATTACGACTTGCTTTATCTCTTCCTTAACAGTTTCGGGGAGATCTTCTGTCCCTGAAAACACTATGTCATCAGCATATCTTGTGTGTCTTAGACCATTATTTACAGCTATTTCTGAAAGTTCCTCGTCGGCATGCCGGAAAACAAGATTTGATAAAATGGGACTCGCAGGAGAACCTTGAGCTAAGTTACTTCTATAACAACAAAGCCTAGCAACCAAATCAGCACCACCGCCAGGGATGCCAATTTCCACTAAAGAATGGTAAACTTTATCGAGTGAAGTTGAGGGAAAGAAGTCTTTAATGTCAACGCTATATATCCACCGGGCTCCACAATGTACTTGTGCGGCGTTAACAGATGATCGACCTCTGACAAATCCATACACAGAGTCATGGAATTCTAATTGTTCTGCTAAATGATGCCCAAACCACTTTTGAATAACTTTCAGGGCAACTTTTGGTGCATGTATAGTTCGCCGTTTATTGCCTTTGGGAATGATAAAAGTGCGATAGTAATGCTCTTGATTCTTAACAATAGCACCAAGAAATTTCGAGCTATAACCTATGAGGGTTGCAAGACAACGCAAGGAAACAACAGGTGGCAACTCTAGTTGAACCAAGGCCCCGATTCTCTGCTCATATTCCTGGCGAAGATCAGGAGAAAGAGCATCCAAATAATGCTCAAGGGATGAATAGGAAAAAAGAAGTGGTGGTGCTTTCATGGTGATAACAAAGTCATATAAACTTTCCTAGAGCCCGGCGGCCTTATGGCTGTCGGTTCGAAGGAGCGACAGCCATAAGGCCGCCGAATCTTCTGTGCCTAACCTTCGCAAATGAGTGTGATGCACACTCTCGCTGATAAGCACCACCACTTCCAAAAGCTTTCTTACCATTTACGTCTCCCAAGGGCAAGAGCCCTTTCAACATCTGAGCTTGTTCGAAAATTGCCGTGAGGAATTTTTGATAAAGTCTCTTGAGTCAGAACATAAGATTCGTCCTGTTGTCTCAACAAAAGACCCTTTTTCCTGAATAAATCTAACTTGTTTTTTAGCCATGTTTGAGATGGCCAGGAAAAAGCATTCTGCGATAAATTATTTTCAATAGCTCCTAGGTCCGCTGGGGCAGTAATTTTAATAGCTCTGAGGATAGCAACTGTTGTTGGTAGACTCAGTTCTCCTAACCCCCAATGGACCATATAATGGTTTACATCTGAGAGTTTCAAGTACTCTTCAACAACTTCCTGAATCTGTTCTCTAGATGATTCCGAAACCGATTCTGGTTCACGAAATTCCATCCATACATCAGCAAATCCTGATTTAGGAAATGAGAGAAAGCATAACAGTACAACGGTAGGAAATTTCTGTTCTAAAATACCAAGCAACCCATTCTCAAGATTCCCATGCACCTCGCTCTTAGAAATTACAAATTCTATTTCGGTGTTAAATTTTTCTTTTATAGCTTTTCTTATATATGTAAGCTGGCGCCAAGATGTCTTACCTTCAATAGCTTTTTCTCCAATGGAACTATTTGAAATAGTTGCCACTAAGGAACCATCATTGGGCCTTATCCTGATTTCTTGAATGAATTTAGCCTTTCGATCTTTAATAAATTTTTGAATATCTTTGATGTCAACCAAGGCCTATCCCCTTCCATACTTTCCGTATACTTGTTGTATAAATTGAAGCCTGATTTGGCCAATTTTTTGCTCTAGTTATTGATTCATTATTCAATGAAAAAACTTTACCTTTCTTAATGATCTGAACTTCAGGTTCATAATCTGCAATTACCCTTACTGCATATGCTGCAGACAACAAATTTGCTAATTCGTTTGCAGCCGTCATTATTGTTGCCTCAAGCTTTAATGCTTCGCCAGGGTCAATAGTGCCTAGTTTCACAGCTTTATTAATACTTAACTTTACCTTCTTTACAATAGTCTTTCTAAGTAAATCAGGAATTCCACTGTGTGACGGTTCCGCCCACTTACTATCTAGCTCATTTAATAATTCTCTCGTAACAAGAAAAGCAGAATAATAATAACGATTGAATGCACTCCTCCCAAAAAGATCGGCAACATTCACCTCCGTTTCGTGATTTGCCCATTCTGCTAGTTTATTACCGACAATTTGCATTGAATATCGCGTCTTAGTTTATTGTCTATAGGAAAACTAGGGACACCCCCCGGTTTCTTTTAGAATAAAAATTTGAAATTCTAATTCACATTAGAGACTTGCAAATTCAGGGGACACAATATTTAATTCCTGTCTACCACCAGATCAAAATGCCTCTGAATTTATGAGTTAAACCAATCTAGCCGAGAAAAATCTTTTTAGCCAACGGGAAATCAGTGGGAATCAGGGACATCTCCCACATTCTTTGTTTTTGAATTTGTTCAAATAAAAACCGCCGGGGAAACCCCGAAGCGGGCCGCCAGGGCCTTGGCCTGTCTGGCGTTGATCTCGCGTTTGCCCGTCAGTATTTCGCTTACCACGGATTGCCCGCCGATCTCCTCGGACAGATCGGTCTGCTTGAGTCCGTGCTGCTCCATGAGGAACCGGAGAACGGCTCGTGGTTCCGCTTCCGGAACGGGATGATGTTGTGTCTCGTAATCCTCGACCAGTTGTCCGACCAGATCGAGAAAATCAGCCAGCTCATGGTTTTCATCGTCGCCGACTGCATCGATGAGGCTGTGCAGCAACGCAACCACCTCTGCAAATTGTGCCTCGGTGCGGATGGGCGTAAGGCGAACCGGCAGCGCTTCTTGCAACGAGCGCCACGCCGGAGCGATTACCGCCGGATCAATGGCATGGCCTGCGGGGATCATTTTCCTTTACTCCTGTTCTGTTTGCACCAGCGGTCATACTCGGGATGGGTGAACACATGCCGAATGTAGACCTTTTGCCGGTTGTAGTGGATCACGGCGATGATCCGGAAGCTGTTGCCGCCTATATCGAAAATCGTATACGCATCCGCGTAGTCAGCCGACCGGAATGTTTCCCGCACGTCGCTGAAGCTGGAGAAGCTTGATCTGCTGACCACCCTGTACCAAGATTCCAGGGGAGACTTGGCGGTCGGATGAATTTTCCAGAAATCCTCCAGCGCTTTCTTGGCGATCACGTGCATGGTTCAATCCAGTATATCGCAATTTGCGATATTTGAAACTGTTTTTTTCTGCGGCTCGATTGCATGGTTGTCTTGAGGGAAATCAGGACCACTCTCCCTATTTCTTTGCAGGGGGCAAAGCGCTCCTGTCACGCCGTCTTGACAGAATTTTTACGATAGGCAATGCTGGGTGCGCCGTCAACATAGAGGCCTTCCAGATAGGAGCGTTTTCTTGGCATTGCTGCACCGTGCCCCTGGCAATGAGGACGGTTGCTTTCCATAAAAGGCTTTGCCCGGATCCTCGTTTTTCAGTGAGACCTTGATGTCATCCAGGAGACGGTCGATGGACTCTTGGGAAATGTCTGGGAAGATGTTGGTGTCTTCGTCCCATGTGGCATTTTTGAGGGAAAGGTATTGATATGACCAGATGCAGAATGCAGAGGATTTTGACCCGCGAGTCTTCGCTAGAAACCATGCAAAAAATTCTCCGACAAGCAGTTTCATCCCTTTGAAGTCAATCAGTTCAAACAATCCGGCCCAGCACCCCATCCTCGGTGAGCTCTTCCAACCGCACCGTAACCAACTGGTTCACCAGCCCGCTGTCCCCGGCAAAGGAGACCGGGATATAATTGCCGGTATAGCCCTTGAGCAAACATCCCTGCTTGCGTCCTTCCACCAGGATCTGGCGGACGCTGCCCAGATGCTTGCGGTAAAAACCGCTCCGTTTTGTATGATGCAAATCCCGCAAGCGCGCAACCCTTTCCTCCTTGATCGGTTTGGGAACCTGATCAGCCATGGCGGCGGCCGGGGTTCCCGGCCTTTTCGAGTAGGGAAAGACATGGAGATAGCTCACCGGCAATGATTCGAGCAGGCGGTAGGTGTTGGCAAAGGCTTCCTCGTCCTCGCCCGGAAAACCGACCAGCACGTCCACGCCGATGGCTGCGTCCGGCAGGCTCGCCACGCTCCGTTCCACCACTTTAGCAAAGGCGGCGGCGGGATAGCGGCGGTTCATCCGCTTGAGTATCCCATCATCCCCGCTCTGCAAGGGAATATGCAGATAGGGCATCACTGAGGCCGATTGGGCCATGAGATTCAGGAGCTCGTCCGTAATCTCGGTGGGCTCGAGCGAACTCAAACGGTAGCGCACCGGCAGGTCCCGGGCGACAAGCAGCCCGAGCAACTCGCGCAGGTTGGTTTTGGGGGTAAGATCCTGACCATAATGGCCGAGGTGGATGCCGGTGAGCACCTGTTCCTTGTAGCCTTGGGCGGCAAAGATTTCGGCCTGGGCCACCACCTTGTCCGGATCAAGGCTGCGGCTGCGCCCCCGGGCATAGGGCACGATGCAGTAGGAACAGAAACTGTTGCAGCCGTCCTGCACCTTGAGATACGCCCTGGTCCGCGATCCGAAGCTGGTGACGGTAAGAGGGCAAATCTCCTTGTGCCCACCGATATCGCCCAGATGCATTTCCAGATCACAGTGGCGGTCGGCCAGGGCCACTTCCACCAAGCGGTGCTTGCAACCGTTGCCCACAATGCAGATGGGGCTGTCGGCGATCTCGAGAATCTCCTGGGCTCCAATCTGGGCATAGCAGCCGGTCACGATCAACCGGGCCTCGGGATTGGCGCGCAAGGCCCGCCGGATCAACTGACGGGACTGCGCCCCGGCCCTGGCCGTCACCGCGCAGGTGTTGATGATATAGATATCCGCCGGATGGGAAAAGGGAACCAGCTCCACTTCCCGCTGGGCGAGTTCCGAAAGGAAGGCAGCCGACTCAAACTGGTTGACCTTGCAGCCCAGGGTGGTAAGGGCAATCTTTTTTTTGTTCTGGCCTGTGCTCTTCATGTCTGTGCCATACTGTGTGTGCTCCGGAGTTGCAACAACAAGGCCGCTTTCCGGCACCTCTGCTCGTGTAACCGTTCAGCCGCGAAGCTCCGCTGCTGAACGGTTACGAAACATCGATGATTTTGAGGCTGTTGGTGGTCCCCGCAACCCCGGTGAGACTGCCCGCGGTGATCACCAGCCGCTGCGTCCCGGACCGGACCAGCCCGGCGCCTTTCAGCAACTCGGCCAGCTCGCGGTCCGACAGGGAAACGGAGGATACGTACAGGGGGAAAACCCCGGAGGAAAGGGCAAGAATATTGCGGACCGTCTGGTTATCGGTGACGGCCACAATCCAGGGCCGGGGCCGCAGCCGGGCGATACGCCTGGCCGTAGCCCCGGTGGCGGTTGGGGTAACGGCCAGGTCCACGGTGCGGTTCTCCAAAACATCGCAGGTGGCGCTGCTGATCAGATCATCGATGCTGTCTTCGGAGCGGATCGCGGCCCGGACCTCCAAGGCAACCCCGCCGCTCTTGACCAGGCGGCGCTCGGTCTGCCGGGCAATTTTTTTGGCAATGCGGACCACGGCCACCGGATCATGGCCAATGGCCGTCTCCTCGGAAAACATGATGGCATCGGCGCCGTCCAGGATGGCGTTGGCCACGTCGGTGACCTCGGCCCGGGTGGGCCGGGCGTTGTCCACCATGGACAAAAGCATCTGGGTGGCGACGATCACCGGCTTGGCCGCCATATTGGCCCGGTGAATGATGTCCTTCTGGAGCCCGGGGATCTCCTCGATGGGCAGCTCGATGCCCAAATCGCCCCGAGCCACCATCACCGCATCGGCCTGCGCCAGAATGGAGTCCAGGTTGGCCACTGCCTGCCGCCGCTCGATCTTGGCCAACAGACAGGGGCGGTAGTTCCCGGTTTGCGGCAGGAGAGCGCGGGCGGCCAGCATATCCTCGGGGCTGCCGACAAAGGAGATGCAGATGACATCGGCCTTGTGCTGAATGGCAAAGGCGATGCCGCGCTTGTCTTCCTCGGTGAGCACCCCGGAAGGCGTATTATAGCCGGGGATATTGACCCCCTTGTTGGATCGGACCACCCCGGCCACCAGGGCCTCGGTTTCAATGATCTCCCCCTCGATGGACTTGACCTTGAACTGCATCATGCCGTCGCCGACAAAGATGATGGAGCCGGGCCGCACCCCTTGGGCCAGCCCGGAAATTTCATGGGGCAGAAAGATACCCTTCCCTGGACGGGCCTGGCTTGCGGGCCAGAAACGGACCTTGGCCCCCCGCCGCACGGTGATCGGCTTTGGCACCATGCCCAGCCGCATTTTCGGGCCGGGCAGGTCAACAATAATGGCCACCGGCCTCCCCATCTCCCCGCTGATTTTCCGCAGGCTGGCGATCACCGCGGCGTGTTCCTCAAAGTCTCCGTGGGAGAGATTCAGGCGAAAGCCATCAACTCCGGCTGCCATCAGCCGCCTCTGCACGGCCGGCAAAAAAGAGGCCGGGCCCAGGGTGGCCACAATCTTGGTCTTGGAGATGAATGCGCTCATGATGTTCCTTGATTTTTTCCGGTGATCAGGGCCTGTTTGCAAGCCTGGCAAACAAGGGCTTGGCAAACGCGGCATCGCTCTCAGTGTATCTTTTTTCCGCTGCGGCTGCCAGACACAAATTTCGCTTCAGCGCGCAATCTCGCCGCATCCCAGAACTTCCTCTCCCTCATAAAAAACCGCAAACTGGCCGGGGGTCACGGCCCGCTGCGGCTCGGCAAAAGTCAGCCGCACCCCGGTATCAAAGCCAACGATCTCTGCCTGGCAGGCTGGATGCCGGGAACGGATTTTCACCGCGCAGACATGGGGCAAGGATGGGGGATGGCCGCGCAACCAATGCACAACCGGCAGCACCATCTCCCGCTGCCAGAGATCCGCGTCCTTACCGACCACCACCACGTTGCGCTCCGGATCAAGCGTTGCCACATACCAGGGGGTGGCGTCCGGCAGACCCAATCCCCGCCGCTGGCCGATGGTATAATGATGGATGCCCGCGTGTTGCCCAAGTTCCTTGCCCTGCAAGGTCAGCATCGGGCCGGGTCGCCCTTGCCCCGGGGAATGAACAGCGAGAAACTCCGCCACCGACTGGTGCTTCAGAAAACAGATATCCTGACTCTCCGGAGTATCCCGAAACGCCAAGCCAAAACCGGCGGCCAGCTCGTACACCTCCTCCTTCCGGAAATCCCCCAAGGGAAAGCAGAGGCGGGCCAGTTGCTCCTGCCTGAGCAGCGCGAGAAAATAGGATTGATCCTTTGTGGGGTCAATCCCTTTGAGCAACCGATACCCGGCTTCCCCTTCCCCGCTGATCCGGACATAATGGCCGGTGGCCAGCAGATCCGCCCCAAGACCCTCCCGCGCCCGATCCAAAAGCAGGCCGCACTTGATGGTGCGGTTACAAACCACGCAGGGGTTGGGGGTTTTCCCGGCAAAATAGCCGGCGCAGAAATAGTCCACCACCTCCCGTTGGAAAGGTTCGGCCAGATCCACCACGGTCAGGGGAATCCGCAAGAAATCGGCCACCGCCCGGACCCGCTGCAGTTGCTCAGCCAGATCGGGCTGGGCCAGGGCCATGAAAACGCCCTGCACCCGCGCCCCCTGTTGTTGCAACAGGGCGGCGGCCACCGAAGAATCAACGCCGCCGCTCATGGCGACAACAATATTTTTTTGGTGTATAGTCGTTGCGAAACGCTCTGCCATCCGATCCCCAGCACGAAAAGGCTTGTTGATGAAACTCCCGGAACTTCTTGCCCCAGCAGGCAATTTTGAAAAGATGCAGACCGCCATCCACTACGGTGCGGATGCAGTCTATCTCGGCGGCAAGAAATTCAGCCTCCGGGCCCATGCCACCAATTTCAGCGACGAGGAAATCGGCCAGGCCACAGCCTATGCCCACGAGCGCGGTGTCCAAGTATACACCACCCTCAACATCTTTGCCCACAATGACGATCTTGCCGACCTGCCCGAGTATCTGGCCGCTCTGCAAGAGGCCAAGGTGGACGGGCTGATCATCTCCGATCCGGGCATCCTTGCCGTGGCCCAACGGGTGGCGCCGGAAATCCCCATCCATCTCAGCACCCAGGCCAATGTTACCAACCTGGAAAGTGTCCGTTTCTGGGTGGGCCAAGGGGTGAAACGGCTCAATCTGGCCCGCGAGCTTTCCCTGGCCGAGATCACCCAGATCCGGCAGGCCACCGGGGCGGAGCTGGAGATCTTCGTGCACGGGGCGTTGTGCATCTCCTATTCGGGCCGCTGCCTCTTGAGCCTCTATCTCACCGGCCGCGACGCCAACCAGGGCAACTGCGCCCATCCCTGCCGCTACCACTACCGGCTGGAAGAGGAAAAACGGCCGGGCCAGTTCTTCCCGGTGGAGGAAGACAGCCGCGGCACCTATATCTTCAACGCCAAGGACCTCTGCCTCTTGCACCGCCTGCCCGATTTGATCCGGGGTGGGGCGGACAGCCTCAAAATCGAGGGGAGGATGAAAAGCGTCTACTATGTGGGGGCCATAACCCGCCTCTACCGGGCAGCCCTTGATTACTGGGGTGCGCAGGGGCTTGACGCCGCCCTGCCCGAATCCTTCCGGGAGGAGTTGCTGAAAATCGGTTCCCGCGGCTACACGGAAAACTTCTTCGACCAGCCGCCAAGCACAGCCGACATGCTCTACGACGGCCCCATGATCAGCTACGACTATGCCCCGGTGGGCATCGTCCGCCAGGCAGGCACCCAGCCGGTTATTGAGACCCGCAACCCCATCGCGAAGGGCGACCGGGTGGAATACCTGGATCGCGGCCTCAACAACACCGCCCACACCGTGCTTTCTCTCTCCGGCCCAAACGGCGCCCAGCTCACCCAGGCGAACCCGAACAGCCTTATCACCCTCACCCTTGACCCAGCGCCTGCAGTCTGTGAGAACAACGGTCTTTTTCGAAAAAAAATGGCCTCCTGAACAAATAATGCCTATACTTGAAAAAACATGATGGACTCGCAACAACGGTGCTTTGACAGGCTCAGCACGAACGACAAAATCAATAATTTCAAATAACTACCGTTCGTGCTGAGCCTGTCAAAGCACCGTTGTTATTGTCACAGGTTCCATCAATCAAATCACGAGGAGCGTCCCTTCGCCATGCAGCACATTCTGAGCATCGTTATGATCCTGATCGGAGCAGTGGTCATGCTCTTCAGCTTCCTCAAGGCCCGGGAACTGCACATCCTCACCCCCTTCATCCCCGAGCGCAGCAAACCGCCGATCATCCGCGCCCTGCGTCTGCATCGCGGGCTGATGTTTTTTTTCCTGCTGATTTACTGCCTGGTGGCCGGGATCTTTTTCCTTGATCTCCCCTTTGTCGGCGAGTTCCTCGTCGGCCTCGTCTTTCTGTCCGGGGCGATCTTCGTTCTCCTTGGCCTCCACGTCCAGATCAGAATGCTTCTTGAGATAAAGAACACCCTGCACGGCCTGTTGCCCATCTGCGCCTCCTGCAAGAAAATCCGCAGCCCAGATGGCGATCCCCATGACCCGGCCGCGTGGAGTAGCGTGGAAGCATTCATCTCCGCCAAGGCCTCGGTCGATTTCACCCACAGCATCTGCCCGGATTGCCTGAAAAAACTCTACCCGGATCTCTATAAATAAGTATCGCCATGAGTTCTCCTCGCTTTGAGCCGTTTCAGGACCGCCTGAGCCGCGATATCCGCAATGCGCTTTCCGCGGCCCTGCCCCAGGCCTTGGCCCAGAATGATCTTGCCCCGGTCCGCGCCGTTGCCGCCCGATATCTGCACCCGGGGTTGGCCGCGCCCTATGTCGCCTATATCGAGGCGAGACTGGCGGGGTACGCCTTGGCCCTGACGACCATCAACCGCACCAAGGCCCTCACCCCTCTAGCCAAGGCGCTGGTGCTGTGGGATTTGGAGCTTTTTTTCGAGGTCCACGAAATTCTGGAACAGGCGTGGCATGGGGCGCATGGCGTGGAAAAAGAGATTCTCCAGGCCATGATCCGGGCGGCGGGTTTTTATATCAAAGGGGAGTATGGGTATTTCGAGGCAGGGGCCAAGATGGCCGATCGGGCCGTGGCAACACTCGAAAAAAACCGGCGGGAGTGCGCCGGTTTCGATGTGGATACGCTTTTGGAGAGTTTGCGCGGCTTGAATCCAATTCCGCCCAAGCTATCGCGGCAGGATCAGTCTCAGTGAATGACCCGATTGATTTTTCGTTCGAGAATCTCCATGGTAAAGGGCTTGAGGATCAACTCATCCACCTTGAGCTGCACGGCCATGCTGATCTTGGCCGTGGTGGCCTCCGCCGTCACCATGATAAAGGGGATGTCTTTCAACATCTCACTGGAGCGTATCTCCCGCAGCAACTCAAACCCGCTCATCACCGGCATGTTCCAGTCGGAAATGACCAGATCTATCCTCGTGGCATGCAGAATTTTTAAGGCCTCGCTGCCATCCGGGGCTTCGTGAATATTGAAAAACCCCATCCCTTGCAACTGGATCTTCATGATATTGCGGAGTACCGCCGTATCGTCCACGATGAGGATCTCTCTGTTCGCCTGGGTCATTTTTCCTTTCCCCTGTGATAACGTGGTTGCAGGCTGCTCTCACTTATCTTCTCGGCCTGATTCGAAAAAGATATGAAATATATTTTCAAATCATGCCGGAGCAACCGTGGCTGCCAGCGCCTTTGCCGAGTTACTGCTCCATGGTTTACGGAAATAAATGATTCTGTTATGATCAGCACTTTTCGTGTGCTGTCTGTGCGATATTCCCGCCGAATCTCGGCATAAGCCCTACCCGGGAGGCTTTCTCATGGCTGATTCAACCTTGCCGCCATTCATCCAGGCCCTGCTTCAATCCGACGCATACCCGCATCCCGCGCCGGAAATAACCCTGGTGCAAACCCATATCTCCTATGTGCTGCTGGCCGGCGACTTTGTCTACAAGATCAAAAAACCCGTTGATTTCGGATTTCTCAACTTCACCGCCCTGGAACAGCGCAAGCATTTTTGCGAAGAGGAGCTGGTCTTAAACCGGCGGCTGTGCCCCTCCCTGTACCTTGGCTTGACGGCGATCACCGAACAGGGCGGAACCTTTTCCCTGGACGGCCCCGGCACCCCGATAGAATACGCGGTGAAGATGGCGCGGATGCCGGAAGAGCGGATGATGGCCAAGGTCATCGCCCAAGGCGGGCTCACCAAGGATATCCTCGATAGGATCATCGCTATCCTGGTCCCCTTTTACGCCAAGGCCGAGACCGGCCCGGCCATTGAAAAATTCGGCACGGCCCAGGCGGTGAGCGTCAATGTGCTGGAAAATTTTGAGCAGACCCAGGGATTTGTCGGCTGCGCCGCCCTGAGCCAAGGGCAGTTCGAGGCAATCAGCGGCTACGCCCGCGATTTTCTCACACATGAGGATCTCTTTGCCGGTCGCATCGCTGCCGGGAGGGTCCGCGACTGCCACGGCGACCTCTATTCCGCCAACATCTGCCTGGCCGACGAGATCTACATCTACGACTGCATCGAGTTCAACCAGCGGTTCCGCTACTGCGACGTGGCCAGCGACGTGGCCTTTCTGGCCATGGATCTCGATTTCCACGGCCTGCCCGAACTTTCCGCGTATTTTGTCGAACGATTCTGCCGGGCTGCGAACGACACAACCCTGCTGCCCATGCTCAACTTCTATAAATGCTACCGGGCTTATGTGCGCGGCAAGATCGGGCTGTTTACCGCCCATGCCCCGGAGGTTGATCCAGCCACCGCCGAGAACTGCCTGAACCAGGCCAAAAAATACTTCGCCCTGGCTGAGCGCTATGCCGCAGCCTGAGCTGTTCATCTTTTTCGGCCTGATCGCCACGGGCAAGTCCACCGTGGCCCAGGCTTGGGCTACGCGGCGCACGCTTCGTTATTACAACTCCGACGTGGTGCGCAAGGAGCTGGCCGGTCTCTCTCCGCACGCCCGCCAGCGCGAAACCGCGGATCAGGGGATCTACACCAGCGAGTTCACGGCCAAAACCTATGGAGCCCTGCTCGAACGGGCCGAACATGATCTGGCCCAAGGCCAAGGCGTGGTGCTTGACGCCTCCTACCAGCGCAAGGCAGACCGCGACCAGGTGCGGATGCTTGCGCAGCGGTTGGGGGTTCGGCTATACTGTGTGCTCTGTGTCTGTCCGGAAGAGGAAATGAAGCGACGCATGGCCCAGAGAGCTCTTGACCCGCAGGCGGTATCGGACGGGCGTTGGGAGATTTACCTGAAGCAGAAAGAGCGGTTCGAACCCCCGGCTGAACTTGCCCCGGGGCAGCTCATAACCCTGTCAACCGATCTGCCGGTGGAGACTGTTTTAGACCAGCTTTCCGCCCACTTGGAGGCGCAGCCATGAATACGAGAATCTATGTTCTGAAGTTTCCCAAGGAAGTCATCGACCAGCCCATCATCAGCAATCTGGTCAAGAAATACGACCTTGAGTTCAACATCCTCAAGGCCACCATCCTGCTTCAGCAGGAAGGGGTCATGGTCCTCGAATTCCTCGGCCACAAGGCCAATGTCAAGAAGGGCATCGCCTATCTCAACGAGATGGGGGTTTCAGTGAAAAGCATGGCCGGCAATATCCACCGCGATGATGAAAAATGCTATCAATGCGGGGCCTGCACCGGCGTTTGCCCCACCGGCGCCCTCTCCCTCCACCGGCCCGACATGGCGGTGCTGTTCGACGAGGAAAAATGCACGGCCTGCGGCCTCTGCGTCTCCGTCTGCCCGGCTCGGGCCATGGAGGTTTCCCTCAACGGCAGCGTGGCCGAGCTGGCGGCTTAGCATGTAATTCCATTTCTAAATCAAAACGAGATTGTCGGTAGGAGCGGCTTCAGCCGCGAAACCACAGGACATCGCGGCTAAAGCCGCTCCTACAGTATCTTGGTTTCACGGTTGAAATAGAAATAGAATACCCCCCCGTTCGCGGTGAGTCTGTCGAACCGCTGCTTCCCTTGTCACGCCTGCCCTTCGACAAGGACTCAGGCCGAACGACTTCATCTCGTTGCCTGCCCCCCCGTGCATACTAATCCCTGCGAATCTCCGCAATCCTCTCCGCCACGAGGGGGAAGCGGCCCAGGTCCGTGTGGGGCAGAAAATGGGAGGCAATGTACTGCTCCTGAAACACCGGCATCTCCGAAAGCTCGAAGCTGGTCATCTTCCGCACCACCTCCACCACATCCCGTCGGATATGGTTGCTCATCTCGCTCATCCAGGCGCCCATGAGCGAGCCGTTCCCCACATAGAGCACCCGGCTGGCGTCCACCTGGGGCAGCAGCCCCACGGTCATGGCCGAATCCAGATCGATATAGCTGCCAAAAGCGCCTGCCAGGATAACCTGCTCGATATCGGTGATGGCCAGCCCCACCTGCTCCACCAACGTGGTGATCCCCGCATAGATCGCCGCCTTGGCCCGGATGAAGTTTTCGATATCCACCTCGTTGATCACGATATCGTGGTCCGCGCCCGCCTCTTCCCGCCAGACCAGGACATACTCATAGCCGCTGCGCCCTTCCCGGATCCGGTCCGTGGCCAGATCCCGCCGGAATTTGCCGCTTCTGCCCACCACCCCCTGCTCGAACAGGGTGGCGATGATGGCCAGCAACCCCGAGCCGCAGATCCCCACCGGCGGTTTGTTGCCCAGGGTGATGTTCATCGGCTCAAGGGTCTGGGGGTTGAGGCTGAAATCCTCGATGGCGCCAAGGGCCGCCCGCATCCCGTGGGTAATGCCGCCGCCCTCAAAGGCAGGACCTGCGGAGCAGGCCGCGCACACCAGCCATTCCCGGTTGCCGACCACGATCTCCGCATTGGTGCCGATATCGATATACAGGGTGACAAGTTCGGTGCGGTACATGCCCGAGCCCATGACCCCGGCGACGATATCGCCGCCCACATAGCTGGAAATGGACGGGTAGACCAGGGCCACGGCGGAGTGCGGCAGATTGATGCCCAGGTCGGTGGCGCGGATGGGCGGCAGAAAGGTGGTGACAGGCACATAGGGGGCGCGGCGGATGTTGTCCGGCTCGAGCCGGAGAAGCAGATGGGTCATGGTGGTGTTGCCAGCCAGGGTAATGGAGGTGATTTCCTCCCGGCTGATGCCGCCTTTTTCCCCGCTGTCCGCCGGCCTGGCCTGGGACAGCAAGGTGTCGAGGATGCTGTTGATGGTGGTCACCACCAGCTCCTGCATTTTTTCCAAGCCCTCCTTTTTTTCCGCAAAGATGATCCGGGAGATCACATCCTCGCCGTACCCGAGCTGGCCGTTGTATTCCCCGGCTCGGGCCAGCACCTTGCCGGAGTTGAGATCCACCAGCACCCCGTACACTGAAGTGGTGCCGATGTCAAAGGCCAGACCGAAGCTGCGGTGGGTCCAGTCGCCGCCCTGGATGTTGGTGAGATAGGATTTGCCCGATACATTCACCGGCCGGGCGCAGGTAACGGTGATCCGGAAATCGTCTTGCCGCAGTGCCTTGCGCAGCATCCGCAAGACCGCAAGATTGAACACCACCCGGTGTTCGTCGTGCCGGCTGCTGAGCAGATGGATAACCCGGCCGGCATCGGCCATGTTGTCCCCCGCGGTTGGCGGAGGAACATCCAGGCAGAGCTTTACCACCGGGGGAACAAACATCCCCTGCTCGCGAAGCGCCTCGATGTCGTAGACATGCATCCGGGCCCGATGCCTGAGCGGCACCGCTGTTCCCAAGCCCCCGCTTTTCAGGCCGGACGATTCCGGCACCCGAATGACGGCATCGCCGGCAATTGTCGCGGTGCAGGCTTGCCGGTAACCGCTCTCCCTCTCCTGCAGGCTGAACTTTTCGCTCAGTCCCCCCGCAACCTCGCCCCTTTCTATGATCACCTTGCATTTGCCGCACACCCCGCTGCCGCCGCAGGAGGCATTGATATGGATGCCCGCCTCCCGGGCCGCCTTGATGATGGACATGCCCGGCCCGGCCTGCACGGTGCGGCCGCTGGGCTCAAAAACTATGGTGTGGGTCGCCTGACTCTCCGCCTCTTTCATTTCCCGGCCCCCTTGTGCCTGCCCGATGCTTCTCCCTGCGACACTCGCGCGTCGCTGCGCCTGATCTTTCATATCCTATACGGGGGCGTGACTTCCTGCAACGACCGTTTACAACATCACCTCTTCGCAATTGCCCACAAAAAAAAGGCTCCCGCGCTTTAGCAGCGGGAGCCTTCGCAGAAACCATTTTCAAAGGACGGCTATTTTTTGGCCTTGCAACCGCAACCGCAGCCGCCTCCGGAGGATTTCTCCTCTTGCTTGATCAGGCATTCGTTGCCGCCGCATTCGGAGCATTTCTTTGGCTTGCACCTGCCTTCCTTGGTTGCCCCGCACTTTTCACATTTAAATATCGCCATGATGCCACCTCCTGTTGCGTGTTAATCGTTTACGGCGGAAAAGACGTTCTTCCTGCCGCAATATGCCTTCATTGTCCCGCCTTGTGCCCGGGATTGCACCCCCTGCCGTTTCAGGAGATAAATTTCTCGCTTGGGCGCGGCAGGTGCATTATTCTTTTTCTGAAAACTCCGGCAGCGGTCGTAAGTGGATTATTTGCTTTCTGCTCGCGCCTTTGTTTTTATTAGGAATTATTATCAATAATAGCCTGTTTCCTGCTGCCGTGCAACAATAAATTGAGGGTCCCCCATGAACATCAACAGCGAACGCCTCGCCACGGTCTTTACGGCCATGTGCTCCATAGACAGCCCATCCGGGGAAGAAGCCACAATGTCGGCCTTCCTGAAAGACCTCTTTGCGCAGGAATTTCCCGAAGCTACCATCGCCGAAGACGACTCCACCCGAGCAACGGGCTCCGACGCCAACAATCTGGTGATTCACTTTCCCGGCACCCTTGCAGGAAAACCGATTTTTTTCAATTGCCACCTGGACACCGTTGAGCCTGCCAGGGGGGTACAGGTTCTCCGGGAAGGCACCCGATTCTCCAGCGCGGGGGACACCATTCTCGGCGGAGACGACAAGGCCGGCATCGCAATACTCATCGAGGCCATCCGGTGCATCAAGGAAGCACAGCTTTGCCATCTGCCCTTCGATTTAGTTTTCACCACCAGCGAAGAGATCGGCCTGCGCGGCGCCAAGGCCCTGGACCTTTCACTGCTGCACGCCAAGGAAGGCTACGCACTGGACAGCTCCGGGGTCGACCTTCTCATTATCGGCGCTCCCGCTGCCAACCATTTCCGGTTCACCGTTACCGGCGCGGCAGCCCATGCCGGCTTGCACCCGGAGCGGGGGATCAACGCCATTCAACTTGCCGCCCGCTGCCTTGCCGACCTCCCGCTGGGGCGCATTGACGAAGAAAGCACCGCCAATATCGGCCGGATCTCCGGCGGCACGGCAACAAATATTATTCCGGAAACCGCTGTGGTGGAAGGAGAGATACGGAGCCATTCTCCGGAAAAACTCGCCCGATACTCCACACAGATCCAAGACACCATCCAAGGCGTCATCGACAGATGGACCCCTGGGCCCGGCGCACACCTCGCTTCCGGGGTCCGCCCCCGCCTCGATTTTCAAATCAGCCAGGAATACCCGGCCATGCACCTGGACCGAAACGCCTCGGTCCTGAGACGGGTTGACAAGGCCGCCGCCCTGTTGCAGCGGGAAATTCGCTACGAACGGGCCGGCGGAGGCAGCGACGCCAACATCTTCAACGGAAAAGGACTGCAAACCGCCATCATCGGCATCGGCATGGATCATGTGCACAGCACCGACGAAACCATTGATCTGCGCGACATGGAACGCACCGCCGAGCTGGTAATTTCCATTCTAACCACCCAGGATTAAAGAATAAATTCACAAATGTTCCACGTGAAACATTCCTTGGCGAAAAAGAAGCACGTCACCGCGAAAAAGTAAGCGACCTCCCCATGCAGAGTATGGTACTATGCCCATCAGATGGGGCCGGAACACAGCTTTTCCATGCCCCCACACGCAACATGCCCGCGACGAAAAATCTGGCGAAATTCGGCCGGAAACCCGCATCAGGTGGAGGTTTTCAAGCATGGGATATGACGCAAAAATTATTGCCCTGGCCAATCAAAAAGGAGGCGTGGGCAAGACGACCACCGCGATAAACCTGGCAGCCTCCGTGGCCCTGTTGGGGAAAAAAGTCCTGGTGGTGGATTCGGACCCGCAAGGGAACACCTCCAGCGGGCTGGGGGTGAGCCGCGCCGAAGGCGGAACCCATCTGTACCATTGCTACATGGGGGAGGCCGAGACGGCAGCGGTTGTCCAGCCTGCGGCGGGGGTGAAAAAACTTTCGGTTCTTCCCACCCACATCGACCTGATCGGGGTTGAAGTCGAGCTAATGAGCGCGGTAAAGCGCGAGCGCTACCTGGGCAATCTCCTGGCTCCGGTCCGTGGCGAGTATGACTACATCTTCATCGACTGCCCCCCCTCCCTCGGTTTGTTGACCATCAACGCCCTCACCGCGGCGGACACGGTCCTCATCCCCTTGCAATGCGAATATTTCGCCCTTGAAGGCTTGAGCCAGTTGGTTCGAACCATTCGGTTGGTGAAAAACTCATACAACAGAAACCTTGCCATCGAGGGTCTCCTTCTGACCATGTACGACGGCAGAAACAAATTGACCCACCAGGTCGTCACCGAGGTGAAAAACCATTTCCAGGATCGGGTCTATGAGACGGTGATCCCCCGCAATGTCCGGCTCAGTGAGGCGCCGAGCCATGGCCAGGCGGCGATCGTCTACGACAAACGCTCAACCGGAGCACTGAGTTATTTGCAGCTCGGGAAAGAGTTTCTCCGCAAGCAGCCGAAGGCTGCGGCAAAAGAGGGAGTGAAATCATGATAAAAAAAACAACCTCGGCTCTTGGCAAGGGACTCGACGCCCTGCTGCCTTCCAGCGGCTCCGATGGCCGGGAATACTTCTTGTGCCCCATAGACGCCATTGAGGCCAACCCGAATCAGCCAAGAAAAGATATTAATGATACGGCACTGGCCCAGCTTTCCGCTTCCATCCAGGAAAAAGGGATCTTGCTGCCTCTGGTCGTCTGCGAGCATGGCGGAAAAGGACGCTACCAGATCATCGCCGGAGAACGGCGCTGGCGGGCCGCTAAAATGGCGGGGCTGGACGAGGTTCCGGTTCTGGTGAAAGACGTCACCCCCTTGGATCGCCTTGAGCTCGCGCTCATCGAAAACATCCAGCGTCAGGACCTGAATCCCCTGGAAGAGGCGGAAGCCTACCTCCGATTGGTAAAGGAATTTCACCTGACCCAGGAAGAGGTGGCAAAACGGGTGGGCAAGGAGCGTTCAACCGTGGCCAATGCCCTGCGGATAAACCAACTGCCCGATTTTGCCAAGGAGGATCTGGCCCGCGGCACCTTGAGCATGGGGCACGCACGAGTATTGCTCAGCGTCGGTGACGAGACATCCATGCGCGAGGTCAGAAACGAGATTGTCGAGCAGGGACTGAACGTTCGGCAGGCGGAGGCCTTGGCCCAGAAACAGAAAAAGAAAATGGCCGGCGCAGCCAGTGGGGCAAAACGTGCACCACGGAAATCAGCCAATGAATTGCCGGAATCCTATTGCAAGTCCCTGGCCAACGGGCTGATCAACTACCTGGATACCAAAGCGCGGATCATCCAAAGCGGTACCCGGGGAAAAGTGGAAATCGAGTACTATTCCCACGACGACCTTGAACGGGTGTTGTCTCTTATCCTTCCAGATCAAAAATAGCTTTACTTTCATATAGTTACTTGATAAACCCTGCCGGGAAATCCTATAGAGAACGCCAGGCAAGGACGCAGGGAGAATATCCCCGTGCAAGTAAAACAACTTGGAATGCGCATGAATCAATTTGAAGAACAGGCCGAAATTATCCGGCAGGAGCAGCTCACCCCGGAAACATTCCGCCTCACCGTGCAAGCGCCGGAAATTGCAAGCCACGCCCTTCCCGGCCAGTTTGTCATGGTCCGAACCGCTCCCTGTTACGATCCACTTCTCCGGCGGCCCCTGTCCATTCACCAGACCATTGGCAACCAGCAGGTTCAGCTCCTCTACAAGGTTGTGGGCAAGGGTACCCGGATGCTCGCCGCAATGAGGCCTGGTCAAAAGCTGAACCTGACCGGGCCGCTTGGCCACGGTTTTACTTTCCAAAACCGGCCTGCGATCTGCCTGATTGGCGGCGGCATGGGGATTGCCCCCCTGTATTTTCTCGCCAGAGAGATCATGCGCGTAACCACGCCGCCGAAATGTGTCGTTTTGCTCGGCGGTCGCACAGCCGCGGAACTTGGCCCCCTGCCAAGGGATTTCAAGGATATCGGCATGACGGAAATCCATAGTGCCACCGATGACGGAAGCCTTGGGCACCATGGCTTTGTGGCAGAACTCCTCCCAAAGCACCTGGACTCCGGCCATGACTGGACGGTCTGCGCCTGCGGCCCGCATCCGATGATGAAGGCGGTGGTTGGCCAGTGCCGGCAGCAGGGCTGGCAGTGCCAGGTTTCCCTGGAAACCATGATGGCCTGCGGGATCTCGGCCTGCCTCGGCTGCGCAATCCCCCGGGCCGACCTTTCCGGCCCCTATCTGCATGTCTGCAAGGACGGCCCGGTTTTCAACGCCGAGGAGGTAGCCTGGCTATGAACCAACCGGATCTGCGCGTCACCATCGGCTCCCTCGTTTTCAAGAATCCCGTGCTCACCGCCTCCGGCACCTTTGGCTATGCCAAGGAATTCGCGCCCTACGTCAATCTCCATCATCTGGGCGGCGTGGTGGTCAAGGGGATCTCGCTGGAACCGCGCCGGGGAAATCCTCCGCCCCGCATCGTGGAAACCGCCGGAGGCATGCTCAATGCCATCGGTTTGGAAAATGTGGGCGTTGACCGCTTCATTGCTGAAAAAATGGACTACTTGCGAGGGATCGGCACCAGGGTGATCGTCAATATCCTGGGCGACAGCCTGGAAGAGTATCAAACCCTGGCTCAGCGGCTCAGCGAGGTGGAGGGGATCAACGCCCTTGAGGTCAATATCTCCTGCCCAAATGTGAAAAAAGGCGGGGTCGCCTTTGGCACCGATCCGGCAATGGCCGAAGCCGTTACCAGAGCAGTATGCGCGCACACCGCCCTGCCGGTGATTGTCAAACTCTCCCCCAACGTCACCGACATCACCGCCATCGCCAAGGCCGTGGAGGCAGGCGGGGCCCAGGCGGTTTCCCTGATCAACACCCTGCTCGGCATGGCCATCGACATCCGGAGCCGCAGGCCGAGGCTGGCCAATATCGTGGGGGGGCTCTCAGGCCCGGCGATCAAGCCCATTGCCCTGCGCATGGTCTGGCAGGTGGCCCAGGCCGTGAAGATTCCGGTGATCGGCATCGGCGGCATCACCACCACGGAGGATGCGCTGGAATTTCTCTTGGCAGGCGCCACGGCCATCGAAGTCGGCACCGCGAACTTCGTCAATCCTCGGGCCAGTGAGGAGATTGTCGAAGGACTTGGCCGTTATGTTACGGAGAATAGGCTTAATGGGATCAGCGAGGTGATTGGGGGGCTTGTTCTGGACTGATTTTTTGTGTGGGGAAAAGCACCATTCGACAGGACCCTCCTGAACTTGCCGAAGGGCTCAGGACGCAAGGAAAAATCACATCTGCGGTTCGACAGGCTCACCACGAACGGAAGAATCAATCGATAAAAAAAAGTCCGCTCATCCTGAGCCTGTCGAAGGATCACCCTTTTTCCTTCGTCGCGCCAAGCGAGCAACCTCCTGCCAATCACCGCGCATCATGGCTTCTTTCTTATTGCGATTCCAACCCTTAATTTGCCGTTCCGCCGACAAAGCCTCTTCACGCGTGAAACAGTCCTGAGAGCAAGCAAGCTCCACCGGTAAACGGGTCGCAGTGTAACCTTCGCATTCTCCGTTCTGATGTTGAACGATGCGATGTTCAAGATTATCGGTGTGGCCTGTGTAATAACTCCCGTCAGCACAACGAAGGATGTACACCCAAAACATGCCGAGCCTCTCAAAACTGTTTTCGTGATCCTTCGACAGGCTCAGGATGAACGGAACAATCATCGATCAAGAAAAATCCGTTCGCCCTGAGCCTGTCGAAGGGTTGCCTTTAAATCCCCCCAAAAAATACAGAAGACAAAAAGCGCTTCACAACTCCACCGCCGTTCCCCCAAAATCATCCCTGACCAACCTCGCCACCTGTCCATTGCGAACCTTAATCGCCCGAAAATCCGCTAGGGGCCGCGCCAGATAATGCAGCAGCAGCGCCCGGACCACGATCAAATGGGTTACCACCAGCAGGTTCTGGCCGGGATACTCGCAAAAGAGCGACTCAACACAAGCCACTGCCCTCCCCTGCACCGCACCGATGGTCTCGCAGCCCTCCACAGAAAATCCGGCCGGGTCGGCAAGCCAGGTTGGATATTCAGGCCCGAACCTGGCCCGAATCGCTTCTTTTGTCAGTCCGTCCCAGTGGGGAATATTGATCTCGTTCAAGGACTCTTCCGTTACAATCGGCACACCAAGCATCTCCCCGACAATCTCCGCCGACTGCCTGGTCCGCGCCAGAGGTCCGCACACTATCCTGCCAATGCCGCGGCCGGCCAGCATTCGTCCGACATCCGCCATCTGGGCCGCACCCTCGGGATGCAGAGGCTCCTGGGTACGGCCGGCAAAAACATCGTTCTTGTTGGCCGCGGTCAGGCCGTGCCGGATGAGATAGATAGTGGTTTTCATGTGTGCCCCTTTTGCAAAAATCCAAAACCACCCTGCGACACGACACAGGGTGAACGGTGCCCATCTAAAAGCATGCAGTTTTTCCGTTCGCAAAGAGTCCTCAGCAAACTCAGGAGGGCCATGGCGAACACAAACACGATTTTCCGCAGGGCCTCGGGCTGCCTGCCAAGCGGCACTTGTCGTAGTGTGCAAAAGTCCTGTACACACAACCCCGCAACCACCCGGCTCTACAAAAAACTCTTGCCCTCCCGCGATTCTTCGGAGTAAGCTCCAGGCTTTAAACTTTAAGGAAAATCTCTCTTCTTTTCAATAAGGAAACCGGTCATGTTCAAACACACCAACCGCACAGTTCCGTTCCTGCTCGCCGCACTGCTCTTCGCCATGCATCTTGTGCTGCCGACGATCGGGGCGGCCCAAGCCTGGCGCATAGCCTTTCTGCCCTTCAAGGCCAATGCCCCCCAGGACATGAGCTATCTCACCACCGGCATCCGGGACATGCTTGCCAGCCGCCTTGCTTCAGAGGTCGGCCTCACCGTAATCGACAAGACCGCTGTGGACAAGGCCCTGGCCGCTGCCGGAACCCCCACTCAGACCGAGGCGTTTATCAAGCTGGGCAAGAGTCTCCAGGCCGATTTTCTGGTGACCGGCAGCCTCACCGCCATGGGCAGCAGCCTCTCGCTGGATGCCAAGGTTTTTGAGATGGCCAAGGGCGCACCGCGGAATTTTTACGCCACAGCCAAGAACGAAAGCGAAATCATCCAAAGCATCGACTCCCTGGCCTGGGATATAAGCGAAAAAATATTTTCCCACAAGCGCCCGGCCACGGCGCTGGTCCAGCCTCAAGCCGCCGGGCAGGCAGGGGCACAACCCCAGCCGCAATATGCCACCGCCCATCCGGAACGCGCCTTTGCCAGCCGCACCGGCACGAGCGGCGGCTCGCCCTTTATCTACCCCAAGGGCATCACCAGCGAATTCCAGAAAACCCAGAACATGAAGCTCTCCCTCCAGTTCATGGAGATGGCCGATCTTGACGGCGACGGCCAGGACGAGGTCATCTTCGCCGACAGAGAATCGGTCCAGATCTTCAAACGCGACAACACCCGGTTGAGCAAGGTCGGCCAAATCCCGGGCAAGGTCGGCTACCGCATCCACGCAATCACCGTGGCGGACCTCAATAAAAACGGCAAGCCGGAAATCTACGTGAGCGCAGCGGACAACAAGCAACCGAACTCCTTTGCCTTCGAGTGGCTTGGCGCGGACAAGGCCAACTACCTCTTCCAGGATGTCAGATGGTATCTCCGGGCCATGCCCGTTCCCGGTGAGGGGGTGGTGCTGGCCGGCCAGCGGGCCGATTCCAACAAGGCCGTGGCCCCCGGCATCTACCGCCTTGAGCAATCCGGCGGCGCGGTGAAAGCAGGCAGCCCCATGGAGGTTCCGGACAGCGTCAATCTGTTTGAGTTCACCATTGCCGATCTGGACAGCGACGGTAGCCGGGAGATCATCTCAATCGACCAGTACGACCGGCTCCGGGTAATGCGCGCCGGCGGCACCGTCCTCTGGAAAAGCGATGAATTTTACGGCGGCACCACCCGCTTCATCGGTGGCACCGAAGGCTTTGGCGCAAGCAAGACCGGGAGCCAGGAAGACTCATCAAGCCGCATCTATATCCCCTCGCGGATCATTGCCTACGACGTGAACGGGGATGGACAGCAGGACATCATCATCAATAAGAACCTCTCCACCTCGTCACGCCTTTTTGAAAACATGAAGAACTACCCCTCCGGCGAGATTCATGCCCTGAGCTGGAACGGCCTCGCCCTGTCCGAGCTGTGGCGAACCAGAAAGATCGACGGCTACATCGTGGATTACCTGCTGCGTCCCAATGCGGACAAGAAGGGGGCCGAACTCCTGGTCGGACTCACGCTGAACACCGGATCGCTTGACATGTTCGCCGAACAGACCTCCACCATGCTCATCTACCAACTGGATTTCAGCAAGAAGCAGGAGCAGTGAACCGGCAGCCGTGAGTAATATACCAGGTCGCCGGCCGATATTTCGCGGCGCGCAAAGGATAGCTGACCCCGCTCCCTCTTGCGGTAAAAAAAATTACACCGGGGTAAAAAAAACTTGACATTTTCTTTGCTAATTTGCTTTAACGAACTTGAGTCTTTTTTTTATTAACACTTATCAAGGAGATAAGAGATGAAAAAAGTATTATCCACAGTAGCAGCACTGGGCCTGGTCGCGGGACTGGCCTCCACTGCAGCAGCCGTTGAGTTCACAATGAGCGGCAAGTATATCGTTGAGGGATATTCCCTGAGTGACACGGAAAGCGCCCGGGCCGGGGCGGACCTAACCGGCCCCACCGACAGCGATGCCTATTGGATGCACACCTTCCAAATCAAACCCACCATGAAGGTCAACGACAAGATCAGCATGAAGGCTGATATCCGCATGTTCAAAGAGTCTCCCTTTGGGACAACTTCTGAAGATGGTCAGAGCTATAATGATGAGGGCAACGGCTTCGACATCGACAAACTCTGGATGGAATACATGTCCCCCATCGGCAAGTGGACCATCGGTCGGGTCGAGGTAGCCAATTTCGGGGGCAAGTACCTTGATAGTTCCACCAGCGGCAACCGTATCATCTGGGAGCCCTCCTTTGTCTCAAGCCCCTGGGGCATGAAACTCCTCATCCAGAAACTGAGCGAGAATGATGTTAATGCCGGTGCCGCGCCGTCTGCAGGCTCGGCTGCTGCCGATCAGGACTCCGACCTGTACAAGGGCGTGATCTCCCATAAGACTGAAAACGGCACCGTCATGGCGGCTTGGAACCACTACCGCAATGCCACAACCGCCGCCGATGAGCCCCTGGATTACGACAGATTTGAGCTTTGGGGCAAATACAAGATCATGAGTGACTACACCATCGAATTTGAGATCGCTCAGCAGTCCGGCGACAGAAGTAATACTGTCGGCGCAACCGAATCAGATTGGGATGCCTGGGCCGCCATGCTGGATGTGAGCGGCAAATTCGGCGCTCTGACCCCCGGCATTATGTACTTCTACGCCCAAGGCGACGACAACACCACCGATGGCGACAGGGAGGCCTATATGCAGGCCAACGGCGGCACCGGCGATGACTTCCAGCCTTTGTACATCCTCACCGGCGATCACACTGGTCTGCTGAACGATGATTTGGCAAACTTTGGTGATACACAGCCCGCTAACCTCCGGAATGCCGGTGTGCATGCCGTTGTTCTGCATGCCGACTACGCGGTTTCCGACCGGTTGAAGCTGCATGGTGCTGTTGCTTACGCCCAGGCCGACCAAGAACTGGCTGGCTATGACGATGAGTACGGTTGGGAGTACAATGTCGGCGCGGCCTACAAGCTGCTTGACAACCTGACCTACGAGGCGCATTTCGGCTTCCTCGATACCGGCGACTTCTTCAAGGGACCAGCCGGAACGGATGACACCAACGATATCACCCTGATGAGCCATCACCTGACCATGAGCTTCTAATCGTGCCCATGCCTTGCGCATAGCACCTTAGTTGGAAGCTGTACACATCAAGCCCTGCCGGAATTTTCGGCAGGGCTTTTTTTGCGTGTTGACAACCACGCCACAATTCATTACCATAAAGTAATGAATTGCAAAAAAGTAAGGGGGCGGCGCAATGGCTACAGCAACAGTCACCAGCAAAGGACAGGTCACCATACCAAAAGAAATACGGGATTACCTCAAACTCAGGACGGGCGGACGGCTTGAATTTTTAGTCGATCCGCAGGGGAGTGTGCGCATTGCCCCAGCAACGGCAGAGGCGCACCAGCTCAAAGGCATGATTGCTCCCGCAGGGAAGACTGTCAGCCTTGAAGACATGCAGGCAGCCATAGAACAGGAAGGAGGAAGGTCGTGACAGGGCTCGACACAAATGTCCTGGTGCGATACATCGTCCAGGATGATGCCGAACAGTCATTGGCAGCCACCGCGCTTATTGAAGGCGGGGAACACGCTGGAGAAATTTTCTTTATCAACCAGATTGTTCTCTGTGAGGTGGTTTGGGTTGTGAAACGCTGCTACAGCGGTGACCGGGAAGAGATTGGGCGAATGGTTGAACAAATCCTGCGAACCGCCTCGTTTCGGGTTCAGCGTTCGGCAGAGGTTTGGAGTGCCCTCAATATCTACCGGAAAACCACAGCGGATTTTGCCGACTGTCTCATCGCCTGCGGCAATCAGGCCGCCGATTGCCGGGAAACCGCCACCTTTGACCGACAAGCCGCACAAACAGCAGGATTTCGCCTCGTTTCCTCCCCGGCACAATA
Source organism: Desulfobulbaceae bacterium UBA2273 (assembly GCA_002347095.1). Lineage (GTDB taxonomy): Bacteria > Desulfobacterota > Desulfobulbia > Desulfobulbales > Desulfurivibrionaceae > Thiovibrio > Thiovibrio ferrireducens. The sequence continues at coordinate 48,723 of DDWZ01000019.1, read as the reverse complement.
GAGCCGCTGTTTCCCCCCTGTTTTTTGACGTTCCTCTCTCTCCCCTCATTTCTTGACAATTCCTCAGAGGTGAGATAAGAATACCTGTTTTTCGGCCATTTTTCTCGGATTGGCGCATTTTCCACGGCGAAAACTCCGGGTGTTTTTATCTTCGGTGCAGGTGAGGCACGCAATGACCATTCAGGCCCTGAAAGGCTTTAAGGATATTCTCCCCGACGAGGTTCGGGTTTGGCAGCATGTCGAGGCAACGGCTAGGGACATCTTCCAGCGCTTCGGCTTCACCGAGATCCGGGTGCCGATATTGGAAAAAACCGAGCTGTTCGCCCGCTCCATCGGTGAAGCCACCGACATCGTCGAAAAAGAGATGTACTCCTTTCCCGATCGCAACGGCGATTCGGTCACCATGCGGCCGGAAGGCACCGCCTCGGTGCTGCGCGCCTTTATCGAACATGGCCTCCAGGCCAAGCTTCCGGTGCAGCGCCTCTATACCATCGGCCCCATGTTCCGGCACGAACGCCCGCAGAAAGGGCGGTTGCGGCAGTTTCACCAGATGAGCGTTGAGGTGTTGGGGTTGGATCACCCCCGGTTGGATGCCGAACTCATCGCCATGGGCTGGCTGATTCTTGAAGAGCTGGAATTGACCACAAGTCTGCAGATCAACTCCCTGGGCTGCCCGGCCTGCCGTCCGGCCTACAAGGAGGGTCTAGTGGCTTTCCTCGCCGCACGCAAGGAGCATATCTGCGAGGATTGCCAACGCCGCAGCCAGACTAATCCGCTGAGGGTGCTGGACTGCAAGAGCAGCCATTGCCAGGAGCAGTATGCGGCCGCGCCTGCCATTATCGACCATCTCTGCCCGGATTGCGCCGAACATTTCAGCAAGACCAAGGAAAGCCTTGATCTCCTGGCGGTTCCCTATGCGATGAACCCCTTCATGGTTCGCGGCCTGGATTACTACACCCGCACCACCTTTGAGCTGATCACCGACGCCCTGGGCGCCCAGAGCGCGGTGGCTGCGGGAGGACGCTACGACGGTTTGGTGGAACAGTTGGGCGGGACCAAGAACATGCCCGGCATCGGTTTTGCCATGGGCATGGAGCGGCTGGTCCTGCTGCTGAGCCAGCAGAACGCAGGAGCCTGCCCTGAGGCCGCCACAGACCTGTTTGTCGCCGCCCTGGGCGAGGAAGCCGCGGTGCGGGCCTTCCCGCTGGTGCATCTGTTACGGCGCAAAGGACTGCAAGTGGCCATGGACCTTGAAGGCAAGAGCCTGAAAAGCCAGATGAAACAAGCGGACCGGGCCAAGGCGCGCTTTGTGCTCATTCTGGGCGAGGAAGAGCTTGCCAAGGGCGAAGCGGTGCTGCGCGACATGGACAGCAAGGAGCAGCAGCAAGTGGTGCTGGCGGGGACGCAAGAGGCCTTGTGTGCGTTGCTGATTGCGGCTGTCGCAAAAAAAAATTGAACAACACCCTTCGACAAGCTCAGGGCGAACGGAAGTCATCTTAAAATCATAGACATTTTCCGTTCGTGGTGAGCCTGTCGAACCACAAATAAGACTTTTGCAAGAACGGACTACAGGTAATTTCTTATTTACGCATCCCGCGCCTCTGCGCCTTTGCGTTACAACTTTTTTCATTTTTCACTACCTATAAAGGAGCAGTCCTATGGAATCCATGGGAGGACTCAAACGTACCCATCACTGTAACGCCTTGACCCACGCCGATGTCGGCAAGGAAATCGTCCTCATGGGTTGGGTGCTGCGGCGCCGGGACCATGGCGGGGTTATCTTCATCGACCTGCGCGACCGCTGGGGCCTTACCCAGGTGGTTTTTAACCCCGAGATCAACGCCGAGGTGCATGCCAAGGCGCACGGCATCCGAAGCGAATGGGTGCTTGCCATCCGGGGCATAGTTGAAGCCCGGCCCGACGGGATGCGCAACCCCAAGCTGGCCACAGGCGAGATCGAGGTGCGGGTCTTGGAGCTGCGCATCCTCAACCAGAGCAAAACCCCGCCTTTTCCGCTGGACGAGGAAACCGAGATTTCCGAGGGATTGCGCCTCAAGTACCGCTACATCGACCTGCGGCGACCCAACATGGCCGAGGGCCTCATCATGCGGCACAAAGCAGCCCAGGCCATCCGCACCTATCTCAACAACGAAAACTTTTTGGAGATCGAAACCCCGGTGCTCACCCGCTCCACCCCGGAAGGGGCCAGGGATTATCTGGTGCCGAGCCGGGTCAACCAGGGGAAATTCTTCGCCCTGCCCCAGTCGCCGCAGCTCTTCAAGCAGCTTCTGATGGTGGCGGGCATGGACCGCTATTACCAGATCGTCCGCTGCTTCCGCGACGAGGATCTCCGCGCCGACCGGCAGCCCGAGTTCACCCAGGTGGATATGGAGCTTTCCTTTGTCGAGGAGGAGGACATCTACACCGTGGGCGAAGGGTTGATGCAGCTTTTATTCAAGGAGACCATCGGGTTGGAGCTCAACCTGCCGTTTGCGCGCATGACCTATGAAGAAGCGATGAACCGCTATGGCTGCGACAAGCCGGACACCCGCTTCGGCCTGGAGCTGATCAGCCTCACCGAAGAGGTGCGCAACTGCGGCTTCCAGGTGTTCCGCACCGTGGTGGAAAAGGGCGGCATGGTCAAGGCCATCAACGCCAAAGGGTGCGCCCATTTTTCCCGCAAGGATCTGGACGACCTCACCGGGTACGTGGGCAATTTCGGGGCCAAGGGGCTGGCCTGGGTCAAGGTCAAGCCGGAGGGCGAATGGCAGTCGCCCATTGCCAAGTTCTTCTCCGACGAGGAGCGGGCAGGCATGGCCAAAACCCTGGGCGCCGAGACCGACGACCTGCTCTTTTTCGTGGCCGACCAGCCCAATGTGGTGCACCAGGCATTGTCCGAGTTGCGCCTTGAACTGGGTCGCCGCCTCAACCTCATCGACAAGAAGCGGTTCAACTTCCTCTGGGTCTGCGACTTCCCGCTTTTGGAGTACGACCATGAGCAGAAGCGCCATACGGCCGTGCATCACCCCTTTACCGCGCCCAACGAGGAAGACATCCCCCTCATGGACACCGAGCCGGGCAAGATGCGCAGCCGCGCCTACGACCTGGTTCTGAATGGCACCGAGATCGGCGGCGGCTCCATCCGCATCCACCAGAAGGAAATGCAGGAACGGGTCTTTGCAGCACTGGGGATTTCCGAGGAGGAAGTCACGGACAAATTCGACTTTTTGGTCAAGGCGCTTGAACTTGGCGCGCCGCCCCACGGCGGCATGGCCTTTGGCTTGGACCGCTTGATGATGATCCTGCTGGGCCGCGACTCCATCCGCGATGTCATCGCTTTTCCCAAGACTCAAAAGGCAACCTGCCCGCTCACCGATGCCCCCTCCGCAGTGGCACGAAAACAGCTCACCGAGCTGGGGTTGCGGCCGGACTGGAAGGAGTAGGGAGAGGGATAGGAGCAAGGCGAAAGGAAAAAGGTTTACGAAACAAGCCAAAAAACCTTGCTCCTTTCACCTCGCACCTTGCTCCTCGAGTATATCTCGAACCATCTCCCGGATCTGCGGTTCCGGGTCATCGACCAGCGGCTTGATATACGCCAGGGCCTCGGGGGTGCCGATGATCCCCAGCAGATTCACGGCCTCGCCGCGCATCCACGGGGTTTCCTCTCCAAGGATCGGGAGCAGGGCAGGGATGGCCAAGGCCACCTCCTGGGGCCTAATGGCCTTCAACTCTTCAAACAGCACCGCCATTCCCATCCGCACCATAAAGCGCTCGTCACGCAACAGCTCGCCGCTGAGCGCGTAAAGAGAAGTATCCTGCTTGAACATGGCCATGATATTTTCCACATGGCCCATCTCCAGAAAATCACCGACAACCGCGATCAATTCCGTCTGTTCTTTTTTGAGCATGGGTGTTCCTTTGGAAAAAATGGGCTGGTAACAACAGTCCTTCGACAAGCTCAGGGCGAACGGATGTTTAACGTATTGATATTCCGTTCGTGCTGAGCCTGTCGAAGCACCAGCTTGAAACAAATTCCGCAAGGCGACAAATCCATCGATTTTTCACCTTGCGCCTTTCTCCTTACTCGTTTCGGGGATAAGTTCCTTGAAATGAACCACCGAGGGGTAATCCTCGGAGTGGGCAACCGGCTTGCGGCTGCTGGGCCGGGCGACAAAGATGAGAACCCCCATGCCGTAAAGCCGGGCCGAGGCCAGCACCTTTGCGGTATCATCGGCCAGCATGGTTCTTTTTTTATCATAGCCCAGCATCGCTTCCAGCCCCTGCCAGAAGACGGGATCTTCTTTGGCCATCCCCACCTCCTCCGCGCAGATGATCCGGTCGAAATAACCGGCCAGCGCGGTTTTTTCCATCTTGATGGCCAGGGTCTTGCTGTGGGCGTTGGTCACCAGATAGATCTTCTTGCCGGATTTGCGACAGAACCTGAGAAAATCCACCACATGGGGATGCACCCCAATGAGGTGGTTGATCTTCATCTTGAGAGCCGGGATATCGAGCCCCAGTTCGTTGGACCAGAAATCCAGGTCGGTCCAGGCCAGGGTGCCTTCCCGCCCCTTATAGCGGGCCAGCAGCTCACGCCTGGCCTCATCGATGGAGAGATCGTGCTCCAGGGCATAGTGCTCCGGCACATAATGCTCCCAGAAATAATCGTCAAAATGGCGGTCCAGCAGGGTGCCGTCCATGTCCAGCAGGACCGTGTCGATTGCCTGCCAGTTCAGGATTGGTGTTTGTGTCATTTAATATGCTCATCAGGCCCAGGTGCGTGTGCGCCTTTGCCTTTTTTTGTCGAGGCTCTTGCAAAAGCCCTAAAAGTTCCCTCCCCCCTGGCGGGGGAGGGTTAGGGAGAGGGGGAAATAGCTATGAAATAGGCAGGTTGCGACTTCACCCACCCCCCAACCCCCTCCCGTCAAGGGAGGGGGAGTCGTGCAAGGAAGAGGCTTATTTATCCAAATCCCGATGAAACAGCTTCACCACCCATTTGCCCCCGGAAAGATGGCGGTGGAGTTCCTCGGCCACTGCCACGGAGCGGTGTTTCCCGCCGGTGCAGCCCACCGCGATGGTGAGGTAGGCCTTGCCAGCCTGTTCAAATTCGGGAAGCAAAAAATCGAGCAGGGCGTGCAGGTGAACGAGAAATTGGCTGCCGCTGGCATTGTCCAGGGCATGACCGGCCACCGCCGCATCCAGGCCGGTTTTTTCCTTGAGCTCCGCCACATAATAGGGGTTGGGCAAAAAACGGACGTCAAAGAGCAGATCCGCCTCGCTGGGCAACCCATGCTTATGGCCAAAAGAAAGGACATTGACCCGCATGGCGGCAACCGGGGAGGCGTCGTGCAGCAGGAGCTTGTGCCGCAATTCCGTGGGGGTCAGGGTGCTGGTGTCGATCACCCGGTCGGCCAATTGCCGGAGTCCGGCCAGCCGCTTCTTCTCCGAGGAGATCCCGTCCTGGACCAACCCGACCTGGGCCAGGGGATGGGCGCGCCGCAACTGGCTGTAGCGGCGGAGCAGGACCGTGTCGTTGGCTTCGAGAAAAATGATCTGCGCCAGGGCGGTCTTGGGTTTCACCTCTTTGAGCACCCCGGCCAGGGCCGGGGCGAGCTCGGCATCCCTGGCATCCATGACCAGGGCCAAACGGTGCGGACCGTCCGCCCGCCTGGCCATGCCGTCGAGCAGGGGCAACAGGAGAAAAACCGGGAGATTGTCGATGCACAGGAAACCGGCATCCTCGAAGACATTGAGGGCCGTGGACTTGCCTGCCCCGGAAAGGCCGGTGATGATGGTCAGGGCAAGGGGATGGCCGTTGGCTTCATGCATGGCGGTGTGATGCGGCAAGGGTGGACATAACCATCCGGCTCAACTCAGTTTGGGTTTTTTCCGGAACTTGGAAGGGAGAATCCCCATCTGCTCGCGGTACTTGGCCACGGTGCGGCGGGCCAGCTTGATATCCTCCTTGGCGAAGATATCGGCGATGGCATTGTCGCTCAAGGGGTCCTGGTGGTCTTCGCCGGCAATGATGGTGCGGATGCGCTCCTTGATGGATTCCGAGGCCATGGCATCGCCGCCGTCGTGGCGGCTGATGGAAGAGTTGAAAAAGTACTTCAGCTCAAAGGTGCCCTGGGGGGTATGCACGTACTTGTTGCTGGTCACCCGGCTGATCGTGGATTCGTGCATGCCGAGATCCTCGGCCACGTCGCGGAGGACCAGGGGTTTGAGAAAGGCGATTCCTTTTTCAAAAAAATCGTACTGGAACTTGAGTAGCGACTCCACCACCCGGTAGATGGTGCGCTGCCGCTGATGAATGCTTTTTATCAGCCACAGGGCCGATTTCAGTTTGTCCTGCACATAATTCTTGGTGTCGGCCGGGGCGCCGGAATCCTTTTTCAGGATATCCTTGTAATAGTTGCTGACCTTGAGACGGGGCAGCCCTTCGTCGTTGAGCAGAATGACATACTCCCCGCCGATCTTGTGCACATAGACATCCGGGATGATGTACTGGGGCTCGTCCTCGGAATAGATTCTGCCCGGGTGCGGGTCCAGCTCGGTGATCACCTTGATTGCCGCGAGGATTTCCTCGATGGGTCGGCCCGTCCCCCTGGCAATGGCGGCAAAATTGCGGTTTTCCAGGGTATGTAGATGCTCGCGCACTATAATGGCGGCCAGAGACCCGCCAAGCCCCAGACGACCGAGCTGCAGCAGCAGGCAATCCTTGAGATCCCGGGCTCCGACCCCGGCCGGGTCCATCTCCTGGACCACACCGATCATCCGATGGGCCAGTTCCGGATCGCAGCCCGTGCCCTGAACGATCTCCGCCTCCGTCACCTCCAGGAACCCATCCCTGTCAAGATTGCCGATGACGAAATGCCCGACCTCCTTTTCCTCGTCGGTGAGATGGGACAGGGTCAGTTGCCAGGAAAGATGGGAATGAAGGTCCGGTTTGGTGGTCAGGATGTCAAGGCGTGAGGGCAGGTCGTTGTCGTCCTTGCCCCGGGTGGAGAAACCGCTTTCATACTCATTGCTGTAATTTTCCCAATCGATTTCCCTTAACGAGGAATCGCTTTCCATCTGGACCTCGGTGGTCCTTTCCGGCTCGGGCAGGGGGGCGTCAAGCGCCTCGTGACCATGCCCCTCCAGCTCTGCCTCGGGCTGGTCCGGGCTTTCCGTTATTTCTTCCAGCACCGGATTGATCTCGATTTCCTGCTGGATCGTTTCGGCAAGCTCAAGCCGGGAAAGCTGCAGCAACTTGATCGCCTGCTGCAACTGGGGGGTCATCACCAGTTGCTGGCTAAGTTTCAGTTGCTGTCGCAGTTCAAGGGCCATGTCCGCCGAAATCCTTTGCTACAAAAGATACACAGGGTGCAGCGCGGGATTGCGCCGCCCTTGTCTGAGTATAATACTCCATGACGGCAAGGTTTTTGCAAGAAGAATTTCGGGGAACGAAGAAAGAAGGGGTATTTTGTTACGATGGCTGACAGCAAGAAACCGCGCCGCAGTGGTGCAGATGCTAGGAAGAGGCCGGCGAAGTGTGCTATTGCACATGAGCCGACCGATGACAGCTAAGCGAGCATAGCGAGACTGCGACGCAGATGCGGTGCTGCGGCACGGTTTCTATAGGGTAAAGTTTTCTCCGAGGTACATCCGCCGGGCTTCCTCGCTGCCCACAATCGCTTCGGCGTCGCCATGGATCAGGATCTTTCCCTGGCTGACGATATAGGCATGATCACAGACGGAAAGGGTTTCCCGGACATTGTGATCGGAGATCAGCACCCCCAGGCCGCGGGTTTTCAGATTGCCGATGATCTGCTGGAGATCGGCCACCGATAACGGATCGATCCCGGCAAAGGGCTCGTCCAGCAAAATAAAATGCGGATTGGTGGCCAGGGCCCGCATGATCTCCACCCGGCGGCGTTCGCCCCCGGAGAGAGAATGGCCCCGGTTGCCGGCCAGATGGCTAATCTTCAGGTCTTCCATGAGCTGGCCGACCCGGTTGTTGATCTCTTTTTTGGCAAGGCCGAGCGGCTCAAGAACGATGCGGACATTTTCCTCCACGGTGAGTTTTTTGAACACCGAGGACTCCTGGGGAAGATAAGAAAGCCCCTTGACTGCCCGCTGGTGGATGGGCAGGGAGGTGATATCCTCGCCATCGAGCAGGATGACGCCTGCATCCGGCCGGACAAAACCGGCAATGGCATAGAAAGTGGTGGTTTTCCCGGCCCCGTTCGGGCCGAGCAACCCGACCACCGTGCCGGTCTCAACCCGCAGGCTGATCCCGTCGACCACCGTCCGGTTTTTATAGCGTTTGACAATCTCTTGTGTTTCGAGAACAGACAAGGGGGCCTCCGTCTTTACTGTTGCTGACCGCTCTGCGGCCCTTCGCCGCCGGGATAGAAAAAGGCCTTGACCCGCTCGCCTTTTTTCTCGCCCCGCTCCACGATGCTCTTGCCCTGGTCGAGGAAAACGACAACGGTGTGGCCGGTAACCAGGTTGTTGTCCTGCCAGACCTTGCTGTTGCCGATGAGAATCATCTTGCGCTCGGCCTCGTAATACTCCATTTTGTCGCCGGTGCCGGTCATCCCGTCATTCTGGATTTCCACGTTGCCCGAGGCAAACAACTTTTTGAGACTCCGCTCCTCGCTCTGGGGCAATTTGGCTTTTTCCTCGTTGGAAAGATAATATACCGTCATTTCCGCGGCGCGGATCACCAACTGGCCCTGCTTGGCATCCACGTTTCCGGAAAAAAGAACCGCATTGTCATTCTTCATGGAAACCATGCGGTCCGCCTCGACATGAATCGGCGGCTTGTTGCTTGCCGGGGCAGAGGCAGGCGCAGCCAAACAGGGGGCGGCGAGCAGAAGGGGGGCCACAAGCGAAATCCGGCGGAAAATACGCAGCAATGGTTTCATATTTTTTAGGTTCCTTATGGTGCTGATGAACTCTGAATATATAAAGATACCAGCATCAGGGGTTCTCGGCAATCGCTTTGCCGGAAACGAGCGACTGTTTTTTGCCCGCCTATCTTCTTTACAGATTGCCGCCGGCAGTATATATCTTGCGTACTATCAAGACAATGCGGCTGATTTTTTCCGGAAAATCCAGCCTCCAGACCACTCAACCATTACAGACAGATTGCCATGCTCACAGGTATCGAAAAAGCCAAAACCCTCATCGAGTCCTTGCCGTACATCAAGAAATTTTACGGCAAAACCGTGGTCATCAAATACGGCGGCCATGCCATGGTGGACGAGGAGCTGAAAAAGAGCTTCGCCCTGGACATCATCTTGATGAAATACGTCGGCATCAACCCGGTGGTGGTGCATGGCGGCGGCCCGCAGATCAACAAATTCCTGAACAAGATGAATATCAAGAGCGATTATGTGCAGGGCATGCGGATCACCGACGGCGAAACCATGGACGTGGTGGAGATGGTCCTGGTGGGCAAGGTGAACAAGGAGATCGTCAGCCTGATCAACTTCCACGGCGGCAAGGCCGTTGGCCTTTCCGGCCGCGACGGCGACCTGATCAAGGCCAAAAAAATGCAGCTCATGAAGGCGCAGGCCGAAAACACCCCGCCGGAAATCATCGACATCGGCCGGGTGGGGGAGGTGACCATGGTCAACCCGCAGATCCTGCACACCCTGGACGCCCAGGACTTTATCCCGGTTATCGCTCCGGTGGGCGTGGGCGAAGACGGGCAGGCGTACAACATCAACGCCGATCTCGTGGCCGGAGCCATCGCCACCCATCTCAAGGCGGAAAAGCTGATCCTGCTCACCGACGTGGCCGGGGTCTTGGACAAGGAGGGCACGCTCATCTCCTCCATGACCTGCGACGTTGCGGACCAGTACATCAAGGACGAGGTCATCGGCGGCGGCATGATCCCCAAGGTCAAGTGCTGCCAGGGCGTGGTCCGCGCCGGAGTGGGCAAGGCACACATCATCGACGGCAGGGTGGAGCACGCTATTCTGCTCGAAATGTTCACCCAGCAAGGCGTGGGAACCGAAGTGGTGTAAGCGGTCACAGGGCACCACATCTCCTTTGTCATCGGCCTGTCCGCATACCTGATGTTTAGAGCCCCTGCCTGGAACCCTGGCATAGGGGCTCTTATCCAGCTTTGCTGGGATGGCGGACAGGCCTCTTTCGCGGATCTGCAGCACTCTGCAACCGCCTACAGCTATGGGGCATAAGCGCGATAATTAGCGTTTCACCCCGCGATCAGTTACGAGATGGTATTATGACGAATGCGGAATGGATTGAAAAAAGCAATGGTTCTTTCATGACCACCTATGGCCGGTACCCGGCGGTGATGGTCGAAGGAAAGGGGTGTCTGCTCAAGGACGCCGACGGCAGGGAGTATCTGGATTGCCTCGCCGGCATCGCGGTCTGCAGCCTGGGCCACTGCCATCCGGCGATCACCGAGGCGATCTGCCGCCAGGCCTCCACCCTGGTGCATGTCTCCAACCTCTACCACACAATGCCGCAAACCGAGCTGGCCGGGCTGCTGATCAGCCATTCCTTTGCAGACCGGGTGTTTCTGTGCAACTCCGGGGCCGAGGCCAACGAAGCCGCGATCAAGCTGGCGCGCAAGGCAAGCCCCGCCGGAAAATACGAGATCATCTCCCTGGCCGGCTCGTTTCACGGCCGGACCCTGGCCACCGTGGCCGCCACGGGGCAGGAGAAATTCCACCAGGGGTTCGAACCGCTGCCCCAGGGCTTCCGCCATGCGCCCTTCGGCGATCTCAACGCCCTGGAGGCGATGATTGGCCCGGAGACCTGCGCCATTCTCTGCGAGCCCTTGCAGGGAGAAGGCGGGGTGCGACCACTGCCCCCTGAGTATCTGGCCGGTATCCGCCAGCTCTGCGACACGCACAACCTGCTCTTGATCTTTGATGAGATTCAGGTGGGCATGGGCAGAAGTGGCACCCTCTTTGCCTACGAGCAGTGCGGAGTGACCCCAGACATCCTCACCCTGGCCAAGGCCCTGGGCAACGGCTTGCCCATCGGCGCCATGCTGGCCACGGAATCGGTGGCCAAAGCCTTTGAGCCGGGCAGCCATGCCTCGACCTTCGGCGGCAACCCGGTGGTCTGCGCCGCCGCGGTGGCCACCGTGCGGATCATGCTGGAAGATGGTTTTCTCGCCGAGGTCCAGGCCAAGGGCGCCTATCTGGCCGAGCGCCTCACCGGGCTGGCCGAAAAATATCCGGCCGTGGCAACCCCTGCCCGGGGGCTCGGCCTGATCCAAGGACTGCCCCTGACTGAGGCGTGGCTTGACAAGGGTCCGGCCATGGTCAACCTCCTCTTTGAAAAAGGGGTGCTCCTCAACTTTGCCGGAGGCAAGGTGCTGCGCTGTCTGCCGCCGCTCATCATCAGCCGCGCCGAGATAGATCGGTTGATCCAGGCCCTGGACGAGGTCTTTGCCGAGCTGAGCCTATAGCCCCATCTTTTTTCGACGAAAAATCCCTTTGCAAAAAAAAAGTTTTTTTGTATGACTTGTAGTTTGGCCCAACCAGAGGGAGGCAGTGTCCGTTTCCCTCTGGCAATGGTTGGACTGACATTTTTTTGAGCCGACCTCCTGGATCCTGCCCCGCGCCGTGTTCCCGGCAGGATGTCCTGAGCAAAAAGAGAGCTTTCCCCGGAACCGCGAGGGAGAGGTTGGCAGAGAGAACAAAACCATGACACAGCATCTACTGGCATTACAGGACTTCAGCAAAGAACAGCTTGGCGCCTACATCGAAAAGGCCCTGCTGCTTAAAAAAGAAGCCAAGGCAGGGGTCCGCCACCAGCAGTTGGCCGGAAAAACCGTGGCCCTCATCTTTGAAAAGCCCTCCACCCGGACCAGGGTCTCCTTTGAGGCCGCCATGTATGGGTTGGGCGGCCAGGTGATCTATCTCTCCGGCCGGGACACCCAACTGGCCCGCAACGAGCCCCTCAAGGACATGGCCCGGGTCATGGCCCGCTATGTGGACGGCATGGTCGTGCGCACCTATGGCCAGGCCATTGTCGACGAGCTGGCCGGATATTCCTCGGTGCCGGTGATCAACGCCCTCACCGACCTGCACCATCCCTGCCAGGTGCTGAGCGACATCATGACCGTGATCGAACACAAGGGGGAGGTGGAAAAGCTCCACATCGCCTGGCTGGGAGACGGCAACAACATGGCCAATTCCTGGATTCAGGCCGCGGCCCGTTTCGGCTTTGCCCTGACCCTGGCGTGTCCTGCGGGTTATGATCCCAACCCCGCCATTCTCGCCGCCGCCCAGGCAGTGGCGAGTCGGCCCATCCGGGTGGTGCGCGATCCGGCCGAGGCGGTGCGGGAGGCGGACGTGATCAATACCGACGTCTGGGCCAGCATGGGGCAGGAGTCCGAGCAGGAGGCGCGGATCGGGGTGTTTCGGCCGTACCAGGTGAATGCTGCCCTGGTGGCCCAGGCCAATCCGGGGGCCATTGTCCTCCACTGCCTGCCTGCCCACCGCGACGAGGAGATCTCCGAAGAGGTGCTGGAGGGACCGCAATGCGTCGCCTTTGACCAGGCCGAGAACAAGCTCCATATCCACAAGGCCATTCTGGCCATGCATCTGGCCTGAGAACAGGCCACAACCGAAGACAAGCACTCTGGGAGAACACGGCCAATGGCTGCCAATATAAACAAGATCGTTCTCGCCTATTCCGGCGGGTTGGACACCTCGGTTATCCTTAAATGGCTGCGGGAAGAGTATCAGGTTCCGGTGGTCGCCTTTGCCGCCGATGTAGGCCAGGAGGAGGACTGGGACAAGGTGCGGGCCAAGGGTATGGCCACCGGCGCCGAGAAGGTGATCATCTCCGATCTGCGCGAAGAGTTTGTCCGCGACTATGTCTTCCCGGCCTTTCGGGCCAATGCCATCTATGAGGGCTCCTATCTGCTGGGCACCTCCCTGGCCCGGCCGGTCATCGCCCGGGAACAGGTGCGGATCGCCGAGGCGGAAGGCGCGGATGCCGTGAGCCACGGCGCCACCGGCAAGGGCAACGACCAGGTCCGATTCGAGCTGACCTATCTGGCCTTAAACCCCAGGCTGACCATCATCGCGCCCTGGCGGATCTGGGATCTCAACTCCCGGACCAAGCTCATGGCCTATGCGGAAAAGCATGCCATCCCCGTGCCGGTGACCAAAGAGAAGCCTTACAGCTCCGACGAGAACTTGCTCCACATCAGCTTTGAGGGCGGTATTCTCGAAGATCCGTGGAACGAGCCGGAGGAGTCCATGTTCAAGCTTTCCGTCTCCCCGGAAAAGGCGCCGGACACACCGACCTATATCGAAATGGAGTTTGCGGGTGGCAACCCGGTGGCCATCAACGGCGAGAAACTCAGCCCGGCAGCCATGCTGGCTCGGCTGAATACCCTGGGCGGCGCCAACGGCATCGGCCGCTTGGACATGGTGGAGAACCGCTTCGTGGGCATGAAATCCCGCGGGGTATACGAAACCCCGGGCGGCACCATCTTGCGCTGCGCCCACCGCGATCTCGAAACCATCACCCTGGACCGCGAGGTCATGAAGATCCGCGACAGCCTGATCCCCCGCTATGCCGAGCTCGTTTACAACGGCTTCTGGTTCTCGCCGGAGATGAAGCTCCTGCAAAAGACCATGGACAATGTGCAGGAAACCGTGAACGGCGTGGTGCGGCTCAAGCTGATCAAGGGCAACTGCATCCCGGTGGGACGCAAATCCGATCAGTCGCTCTACCAGGAAAGCTTTGCCACCTTTGAGGAAGACCAGGTCTACACCCAGTCGGATGCCGGCGGCTTTATCCGCCTCAACGCCCTGCGGTTGACCATCCAGGCCCTGGTGGAAAAGAAGAGGTAACTGCCCAGCAGCACCACATCTGCTTTGTCATCGGCCTGCTCATGTGCAAATAGCACACTTCGCAGACCTCTTTCGCGCATCTGTGGCACTGCTAAACAGTTACCTTCCAGAGTTATTAAAAGAATTTTAAAAACTAACTAGGCAACGCCTTATGTCTTCGGCAGGAAACACCCATAACCAGGCACTGTGGGGCGGCAGGTTCGCGGAAAAGACCGCCGCTTCGGTGGCGGCTTTTACCGCCTCCATCCACTACGACGCCAGACTGTACAGGCACGACATCGCCGGCAGCCGGGCGCACGCCAAGATGCTCGCCAAGCAGGGGTTGATCAGCGCCAAGGAGCGGGACCAGATCGTCAAGGGGTTAGGCCAGATCGAGCGGGAGATCGAAAATGGGACGTTTGTCTTCAGGCCCGAGCTTGAAGACATCCACATGAACATCGAAAAATCCCTGGTGGAAAAGATCGGCCCGGCCGGGGAAAAGCTGCACACCGCCCGCAGCCGTAACGACCAGGTGGCCCTGGATGTACGTCTGTATCTCCGGGAGGAATGCCGCAACCTCATCGAGCTGCTGGCCGGGCTGCAAAAAGCCTTTGTGGTGCTGGCCAGGAAATACCAGCATGCGGTGATGCCGGGCTACACCCACTTGCAGCGGGCCCAGCCGGTTTTGGTGGCGCACCATCTGCTGGCCTACTACGAGATGTTCGGCCGCGACCGGGAACGGCTCAGCGATGCCTTAAAAAGAATCAATGTCATGCCCTTGGGCGCTGCGGCCCTGGCCGGGACCGGCTTGCCCATCGACCGCGAGTTTGTTGCCAAGGAGCTGGATTTCCCCAAGGTCACCGCCAACAGCATGGACACAGTGGGGGACCGCGATTTCATCATCGAGTTCATGTCCGCGGCCAGCCTGGTGCAGATCCACCTGAGCCGGTTGTCCGAGGAGCTGGTCCTCTGGACCACCGAGGAGTTTTCCTTCGTGACCCTGGCGGACAGCTTCTGCACCGGCAGCTCCATCATGCCCCAGAAAAAGAACCCGGATATCCCCGAGCTGATCCGGGGCAAGAGCGGCAGGGTGGTGGGCAATCTCATGAGCCTCTTGATGCTGGTCAAGGGTCTGCCCATGACCTACAACCGCGACCTCCAGGAAGACAAGGAGCCGCTGTTCGACACGGTGGACACGGTTTCCCAGTCCGTGGCGATCATGGCCCAATTGCTCGGCAACCTGAAGTTCAACGCGGCGCGGCTGGCCAAAGGCCTTGGCGGCGGCTACATGACCGCCACCGATCTGGCGGATTATCTGGTGCTCAAAAATATCCCCTTCCGCCAGGCCCACGCCATTGTCGGCCGCACCGTAGCCTTTTGCATAAGCAAGGGCAAGGAACTCACCGAATTGACCGTCCAGGAGCTGCAAAAATTCTCCGAGGTCATCGAGGGAGATGTTTTCAAGGTGCTCTCCATCGAGGGCTCGGTTGCAAGCAGAATCTCCCTGGGCGGCACCTCGGGCAAGATGGTGGCCAAGGCCTTGAAACGGGCGGAAAAAGAGATGGGGATAACGGCATGAAGCCTGAAACTGTCCGGATACGCATTTTTGCCCTCGCCTTGGTCGCGCTCGTCGCTTTGTCCGGCTGCGGCAAGAAGACCCGGCCAGTGCCGCCCGACACGGTTATGCCAGCGCCCATCAGCGACTTGAGCTATCAGCTTGACGAAAAAGGGGTAACGCTCAACTGGTCCTATCCCCGGGCAACCGTGCAGGGCGACCGGCTGCCGTACCGGATTGAAAAATTCGAGCTGTTGCGCGCGGTTATCCCGGTCAAGGATTACTGCGCCGACTGCCCCATCCCCTTTGGGCCTTCCATCGAGATCAGGGCGGAGAGCAGCGACAAGGGCAAGGTTTTCTACGAGGAAACCCTGCTCAGGCCCAATCACCGCTATGTGTACCGGGTGCGCAGCAAGGCGGGCTGGTTTGTCAGCAGCGATGATTCCAACACCGTTTCGGTGGTCTGGGATACCCCCCTCCTTGCGCCTCTCAATTTCACGGTCGAAGAAAGCGACAAGGCCATTACCCTGCGCTGGCAAGCGCCTGCGGGGCTGTTGGATGGGACCCCGGTTTCCGATCCCATCCGTTATCAGGTTTTCCGCTCGACCGATGGCGGCGAGACGTTTACCGAAATGCCGGGCGGACTGAGCGAGGGTTTGACCTTTACGGATAAAGGACTGCGCAATGGCAAAGCCTACGTCTACAAGGTGCGGGCCATGCGGCTGCATGCGGAGACCATGGCGGCAGGAATGACCAGTGAGCCCTTGAGCGCAACGCCGCGCGACCTCACCCCTCCGGCGCCGCCCCAAAAGGTGCGCGCCGTGGCCAGCGGCACCGGGGTCAAGATTCTCTGGGAGACGGTTGCCGAACCCGATCTGGCAGGCTTTCGCATCTACCGCCGCGCAGCCAAGAGCGCGACCCCGGAACCCATCGGCCAGGTGGACGGGGCAGGCCTTTCCTTTGAGGATGCAAAACCGCCCAAGGAAAGAGGGCTCTGGTATTATTCGGTCACCGCCTTTGACCAGGCCAGGCCTGCCAACGAAAGCACCTACTCCATGGAAGCCACCTACGAGGTGGCGGAGTAACAAGGCTGTTTTTTTGCCACGTGTCAATTATCGGCAGCAGTGCCGATCAACTCACGAAAGAACGCGAAAATGGGTGGTGGAACTGGGAAGGTTGGTTTTTCACGGCTGGGAAAACACGGTTTTTCCAAGCAGGCAAAGAAAGAACCGGTCTACAACTACAGAATCTGGCAGACCAGGCAATAAAACGGAATAATCCATAAAACCCTTTCGTGTTCTTTCGTGGGTTTCGTGGCAAAACGGACGGTATAACGAACCATGCATGATTTTCAGTACAAAAATGACACCCTGCAGTGCGAGGATGTTCCCGTGCCAGTCGTGGCAGCAGCGGTGGGCACTCCCTTCTATCTGTACAGCTCCGCCACCCTGAGCCGCCATTTTGCCGCCTTTGACCGCGCCTTTGCAGACATCCCCCATATCACCTGCTTTGCGGCCAAGTCCTGCGCCAACATCGCCATCCTCCGCCTTTTTGCCTCCCTTGGCGGCGGCACGGATATCGTCTCCGGAGGCGAGCTGTTCCGGGCACGCACCGCCGGGGTTGATCCCGCAAAGATCGTCTATTCGGGGGTGGGTAAAACCGCTGTCGAGATCCGCGAGGCCCTTTCCGCAGGCATCCTCATGCTCAATGTGGAATCCGAGCAGGAGCTGGCCCAGATCCAGACGGTGGCGGCGGGCATGGGGCTCAAGGCCCCGGTCTCCTTCCGGGTGAATCCGGATGTGGACCCAAAGACCCACGCCTATATCTCCACCGGCTTGGCAAAGAACAAGTTCGGCATCCCCATCGGTGAGGCGCTGCGGGTCTATCTTGCGGCCAGCAAGCTGCCCAATATCGAAATCAAGGGCGTGAGCTGCCACATCGGCTCCCAGCTCACTGTAGTCTCCCCCTTTGTCGAATCGCTGGCCAAGGTGAAGGGGTTCATCGGGCAGCTCGGTGAGCAGGGAATCACCATCACCCATCTTGACCTGGGCGGGGGCTTGGGCATCCGTTACAACGGTGAGGAGCCGCCCGAGCCAGCGGAGTATGCCCAGGCCATCAAGCAGGAGCTGGCAGGCCTTGCCTGCACCCTGGTGCTCGAACCGGGCCGCGTTTTGGTGGGCAATGCCGGGGCGCTGGTGACCAAGGTGCTCTACACCAAGGAAGGGCTCAAGAAATTCATCATCGTCGATGCCGGGATGAACGACCTGGCCCGCCCAAGCCTCTACGACGCCTTCCATCACATCCAGGCCGTGGAGCAACCCGGCCGGGAGCAGGCGATTGCCGACGTGGTGGGACCGATCTGCGAAACCGGCGATTTTCTCGCCCGGGAACGAGCCATGCCCAATGTGGAGGCCGATGATCTCCTGGCCGTGATGAGCGCCGGGGCGTACGGCTTTTCCATGTCCTCCAACTACAACTCCCGGCCCCGGGTGGCCGAGGTGCTGGTGCATGGGGACGGTTTTCATGTGATCCGGGCCAGGGAAACCTATGAAACCCTGATCCAGGGGGAAAGCATCCCTGACTTTCTCAAGCAGGGCGCATGACCATGCAGTTTCCCATTGATTTCACCAAGATGAGCGGCACCGGCAATGACTTCATCCTCATCGACCACCGCACCCCGTTTTTGAGCCGGGAAGAGATGCCCGGTTTTGCCAAGGCGGTGTGCGAACGGCGGGTTTCCGTGGGCGCCGACGGCCTGATCTTGATCGAAAACAGCGAGGCCGCGGATTTCCGCTGGCAGTTTTTAAACGCTGACGGCAGTTGGGCCGAGATGTGCGGCAACGGCGCCCGCTGCGCCGCCCGCTTTGCCTTTGCTTTGGGCATAGCACCTGCGCGGATGCGCTTTGAGACCGTGGCCGGAATCATCGAGGCCGAGGTGACAGGCCAGTCGGTCAAGCTCAAGATGACCGCGCCCACCAATCTAAGGCTGCACGAGAAGCTCATGGTCAACGGAGAGGAGCAGGTGGTGCACAGCCTCAACACCGGGGTGCCCCACGCCGTGCTCTTCATGGAGGACATCCACCAGGCCCCGGTTATGGAGTGGGGGAGGGCGATCCGCTTCCACGAGCACTTCCAGCCCGCCGGGACCAATGTCAATTTCGTGCAAAAACAGGGTGGCAACGGACTGATCGTCCGCACCTACGAGCGCGGGGTCGAAGGGGAAACCCTGGCCTGCGGCACCGGGGCGGTGTCCTCGGCCGTCATCGCCGGGCTGCTCGGCCAGGTGCACCCGCCGGTGACGGTGACTACCTCCGGGGGCGAGCAGCTGATCATCCATTACGCCCTTGTTGGGCAGGAGATTAACGACGTCTATCTGGAAGGACCGGCCAATTTTATCTACGAAGGCCGACTGCACGCCGAAGCGGTACGGAAGAAATCATAGGGCTGCGCGCCCTTTTCGTGTTTGAGCGATAATAAGGAAGCAGGAGGAAGGTATGAACAAGTTTCGCGGCGCCTATGTGGCCATTGTCACGCCCTTTACCAAGGACGGCAAGCTCGATGAAAAGGGCTTGAAGGATCTCATCGAGTTCCAGATCAAGAACGGCACCCACGGCATCGTGCCCTGCGGCACCACCGGCGAGTCCGCCACCTTGACCCATGAGGAGCACCACCGGGTGGTGGAGCTGACCATCAAGACCGTCAAGGGCCGGGTGCCGGTGCTGGCCGGAACCGGCTCCAACTCCACGAGCGAATCCATCGAGCTGACCCGGGCCGCCAAAGCCGCGGGGGCCGACGGCGCCCTGATGATCACGCCCTATTACAACAAGCCTACCCAGGAAGGGCTCTACCAGCATTTCAAGGCAGTGGCCGAGGCGGTGGACATCCCCATCATCCTCTACAACGTGCCCAGCCGGACCAGCGTCAACATGCTGCCCGAGACCGTGGCCCGCTGCGCCAAGATCAAAAACATCGTCGGGGTGAAAGAGGCCACCGCGGATCTCAACCAGATCAGCCAGGTCATCCGCCTCTGCCCCAAAAATTTCGCGGTGCTGTCCGGCGACGATTTTACCTGCATGGCCACCGTGGCCATCGGCGGCGCCGGGGTCATCTCGGTGACCTCCAACGTGGACCCCAAGGGCATGGCGCAGATGATGGACGCAGCCCTGGCCGGTGATTTTGTCAAGGCCCGCAAGCTGCATTACAAGCTCTTCCCGCTCATGGGCGCGATGTTCATCGAGACCAACCCGACCCCGGCCAAGACGGCCCTGGCGCTCATGGGCAAGATCAAAAACAGCGCCCCGCGTCTGCCTCTGTACAAGATGAGCGAGGCAAGCACCGAGAAGCTCAGGAAGGTTCTGGCCGACTGCGGGCTGCTATAAGGAGACTGTTATGACCAAGGTTATTGTCGCCGGGGCCGCAGGCCGTATGGGCCGCCGGATCAGCTATATGGTGCACCAGCAGGAAGGGTTGACCCTGGCCGGAGGCTTTGAACGGCCCGATGGCCCGGAGCTTGGCAAGGATCTCGGCGAGCTGGCCGGCATCGGCGCACTGGGCGTTACCGTGGCGGACAGCTTCGAGGCGGTGAAGGACCAGGGCGAGGTGGTTATCGACTTCACCTTCCACGAGGCCACCATGGCCCTGGCCCGCAAGGCGGCCCAGGCAAAAAAGGCCATGGTCATCGGGACCACCGGCCTGACCGCCGATAATCTGGCCGAGCTTAAAGAGTTGAGCAAAAATTTCCCCTGCGTCCAGTCGCCCAACATGGCGGTGGGGGTCAATGTCCTGTTCAAAATCGCCCGCAAGATGGCAGCCCTGCTGGGCGATGCCTACGATATCGAAATCGTCGAGGCCCACCACCGGATGAAAAAGGACGCGCCCAGCGGCACGGCCCTGAAACTCGGCGAGATGGTGGCCGAAGGCGTGCACCGCAACCTGGCCGAGGTGGGGGTGTATTCCCGCCACGGCATGATCGGCGAGCGCACCGACAAGGAGATCGGCATCCAGACCATCCGGGCCGGGGACATCGTGGGCGAACACACCGTGTATTTTGCCGGGGCAGGGGAGAGACTGGAACTCAGCCACCGCGCCCACAGCCGGGACAACTTCGCCCGTGGCGCGGCCCTGGCCGCCGCTTGGGTGGTGAACCAGCCCAACGGCCTCTACACCATGTTCGACGTGCTGGGCTTGCAGGATATTTAGGGGCCGTACGAAATGATTATTTCGTTACGCGGCCCCTTATGCCGACCAATGGCGGCTTAGGAGTTTCTTCCAAAAGTCCCCAAAATCCCCTCCCCCTGGGGGGAGGGTTAGGGAGAGGGGTGAAACACCTGGAGCGGCAGGTTGCAACTTCACCCTCCCCCCAACCCCCTCCCGTCAAGGGAGGGGGAGTCAATTTGGAAGAATTGCACGAGGCTCCATGGCAAACCGGCAACAAGCCTTTATCGGCCTGGGCTCCAATCTCG
Organism: Desulfobulbaceae bacterium UBA2273; assembly: GCA_002347095.1. Taxonomy (GTDB): domain Bacteria; phylum Desulfobacterota; class Desulfobulbia; order Desulfobulbales; family Desulfurivibrionaceae; genus Thiovibrio; species Thiovibrio ferrireducens. The sequence goes on along the minus strand of DDWZ01000019.1, from coordinate 27,880 downwards.
GCGATGGCCAGGCCAACCTGCTCGAGGCCTGGCAACGGTTGGGCCAGGTGGCGGGAATCAGCCTGATCCGGCTCTCCAGCCCGTACCGGACACAACCTGTCGGCCTGGCCACGGACCACTGGTTCACCAATGCCGTGGGCGAAATCTTCACCACCCTGTCGCCCACCGAGCTGCTGGCCGCCATGCTTGCCATCGAAACCAAAATGGGCCGGGATCGCGCCCTGACCAAAGACAGACCCGTTGACCTGGACCTGCTCTACTACGGAGACCTGAGAATGGACAGCCCAACCCTGACCGTGCCCCATCCGCGGATCGCCGACCGGCTTTTCGTGCTGGCGCCCCTGGCGGAGGTGGCTCCGGCGCAGGTGCATCCGCTCCTTGCCCGAACCAGCCTGGAGCTCTGCCGGGCACTCGGGACACAGGCAGGGGTGGAGCGGCAGGAGTGGCGAAACAGGGGGCCTTTCGGTGTTTAAGCTTTTCATCTACGCGCTCTTTCTCTATGTCCTGTACCGGTTGCTGACGGGCGGCCGGAGAAAAAAAACCGTCGGCAATGGCCGGAAAACCACGGGCTCAGGCGAACTGGCCGCCCATGACCAACTGGTGGAAGACCCGGTCTGCCATATCTATATTCCCAAAAGGCAGGCAATTGTGTTACAAGATGGGGATACAGTTGTATATTTTTGCAGTGAACAATGCCGGAAGATGTATTGCGACGCCCAGACAACAAATCGGCAGGAGAACGGCTGATTTCGAATCCCATTAAAAAAAATGATCCCGTAGGAGAGAATAGATGAAGTTTTTCATTGATACCGCCAACCTGGAAGAAATCAAAAAAGCCGTGGACATGGGCATGGTGGACGGAGTTACCACCAACCCCTCGCTGATCGCCAGGGAAAATAAGCCCTTTGTTGAGATCATCAAGGATATCTGTAAGATAGTCGATGGCCCGATCAGCGCCGAGGTTATTGCGCTTGACGCCGAGGGCATGGTCCGCGAGGGCCGCGAGCTGGCCGCCATCCATTCGAACATCGTGATCAAAATCCCCATGACCACCGAAGGCCTCAAGGCGGTGAAGACGCTGGCCGATGAAAAAATCAGAACCAATGTGACCCTGATCTTCTCCGCCAGCCAGGCCCTGATGGCCGCCAAGGCCGGAGCCAGCTACGCAAGCCCCTTTGTCGGCCGGTTGGACGATATCTCCCAGAACGGCATGGATCTGATCAGCGACATCATGAACATCTACGACAACTACGGCTATGCCACCGAGGTGATCGTCGCCAGCATCCGCAACCCCATCCACGTGGTGGATGCGGCCCTGCTGGGCGCCCATATCGCCACGATCCCTTTCAAGGTCATCGCCCAGCTTGCCCGGCATCCGCTCACCGACCTCGGCATGGAACAATTTTTGGCCGACTGGGAAAAAAGAGCAAAAGCGTAGTATACTGTTGGTGCAGGCGCATCTGCCCGGAGACGAAAACATGGCGCAGACACGGAAAACAGACGGAGACAAGGGAAAAACCCGTGCGGCAGGACGACTCCTGGCCGTGCTGGTCTGGGCAATGCTGCTGGTGCCGGATTCCGCCCGGGCGACGATCTATACCTTTGTCGACAAGCATGGCACCGTGCATTTCACCAATGTGCCCAATGACCCTCGCTACAAGGCCGGGGTGGTCCGTCCGCACTCCCGGGGGAGCAGGTCGCCGCGGCCCGGTGATCCGCGCCTCTATGAAGAGCATATCCAGAGGGCGGCCAGCCACTACGCAATGGACCCCCTGTTGATCAAGGCCGTGATCAAGACCGAATCCAACTTCGACTGCATGGCCGTTTCCTCCAAGGGAGCCCAGGGCCTCATGCAGTTGATGCCGGGAACCGCCGCCGACCTGAATGTCTGGAACCCTTTCGACCCCAAGGAAAACATCTTCGGCGGCACCAATTACCTGCGCCAGATGCTGGCCAGGTTCGGCGGCAACATCAGACTTGCCCTGGCCGCCTACAACGCCGGGCCAAACAGGGTTGAGGCCGCCCAGGGAATTCCCTTGATCCCGGAAACCCAGCAGTATGTGGCACGAGTTCTTCAGCACTACCGGCAGATGTCAGCCGCGTCCTCTCCCTCCTCCCGCTGGCTGGGAGCGGCCAATTAAGACCATGAGCCGACACGCGATCCTCACCATTCCCAATATGCTCACCGGCTACCGCTTTGCGGTGGCGCCGGTCCTGCTCTTTTTTCTCTATCCCCAGCCCAGCGTCGGGGTCAGCCTGTTCGCCTTTCTGCTTTTCCTCACCGGGGCGCTGACCGATCTTGCGGACGGCTATTACGCCAGAAAGCACAAAATCGAAACAGTCCTGGGCAAATTGATGGATCCGGTGGCCGACAAGGTGCTGGTCTGTGCGGCCTTGATCATGCTAATCCCCATGGACAAGATTCCGGCCTGGCTGGTGTTCATCATCCTGGCCCGGGAGCTGGTGATCACCGGGCTCCGGGGGGTGGCGGCCTCATCGGGCATCGTCATCGCGGCCAGCGGCATGGGCAAATTGAAGAGTATTTTGCAGTACACCGCGCTCTGCGTGCTGATCTTTCCCCTGGGGGTGGTGGACATCCCTTACCTGCACGAACTGGGCAAGGGAATTCTCTATATTTCCGCCTTCATGACGGTGTGGTCTGGGGTGGATTACTTCTACAGGTTCCAGAAGATTTTCCTGGGAACCTCCCACTGAAACAGCAACGAGGGCACTGGTTCTTTAGGACTTGACAGCTCTCGGCAAGGCTTCTATAGTGTTCGTCCTATGCCGCTGTCACGGGGCACATCGCCATTCAGCCGGAGTGGTGAAACTGGTAGACGCACGGGACTCAAAATCCCGCGGGGGCAACCCCATGTCGGTTCGATTCCGACCTCCGGCACCAACGCATAATCCGATACCATCCGGTATCGTCCTGAAAGCCCTGAGAAATCAGGGCTTTTTCTTTTTCTGTTGTCCCGTAATGTCCCTCCTGATATGCTAAAATCCAGTAGTTTTGGGGGCCTCCTTAGGGGCCTTGGGGACCTCGCGAAATAAAAGGCCCCTAACTGGAGAAAAGCTTGCCCCTGCACTTGCTTTTTTTTGCCTGATAAAAACCGGGCTCCGTCCCCTATTTCTTTACGAATGATCAATATGGGCCATTGCTGATCGCTATCGAGGCCAAGGCTGATGAATCGTTCGGGCAAACCGTTGTGGGGGCGTTGACGACCGCCACAAAGAACCGGCTAAAGAATCCCCGTTCTAATGGGGTTGCTCGCATCGAGCAGTTACTTGCCGCCTTGATGGGGCATGGCTTGGACGAAGAACCATCTCTGGGCAGCATACGTTATCAACTCCTGACAGCAACGGCTGGTGCGTTGTGTGCCGCAGAGAGAGTCCATGCAAACCGAGCAGTGCTTTTGATACATGAATTTGTAACTGATGCTACCTCTGATGCTAAACACGCAATCAATGCGGCAGACCTCAGCAATTTTGTCCGTTGCCTCTCCTATGGGGCGGTGCAGACGGTAGAATCCGGCAATATGTACGGGCCTTTTGTAGTCCCTGGAAAGCCTCTCGTCTCTGCTGGTGTCCAACTCTTTGTTGGCAAGGTTAGCCGTAGCCTTCGGCAAAACTGAATGACTCTGAAGTTAAGAAAACCGGAGATTGGAGAAAATAATTTTTGCCCCCCACAAAAAAGCAGGGTCTTAGCCGAGAAACTGTTTTTAAGCTTTGCTCAGTCTACTTTTTCTCATCCTGCCATCCTAAATAATTTTCATTATCTAGGACAGCCCCTTATTTTTTGATGTTCAGGTATTTTTCAATGTCTTTGCGGTTGATGTAGACACCATGGACACGAGTGGGGTTTCCGGTGATCTTTACGAGCATGTCACCGGCTCCCAAGAGATTTTCAGCACCAGGCTCATCCAAAATAATAGCGGATTCAGAGCCTTTCTGAACCGTCAGGGCAATTCTGGCCGTAACGTTGCTGCGAATCAAACCGCTGAAAGTTTTTGCATCCGGGCGCTGAGTCGCCAGCACCAGATGGATGCCTGCGGCACGAGCCAACTGGGCCAGGCGGACGATATGGGCCTCTAAGTCGCGGTCTTGAAGAACGAGGTCTGCAAGTTCCTCGATGAAGACAACGATGTACGGTAGACTCACACCTTTGGCGCGCGCCTCGACAATGTTAGTGACGCCAATCTCATTGAACATTTCGTAGCGGCCATCCATTTCGGTGACCAAATTAAGGATACGTTCGCGGGCTGGGCCTATGCCCACCGCCACTTCGTCACCCCACAGGTATTCGCTTCCTTGATAGACGGAGAATTCAACTAGTTTGGGGTCGATTAGGGCCAAACGCATCGTGGCCGGAGTGTGCCGCATAATCAACGACAGGATCAGCGCATGGAGGCAGACGCTCTTGCCTTGACCAGTCGCGCCGCCCACCAACAAGTGGGGGGCTGTGCCTGTCGCAAGATCGAGAGAGAACGGTTGCCCCATTACGTCAACACCAGGATATACAATCAACTGATTCGAATCGGGAATGCTGGTACTGGTCCACTTGCGCAAATCGGTGAAATTGGAGGAGTGCCAAGTTGATTTAGGGCGTGGTATATCCAGGAATACAGTCTTTGCTTCATCGCCAGCGGTGATCGTCGGTATTGCCTGTTGAAGGCCAAGGACGAGACTTAGTCGCTCCAGGCCTTTGCGTAGTTTATCCAACTGATTGATGTCCAGCAGGAACACCCGGTAACGAGTGACGCGCGGACCGTGTGTTAAGCCCTTCATCTCGGCGTTTACGCCAATATCGGCCAAGGCTTTTACTAGCTTTGCCGAAACATCCTGTGGCTTCTCGATTTTTGTTGTTTCTTCCGCTTTCTCGTTGTGTTTTGGCGCGATATCAGGAAGCTCGGCGCGCCGATTGATCAGCGTTTCCAGGAACTTGTCAAAGTTCTCATCGTTAGCCTTCCAGTCGTCCATGAGCAGAGTAGCGCCACGATGCCAGTGGCCACGAACGGCGGCTCGGAAAGCGTCCATATTGTCGATAGTGGCGCTACCATGCATACCTGCGTGGGTGACGATTATGCCAACCCAAACACCAATGTCCTCCTGGGAAAACAGTGATGAGGCCGGGATTTCCAAGCCCTTGGCGTCTACGCCCTCGTCCGGCAATGGTCCCATGGCAAGCGAGCGGCCGATGGCGAGGCGAGCGACGTTAGCTTTTGTTGAGAGGCCAAGCCCCTCCATGAGGGTGACGGTATATTTGTCAGCCGTGCCACTTGTACGAAAACGAGAACTGAGGATTTGCTGGATGGAAAGCGCGCTCATTGGCGACCCCGCTGAAAATAGGTGCCTTCCTTGGCTGTTGTCCTACCGATACCATCGCCAACATCGATATGCTCAAGAAGGTACGTTTTGCTCACACTGTTCGCAATCTGCTTGTAGAATCCGTGGTCAATCTCCTTGTCTTGCGATAAGAGAATTACCTGGCGGATTTTTTCGTCTGTCCAGAATTTCAAGATGTTTTGGCGGTGCTTGCTGTCGAGGCGGCCCAGAGGCGTATCGACCACCATCGGTGCTTTAACGCCCGAAACCTTTGCCAGACCAGCAATTAGCGCTGTGGCAAAAATTTGATTTTCACCTGCCGATCTATCAAAACTGATTTCCTTGCCAGATTTGCCCAAGATACAAGTGCTGCCGTCGTCATTGATTTCGATTTTGGCGACTTGATCTTTGTGAGCCAATTGCTTGTAGACTGTGGTCATGGCCATGGCCAATTCCTTGACCTTCAGCGGGAATAAAGATGGGACCAGCGCCTCAATGACCTTGCGGACTCGTTCCGATTTTTCGATGACTGCCCGGACAGGACTGGAGTCATCAAGTTTCTTCTGCTCACGTTCGTATTCCGCTTTCTGCGAAGTGACTTGAGCCTCAAGGGAATGAAGCTTCCGGTCGTCAGTCCTCATATCTTCGCTCAACTGGTCCAAATTTTCTTGGGCCTGCTGAAGGTTCTGTTTTAAGGCAGTCAAAGTGCCATCGCGGTCAATGCCTTCCAGCTTGCTGATCTTGCGGCCAATTTCGTCAATGCGTTGAGTTAGGAAGTCCTGTTCCTTCAGTAAGTCATGGATTTCCTGCTGGCCTAACGAAATGCCGTTGAGGAACCCGAGAGCTTTTTGTTGAAGAGTTTCATGCATGTAGGAATGAACGATCTCTTTCGCGCAGTCCTCTGGCGGCGGATAGAACAGACTCGCCCATGCGGCCTCCATACGTGCCTTGATCGCGGTTATTTGCTCTGTCGTCAAATTCGGGGTGATTTCTGGCTTAGTTTCACGCTCAAACGCAGTCTCGAATTCGAGCTTGCGTGGTTCTAGCGAACGTTTATCGCCTTCCCATGCGAAGAAGCGGATTTCACCCTCAAGCTGATTGCGGAACGCATCTAGTAGGCTCTTGGAAACAAGGTGGAACGGCAGGCGGCCAGCTAAAACTTCTTCGAGCTTGCGCTGATTGTCCTTCAATTTGTTGCGGAATTGCTCACGTTCCTCGACAAGCTCCTTAACTGTGGCGATGTCGCCACCCCCTCCGCCAGCAGCGGTGATGCGCTCAACAAGAGCCTCCCGCTCACCTTTAAATCGGCTTTGTAGTTCATCTGCTTTTGCAGTCTTCCTTCGCAGTTCACCAAGGGTTTGCTGGTTGTTGGTTAGCGTATCTAGCAGACGGTTTAGGTTCTCTTCGTCCACAGTGGTTACTTCGCTGCGTTTTTTATTCTCAAAGCCGCGTAGACGGTCAGCCAGCGTTCTTAGCAGAACCACACCAAGCAATCCTTCAAGGCCCTGTTTTACCTGTTCGACGCGGCCTTGGTCTGCCAACTTCTTCACTTCTTCTCCATCAAAAAAGAAGAACGGTGCAACGTGCGCGGGAACAAAGATTTCGTCCAGCATGTCGGACAATAAAAAACCATTGCGGCCATCGACGCGGGGAGTGCTGGGGATTCCGCGAACGATTTCACGAACGACAACTTCTTCGTCGACGGTCCATGTCCCATTGGGCCGAAAGTACCATTTGCGGGCAATATCGACGGCTTTTGTTTTTGTCTTATTGATGACCACGCGGACCATCATGGTGTCGCGATTTTCGCGTAACGCCTCGCCGTTAAAGGCTTTTTCCAAGAAAGTTGGGTATCCTCTACTTTCGTCAGTCTTCAGCCCTGCCCGTGCAAGGTGAACTATGGCGTCTTTACCGTATAGACACAGGTATAGTGCTTCCAGAATAGAGGTTTTTCCATAGCCATTCATGCCGCCAATCAGAACGATGTTCCTGCCATCTTCCGGGGCAGGGAATTCGAACACCTGTGATTGATACGACTTGAAACACACCAATTCGATCTTGGAAATCCACATAACTATCTCCCAGCGGTATCAGTCGATCCGCCCTAGAATTTCCTCGATACGAGCATAGCTGCCCGCTGCACGCTCTTGGTGCTGGCGCTCGCGTTGGAGTGTCACCAGTTCAGTGATCACGTCCAAGGGAACCTTGTGTTCCTCGCAAACCCGCTCAAGGACTGCCCGAGCATCTTCGTCAGCCCACAATGGTAGATCGCTAAGGTAGCTGTCGTCTATGAGGACGTCATCCATCAACCAACCCCCGTATTTTGTTGGAGTTCTTGCGCCCAGTTTTGGTAGATCAAGTCGAGTTCCTCTTCCGTGATCAGCTTGTCGCCAAACTCTATTTGCGCCTTAATTAATCGTTCCAGGATTTCTTTGCGGGCTTGGATGGTAAACGGCCCAGGGATGTGCTTTCCCGATGCGGCAAAGGTCAGTTTTCCGTTGCGTCGGACGGCTTGTCGCATGCTTGGATCGTTGCGGATACTGCGTAGCCAATCACGGAATTCAATTAGTGGCTTGTACTGATGCTTACCCGCGTCAATGAAGCCTTGGAGGCTTCTATCTTTTTCTATAACCGTGCAGGTCCAGCACCCAAAACGACTATTGGAGGTTCCGCAACCAGGAGCTTCCTCGGAACTTAAAATTACGGGGCATTCTCCCCCTTCGGAGTCTCTATATAGTTGAATCAGGCTGGAGTGGGTTCCTCCCCATGGAGCGTGAAAATAGCCAAGAATTTCCCAGATGTCATCAATGGTTAAATCGACGATAGGCCGATAGATGTATGCACCGGTAAGCTTTTCGTGCTCGGTTAATCGGCTTCCACGTTGGTTTCTGCGTTTATCGATGGAGCGTTGGCGGGTCTGACTTTCGTCACGTCGCACACCTAAGACAACGATAGCCGCACCCGCCTCAGAGGCATATTTCTTGATATATCCGCTTGTCGGCTGAATTTTTAAGCGATCGGTGCACCATCGCATAGTTTGGTTTGGGCTGGGATAGCCTTTGCCGATAAGTAAAACCCAGAAGGTTTGAGTCGATTCCGGTCTGGTGCGAGCTACGGTTATTGGTAGGCCTAGGCTGTCGGCAGCCTCCTCTATACGTTTGCTGACGTCGTTTAAGTGCGCGATAACCAGTGGACTTTCCACCAGAGTGTCATTAGAAACGATATAGACGTGACGGGTGCGCTTCGATGGGGGTATGTTTAGTAGTGCTTCGAAAACAGCATGAGCGACCACGGTGCTGTCTTTCCCGCCAGAAAAACCGATGATCCATGGATATCGTTGATTTTCAGAGAGGTACTCGTCTTTTACGTCATCGACGATGCCGTGCCAACGATCTTCAATATTTTTTGCACTCAACTCGATAGCTAGGCCGCACATAGGTTAATTTGCAATCGTTTGGTTGTTAGGATGGGTTAATCTTGTTTTTTGCAACAATGGTGATGACTTTCCTGTTCTCTCAAAAAACGCTACGTGCCAAGCAAGATAGGTCACTTATACCGGGGTAGATGAGCACTGTCAAACAGATTGCGCGGAAGAAAGTGAGCCGAGACAGTTTGTCGAAAGTGCCAATGAATTATGTGGAAAGGCTGAGGTTAGATTCCGACCTCCGGCACCAAGCAATTCAAGGGTTTGCAGAGTTTAACCTGAAAACCCTTTTTTTTGCCCACCGCTGTTCTTTGCCAAAATGTGGTATAAGAAAGGAGAGAAAATCCAGCGCAACTGAAGAACCTTCCCCTGGCCGCCACACCATCTGGCCAGGAAATCCGAGGAGGAAAACCGCGCATGCTTGACCAAGTTTTTCCGGCGCTGATCCAAAACGCCGCCCTGCTGCTGGCCATGGCCTTTATCTATGACGTGACCACCACGCGCTACAGGTTGAAACAGCCGGGTTTGCCGATGCAACTCTCCATCGGCATGGCCCTCGGACTCCTCGGCATTATCATCATGCTCTCCCCCTGGCGCTATGTGCCAGGGATTGTCTTTGACACCCGCTCGGTGCTGCTCGGCATCTCGGGCCTTTTTTTCGGGGTGGCCCCAACCGCCATGGCCATGGCAATGACCGCCGCCTTTCGCCTCTTCCAAGGCGGCGCCGCGGCCTGGACAGGGGTGGCGGTCATCCTGAGCACCGGCGCCATCGGCCTCGTCTGGCAGCAGCACCGCCGCCGGCCGCTGAAAGATCTTACCTGGAAGGAACTGTACCTCTTCGGATTCCTCGTCCATCTTGACATGCTGGCAATGATGCTCACCCTGCCGTGGAACACGGCCCGGCAGGTGCTTGCCCAGATCAGCCTGCCGGTGCTGACAATCTATCCTCTTGCCACGGCCTTGCTGGGACTCCTCATGGTCAACCGGCTGCGGCGGGAGGATTTCATCACGCAACTGCAAGCAGGGAAAGAACAGCTTCGCCTGGCGCTCATGGCTGCCAACCAGGGACTCTACGACCTCAATGTCCAGACCGGCGAAGCCACGGTCAGTCCGGAATACGCCACCATGCTCGAATACGATCCGGATGAATTTCATGAGACCAACGCCAAATGGATCGAGCGGCTGCACCCCGCTGACCGGGAATCCGTAGCCGCGGCGTATCAAGATTACATCGCGGGCAAAACTCCGGAGTACCGCGTGGAGTTCCGGCAACAGACCAAAGCGGGGGAGTGGAAATGGATTCTCTCCCTCGGCAAGGTGGTGGAATACGACCCCGCCGGCCGCCCCCTGCGCATGCTCGGCACCCACACCGATATCACCGAGCGCAAGCAGGCCGAAGAGGCGCTTGAGGAAAGCGAAAAACGCTTCCGTTCCCTGTTTGAGGATGTTCCCAATATCGCGGTGCAAGGCTATGACCGGCAACGCCGCGTTGTTTTCTGGAACACGGCAAGCGAGGGGCTGTATGGTTTTTCGCGGGAGGAAGCGCTGGGGCGGCACCTTGAAGAGCTCATCATTCCGCCGGAGATGCGGGACGGGGTCATTGAGGCGATCAACTCCTGGCTGAGTCAAGGAATCGCGATTCCGGCCGGAGAATTGGTGCTGCAAAAAAAGGGGGGGCACCCCGTCAACGTTTTCTCAAGCCATGTCATGCAACTCAATATCCACGGTGAACCCGAGATGTACTGCGTTGATATTGACCTCACCGAACGCAAACGGAGCGAAGCGGAAAGGGATAAACTGCAGGCCCAACTGCTCCAATCCCAAAAGATGGAGCTGGTGGGCAGACTGGCCGGCGGGGTGGCCCATGACTTCAACAACATGCTGCAGACGATAATCGGGTACAGCGATCTCGCCCTCGCCCAGATTGAGGCGGCAAGCCCCGTGCATGATGGGCTTCTGGAAATCCGCAAGGCAGCCATGCGTTCCGCCGATCTCACCCGTCAGCTCCTCGCCTTTGCCCGCAAGCAGGCGGTGAGCCCTAAAATCCTCGACCTGAACGACACCGTTGCCGGCATGCTGAAAATGCTCCAGCGGCTCATCGGCGAGGATATCGATCTTGCCTGGGTGCCTGGCCACTCCCTGTGGCCCGTGAAAATTGACCCTTCCCAGCTCGATCAGATCCTGGCCAACTTGGCGGTCAACGCCCGTGACGCCATTGCCGACACCGGCAAAATCACCATCGAAACGGAAAATATCTCCCTGAATGCCGCCTATTGCGCCGACCACCCGGAAACCATTCCCGGCGAATATGTCCAGTTGGTGGTGAGCGACAACGGCTGCGGCATGGACAAGGAAACCCTGGCCCAGATCTTCGAGCCTTTTTTCACCACCAAGACGCAAGGCAAGGGCACCGGTCTGGGGCTTGCCACCGTCTATGGCATCGTCCGGCAGAACAACGGCTTTGTCAATGTGTACAGCGAGCCCGGCCAGGGCACCACCTTCCGCATCTATCTGCCCAGCTTCGCCAACGAAATGGTTTCAGCGGAGATTCGCCGGGAAGAAGAAGCCCGCGGGGGCACGGAAACGGTGCTGGTGGTGGAAGACGATGCCGCGATTCTGAATCTCGGCACGACGATTCTCCAACGCCTGGGATACACGGTGCTTGCCGCCAACACGCCCATGGCGGCCCTTGAGCTGGCCACAGAATATGCCGGGGAAATAGACCTGCTCATCACCGACGTGGTGATGCCCGAAATGAATGGCCGCGAGCTGGTGCAGCGGCTCTCCGCCCTCCGCCCGGCAATGCACTGTCTCTACATGTCGGGTTATACGGCAAACGTCATCGCCCATCACGGCGTCTTGGACCCGGGCATCCATTTTATCCAGAAGCCTTTTTCCATCGACGACCTGGCCCGCTCGGTTCGAGAAACCCTGCGAGACGAGAAAAAAAATCCGTAACCCGTGCGGCGGCATTAAATTGTTAATTCCCCTTTCTTTCCGGCGGGAGAACGTGATAAACTTTTCTGGCTCGCTTGCAACCCTGCCGATGAAAAAGGTATTTTCCGTTACAATCAGCCTCGGGACAAAGACATGACACAGGAACCCGCACAAAAGATTTTCGTGAAAGAGGATAACAGCGCGAAAATACACTGCGAGTCATGCGGGCTGATAAAAACGGTGTATCTGCAGAATCTTGCCTCCCTGACGTCCGTGGTTCGGATTCGCTGCGCCTGCGCCGCTGTTTTTCCGGTGCGGTTCGAGTACCGGAAATTTTATCGCAAGGCCACCAATCTTGAAGGAACCTACCAGATGCTTTTCGATGAGAGGGATATCCCCGAATTTTCCCAGGCCAAAAAAACCATAAACTGCCGGATTGAAAACATCTCCATGCATGGCGCCGGAGTCACGGTTCTTGGCCGGCACAGGATCGTAACGCAGGCCCGGCTCATCCTGGGCTTTACCTTGGATAACCCCAAAAGAACCTGGATAGAAAAAACCGGCGTGGTGCAACTGGTCGAAGGGCCTTACCTTGGGCTGCGTTTTGACGAACCCGCCAGCACCGACAGAGAACTGGGCTTTTACCTGATGCCATAGCCTGCTCTCCTGGGTCGAAACCGCGGCACGGCCTCCCTTGTGTGTCCCCGGCGCCTTCAACCCTTGCTCCCCATCGCCATGACCATTGCCAGGACTTTTCTTTGTGCCGACCCATGACCTGCTCATAACCAATGCCACGCTTCTGGCGAATCCGGCCCACGGCCGGGTGCAGGAGGCGGCCTACCTTGCCGTGCGGGACGGGGCCATTGCCGCAATCGGCGCCATGGCCGACCTGCCCGTGCCAGTGCCAGCCCTGGCGGAGCGGATCATTGATGCCGCAGGCAACCTGGTCATGCCGGGGCTGATCAACTGCCACTGCCATGGCGCCATGACCCTCTTCCGGGGGCTGGCGGATGACCTGCCGCTCATGACCTGGCTCACGGAGCACATCTTCCCCAGCGAGGCGCGGCTGGTCGATGCGGAGATGGTCTATTGGTGCAGCAAGCTTGCCGCCGCCGAGATGATCCTGGGTGGCACCACCACGGTGGCGGACGCCTATTTCCATGAGGATGCGGCGGCGCGAGCCTTTTGCGAGGCGGGGATGCGGGCGGTGGCTGCCCAGGGGATCATCGATTTTCCCGCCCCGGGCGTGCCGGACCCGAAAGAAAACATCACGCAGGCAGCAAATTTTCTCTCGGCCTGGCAGGGAAAAAACTCCCTGCTCACCCCGGCCCTGTTTTGCCATTCCCCTTACACCTGCGGCGCGGATACCCTGCAGCGGGCCAAGGAATTGGCCCGCGAGGCAGGCAGCCTTTTTTTCATCCATCTTGCCGAAACCAGAGGGGAAGTGGCGCAGAGCACGAAACAGCACGGCCGCACCCCGGCGGGGTTGCTCCACTCCCTCGGATTGCTGGATGAACAGACAATCTGCGTACACTCTGTCTGGCTGGAAAAAGAGGATATCGAACTGCTACGGGAGAGCGGGGCCAAGATGGTCACCTGCCCGGAGAGCAACATGAAGCTCGGCTCTGGCATCGCTCCCCTGGCCGCGCTCCTCGCCGCCGGGGTTCCGGCGGGCTTGGGCACGGACGGCTGCGCCAGCAATAACGATCTGGATCTGTTCCAGGAGATGGCAAGTTGCGCCAGGCTGCACAAGATTGCTGCCCACGAACCCACCCAGATGCCCGCCGCCGGAGTGCTGGGCATGGCCACGGCAGGGGGCGCCGGAGTTTTGGGGTTGGGACGGCAGACCGGCCGCCTCGCCATCGGGATGCGGGCGGACTGCCTGATCATCGATCGCACGCAGCCCCACCTGACCCCCTTTCATGATCCCGAGACCCTGGTCTATGCGGGAAGGGGCAGCGATGTTGCCACCGTGCTCATTGACGGCAAGGTGGTCATGCAGGATCGGCGGCTTCTTTCCTTTGATCTGGGAGAAACCCTGGCCGAGGTGCGACGGCTGGCCGGACGGGTGAGGGCCATGGGGTGAAAGGGTGAGCGGCGTGAAGCAAAATCAGAACAGACTCGGAGCTTGAAAGGGCAACCCCAGAGTAATCGGTCACAGGGTGCCGCAGATGCGCGAAAGAGGCCTGAGAGCTATACCTCGGTATGCGAACAGGTCGATGACAAAGCAGATGCGGTGCCCTGTGACCGATTACAGGTTCAGGCCGCCTTCCAGCCGTAGGTGCCGACCAGCTTGACAAAGCGAACGCTTTCCACCTCGGTGATTGTCACCACGCCCCCTTCTTTTCTGACGACCATGAGGGTTTGCCCTTCCAGATCACCCACCGGCAAAACCATGATCCCCGGGTCGGCCAACTGATCCACCAGCGGCTGCGGAATCAGCGGCCCGGCAGCGGTGACGATGATCGCCGCAAAGGGGGCATTTTCCGGCCAGCCTTCGGTGCCGTCCGCGATCTTGCTCATGATGTTGTAGAGCTGGAGCCGGTCGAAGGTGCGCCGGGCGCGGGCCAGCAGGGGCTTGATCCGTTCGACCGTATACACCCGCTCGCAGAGCGCGGCGAGAATGGCGGACTGATAGCCGCAGCCGGTGCCGATCTCAAGCACCTTCTCCTGCCCGGTGAGCTGGAGCAACTGGGTCATGAGGGCCACCACGTAGGGCTGGGAAATGGTCTGCCCATGGCCGATGGGCAGGGGAAAATCCCCATAGGCTTGGGCATGCAGCGCATCGGAGACAAAAAGATGGCGGGGAACCACCTCCATGGCATGGAGCACCGCCGGATCATCGATGCCCCTGGGGAGCAATTGCTCCTCGACCATGCGGGTCCGGAATTTTTCGTACTTGTTACTCCGCACGCGGTCCACTAACGTCAATGCCGCTTTCCTTGAGCTCCTCTTCGTTGTAGGCGCGATAGAGGCAGGTGGAAACCGTGTCCCCGGCAAAGGTTATGGTCACCACATCATAATTTTCCGAACCGAGCTTGGCCCCGATGTAAGGAGTTTTTCTCAGAAGGCTTTGCTTCACCTCGCGGTAGACCCAGACCTCGCCTTGCTCTCCTTTCTGTTTGTAATCGGGGGCGCCAAGGGTGGCAAGCACCTCCTTCTGGGTCAGGTTGGGCGTAATCAGGCAGATATCCGATGAAAGATGGCGCACTGGCTCCCGGTAAAAACAGCCTGAACCGAGAAACCCCAGCAGACAGAGGCACACGACAAAACGCACGGGGAAACCATATCTCATTTTTCTCTCCTCCGAGAAAAGGGTTGGCGCAAACGCACGGGCGGGAAAAAAGTAGCGCGCTTGGCTCTATTTTGCAAGAAACCGTCCGCCGGGTTTTACCCGGCTGGCCACACTGCAATTGCTTTTTTGCAACGGATACGGGAGAATGTCTTGACCATCCGTGAAGATATATAATAAAGTTGTAGCGTTATCCATACTTTTTTTCTTGACGGGCCAGCAGTTTAAACGCCGGCCCCACTGTAAGAAGGGAGATCCACCATGCGTTGCCCGAAATGCGGCTATATCTCGTTTGACCGGCAAAGATCCTGCGGCAAGTGCAGCAATGACTTAACCGCCGTGGCGGAACAGCTCCAAGGCACGGCGGGCAAGGCTGCGGCCCCGTTTTTTCTTGGCGCGGTCCTGGGGCAGCAAACACCCGTCTACAATGAGCAAAGCTCCGCTCTCCACGAGGATGAGGAAGAAGAAACTCTTGCCTTGGACGAGCTGGAGGCGGAAGCTCCGGTCGCGGACGAAGAAGAGCTCGATTTCGCAGGAGCCCCCCTGGACGAGGACGACCTGCAAGACCAGCCCCTGCCATCCCTCGGTCTCGAAGATATCGATGTTTCAGACCTTGTGCCGCCCCGGGAAGAGGAAGAAGAACCGGTGCTCTCCCTTGAAGACGACCACACGGAAGCAAGCCTGGCCCAAGAGGCAGAGGATTCCCTCATGGGGATGGATCTTCCCAGCCTTGAGCCCGAAGACCTTTTCGGGGTTGGCGAACACGAAAACCTCCCCAGCGATCGCGGCAACGAAGCAGAGCCCTCGTCCGCCACGGAAGACGAGGAGATTATCGACCTCTCCTCCCTGATGGGTTTTGAGGAAACGCCGGCGAACCCTGCGGCGGCCAAGGAAGACCGCGATGTTCTGGATCTTTCCTTTGGCGATGCGCCTGAAGAGCTGCATTTAAGCCTGGACGATGGCGAGCATCCACCGGCTCCGGCCGAGGCGCCCAAAAAAACGGCAAGCACGCTGGCCGACATCCCGGATCTTGGCCTGACCCTGGAAAACGATGATCAATAAGGCAAACGAGACGCCCACACCGGGCGAACCCGCCCCCACGCCACAATACGCAGGATTCCTGGCCCGCGGCATGGCCATGGGCATCGATATCCTCCTGATCCACCTTCTCTATTTCTGTTGCCTGTGCGCGGTGGTTGCGGCCCTGTGGGCGCATTCCCCTCACTGGCTGGCCCTGATTCCCTCCCTCCTCATGTGCCTGCTCCTGTTCCTCCTTTCTTTTCCCCTGTTCGTGGCGGTATATTTTTTGGCGCTCCATGGTTGGCAGGGGCAGACCCTGGGCAAGATGTTTTTGGGCCTCCGGGTGGTGCGGGACGACGGCGGAGAGGTGACTCCGGGCCTGGCCTTTCTCCGCTTTATCGGCTTTTGCCTCTCGATCCTTCCCTGTGGGCTCGGGCTTTTCTGGAGCCTTGTCGACCAGGAAAAATGCGCCTGGCACGACCATCTGGCCGCCACCCGGGTGGTTATGAAATAAGCCTGCCCGTGAAATTAGGTTGACAAGCAGGACAGATTTCAATATATGATAGCTACTTTTTTGCCGGGATAGCTCAGTCGGTAGAGCATCGGACTGAAAATCCGAGTGTCCCTGGTTCGAATCCTGGTCCCGGCACCAGCAAATCAAAGGCCTGCAAGGATTTTTCCTTGCAGGCCTTTTTCTTTGCGGACCGTCCGTGGGAGAGCAATCGTTGCTTTTCGGCAAACAATACTCCCGCACCTTTGATAGCGGCGCGGTGCGCAAGGCAGTGGAAGTTTTTTCTCTAGCGCGGGAGGGGTGCGGCGGGTATGCTGCCTGCGCATAACGTACAGGCGGACCATCTCCTATGAAGCCACAGCACACAACCACCCTTTCCCAAATCTTCAGCCTGCCGGTCATTGTCGCCGCCCTGGGCTATTTCGTCGATATCTACGACCTGGTGCTCTTCAGCATCGTCAGGGTGCCGAGTCTCAAGGCTCTGGGGTTTTCCGGCCAAGCGCTGATCGACAACGGCGTCTTTCTTTTGAACATGCAGATGGCCGGGATGCTGGCGGGCGGGATTCTCTGGGGTATTCTCGGGGATCGCAAGGGAAGGCTCACGATCATGTTCGCCTCGATCTGTATCTATTCGCTTGCCAACCTGGCCAACGGGTTCGCCACCTCGCTGCCCGCCTACGCCGCGCTGAGGTTCATTGCCGGCATCGGCCTGGCCGGGGAGCTGGGCGCGGGCATCACCCTGGTCTCCGAGATCCTGCACAAAAGCATCCGGGGATACGGCACCATGCTGGTCGCCTCGGTGGGCGTCTCCGGGGCCATTCTCGCCAATCTGGTGGCCTCCACCTTTGACTGGCGCACCGCCTTTGTCATCGGCGGCATCCTTGGTCTGTTGCTGCTCATCACCCGAATCAGGGTGGCCGAGTCGGGCATGTTCCGGGCCATGGGGGGAAAGGTTGGAATGAGCCGGGGGAATTTCCTGGCCCTGTTCACCGATTGGCAACGCTTTCGCCGCTACCTCAATTCGATTATGATCGGCATTCCCATCTGGTTCGTGGTCGGGGTGCTGATCACCTTTTCCCCGGAATTTGCCCTCTCTCTCAGTATCACCGGGGTGGTTTCGGCCGGGAATGCGGTAATGTTTTGTTACCTGGGCTTGATCTTCGGCGATTTCTCCAGCGGCTTTTTGAGCCAGCTTCTGCAAAGCAGGAAAAAGGCCATCACCTTCTTCATGCTCATGACCGTGGCGGGAATCGGTCTGTATTTCCTGCAGACCGGCCAAAGCCCCGCCTTCTTCTACGGGGTCTGCACCCTGCTTGGCTTTGCCGGCGGCTACTGGGCGATTTTCGTCACTGTGGCGGCGGAACAGTTCGGCACCAACCTGCGGGCCACGGTGGCCACCACGGTGCCCAACTTCGTCCGCGGCATGGTGGTGCCCATCACCATGCTGTTTCAGTTGGGCCGCAGCTACCTCAGCCTGGAGTCCAGCGCCTTGCTGGTCGGCGCAGCATGCCTGGTGGCAGCCTTCCTGGCCCTGGCCGGACTGGAAGAGACCTTCCACAAGGATCTGGACTATTTCGAGGAGTTTCTCTAGCCGGAGGCGGCAAGCGCTCAACCCAGCCCAAATTTTTTCATCTGATACCGCAGGGTGTCGTAGGAAATGTCCAACAGCTTGGCGGCCTTGGTCTGGTTGGCATTGGTCCGTTCCAAGGCCTGCCGGATAAGATCCTTTTCCAGCTCCCCCAGGGAAAGCCCCTCTTCCGGCAGGATGATCCGCGCGGAACCGGACGGCCCGCTGTCCGCCCATCCCCCCAGCTTGGGGAGAAGTTGCTCCCGGGTGATGGTTTCCATCTCCTCGAGCACCACGCAACGCTCGATAATGTTGCGCAACTCCCGCACATTTCCGGGCCAGCCATAGGCCAGCAGAGCCTTTTCCGCGTCGCCGGAAAATTCCTTGATGCCCTTCTTGAGATATTTGTTGGCAAAATAGCGGAGAAAATGGCGGGCAAGCAACAGGATGTCCTCACCCCGTTCCCGCAGGGGCGGCAGCTCCATGGCAAAGGCGCTCAGCCGGAAAAACAGATCCTTGCGGAAGCCCCCTTGTTCCGCCGCAGCCTTGAGGTCCTTATTGGTGGTCACGATCACCGTGGCCTGCACGGGCAGATCCACACTGCCCCCCAACCGCCGCACCGTTCTTTCTTCCATAACCCGCAAGAGTTTTGCCTGGAGATCGAGACGCATATCCCCGATTTCATCCAGCAGCAGGGTGCCGTCCGCCGCCAGTTCGAAGATCCCCTTCTTTTCGGTGCGGGCGTCGGTGAAAGCGCCTTTTGCATGGCCGAACAATTCGCTTTCAATGAGGTTTTCCGGCAGGGCCGTGCAGTTGACGGCAAAAAACGGACCCTGGCCATTGCCTTCGGCCTTCTGCCGCCGGCAATGGAGATAGCGGGCCAAAACCTCCTTGCCGCTGCCGGACTCCCCGGTGACGAGGATGGTCTCCGCCCTGGCCTGAACCAATTTCTCCGCCGTCTTGAGAATCTCCTTCATCTGAGGAGATTCTCCGACCAAGCCGTGTTCAAAATAGGGACAAATTCTTTCCCGGTGATAGTCGATTTCCGCTTTGCGCCGGATATTTTCGATGATGTTGCCGGTGATGATTTTTATCTCGTCGAGATTGAACGGCTTGGTGAAATATTCAACCGCCCCGAGCTTCATGGCCCGGATGGCTGATTCCGCCGAATCATCGGCGGTCAGCATGACCACCTCGGCGCCAACCTCTTCCTTTTTCAGCGCGGCAAGGATGTCGAAGCCGTTTATTTCCTCGGCCAGATCGACATCGAGAAAAACGATGTCCGGCTGCCAGGCAAGGATATTGGCGACAACATCCTGCGGGGTGGTTTGAAAATGCACCTCATAGCCCTCGCTTTTCAAGGCCCTGGCAAGCATGCTGACGATGAGTTCGTCATCGTCCACGGCAAAAATTCTTCCCCTGATTTTCATGGACTTTCATCCTCGATTGTTTGTTCTACCGGCAGGGTGATGGTAACGGTCGTCCCCTGGCCCACAACGCTGACAATTTCAATCTCGCCGTGGTGTTGCTCCACAAGCCGCCGGGTTATCGCCAACCCCAGCCCGCTCCCCTTGGGCTTGGTGGTGTAAAACGGCTGAAAGACCTTGCCGCATGCCTCTTCACTCATGCCCTTTCCCGTATCGCCGATCACCACCTCCACGGTCCCGCCCCGACCCGGTTTGGTGCTCACGGTGATGGTGCCCCCCGCGGGGGTCGCCTCCATGGCATTGAGCAGTAAATTCAGAATCACCTGCTGCATCTGGCCGGGGTCCGCGAGGATCATGGGCAGACCCGGGTCAAGGTTGCGGGCCAATTGCAACCCCTTGCGGCTGGTCGCCGCATATTCCGGGGAGTTGAGCAGCAGAGCCGTATTCCGCAAGGCGTTTTCAAGCTGCTGGTTAAGGTCGATCCGGGAAAAAACCGGCCTGGGCGCCCTGGCGTAGTTGAGGAGATTTTTCAGCAAGGATTCGATTCTCTGCACCTCGCCGATAGTCCGGGTAAAAATCGCCTTGTCTTCCGGGGAAAGCGGTAGCTCGTCCAGCAAAACTTCCATGGAGACCTTGATCCCGGCCAGGGGATTTTTGATCTCATGGGCCAGGCCGGCCGCCATCTGGCCGACCATGGCCAGTTGCCGCGAGCGCTGCAACGCCGCCTCGGTCTGGTTCCGTGCGGTCACATCCCGGTCAAAGGCCAAGATATATTTGCGCCCTTCGATTTCCAGCAGCCCGGCCCGGACCTCCACCGGAAAAACCGTGCCGTCCTTCTTTCGGTGCTCCACCAAACCCTCTAGCCGCCCGCCCGCCAAGATGTCTCGAATCCGCGCCGGAGCTTGCGCCGCGCTCGCAAGCGTGTCGATATCCTGCATGGACAGGGCGCAAAGCTCGTCAACCGTGTAGCCGTGCATGGTTGCCGCGGATTGATTGGCCGCGATGATTCTCCCTGCCGCCTCTCCCTCTCCCTCCAAGATGAAGATGGCGTCATCCGCCGACTCAAAGAGAATCCTGTAGCGGTTCTGTTCGGCAATGACCGCCTCGCACTGCTTTTTCAACGAAACAGCCATCTCATTGAAGGCGGTGGCCAGCGTGTTGAATTCATCGGGAAGCTGCGCATCGATGGTGTGGGTCAATTCCCCGGCCTTGATTTTCTCCGTTGCCCCGATGAGCACGGATAAGGACGTGGAAAAGCGTTTGACAAAAAGGAAGGTGAAAACAAGAAAAATCAAAGGCGCGACAGTCACCAACCCCAGCAGGATATTTTTCATTCTGGCAACTTCCTGCCGGGCGTTGGCAATCTTCGGGGAAATTTTGTCGGCGGAAATGAGCACCAGCCGGTCAATTTCCTCAAGAAGCCGAGCCCCCGATGCAGAGGCGTTCTCTTCTTCCCTGTTCCGCCGGGCATGGTTTGCGCTGAACGTATACATCCGGCTCGCTTTTTTCAGATACACACCAATGCCTTGCCGCAAATGGGTCAACCGGTGCATCGTCGGTTCGGCATGGTGACACTCGGAGCAACTTTCTCCGGCAAGATGCAACGCCTCGCCATGCTCGACAAAATCGCCGATGTTGGTGCGGTGCTGGGTGGTGGTGAGATACAGGTCTGACTGAATGATCTTGACCTTGTTGAACAGGTTGTCGCGGAGAAATTCCATTTGATGGAGGGCGAGGATCTTCTCAAGATTGTCGATGACCCGGGCATTGGTCACGGCAATGTATACCCCGCCAACGCCAAAGAAAAAAACAAGCAGTATGAAGCCGAGGATCGCTTTTATGCGCATAGGGTCAAGGCCGCGACACCGGAGGTTGGCGCTGCAGGGACAGCAAAGACACAGGGCGGCTGGGGTCAATCATTGACATAATCATAGGTTGCCAGGTCCAGGCCAATGTGCCCGGCATACTCAATAACAGGTCCGTAATCCTGCACCACGGTTGCAATAAAGCGGCGGGCGCCGAATTGGGCCAGGGCCCGGCGGCCCTCCTCGTTTTGGTCCATGGAAAGCAGGCTGTTCGTAATGATGGTTTTCAGGGCGGAGTCTAGATCGTGCCGCACCGCCAGGGTATTTGCCGGAACCTTCGGGGAGATGGCGAGAATCTCCAGCTCGGCCGTGATTCTGGGATTTTCCTTGGCCAGCCGGTAAAAAACGAGATCCTTGGCCGCTCCGAGATCCGCCTTGCCGTCCAGAACATCTTGGATGGCATCCTCATGGGTGCCGCTAAAATAGCTCTCCTTGAACCAAGACCGGTAATCCGAAATACCGTGCGTTCGGAAAAAATACAGCGGCAGAAGCCAGCCGGCCGTGGTTGCTCTATCCACAAAAACGAAAACCTTGCCCTTCATGTCCCGTGCCGTTTTTATCCTGCGGTCTTTTCTGGCAAATACCATGCCGTAATAGGTGGATACCCCGCCTTCGTATTCAGGCCGGGCCAGGGGTTCCACCCCCAACTTCTTGATGGCCAACGCCCCGGTAAAGCTGCCGAAAAAAGCGCCGTCCAACCCCTCGCTCTGGAAATTATCCAGGATATTACCATAGCGGGAAAGGATTTTGAGTTCAACGACTGCGCCGGTTTTTTGGGAGAGATAGAGGGCAATGGGCTCGTAGCGCTTTTTCTGGACAAAGATGTCCAGCTCGGGAATGAGGCCGATGACAATTTTTTTGGCCGGGGCAGGGGGGGATGGTTTCGGGGCAGCGCTCTGCTCATCGCGGCAAGCCGCCAGCAAGAGCAGGAAAAAGCCGCACAGCAGGAGACGGAGTACGTCCCGGGTAAAAAACAGCCGCATAATCCCCTCCAGCTCAATATGATGGACTCGCAACAAGTCGTCACCCCGGCGAAAACCCGGGTCCGGAATTTTCGCTGCGTGAAAAAAGACTACCAGCCGTCCTGTATCTGTGCAAGATGCAATTGGTACCGCCAGAGCCAGAAGAAGACGTGCGCAGCCACTTTTTTCTTCCAACCCCACAACGGGCCAATCAGCGGCATGCCATCGGGATAGGGGCGGTCAGTTAAACTGACCGGACCCCTCCCACACCACCCGGCATGCGGGTCCGCACCGGGCGGTTCGAGAAGTTGAGGTCATGAGAGTCGAGGTAAGCCGATTGTGTCGAAATAGGCCACGGTCAGGACTCGGTTGAGTTCTCCCGCACTGTTCCGCCACCAGCAGCGCGCATTTTGTGCCACACGCTTTGCCACATGCTCGGCTGCGCCCAGCTTGATCAGTTCCCGGTAAATCGTGCTACCCCGCCGCCAGTGCCTGAGTTGAATCGCCCGCAGTCGATGGCGTAGCCATTCGTCCAGCGTGCGCCAGACGCCCGGTGTTTGCGCCAGCCCGAAGTAGGCTTTCCATCCCAACAGGTAAGCCTTGAGCTTATCGATGACCTCCGCAACGCTACGCCCGCCCGAGCGCCGGGTCAGTTGCCTCACCCGTTGCTTGAACATCGACAGCGCTTTGACGGCCACCTTACGCTTGACCCCTTCCTTGGCAAACCAGAAGCTGTAGCCCAGAAACTTCCTTCCAGAAACGTTCGCCACCGCGCTCTTGGTCTCATTGACCTTGAGCCGCAGTTTGCCGTAACACTTGCGCAATAGCGCCATCACTCGCTCGCCTGCCTTCCGACTGCGCACATAAACGTTGCAGTCATCGGCATAACGCGCAAAGCAATGGCCGTGCTTCTCCAATACTTTATCTACTTCATCGAGCAGCACGTTTGCCAATAAAGGACTCAGCGGCCCGCCTTGCGGCGTGCCCTGATACCGTTCCAGCACCACGCCATCGTTCATGATTCCGCTGTTCAGATATGCACGGATTAACCGGATGACTCCAGCGTCGTCGATGCGTTTCCTCAGGCGGTCAATCAGAATGTCGTGATTGACGCGATCAAAGAATTTCTCCAGATCGACATCGACCACGATCTTCCGTCCGGACTGGACATACGCTTGCGCCGCAAGAATTGCGTCGTGCGCACGTCGCCCCGGCCGAAAGCCGTAGCTGTAATCGCTGAAGGTCGGGTCCAGTATCGGTTGTAGCACTTGCAGCAACGCTTGCTGGATCAGCCGATCCGTAACCGTCGGGATGCCAAGCTCGCGCTCGCCTCCGTCCGGTTTCGGGATCGCTACCCGACGTACCGGACTGGGCCGGTACGTCCCCCGCTGTAGCTGTTCCCTTATCGTCGGCCACGCCGTGACGAGGTGCCGTGTCGTCTGGTCTATGTCCAGTCCGTCCACGCCCGCCGCCCCTTTGTTGGCTTTGACTCGTTTCCATGCTTGCCGCAGGTTCTCCCTCGTCAACACTGCCTGAAACAGTCCTGACCCTGTGCTCTCGGTGTCCCGTCGCGGGCTGTTCGCTTCCTCGCTGACAGGATCACACCTGGCTTCACCTGGTGCTACGCCTGCCCGCTCCGCTTTCGCAGACTTCTGACGCATTGCGTTCAACATCGACATGGTCTCGAACACTTCTCCTCGTTCGGCCCTTCACCCCAAAACAGGCAGCTACTACGGCCTCTGCTGACTTCTCGCTCCGTGTCTCCACGTCGGCCTTTCAGCCATAAGGCGAGATCTCCCCGGGTAAGAACGCACTCCTTCACTGCACAACCGCCGAATTTACGCCGCTCCGCCTTGATCACGAGAGCTTCGCGGAATTTCGCCCGCTCGCCCTGCTCGGCAACGCCTTCTATCCGGTTCTTGTCCATCGGCTCGCAGCTTCGCTCCACGCTTCCTCCCCACAATCGGTCGCCCTCATGCAGTTGCGCTTCGCTTCGTTCGCTGTGATCAACTTACGATGGGACTTCCACCCACAAGAGTGCGCCCGTGCCGGGCGCACAAAAAAAGGGGGAGGGGGCAATGCCCCTCCCCCCATAAGAATTGCAGGTATAGACGTTTCAACCGAGGTTCGGCCCCGGCCTCTCGCCTCCGGTTAAAACTTGTACTTCGCGGCGAGGAAGACCACGTTAGCGGTATAATCCGGGTTCGCGTTCGCGCCGCTCAAGTAGCCGCCAGCCGTCGCGCTGGCATTGTATACATACCGATAATTATCGTAATGGCCGTCGCTGTACCGGTACTTCTCATAGGCGTAGCCGCCGGTGAGGTCAATCTGCGCAGAAAGGCTGTACGTCCCTTTCAACTGCAGGGCATCCTTCTTGTAGTCATCCCAACTGGAAAAATCAATCGTCTCGTTCGTCCAGCCTGCCGGAGGGACAGCAGCACTGGTGGGGCCATACGTATAATCCGCAAGGCCGTCCGACTTGGTGTGGTCGAACTGTGCCGACAGAATCAAGGTTTTGGGGATGGCGACCACATTTACCCCCACACCCCAGTCAAAACTTTTATCCTCCAGGGTGGTGGTTACGTTGTATGCCGCGTCCGTTGGGATGGTATCAACAGGACTCGCCGTGGGAGCCGTGGCTCCTAACCTGACGAGCTGTTCGCGTGTCGCGGTTTCATAATCCACATAGGCGGAGAACGATACCGTGTCGTTCGGCGTAAAACTGGCACTTGCCCCGTAGGTAGTGCTGCGTTCTTCCGTGAGGCCGATTTGGGTCTCGTCGTAGTCGATATCCTTGTGTTTCAAGGTAAAGCCCAGACTCAGGGTGTCGGTCGGGAAGACATCGAAGCCGAGTTTGTAGGTATCCTTTTTCTGCGAAGCAATGTAAGACTCGCGCGTATAGGGATTGAGGACAGCCGTGCCGTGTTTCATGACGAAACTGTCCATGTTGTCATCACGGTCCATTCTTTCATAGCCAACATTGGCGGAGACGAGGTCCGTACCCTTCCATTTGGCATTGATGCCGTAAATGTTGTCGTCGGTGGTGACATCATAGTACGGATTGAATGCCAACGTATTTGGCGCCAGAGTGAAGGGCCGCGTCGTTTCCACCTTCGTGTAGAAAGGCGTCAGCGTGACACGTCCCGGCAGTTTCAGGCCAGCCTCTATGCCGTAGCTTTCCTTGGTATAGTCAAAGATATCGTTGCCGAGCTGCTCGACCCTGCCAATTTCTTCGATTGAGATCCTATCGGATTTATTCTTTGTTTCATAATTTTTGTAGAAGATCTTGCCGTCGAGAAAATCCAGCGGGCTTGAGGTGAGTATGGCGGAATAATTCGTCGTGTCCACCCGGCCGTCGAAAAGATTGTCGGACAGGTTGAAAACCCTAACAGCGCCGCCGGCATTAAGGGTATTCGTCAAGGTTGCTTCCGCTTCTGCCTTTGACTCACTATAAGCGAGCGCCAGAGCGCTTTTCAGCGGCAGCTTGACTCTTCCCTTGAGATCGAACTTTGAATAGTCGTTGTCCGGAGGCAAGGACACGAAAGAGGTTTGGTTCGTAGTGGCGTAGATATCGGTGAAATACAGGGCATCGTAGGCATTATCAAAATTGCTGTGCGTATATCCCACCGAGGCAAAGTATGGGTCCTTGCCATAGCCCACTTCGGCCTGGATGATGTTGGTCTTGTAGTCCACCGGCTCCGGGAGTTCGGCAGGAAAGCTGGAATTTGCAGAGCCGATCGGTTTGAGGCCCTGTCGATCTTCCCGGGACGCGGAGAAGTTGGCAAAGAAAGGCTTCATCAGGTCCAACCTGAGGCCGGCGCCGTACTGGTCACGGGAAACTTCATAGTCGAAGGTATTGCCCAAAGTTACCATCGCCGGGGTGATCGCCTGGCCATAACGCACGTTCGACAGCGGGCTGGTAAGCTGATTCGTACCTACGCCGCCAGTATAGAAAGTTTTTGCGTCGAAGGTGTTGTTGTGCTGGATTTCGTTGTAGAAGGCGTCCAGCCTGAATTTACCGTATTGCCCGCCCTCAATTGTGTAATTCTGGGTGTCCTGAGCGATGTCGTCGGCGTTGAAAGTCACATAGCCGGTATCGGTCTCGGATTTCACCTCGGCGCTGCCGGAGAAGCCGCTGTCCGGATCGCCGTATTCGCCATACTTCGCCTTGTTGCCGCTGATGTTTACACTTTTAACCGACGGCATGACAAAGCCCGAAACCTCGTTATCCGCCGCCTGGGCTCCAGGGGCACACAACAGGGGCAACAGTAATACTGCTGGTAGATAATTATATTTTTTCATCGTTTTCTCCTAAATTAGCAAAATATTTACCTGGCCAAGTATTTGCCTTGTCTGCCCGGTGCGGTACTGCCATGAATCGCGGCGTGACAGTTCAGACAAGACCGTCCAACCGCCCTTGCGGCCACAGTGGTCGTGGAACTGAATCCAACTGCCGCGGTATATGGCCCGGTGAAATGGCCACTTCCCGTATGGCAATTGTGGCACAGGTTCGGGGTCTTTTGTTCCAGCAGCTTGTTGTGGTTGCCGCCGTGGGCGATGTGGCAGCTCAGGCAATTTTCCGCAACCGGAGGATGCTCGTGCAGGAAGGGCCCGCGCTTTTCGGCGTGGCATTTGTAGCAGAGTTCGTTGACGGAGTCCCCCTTCAGGCTTTTGCTCTCGAATGATCCATGCGGATCATGGCAATCGCTGCAGGAGATTTTGCCTTCCTTGAGAGGATGGTGGGACTGTCTTCCGGCTTCAGACTTGATATCTCTGTGGCAGGAGAAGCACAGCTCCGTCTGGGGCATCTTCAGATTCTTGGCCAGGCTGGAGTGGCCGGTATGGCAGCTATCGCAGGAAAGTCCGGCGGACCGGTGCTTGCTTGACTCCCAGAGGGCAAGATGCTTGGAATCGCTATGGCAGGTGAGGCACTGGGCGGCCTTCGCTTCGGGATCCGCTTTCTTGTCGAAGGCAAAAGCGCCGGTCCCCTTGCCGCCGCCCTTTTCCAAGTGGGCAGCCATGCTGGGGCCGTGACAGGTGAGGCAGGCGCCGGTACCGTTGGGACCGGTGATGGCTCCTTTGGCATGGCGGGATTTCATGAAGCTGGCGAACTGGTCTGCATGGCAGTCTTTACAGGACTCGGCACTTGGTGCGGCGGCCTTGGCGCTGTTGACGAACATCCCCGCGCCGGACAGGGCTACCATCCCCGCGATCAGGGAAAGCATTAAAATATTTTTACGCATTTTTCTCCTCCTTCTGCGTCCAACAGGACGCGTTTCGGCCTGACGTCTTGAAACAAACGTGGCATCTTAGTCCTACAGTCGTGGCTCCAACTCTGCCGCCAATTCCAGGCGGCCATCTCCAATTCCCCATTTTCTCCTCCCTTGCTTCCTGATTGCGTGTTCCAGGTGCCCCATCATATACAAGGCACACCTCAGTGCGCTGATCTTCATCAGGAAGTTATTGACTTGGCCCATAAATAGTTCAATAATGCAGCAGCTTATGGTATAGTGCTGGGCATGGAAAACATCGATGCCAGTAAACACAATC
>DDWZ01000016.1 GCA_002347095.1 Desulfobulbaceae bacterium UBA2273 | reverse complement strand
CATGTTTGAAGACAGGCTGCCGGAACTTTGATCACAAAAACCATTTACACAAAATTCTTTACACACCCATCTTGTATCGAATAGATGATGCGGTAATTCCCTTGCCGAAGGCGGTACTTTTCCTGGCCGGAGAGTTTTTCGCAACCCACGGGACGGGGCTGCTCGGCAAGGCTTCCTATGCGTTCGATGATCCGTTGCAGGTCATTTTTGGGAATGGAGTCCAGGTCCTTCCTGACCGACTCTTTGAAAAAGATGCTATAGACGGCCATTGGCCTTGAGCTCTTTCAACACAGTTTCATAGGAAACCAGCGGCTCGTTGACCCGCGCCTCAAAGGCGGCCAAGTCTTCCGCATCCTCGGCCAGCGCATGACGTATCGCCTCGTTGACGATATCGGAAAGAGATCGGGATGTCACCAGCGCCTTGTGTTGAAGCGCCCGGTGCATGGCTGGGTCAAAATACACGGTTGCCCGTTTGGTGAGTGCGCCCATGGCGAATACCTCCTGCACACAATATAACGTTGTGACGTTATGGCGTCAAGCGAAAGCTATCAACATCACAGGAGGGGCATCCGGCAATTTATAAGGTATGGTGTCCCCTTATTTTGAACTCACCAGCGCCCCTACCCCTACTCCTTGCAATTTGCAATTCACCTATTTGGTGCGG
This sequence comes from Desulfobulbaceae bacterium UBA2273, assembly GCA_002347095.1. Classification (GTDB taxonomy): domain Bacteria; phylum Desulfobacterota; class Desulfobulbia; order Desulfobulbales; family Desulfurivibrionaceae; genus Thiovibrio; species Thiovibrio ferrireducens. Next base: position 203,777 of record DDWZ01000016.1, on the reverse strand, counting down.
ATGATTGAAACTCTAATCGCGCAAGAATCCTTGCGTTCTTCAAATATCCTTGGGAACTCTTCATTGTCAGTAGTAGTTTTAATAATTAGCTTGGAAGCCTGCCCCTGTTGTTCCTGTTGATCCTTGTGATCACTCACCTGTGATCATTTCCTTAACCTTCATGATTTTCGGCCAGTATTTCCTGTTGCGGCTTTCCTTGGTGTATTCACGCTTGTCCTTGCGGTGTTTTGGCTCATTACGGGGGCAGCGCGGGATGGGGCTTGCGGCGCTCTCGCCGCGCTCTCGGCGGCTTGTTTCTCTCTCACATCCCTCCAGGCATCGCTCTCGTCCATCCTCTTAAGACGTTGCTGCGTCTGTTCATCCACAAGGTTTGGATTGACCTTTATGGTCAGGCCACCCGCAAACGCCTGTGCCTGTGTGTAGAATAAAAGCGCGGCGATAATCAAGAAAACCTTTTTGTTCCTCATGGTTCGTTTCTCCCATGTGTATTGTTAGAAGTGGCCCCACTCATTTGAACAACTTCCTGCCTTTTTTAGACGACTAACGACCCATAAGGAGCAACCGCTGGGAACTTATGCAAGTTATCCATCTCTTCCTCCTTTCTTCCTCAACTGATACTGCCTCCTACCCCATGGAACCCCTGTCAAAAAAGGCAAACCACTCCATCTACGGATGAGTCGCGCGAAATAATATCCGTGTTTTTTGAGCCCAAACAACTCAAAAAAGGAGCCTGCAAAGGGTGTAGAGAAATAATCTCCGGTTGTCAAAGAATTTCAGCCACTATATGTCAGGCATAACCTGTGGATACTTTCCCTTTCCTGCGCAAAAGCAGCGGGCAGATTCTCTTTTCCCATTGAAATTGCGGCTTGTTGCCTGTGCCGCAAATAAGGTAGTATGACGGGAACATTTATCAAGCCCGAGGATACACGTCCGCCATGCCCTTCCGCCTCACCACAAAAAACCGCGTCATCCTGCTGTTTCTCTGCCTGCTGGCTCTTGCTCTTTCCGGTTGCAAGGAAAGTAAGGCTCCGGAAAAGCCTGTTGTCCAAGAAACTCCGGCCCGCCCGCCCGGTTGCGAAAGCTGCCACCCGGAGGTCCGTCTCGACCCCAGCCACAATCTCGCCTGCACCGACTGCCACGGTGGAAACCCGAAAGGAGCAACGCAGGAGCTGGCCCATGCCGGGCTCATCAGCCAGCCCGCCCATCCGGACCAGATGCAGAAAGGCTGCGGTGGCTGCCATGCCCGGCAGGTGGCCGAGGCCGCTACTTCGCTGCATTTCACCGCAAAAAACGAGGTCAACGCTGTAAGGACAGCCTTTGGTGCCCAAGCCCCCCTTGCCTCGCTTACGCAAATCCCTACCCATGAAACAATCGGGTCCTCCCTCGATCTGGCCGACGACCTGTTGCGCCGCCGCTGCCTGCGCTGCCACGCATATAACTCCGGCGACAGCTACCCGGAAACAGTACGCGGCACGGGCTGCGCCGCCTGCCATCTCGCCTACACCAACGGCACAATGACCAGCCATGCCTTCAGCAAATCGCCAGGGGACAGCCAGTGCCTGCACTGCCATTACGGCAACTTCGTGGGCGCTGATTATTATGGCCGCTTTGAGCACGACTTCAACCAGGAGTACCGCACCCCCTACCGCACCGAGACCACGGAAACCCGGCCCTACGGGGTGGAATTCCATCAACTGACCCCGGACATCCACCAGCAGAAAGGCATGGCCTGCATCGATTGCCACTCCGGGGCACAACTCATGGGCGGACACGGAACGGCCAAAGGCGCAACCCCGGCCATCACCTGTCTTGCCTGTCACGGCTGGCGCAAAGGGATGCCCCTGCCCCTGGATAACCTGCAGGTTGAGGCGGACCACCTTGTACTGACCACCCGGTTGACCGGCAAAAAACTCGTGGTGCCCCAACTTGCCCATCCGGCCCACAAACAGTATGGGAAAAAGGCCCATTGCACCGTGTGCCACAGCCAGTGGTCCTTTAACGACCAGGGGACCCATCTGCTCCGCATCGATAACCCCGACCATCCCGCCTGGTCACGGCTCAGTGTACAGGGCAGTCGCGAGGTGGAGGAACAACTGGACAATCCCCCCGGCCAAGGGACTTCCCTGCGGGACAAGATCAACGGCACGTCAAGCCCAAGCCTGTGGCTCAAGGGCTACGAGCTGCGTCGCTGGGAAAGCCCCCTGATCGGCATTGGGACGGACGGCATGCTCCATATCTTCCGGCCCATCCTGGACCTGCACCTCTCCATGGTGGACGCAAACAAAAAGGTACTTTTCGACAACGTAAGCGTGAAGCCCAGGCAACACCGCTATCTCCCCTACACCCCGCACACCGTTGGCAAGGCCGGAGCATTTTTCAACGAACGGCTCACACCCAACCTGCCCACAGAGATACAACCATGATCCGCCAAAAACATATCCGAGCAATTTTCCTCCCCGCGCTCCTGTTTTTATGCGGGGCAACCTTTTCCGGTTGCACCACCGTGCTCAAAAGCACCCCGCCGCCACAGGCGACACCGCCCCGGCCCAAACCCGCAGCCAAGGCGGGCCGCATCCCCGCCACGCAAAGGCCCTACCAGATTGACGGCAAAACCTACTACCCGCTGCCCTCGGCAGAAGGGTATGTGGAAACCGGCACTGCCTCCTGGTACGGCAATCCCTTCCATGGCCGCAAGACCTCAAACGGCGAGACCTACAATATGTACGATTGGACCGCGGCCCACAAGACCTTGCCCATGAACACCAGGCTTCTGGTGGAAAACCTCGACACCGGCCGCTCCACCACGGTACGGATCAATGACCGCGGCCCTTTCGTGGGGAGCAGAATCATCGATCTTTCCTACAATGTGGCCAGGGATCTCGGCATCATCAAGGCCGGAACCGGCAGGGTCCGGATCACCGCTTTGGGCGAGGCGGAAACCATCCAACTTGCAGACAACAAGACTACGGCCCGTTTTCTGCCCCACGAGGATTTCCAGAAGGGTGATTTTTATGTGCAAATCGGCGCCTTCACCGTCCGGGAGAATGCCGACCGGTTGAAGGACAAGATGAACAGGGGGGGAAGGGAAACCGAGACCGTTCGCCATGAACGGGGCGATCAGATCTTCTACCGCGTTCAAGTCAAGGCAGGCTCAACCTTGACCGCGGCAAAACAGATGGAACAAACCTTGGCGGGCGCGGGCTTCCCCAAATCTTTCGTCGTCGCAAGATAGTTCCGCCAGCGGACAATTGCTTGACAGCCGGGGGCCGATCGTTATATCCCATAACCAAGAGACGCTCTCTTTAACGATTACGCCGTTCCCACTCTGCCGAGGAGGGCTGTCATGATCTTCAAGGTCTTCAAAAAGCAGGAGCTCGCCCGCCTTCATGAGCTGCTGGCCGTCAACATCATTGTCGGCCCCGTTACCAAGGGCAATGACCGCAACGGCAAGCCCCTGTACGACTTCGATGTGGTCTACGATTTTGCCGAACTCGCCCTTGACTACACCCAGACGGTACATTCACCCAAACGCTTTGTCCTTCCCTACCAGGAAACCTTGTCCACCTTTGCCGTAAACCGTAACGACTGGAAAAAGCATGTGGATTTCAATGTCTACCGCCCCCTGGTCTTCTTCGGCATGCACGCCTGCGACATCAATGCCCTGAACAAGCTGGACCTGGTCCTGGCGCAAAGCACCTACCCAAACCCATACTACATGGGCAAACGAAAAAACCTCTTCATCATCGGGATCGACTGCAAGCCGGAACCCCAATGTTTCTGCCGTTCCATGGGAACCGACTCCGCCATCCACGGCTTCGACCTGTTTCTCACCGACCTGGGCGGCAAATATTTTGCCGAAATTCTTACCGCCACGGCCTTTGACCTGCTGAGCCAGATCACCTGCAAGGATCCGAGCGCCAAAGACCTCGGCCTCTACAAGCAGGCAACCAACGGGAAAAGCAAGCACTACACCGCCACGGTGGAAACCTCGGATCTCACCAAGATCCTCGACCTTGAATTTGAATCCGCGGCCTGGGATGCCTGGGGCGAAAAATGTCTTTCCTGCGGCACCTGCGCCAATGTCTGCCCCACCTGTTACTGCTATGGCGTCGAAGAGCAGGTTGATCTCGACCTGCAGCACGCCCGCAAGACAAAATCCCTGCACTCCTGCAACCTCATCGATTTTGCCAAGGTGGCCGGCGGCCACAACTTCCGGCCCACAAGCGCCAGCCGGCTGAAATACCGGTACTATCACAAGCATCGCGGTTTCGTGGAGGCCTTTGAAGAGTCCCTCTGCGTAGGCTGCGGCCGCTGCGGCACAGCCTGCCTTGCCGACATCACCCCTCCCGAAGTCATCGCCAGCGTCCGGGGCAAGGAATAAGCCATGCAAAACAAACTCCACTTCATCGACGTTCTCGGCGGAACCGCCGGCGCACACCGCAAGCAAGACCCGGGCAGCTTCGAATACACCCTGCCCGCCGAGATCACCAGCATCTACCCGCTCACCGCCACGGAAAAGCTCTACCAGATCCAGATCATCGATCCCGAGCTGCGCAACCGCTTCTCCTTTCAGCCTGGGCAGTTCGTCATGCTCGAGCTGCCGGGCATCGGCGAAGCGCCGTTTTCCATCTCCTCTTCCCCGGTGCGGCGCGGCGACCTTGAGCTCTGCATCCGGGCGGTGGGCAATCTCACCAATTTTCTCGCCAAGGTGGAACGGGGCGCCAGGGTGGGGATAAGCGGACCGTTCGGCACCCATTTCCCCCTGGAGAAAATGCAGGGCCAGGACATCCTGCTCATCGGCGGAGGGTTGGGCATCGTGCCCCTGCGCTCACCCCTGCTGGCCGTGCTGGAGAATCGGAGCAGATACGGCCGGGTGGACATCATGTACGGCGCCAAGAGTCCGGCGGAACTGCTTTTCACCTACCAGTACGAGGAATGGCAACGATTCGACATCACCCTCGGCATCACGGTGGACAAAGCGGACAAGGCTTGGCAGGGGCGCACCGGCCTGATCACCGAACTCCTCAAGGAGCGGATCAGCCAGACAACCAGCCTGCGCGAGAACACCTACGCCATCGTCTGCGGACCTCCGGTGATGTTCCATTTCGTCTGCAAGATGCTCACCGAGGCCGGGCTGCCCATGCAGAAGATGTTTGTCTCCCTGGAGCGCCGCATGCACTGCGGTCGGGGCAAATGCTGCCGCTGCAACATCGGCTCGACCTACACCTGCCTGGACGGCCCGGTCTTTGATTACTGGTCGGTGATGAACCTCAAGGAGGCGATCTGAGATGAGCGAACCACTCTCCTACCTCGGCGTCCCCCTTGCCCGGCCAAAGGTCGGCTTCTTTGAACTCAGCTCCTGCGAGGGATGCCAGTTGCAACTTTTGAACAACGAAGCCACCCTGCTGGATTTTCTCAATCTGGTGGAGATCGTCAATTTCCGCGAAGGCATGAGCGAACGCGGGGACAACTACGACATCGCCTTTGTCGAGGGCAGCGTCACCCGCAAGGACGAGATCGCCCGGCTCACCGCAATCCGCAAGCACGCCAAGATTCTGGTCGCCCTTGGTTCCTGCGCCTGCTTCGGCGGGGTCAACCAACTGAAAAACCGTTTCCGCGATCTGGAGTGGGTCAAAAAAGAAGTGTACGACGATTTTCCCATTGAGACCATGGAGGTGCATCCCCTGGCGGATTTCGTCCAGGTGGATCTCGAAATCTTCGGCTGCCCCATCAAGAAGGAGGAGGTCGAAAGAATCGTCACCGATCTGGTGCTGGGCAAAACGGTACGCCATCCGGAATACCCGGTATGCATGGAATGCAAGGCCAACGAGAACATCTGCCTGTTCGAGCTCGGCGAGCCCTGCCTCGGCCCGATCACCCGGGCGGGCTGCGACGCCTGGTGCACCAGCAACCGCAGGGGCTGCTGGGGGTGTCGCGGCCCGGCGGAAGGGGCCAACCTCAAACAACTGGAAGAAATCATGCGCACCTACGGTTTTGCCCGCGAGACCATCCTCGACCGGTTGGAATGTTTCGGCGGCTTTGCCTCTTTCGCCGACACCCTCCGCCCCAAGGCCAAAAAATCACCGGTCACTCAAAAGGCCACGGCCGGAAGGAAAAAATCATGAAGCTCTCCTGCGAGGTCAATGTCCACCACCTGACCCGGGTGGAAGGCCACGGCAACATCCACATCAGCATCAAGAACGGGGTGGTCAAGAAGGCGCAATGGGAGGTGGTGGAAACGCCGCGCTTTTTTGAGGCCATGCTGGTGGGCAAGCACTGGGAAAACGCTCCCTATGTCTGCGGGCGAATCTGCGGGATCTGCTCCATCGGCCACACCCTGGCCAGCATCCGGGCGGTGGAAAACGCCTTTGGCATCACCCCTTCGACCCAGACCGCGAACCTGAGGCTCCTGCTCAAGCACATGGAAACCCTGCAGAGCCATATCCTGCACCTGTACTTTCTTGCGGCCCCTGATTTCCTCGGCGCGGGCAGCGTTCTGCCCCTGGCCACAACCCACCCGGAGGTGGTGCAGCGCGCTCTGCGCCTCAAGCTGCTGGCCAACGATGCCTGCGACATCATCGGCGGCAGACGCTTGCACCCCACCCGGACCGTGGTGGGCGGCTTCACCATGCTGCCGGAAAAAGGGGCGCTGGAAAAGATCCGCCAGCGGCTGCTGGCCTCGGTGCCGGACCTGCTCGCCTCGGCGGAGCTGTTTAAAACCTTTGCCATCCCGGATTTCAGCCGGGAAACGGAATTCGTCTCCCTCAAGGGAGACACCGGCTATCCCTTTATCGGCGGCGGGCTTGTCTCAACCGATGGGGTCGTAAAAAAAGAACACCAGTACCGGGCCATGACCAATGAATACTGCCAAAAGGGCTTCACCTCCAAGCTGAGCAAACTCTCCCGGCCCTCCTTCGCCGTGGGCGCCTTGGCCCGGCTGAACAACAATTTTACCAAGCTTCACCCCACCGCCCGAGAGATCTCTAAATTCCTCGGCCTCGTGCCGGTGAACCACAACCCCTATATGGGCAATGTGGCCCAATTGGTGGAGTGCGTGCAGGTGGTGCTCGATTCCGTACAACTCATCGACACCCTGCTGGGCAGCCCCTGGCAGGAAGCGCGCCAACCTGTAAAAGCGAAAAAAGGGGAAGGGGTCGGCGCGGTGGAGGTTCCCCGGGGCATCCTCTACCATTATTATAAGTTCGACAAGGAGGGCAAGGTGATCAAGGCGGATTGCGTTATCCCCACCAGCCAGAACCACGCCAACATTCTGCACGACATCGAGGCGCTGGCCGGCCAGTATGCCAAAACCGGCAAGCAAGACCGGGAGATCGAGCTGCTGGCCGAGATGCTAGTGCGAGCCTACGACCCCTGCATCTCCTGCTCGGTGCATTAGCCTCTTCGCTGTGCCATGACACTCAGGCAGAGCAGCGGCATTCTCCGCGCAAAAAATTATTCCAAATTCCCCGCAACCGGGTATGATATCCAGTATTTCATAAGGGATTTACACGCATGCCAACTGACAGCCCTGCAAACACCAGCGACCAGAATCGCCGGGAAAATTTCCGGATCGACGATCTGCTGGCAACATCGGTACGAAAAGTCGCAGACGGCGTCCTGCCCGTGGCCAGAATGATTCCGGTGGCGCTTTCCGATTCGGGAAGACTCGGCGCCGGCATGAAGCTGCTTTCCCATGAAATCGACCCATCCTTTACCCTGATGATCCTCGAGGCCGAGGCCAAGCTGGGCGTCCTCCTGGATTTCTACAAACTCCCGCGCCAGAACGAAGAGAAAGACTCCCAGCCCTCAATGACCAAGTTGCTCCTCCAGATCAACACCAAGCTCGACTCCCTTCTTGATTTTCATCGTATTACCCGGCGACAGAATGCAACACGGGTTAAAGAGGTAAGCCTGAGTGCCAGTGGGATCAAGCTTACCTCCCATGAACCGCTTGCGGTTGGAGATCTTGTTGAAGTCCACATGCTCCTGACCACGGATCAACCCTGCTGGGTCGTGGTCGGCGGGTCGGTTGCCCGGGCATCCCCCCTCCCCGGAGGGGACGGCTGCCTGGTGGCTATTCAGTTTACCACGACAAATGGGGCTATCCAGGAGGCCATTGCCACCTATGCGCTCAAGAAACAAAAAGAACAACGCATCAGTCAACGCTTGCTTGAACCCTGACCTTTCCGGTTTCACGGGAAAAAACCCGCGCCAACCGTAAAAAAGATAACGACATAGACATTTCATAGGGAACCAAAAACAAAATGCTCACAATCATCGGCATAGCAGTTGTTTTAGGGTCGGTCATCGCCGGCTACGCCATGGCAAAGGGAAATTTCCACGTCCTTTTCCAACCCGCCGAAGTAGTCATCATCTTCGGCGCCGCCATCGGCAGCCTGATCATTTCCTCGCCGGCCAAGGCGTTAAAGGTCATTATCGGGCATCTCGGCGGCATCTTTTCCGATTCCCACATGAACAAGGCGCATTATCTGGAGCTGCTGCTGCTCATGAATGCCGTCTTTTTCAAGATCAAGAAAGAGGGGCTGGTCGCCATTGAGGCAGACATCGAAGACCACGAAAAAAGTCCGCTCTTTCAAAAATACGCCAACATCATGAAGGACCGCGAAGCGGCCGATTTCATCTGTGATACGGTGCGCACCATGCTCAGCGCCAATTACCCGGCCTACGAACTGGACAATCTCATGGAGATCGACCTGGAGGCCAACCAGCATGAACGGATGCTGCCCGCCCACAGCATCACCCGGATCGGCGATGCCCTGCCCGGCCTGGGTATCGTTGCGGCGGTTCTCGGCATTGTTGTCACCATGGGATATATCAACGAATCCGCCGAGGTTCTGGGCCACCATATCGGCGCGGCCCTGGTCGGCACCTTCTTCGGCGTGCTAGCCTGTTACGGATTCGTCGGACCCATGGGAACCAAGCTGGAGCATCATGCCCATGAGCGCGAAACCTATCTGCGGGTGATCAAGACCTCGCTGCTCGCCGCGTATTCCACCAGCTTCATGGTCCAATTCGCCGTTGAGGCTGGCAGACGGGCCATCCCCGGAGACGATCGCCCCTCCTTCAACGAGGTTGAGGAGGCCATCAAGAAGTGGAAGACAAAAGCATAATCATCAAGAAGGTCAAGAAGGTCCAGGGCGGCGGCCACCACGGCGGCAGTTGGAAGGTGGCCTTTGCCGATTTCATGACGGGCATGATGGCTTTTTTCCTCCTCATGTGGCTGGTCAACATGACCACCAAGCCGCAAAAGGAAGAGCTCGCCAAATATTTCCAGGAGTACAGCATCTTTGCTGAGGGCGGCGCAGGCGGAACCACCCAGATGATCTCCACGGAACAAGCACAGCCCGCCGCCCAGATCACCATCGCGCAAACCCCGGCGTCCGGCGAAACAGAAGGCGAAGCCAGCCCTGCAGGTTTGGAACAGCTTAAAAACAAACTGCAGCAGGAGATCGAGCAGCGACTCGCCGACCTTAAGGATCAGGTACGCATCGAGGTTGTTGAAGGCGGGGTCAAGGTGGATATCATGGACAAGGAAGGAAACCCCATGTTCCCTCTCGGCAGCACGACCCTGACCGAAAGCGGCCAAAAAATCCTCAAAGTACTCTGCGACAACATCAAGAGCACCTCAAGCCGCGTTGAAATCGAGGGCCACACCGATGCCGTGAGCTACGCGAATAGAGAGTTCGGCAACTGGGAGCTTTCCACGGCCAGGGCCTCGGCCGCCAGGGTCGAAGTGGAAAAAAACGGCATCCCTTCCAGCAGGCTGCGTCGGGTCTCCGGGTATGCCGCCACGGAACCGATTATCAAGGAAAACCCTTTTGACCCCCGCAACCGGAGGATAAGCCTGCGCCTCTATCCGGAAAAACAGAGCAAGACGCCAACCCCGCCCCAGTCGCAGGCCCAGCCGCAGCAGCAGGGTCCGGCCCAGGTCGCGCCCAAAGCCGTACCTCAAGTTCACCCAGCACGGATGAAATAAACCCAACGCAACCTGTTGTGTTCCCCGACTCGCATCCCCTTCAATAAACCGGCGGGGACACTTGATGCGGACCGCCATTGCAAAATGGCCGAAGCGATCTGCACAAAAAAAGCCCGACCTGAAAAGGCCGGGCTTTTTTTGTGCAGATCCTGCTGTATTTCTAGTGTTTGAAAGACCTTTGCCCCGTGAACTTCATGGCCACCTGCGGCTTGGCCTCGTTGCAGGCCTGGATGGTCTCAAAGTCGCGCATGGAACCGCCCGCCTGGAGGATGGCGGAGACTCCCTGGCGGATGCCGACATCCGCGCCGTCGCGGTACGGGAAAAAGGCGTCGGAAATCATCACCGAACCGGGCAATCCTGCCTTGTCCGCCTTGGTCTGGGAGTCTATTTTTTCCTGATCCGCCTTGTTCCTTTTGCCCTGTTCGATCTCCAGCACCATGTCCGCATAGGGCAGGCCGAAGGTGTCGAAGCAGAGCATGTCGGCATACTTGGTATAGGCCTTGTACACCGCGATGTCGGCCACGCCGACCCGGTCCTGCTCGCCGGTGCCGATGCCCACCGTGCAGCCGTCCTTCACATAGATGACCGAGTTGGAGGTCACCCCGTGCTCCACGGCCCAGCCGAAGAGCATGTCGTCGATCTCCCGCTGAGTGGGCTCGCGCTCCACCTTGTATTCCTGCCCCTTTGCGGTGCAGACCGCGGGCTTGAGGTCCGCCACGGAACGGATGGAATTCACCGCCGACTGCTGGACAATAAGCCCGCCATCGATCAGGCTCTTGAAATCCACATAGCGGTATTTCTCATAATCGGCCAACCGGTCGATGCGGCTGATCCGCACGACGCGCAGATTCTTGCGGGCCGCGAGGATCTCCAGGGTGCCCGCCTCGAACTCCGGGGCGCAAACAACTTCCAGGTAGTTCTTGCTCAAGAGCTCAGCGGTTTCCTTGTCGCAGGGCCGGTTGAGAATCACCGCCCCGCCAAAGGCGGCGATGCGGTCCGCCCGGTTGGCCCGGTCATAGGCGCGGGCCAGGGTCTCGCTGCAGGCAGCGCCGCAGGGGTTGTTGTGCTTGAGGATCACCGCGGCCGGGCGATCCATGAGATACTTGATGATATTCAGGCCGTTGTCGATGTCGGTGAGGTTGATCTTGCCGGGATGCTTGCCCACCTGGAGCATGTCTTCGACATTGATCCCGCTGACCAGCCCCTTGCCCGGCTCGATGAACCGGCAGTCGCCCAGCACCAGATTGCCGTTGGTCAGCTCGTAGAGGGCCGCCTCCTGGTCCGGGTTCTCGCCGTAGCGGACGCCGCGCTCATCAACGCTGCCGTCCTCGGCCACGATCTTCCAGGTCTTTTTGCGGTAGACCAGCTCCTGATCGCCAAAGGTGATTTTCATCTCCATGGGAAAGTGGTCACCAAGAATGGTGGTGTACATTTTCTTCAAATCTGCCATTGGGTTCTCCCTTCCTTATGGTTGCGCGTATCGTTCAGGCAGCCTGCTGCCTGTCTTCCTTTGTTTGAAAAACCGCATCCCAATCCTTGCGGACCGGATCGAAACCTTTCTGCTGGATAACGGCGCTCACCTCGGCAAGACTGCGGTTATCGCCAACCTCGAACTGCTCTCCCCCAGCGTCCGCCAAGCCGTATCCGCCCGGCGCGGTGCAGGAGCCAGCAGAATAACGGGTCGGCCCCAGGCCGATCATGCCGTCGCGGTACCTGGCCTCCTCCCTGGTCGAAAGATACAACCCGACATCCGGATCAAACATCCGCAGGGCAAAGATCATCTGGCTGAGATTTCTTTCGCTCACCGGAGCCAGCGGCTTGAATTCCCCTTGCGCCGGCCGCATGCGCGGAAAAGAAACGGTAAGTCCGGTCCGCCAGTAATGCTTCCGCAGCCAGGCAAGATGGAGGCCCAGGGCAAGCCCTTCCGCCCGCCAGTCCGCAAGGCCCAAGAGAGCGCCGATTCCGACCTCCCGCATCCCGGCAGCCGCTGCCCTGGCGGGAGTTTCCAACCGATAGTCAAAATCAGCCTTGCGCCCGGCTAGATGCACCTGCTTGTATATGTCCCGGTCATAGGTTTCCTGATACACAGCCACGGAGGTAATGCCGGCCTGGAAAAGCCGGGCATATTCCTCGGTTGCCAGGGGCTGCACCTCGATGGACAAGGCGGCAAAACGGCCGCGCAGCCGCAGGGCCAATTCTTCGAGATACTCCACGCCAACCTTGGCAGGGGCCTCCCCGGAAACGAGAAGAAGATGGCTGAATCCGCGCTGGTGCAGGATCATGGCCTCGCTTTCCGCCTCGGCAAAGGTCAAAACCCGCCGGTCAATGGCATTGCCCGCCGAAAAACCGCAATAGGCGCAGCGATTGGTGCAGAAACTCGAGAGATACACCGGCGCATACATCTGGATGGTCCGGCCGAAACGCTGACTGGTAATGGCACCGGAGCGTTTGGCCATGGCGGAAAGATGCGGTTCGGCCGCAGGGGAGAGCAGGGCGGCAAGCCCATTCAGGCCGGGGCTCCCGGAACGCAGCGCCAGCAAAACCTCGACCTCGGTGGCGCGGTTGATGGCATCCTGCAATGCTGGAAAGTCGGGGATCGTGAACATGGCTACCGCAAGAACCCAAGCCCATCGTCGGGCGAAGAGGGGGCGGCATCCTTGCTTACCGCGCCAAGGCCTGCTTCGTAAGCAATCCGTCCCGCCTGCACCGCCATGGCAAAGGCCCGGGCCATCCGCACCGGATCGCCGGCCACGGCAATGGCCGTGTTGACCAGCACCGCATCGGCGCCCATTTCCATGGCCTCGGCCACGTGGGATGGCGCGCCAAGTCCTGCGTCAACAATGACCGGCACCTGGGCCTGGGCAATGATGATCTCGATCTGAAACCGGGTCAGCACCCCCTGATTGGTGCCGATGGGCGAACCAAGGGGCATGACGGCAACCGCGCCTGCGTCTTGGAGGCGAAGGGCCAAAATCGGATCGGCGTTGATGTAGGGCAGCACCTTGAACCCTTCCTTGACCAATTCCTCAGTGGCCTTCAGGGTCTCGATGGGATCGGGAAGCAGGGTTCTCGGATCGGGAGTCACCTCGAGCTTGAGCCATTCTCCGCCACCGGAAGCGCGAGCCAACCGGGCCAGCCGAATCGCTTCGCCCGCATCCCGCGCCCCGGAGGTATTGGGCAAAAACAGGTAGCGGTCGCGGTCCAGCACGCTCATGATATCATCGGCCGGGTTGTTGAGATCAACGCGACGCAGGGCCACGGTGACCATCTCACAGCCAGAGGCGGCAAGCGCCTCCTTCATGACCTCCGGCGAGGAAAACTTCCCGGTGCCGCCAAAAAGCCGTGAGCGAAATTTTCTCCCCGCAATGGTCAACATCTCAACCGCCCCCCACAAACCGTATCAATTCAAGGACCGAGCCATCCTGCAATACATGGCTCGCATATTCTTCCCGGGTCAATATCTTCCCGTCGCACTCAACCACCACGGACGAGGCATCCAGACCGAGCTGGCTGAGATAATCAGCCACCCGGGTTCCGGATGGCGTTTCCTGCGCTTCGCCGTTGCAGAGAATTTTCATCTACGCAGCCTCATTCCCCTCGCCCAAGAGAAGGCGAACCACCTGGTTTGCCTGATGATGGGCGGCAATCCCAACCCTGGCCGCCATGAGTCCTTGTCCCGGCGACGCGCCGCTTACTTCATCGCCGACGATATAAACGCCGGGATACAATCGCCTGGTCCGAATCGCATTATTCTCGCCGTATCCGGCAAGTCCCGAGGCGCACACATAGAAAACCCCGGGAAGATTATGCAAAGCGGCCCGCAAACCGGCAGCCTTCATGGCCGGGTCATCGAAACACTCGACCAGGGCATGGACATCATGAAACAACCCGCCGATATCATCTTCAGCAAGCCGCCTGTCCATAAGGGTCACGGCGACATGGGGATTCACCCGCTGCAGAATATCCCGCAACGCCGCGGTTTTCTTCTGGCCGATCTGATCCACAAAATACTGCTGCCGGTTAAGATTGGTGGGTTCCACCACATCATAATCGGCAAGAAGGAGTCCGCCGATGCCCATGCGCGCCAGAGCGATTGCCACCAGGGATCCAAGGCCTCCCAAACCCATGATCCCAACCACCTTTGTTTGCAGACGAGTCTGCACGCCTGGGCTATGCCGGGCAAACAAGAGCCGCCGCATCTCTTTCGCGGAAGGGACCTTTCCCCGCTTCCACAACCAGCATTGATCGCCATCGGTCAAAATGGTTTGCAAGGACGCAGGATAGCCGTTGACGAGCAGGATGTCTGCCTCGCCACTCGCAGCATGATCCTTCACCAGGTCGGCAAGGGTCATTCCGGCCTGGAAGGAAACCTCTTTTTCATTTACCCGCAGCATGCCATGATGCCCTTTTGCTCAAGCCAGCAAAAACAGTAATACTAACCGACAGACACCGGCGATGGTATCGTTTTTTTTCATCTTCTCCGGCCGCCGCCGCGCTAAGAAACCAGCAACCAGCCAAGTCGACCCGCACAAGAGGCGGGCCTGCCCCCCTGAGTTTTCGACAAAAAAAAGCTGGCTTGAACAGTACGTTCAAGCCAGCCTCGACTTTTCAACCCAGCGGTAAAAACTAATTATCCTCTTTTACCTCTTTCACTGCACCATAATTCACCAGCTCAAGGATAGCCATTTCGGCTGCATCACCGAGACGATTGCCGGTTCTGATAATTCTGGTATACCCGCCATCACGGGTCATGTATTCATCCTTGAGGACATCAAAAAGCTTAGCCACAACCTTTTTGTCCTGCATGAACGACAAGGCCTGACGACGGGCATGAAGATCGCCACGTTTTGCCAGGGTAATCATCTGGTCAGCCACCTTGCGCACTTCCTTGGCCTTGGGGGTGGTGGTAATAATTCTCTCATGCTCGATCAGAGAGGTAACCATATTGCGCACCATGGCTTGACGGTTGGATGTTGTCCTGCCAAGTCTCTTGCCTGCTTTTCTATGTCTCATAACTACCCTCTTCCCGGATTTATGACTGCTCTTCAGACACTTTGTCTGACACGACAGGAGGCTCCCAGCCTTCTAATTTCATGCCCAGCGAAAGCTCCATCTCAGACAGCAACTGCTTGATCTCATTGAGAGATTTACGACCAAAGTTTTTGGTCTTCAGCATCTCCGCCTCGGATTTCTGCACCAGCTCGCCGATATAACGGATATCCGCATTACGGAGGCAATTTGCTGAACGGACGGAAAGTTCAAGATCCTCCACGCTCCGATAGAGGTTCTCATTGACAGGCGACCGATTGTCAACGCGTGCATCGTCAATGGCTGGCTCAACAGATTCTTCATCAAAAGCGATAAAGACCTGCAACTGTTCCTTCATTATTTTTGCTGCATAGGCCAAGGCATCCTCGGGCCTTACACTGCCATCGGTGGTAATTTCCAAGGTCAGCTTGTCGTAATCGGTCTGCTGACCAACACGGGCCTGACTAACAAGGGACTTCACGTTGACAATGGGTGTAAAAATAGCATCGATGGGAATTACCCCGATCACTTGCTCTTCGGGCTTGTTTTTCTCGGCAGGGACATATCCTTTGCCCCATTTCACCTCAAATTCAGCCTTGAAAACACCCTCGCCGGTGATGGTGCAAATCTCCTTATCGGGATTCATAACCTCCACCTTGCCCCCGGAGAGAATATCCCCGGCCGTAACCGTGCCCAACTTGTTCTTTTCAATCCGGACGACCTGTGAGCCGGGAGTATTGAGTTTCAAGCGCACTTCTTTCAGATTAAGGATGATCTGGGTAACGTCTTCCTTAACCCCGGGAATGGTTGACAACTCATGCAGGGCGCCATCTATTTTCACCGAGGTAATAGCCGCCCCCTGGATGGAAGACAAAAGAATCCTCCGCAGGGAATTCCCGATAGTCGTGGCAAAACCCCGCTCCAAAGGCTGACAGATAAATTTGCCGAAACTTTTTGTATGGCTGTCCTGGTCTACTTCCAGTCTTTCAGGAATGATAAGCTCATGCCAATTTCTGTAAAACGGATCAGACGCAAGTGTCATGGTTTCCTAATGCTCCACGGTTGGCTAATTATTTGGAATAAAGCTCTACAATCAACTGCTCCTGAATCGGCATGGTGATTTCCTGCCGAACCGGCAATGCTTTCACAGTTCCCTTGTAGTTATCCTTATCAAGCTCCAACCAGCTTGGCACACCCCGACGCACAACGGCTTCAAGGCTCTCATTGATGGCACCGACCTTGCGGCTTTTTTCCTTCAAGGTAATGACGTCATTCACAGAAACCCGGAAGGAAGGAATGTTCACCTTCCTGCCATTTACCTCAATATGATTATGCCGCACCAATTGACGTCCCTGATTCCGGGAGTTTGCATAACCAAGGCGGTAAATTACGTTATCGAGCCTGCTTTCCAGGAGCATCAACAGGTTTTCACCGGTAACGCCCTTGATACGCTCGGCAATCTCAAAATATTTGCGGAACTGGCCTTCCAGCATGCCATAGATCCGACGGACCTTTTGTTTTTCCCGCAACTGAATGGCATAGTCGGAAACCTTGCGCATACGGGCCTGCCCATGCTGGCCTGGGGCAAAAGAACGCCTTTCAAAGGCACACTTGTCCGAATAACATCTGTCGCCTTTCAAAAACAACTTGAGTTTTTCCCGCCGACACTGCCGGCATTCCGCGCCTCTATATCTGGCCAATTTGGACCTCCACTCAATCTCACTCAATCATACTTTAATTGTCAAATACCCTGCAACCCGCCTGCTTTGCTACACCCTTCGTCTCTTGGGTGGCTTGCAGCCATTATGCGGCACTGGGGTCACATCACGGATAACGCTGACATCAAATCCATTGGTCTGCAAAGCCCGAATAGCGGATTCACGTCCAGGTCCAGGCCCATTGACCCTAACCTCAACCTTGCGCATCCCATGTTCCTGGGCTTTTTTGGCCGCGGCATCAACCGTGTTCTGCGCAGCAAAAGGGGTGCTCTTCCGTGACCCCTTAAACCCCAGACAACCGGCACTGGACCAGGAGATCACATTCCCCTGCCTGTCCGCAAAAGTAACCAAGGTGTTGTTAAAGGTGGAGTGGATAAAACATATCCCCTCGGGTACGTTTTTCTTTTCCTTGCGCTTCGGACGACTCGCTTTCGGACTAGCCATTATAACTCCTATAAACAATCCAGAATGATTATTTAATCTCTACTTTTTACTTTTGATCGCTGACCGCCTCGGCCCTTTTCTGGTCCGGGCATTGGTCTTGGTGCGTTGTCCCCGACAGGGAAGCCCCTTACGGTGACGGATCCCGCGATAGCATCCCGCATCGGTCAGCCTCTTGACATCCATGGCCACTTCCCGACGACGATCGCCCTCGACAACGAACTGATCATCCATGATTTTTCTGATGTTGGTAACATCACTTTCCGACAAATCATCGCTGTTCGTTGTATGCGGCAAACCAACCATATCCAGGATTTTACGGGCAGAGGTTCTGCCAATTCCATGGATGTAGGTTAAAGCAATAACCATGTGCTTATTTCTTGGTAAATCAACACCAGCTAAACGTGCCAAGGCATGCCTCCCTTGTTAGTCAAAATAAATGAAAAAATTATCCCTGCCGCTGTTTGTGCTTTTTTATCTTGCATGAAACACGCAAGACGCCTTTCCGTTTGAACACCCGGCAGTCACTACAAATTTTCTTCACAGAAGATCTTACTTTCATTACGCAACCCTTTTGTTATGCGGCAAAGAATCAACTACTTCTTCTTTGCCCTGAATGTCACTCTTCCCCGTGTGAGATCATAAGGAGATAACTCGACAGTGACACGATCTCCCGGGAGAATCTTAATAAAATGCATCCTCATCTTTCCGGAAATATGGGCTAAAATCCGATGGCCATTATCGAGCTCGACCCGAAACATTGCATTGGGGAGCGGCTCTACGATGGTCCCTTCAACCTGAATAGCTTCTTCTTTGGACATAAACCCCTTATTTCCTACAAAACACTTCTTTCCGCCGATATCCACACATGCGATATTCAGGCAGACAGAAAGCAGAGGATATTACCTTATTTATTTTTTTTTGCCTTATATTTTTTCATAAAGACAAAAATAGCTACCCAGAAAGTTCGCTCAGAATGAGGGGCTCACCTTCTGTCACCGCAATCGAATGCTCAAAATGCGCAGAGACTTTCCTGTCCCTTGTCACAACAGTCCAACCGTCTCGCAGCACATCTACCGAATGGGTGCCGAGATTCACCATGGGCTCTATGGCCAGCACCATGCCGGGCATGAGCTTGGGTGTACGTTCGGCCCGGACATAATTTGGAATTTCCGGCTCCTCATGGAGCTGGCTCCCGATGCCATGGCCGACAAACTGGCGGACCACTGAAAAGCCGTGCTTTTCAACATGTTCCTGCACGGCCTGCGATATATCATTTATGCGATTCCCAGGGATTGCCTGAGAAATACCCTTATACAGGGCGGCACGCGTAACCTCAAGCAAGGACCGACGCTCCGGAGCCACCTTCCCCACAGGAATGCTGACTGCTGCATCCCCGTAATACCCCTTATATTTCACGCCAAAATCAATGCTGACAACATCGCCATCCCGGACAACCACCTTCTTGGATGGAATCCCGTGCACAACCTGTTCGTTGATGGAAACACATAAACTGCCAGGAAAACCGCGATACCCTTTAAAGGCTGGCTCAGCGCCATTATCACGACAAAACTTCTCAGCCAAGGCATCCAGATACAAGGTGGTGCAGCCAACCTCAATCTTCTCGGCAAGCAGGGCCAAGGTTCGGGCAACAATCTGATTCGCCTCCTGCAACAACGCAATTTCTCGAGGCGACTTCAGTATAATTGCCATGTTCCCATCACAAAACGCTATGAGCGCCCCTTAAAGCCACCTGACTTCATGAAACCATCATAATTACGCATAACCGTATGGGACTCGATCTGCGCTATTGTATCAATCGCCACGCCAACGACAATCAGCAGAGCGGTGCCCCCGAAATAAAAAGGCACATGCAGCTTGTTAATCAAAATGGTCGGCAACACGCAGATAACGCTGATATACGCAGCACCGATCACCGTCATCCGCACCACAATCTTATCGATAAAATCGGAGGTTTTCTTGCCGGGTCTGATTCCTGGCACAAAACCACCGTGTTTTTTCAGGTTTTCCGCGATGTCAACCGGGTTAAATGTAACCGCAGTATAGAAAAAGCAGAAAAAGACGATGAAGCCAACAAAAAGCAAGGTGTGCGGCAGGCTTCCCCAGCTCAGGGCTGCGCTCACCTTCTGTACCCAATCAACCTGGATAAACTGACCGATGGTGGCGGGAAACATCATGATTGACGAAGCAAAAATCGGAGGAATAACCCCGGACATATTGATTTTAAGAGGAAGGTGTGATTGCTGCCCCCCGTACATCTGCCGTCCGACCATCCGCTTCGCATACTGAATGGGAATCCGCCGCTGCGCCGTCTCAAAAAAGATGACAAATGCGATTACCGCGGCAATCATGACCAGCAAAACAGGGAGCATGATATAGGCGATTTCGCCGGCGCTGGCCATCTTGAAGGTGTTCACCAGCGCGGCAGGCATACTCGCCACAATACCGGCAAAGATTATCATGGAAATACCGTTGCCGATCCCCCGTTCGGTAATCTGCTCCCCAAGCCACATGATAAACGCGGTGCCGGAGGTCAAGGTCAGCATCGTCATCAAACGAAAATGCCAACCGGAGGCAATAACCACCATCTCCCCTGTTCCGGGCGCGGTCATGCTTTCCAGTCCGATGCTGATGAACAATCCTTGAATCAAGCTTAAAACAACCGTGGCGTAGCGGGTATACTGGGTGATCTTACGGCGTCCAGCCTCGCCCTCTTTTGAAAGAGCTTCAAGCTGGGGAACAACCACGGTCAACAATTGGAAAATGATCGAGGCGCTGATGTAAGGCATGATGCCGAGGGCGAAAATGGAAAAATTTTCCAAGGCCCCGCCGGAAAACATGTTGAACATGTCAAACAGCGAACCAGCGCTTTTTTGAAAAAATTGGTTGACCGCCTCGCCATTGATGCCTGGAGTCGGGATCTGCACCCCGGCTCTATACACGGCAAGCATTATGACAGTGAATAAAATCCGGCGCCTTAATTCCGGGATGTTCGCAGCATTCTGAACCCCAGCGCGCATCTAGTTATTCCTCAATCCTTCCGCCAACTGCTTCAATCTTCTGACGCGCAGATCCGCTC
Source organism: Desulfobulbaceae bacterium UBA2273 (assembly GCA_002347095.1). Lineage (GTDB taxonomy): Bacteria > Desulfobacterota > Desulfobulbia > Desulfobulbales > Desulfurivibrionaceae > Thiovibrio > Thiovibrio ferrireducens. The sequence continues at coordinate 183,493 of DDWZ01000016.1, read as the reverse complement.
ACCTTATCGACGGCAAGGGTAAGAGCATGCTTCAATTCGCCGTTTCCGAGGACTTTCACGAGATCATCACTCTTGGAAACAAGGCCGGCAGCAATCAGGGCCTCTCGATCAATCCGGGTGTCGGCGGCAAACCGCTCAAGATCCTGCACATTCACTATGGCGTAGACTTTCTTGAAGATATTGTTAAAGCCGCGCTTGGGCAACCGGCGCTGGAGAGGCATCTGACCGCCTTCGAATCCCAGCTTGATGCCGCCGCCGGAGCGGGCCTTATGGCCTTTATGCCCACGGGTTGCTGTCTTACCATGACCGGAACCAAGACCCCGGCCCACTCTTTTTCTCGGCTTTCTTGAACCTGGCTGCGGCGACAAATTGCTTAACGTCAACATAAATTAATCCTCCACCTCAACCAGATGTTCGACTTTTTTGATCATCCCCCGAATCTCAGGGGTGTCCTGCCGGATTACAGTTTTATTCATCTTGGTCAGCCCCAGGCCGATCAACGTCGCACGTATTTTTTCAGTGCTCCCGATCTTGCTTTTTTTCAGGGTCACTTTGAGCTGATTTGCCATATAGATACCTATTCGCTCTTCATTAAAGTCATGCTGTTTTCAGCACACAATTACCGCTGGCTCGATCCGTCCCGGACAATGACATTCCCGGGGGGCGTAAGAAACAGTTCAGGCAGAAATTTCCTCGACGGATTTCCCACGACTCGTTGCGATCTGCTGAGGAGTCCGGAGCCGATGCAAACCGTCCATGGTGGCCTTAACCAGATTATGGGGGTTATGCGAGCCGATACACTTGGTCAGTATGTTATGCACCCCGGCCGCTTCCAGCACGGCGCGAACAGCACCACCGGCAATAACCCCGGTACCCTCAACTGCGGGTTTCAACATTACATTCCCTGCGCCGAATTTCCCGTAAACCTCATGCGGAATGCTCAGGTCGGTGATGGAAACACGCTTCATATCCTTACGCGCCTGCTCAACGCCTTTCCTGATCGCCTCAGGCACCTGATTGGCTTTACCAAGACCGCAACCGACCTTTCCTTTTCCATCACCCACAACAACGATGGCGCTGAAGCTGAAACGACGTCCACCTTTCACTACCTTCGCAGTTCTATTGATATGAACAATCTTTTCAATAAACTGGTCATCGCCGCTCGTGTTCTTATTAAAATCTGACAAGGTTCACCCCCAAATTGCTTTGGAATTTTTCACAGGGATAATAATTTTTCTTCGTACAGTTAACTAGAAATCAAGACCGCCTTCGCGGGCGCCTTCAGACAGAGCCTTGACCCGGCCATGATAGATGTATCCGCCTCTGTCGAAAACCACCTTTTCGATCCCTTTGCCTTTGGCAAGTTCGGCAATTTTCAACCCTACCTGACGCGCTTTCTCAGACTTGCCCTTGATATCGGCGGCAATCATCCCCTTATCAACAGTGGACATGGCAGCCAAGGTGTTGCCGGCAACATCGTCTATAATCTGGCAATAGATATGTTTTGCGCTTTTAAAAACACGCAAACGAGGTCTCTCAGGAGTCCCGACAATATTCTTCCTGATCCGCTTAACCCGCTTGATACGAGCACTTTCTTTCGGATTTATCTTACCCATTGTTTTGCCTTATAAATATTTATCTCTTGCAACCCGCGAAAAGCCTAGGCGTCATTTCTACTTTTTGGAAGCAGACTTACCAGCTTTCCGGGCTATATATTCATCTGCGTAACGAATTCCCTTGCCCTTATAAGGCTCAGGCGGACGCACAGCACGGATTTTAGCGGCAGTTTCACCCAGCAACTCTTTATCAATACAATCCAAGGTGACATTATTTGCTTTATCAACTTCAGCAGAAACACCTTTAGGAAGATCAAACTCAACCGGATTTGAATAGCCCACGCTCAGGTTTAAAACAGAGCCTTTAACCTCGGCCCGGTAACCAACGCCTTCGATGGCTAATTTTTTCTGAAAACCCTTGTCCACGCCAACAATCATGTTGTTGACCAAGGTACGAGTGAGTCCGGAAAAGGCCCTGGTCCGTTTGCTATTATCCTTACGGACAACGATCAGGTTGTCCCCTTCTGCCTGCAAAGCAATCTCGGGGCGGATAGTCCGTTCCAGCGTACCTTTGGGCCCGGCGACTTTAACGTATGTTCCATTTATATCAAGCTTAACCCCTTTAGGGACAGGGATAGGTTGATTGCCAATCCTAGACATGGCGATTCTCCACTTGTTACGTAATACTCAATAGTTAGCAATTACAAATTCGACTTACCAAACTTCACAGAGAAGCTCGCCGCCAATCTTCATGGCCCGGGCCTCTTTATCTGTGAATATCCCCTTGGAGGTCGAGATAATCGCGATACCAAGGCCACTCATTACCTTGGGGATCTGGTCGTGCTTCACATAGATACGGCGACCAGGCTTGCTGACCCGCTTCAGGTTGGTGATAATCCGCTCATTGTTCTGGTCGTATTTCATTTCAATACGCAAAACACCTTGCGTGTCCGTATCAAGGACTTGATAGTCATTGATAAAGCCTTCCTTCTTCAGGATCGCAGCAACACCGGTTTTCACTTTCGAAAGCGGCATTTCCACAGTCTCAAACTTGACCATACCGGCATTTCTTATCCTGGTCAGCATATCAGCCAGGGGGTCAGTCATGGACATAGTCCTTGCTCCCTATGATGATTTTTAAAACAAACAGTTAACATATCTACGGCGAGTACAATCAACACTATTACCAACTTGACTTGGTAACACCGGTAATTTCACCACGATTAGCCAAATTACGGAAACAGATACGGCAGACGCCGAATTTTCTATAAACAGCTTTCGACCGGCCGCATAAACCGCAACGGTTATATGCCCTCACTGGAAACTTCGGCGTCCGCTTGCACTTTGCTATCAAAGACTTTTTAGCCAACTTCTTCCTCCTTACCCTGTGCTATTTCCTAAAGGGCATTCCCATTGCTTTCAAAAGAAACCGGCCTTCATCATCTGTCTCGGCGGTCGTAGTAATCGCAATATTGAGTCCCTTGATCTTGTCGATTTTGTCGTAATCAATCTCAGGGAAAATAATATGCTCCTTGATGCCCATGGCATAATTCCCACGCCCATCAAAGGCCTTCATGGATAACCCGCGGAAGTCACGGACCCGCGGCAAGGCAATATGCACCAGCTTGGCAAAAAAATCATACATCCGGTCGCCGCGAAGCGTGACCCTGCAACCAATGGGCACCCCGGCACGCAACTTAAAACCGGCGATGGACTTCTTGGCCTTGGTAACAACGGCCTTCTGCCCAGCAATCAAAGTCAGCTCCTGTACCGCACTGTCGATGATCTTCGGGTTCTGCACCGCTTCTCCCAAGCCCATGTTCAACACGATCTTGGTTATCTTCGGCACCCGCATGATGTTCTGATAGCCGAATTCCTTCATGAGCTGCGGGACACACTCGCCCTGATATATCTCTTTTACCCCAGCCATTCTTGCCTCCAAAAAAAAATCAGGACCTATTAGGCTTTCGCCTCTAAAGATTCATTACATTTCTTGCAAATGCGAACCTTAGATCCATCTTCCAGTATTTTTTTGCCTACACGTGAAGTCTTGGAACATTTAGGACAGATCACCATCAGATTGGAAGCATCAAGAGCCGCTTCCTTCTCAATGATCCCGCCCTGCTGGTTCATTTGACTGGGCTTCGTGTGCCGCTTTATCATGTTGATCTTTTCAACAATGGCTTTACCATCGGTGGCGTTGACCTTGATGACCTTGCCGACACGACCTTTGTCCTTACCGGCGATCACCTCAACCTGATCATTAATTTTCAGATGTGTTTTTGCTCTCATACCTTCAGCCTCTCAACCACCCAAGATGTGGGCGGGAACTCTCTTTGAACATCCAGCTCTTCGTTTTAACCTCGGTTACAGAACTTCAGGGGCCAACGATATAATTTTCATATACCCCTTCGGCCGCAACTCCCTGGCAACCGGACCGAAAATACGGCTTCCAATCGGCTCCCCGGAATTTGCAAGCAACACGGCTGAATTATCATCAAACCGGACGATGGTGTCGTCCGTGCGACGAATCTCTTTGACGGTCCTGACCACAACAGCCCGGAGAACATCACCCTTCTTCACCTTGGCGTTGGGAATTGCTTCTTTAACGGTGACAACAATAACATCACCAACAGAGGCATACCGACGCCTTGTTCCGCCCAAGACTCTTATGCAAAGAACCTTTTTGGCGCCTGAATTATCTGCTACATTAAGTACGGTTTCTGTTTGTATCATTTCTTCACCAACCGCAGAACACTTTAGAAGTACCCAAGCAAGCTGCCGGGAACTTAGTTATCAAAAACCGCAGATTATACGGCTTTCTCGATGACTTCCATAATCCGCCACCGTTTATTCTTGCTCAACGGACGGCACTCTTCTATCAAAACCCTGTCACCAACGCTGCAACTGTTTTCCGGGTCGTGGACCATGCATTTATTATGCTGGCGCATGAACTTCCCATACAGTTTATGCGGGACAAGGCGCTCGGTCTGAACAATAGCACTTTTGTCCATCTTGGTGCTGACTACGAAACCAACCCGAGTCTTCTTATTCGATTTTCCATCAACCATGAAAGTATCCTACCAAATAGCGTTATCGATTGGCGCAAGCACTAAAAACCACCAGTAATCTTGGCCAGAAACCAGCTATACGTTACGCGGTATGCGCAGTAAGAGCGGTTTGCATCCGGGCAATCTCTTTACGCAACTGCCGCAATTTTGCCGTATTTTCCAAGGGACGAATGCCGTGCTGGAACTTCAGCCTGAAATGCTCCTCCGACAATTCCCGAACCTTGGCAACAAGCTCATCTTTTCCAAGCTCGCGTATATCTTTCATTTTCATAAGGTTTCCCCCACATAAATTACTTTAGTCGGGAAAGGCAACTTATTGGCGGCCAACTGCAACGCCTCCCTGGCCAAATCATCATCAACCCCGGCCAGTTCATACAGTATGCGGCCCGGCTTTACCTGGGCGACCCAATATTCCGGATTACCCTTGCCTTTTCCCATCCGGGTTTCAGCAGGCTTCTTGGTAATGGGCTTATCCGGAAAAATCCGGATCCACAGTTGTCCGGTTCTCTTAATCTTTCTATTGATTGCAATACGAGCCGCCTCAATCTGCTGGGCGGTCATTTTGCCACAGCCGACAGCCTTTAGGGCATATTCACCGAAAGAAAATCCAGACCCGCGATACGCTGCGCCAGTCAGGCGGCCCTTAAACATCTTTCTATGTTTTACTTTTTTTGGACTTAACATCGGTATATCCTATCTGTGACTGACTTATTTAAAGCCGTTTCACCCGATAACGAGTTATTCGGCAATCTGGTCGGCAGCACTCAGAACTTCACCCTTGAAGATCCAGACCTTAACGCCGATCTTGCCATAGGTAGTATTCGCCTCGGCAATACCATAATCCACATCAGCACGAAGAGTATGCAGGGGGACTCGACCCTCGCGCACCCATTCCTGACGAGCTATTTCCGCACCACCCAGCCGTCCTGAACACGCGATTTTAACACCTTTGGCGCCGAACTTCAAGGCCATATTTACTGACTTCTTCATGGCGCGCCGGAAGGCTACCCGTCTTTCAAGCTGCAAAGCAATGTTCTCCGCCACCAGTTGCGCATCTGCCTCAGGACGACGAACCTCCTGAATATCAAGAACGCACTCCTTGCCGGTCAATTTGTCAATTTCAGCCTTCAGAACCTCGATCTCTGTCCCTTTTTTGCCGATAACAATGCCTGGACGGGCGGTATGGAGCTTAATCCGGAGCTTATCGCCGGTTCTGGCTATCTGAATTTTGGAAATGCCAGCATGATAGAGCCGCTTTTTTAGAAATTTCCTCAGGCTCTGATCCTCAAGAAATTTTTTGGCATAATCCTTGTCGGCGTACCAGATGGAGTCCCAGGTACGTATAATATTCAGTCGTAAACCTATCGGATTAACTTTCTGGCCCAAAACCTTCCTCCATTCTCATTGAAATGCAAATCAAAGTACTGATGAATACCCTATTACTTCTGTATTCTGTTATTGCTCATCCAAAACAACAGTGATGTGGCTCGTTCTTTTCAGAATTCTGTTCGCCCGCCCTTGGGCACGCGGCATGATTCTTTTCAGCATCGGCCCGCCGTCTATAAAAATAGACTTCACATAGAGGGTATCCACGTCGATACTCTCATTCTGGCTGGCATTGGCCACTGCTGACTCAATAACTTTTTTCAGCAACCGGGCGCCTTTTTTAGGCAAAAACCGCAGTGCGTTAATGGCATGATCAACACTTTTTCCGCGGACCAGATCGGCAACGAGCCTGGCTTTTTGCGGTGAAATCCTTATATAACGAGCAAGCGCTTTTGCTTCCATCGAATGAACTCCTTTCTTTACCTGAAGACCGTGTGCGGTTTAGCAGCTTTTATTTCTTTTTCTTCTTGTCCGCTGCGTGACCGTAGTAGGTACGAGTCGGCGAAAACTCACCAAGCTTATGTCCTACCATGTTTTCCGTCACAAAAACCGGGATGAACTTTTTGCCGTTGTGCACGGCAAAAGTGAGCCCAACCATTTCCGGAATTACATCAGAACGTCTGGACCAGGTCTGGATAACCTTCCTGGAGCCTTCATCCTTGGCCTTCATGACCTTTGACATCAAATGGTCATCTACAAATGGACCTTTTTTAACTGAACGTCCCACTTGTATACCCCCTAATTATGATCTTTTCTTAACGATAAATTTATCGGATGACTTCTTGCCGCGTGTTTTATAACCCTTGGTGGGAACACCCCACGGGGTACAAGGATGGCGACCACCAGAGCTTTTACCCTCACCACCACCCATTGGATGATCAAGCGGGTTCATGGCAACACCACGAACCTTGGGACGGTTTCCTTTCCAACGACTCCGTCCAGCTTTGCCGAGCTTCTGGCTCTCGTGTTCATTGTTGCCTACCTGACCAATACAGGCCCGACATTTCCGGTGAAATTTGCGAACCTCGCCCGAAGGCAATTTCACCGTAACATACTCGCCTTCCTTGGCCATAAGCTGCGCGGAGACACCAGCGCTTCTCACGAGTTGCGCACCCTTGCCGATTTTCATCTCGAGATTATGAATGATGCTGCCGAGCGGCATGTTGCCCATGGGCAAACAGTTGCCTGGCTTAATATCAACAGCCTCACCCGCGACAACGGTATCTCCAATCTTGATTCCCAGAGGAGAAAGGATATAGCGTTTTTCGCCATCCACGTAGTTCAGCAGGGCCAAATTCGCCGAACGATTCGGGTCGTATTCTATAGCAGCGACTTTTGCAGGGATATCCATCTTTTCCCGTTTAAAGTCGATCAAACGATATTTCCGCTTATGACCCCCACCAATATGCCTGGATGTAATGCGCCCATTGTTGTTCCGTCCCCCGGTCTTGCTGATGGGGCGAACCAACGATTTCTGCGGTTTATCCTTTGACAACTCGGGATTGACAACTGTAACAAGTGTTCTTCTGCCCGGTGATGTAGGTTTATAGGTCTTTAATGCCATTTCAAACCCCGATAATATTTAAATTCCGTATTCGTAACAAAAAATTACAGCTCTTGCCGACGAGACTTCCCTTAAATCTTCTCAAGGAAATCGATCTTATTCCCTTCTTCAAGAGTAACAATGGCCTTTTTCCAGTCTGACTGCTGTCCGAAATTCTTGCCAACACGTTTTTTCTTGCCGTGCATGTTCGCGGTCCGCACCGTGGCGACCTTAACGCTGAAGAGCTTTTCGACAGCATCCTTGATCTCAATTTTATTGGCGCGGGGATCAACCTTGACAACAACCTGATTGTGCATTTCCTGCAAACCAAGGGCCTTTTCCGTCAGGCAAGGTTTTTTGATAATACTGAACATATCTTTCATGACAACAACCTCTCTTCCAGCTGGCCAATACAAGGCTGCAGTAAGACAATGTGCTTATGGAGCAAAATGTCATAGACATTCAGCCCTGCCGTCGGAATAACCTTAAAGCCCTGAACATTGCGGGACGAACGCTCGAGATGATCATCACGCTCCGGAATTACAATCAAGGCGTTATCGATCTTCAGGGCGTTCATGACCCCGATAAATTTCTTGGTCTTGATTTCTTCAATTTTGAAATTATCAAGAACCAACAAGAGCTTATCACCGAAGCGTGAGCTCAAAGCCATGCGGAGACCGAGCTTTTTAACCTTCTTGGGAAGCTTGAAGGAATAATCGCGGGGCTTCGGGCCAAAAACCACACCACCACCTCGCCACAGGGGAGAAGTTCTGGTGCCGGAACGTGCACGGCCGGTGCCTTTTTGTTTCCAGGGCTTCTTGCCGCCGCCACGGACCTCGGTCCGTGTTTTCGTGCAGGCAGTACCAGCCCGGCGGGCAGCGCGCTGCATCCGTACAATTTCATGAATGATATGGGGATTGACTGGAACGGCAAACAGATTGTCGTTCAACTCAAGATCGCCCACTTTCACATTTTCAACATTGAATATTTCAGTAACTGCCATTTCCGGCACCCCCAAAATAAATCTTAAGGCAACTAAGACTCATTATTTTGTATAAATATGCAACAAACCCTGCTTTGCACCAGGCACGCCGCCTTTGACGACAAGCACATTTTGCTCAGGCCGGATATCCATAATGGTCACGCTTTTCTTGGTGACCATATTCGTGCCCATATGCCCAGGCATCTTCTTCCCTTTAATAACCCGGCTCGGCCAGGCGCTACAACCAATGGAGCCAGGAGCACGATGAAACATCGAACCATGGCCGGAAGGGCCGCCCTTAAAGCCGTGTCTTCGGATAACACCCTGAAAACCACGTCCTTTAACGGCACCGCTCACATCAATGATGTCGCCGACCTTGAAAAGATCCGAAACCAATATTGCCTGCCCCACTTCAAACTGGCTGGGATCCGCAATCCGGAACTCTTTAATATGGTAAAATCCGCCCTTTCCTGAAGCCTTAGCATGACCGGCGTCCGGCTTGTTCAAACGAGATTCCCTCTTGGCGCCGAACCCGACCTGGATGGCATCGTACCCTTCCTTGGCAACGGATTTTTTCTGAAGCACCACACATGGTCCAGTTTCAATGACCGTTACCGCGACAGCAGTGCCGTCCTCGGAATAGATCCGGGTCATGCCAATCTTCTTACCCAGTAATCCTAATTTTTTAGGCATTGTTCCTACCTGTTTTTTTCTTCTCTGACATCAACTGTACCGTTGACCGGCACAACCGTTTCATAATCCTAAAGCTTGATTTCCACGTCAACTCCAGCGGAAAGCTCGAGTTTCATAAGCGCATCAATGGTCTGCTGCGTTGGCTCAAGAATGTCCAGCAACCTTCTGTGGGTGCGCATCTCAAACTGCTCACGGGATTTCTTATCCACATGCGGAGAGCGCAACACACAAAACTTGTTGATGGTGGTCGGCAGAGGAATCGGGCCAGCAACAGTTGCACCAGTACGCTTAGCAGTATCAACAATCTCGGAAGTGGATTGATCGATAAGCTTATGGTCGTACCCCTTAAGCCTGATGCGTATTTTCTGTGTCTGAATCATGCTCGCTCCACCTTATTCGATAATTTTATTGATAACACCGGCGCCCACGGTACGGCCGCCTTCGCGAATTGCGAAACGCAGACCTTCTTCCATGGCGATCGGGGTAATCAACTTCGCTTCTATGGTCACGTTGTCTCCAGGCATTACCATCTCTACACCCTCTTGCAGGTTCACAACCCCGGTCACGTCCGTGGTCCGGAAGTAGAACTGCGGGCGATACCCGTTGAAAAACGGGGTATGACGGCCACCCTCATCCTTGGACAGGATGTAGGCCTCGGCCATGAACTTCGTGTGCGGGGTAATGGAACCCGGCTTGGCCAATACCTGACCGCGCTCGATATCCTCACGCTTCAAGCCGCGCAGCAGCACGCCAACGTTATCGCCGGCCATGCCCTCATCAAGGAGCTTGCGGAACATCTCGACCCCGGTGACCGTGGTCTTGGCGGTATCGCGGATACCGATTACCTCGATTTCCTCGCCAACCTTCACCTTACCGCGCTCGATACGACCGGTGGCTACCGTGCCACGGCCGGAGATGGAGAAAACGTCCTCAACCGGCATCAAGAAAGGCTTGTCGATATCACGGGCAGGCTCGGGAATAAAGCTGTCGCAGGCATCCATCAGATCCCAGATGCACTTGGCCGCAGCCTCGTCTTCCGGATTCTCAAGAGCCTTCAAGGCGCTGCCCTGGATGATCGGGGTGTCGTCGCCGGGGAAATTGTATTTGGAGAGCAGCTCGCGCAGCTCCATATCCACCAGCTCCAGGAGCTCGGGATCATCAACCATGTCGCACTTGTTCATGAAGACCACAACCGAGGGAACACCTACCTGACGGGCAAGCAGGATGTGCTCACGGGTCTGCGGCATGGGGCCGTCCGTGGCGGCAACAACCAGGATCGCGCCGTCCATCTGCGCCGCACCGGTGATCATGTTCTTGATGTAATCCGCATGCCCGGGGCAGTCAACGTGGGCGTAATGGCGCTTGTTGGATTCGTATTCCACATGGGCGGTCGCAATGGTGATACCACGCTCCTTTTCTTCCGGAGCCTTGTCGATCTGGTCAAACGCGGTGGCCTTGGCGAAGCCCTTGGTCGCCAATACCCGGGTAATGGCCGAGGTCAGGGTGGTCTTGCCATGGTCGATGTGGCCGATCGTCCCAATATTTACATGCGGTTTCTTGCGTTCAAATTTCTCTTTTGCCATGTCCTTTCCTCTTTATTTGCTTGCGTCTCGTTCGAGTTAAAGGCCTCGAATCCGCTTAATTATCTTTGCACTCATTTGATCCGGCACCCTGTCGTATGCGGCAAATTGCATGGTGAAATTTGCCCGTCCCTGGGTTCCGGAACGCAACACCGTTGAATAACCAAACATCTCTGCCAGTGGCACCTGCGCTTTCACCACCTGCAAACCGCCGTCCCGGCTGTCCATGCCGTGAATCTTCGCCCGCTTGGCGGTGAGATCGGAAATAACCTCGCCGAGATATGCTTCAGGCAGGGTTATCTCAACATCCATCACCGGCTCCAGCAAAACCGGGCCCGCTTCCGAAACCGCCTTGCGAAAGGCCATGGCGGCGGCAACCCCAAAGGCTTGCTCGGTTGAATCCTCATCCCGGTAAGACCCGTCGACCAACGTGACCTTCAGGTCAACAATCGGAAAGCCGATCAAGGTTCCAGCATCCAGACTATCGTGTACCGCTTTTTCGATTGCCGGAACAATCGCCGGAGGAATAACATCCTCGGCAATAGTACTTTCAAAGCGGAAACCTTCTCCGCGCTCAAGTGGCTCAATCTGCAACCAGACATGGCCATACTGACTCTTGCCGGCAGTGGTCGGATGCTCGAATTTCCCTTCCGCCCTCCCCTGGCCGGTCACGGTTTCCTTATACGCGACCTGGGGCTTACCGATATTGGCGCCGACCTTGAATTCTCGGACAAGCCGATCAACTATGATTTCAAGGTGAAGCTCGCCCATCCCCGAAATAAGAGTCTGGCCCGAATCCGGATCGATGGACACGGAAAAGGAGGGATCCTCCAAAGCAATCTTTGCCAGACTCTCCCTCAACTTTTCTTCGTCTGCCTTACCCTTTGGCTCGATGGCAACGCTTATAACCGGCTCGGGAAATTCCATGGTATCGAGAGTAAAGGTCTCTCCCGATTCACAGAGCGAATCCCCGGTAATGGAAAAGCGCAACCCAACCACAGCCCCGATGTCACCAGCCCTCAGCTCGCCAATCTCTTCCCTCTTGTTGGCGTGCATCTTGACTATTCGGCCTATCTTTTCCTTCTTTTTCTTTCCTGGATTGTACACCCTATCCCCGACTTTCATTACGCCGGAATAAACGCGCACATACGCCAGAATGTCCACAAAAGGATCCGATGTCAGCTTGAAAACAAGGGCGGACAGACTTTCGTCGTCGCTTGCCCTTCTCGTTTCCGTCGCACCATCCGCATTGACGCCCTGCACCGATGGGACATCGACAGGCGAAGGCAGATATGCGACTACTGCGTCAAGCAATGGCTGCACCCCTTTATTTTTAAAGGAGCTGCCACACAAGACAGGCACGACATCAAGGTTCAGAGTTGCAGTCCTGATAGCCCGGTTGATCTCATCAACCGTCACAGGTTGCTCATTCAGAAATTTTTCCATGACCCAATCATCGAAGTCGGCCAACTTCTCGATAAGGGCCATTCGTGCGGCCGCAGACTCTTGTTTGAACTCATCAGGGACAGGCTCGTACTCAATCCTGGATCCCTTTGTATCCTCATCAAAGCGCATCATTTTCTCTTGAACGAGATCAATGATGCCTCTGAATGTTTCTTCTTTCCCAACCGGCAACTGAAGGGGCAAGGGATTTGCTCCCAACCTCTCCTCAAGCATCTCGACGCAACGAGAAAAATTTGCCCCGAGCCGGTCCATCTTGTTTATGTAGGCAATCCTGGGGATCTTATAATGATCCGCCTGCCGCCATACGGTTTCAGACTGGGGCTCAACCCCTCCCACCGCACAAAAAATTGCGATGGCACCGTCCAAAACCCTGAGGCAACGCTCCACCTCAACGGTGAAATCAACATGCCCCGGTGTATCTATTATATTGATGGTGTGGTCTTGCCACTGACAGGTTGTGGCCGCCGACGTAATGGTAATGCCGCGTTCCTGCTCCTGCTCCATCCAGTCCATAACGGCATTGCCATCATGAACCTCGCCCATCCGGTGTGAACGCCCTGTATAATAAAGAATGCGTTCCGTTGTTGTTGTCTTGCCTGCGTCAATATGGGCCATGATGCCTATATTGCGCAGGTACCGCAACGTATCTTTCCCAGCCACTGATTTTCCCCTGGTCACTTATTTTACGGGATGTTTAAATCCAGCCCGCCCGACAAGGATTGGTGTTAATACCTCCTCCCCGCGGTTTTGTCAACCAAGGAAAACCAAGAGCCCGAGAATTACCAGCGGTAATGGGCAAATGCCTTGTTGGCATCGGCCATGCGGTGCGTATCCTCGCGTTTCTTCACTGCCGCGCCACGGTTATTGTAGGCATCGGCAAGTTCGCCAGCCAGCTTATCAGCCATGGTTTTCCCGGGTCTTTTCTGAGCAAAGGTAACCAACCAGCGGATAGCCAGAGCGTTTCTCCTTTCAGGACGAACCTCAACCGGCACCTGATACGTAGCGCCACCCACCCGACGGGATTTCACCTCAAGACGGGGACGCACCTTTTCCAAGGCTTTCTCAAAAACCACGATGGGATCGGCCTCGGTGATGCGGCTCTCGATCATATCCATGGCGCCGTAAAAAATGCCCCGGGCGATGCTCTTCTTGCCGCATTCCATCAGGCCATTAACAAACTTGGAAACCAGCACACTATTAAAACGCGGATCCGGCTCAATTCCACGCTTTGCAACAAGTCTTTTCCTAGGCATCTCTAAAACTCCTTCTCAGGCAGTAGGCAAACCGCTTATTTCGGCCGCTTGGCGCCGTACTTGGAACGACCCTGCTTACGGTTAGCAACACCAAGGGTATCCAAGGTACCACGAATAATATGGTAGCGGACACCGGGAAGATCCTTCACCCTACCACCGCGAATCAGGACCACGGAATGCTCCTGAAGGTTATGGCCAATACCGGGGATGTACGAGGTAACCTCGATCCCGTTGGTCAGCCGCACCCTGGCAACCTTTCTCAAGGCTGAGTTCGGCTTCTTCGGGGTAGTGGTATATACACGGACGCAAACACCACGCTTCTGCGGAGAACCCTTCAACGCAGGCGTATTGGTTTTGCTGATCTTGGTTTTCCGTCCGTGCCGCACCAGTTGGTTAATGGTTGGCATTGAAATCGACTCCCATATTACTGATATTAATTAGTAGCATCTCCTCTGCCGGAATCTCGCTGCTCGGCATAGGAAAACGGCATATTTACTCGAAGGGCCAATGCTTGTCAAGGCAAATATATATTAATTGTCTTTGCCCATCGTGTACTCATCAAAACCTGTACCCGCAGGAACCAAGCGGCCCATGATTACGTTCTCCTTCAACCCCCGCAAGGTATCGATCTTCCCGGCCATGGCCGCATTGGTCAAGACTTTGGTGGTTTCCTGGAAGGAGGCCGCGGAGATGAAGCTGTCCGTGCTGAGGGACGCCTTTGTCACCCCGAGGAGCAAGGGCTCCGCCGTTGCCGGCCGGCCATTTTCCTGGAGAATTTTCTCGTTCTCCTCCTTGAAGCGCCACCACTCGACATGCTCACCCAGCATAAAGGTGGAATCGCCAACCCCGGTAATCTGAACCCGACGCAGCATCTGGCGAACTATTACCTCGATGTGCTTGTCGTTGATCTTTACGCCCTGCAGCCGGTATACCTCCTGGATTTCGTTCACCAGGAACTTGGCCAGCTCCTTGACCCCCATAACCCGGAGAATGTCGTTCGGGTCAGGGGAGCCGTCCATCAATGCCTCACCGGCCTTGACATAGTCGCCCTCATGCACACTGACGTGCTTGCCTTTGGGAATAAGATATTCCTTGGCCTCGCCGACCTCCGGGGTAATAACCACCCGTTTCTTGCCCTTGAGATCCTTGCCAAGGCTTACCTGGCCGTCAATTTCGGTAATGACCGCATACTCCTTGGGTTTACGAACCTCAAAGAGCTCGGCAATTCGGGGGAGACCGCCGGTAATATCCTTCGTTTTCGTGGTTTCTCGCGGGATCTTACCGAGCACGGTTCCCGGTTCGATAACAGTATCTTCCGTCACCGAAATCAGAGCGCCAACCGGCAGGGAATATCGGGCCGGAGAGCCAGTCTTCGGCAGCTTCGCCGTCTTTCCGGTCTCATCTTTTACGGTGATCCGCGGGTTATGCTGCCCGGAGCGGGAAGGCACGATGACATGGCTTGATTTGCCGGTAACCGGGTCAACACGTTCCTGCATGGTAACACCCTCAAGGATGTCGCCGAACTTGATTACGCCACCGATCTCGCTGACAATGGGAATGGTGTACGGATCCCAATTGGCGATCAAGGTATCGGGCACGATTTCAGCCCCTTCCTTGACAAAGATTTGAGCGCCGTAGTTTATCTGATAGCGTTCCCGTTCACGGCCCTGGGCGCCGATGATGGACACCGCGGCATTCCGGTTCATCACAACCATGTTCCCGGCGGTGTTCTCAACATAGTGCATGTTCTGGAACTGCACGGTTCCGCCGTGCTGACAACGGACCTCGGCCTGTTCAACACTCCGGCTCGCCGTACCACCGATATGGAAGGTCCGCATGGTGAGCTGGGTGCCGGGTTCGCCGATGGACTGGGCCGCGATAATGCCGACGGCCTCGCCCATGTTGACCATATGGCCGCGGCCAAGATCCCGGCCATAGCAAGAACTGCAAACGCCGCGCCGTGCCTGACAGGTGAGCACGGAACGGATCATCACCCGGTCAATGCCGGCCTGTTCGATACGCTTAACCTTGTCTTCGGTGATCTCCTCGTTGGCCTCGACCAGAACCTCGCCGTTAAACGGATCGACCACATCTTCCAGGGCAACACGCCCCAAAATACGATCACCCACCCGCTGGATCACCTCACCGCCCTCGAGCAGGGCCTCCATCAAGATGCCGTCCAGGGTCTCACAATCCTTTTCGATGATGGTTGCATCCTGGGCCACATCAACCAGACGCCTGGTCAGATAGCCGGAGTTCGCCGTTTTCAGAGCGGTATCCGCCAAACCTTTCCGCGCACCGTGGGTGGAGATGAAGTACTCAAGTACGTTCAACCCTTCCCGGAAGTTTGCCTTGATCGGGGTCTCGATGATCGCGCCGGAGGGCTTGGCCATCAAACCGCGCATGCCGGCAAGCTGCCGGATCTGATCGCGGCTGCCGCGGGCGCCGGAGTCGGCCATAATATAGATGGAGTTGAAGCTGGGAGACTCAAACATCTTGTTGTCCTTGTCCCGCAGATACTGGACGCTCATCTCCTGCATCATCTCGTTGGCCACGTCATCGGTGGAACGAGACCAGATGTCAACGATCTTGTTGTATTTCTCACCATCGGTGATCAAGCCGTCCCGGTACTGCTGCTCAACCTCCATCACCGCACTTTCGGCTTTTGCCAGCCGGTCGTCCTTGGTAACGGGAATCATCATGTCGTTGATGCAGATCGAGATGGATGCCCTGGTGGAGAACTCATACCCCATGTCCTTGAGCCGGTCGGCCAGGATAACCGTGGCCTTGGTGCCGGCGTAGCGGTAGGTATGATCAATGAGTTTGGCCAGTTGTTTTTTGCCCATCACCTGATTGACATGGCTGAACGGCACATTTTCGGGAAGAAGTTCGCCAAGCAAAACCCGGCCCACCGTGGTTTCCACGAGTTCGCCCTGGCGACGCACCTTGATCTTGGCCTGCAAATGCACGGCGCCATGATCATAGGCCATCCGCACCTCGGCCGGCGAGCTGAAGACCTTGCCTTCACCCGCTGCGAAGTGGCGTTCGCGGCTCATGTAATAGAGTCCGAGCACGATATCCTGGGAAGGGATGATAACCGGCTCGCCGTGCGCCGGCGAAAGGATGTTGTTGGTGGACATCATCAAAACCCGGGCTTCCATCTGCGCCTCAACCGTAAGGGGCACATGCACGGCCATCTGGTCGCCGTCAAAGTCCGCGTTGAAGGCGGCGCAGACCAACGGATGCAACTGGATGGCCTTGCCCTCGATCAGCACCGGCTCAAAGGCCTGCATGCCGAGGCGATGCAGGGTGGGCGCCCGGTTGAGCATGATGGGATATTCCTTAACCACATCGTCGAGGACGTCCCAGACCTCTTTGGTCCCTTTTTCCACCATCTTCCGGGCGCTCTTGATGGTCGTTACATAACCGAGCATCTCCAGTTTGTTGTAGATAAAGGGCTTGAAGAGCTCCAGGGCCATCTTCTTGGGCAGACCGCACTGATGGAGCCTGAGATGCGGGCCGACCACGATGACGGTACGGCCGGAATAGTCAACGCGCTTACCGAGCAGATTCTGGCGGAAACGGCCCTGTTTGCCCTTGAGCATGTCGGAAAGGGATTTCAACGGCCGCTTGTTGGGACCGGTGATAACCTTGCCGCGACGGCCGTTATCGAACAGAACGTCCACCGCCTCCTGCAGCATCCGCTTTTCGTTGCGAATGATGATTTCCGGGGCATCCAGCTCCAGCAACCGTTTCAATCGGTTGTTGCGGTTGATGACCCTCCGGTAGAGATCGTTGAGGTCGGAGGTTGCAAAACGTCCGCCCTCCAAGGGCACCAGGGGACGCAAATCAGGAGGCAGAACCGGAATAACATCCAGGATCATCCAATCGGGCTTGTTGCCGGATTCATGAAAGGCCTCGACCACATTCAACCGCTTGGCCAGTTTTTTCCGCTTGGCCTCGGAACCGGTTTCCTTCATCTCCTGGCGGAGCACCTTGGAAAGGCTCTCAAGGTCGAGCTTTTGCATCATATCCTGGATCGCCGCCGCGCCGATGCCGACGGTGAACTTGCCGGGAAAATCTTCCTTTGCCTGGCGGTAGCCTTCTTCGGTCAGCAAGGAGCCGACAGCCAAGGAGGGCTCATCGGAAGCGGTGATCACATAGGAATCAAAATAGAGAACCTTTTCCAGTTCCTTCAGGGTCATGTCGAGGATATTGCCGATCTTGCTGGGCAGACTCTTCAAAAACCAGATATGGGCCACGGGCGCGGCCAGCTCGATATGACCCAAGCGTTCCCGCCGAACCTTCGACTGGATAACCTCAACCCCGCACTTTTCACAGACCACGCCGCGGTGCTTCATGCGCTTGTATTTGCCGCAATTGCATTCGTAATCCTTGACCGGTCCGAAGATCTTGGCGCAGAACAGCCCTTCGCGCTCCGGCTTGAACGTCCGATAATTAATGGTCTCCGGTTTTTTCACCTCACCATGAGACCAGTCGCGAATTTTTTCCGGCGAAGCCAAAGAGATTCGCACGGCATTGAATTTTAACGGTCCTTTCGGATTGGAAAAAAAGCTGAAAAGTTCTTCCACGGCAGCACCCTTATCTATGTTGAATAATCAAATCACTTCGAACGGCGAGATACGCTGGACCTAAACTTCCGGTTTCTCGTCGAGCAGTTCCATATCCAGACAAAGCCCCTGGAGTTCTTTCACCAAAACATGGAAAGATTCAGGCAAGCCTGCCTCCAGAAAGTTATTGCCCTTGACGATCCGCTCGTATGTCCTTGTTCTGCCGCCTACATCGTC
This sequence comes from Desulfobulbaceae bacterium UBA2273, assembly GCA_002347095.1. Lineage (GTDB taxonomy): Bacteria > Desulfobacterota > Desulfobulbia > Desulfobulbales > Desulfurivibrionaceae > Thiovibrio > Thiovibrio ferrireducens. Next base: position 165,157 of record DDWZ01000016.1, on the reverse strand, counting down.
GGACTTGACTGTTAAAAATTCCTGTAAAGTATATGCCGCGCCATACGCCTCCAAGGCCCAGACCTCCATTTCGCCAAGACGCTGCCCACCGAACTGCGCCTTGCCGCCGAGGGGCTGCTGGGTAACCAGCGAATAGGGCCCGGTGGAACGGGCATGGATTTTGTCATCAACCAGATGATGGAGCTTGAGGATGTACATGGTGCCCACGGTTACCGGGTTGTCGAACTTTTCGCCGGTCAGCCCGTCATACAGGGTGGCCTGACCAACCTCGTCCATGCCCGCCTGCACCAGAAGATTGCGGATTTCGCTTTCATGGGCCCCGTCAAATACCGGAGTGGCCATGTGCAGGCCGGAGCCCATGCGCCTGGCTAGACGCAACAGGTCATCATCCGACAACCCTTCGGTCAACTGGCCATATTCCTCAGCGGAATATACCGTTTTCAGTTTTTCCTTCACCGCGGCAACCTGTTGCAGATCGGCAAGATCTTGGATCTGCTGGCCAAGTCTTTTGGCTGCCAGGCCAAGATGCACCTCCAACAACTGCCCCACGTTCATACGCGAGGGAACACCCAGCGGGTTCAACACAATATCCACCGTGGTGCCATCGGCAAAATAGGGCATGTCCTCTTCGGGCATGATCCGGGAAACAACGCCCTTGTTTCCGTGGCGGCCGGCCATCTTGTCGCCCACGGAGAGCTTGCGCTTGGTGGCGACATAGACCTTGACCATCCGGATAACCCCAGGCGGCAAATCGTCGCCTTTCTTGAGCCGGGAGATTCGTGCTTCATACCGATCCCGGACAAGCTTGACCTGGCTTTCATACCGCTCGAACAGAAGCGCCACCTCGCCTTCAAACTTGTCCTTTTCCGCATAGCTGATCAACTTGATGGACGAGAGAGACAACCGCTCAATCACCTCGCGGGAGATCTTCTTGCCCTTGGCCAGCAACGCCTCGCCTTTTTTGTCCTTGATCGCGGCAGTGGCGGTCTTCCCGTCCAGCAGGTCGGCCAGGCTGTTGCGGACCCCCTTCTTCAGACAGTTGACCTCATCCTCCATGTCCCGCTCAAGGGTCTTGATCTCAAACTCGTCGATGGCCAGGGTGCGCTCATCCTTTTCCACGCCCTTGCGGGAAAAGACCTTGGCATCAATGACCACCCCTTCGGCCCCGGGCGGGACGCGCAAGGAGGTATCCTTGACATCGCCGGCCTTTTCCCCGAAGATGGCGCGCAACAACTTCTCCTCAGGAGAAAGCTGCGTTTCCCCCTTGGGCGTCACCTTGCCCACCAGAATATCGCCGGATTTGATCTCGGCCCCGATCCGGATTACCCCGGACTCGTCGAGATTGCGCAGCGCTTCCTCGCTCACGTTGGGGATGTCGCGGGTGATTTCTTCCTTACCCAATTTGGTATCCCGGGCAACGGTCTCGAACACCTCGATATGGAGCGAAGTATAGGTATCCTTTTTCAGCATCTTCTCGCTGATCAGGATGGAGTCCTCGAAGTTGTACCCACGCCAGGGCATGAAAGCGATGGTCACATTCTTGCCCAAGGCCAGTTCGCCCAGGTCACAGGCAGGGCCGTCGGCAAGAATATCGCCTTTTTTAACCCGGAGCCCGGGATTTACCAACGGGCGCTGGGTGAAGCAGGTGTTCTGGTTTGATTTCTTATATTTTTCCAGGCGATAGATGCCGATGCCGGTGGTAAAACCATCTGTGCCAGGCTTGTCGTAGCGAACCACGACCCGATTGGCATCCACCTCTTCCACCACCCCATCGCCTCCGGCCAGCAAGCAGACGCCGGAATCCTTGGCAACGGTTAACTCAAGGCCCGTTCCGACCAAAGGGGCCTCCGGCCGCAGAAGCGGCACGCCCTGGCGCTGCATGTTGGAGCCCATCAAGGCCCGGTTCGCGTCGTCATTCTCCAAAAAGGGAATAAGCGAGGCGGCAACACTCACCAACTGATTGGGGGAAACATCCATCTGCGTTACGGCATCGGCCTCGGTGGAGAGAACCTCGCCGTCCTGCCGGGCGATGAGGGTGTCCGGCACGATCTTGCCTTTCCCATCCAGCTCGGTTTTTGCCTGGGCGATGACATGCTCCTGTTCGTCCAGGGCCGTCATGTAAGCAATTTCCTTTGTCGCCTTGCGCCCCTTCACGTTGCGGTACGGCGTTTCGATAAACCCGAATTCATTGACCCGGGCGTAGGTGGCCAGTGAAACAATAAGACCGATGTTCGGGCCCTCCGGTGTTTCAACCGGACAAATCCGCCCGTAATGGGTGGGATGAACATCGCGCACCTCAAAGCCAGCCCGCTCCCGGGAAAGACCGCCCGGTCCAAGCGCGCTCAAGCGGCGCTTGTGCGTAACCTCGGACAGGGGGTTGGTCTGATCCATGAACTGGGAAAGCTGACTGGTGCCGAAAAATTCCTTGATCGCGGCGGTGATCGGCTTGGGATTGATCAGGTCATGGGGCATCAGAGCCTCAACCTCCTGAATGCTCATCCGTTCACGAATGGCGCGCTCCATGCGGACAAGTCCCATGCGGTACTGGTTTTCCACCAGCTCGCCGACGGTGCGGACCCGACGGTTGCCAAGATGATCAATGTCGTCGATGGGACCCTGGCTGTCCTTAAGACGGACCAGGTACCGTACCGCCAGCATGATGTCATCCTTGGTCAGGGTGCGGTGTTCGATATCGGTGTTCACCCCCAGCCGGGCATTTATTTTAAAACGGCCAACCTCGGAAAGATCGTAGGTGTCGGCGCTGAAAAACAGATTCTCAAAAAAGGCCGTGGCGATCTCATGGGTCGGCGGACTGCTGGGCCGGAGCCTGCGGTATATTTCAAGCAGGGCCTCTTCCGGAGTATTCACTTTGTCCAGGGCCAGGGTTTTGCGGAAGGAATCGGAAACCTTGATGCCGTCGATGAAGAGCAGTTCGAATTCCGAGATCTTCGCCGCGACAATCTCCTCAAGCATCGTCTCGGTCAGCTCGGTGTTGCACGGGAAAATGATCTCGCCGCTCTTGGGGTCCACGATGTCGCGGGCAAGGAACTTGCCGACCAGACTTTCCGCCTCGATGTCAAAATGGGTGACCCCGGCCTCGAAAATCTTTTTGGCCAAAACCTTGCCGATCTTGCGGCCTTCCTTGGCAATAACCTCCCCGGTTTTCGGATCAACGATATCATGGGTTACTTTTTGTCCGACCATGACGTCGGGGGAAAATTCCTTCTTGAATTTCTTCCGGCTCACGGAGATTTTCTCCGTGTCGTAGTAATAACGCAGCAGTTCATCCCCGCTGTAGCCTAAGGCCTTGAGCAGGGTGGTTACCGGAAACTTGCGGCGCCGGTCGATGCGGACGTAGAGGATGTCCTTGGCGTCAAATTCGAGATCAATCCAGGAGCCGCGCACCGGGATAATCCTGGCGGAGTAGAGGAGCTTGCCGCCAGAATGGGTCTTGCCGCCGTCATGGCTGTAGAAAAGGCCGGGCGACCGCTGCAACTGACTGACAATAACCCGCTCGGTCCCGTTGACTACATAGACCCCGGTTTTAGTCATCAGCGGCATGCTGCCCAGATAAACCGCCTGTTCTTTGATATCGCGGATATTCTGCACACCGGTTTCGGCATCGGTGTCGTAGGAAACAAGGCGGACCGTAATCTTGACCGGAACCTCGTAGGTCATGCCCCGCTGGATGCACTCATCCACGGAATATTTCGGCTCTCCAAAGTTGTACCGCACAAACTCAAGAGAACAGGTGCCGTTGAAATCCTGAATGGGGAAAACGCTTTTAAAAATCCCCTGCAGGCCACTGTCAGAACGCTGATCCGGCTCGGTGTCCATTTGGAGAAACTTTTCATAGGACAGCCGCTGCATCTCGATGAGATGTGGTATATCAACAATACTCTTGGTTTTAGCGAAACTTTTCCGAACTCGTTTGATAGTTTGCATGCAGCAATACCCTCATCTGTTTAGCGGTAGCGGATGGGAACGGGCTCCCCGGTGTGGAGCGTCAGGAGATGCTTTGTGCCATAAATTACGGAGGCCAAATCTCTCCCTTTGATAAGAACGCAAGAACGCTACGGGGTTTCCCCCGTAGCGTCGCTGCATCTCTTGTTGATCCCTGGGGCTTGGTCAGCCCCAGAATATGCTATATTTTCCTTGCTGAAAGCTGAGAAGCTCAGCAAAAAAACCATACGAAGTTCACACTACTTGATCTCTACAGTTCCGCCGGCAGCCTCGATCTTGGCCTTGATGTCGGCAGCCTCATCCTTGGAAACGCCTTCCTTGATCGGGCTGGGTGCGCCTTCGACCATATCTTTTGCTTCCTTGAGACCAAGAGAGGTGATGGCGCGAACCTCTTTGATAACCCCGATCTTCTTGTCGCCAGCGGTAACAAGAATTACGTCAAATTCGGTTTTCTCTTCCGCAGCGGCACCAGCATCACCGCCAGCAGCAGGCGCGGCAGCCATTGCCACCGGAGCAGCAGCGGAAACACCAAACTTATCTTCAAGTTCCTTGATGAGCTCGGAAAGCTCGAGAACTGTCATGTTGGAAATGAAATCGATTACATCTTGTTTTGATACTGCCATTGCTATATCCTCCAAATACTATTCTTGTTTAGTTGTCGCCCTGACCTTTCTGGTCCTTTATTGCCTGCAATGCATACAACGCCTTTTGCGGAACAGCGCTGAGCACCCGTACAAAGCTGGTCGGAACAGCGAGCATGACTGCAAGCAGTTGCGCGCGGAGCTGGTCCTTGCCAGGCAATGTGGACAATGCCTTCAGATCGTCTGCCGTAAGTAATTTGCCATCTAACACAGCCACCTTGATCTCAAGCTTTGGGTTCGTCTTGATGAACTCAACCAAAACTTTCGCCGGCGCCACCGGATCCCCATCCGCAAAGGTAACGGCCGTTGTCCCTTCCAGGAACTTATCCATGGGCTCAAAGGGGGTTCCTTTGATGGCCCGACGCAGCAAGGTATTTTTTGCGACACGGATTTCGGCGTTGCTCTGCTTGAGGTCACGGCGGAGTTGTGAGATGACAGGCACGGTCAGACCACGATAATCGGAAACAACGGCAAACTTGGCATGGGCCAATCTGCTGCTGAGTTCCTCGACTACCGCAACCTTATCGTCTCGATTCAAATCCTCTACCTCCTTTAAACTAACTGCATATTAGGGTTAGCGAGAAGCAGTCGAGGTCGACCGGTACAGACGAATGAGCTCCTTCCATCCTGCGCAAGCTGCTGCTGGCGGAAACAACCCATGTGACGACACTGCGAAAAAGCAATGACATTTCGCCTCGGCAGGCCCGCGCATGGGTCTTACTGAGCCCCATGCGCCGATTAAACCTTGTGGTACCCACGGTCTTTGACGACTTAACTGCTTAAAACAAAATATATAAAAACGCTGGATACAACCAGCGGGAACACCGCCAATTAGGCATGCTTACAGAGAACCCGCAGCTCCATGGGGTCGAGTCTCAGACCTGGCCCCATGGTGGTGGACAAGAATACCGCCTTCAAGTAAACCCCCTTGCTGGAAGAGGGCTTGAGCTGGATAACCTTGTCAACAAAGGCCAGGATATTCTCCTGTAATTTTTCCGTGCCAAAGGAGGACTTCCCTACCATGCAGTGGAGAACCCCAGCCTTATCAACCTTGAAATCAACCTTACCGGATTTGATTTCCTTGACGACCCGGCCAACATCGAAGGTAACCGTGCCGAGCTTGGCGTTGGGCATCAAGTTGCGGGGTCCGAGAATCTTACCGATCTTGCCGACGGTACCCATCATATCAGGGGTGGCGATGGTTTTGTCAAACTCCAGCCAGCCGCCTTGAATTTTTTCGAGAAATTCATCGCCACCGGCATAATCCGCGCCGGCGTCAAGAGCTTCCTGAACCTTTTCACCCTTGGCGAAAACAAGAACACGCTCGGTTTTGCCGGTGCCGTTTGGCAAAACAACACTGCTTCGCACCATCTGCTCGGCATGACGAGGATCAACGCCAAGATTGAGAGCCAGGTCAACCGACTCGTCAAATTTTGCGTACTTGCTCTGCAACGCAAGAGTAACAGCCTCCTCAAGGTTATAGGCCTTGACCGGATCAAGCTGTGCCACACTGTTTTTATATTGTTTGCCTTTCTTTGCCATGGCGATCTCCAAACATTCAAGCCTTCCCACATCAGAAGTGCTACGGTTAACCCATTAATACATCTATTTTAAAAAAGCCGAAATCACGATCAATCAACGATTGTAATTCCGCAGCTCCTTGCAGTTCCTTCGATAATCCGCATTGCGGCGTCGATATCGTACGCATTCAGATCGGGAAGTTTTCTCTCGGCAATCTCTTTGATCTTATCGCGGGTGATCTTGGCCACACGATCCTTCTTGGGGTTGCTTGATCCCTTGCCCAGATTGCATGCCTTGAAAAGCAGGGTTGAGGCGGGAGGAGTCTTGGTGACAAAGGTAAATGACCGGTCAGCATAGACGGTGATCACAACGGGAATTACCGTATCGCCCTCTGCCTGGGTTTTCGCATTGAACGCCTTGCAAAACTCCATGATGTTGACGCCGCGCTGGCCAAGGGCCGGGCCGACAGGGGGGGACGGATTCGCTTTGCCGGCGGGAATCTGTAACTTTATGTATCCTTCAATCTTCTTAGCCATCGCTGGAACTCCCACATATCGGAAACCGTTTCCTGCTCGTTTCTCTGCAACAGAAACCCAGTCAGCCCGACATCATAAATTTAGTGGCCGTTACGAAACAACCATTCCATTGCAACTCAATTCGTTACGGCCACTTCTGCCGATCACGATCTTACAATTTTACGATTTTTTCCACATAACGGCTTAGCGGAACAAACAACCTCTATATGATGCGCAATTCTTTTCAAAATTGCAAAAAACAGAATCAGCCTTTACTCACCTGAATATATTCCAGTTCCACCGGTGTTTCCCTGCCGAAGATGGAAACCATTACCCGAACCCGACCTTTGTCTGGGAAAACCTCGTCCACCACCCCTTGAAAATTGGTGAATGGGCCATCAATAACCCGAACCACATCGCCGAACTCGAAAGAAACCTTTGGCTTCGGCTTGAGAGCGCCATCCTTGATGCGGCCGATAATCTTCATGGCCTCTTCATCGGATAGCGGCACCGGACTCATGTCGTTGCCGACAAAACCTGTGACCTTCGGGGTATCACGAACCGTATGCCAGGTCTCATCATTGAGATCGACATTTACCAGGATGTATCCCGGGAAAAATTTACGGGATGAGGTTTTCCGTGCACCCTTCACCATCTCGACAACTTGCTCGGTGGGGACCAGAACTTCCCCAAACATCTCTTCCTGACCCGCGTTTTTAACGCGCTCAAGCATGCTGGTTTTCACCTGCTCTTCAAAGCCGGAGTATGTATGAACAATATACCAGTGACGTGCCATAATGCTGTCTCTCTCCCGGCTTACGCTGGTTTCCTACCGCAAAACATAACCGATTATTTTCCCCAGCAGCAGATCAACAGCCCCCAAATAAAAGGAGATGATCATCACCAGTACTACAACTACCGCCGTAGTGCCAACAGTCTGTTTTTTGGCCGGCCAAACGATCTTGCCGAATTCATTTTTCACTTCGGTGGCAAATTCCTTAACCCGACCCGGCCGGAATACGGATTCCTGCTCTGGTTCATTGCCAACTGCTTTTTTGCTTTTGGCCAATCGGTCTTCCTTACTTGCCATAATGATCGTCTCTTCCTGCACAGGCTGATCGTTCTTACACACGATGGGGGTGGAGGTCGGCCAGGACCATGCGCCGATTATCCAAATAACTACTTCGCCCCCTCAAAGCGGAAAAAGGGCGAAGCAATCACAATCTCAAGTCTCTGGCAGGCCAGGAGGGACTCGAACCCCCAGCCCTCGGATTTGGAGTCCGATGCTCTACCATTAGAGCTACTGGCCTAAAAACTATTTCGTTTCCTTGTGCAGGGTATGCGATCTGCAAAAAGGGCAGAATTTCTTAAACTCCAGCTTGCTCGGAGTAGACCGCTTGTTCTTGGTCGTGGTGTAATTCCGTCTCTTGCAGGTCTGACAACCCAATGTAATTATGTCTCGCATCTAGCTTCCTTTTTTTTGCAGTCGCAACCGTGCTGGCGATTATTCGATAATTTTATTGATAACACCGGCGCCCACGGTACGGCCGCCTTCGCGAATCGCGAAACGCAGACCTTCTTCCATGGCGATCGGGGTAATCAACTTCGCTTCTATGGTCACGTTGTCTCCAGGCATTACCATCTCTACACCCTCTTGCAGGTTCACAACCCCGGTCACGTCCGTGGTCCGGAAGTAGAACTGCGGGCGATACCCGTTGAAAAACGGCGTATGACGGCCACCCTCATCCTTGGACAGGATGTAGGCCTCGGCCATGAACTTCGTGTGCGGGGTAATGGAACCCGGCTTGGCCAATACCTGACCGCGCTCGATATCCTCACGCTTCAAGCCGCGCAGCAGCACGCCAACGTTATCGCCGGCCATGCCCTCATCAAGGAGCTTGCGGAACATCTCAACCCCGGTGACCGTGGTCTTGGCGGTATCGCGGATACCGATTACCTCGATTTCCTCGCCAACCTTCACCTTGCCGCGCTCGATACGACCGGTGGCTACCGTGCCACGACCGGAGATGGAGAAGACATCTTCCACCGGCATCAAGAAAGGCTTGTCGATATCACGGGCAGGCTCGGGAATAAAGCTGTCGCAAGCATCCATCAGATCCCAGATGCATTTGGCCGCAGCCTCGTCTTCAGGATTCTCAAGAGCCTTCAGGGCGCTCCCCTGGATGATCGGGGTGTCGTCGCCGGGAAAATTGTATTTGGAGAGCAGCTCGCGCAGCTCCATGTCCACCAGCTCCAGGAGCTCGGGATCATCAACCATGTCGCACTTGTTCATGAAGACCACAACCGAGGGAACACCTACCTGACGAGCAAGCAGGATGTGCTCACGGGTCTGCGGCATGGGGCCGTCCGTGGCGGCAACAACCAGGATGGCGCCGTCCATCTGCGCCGCACCGGTAATCATATTCTTGATGTAATCCGCATGCCCGGGGCAGTCAACGTGGGCGTAATGGCGCTTGTTGGATTCGTATTCCACATGGGCGGTCGCAATGGTGATACCACGCTCCTTTTCTTCCGGAGCCTTGTCGATCTGGTCAAACGCGGTGGCCTTGGCGAAGCCCTTGGTCGCCAATACCCGGGTAATGGCCGAGGTCAGGGTGGTCTTGCCATGGTCGATGTGGCCGATCGTCCCAATATTTACATGCGGTTTCTTGCGTTCAAATTTCTCTTTTGCCATGTCCTTTCCTCCTCAGCCCGGATTTCTCAACGGTTGCGCTTAACTTCCCAACCTAATAATGCTTGAAGCTACCAAATAAATGGAGCCCACGACCGGATTCGAACCGGTGACCTCTTCCTTACCAAGGAAGTGCTCTACCTACTGAGCCACGTGGGCAACCAAACAGTCCAAACAAAAAAAGAAGCCAGTTTGCTCACCCTATCGCTGAGCCAGGTAATTGCGCCATAACTGGAGCGGGAAACGGGTCTCGAACCCGCAACCCTCAGCTTGGAAGGCTGATGCTCTACCAATTGAGCTATTCCCGCTTTCCCGTATCAGCAACCAGATGAAAAAGCAGGAATATGACGGCAACCGCTTTACTTTTTTGCCGCGTTCCCACCATGATTTCAATGGTGGAGGGGGGAGGATTCGAACCTCCGAAGGCATTGCCGACAGATTTACAGTCTGTTCCCTTTAGCCACTCGGGAACCCCTCCACAAAACCACAAGGCCGCGCAAGCGCGACCGGTTACTCGCTATATCAAACCATCGCCCGCTTCACATAAGTGGAGCTGGCGATGGGACTCGAACCCGCAACCTGCTGATTACAAATCAGCTGCTCTACCAATTGAGCTACGCCAGCTTGATAAGACGGGCAATACTAATCGCTTCATTCCGAAATATCAACTTATTTTTTAACCGGCGCAGACATTCACAGAGGCGAAAACAATCAGGCGCTCCGTCCAGAGAAAGAGCGCCTGATTGGATACTACGATTTGCTTAATCTTCGATGTTCTTGGCAAACGCACTCTCGCGGTATTTCTCAAAAGCCATGGCAAACGTCCTATATACCATATGGGCAAATTTGGAATACGGCATGTACAAGAACAGCATCAAGACAGACACCAGATGCATGTAGTAGAAAAGATACGCCAACACGGGAATCCCGATCAACCGGGCCAATTCCGCGGAAAGACCGGTTATGCCGACGGTCATGATCTTGACGATCAAAAACCAATCATAGAATGTCGGGGTAGTATTGTTTTCCTCTTCCATGTGGGCGCGGTTCATCCAAAGAATCCCCACCCCGACAATCAAGGCGATGGCGCTGATATTGGCCAGCAGCTTGAAGGGATCGGCAAGGGGAATCGGTCCATGCATCCCTTCAATGAACATCCCAAGGATATCCTTGCGGATCATGCCATAGGTGGTAACGATGAACAGTCCGATAAAGGACAAGAGCAGGGGCAGATGCCCATTGACCCGGTTATGATTCGCTCCGCATTCCTTGAACCGTTTGTGGGCAAGGATTTCCTTGAGCGAGGGCACCAGGAACTGGGAGACAAACTGCAGGGCGGAAGGACGGAACTCGCTCTTCACCGGCAGATTGGCAGCCATGTTGTTCCACATGTTCGAAACCCCCTTGTAGGCCGCGAAAATCGCAAAGCCGAGGGCCGGAACAAAAATGGCGTCAATGAGCAAAACATTCAGGGTCAGCCCACCGATAAGGGTCGGATGATCTTTGTGGGAATCAAAAAACATGCCAAAATCAATGGCGTCGGCCGCGGGCAGGGACATGCCGCCGGACAACCACCACACCGCCAGAATTACCAAGGCAGGCAGAGCGATAATGAGCGGCAGGTTGCTGCCCTTGCTCACCAGCTTGGCAAGGCCGGAAGGAAAACCATAGTACGTATAGGCATAGGCCCGGATTGCTCCGAGAACATCACCGGGCTTGGCGCCGCGGGGACAATAGGCGGTACAGTCGCCGCACTGATGGCAAAGCATAATATCGGGGTCGGCAACCAGCTTGTCCTTCAAGCCCCACTGCGCCCAGATCATTTCCTTTCTGGGGAAGGGCTTGGTATCGCTGGACAGCGGACAGACAACCGAACAGGTGGCACATTGATAGCACTTCTTCAAGGTGTCTCCGCCGGCATTCTTCACGTACTTTATAAACTCTAAATCAGGTTCAACCCTCATTCCTTCAGCCATGATACGCCTCCAGTATTTCTCCCTCAAAATGTCAGCTCGCACTGACCCATGACTCATGCGCCAAAGCGCATCCCTTCCCGAAAATCAATCGTTCAGCAGACCGATTTGGCCTGCTGAACGAGGTTTTTCCTGACAAACCGGCCTTTAAAAACCCTTGAAGGGGTTCGGGCCGAGATCGACGATCGCTTCAACAAACTCGTTGATGATTGCATCGACCTTATTGTACTCGTTAATGGCAATCTGCCGCACCGCGCAACGCTCCGGCTCAAGCCCGAGGCTGCCCAGGGTTTCGCCGATGTTGGCCATACGTTTGTCCGCCAACTCACTGCCCTTAACAAAATGGCACTGGTAGTCGTCACCGAACTTACAGCCCAGGAGAAGCGCCCCATCCATACCGGCGGAAAGCGCATCCTTGATCCAGGCCATGTTCACCGAGCCAAGGCAACGGACAGAAACGACCCGGATGAGGGCGTTCTGCGGAAGCTTACGCATGGCCGCCATGTCCAGAGCCGGGTAGGCGTCATTTTCACAGGCAAAAACGATGACGCGCAACTTGTCCTCATCGTCGTCGGGAACTTCAATGCTCTTGACCATGGAACCGACCTGGTCGATGTTGTAGTTCTTGAAGCCGATGATCCGCTCGGGACAAGCGCCCATACAGGTTCCGCAACGGCGGCACCGGGTGGGGTTAGGCTTGGGAGTTCCCTTCTCGTCATCGTCAAGGGCGCCGAACGGACATTCTTCCGTGCACCGTTTGCACTGGGTGCAACGCTGAAAGAAGAACTCCGGATAGGTGCCGTCGTTGGAGCGGGGATGCACAGCCACGCCGCGATCCGCGGATTCGATGGACTGAATCGCCTTGAGCGCTGCGCCGCAGGCGTCGTCAATGGTTTCTTCCATGTTCATGGCCTTGCGCACGCCGCCACAGGCATACACGCCGGTCCGGCGGGTTTCGTACGGAAAGCAGATGAAGTGCGAATCGGCATACCCGTCGAACAGCTCCAGATCAAGGAAAGCCGGGCCCTGACGATAGGCAAGATTGATGGTCGGCTTGTCGGAGGTGGTGGGAACCATGCCCGCGGCCAGAACAACCATATCCACGTTCAGGGTAACATCCTCGTTGAGCAGGGTATCTTTCAGGTGCACAGCCAGACCGTTGCCGGCTTCTTCAACCTGGGTCACGGTGGCCTTGGTCATGAAGATGCCGTCGTCGTTCTGGGCGCCCTTGTAAAACATCTCCATGTTGCCGGGGGTACGCATGTGCTGGTACAAAACATACGCCTTGCCTGCGGCATTGTCCTCGCGGACATAACGGGCCTGCTTCAGGGCAACCATGCTGGTAACCGAGTTGCAGTACGGGAAATCCTGATCATGCTCTGCGCCGCCGGGGCTCTGAACAAAGGCGACATTGGCCGGAACCTTGCCGGTCTTGGCCAATTTTTCAAATTCGGCGTTGGTGACCACGCCTTTCAGCTTGCCATAGCCAAGATGGGCATACTCGGAAACATCCGCCGGATTCCAACCCGTGGCCAGAACAACCGCGCCGAAATCCTCGGCCGCGGCATCCGCACTCATATAGGGCTGCAGACCAGCGTTGGGATCTTCCATCTCGCCCTTGGAGATTTTGTCCTGCTCGTCAACGCCAACTTTTTTCGGGGCATCCCACTCGCTCTTGGTGCCAGCAGCCTTGAGGGTTACCTTGTAGGCACCCGGAGCACCGGCGATACGAGCAACTTCCGTGGAAGCCTTGACCGTGATCCCAGCCTCGGCCTGAACAGCATCAACCATGGCCTGCACCGTGGGCTCTTCCAGATCGGTCCACGGCGCGGCGGTGGGGAACTGCTTCCGCCAGCCAAGGGCCTTGCCGCCCAACTTATCCTGGGCTTCAATGATCGTCACCGCATACCCGGCCTTGGCTGCTTCCATGGCCGCGGTCATGCCGGCAATACCGCCACCCATGACCAGGATCTTCTTGTTGATGCTCTCCAACTTGAACGGATCAGGCACGTCACCTTTCTTCGCCTGAACACAAGCCATGCGCACATAGTCCTGCCCCTTTTCAGTGGCGAACTCCTTCACTTTCTCGGCGCTGCGTTTTTCGGAGACTTCCTCGGCACACCAAGCAGCACCTTCGCGCAAATTGGCGCGGGTAACGTACTTGTCGTCGCCGAAATTGAACTCGTCCTTCATGACCCGGGGGGAACAGGCGCAGACAACGATGGTGTTCACGCCGTCGTTGGTGATGTCATTTTCAATCAACTCACGACCGGCCTTGCTGCAAAGCGCCTCGTGGGTCTTGGCCTCCATGCCGTTCTCGCTTGCCGCCTTTGTCAGCGCCGCAACGTCGAGGGCATCTCCTATACCACAACCTGTGCAGATATATGCACCGTATTTCTTATCCATTTACCTTACCTCCTGGACGCTTGAATAGCTTTCATGGCTGCTGCCGTTGCACTCTGGGCACAGGTTACGACGTCGGCTGCCTTTTTGGCGCAACCGGCGGACACCATCCCGCCATTCGCATCGGCCAGAATAAATCCATTGCTGTCAACTGAAAGTCCAAGCGCTGCAGCCTGGGCCTTGGCCGCAGGCTCCATGCCGGTGGCCAGGATGGCCAGATCGACCGTTTCCTTGACCTTTTCACCAGTCACGGCATTTTCAGCAACCAGGGTCACGGAGCCGTCGGCTTCGGCAACAATATCCGCAACCTTGCCCTTTACCCAGGTGATATTCGCGTCAGCCATCAGCTTTTCGCGGAACTTCTCGTACTTGCCGGGAGTCCGGAGATCGATGTAGAAAACCGTGATCTTGGCGGTGGGATACTGCTCGCGGATGTAGTTGATGTGCTTCATGGAAGCCATGCAGCAGATGTAGGAGCAGTACTCCAGATGATTTTCATCGCGAGAACCGGCACACTGTACAAAGGCAAAGCTTGCGGGCTCCTTGTTGTCGCCGGGACGGAGAATCTTGCCACCGGTGGGACCGTTGGGTGCGGCCAGACGCTCCATCATCATGTTGGTGATGATGGCGTTGCTGGAATCGTACTTAAGGTTAGTCATCTTGGTCGGATCATAGGGATTCCAGCCCGTAGCCCAGACAATGGCGCTTACGTCGACGGTGAATTCCTTGGCTGCCATATCAAGATCAACCGCGTCATACTTGCAGGCATCCTTAACTGCCTGCAACCCGGCTGCACTGCAGGCGCTCTTGTCAAGCACATACTTCATGGGGAAAGCCATGTCGTGGGGCTTGTACACTGCCTTGCTCTTGTCCATGCCGAAGTTGAAATCATTGTCCCGCTCGTCGGGACAGGCATCGGCGCAGGCGCCGCAAGCGGTGCAGTTGTTGTTGATGAAACGGGGCTTACTCTCCAGGGTAACCTGGTAATTGCCAGGACCGCCGGACACGCTCTTGACCTCGGTCATGGTGTAGACCCGGACCCGACGATTGCTTTTGACGCGCTGAAAGTTGATCTCCAGTCCGCAACTCGGCGGACAGAGCTTCGGGAAGTATTGATTCAACTGCGCAACCCGGCCACCCAGGTACGGATTTCTCTCGATCAGAAAAACATCTTTTCCGACTTCAGCGGCTTCCAAGGCGGCCGTAAGCCCGCTTATGCCACCGCCAACGACAAGTACAGCACCTGCGGGTGCGCTGCGTTCGTCTGTCATGCCTTCCTCCATTTAAGTAAAATTATTTAGGTGTGAAAACGTGCTTTTTTGGCTCAACCGACCAGAAAGGTCCTGATTTCGCCTGGCCTTCTCAGCCAAAAAAACCGGCCGCCCACCTCATAGAAAAATCTCCAGGCACCTTTTGGGTGCCTGGAGATTTCTAATTACCGTTATACCAGTTGCGTGGTGAAGCTTAGATCCACGGCTCGGTCTCAACGATGTTGATGCAGTTAACCTTTTCACACTTCCACTCCTGAGTTGCAGGGTCGAAGGTGGAGTTAACAAATGCCTTCCAGTTGGCATCGTCACAGGTCGGGTAGTCAGACCGGTAGTAGAAGCCGGGGTAGCGGCTCTCTTTCCGGAACTCGATGTGACGGATGTGGGTCTCTACACACCAGATACGATGGTAGTTTTCCCAAGCGCGCATCAACTCATGCAGATCGCCGGCAGCCATCAGCTCGGCATCTTCACGCAGCATGCGGAGAAGATCGAGGCAGATGTTCAGCAGCTTGCCGGAGGTCATGTAGTAGGTTGCAACACCGCCGCCGTACTCATCGGTGGCCTTCATCAGGCGCATCATGATACCGGCAGGCTTGCAGTAGTTGGGGTTAACGTCGGCAGCGGTGGAAGCGCCAACATGCTGGAGGTAACGCTTAACCGGTGCGTATACTTCGTCAGCGTACTCCTGAGCGGACTTCGGCAGCTCGGGCTTGAAGGAAGCATTGTCGCGGCAGAACTTAACCATCTGCTTGGCAACGATACGACCCTCGGCATGAGAACCGGAGGAGAACTTATGACCGGATGCGCCAACGCCGTCACCTGCGGTGAACAGACCGTCAACGGTGGTCATGCGGTTGTAGCCCCACTTGTACTGATGGCTACGGGGACCGTCAACAGTGGGTACCCAAGCCTCATCCGGACCGGAGGTCCAGATGCCGCAACAACCGGAGTGAGAACCGAGCATGTACGGTTCGGTCGGCATGATCTCGGAACCAACCTTCTCGGGCTCGATGTTCGCACCGGCCCAGAGACCAGCCTGACCAACGGACATGTCGAGGAAGTCTTCCCAAGCCTCGGACTCGAGGTGCTTCCAGTACTTCTTCACTTCCTTCTCGTCGAGACCAGCAGCCTTCTTCGCCTCGAGGAACGCGTTCAGCGCTACGTCGGTAGCCATGTAGATCGGGCCGCGGCCAGCCTTCAGCTCGTTGAGCATCAGGTGGTTACGCAGACAGGTCGGGGTTACGGCAGAAGCGCCGTACGGCATGAACTTCTCGAGCTCACCCTTTACTGCATCGCTGTTGGCGTAGAACTCGCCCAGGCCGTTCTGTACTTTGGCCTTGAAGAGAAGGAACCATGCACCAACCGGTCCGTAGCCGTCTTTGAAACGAGCGGGCGTGAAGCGGTTTTCCATCATGGTCAGGGTGGCGCCAACCTGTGCACACATGGTGTAGGTGGAACCAGCATTCCATACGGGGTACCAGGCGCGGCCCTTACCCTCACCGGTGGACCGGGGACGGAAGATGTTTACTGCGCCGCCGCATGCACACAGAGCGGTCTTGCAACGGAAAACGTGAACCTTGTTCTCACGGGTGGAAAAACCAACAGCGCCAGCGATCTGGTTTGCTTTGTTCTTGTCAAGGATCAGCTTAACAATGAACACGCGCTCCATGATGTTCTCGTCGCCGAGAGCGGTTTTGGCGGGCTCAGCAACGATGCACTTGTAGGACTCACCGTTGATCATGATCTGCCACTTACCGGTACGAACCGGCTTGCCGCCTTCGGTCAACTTCGGAGCCGGCTGTGCGCCGTCGAGGTTGTTGCCGTTGGCATCGAGCTTCCAAACGGGCAGGCCCCACTCTTCGAAAAGATGTACGGAATCGTCAACGTGACGACCCAGATCGTAGATCAGGTCTTCACGAACAACGCCCATGAGATCGTTACGAACCATTTTTACATAGTTCTCGATCTTGTTGTCGCCAATGTAGGTGTTGATGGCGGAAAGGCCCTGGGCAACAGCGCCGGAACGCTCCATGGATGCCTTGTCCACCAGCTTGATCTTCATGTCGGCGGGTGCCCATTTCTTGATCTCGAAAGCAGTACCGCATGCGGCCATACCACCACCGATGATCAGAACGTCTACATCGTGCTCGACAACCTCAGGGTTGGCAACGGCGGGCAACTCACCCAGCGGCTTATTAGGTAACGCCATAGTAAATCTCCTTAAGAAATTGTATTAATTCAGTTGATTATCCAAAAAACTTACTTGGCAAGCATGGTCGGCGCGGGCAACTGCTTCTCGGTGGAGAGCAACTCGTCGTCCAGGTTCGTGCATTTCAGCGCCGGATATGCATTGGCAGCACCCTCAGCGGTGGTCCGCACGGGGAACTTGAAACGCTTCATGTTGCCGTTACGGAACTTAACGGTCCACATGATGGAATCGGAACTCCGCATCGGATGAACCTGGCCACCCATGGGTACGAAGTCGTTGTAGCCACGAACGGCAATGGCACCCTGCGGACAGATCTTTACACAGGAGTAACACTCCCAGCATGCATCGGGCTCCTGATTGTACGCCCGCATCTCCTCTTTGTTCAAGACCATCAGGTCATTGGGGCAGATGTACATGCAGGCAGTTTTGTCACCACCCTTGCAGCCGTCACATTTAGAAGGATCTACGTAACTTGGCATTCACTAACCTCCTCACTTGGATTGAATTTTCCGAACTCCGATTGTACGAAATTCGCGTTTACCTTATCAAGGACAGTCGCCCTGGCTCAAGCCGGCTCGAAGCACGTGCCTTCGAAGACAGACCTTCACCCTCTTGACTATCTGGACTACCGAACCGCATTTCGGAAAGGCTCTGGAGCTTTCCCTGCCGCGCACACAAACGGCTAATTTCACGTATTTTTTCCACCGGTTTGCATAAAACTGAAGAGCGACTCATTTTTTAGAACATTGGTCTGTATAATTTCTCACCTGATAAAAGTCAAGAAAAAAACATTGCCCGCACCCTCCTCCGCGGAGCCCGCAGGCGCGATCTCTTTTGCCCCTGTTTTCCTATTTCCCGGCCGAGATTCTTCACCAGGACCTTGCCTTTTCGCAGAGCGCATGTGGACAAGGCACTCTTTGCGAGGCGCTTTGAAAAAGCCATTCCCCCAAGCTTTCCAGGCCTCTTCTTTCCCCGCAAGAAATGAATTTGACAGAGAGCGTTCCCGTGGTTACTGTGTTGCCAAAATCGACCCGGACATCGTCACGCTGTGTCGATATGCCGGGCAGAAACCGCAGAAAGAACCGGAGGGATTTCCCTTCCGTAAGCCAAGGCTCCATGCTTGCAGCATCCCGACTTCTTCGATGTGCTCGCCTTTTCTGCCTTAACAATAGATTCCATGAAGGTCCTTACCATGAGCAAGTCACAACAGACGCCGCAATCCGCCCCTTTTAGCAAGTCCCTGTTCGGTTCGGACAACAACCCCAGCAATATCATGCCTGCCAAGCTCACGGCCGACAGCACCCTGAAATTCCGCTGCCATCCCGGAGTTTCCTGCTTTACCAATTGCTGCGGCAATATCAATATCATATTGACCCCGTATGATATTCTGCGCATCAGACGACCGTTAAACCTGACCGCCGATGAATTTCTCCTGCGCTTCACCACCCCCGTATACCTTGAGAAGACGGATCTCCCCGGGGTAAAGATCCATCTCGACGAGAATGGCCGCTGCCCCTTTGTTACGGAGGAAGGCTGCACCATCTATCCGTACAGGCCGACGACCTGCCGCTATTATCCGGTGGGAATGTCTTACTTTCACGCGGCCGGCAACGAGGGAACAGCGGCGGAGGAATTCTACTTCCTCGTCAAGGAGCCCTATTGCAAGGGGCACGAAGAGCCGAAGGAGCAAACCATCCGCGAGTGGCGGATTGACCAGGGGATTGACGAATCAGACGAGATGAACCGGGAATGGATGGAAATCGTCATGCGCCGCAAGTCGTTCGGCCTGCAGGCAACCTTGAGCGAACCGGCCCAGAAGATGTTTTTCATGGCCAGCACCGATCTTGATAAATTCAGGGATTTTGTTTTCAACAGCTCCTTTCTGGAGACCTATGATGTCGACGAGGAAACCCTGGCGAAGATCAAGACCGACGATATCGCCCTCATGAAATTCTCCTGCAAATATCTGGCCTCTTCCATCTTCGGGACCAAGGATCTGGCCATAAAGGCGGAAAAGGTCAAGGAACGGGTGGAGAAGAACAAAGCCAACCAAGGCGAGGTGGAAAAACAGGCCATGGAAACCTACGAAGAGCTTCGCCGCGACCATGATCTGCTCAAGAAGAAAATCGAAACGCAGAAAAAAGTTGAAAAGAAAAGCTGATCACCCAACGGGGAGGGCAATCGTAAAGGTGGTTCCCTCCCCTTCCTTGCTGTCCACGGTTATTGTTCCCTGGTGGCTGTCGACGATGTTTTTGGCGATGGCCAGACCAAGCCCGGTACCCCGGTTTTTGTCCGTATAAAACGGGGTAAAGATATGGCCCTGTTTTTCCAGGGACATCCCCTCCCCGGTATCGGTGACAATCAGCAGCGCCATGCCCGTTGCCTTCTCATATCTCGTTTCCACCGAAAGTTTTCCTCCTTCCGGCATTGCCTGCACACTGTTGACCAGAATATTGAGACAGGCTCTGTACATCAGTCCCTGATCCAAGGAAATCCGCGGTATATTTTCACTCAACGCGGTTTTCAGAACAATGTTCCGCTGCTCCAGCTCCGGCGCCATAAATCTAAGCAGCTTATCGAAAAGCTCATTCACCGAGGCCGGCGCCATTTTCGGCTCCTGGGGCCGGGCAAAATCCAGAAATTCGCGCACGATTCCGTCAAGCCTGCCTGTTTCCTCCACGATAATCTCAGCCAGGTGTTCATTGCCCGGCGCCACGCTCTTAAGTCGTTTCCCGAGAATATCCGCGGTACTGCGGACAATGCCCAGCGGATTTTTAATCTCATGGGAAACCGAGGCCACCATCTTGCCGAGGGTGGCAAGCCTCTGACTTTGGTGCAGTTGCTGCTCAAGACGGCGACGTTCTTCAGCCCGCGCCTCGATGATCCGGTCCGCCCGCGCGACAATAAACCCGAGCACCACAAACAGCGCCGACATGATCAGCATGGAGGTGAGGATGATGGTGCCCTGCAATTTGGTGATCGCCACCACATCCTCCGAGAGATCCTGAACAACCTCGATAACCCCCATGATCACGTCCCGTTTCTGGTTGTTGACCTGGTACTGCCGAAAAGGAATGAAGGTGCTCAATTGCGAGGAAATGGGCTGCGCGCCGGGAAGCAGGTTTAGCAGGGTGCCGGTGGAACGGACAACGGAATTGTTGTTGCCGGCCAGGGCCTTGCGGTACTCTATCCCGCCTTCTCCGGTGCGGCCGATGCGGGAGGCCATCGTGCTGTAGGAGATGATGTTTTCCTTGGAATCGAAAATGGTAACCGCCTGAATCCGCATGCCGTGCGTGGCATTGCGCACAACGGCATCAAGCCGGGCAAACTGTTCGGGCTTGCGCAGGGCAATCTTTCCATAACGCACCACCGTGGGCAGGACAAATTGCTGAAACACCTGGTGGCTGAGGTTTTCGGCAACAACAAAGGCGTACGCCTCGCTCCGCTCAAGGAGAACCTTTTTGGCGTGATTTGAAATAATCCAGGAAAGGACCAGGGTGAAAAGGAGAAAAACCGCAAAGCCGGTATAGGAAAAAAACTTGACCAGCCGAAACGGTTTCAGACTGGCGATACTGGCCGCGTCGTCCTGCGTTTTTTTCCCTTCAATCATGACACACCCCACATCGCCTGCACTGTGATGTGTCACAGGCAATCGTTGATTTTTCTTCCAGCGCCTTCCGGTATTCAGCCCAAAGATACTGCCGGTTAATCCCATGGTCGATGATCTCCCAGGGGAAAATCTCCTCCTGGCCGCGCTGGCGCATGGCATACGCTTCCGGCTCTATACCGCATCCCTGCATGGTCTGCCGCCAGTTTTGCCGCCCCTGGAGCATGGCATACAGCGCCATGCCGACCCTGCGGTCTCCCCGGGCGAGCACGGCCTGATAAAAAGCATTGCCGGGCTGATCGACAACCAGGCGGGTATTGGCCATCCCCGTGACCCCCTTGCGCAGGAATTTTATGCTGTTTTTAAGCGTTGTCAATGGCGCAAAGCCATGAAACTGGAAGGGTGTCCAGGCTTTGGGCACAAAGCTGTTGACGCTGAGGGTTATATTGCCCATGCGCCCCGTCTCCCGCCCTACCCCGAGCAAGGTTTTCCTCACCTTGTCCGTCAAGTGCAACAATTCCACCAGGTCGTCTTCGGTTTCGGTTGGCAGGCCGATCATGAAATAGAGCTTGAGATGATTGATCCCGGCCCTGGCCAGGGCCTCTGCCGCACACAAAACATCCTGCTCGCTGATCCCTTTGTTGATTACCCTCCGGAGCCTTTCCGAACCGCCGTCCGGCGCGATGGCCGCACTTTTCAGCCTGCTTTGCGCAAGCAGGCCGCAGAGTTCGTTGCTGATCGCATCAGCCCGCAAGGAGGAAAACGACAGGGTGCAGCCTTCGCGCAACAGATACTCGGCAATCCGGGCGAGGTCCTCGCCCCGCGCCATCTCCATCCCCAACAGACCCACCCGCTGTATCTCCTTGGGCCGCTCGGCCAGGGCGGCAAGGATGCTTTCCGCCTGCCAGAGACGGGGCGGGCGATACACGAATCCGGCCGCGCAAAACCGGCACCCGCGGCTGCAGCCGCGGCCAAGTTCGGTGAGGAACAGGTTTGCGAATTCGGCCTCCGGACTCAAGAGCTTCGAGTGCCCAGCCACCCGGGCTTGCTCAAGCACCACCCGCCGCACCCGGGCCGGCGCTTCCGGATCGGCATCGATACCGGCCAGAATGCCGTCCTCTCCGTATCGCATGGCATAGAAGCGCGGGACATAACAGCCGCTGAACTCCCGGACGATTCCCCTGAGCAGCGCTTCCGGCTCTTCCGCGCTCAGGTGGTCGGCAAGATGGGCCATGAGTTGCGGGAGAATCGGCTCCGCTTCCCCGACCACAAACAGATCCACAAAGGGGGCCAAGGGTTCCGGGTTGATAAAGGAGGCAACGCCGCCGCCGATGACAAGGGGCTGGCCAGGCCGGTACCTGCTGGTGGTTGCACTGCGCCTTTCGGCCAGAGGTTCAATGCCGCCGGCCGAAAACAAGGCCAGTAGATTGAAGAAGTCTTGTTCGAAGCTGAGGGAACAGAGGATGACAGGAAAATCGCGGAGGGGGCGGCCCGATTCCAGGGAAACCGGGGGCTGATTGTCCTGATAAAAAAAACGCTCGCAGACAAAGCCAGGCAGGCTGTTTACCAGGGCATAAACGAGCTGAAAACCCAGGTTGGAATTACCCAGGCCGTACCGGTTTGGAAAGATGAGGGCAACCGGCAGCAACCCTTTCCATTTTTTGCGCTGCGTCCCTTTTTCGCTGGCAAGGAAGTCATCGGATGCAGGCTGGCGCTGGCGCATAGGGTCCACATCGAATCTGCCGGAAAGCAGCGGAAACTCCGGCAGCGGTTAAAAGCGGGCAGCCACTGATCACCCGCTTTGTCTTGATTTTCCTACATGACACAGTCGATTATGCAAAAACAGCACGGCGTCACGCTGCAACAACGCAAGCTCACGCGAACAACTCTTTGTTTTGTGTAAACAATTCGTCGCGCCTTTGCGTCTCCGCGTTGTTTCTTTCGCTGTTACCCTCTTCTAACTTTCATTCCTGCGCAAAAAGGTCGGCCGGTCGTAGTCCTGCTCGTTTAAGATATTGTTGGCGTAGGATCTCTGTATGCCGTTGGCCACGGCGCGGCCTGCGGCCATGCCTTGCTCCCCTTTTCTAAACGGCAGCGGCTGCGCGGCGGGCTCCCGCTTTTTGGGCATGAGCTGCACCTTGTCCGGCAGCTCCTCGATCTCCTCCACGGTATCGCGGATACCCGTGGCAATAACCGTTACCTGCAGCTCATCGCCCAGATTCTCGTCAAAGATCACACCCAGGATGATATTGGCATCCTCGTGCACTTCCTGGTAAATCTTGGTGGTGGCCTCGGTCACCTCGGGCATGGTCAGGGTCTCCCGGCTGGCGGAGATATTGACCAAAACCCCCCTGGCGCCGTCGATGCTGATATCTTGCAAGAGCGGGCTGTTGATCGCCATGTTCACCGCTTCCACGGCCCGGTTTTCGCCCACCCCGTAACCGGAGCCCATGAGGGCCTGGCCCATCTCGTTCATAATTGCCCGCACGTCGGCAAAGTCGGGGTTGATGTAGCCGGGCAGATTGATCAGGTCGGTGATGCCTTTGACCGCCTGCACCAGGACATCGTCGGCCATCTTCATCCCGTCGATGAAACGGGTTCCCTTCTGGCTCAGGGAGATGAGCCGGTCATTGGGAATGGTGATGATGGTGTCCACATGCTCTTTCAGGTTCTTCCAGCCGAGCTCGGCGTTTTTCATCCGGGCCCTGCCTTCGAAGGCAAAGGGCTTGGTCACGACACCCACGGTCAGCGCGCCCAGCTCCTTGGCAATCCTGGCCACCACCGGCGCGGCTCCGGTGCCGGTGCCGCCGCCCAACCCGCAGGTGACAAAAACCATGTCGCAGTCCTTCAACTGCTTTCGTATTTCGTCGATGGACTCCTCCGCCGCTTCCCGGCCCCTTTCAGGGTTGGCTCCGGCCCCAAGCCCCTTGGCGACATTTTTGCCAAGCTGCAGCCGGACATCGGCCTTGGATTTTTCCAAATCCTGGATATCGGTGTTGCCGGCAATGAATTCCACCCCGAGGATATTGCTATCCACCATGGTGTTGACCGCATTGCCCCCGCCGCCACCAACGCCAAAAACCCTGATCTTTGCCCGTGATTCTGTTTCCGCGAATTTAAAAGTCATATCCTGCTCTCCCTGTTCAAGGTCATTGACCTGCTCCCAACATCGCCTGGCGCCTGATGAGCGTGTTTACACTATCCCCTTAAACCAGTCCTTCATCCGACCGGTAAATCTCCCTACCATTCCCCCCTTGGGCCGTTTGAATCTTTCCCCCGGCCCATTCTTCATGCCATAGACAACCAGACCAACGCCGGTTGCCCACTGCGGCGTGCCCACCACATCCACTACCCCGCCGATATTTTCCGGACGGCCGATGCGGACCGGCAGGTCAAAAATCTGCTCCGCCAGCTCTTCCATGTTGTCCAGCAGGCACGAGCCCCCGGTCAGTACCATGCCGGCGTTGATCATTTCCTTGTGCTTGGAATCGAGCAATTCCTGGTTGATCAGGGTGAGCATCTCCTCAACCCGGGGTTCAAGGATCTCTCCCATGACCCTGCGGGAAAGCTTTCGATTCTTTCTCCCCCCCACGCTGGGAACCTCGATGACCTGATCCTTGTCGATGAGCGAGGCCAGGGCGCAACCGTACTCCTCCTTGAGCCTTTCCGCCTCCTTCTGCGGAGTGCGCAGGCCGATGGACAGATCGTTGGTCAGATTCTGGCCGCCCAATCCCAAAACAAAAGTATGCTTGATGGTCCCGTCGGCAAAGATCGCCAGATCGGCGGTGCCGCCGCCGATGTCCAGCAGTCCAACCCCCAGCTCCATTTCTTCCCGGGTCAAAACCGCACCCGCCGAAGCCAAGGGCTCGAGCACCACATCCGTCACCTGTAAGCCGGCGCGGTTGCAGCATTTGACAATGTTATGCACCGCGGTTGCCGAACCGGTCACAATATGCACATCCGCTTCGAGGCGGACGCCGGTCATGCCGATGGGGTCCTGGATATCGGCCTGGCCGTCCACCATGAACTCCTGCGGCAGCACATGGATTACCTCCTGATCCGGCGGAATGGGCACGGCCCGGGCCGCATCCACCACCCGGTCGATGTCGTCCTGTCTGATCTCGTTATGCTTGATGGCGATCAAGCCGTGGCTGTTGAAGCTCTTGATGTGGCTGCCGGCAATGCCCACATACACCGAACCGATCTCGCAGCCGGCCATGCGTTCCGCCTCTTCCACCGCCTGCCGGATCGAGTGGACGGTGCTCTCGATATTGACCACCACCCCGCGGCGCAGTCCCACCGAGGGATGCCTGCCTATGCCGATGATATCAATCCGGGTGTCATGGACCTCGCCGACCACCACGCAGATCTTGGTGGTGCCGATATCCAGCCCGACAATTAGATCGCCACGTTCTTCATGTGCCATTTGTTCACCTTTAGTCGATTCCGCGACACGTCACGCCACCGACGGTTATCACAATCCCACCCTTTGCTTCTTTGCTGCCAACCGGTGCCCGTTCCCGCCGGACATGCTTTCATGCCCCTGCGCGAAGGTCGGATGAGATGGTTACCACCTCATCCCGCCTCGTCAAAACCCACCAGCACCTGGTTGCGCCCATAGTCCATCCTGACATAGGCGGCTTTTTCAAACTCCTTGCTCTTGTACAACTTGTACAGCACCTTGGTCAGCCAGTAATATTTGGTCCCCACATTGCCTGTTCCCAGATCGATGGGAAAAGGCCGGTCCACCAGATAGAGGATGATATTTTCGTCCCCGTCCACGTGGAGTTCCGAGATATTCTGCTTCGGCAGAATGGAACTCCCCTGCCCCGCGTATTTGATGAACTGCAGGGCCGCGCCCAGTTGCGAATCCTTGAGGTTCCTCGGCCATTCCTCCCTTTTCATCCCGGTGATGATGGGATAGTCCATATCCTCGGGCGGCAGCACCTGGGCAAAGGCTACGCCGTTCTGGTCAAGATAGAACAACCCGTTGTCGAGGCTGGCAATGGCCACCGGCAACCGCTCTTTGACAACAATGGTCAAACGGTTGGGCCAGTCCCTTGCAATCTCCACCGACTCGACCCATTCATGGGCCTCAATCCCAGCCTTCACCCGCTTGATGTCCAAGGCCAGCAGATTGCTGTGCACATCCACCCCACTCATCTCAAGGATGAGATTCTTGGTGGTCCTCCGGCACCCCTCAATGTTGGTGGCGGTTATCTGGAAAAAATCCGCCCGCCCCAAGGCTTTATAAACAATAAAGCCGACCGCGCCAAAGCCTGCCACCAGCAGCAGAAAACCAACCCCGAGAATGGCCAGTTTTTTCCTGAGATCCAGGCTCCGGCTTTTTCTGCCGCTCCCGTAACGCTGCTGTATGGACTTTTCCTTTCGCAAAACCGTTTGTGCCCTTTTGGTCTGTATCGCTTACAGAATATGCACTTCCGGCTCCAGCCACACACCGAATCGCGCTGCCACCTTTTCCTGCACCAACTGCATCAGGCCGAGAAAATCCTGGGCCGTGGCAGATCCGGTATTCACCAGAAAATTAGCATGCACCTCGGAAACCTCGGCGCCACCCACCCGAACGCCCTTGAGTCCCGCATCCTGGATGAGTTTTCCGGCGGCGGGCAAGCCTGCCGGATTTTTAAAAAACGACCCGGCATTGGCCAACCCCTGGGGCTGCTTGCCTTTCCGGTCGCCCATCAACCGGGCGCATCGTGCCTCAATCTCCTGCCGATCACCGGCCAGCAGCAAAAACTCCGCGGCCGCCACGAGCATCCCTTCTGTTTCCAGGTGCCGATATGAAAGACACAGACCGGATTTTTCCCGTTCCACCCACTCCCCGGACTGGGCCAAAAACGTTACCGAGGACAACGGTTCTCCCATCTCCTTGCCCCAGGCGCCGGCATTCATGACCACCGCCCCGCCCACCGAACCCGGAATCCCCGCGGCAAACTCCAGCCCCTGCAATCCCTGCCCGGTGCACCAGTTGACCAGCTTCATCAGACTGCAACCAGCCTCAACCCGGACCAGAAACTCTCCGGGCTTTTCCCCGGCCCGCTGCGCAATGGTTGCGAACTTCCGGCCCAGCATGACAATGACACCGGCATAGCCTGCATCGGAAACAAGGAGATTGCTGCCCCGGCCAACCACCCTCCAACAAACCCCGAGTCGCGCCAGCACAGCGATGAGGCTTTGCAACTCTTCCAGGCTGGCCGGCATGGCGATGGCCCTGGCCGGACCGCCCACCTGCAGGGTGCACCAGCGGGCCATGGGGCTGTCCCATTCGATCTCCCCGGGCCACCGCGCACGCAGTTGCTCCGGCCACCCCTTGTCTACCCCTTTTTTCATCGGCCTCTGTTCCAATAATTGCAACCCCGTCCTTGCCGGACGCCGTTGCAAGCCACAGACCTTAGCAGGCAGCATGCGCCTGCTCCATTTTCCGGAGAAGTTCCTCGCCGGCCTGGTGGATATTCCCGGCCCCCAAGGTCAAGACTATATCTTCCGGCTGCACCATGGCCAGCACCGTACGCGGCAGGGACCCGACATCCGCGACAAAATGGGCATTTTTCTGGCCGTGCAGCTTGATCTCCTGCAACAGCGCCGAGCCGCTTATTCCCTCGATGGGGCTCTCGCTGGCCGCATATATTTCCGTCAGCAGCAGGACATCCGCCTCGTGGAAGGCAGTGCTGAATTCCTTGAACAATCCGGCTGTGCGCGTGTAGCGATGGGGCTGGAACATGACGATGAGCCGCTTTCTCGGCCAGGCCGAGCGCATGGCGGCCAGGGTCGCCCTGATTTCCGTGGGATGGTGGCCATAATCATCAATAACCATGACCCCATCGACCTCTCCCTTGATCTGCAAGCGCCGCTGGACACCGCTGAATGTCTTCAGGGCGTTCTGAATGACCGCAAAGGGAATCTCCAGCTCCAGGGCCACGGTTATGGCGGCCAGGGCGTTATAGACATTATGCAGCCCCGGAACATTGAGGGTTATCTCCCCCAGCACCTCCGTATTCCGGCAGACCTCGAACACCGAGGTCAAGCCCCGGGCCGTCACGGCCCTGGCGTGGACATCGGCCTGACTGGTCAGGCCGTAGGTGATCACCCTTTTCCTGATCTGGGCCAGGATCGAGGCAACATTGGCATCATCCAGACAGACAACCGCGGCCCCGTAAAAGGGGAGCTTTTCGATGAATTCCAGGAAGGCGCCCTTGATCTCCTCGATATCCCGGTAATGGTCCAGATGCTCCAGGTCGATATTGGTCACGATTTCAAGCACCGGGGACAATTTCAGGAAAGAGCCGTCGGACTCGTCCGCCTCGGCAACCAGAAATTCCCCCTCGCCCAGCTTGGCGTTGGTGCCCAGGCTGTTCACCTTGCCGCCGATCACCACCGTGGGATCAAGGCCTGCCTCGGCCATCAGCCAGCCGACCATGGAGGTGGTGGTGGTCTTGCCGTGGCTGCCGGCCACGCCGATGCCGTACTTTTTAAGACGCATGAGCTCGGCCAGCATCTCCGCCCTGGGGATGACCGGGATATGCGCGGACCGGGCCGCCTGCACTTCCGGGTTATTCTCCCGCACCGCCGAGGAAATCACCACCACATCCGCCCCGGCAATCCATTGCCCCTGATGCCCGGTGTGGACCGTGCCGCCCAGATCGGCCAGCCGCCTGGTTATCTCGGTTTCCCGCAGGTCCGAACCGCTCACGGTGTAGCCGAGGTTCAGGAGCAGCTCGGCGATGCCGCTCATGCCGATACCGCCGATGCCCACGAAATGGATATGTTGCGTTTTCTTATACATGGACCTCTGTCCTTAATCCGCGCCGCTCAAGCGGCCAACAACGCTATGCTTTTTTCCACAATGGCGGCTGTCGCCTCCGGCCGGGCAAATTCCTTCATCCGCGTTGCCATGGACTGCAGCCGGGGCACATCGTTCAACAGCCCCCATATCGCCTCCCGCAGCTTCGGGCCATCGAGGTCCCGCTCCTGAAACATCAGGGCGGCCCCGCCAGCCACCAGAAACGCCGCATTGGTCGTCTGGTGATCATCGGCCGCATACGGAAAGGGGATCAAAATCGCCGGCCTGCCCAGCACCGCCAGCTCCGCCAGGGTGGTCGCCCCGGCCCGGGAGACAACCAGGTCCGCATCCCGATAGGCCGCCGCCATATCGCTGATAAAGGAAGAGACTTGGGCCGTGACCCCTGCCGCAGCGTAAGCCTTGCGCACCCACTCTTCATCACTGTTTCCCGTCTGGTGGTGGATCTGAACCGGCTCCCCGGACTGGTTCTGGGCAAAGGCCTCCACCATCAGGGAATTGACCCGGTGCGCGCCCTGACTGCCACCCAAAACCAGCACCGTCTTGCTTGCAACCTGATCCTTCCGCCGGCCGGCCTCCTGGAGCAGTTCCGCCCGCACCGGATTGCCGGTCAGCACCGCCTTGCCCCGGGGGAAAAAATCCTCGGAGCCGGGGATGGAAATATATACCTGGTCGACGATTTTTCCAAGCATCCTGTTGGCCATTCCCGGAATTGAATTCTGCTCATGGATGCAGGTTTTCACCCCCAAAAGTCGTGCCGCCAGCACCACCGGCCCGGTCACGTAGCCGCCCACCCCCAAAACCAACTGCGGCTTGAAGGCGCGGACCAGTCGCAACGCCTGCCAAAGGCTGATGGGAAGCTGGGCCATGCTCTTGACTGTCCCCAAAAGCGATTTCCCCTTCAAGGGCAGGCAAACGATTGATTTCTTCTCAAAGGCGCGGTCAGCCAGGGTCTTGTTGTCTATGGCCCGGTCCGTGCTGACAAAGAGGACCTTCCCTTGGGGAAACCGGCGCAGCATCTCTTCGGCCACGGCAATGCCGGGAAAAAGATGCCCTCCTGTTCCGCCTCCGGTCACGATCATCCGCATGGACAGCCACCCATTCCTTATTGCCCGACAGCCAGGCTGCGGTTTCCGCCACTTCTCGCCAGCAGCCAATCCTGCGCCCGCGCCATGGTCTGGTGAAAACAATCCGGGCAGTAGCCATGGGAAACCCTGGTTTCCTTGCTTGATTGTCCCTGTATCCACCCGGTCCGGCTCTTGGTTTTCTGGCACACACAGCACACTGTTTGCATAAACCCGTCCTCGCCCTGTTGTCGCCCCCAAGCCGTGCCCCCCTCAGAGACTTGGCTTCCAGGCGTTTTCCCGACCGTTGCCGCTAGCGCGCTTCCTGCCCCGCCAATCTGCTGACCGCCTGGGCAAACACCTCGCCCCGGTGGCTGTAGCTTCTGAACATGTCAAAACTCGCGCAGGCAGGTGAGAGCAACACCGCGTCTCCCTTCTCCGCCATTGAACTTGCCAGCCTTACCGCTTCGTCCATTTCCGCGGCAAAGGCTATCCGGGTGGTCTCGGCGAAAGCCCTGGCCATTTCTTCCCTTGCCTCGCCGATCAGAACCATGGCCCGAACCTTTTCCCGCACCAAGGGGCGCAGCATCTCGTACCCCCCGCCCTTGCCCCGGCCTCCGGCAATGAGCACCACCTGCTGCTTCATGCCGCCCAAGGCGGAATACACCGCCCCGATATTGGTGGCCTTGGAATCGTCGTAGTAGGAGATTCCATTGATCTCATCCACCAGGGCCAGCCGGTGCGGCAACGGCGCGAATCCGGCCAGGCTCTGCTGAATATCCGCCGGGCTGCACCCCAGGGCCCGGACCGCGAGAATTGCCGCCATGGCGTTTTCGGTGTTTGGCGCCTGGTCAAGAGGGGTTCCCGCCAATTCGTATTCCTCGGTTTTCTTGCCCGGTTCGCCCTTCGCGACAATGCGGACCTTGGTTCCGCTGAGGAAGGCCGCCATCCCGGTCGTTTCGCAGGCGCTGTATTGCCGGATTTCGCCCAGTAGCGGCCAGGGGCTCGTTTTTTCCGACTCTTTGCCCAGCCATCCGGCAATGACAGGATCGTCCCCGTTGACCACGGCCACGTCGCCGGGCTGCTGGTTTTTAAAGAGCGACATCTTGGAATCGACATAGGCCTCATAGGAGGCATACCGATCCAGGTGGTCCGGGGTGATATTGAGCAGCACTCCCACCCGGGGATGGAACTCTCCACCGCTGTCCAGTTGAAAGCTGCTCACCTCAAGAACCACCACCTCACATTCCTGGGGCCCGGCAAGATATTCGGCCAGGGGAGTCCCGAGATTGCCGCCCACAAAGACCTTCTTGCCGCTACCGGCCAGCAGATCGCCGATCAGGGTAGTCACCGTGCTCTTGCCGTTGGTGCCGGTCACCGCCACCAGGGTCCCTTTCAGGAAATCCTTGGCCAGGGCGAGCTCGCCCACCACCGGGATGCCTTTTTGCCGGGCAGCGGCAAGGGGCGCTATGTCGAGCGGGACGCCCGGGCTTACCAGAATACAATCCGCCGATGTTAAAAGCTCAGAGGTATGGCCGCCAGTTTCAACAAAAACTCTTTTCTCCTTCAGCCACCGAACCAAGTCTCCTTCAAGGTTCTCCTGACGGCCACCCTCTGAAACCGATATTTTCACACCCAGATTAAGCAGGAACCGCACCGCGGAAACACCGGACTTGCCAAGACCCACCACGACAACATGGGCTCCGGGCTGCAGTATTTCCTTGAGGTTCCAATTCATCCTTTCATCTTCTCCGATTTTCCTAACGCAACTTCAAGGTTGCCAGAGCGCTCAAGCCCAGGACGATGGAAACGATCCAGAACCGAATCACCACCTTGGGCTCCGTCCACCCCTTCTTCTCAAAATGGTGATGAAACGGGGCCATGAGAAAGATCCTTTTGCCGCCGGTCATCTTGAAAAAACCCACCTGGAGGATGACCGAAAGCGCCTCCATGACAAAGACCCCGCCGACAATGGCCAGCAGCATCTCCTGCTTGATGATGATCGCCACCATGCCCAGGGCGGCGCCCAAGGCCAGGGAGCCAACATCCCCCATGAAAATCTGGGCCGGATAGGCGTTAAACCAGAGGAAACCGAGGCTGGCCCCCACCAGGGCGCCGCACAGAATGGCAACCTCTCCGGCCCCAGGCACATAGGGAATCTGCAGATATGCCGCCAGCCCGGCATGCCCGGCCAGATACGAAAAAAGCAGATAGACGCTGCTCGTCACCACCGTGGGCCCGGTGGCCAAGCCGTCTAGGCCATCGGTGAGATTCACCGCGTTGGAGGCGCCGACCACCACCAGGATGGCGAAAGCCACATAATAGGTGCCCAGGTCGGGCTGGATATTCTTTAAAAATGGAAAGCTCAAGTGTCCGTCAAAATTCGGGTTGAAATAGATGAGCAACCCGGCAATGGAAGCGCCGAGGATCTGCCAGAACATCTTGCCCCGGGCGCTCAAGCCTTTGCTGTTCTGCTTTTTTATCTTGCGGTAGTCGTCATACGCGCCGATACCCCCGAACCACAAGGTCACCCCGAGGATGATCCAGACAAAGGAGTTCGACAAATCGACCCAGAGCAGGGTGGTCACGGTCACGGCAAAGAGGATGAGCACCCCCCCCATGGTGGGAACCCCCCGCTTGCTGAAATGGCTGGCCGGGCCGTCGTCCCGCACCACCTGGCCGATCTGGTTTTCCTGCATCATCTTGATGAACCGGTTGCCGCACAGCAGCAGGATCAAAAAAGCGGTCAGCGTGGCGCCGATGGCGCGGAAGGTGATATAGCGAAAAACATTCAGCGCGCTGAAGTAGCTGTGGAGCGGATAGAGAAGATGATAGAGCATGGTGCGTTCCTTAGCCCTGCTTCTCAAGCAGATCGTGAGTGATTGTTTCCATCCGCATCCCGCGTGACCCCTTTACCAGCACCCAATCTCCCTGCCGCAAAAGGCCCGCGCCGATGCTCTCGCGCAGCCAATCGCCGATCTGTTCCTTCGTGCTGAAAAACATCGCCTTTTTCTTGCTCATTCCAGCCTTCCAGGCCGCTCCGACCAGGGTTTCGGCAAATTCCCCCACTGCCAGCAACCCATCGAAGCCGAGCCGCGCCACAGCCCTGCCGATGTCCTGATGGGCGGCGATACTCTGTGTCCCAAGCTCCAGCATGTCGCCGAGGACAGCCACCTTCTTGTGGGTGCGGTCCATCTGGCGCAGGGTCTCAAGCGCGGCCAGCATCGAAGAGGGGTTGGCATTGTACGCGTCGTTCACCAGCCTGATTCCGCCGATGAGCTTCTGCACCTGAAGCCGTTTTTCAAAGGGCGCGAAACTCTCAAGCCCGGCCACGATATCGGCAAACTTCACCCCGGC
This sequence comes from Desulfobulbaceae bacterium UBA2273, assembly GCA_002347095.1. GTDB lineage: Bacteria > Desulfobacterota > Desulfobulbia > Desulfobulbales > Desulfurivibrionaceae > Thiovibrio > Thiovibrio ferrireducens. The sequence goes on along the minus strand of DDWZ01000016.1, from coordinate 132,122 downwards.
CGCATGGGCCATGGCAGCCGCGGCCAGCCCGTTCTGCACATTATGCGCCCCAAGGCCGCGAATTTTCACCCTGGCCTCGTTGGCGCCGATCTGCAGGGTAAACGCCATCCCGCGTTCGCCCAGGCTGCGCAGCCGAAGGCCTCGGACCTCCGCCTTGGGATTGCGGCCGAAGGTGATTTTTTTCTGGCTGCACCGCCGGGCGATGCCCCGCACCCTTTTGTCATCGATATTGACCACCAGCTTGCCCCAGGCCTTGATCCCGTTAAAGAGCTCGCCCTTGGCCCTGGCCACCCCGGAGATGTCGCTTAAGCCCGCAAGATGGGCGTCCTGCACATTGGTGATGCAGGCGATGTCCGGATCCGCGATTTCGGTGAGCCGGGCGATCTCGCCGGGCTGATTCATGCCCATCTCCATCACCGCGAAGTCGTGGTGAAATTCGACGGGCAACAGGGAAAGCGGCAGACCGATCAGGTTGTTAAAGTTGCCTTGCGTCTTCAACACGCTGTATTCTCTGCTTATAATCGCCGCGATCATCTCCTTGACCGTGGTTTTGCCGCAGCTTCCGGTTATCGCCACCACCTGCAGGTCCGGCATCAGCGATCTCCGGTAGGCGGCCAGATCGCCAAGGGCGCGGAGGGTGTCCGTTACCAGCACCACGGGAACAGGCGGCATCTTCTCGGGCACCGCATCAACCACCAGCCCGGCCGCCCCTTTCTGCACGGCTTGCGCCAGGTAGGCATGGCCGTCAAAGTTCTCTCCACGCAAGGCCACGAACAGATCCCCCGGCTCGATGGCCCTGCTGTCCGTGCAAACCCGGCGAAACCCCGCCTCGGTCCGGCCGGAAAGAAACCTGCCCCCAGTGGCCAAAAGAACCTGGGACAACGTCCAGACCGGATTTTGCATGGCGCCAGCGTCAGATTTTTTTACCGTCCTTCCGTTTTGCATGCCGCAAGCACCTGTTTTTCGCACCATTGCCAGATCCATTCCGCTTCCCCCTCTCTGAGATCCTGCCTGCTTCTCCCGACCATTACCAGTTGATCACCGCAGCCTGGGCCGCGGCTTCAAGCCTGTCATCGAAAAAAAATCTCCCTTCCGGGGTTATCTGATAGGTTTCGTGCCCTTTCCCGCACAGCAACACCACATCGCCGGGCAGGGCATGACGGATGGTTTCCCTGATCGCCTCCCGGCGGGAGGGGACAATATCATATCCCCGCAGTGCTTCTCCCCGAAGGATGGTCTCAATTCGCATCCGCGGCAGGGTGGTTTCCAATATCCCCGCCTCGATGTCCCGCAGGATATCGGCCGCCCGTTCACTCCTGGGATTATCCGAGGTGAGCACGACCACATCGGCCAACGCCCCGGCAACCTTGCCCATCAGCGGGCGCTTCCCGCGATCGCGATCCCCGCCGCAGCCGAAAATCGCAATCAAGCGGCCGGTGGTCAGGCTCCGCATAGTCTGCAAGACATTGGCCAGCGCGTCCGGAGAATGGGCAAAATCAACAAACACGCTGACCCCTGCCGGGGCAGGGACCCGCTCCAGCCGCCCGGGCGCGGCCTGTGCTTGGGCCAGACCATCCACAATCTTTTCCCCGGAAATGCGCAGAGCCATTGCCACCCCCACCGCACCGAGGATATTTTTCAGGTTGAAATTTCCAACCAGTTCGGAACGGAGCTCCAACTCTCCCGCCGGAGTCGTCAGGCTGGCCACCGTTCCGGCAAGGCTCTCCCGAGCCTCCCGCACGGCCACCTCGGCTTCGCTCAGGCCGCAGTCAATCAGGGTTCTCCCCTTCTTTCCCCCGTACCCCAAGGTTTTGTCTGCCCGCAGTTCAGCCAGCAACCGCCTCCCCCAGTCGATGCCGGAGTCGTCATGGCTGTCACAGAGAACCACCGCCTTGCCGTCTTGTTTCAGATACTCGGTAAAGAGCTTCTTTTTGCTCGCGAAATACCTGAGCATATCCCCATGAAAATCGAGGTGATCGCGGCTCAGGTTGGTGAACAGGGCCACATCGAAGCTGATCCCCCCCACCCTTTTTTGTTCCAGGGCATGGGAGGAGGTCTCCATGATCACATGGGTGACGCCGTTTGCCGCCATCTCGGCTAAAATCCGGTGCAGACTTACCGGATCAGGGGTGGTGAACGGGGCGGCAATTTCCACGGCGCCATACCGGTAATTCACGGTGCCGATCACCCCGGGCTGGCCGCCGTTTTTTCGGATTATCGATTCCAGGAGATAGGTTGTCGTAGTCTTCCCATTGGTCCCGGTTATCCCGATCATGCACATCCGGCGGGCAGGATGGCCATAAAAGCTTGCCGCCGCCTGCCCCAGCGCCTTTGGCGTATCAGCCGTCTCCAGACAGATCACCTTGCCATGCTTCCAGCCCCGGCAGCGGTCCTTGCCCACCAGCACGGCGGCGCACCCTTTCTTTACGGCAGCCTCAAGATACTCATGGCCATCCACGGTCAAACCGGGGATGGCGACAAACAACGAGCCCGGCCCGGCCTGGCGGGAATCGGCGGTGATGCTGCGTATCGCTGTATCCTGCAGCATGTCCAGGTTCACGACCTCTACCTCCTCGGCCAATTTCCGTAACGATACCGCAACAAGGTTGTTGTTTTTCCCCATTCCAGGACCCGGTCCCGCTATTGCATCGTTTTCAGGCGCAGCACACACTGCTCAACGCCCCGCAGGGCAGAGCCGGCCAAGGGATACTGACTTGCCACCTGCCCTGAGCCGACAATCTGCAGCCGCACCCCGTAGGGCTGTAAAACCTGCATCGCCTTGCGCCCGCTCAAGCCCCGCACATCGGGCATGATCAGGCCCTGGGGCCCTTGCGCCAAGGCAGCGGGCAGGGCGGATTGCGCTTGAATCGTTTCCATTTTTTTGTAATAGCCGACTTCGCGCACAGCCAACTCCTTGGCGGTGGGAGGCTTTACCTGATTCTGCAGCGCGATTCTCGCCTGCGGCATCATCTCTTCGGCAAGATCCCGAACCGGCGACTTGGCCTGCGGATCGATATGCGCTCCCTCAAGCACGACAATCATGGCGATTTCAGGGTTGTCCAGCGGGGCCATGCCCAGAAGAATACTCTCCATTACCGCCGGGCCGGCTTTCGCTTGTTCTCCACCATCGTTTGCCGGCGGCGCCGCGCTATCGCTTGGCGTCTTTGCCTGCCCCTCAGGGAAGGGCTCTTTCTGCAGCAGCGATTCGATGACGAAAACCCCCCGGCCCGATCCGGCGGCCTTCTTCATTTCGCTCCGCATGCCCGCGCTCACATCGGGGCGCACGGCAAACTCCCCGATCCCGCGCCGGACCGGCACATCCCACACCTGCTCATCCTGCCAGACCGCCCGGAGAACATGGGGGGTCATCACTTGCCCTCCGTTGATCAACCGGGAAAACGCCGACAGCAACGCCAGAGGGGTTGCCGTCGGAATAGAATCCTTGTCACCATGCAGCGGCTTGGCCTGTATCGTCGGGGGAGGATGCGTCACTTGGCCCCCTTCTTCTTTTTTGATAACCGGACCGGCATCCGCATCCTCCTTTAAGGAGAACATCGCCTCGGGCAAATCCACCTCTCCCTTGACTGTCAACCCGATCTTTTCGGCAAAGGCGCTGAACTCGCCACGCCCCACCACGGTCTGGCCCAGGCCGACCCCTTCCGGGGAAATATACCTGCCGTCCGCCACCATATTCCAGGGGCCGCGCTGGATCACCTCCGGCTCAGGCATGGCCTCGCCGCCCGCAGCCCCGTTCCCGCCCCCACCACTCCGGCTATCCAGTGCCGCCGCTTCCTGAAACAGGCGCTCCATCACGCCAAGATCAAGGAGATCTTCAATGGCCCGATTCCTCCGCGCGTCGGCGCTGAACTCCCAAAATCGATTGGGATCATAATCCGGCAGGTTGGCCAAGCCGAGAATCTCGCCGGTGGACGGGACCATGATCACCGCCACTCCGGCTTTTGCCTCCGTGCTGTGTACCAGCCCCGCGAGTTTTTGCTCCAGAGTATTCTGGAGATGGCTGTCAAGGGTCAGAATGAGGCTTGCGCTGTCACTCCCTTCGGCTATTTTCCTGCTCACTCCGGCGGCGGCCAGCCTCGGGTCATACACCCCGCCGCCCCGAAGAACACTGTCATAATAAAACTCAACCCCGGCCAGCCCCTGCTCGTCCTTTAAAAAGCCAATGACATGGGCGCCAAGCTGGTTGCCCGGATAAAATCGTTGCACCTGATTGATGCGGTACACCCCTTTCAGGTTAAGGTCCGCGATTTTCACCGCTTTCTCGCGGCTCAGATCCCTGCCGAGCCAGGCAAAACTTCTTTCCCCTTTCAGAGCGGAGAGCACATTTTTTTCATCAAGTCCGAGAATCTTTGCAACCTCACGGGCGACCTTCTCGGGCGCCTCGAGTTCCAATGGCCTGGCGTAGAGGGAACTTCGCTGAAAACTCACTGCCAGCTCCATGAAATTCCGGTCATAGATGTTTCTCCGGCCGCCACCTTGCACGGCGCTGACCTGTTCGTCCCTTTGCTTGTCTCCCTGCGCCTGTTGCCCGCTTTCCCCAAAAAAATGACTTTTTATGGCGATCACGGCAAACACCGCCGCCACCAACAAGAGAATTACTCCCACCACGAGAGGGCGCCGGTCTTTTCCCTCAATTCCCCGCCTCATCATGCCGGGCCTATGGCCTTCTCATCTGCTTCGCGGAAGGCGGGTACAATCCCAGCTCTCCTGCCGCAGCTTCGATTTTTTCCTGTTGCAGCAGCGCGTCCTTTTCCGCGGCAAGCGCCATATTGGCCGCAACGAGTTCGGCTTTTTCCTGCTGGCCCTTGCCAAGCCTGCCCAGCCCGTCCCGCAAGGCAACGCCAAACCAGAGGCTGCTGACTACCCCCAGCAGCATGGCGACAACCGCAATTGCCCCGATGATCTTGAACGGCCGTTCCCGATCCGATCCGCCCGTCCGCCTGCCGGCAACCTTCTGCCTGTTGCCGGAGGTGCTGGAATATTTTTTCGCGTAATCGCGCATCTTAGGTTCTTCCTCTTGCCGCAACCCGCAGCTTGGCGCTTCTTGCCCTGGGATTGCGCAGACACTCAGCGCGGCCAGGGGTAAGGGGCTTCGGGGTGACGACCTCGAGCAGGGGATTTTCCCGGAAGGCCTGCTTCACCAGACGATCCTCCAAGGAATGAAAGGAGATGACGCAAAATCTGGCGCCGGGCGCGAGCAGGGTTGCGCCATCGGCCAGAATTCGTTCAAGGCTGTCCAGCTCGCGGTTGACCGCGATGCGCAACGCCTGAAACACCTTGGTGGCCACATGAATTTTCTTGGGATGAAACCGCTTGGGAATGGCTTGGTCCACCAGGGCGACAAGCTGATCGGTGGAAACGATCTTCTCTTTCCGCCGCGCCTCGACAATCTCTTCGGCAATCCTTCTTGCCTGACGCTCTTCGCCATAGTAGAAAAAAATATCCGCCAGCTCCTCCTCGGAGGCCCCGTTGACAAGTTCGGCGGCCGTGGTGGCCTGACGCTGGTCCATTCGCATATCAAGCGGCTCGCTGCCTTTAAAGCTGAAGCCGCGGCCGCTTGCATCGAGCTGCAAAGAAGAAAGACCCAGATCGAGCAGCAGGCCGTCAATTGTGGCAATGCCAAGCTCCATCAGGGTCTCCTTTATCGAGGCAAAATTTTCATGCACAAAACGGACACGGCCTGAAAACCGGGCCAGCCGTTCCTGCGCCAAGGTCAGAGCCGCAGCATCCCAGTCAAAGCCAACAACCCGGCCCGTGGGACCGCAGACCTCAAGAATCCTTTCCGTATGCCCTCCCAGCCCCAGATTGCCGTCAACATATACACCTCCATCCACCGGGGCCAGACAGGTGACCACTTCCTCGAGCATGACCGGGAGATGAGAGGGCTGCATAGAGTATCAGAACAGCCCCATTTCCAAAAGAACCTGCTCGAAATTCTGAAAATTCTCGCCGGTCGGTTTGTTCTCGGCCTCCCAAATCTCCTTATCCCAGATTTCAAAATAGGTGATCATGCCGTTGGCGACGACTTCCTTCCTGATCCGGCAATCTTCCCGCAAGGTGGCGGGGAGCAGGATTCTTCCCTGCTTGTCCAGGGTGCACTCCTCGGCGCCGCCGATCATGTACCGGATCAGCTTGACGGTTTCCGGCCTTTTCTGGCCTTGCGCCAAAAGGGTCATCTCCAGCTCTTCCCAGTGGGGCAGCGGGTAAGCGCGGATACAGTTGTGCCAGGGCGTGACCATGAGCCGTTCGTCGCCCTGACTGCGCAGGGACTCCCGGAACCGGGTCGCGATATTCAGCCTGCCCTTGGCATCGAGGGCATGCTCGGAGCGCCCGCGAAAATGACAGACCGGATTTGTGACACTCCCTTCAACCACACGCAGCTCCTTCTTTCTCCCCGATTACCCACTTTACACCACTTTATGTACCCTTATAGTGAAAATGGCTGATCAGTGTCAAGGAAAAAACATGTGAGACCACTTATTCACCCTCCCCTTCGAGAACAGCGAAAAGCACCTCATATAGCGGTAACCAAAGCGCAAGACCACCACATAAAGTGGCATATAGAGGGACGCCCATCCTCCTTTCGTCCAAATATTTTTTTTGTGGGGCAAGGTGGGGTGAAAATTAAACACCTGCTGGATTTTTTCCCAAAAAAAGCAAATCTCCCGCAATGCCATGCCCCGGCACACTCCATCTCTTTATCTGGCTGTTTTTTTGGTTTTTTCCTTGCCTTTCCACCGACTTTCATTTAAGGTGCCCCTTTTTTTCCCCAAGCCGGGACCAAACCCTTCTTCATGGAAAGTTGAAAAGTTATGGAACAAAGCACAATCAGAAACGTCGCCATCATTGCCCACGTTGACCACGGAAAAACCACCCTGGTCGACCAGTTGTTCCAGCAAAGCGGCATGTTTCGGGAAAATCAGGAAGTAGCAGAGCGCCTCATGGACTCCGGAGATCTCGAGAGGGAACGCGGCATCACCATCACCGCCAAGAACGGCTCATACTGCTACAAGGATTACTGGATCAACATCATCGACACCCCTGGGCATGCCGATTTCGGCGGCCAGGTGGAACGGGTTCTGCGCATGGCGGACGGCTGCCTCCTTTTGGTGGACGCCCAGGAAGGCCCCATGCCCCAGACCTATTTTGTTTTGAAAAAGGCGCTGGCCGCAGGGCTGCGCATCATCGTGGTGATCAACAAGATCGACAAGCCCGCGGCCCGTTGCCCCTGGGTGGTTGATCAGGTTTTCGACCTCTTTGTCAAGCTTGAGGCCCCGGACCACCTCCTTGATTTCCCGGTGGTCTACGCCTCGGCCAAGCAGGGCTACGCCAAGCATCACCTCACCGACGATTCCACCACCATGGAGCCGATCTCCCAACTGATCGCCACCCATGTGCCCCCGCCATCCGGCGACCCCAATGCGCCCCTGCAGATGCAGGTCAGCTCCCTGGACCACTCCCCCTACCTGGGGCGGCTGGGCATCGGCAAGGTGACAAACGGCACCCTGAGCATCAACAAGCCCATTGCCGTGGTCAAGCGCGACGGCAGCGTCTCGCCGGCGCGGCTCACCAAGATCTTCCGCTTCGAGTCCGATAAAAAAGTGGCCACCGATACGGCCGGAGTCGGCGAGTTGGTTGCAGTGGCAGGCATGGACGACGTTACCGTGGGCGTGACCTTCACCGACGCGGACAACCCCATGCCCATGCCCCTGATCGAAATCGATCCGCCCACCATCTCGATGAACTTCATCCCCAACGACTCGCCCTTTGCCGGGCTGGAAGGAAAATTCGTCACCTCCCGTCACCTGGAGGACCGCCTCAGGAAAGAGACTTTGGCTGACGTGGCCCTCAGGGTCGAGCCCATGACGGAAGGCGTGGGCTACGTGGTTTCCGGCCGCGGCGAGCTGCATCTTTCCATCCTCATTGAAAAGATGCGCCGCGAAGGCTTCGAGCTCCAGGTCACCCGCCCCCAGGTCATCATGAAAGAGGAAGGCGGCGTTACCCTGGAACCCTACGAAGAGCTGACCATTGATGTGGACGAGCAGTACGCCGGAGCGGTCATCGAACGGCTGGGGATGCTGCGGGGACAGATGCAGGAGATGCACCAGGCAAACGGCATGAACCGGCTGGTCTACAAGATCCCCACCCGGGGCTTGCTGGGCTACCGCTCGGAATTCATGACCGCCACCAAGGGCTTGGGCATGATGAACTACGTGTTCGCCGAATACGGCCCCTATGCCGGGGACATCATCAACCGGGTCAACGGCGTGCTCACCAGCATGGAAACATGCACCACCGTGGCCTACGCCCTGTTCAACCTCCAGGATCGCGGCCGGTTGTTCCTCGGCCCTGGCAACAAGGTGTACACCGGCCAGATCATCGGCGAGAACGCCCGAAACCAGGACATGGTGGTCAATCCGGCCAAGGGCAAGAAGCTCACCAACATGCGCGCTTCCGGCTCCGACGAAAACGTGGTGCTCACCCCGCCGGTGCAGATGAGCCTGGAAGACTGCATCGCCTATATCAATGATGACGAGCTGGTGGAAGTGACCCCGCTCTCCATCCGGTTACGGAAACGCAAGCTCACCGCCAAATAAGAAAGGCTCGCGCCCTTCCTGACTGCGCACCAAACAAAAAGGCCATGCCGGATATCCTCCGGCATGGCCTTTTTATTTTTCCAGCAACACAGAACGATTACAGCACTACGGTCCGCTTGATGTACTTCACAACCTCCTCGGGATCATCCATGACCTGAAAATAGAGCATATCATCCTCGTTGATATAATTTTCCGCCAAAAGCCGCTCCTTGATCCAGTCCACCAACCCGCCCCAGAAATCAGAGCCCACCAGAATGACCGGGAAGCGCTTGACCCGCCTGGTCTGTATCAGGGTAAGGGATTCGAACAGCTCGTCCATGGTGCCGAACCCTCCGGGCATCCCGATAAAGGCCATGGAATACTTGATAAACATCACCTTGCGCACGAAAAAGTACTTGAAGCTCAGCGGCACGTTGGTAAAAGGGTTGGGCTCCTGCTCAAAGGGCAGATTGATGTTGAGCCCTATGGACAGCCCTTCGGCAATGGCCGCGCCCTTGTTGGCCGCGGCCATGATCCCGGGCCCGCCGCCGGTGATGATGCCGTACCCGGCCGTGGCCAGATCAAGGGCGATTTTCTCGGCCAGCTTGTAATACCGGCCTTCCGGGCTGGTCCGGGCGGAGCCGAAAATCGACACCGCCGGCCGGCCGATGCTGGCCAGGGTGTCAAACCCCTCGACAAACTCGCTCATGATGCGGAACAGCCGCCAGGAATCACCCACCTGAAAACTATCCAGCGAATACTGCTGCCGCTCGTCAACAACTCCGGCCTTGGTCACTCTCATATCCGATCTCCCTTACAGAGCTTGTCCACGCACACCATTCTTCAAGAAAGAGCTGCCAGGGCCGCCTGGGCCGGGGCATGCTCCGGGGAATACCGCAACACCTTTTCATAGAGCTTTCTCGCCTTGCCGGGCCTGGCCTGCTGCTCAAACAACCTGCCCAGCAACAAGCCCGCCTCTGCCTGGCGCGGCTCAAGACGGAGGCACTCAGTCAGCGACTGCATTGCCCCTTCCTGATCCTGGGTCATGGCCTGCACCAGAGCGAACCGATACCAATGGTCCGCCTTGCCCCCGTCCAGTTCAACCGCTTGCCCGCACAGGGCCAGGGCGATATCGTGGCCCTGTTTTTCCAGGGCATAGAGCCTGCCGAGCCTGCTCAATGAACCGGCATCCCGCGGATTGCCGCTGACCGCCCGCTGGTAGGCTCCAATGGCCAAACCATTTTCCCCCAAGGCCTCACACGCCCTGCCAAGCCAGCGCGCCACCACCATGGGCTCTCCGCCGGGACGGGACTCTTTTTTGATCAATTCTTCGCATCGCTCCAAAACCGCCCGGGCTTCGGCGTACCGTCCCTGCCGGCAATAGAGCATGCCCAGGTGCTGCAGGAGGTCGGGATGTTCGTTGTCCACAACCAGCGCCCTTTCCCAGAGGGCCAAGGCCTCCGGAGCCTGATTGTCGTCAAGACAGATAAAGCCCAGGTTGAACAGGGCCATGAAATTTTCCGGCTCGATCCCCAGCGCCTTTTGAAAACAGACCCGGGCGCCTTTGGGCCGGTTGAGCTGGATGTTGGCAACCCCCATGCTGTTAAGAATGTTCACATTGCCCGGCTCAAGGAGCAGCCCCTGCCGGTACTCGCCGAGGGCCTTGACCAGATCGCCTTCATTATAATAGACATCCCCGCTGATATTGAGGCTGACCGCATCAAAAACCGCCAGCGAATCCGGGCCGAAAAAGGTTGCGTGCTGCACGGCCTTCCGGCAATTCAAGGGCAAGGCGGACTTTTTAAAATCATGAAAAGGAAAGGTGGCCACGCCCATGGAAAAAGAGCTGCCGCCGATACCCTCCATCTTGTTGCGAAAATCCGCAAGCCAGGCCCGGGCCGCCGCGCCGTCGAGCCCGTCGAGAAACAAAAACGCCTCCCGCTGGTTGACCAGCACCAGCCCTTTCTCCTGGCCGAGCAAGGTTCTGAGCCGCTTGGAAAAATGGTTGCTGGCCGGCTCCTGATCCATGCGGAGCAAGACCAGGGAGAACCGGGATTTGCCGCGATACAGGGCGCGCAATTTCCGCAGCACCGATTCCGGGGTCTTGCGAAAGGGATGCGACTCTATGTCCTGGGCCGTGACATGGCCGCAGAGACTGAAAGGCCCCCGCAACCGGGCGGTGCGCAGAGCCTGCCAGGCCTGCGCCAGAAGCTGTTCCGGAGCGCCGCTCTCCTGGGGGTCGTGGGGCGTCACCGTGGTGATGCCGAGATGGGCGGTGACGAAATTTTCCCGCTTGAGGCGCAAAAGCAGCGATTCGCCCAACTGCCGGGCCTGCTCCATGTCCACCCCATACCAGAGCAGGCCGAAGATCCCGGCGCCGAGATGGTGCAGGTGCATGTCCTCGCCGAGCATGGATGCCAAACAGCTCCCGGCCCGCACGATGTAGCGCAGGCTCCGGTCCGCGTCACGGGTGCGCGGATAGACCTCCAGCAGGGCCAGGGTGGCCGGAGCGCCGGGCAACCCGTCCGCCTCGTCCTGCCCAAGGGCCTCAAGCTCGCCCCGCAGATGAAAGCCGTTCACCAACCCGGTGGCCGGATCCTGGCAGCTCTGCTTGAGCAGGTAAAATTCTCTGGAGATGATGTGGCTCTGCTCGTCGAGCCAGACCGGCGGCATCCCGTAGAGCTGCTCCTCGCCGCCCCGCACCACCAGCAGCCCGCAGAGCGTTTCCCCTCCCCAGATGGGGAGCAGCAGTTCCAGCCGCTGTCCATCAACCACGGGCAGATGGTTGTCGCGGATCTGGATCAGCGCATCCTGCAACTCCGGGGGCGGATCGCCCTCCTCTTCGCCCAAGGGCATCAGTTGGGCCGTATCGCAGGGGAAGAAATCAAAGGCAGTCTTGGTGAACAGCGTGGAAAAACGGCGAAGGTCGGCAGGGGTCAAAGGCCCGGCCTCAAACAACAGAGGGATGGTCATTTATTCTTAGCCTCGAAAACTTCTTTCAAACAGTTGGCCAGCAGCGGGATTTCCTTGTCCGCCACGGTACGCATATCAAGGAGCAGCCGGTCATCCTCGATGCGGCCAAGCACCGGTAGCGACAGCTCCCGCAACCCCTTTTCCAGCTCATTGACACTCCGGTCCAGGGGAGCAAGGGCCACCCCCCGGCTGGGCAGAGGCTGTTCCGGCAGGGAACCGCCGCCCACCATGGAGGCGATACTCTTAAGTTCCACCCGGCAAACCGGGCCAAGGTCCTTTTCGATCAGACGGCGCAACCGTTTGGCCCGCCGGTCGATGGCAGCCAGGGGCATGGCCAGCATGGCCAGGGTGGGGATGGCAGCAAGGGCCTGTTCCTCGTCGAAGTACAGGCGCAACACCGCCTCAAGCCCGGCCAGGGTGAATTTATCGATGCGCAGCGCCCGGTTCATGGGGTTTTGCTTGATCTGTTCGATGATCTCTTTCTTGCCCACAATGAGCCCGGCCTGGGGTCCGCCCAACAGCTTGTCGCCGCTGAAGGTCACCACATCGACCCCGGCCCGCACCACCTCGCCCACGGTGGGCTCCTTGGCCAACCCGAAGCGGGAAAGATCCACCAGACAACCGCTGCCCAGATCCTCCATGACCGGAAGCCCGTGCCGCGCTCCAAGCTCCACCAGCTCCGCAAGGGGAACCTCGGAGGCAAAGCCGATGATCCGGTAGTTGCTGGTGTGCACCTTGAGGAGCAGGGCGGTTTCCGGGGTAATCGCATTTTCATAATCGCGAAGATGGGTGCGGTTGGTGGCGCCCACCTCCACCAGCTTGGCCCCGGTTCGGCTCATCACCTCGGGGATTCGGAAGGAGCCGCCGATCTCCACCAACTGGCCCCGGGAGACGATAACCTCGCGCCCCTTGCCCAGGGTGTCCAGCACCAGCATCACCGCGGCGGCATTGTTGTTGACCACCAGGGCGGCCTCGGCGCCGGTCAGCTCGCAGAGAATATCCTCAACCAGGCTGTAGCGGCTGCCCCGCTTACCCGTGGCCAGGTCAAGCTCTAGGTTGGAATACCGGCTGCCCACGGCCAGCAGGCTCTCCATGGCCGCCTCGGGCAGCAGGGAGCGGCCGAGGTTGGTATGCACCACCACGCCGGTGGTGTTGATCACGGTGCGGAAATTGGGCCGGAGCCGGGCGGCAAGGAGTTTGTGCAGACGGGGAAGCAAAGAGCCTTGAGTCAGATCAGCGGGCTTGAGTGGCGCGCCCTTGAGGATCTCCTGCCGGAGCGATTCCAGCAGTTGGCGCACCGAGCTTTTCACCAGCGACGCAGGCGCAGCGGGAGGCGGGACCAGCCAGCCTAGAAATTCATCAACCTTGGGAATGGCCCGAAGCAGGCGTTGGGTGGAAGCGGCCGGTTGCCCGGCGGATTCAGGTTTTGTGGTCATTCACTCCCCAGTTCAGGCAGAAAAGGCGGTTTGAGATCAAGAAACCCATAACATACTGAAAGGACTTACCGTTTTTCCGGAAAAGTGTCAAGGACCGAGATGGGGGATATCGCACGTTGCCCCGGCCTGGAGCCGGTCGCGATTCGCGGGAAGAAACAGAATGAGTGTAACCCATCAATAGAATTCTTGATCCAGCGAATACTACCTTCTTCTCCACCAAACTTACGACAGAAACGCCTCTTACTCTTCTTGACAGGGGCCTCCCGTCACGGTAAATTCCAGAGCATGAATCTCCTCAATCTCCGCGCTGTAGTCTTCGCCGTGCTGCTCCTCACCTTTCTCTCCCTGCATGGAGCACCCTTTGCCGATGCGGCCGCCTCCTCTCCCCGCATGGGAGATTCCTGCTATTCTCCTTCCGACAACCATGGCGAAACGTTGCCCCAGTCCCCCTGCGCAACCCAGGATTGCCTGTGCCTTTTTTGCATGAACCTGCATCTGCCTCGCTCCATCGATGTTTTCTTCCTGCCGCTTTCCTCCCGCGGCCCCGTTTGCCATCCCCTCGCCTCTCCCCTTGCCGCTTTTCTGCGCCCCATCGACTACCCCCCAGAGCGCTCCTGATCTCCCGGTTTTTCCGCTCCCCCCTGACTTTCCCCAACGGCTCAGGGGGAGGAGCCCGCTTGCGCATGGGGGAAGAAGATCCTTCCCGCGCGGAATCGCACCCACCCATGAAAAACACCGGCGGAAATTGCGCCGCACCCACGCTATTTTTTTGGAGAACAGTAGCAATGACCCGTTCAGACACGCCGTCCAACGTACACTGGACCATCCTGTTCCTCTGCTGGCTGCTCGCCGGCTCTTCAACGCTGGGAAGCTTGTTTTTCAGCGAAATAATGCAATTTGCCCCGTGTATTTTGTGCTGGTATCAAAGGATCTTTCTCTTTCCCCTGGTTTTCATTTTTACAACCGGGCTCTTTTCCGGCGATAAAAGCGTGGTGCGGTATGCCCTGCCCCTGGTTGCGGCGGGATGGCTGGTCGCCCTGTACCACAACCTGCTCTATGCCGGGATTATCCCGGAAAGCATCCAGCCCTGCAGCCGGGGTGTTTCCTGCACCGAAGACTACATCTCGCTGTTCGGCTTTCTGACCATCCCGATGCTCTCGCTGCTTTCCTTTTCCACCATTTTGGCGCTGTTACTCATCCTCAACAGGAGATTTACCCGATGAAAAAACAACTCGTTATCTTTTCAGGAATATTCCTGATCCTTGTCTTTGTGCTGGGCGGCTACATCTACAAACATCAACAGACACAAAAGCTCGATTTTCTGGCCCGGGAGCATGCTGAAGTCTTCATCCGGAAACATTCGCCGACCCTTGGCAGCGAGGAGGCCAAGGTCTATCTCATTGAATTCATGGACCCTGCCTGCGAAACCTGCAGCGCCTTCTCCCCCTTCGTGAAAAAACTGATGGCCGATAACCCTGGCAAGATCAAACTTGTTATCCGCTATGCCCCGTTTCACGACGGCGCGGATTATTTTGTCAAAATTCTTGAAGCCTCGAAAAAACAAGGAAAATATTGGGAAACCCTGGATATCATGTACCAAACCCAGCCCTACTGGGCGAGCCACCACAACCCGCAACCCGAGTTGGCCTGGCAATTTCTCCCAAGCGTCGGCCTTGACCTTGAAAAACTCAAAAACGACATGAACGACCCGGCAATCGGGGAGATCATCGCCCAGGATCTTGCCGATGCGAAAACCCTCAACGTCACCAAGACGCCCGGTTTTTTTGTCAATGGCAAACCGCTGGTAACCTTTGGCGACGTCGAGCTGCAACAGTTGCTGGAGGATGAACTTGCGGCGCAGTACCCGAAATAAGACGGAAAAAACCATGTTCGCCGGCGTGTCCATTGTGGCCTGACGCCGGCGAACACGCCCCTGCCTTTCGACAACCCACGCCATGGGCGTACCTGTTCTGGAGACCACGGATTATGAAAAGATTACTCCCCCCCCTCACCATGCTTTGCCTCGCCTTCCTGCTTGTCGCCTGCCCCCAGCGGCCCGAGGTGGCCCAGATCGGCAAGCCTGCCCCGGAATTCACCCTGGTGGACACCAAGGGCAAAACCTGGGCTCTTGCCGAACTCAAGGGGAAGGTGGTGTTTCTCAACTTCTGGGCGACCTGGTGCCCGCCCTGCCGGCAAGAGCTGCCTTCCATGCAGGCGATTCACGCCGCCATGCCCGCGGACTCGTTCATCATGCTGGCCGTCCTCAGCAATGACGACCCTGCCCTGGCCGACGCCATGGCCGCAAAGATAGGCGCCACCTTTCCCATTCTCGTTGATCCGGAAAACAAGGCGGCCCAGGCTTACGGGCTGACCGGGGTGCCGGAGACCTACATCATCGACAAGCAGGGGGTGCTCCGGGAAAAATTCCTCGGCGCGGTCCAGTGGGACTCCGCCGAATCGCTGGGGATGCTGCGAAAATACCTCGCCCAGTGAACAGGGCAGCGGCGGGGGCTCAAAACTCCTCGATCCGTTTCCTGAACCAGCGGAGCACCGCCTCCTTCTTCTCGGCGATGTCGATCTCGTAGATGTCCTGCGGGAACAGCAACTCCGCCACCCCCGAGTCGAAGATCCGCTTCACCTCATACTCGTCGTGGGAAACCTCCCGCTCATAGATATAGTTGAGGTACGAGCGGTTGGTGTGGACGATGAACTCCACGCGCATGCCGCCCATGCGGGCGAAGAACTTGAACATCTGGGTCTTGGCCGAGCTGCCGATGCTGCCGCTGTGGTGCGCGCCGCCGGAAAGGGTGTCGGTCACCTCCTCCAGGGTCATCAGGGAGCCCGCCCGGGTGGCGCTCTGGGTCAGATGCTTCTGGAAGGCCTTGACCTCGGCCACCGAATCCACCACCCCCATGAGGCCCAGCTCGTCGTCCACCGCCACGGCCGGATTTTCCTCGCCCTTGCGCAGGAGCTTGAGCACCTTGGCCTCGGACTGCTTCTTGCGGATGGAGACGTAGATCGGCACCTCCACCCCGTTGGCAGCAAAACGCCTCCGCTTGATCAGGGTGAGCTTCTGATTGGCCTTCTTTTTGCCCCCGTGGATCTCCTTGCCGAAGACCTTGGCGGCGGTGGGGCCGTAGGCCCAGTGGCCCTGGCCGATTACTTCGACCTTGTTGCAGGCAAAGGTCTCCGGGTCGTGGTCGCTCAGGAGATAGACGATCTCCAGTTCGCCGATCCTGGTTTTCTTGCTCCAGACGTATTCGTTCAAAAAGTCGAGAAACTGGTCGAACTTGGCCTCCACCTCGGTTTCCCGTTCCCGCTGATCGATGGAGCCGGCCAGATTCATGAGGATCAGCTTGCGCTTGGCCTCAAACCGCGCCTTCTTGTGGTAACGGTCGTCAAAGAGGATGAGCATGAGATCCACCGGGCTCTTGCAAGAGTCGATCTCGTTGGTCATCTCGATGTAGGAGGCGTAGTTGGCCAGCACCTTCCCCTTGAGATAGTTGATCACCCCGTCGGCGGTGCGCGAATAGGTGTTGACCCGCAGAATCACCTCCCGGGCATTGCCCTCGATGCCGAACATGTTGCCCAGCAGCCGGTAGGCCCGCTCGTTGGCCAGCTTCCGCCGGGCCGGATCGTTGATGATCGCCTGGATTCCGGCAAAGCTCCGGACATCGAGAAACTCGAAGATCTGGTTGCGCAGAATCCGGTAGCGGGTGCGCATGCCGGCCTCGGCCAAGCCCTTGGCAAAAAGCCGCGCCTCCGGAGAAAACGGGGCCAGGGATGGCGGCCTGTCGCCGGTGGCAAAAGGGCCGGACCTGCCCAGCAGGGAAAAGATGTTCTCTTGCGTCATGAGACTTTCGCTCCTTTCTCAAGACCGAAATCATCGGCCTTGGCAACTCGCTTTTTTTCCACTGTACGGGCAGGAAATCCTCGGATCAAGAACTATATTCCGCCACCAGGAGCCGCACCTCCCTATCATGGAGCGGCCTGTTCAAATCCAGGCATTGCCCGCGGAAGGCTTCGGCCAGCCGGGGCAGATGCTCCTCCCGACAGTGCAACCCCAACTGCCGTAACCGCTCGACCACGCCCTGCCTGCCCACTTTTCCCCCATAGGACCATTGCCGCCTCGCCCCAACCAGGCCTGGCTCGTAGGGCTCGTAGGTCCGGGGATCCTTGGCGAGCCCGGCCAAATGCAACCCGGTTTCGCAGGCAAAGATCCCCGCGCCGATCACCGGGTGATGGGGTTCGATCGTCCTCCCCGAGCAACCGGCGGCATGCTGGGCCAGTCCCTTCAACCGGGTGGTCGCATAGGGCCTGTTGCCTTGCAGGGCCAGATAACCGGCCACCTCTTCCAGCCGGCTGTTCCCGGCCCGCTCGCCCAGACCCAAAACCGTGACGTCTGCCCAATGGGCGCCTGCCTCCAAGGCAGCAATGGCATTGGCCGTACCCATGCCGAAATCGTTGTGCATGTGCACCCCGATCTCCACCGCGAAATTGCTCCGCAGGTCGCGGACCAGAGCGTCAATTCCGCCGGGGGTGGCCACGCCCACCGTGTCGGCGATCCGGATGCGATCCACCCCGTTTTTGCAGGCAACGCTGACGATCTCGCGCAGAAAATCCGGCTCAGCCCGGGTCGCATCCTCCAGGCCGAGGGAGAGATAGGGCGCCCCGGCCCGCGTCGTTGCGACCGCCCTGGCCACCATCTCCAACACCGCCGCACGCCTCAAATTCAACTTGATGGCGATATGGAGGTCGGAGACCGGCACGGAAAGGGAAATGACCTCCGGGGCCAGGCGCAGAGCGCAGGCGATATCCTCCTTGCGGCAGCGGCACCAGAGGGACAGACGCTTCACCCCGGCCTCCCCGCGACAACGGGCGACCAGGGCCGGCAGCTCGCTGTCCAACGGCGTGGCGATGCCCACCTCCACCTCTTCGATCCCGACCCGCACAAGATCCCGGGCAAGGGCCACCTTCTGCTCCAGGGTGAAAGCAACCCCCGCCGTCTGGCTGCCCTCGCGCAGGGTGCTGTCCACCAAACCTCGCACATGCTCCATGGCTGTCACCTCACGCACTCGATGCCGCCGCCATCATGCGGCGAAGACATTCTTTTTCTCGCTGCCTGTCGTGGAGCATGGCGAACCCCACGCTATTCCAGCAAAGCCACGGTCTTCACCTGAGCCCAGACTTCTTGGCCGGGCGACAGCTCAAGCGCTGCCACCGCTCGTTTCGCCAGGCGGGCAATCAAAACCGACGCCCCGACCCGAATACGGACCAGGGCCAATCCCGGATGTTCGTCGTCGGCAATGGCGGACACCCTTGCAGGCACGAGGTTCTGAATACTTGTCTGGGTTTGTAACTGCCGGGTCAAACTCACATCCCGGGCC
Organism: Desulfobulbaceae bacterium UBA2273; assembly: GCA_002347095.1. Lineage (GTDB taxonomy): Bacteria > Desulfobacterota > Desulfobulbia > Desulfobulbales > Desulfurivibrionaceae > Thiovibrio > Thiovibrio ferrireducens. The sequence continues at coordinate 113,732 of DDWZ01000016.1, read as the reverse complement.
AGAACCCTGACCCGCATCCTGCTGCCTGCCGCGGCCCCCATATCCCTTGTCCACAGGCTGCCGCCCTGGAAATCCATCCGGGCAAGATGCCAGGTCTTGTCTCTTTCCCCCACGACAACATCGAGCACCACGCCGATATCTTCGCCAAGCCGGATCGGCAAATCGATCCGAGCCAGGGTTTCCACCAGGGGGCCGCTGGCTACTATTCTACCGTCTTCCATGGCAACGAGATGATCGGCCAGCCGGGCCACTTCGTCGGGGGAGTGGCTGACGTAGAGCACGGGAATCTTCAACTCGTCATGCAACCGTTCCAGGTAGGGCAGGATTTCCTGCTTGCGCTTGAGATCGAGTGCCGCCAGCGGCTCGTCCATGAGCAAAAGGCGGGGGCTGACCGCCAGCGCCCTGGCAATGGCGACCCGTTGCCGCTCGCCGCCGGAAAGCCGATCCGCTTTCCGGTCAAGCAGATGGCCGATACCCAGAAGGTCCACGGCCTGATCCAGACTCACCCTGTGTTCCGTGGTGGCCCGCCTGATGCCATAGCGCAGATTGCCGAGCGCAGTCAGGTGCGGGAACAGGCTGGCCTCCTGGAACACATACCCCAGGGGCCGCTTGTGCGTAGGCCGCCAGGTTGTGTCGTCCTGCCAGATTTCGCCCTTGAACGAAAGAAATCCTTGCCGGGCACGCTCGAGACCCGCGATGCAGCGGAGCAATGTGGTCTTGCCGGAGCCGGAATGCCCGAACAATGCGGTCACGCCCCGATCCGGCAAGACGCAATCGACATCGAGCGAAAAGCCCGGCCAGTCAACGTGAAACCGCGCCTTGATCGTCTCCATTGCCTCAACCCTTCTTGGCATCGGGCCGCCAGGCGTACAGCGCCAGCAGCACCAGGAAAGCGAAGATCAGCATGACGGCGGCCAACCGGTGGGCCTGGCCATATTCCAGCGCCTCCACATGGTCATAAATCTGCACCGAGACCACCCGGGTGATCCCCGGCAGATTGCCGCCTATCATCAACACCACCCCGAATTCCCCCACGGTGTGAGTAAAAGTCATTATGACCGCGGTGAGAAAGCCGGGCCGGGCCAAGGGCAGAACCACGCTGAAAAAGGCATCCAACGGCGAAGCTCCCAAGGTCGCGGCGACTTCAAGCGGACGGTCGCCGATGGCCTCGAATGCATTTTGCAGGGGCTGGACCATGAAGGGCAGGGAATAAAACACCGAGGCGATCACCAGCCCCCAGAAGGTGAAGGGCAGCGGCCCGACACCCAGTGCCCGGGTAAGATGCCCGACAGGGCCATCAGGCCCCATCGCCAGCAGCATATAAAATCCCAGCACCGAAGGCGGCAAAACCAGGGGCAAGGCGACAACAGCGCCAATCGGCCCCTTCCACCAGGAACCGGTGCGCACCAGCCACCAGGCGATAGGCGTTCCGACCAGCAGGAGGATGACCGTGACGATGCTCGCCAACTTTACGGTAAGCCAAATGGCCTGCATGTCGCTGCCCGACAAAAGCATAACTGTCTCCGGAATCAATTCTTTACGCCTATTTGCCTGCGTTTTCACCCGGCAGCACAAAGCCGTACTTCACCATCACGGCACGGGCAAGCTTGCTGCCCATGTAATCGGCAAAGCGTTTGGCAAGGGCGTTGCCTTCGGCCCGCTTGGTGATGATGTACCCCTGTTCAAGGGGCTCATGCAGGGTATCAGGGATCAACCAGTACCCTCCCCTGCTGGCCAACTCAGGATTCACGGCCAAGGACAGGGCGATGATGCCGACCTGCGCATTGCCGGTCTGGACGAACTGGGCGGTGTGGGCGATGTTCTCGCCATAGACCAGCTTCGGCTCCAGCTTCTCCCATAAACCCGACGCGCGCAGGGCCTCTTCCGCTCGCTTGCCGTAAGGCGCATGCTTCGGATTGGCAATGGCGATGCGACTGATCTTCGGGTCGGCGAGGCTGGCCATGGTCATTTGGGCGGCGTCCAGACTTGCACTCCACAACACGATCCGGCCAAGGGCATAGGGCCTTACCTCGGAGGAGGCGAAGCCTTGTTTGGCCAGCTCGCGGGGAAACCCGATATCCGCGGAAAAATAAAGATCATAGGGCGCACCCTGCCGTATCTGGGTTTGAAACTTGCCCGACGAGCCGTAGATGACGTCAATCCCCTCGTCGGGATTGGCGCTCTTGAATGCGGTGACGATCTCATCCATGGCGAATTTCAGATCGGCCGCCGCCGCAACGGTGATTTTTGCGGCATGGGCAGGCACGGCCAGCAGCATGAAGCAGACGAACAACAGGGATTTGAGGGGTTTCATGGGGTCTCTCCGTAATACGTTAAACAGCAGATAGGCCTAACTTTGGCCGCCATCGGGTTTTTCCATTTCGCACAGCGCAGGCCCCAGCTTTTCGGTCATTTCCTGCAACACGGCTTGAAACCTGGCGTGATACTCCCAAAAAACCGCGATCGCCCGCTCGCCCGTCACCGTAAGCTTGGCCCCACCACCGCTTTTGCCGCCCCGGGAGGTCTCCACCAGCTTGCACCCGGCCTGGCGGTTCATGGAGTCGAGAAGATCCCAGGCATGCTTGTAGGACATCTCCATGGAGCGGGCCGCCTGGGCAAGGGAACCGTACTCCCTGATCCGCTCCAGCAACACCACCCGGCCATAGCCGAGAAAGGTGCCCTCCTCCCCTTCGAGCCAAAGCCTTCCGCGCCACTTGAGACCGGATCCCCCCTTGTCTTGCGATGTGTGGTTTTTCATGGCGTTATATTTATCAAAATATAACGGTCGCGCAATGCTTTTTTCATAAAAAAAGCCCGTCTGTCTCAGCCAGGGAGGGGGCGAGACAGACGGGCCGAACAGGGAAAAAATAGGGAAACCCCCGCTAGAACGACATGCTCACGGAAACCCCGCCGTAAATGAAATCGTCGTCGTTCCCATCTTTGCTGCTTGACCGCATGAGATCCTCGGCATCGCTGCTCAGAGGGAAGGTGTAGCTGAGCTTGGGAATGACAGTGAAGTACTTGTTCACCGGCACGGTGAGACCCACGGACAATATACCGTCATGGAAATTGCTGTACTTGCTGCCATCGGCTTCCGCATAGGTTGCGGCCTCATCCGCCGCGAGGTAGCTCGCCTGCGCGCCAAGATCAAGGGTAATGTCACCCTGCACCGGGAAGGAATGGGAAACACCCAGGGTGGTGTACCAGCCCGGATAGAAATCCGTATCGCGGTACACGGTCAGAGTCGGCTTCAGGAGGGTGTTCAGCGCAGCGCTGGCAAAGAATTCCTGCGAATCCTCCGCCGCATCCAGAGCATAGTAAATATAGCCCACGGAAAAGGCCACGGGACCCATTTCCCAGGCATAGGCCAGGGTCAGGTCGGTCTCGTTCCAGTTATTGGAATTGTTGACACCATCGTTCGTGTACGGATCGGTATCGAGATTCCCCCAGACATTTGCCGAAAATCCCTTATAGCCCACGGTCATGGACGGCTGCACCACGATGCTGTCCTTACTCAACTCAAAGCCACGCCAGATATACTGACTGAAGGCGCCAACGGTCATATTCGCCGTGGGCTTGTCTTCCTCGGCATCGGCAGCACAGGCCAGGCCGGAAAACATGGAAAGACATACCCCCGTAGCAGCAACTCCAACCAGCAACTTCCTTGCGATTCTACTCATCTCCTTTCTCCTTTCTAAAATAGTGAACGCCATAACAATATTTCTGAACATCCGTACCCTCTGGGGATCGCAGGCGAGCGCACAAGCACTCGCACACCTTGCATATCAAGTTATGTGCCAACCCCGAAAAAAAATTCCGAAAAACCCAAAACAACTTGAATTCAAAAGAAAAAAACAGCTAGACCTCTCCTCCCCGCGATAGTGCGCGAAGGAGATTGTCAAACAAAAATGTGATAAAAATTATAGCAAGCTAACACAAATGTAATCAAACCTTCCCGGCAGCAGCCCCCCCCCGCGCTACTCCTTTTCCTTGGCGCTACAGGTCCGCACCGAGTCGATCTTGGCCCAGTCATAGTAGGTGTTACAACTCTGCCCATCCTTGCCTTCTTCCGTAATCCGGACAAACTCCTCGCCGAGAAAAATTACTGCCTTCTCATACACCTTGCCCTCGTTCACCTGCACCGACACGCCCTTGCGCAGCTTGCGGGACAAGGTCCCCTGCACCGGCTTGGAAGAATACTCAAACACCTTTTCCAAGGTAGCCTTCATTGCATCACCTCGTTCAGTTCGTTTTTCAAGAACACCCGCCGCCCGAGCCGACACAGCCGCCGGAGGCGCAGGACTTCTTCCGTTTCTGCAGAGGCGCGACATTGGCGCCTTCGTATATCGCCTTGAGACCATCAACAATAAATCCGCCCATCTCCACCGGCCGCACCCCTCCTTTTTCAAGAATCCCACGGGGCGTTTCCCCCACGCCGCTCACCAGGACTGCCCGGCAATCGTTCAAGACCCTGGCCAGAGAAGTCCAGCGCTGCAAGCCGCCGCCCACCTTGGGCGCAAGGCGCTCCTCCTTCAACAGATACTCATCCCCTTTACGCTCATAGATCTGGAAGCGGTTGGCCTCGCCAAGATGCTGATTGACCAAAACTCCCTCCATGGTGGCCACCGCCACATAGGGCCTGATCTCGGGCGGCAGCGGCGGAAGCTGGGCGCAGGCGGAGAGGCAGCCGCGCATCTCCTCAGTCCGGTCCTGATCGAGCAACCCCACCGCATCGGCCCGGCAGCGGGTGCAATGCCGCATCTGGGGCAGGAACTTTTCCGCCTCGGTGCGCAGCGCACCAACCTCCTCCTTGGACGGCTCGCGGATCGTGCCGAAGGGGGTGCCCACGTTGGGGAACATGGCCATGCAGTTAAAAAGATCCGCGCCCAGTCCCTGCATGGTTTCCGCGACCTTCAGGATATGCTGGTCATTGATCCCCGGAATCAGGATGGAGTTGATTTTCACCGTGATCCCGTGCGCCTTCAGGGCCTTGACCGCTGCCAACTGCCGGGAAAGGAGCAGCTCCGCCGCCTGGCGGCCGTGATAGGCAACCTTGCCGTCCCGCACCCAACTGTAGATCCTGGCACCCACCTCCGGATCCACGGCATTGATGGTGATGGTCACATGGGAGACATTCAGCTCTGCCAGCTCCGGGATATAGGGCCCGATGGCCAACCCGTTGCTGGCCAGACATAAGATCATCTGCGGGTAATTCTTGTTGATCAGCCGCATGGTTTCCATGGTCGCCTCGCCATTGGCAAAGGGATCGCCGGGCCCGGCAATGCCGGCCACGGTGATGCGCGGCTCTTTTTCGAGAACCTTGCCCATGTACACCAGGGCCTGCTCCGGGCTCAGGATGGTACTGGTCACCCCGGGCCGCGACTCGTTGACGCAGTCGTATTTGCGGTCGCAGTAGTTGCACTTGATATTGCAGTTCGGGGCCACCGGCAGATGGACCCGGCCGGCCTGTCCTTTCATGGCCGGATTGAAACAGGGGTGCTTGCTCAGGTCTTTGTGGATTTCGCGCATGATTCTCTCCCGTATGTCTCTCGATTAATTCTCTAGCAAAAGTTCAAAAACACCCTTCGACAGGCTCAGGGCGAACGGAGATTACTGAATGTATAAAATCCGTTCGTGCTGAGCCTGTCGAAGCACCTGTCTATTGCGAGCCCTTCACATATAACTGTACCCAACCTCGGAACCATCCTGCTTGGCCGCGATCATGGCATTGGCGATCAGATCGAAGAGCTGCTGTGCTCCGTGGTAGCCGATATGCAGGAGCCGCTGGCCGCCCACCCGGTCGTGGATGGGAAACCCAACGCGGATGAGCGGAATGCCCAACCCCCTGGCCAGGGGATACCCCTTGCTGTGGCCGAGGAAAAAATCCGGCTTCAGCTCCGCGGCCAATTCGCCGATCTCGTAAAAATCCATGCCCTCGTGGATTCGGGGCATCTCCACCCCAAACCCCTCCACCGCTTTTTCGATGGCCTTGACAAACCCGCCGCTGGTGCCACCCGAGGCGCAGAGCACCGGCTGCACCCCTATCTCGGCCAAAAAAGAGGTCAGGCCGATAACCAGATCCTCTTCGCCGTACACAATGGCCCGTTTGCCGAACACGTACTTATGGCCGTCCACCAGGCTGTCCACCAACCGGCCCCTTGCCAGGGCGTATTTTTCCGGCATGGGGTTGCCGGAAAGGCTGCGCAACACTTCGAAGAACCGGTCGGTTTCCCTGATGCCCACCGGCATGCCCAGCCGGTGCAACTCCACGCCGTAGCTTTTTTCCAGATATTTGCCCCCGGAAAGCTGATCCGGCAGGGTATGGCCGAACTCCACGGTTGCTTTAGCCCCGCCCATGGCCCGGATATCGCTGATCTTGGTCCCGCCCTTGGGGATCAGGGGGTAGTCCCGCAGGGCCGGGCCGTCGAGGGTTTCGGAAAAATCAGGGAGCACGGTGGCAGTCAGGCCGCAATCGGCAACGATCTCCTTGAGGCTTCTGAGATCCGCAGCCGAGAGAAAACCGGGCAAGATATTCACCGTGGGGTTGGACTCAGCCGCCACGGTCAACTGCTCCACCAGCCCCCGCACCGCCGCATGGAACCCCTCCATGTGGGTGCCGGAATAGCTCGGGGTCGAAACCTGCACCAGCAGCGGGCCGCCATCCTGCATGAATTCCTGGCGGTACTCAAAGAGTAGCCGCTTCACGTCGTCACCGATGGTTTCGGTGAGACAGGTGGTGGCGATGCCGATGAGCGCCGGGTGGTATTTTTCGGTCACGTTTTTCAGCCCGAGCTTGAGGTTCGCTCCGCCGCCGTAAACCGCGTTCTTCTCCCCCAACGAGGAGGAGGCGATGTCGATGGGCTCGTTGAAATGGCTGATGATGTAGCGCCGCATGTAGGTGGCGCAGCCCTGGGAGCCGTGGAGAAAGGGCACCGCCCCTTCCACGCCCCGAAAAGCCAGGCTGGCGCCCAGCGGCTTGCACAGCTTGCAGGCATTGGTGGTGGAGACATACTGGGGGGGCATCTTAGTCATTGATCTCCTCCTGTACGGTTTCTGCTTTCCGTGGCACAAACCGCCACACCGGGCTCATCACTGAGGAGTACACCTCGCGGGCGAAGTTGAGCATGCCCGCAAACCCGGCCAGCATCTCCTTGCGCTCGTGGTTGTGGTCGCAGAAGGCCACGCCCAGCTTGTAGGCGATGGGCCGCTCCTTGACCCCGCCCACGAAGATGTCCACCTCCTTTTCCTGGAGAAATGCAGAAAGCTCCAGGGGGTTGGAATCATCCACGATGATGGTGCCCGGATCGGTGATCTCGGCCAGTTCCGCGTAATCCTCCGGGGTGCCGGTCTGGGAGCCGACCATGACCACCTGCATGCCGATGGTGCGGAAGGCCTTGACCAGGGAGAACGCCTTGAACGCCCCGCCCACGTAGATGGCGGCCCGCTTGCCCGCCAGAGCCTGCCGGTATTTCATAATCTCCGGCATGATCAGGGAAAGCTCCTCCTTGACCAGCTCCCTGGTGCGGCGCATCATCTCCTCGTCCTTGAAAAACGCGGCCACCGCATAGAGCGACTCGGCCATGTCCTCCACCCCGAAATAGGAGACGCGCAGCGAGGGGATGGAGTAATCCTCTTTCATCATCCGGGCCAGATCCATGGTGGAGCCGGAGCACTGCACCACGTTGAGCGCGGCCCCGTGCGCCCGCTGGATATCCCCCACCCTCCCGTCTCCGGTGATGTTGGCCACCACCTCGACGCCCATCCGGGTAAAGTAGTCGCGGATCAGCCAGATCTCCCCGGCCAGATTGAAGTCTCCCAAAATGTTGAGGCTGTATTTGGAGATCCCGCTGATGTCGCCCATGCCCACCAACTGCCGCATGGCATTGCAGGCGGCCTTGTACCCCTCCCGCTTGTTGCCCTTGAACCCCTCCGACTGCACGGGCAAAACCGGGATGCCTTTTTCCTCGGCAACCCTGCGGCACACCGCCTGCATGTCGTCGCCGATGATCCCCACGATGCAGGTGGAATAGACAAAGGCCGCCTTGGGGCTATGCCGATCGATGAGCTCGACCAGGGCGTTGTAGAGTTTTTTCTCGCCGCCGAAGATGACGTCGGTCTCCTGCATGTCCGTGGAAAAGCTCAGCCGGTGCAACTCCGGCCCGGAGGAGAGCGCGCCCCGGATATCCCAGGTGTAGACCGCACAGCCGATGGGCCCATGCACCAGATGCAGGGCATCGGCAATGGGGTACAGCACCACCCGCGAGCCGCAGAACACGCAGGCCCGCTGGCTCACTGCCCCGGCCAGGCTGTCCTTGTTGCACTCCATGGCAAAGGGGGCTTCCCCGGTGCGGTGTATCGAATCCTGTCGTTCTTGCAACGCTGCTTCCATGGCGTACGTGCTCCTGTGTGATGATGTGTACAGGGGTAAGAGCAAGGGGTGTGCCACGCTGGGGATATAATATTTTGTTGTGTCATTACTTACAGTTAAGCAGAAAAAAGCTCATGAGCTTAAAAGGGAGGGAGCAGGGACGAGAAGGGTTGTGTAAGGTTTGCGACAAAAAAGAAAGGGGCGGACATTTTTGTCGGCCCCTGCGGGGGTTCATCGCGGCTGAAGCCGCTCCTACCATAAGGAGGTAGTGGTTGCCATGCCCGCAAGCGTGGCTTCAGCCGCGATAATCCTTTCGATCTCTCTCCACCGAACCACTCGTTTCCCCCCTGGATTGACAATCAACCGGGGAGTATGGGATGCTCAGGGAAGCTACTTGAGACTCCACGAAACTTTAAATCAGGAGCTTCCCTTGTGCCTCCATCAAAATTTTCACCTTGGTTCGACAACTTGAAATATCGCAAAACCCTGATTGCTGCGGGTGCCATAGGCATCCTCGTTCTATTGTTCCTGATATTGTTCGATTGGAACTGGTTTCGCGCGCCCATCGAGCGCTACGTCTTTAAAAAAACCGGGCGCCACCTGAAGATCGAGGGCGATATCAAGGTCGCGCTGGGGCTTTCTCCCACCATCCGCATCGGCAAGATGCGCTATGAAAACCCGGAGTGGTCGCAAGAAAAGCAGATGGCCTCCGTGGAAGGCCTTGAGTTTGTGCCGAACCTGCGCTCGTTGTTTGCTCGGGTCATTATTGTCGAACGGCTGCGCGTGGTGGATGGTGATGTGCTGCTGGAGCGCAGCAAGGACGGAAAGCGCAACTGGGTGTTCGGCAGGTCCGATGATCCCGAGGCGCCGGTACCGGAAATTCGCAGCCTGACCATCGACCATGGCGTGATCCGCTGGCGCGACGGGTTGGAGGATATGGATGCGCGTGCCGAGGTCAAAACCGAAACGCAGGATGCGCAGGGCAAGCCGCAACGGTTGCCCACAATGATCGCTTTTTCCGGCGAATATAAAAATCTGCCCTTTTCCGGGTCGGCGCGGGCGGGCAGTGTGCTGGGGCTGCGCGATTCCGGGGTGGCCTTTCCGCTGCAAGCCAGCGGAAAAATCGGCAAGAATTCCTTTGAAATCGATGGCACTTTTGTCGATCTTGGGCAGTTGGCCGGGGTCGACGCGCGGGTCAAAATCGCCGGTCCCGACTGGTCTCGCCTGTATCCGATAATCCCGGTCCCGCTGCCCCATTCGCCCCCTTTTTCCATCGAGGGCCGCTTTAAGAATCAGGGGGCGCAATATGCATATGAAAACTTCAAGGGAATCATCGGGGGCAGCGATATCAACGGCACCGCGGTGTTCACCCCGAAGCAGCCACGGCCCCACCTTGCCGCCTCGTTTCACAGCAAAATCCTCGACCTGAAGGATCTGGGCCCGATGATCGGGATTCACTCAAGCGGCGCCGCCGATAAGGGACGCGGCACGGTCTCAAGCGAGTCCAAAAAGGGTGAGGCCCCTGCCGCACCTGCCCGCGTGCTGCCCAAGGAACCTTTCCGGGTCGAACGGTTGAACGCCATCGACGCCGACATCACCTTAAAAGCCGGCCAGATCCGCCGCCCGGAAGGGCTGGCCCTGGAAGATCTCACGGCAACGCTGAAATTGGCCGATGGCGTGCTCACCCTGGCGCCGCTCAACTTCGGCTTCGCGGGCGGGAATATCATCTCCAATATCACGCTCAACGCAAAACACGATCCCATCGCGACGCAGGCCACGATTTCCATGCGCGCCCTGCGGCTCAACAAACTGTTTCCGACCGTAAAGTTGATGAAAGGAAGCGAAGGAGCGATGGGCGCTAAGATCAGACTTTCCGGGCGGGGCAACAGCCTTGCCGACATGTTGGCAACCGCCACCGGCGAAGGAAATTTCGCGATGTCCGGCGGTACGCTTTCCAATCTGCTGGTCGAGCTTTTCGGCCTGGACGGCGGCGAGATCATCAAATTCCTCGTGGTCGGCGACCGCGAGACCGCCATCCGCTGCGGAGCTGCGTCCTTCGAGATACAAGACGGTTTGGCCACCAGCCGCTCAATCGTCCTCGACACGGCCGACACGCAAATCGAAGGCTCAGGCGACGTCAACCTCCGCGACGAGCAATTGGACCTCATTTTGAAGCCGCACCCCAAGGATGTGAGTATTCTGGTGGTGCGCAGCCCAATCCATATTACCGGCAGCTTTGCCAAGCCGGACGTCAGCATCGACAAGGGCGGCCTGATCAAGCGTCTCGGCAGCGCGGCCTTGCTCGGGTTGATCAATCCCCTGGCGGCGCTCATACCTTTGATCGAAACCGGAACCGGAACCGATGCCAACTGCGTAGAGCTATTGGCTACAGTGGAGGAGGCGCAGCGCGAGGCAGTGAAGCCGCCGTCCAGGCCGGTTTCGAAGAAACCGAGGAAATGAAAAGAGGCTTAGAGGGCAATAGGTTACGCTGTACAGTGCTCTTAAGAGGTGCTACATTTAGGCCTATTAACAGCACCACAAAGATGGCCATGTCGTGAATATTAGATTTCCAGAGGATGTCATCCCATTGAGCGACCTGGAAGTACCCCCCGGTAAAGTCATACGGCATGTTGTTTCCGAGGCGCCCCGACCGGTCTTGTTGACCAGCCGCGGGCGAGGGGTGGCGGTGGTGCAGGATTTGCGGGACTTTAAAAAGACCGAAGAGGAATGTTCTTTCATGCGGGCCGTGGTCAAGGGCCTGGCGGAACAGGATCAAGGACACGAGACCTCCCTTGCCGAGGTGAAAAAACGGTTGGGACTAACCTAGAAATGGCCGGGACGATGCCCATAACCTTCGCGGAGTCCGCAGTTCAGGACGCAGTGCACTTGTAATTTAATTCCCCTCTGGTTGACAGAGATTAAGTATTATGTCCCCGGAATTCGGTCCCAAGAGTGAATTATGAACCCATCTCGCTGGATCACACTGATTGTCAGTCTTTGTACCGCCTTGGATATGAGCACTGCCTCTGCCAGTAAATGGGGAACGAACAGCAAAGCGCAGCACATAGTTAATCGCACCTATCAACTTGTCTATGGCTCAGTCGACATGTGCCGGCGATATTCGCCAAGAGAGGCTGATGCGGTAATCGCAGAATCGCGGCGCTTTAAGCTGGAGTACCCCGATTTCATAACTGCGCTGGAACGGTCACCATATTTTCCACAGGCCAAGAAGAACATGGACGAAGATATAGATGAAATGGCACAGAAGGCAACGAAAGACCCGAAGCTTGCCATGTGCCAGGAGTACATCTTGATGTTAAAGCAATTCATTGACCAACCCTGTGGAAAACAAGCTGTGGAGGAAATGTTATTGGACCTTGGGAAGTAGTTGCAGTGAACCCGGCAGTCAACACCGGCGCTGCGCGATAACGCCGCGCCGCGCCGATTACTTTTACGTTAGAGGTTCCAAATAGTCAAAGATGTTTAAGCTCAAAATTCATTGGATTGCATGGGGTGTTTTAGTCTGTATGGTGACAACAGGAGCATTGATTCATTACACAGTAAAACCTATTGTTATTCCAATTAAATTAGAAGAAACTGCATCAGTTAGAATTCCCATATTTCGCCCAGTTCCTGATTCACTACGTATTTCACTTAAGTTTGAGAACATAGATACCAAAGACAGGTCAGCCCTTGGTCGTTGGAGCAACGATAAAGGAGATTGGCGTGAAACTGGATATATCAATTTTCTTGAACCTGGAGAATCAATATTATTGCAAGTAATAGATGACGTTAACACAACTATTTATGAAGCTGAACCTGCTGGTGGGGTTGAATCGAGCGAAACTGTTTGGAGAGATTTTGTCCCATATGTGAACGATGGAAGGCCAAACATCTTTGTGTGGCCTCCAAAAAATGAACAGAGGACCAAGCTACATACTGGTAAAACAAATTTAAATATTTCTGTTCTGCAAGTTGGTGCAAATTTAAGAGGGGAAACTGCGTCACTGATTATTGACTCACCAATATCTTTTAAGTCAGTTGCTCAGAATTACGAGCTGATTTGGTGGATTATATTCTGGCCTATTTATGCATTTGGGTTATCCTTTTATGGATTGATCTTGGCCATAAAAACGATAAATTACACAAAAACCTCTAACGCTGCTAATGCAGCCGACGCAAAAAGCCGAGCGGCTGATTAGCAGCGTTATGCTGGAATTCTGGGGACAGTATATCTAATTCACTTCCACCCTGGACTGACCGGCAACTATAAATCCAAAAGTAAGCTTACTACCGTATTATTTTTCCTGCTTACCCGAGAGCAGGCGCTCAACCGCTGACCGGTAGGCGGCCATGTCTTCGCGTTTATCGATAGCCAGCACCAGTACGACCAACACATCGTCCTCAACGCTATAAACCAAACGGTAGCCCTGCTTGCGCAGTTTAATTTTGTAGCAATTGCGCAGGTCGCCATGCAGGTGCGAGCCAGGCGGGCGGGGCTGTTCGAGACGCTTTTTGAGCGCTTTGCGCAACACCGCCTTGATGCTCCCGTCAAGAGCGTTCCACTCCTCGAGTGCTTCCGGCATGAATTTGAGCCGGTACTTCGGGATACCTGGAGCGACTTCAGATTTTGTCAATATCCACCTCGATGGCCGTATCTTTGTGTGCCAGTCGCTGGCGCACAAGCTCAACCAGATCCAGATCGACCAACTTCTCGACCAAAGCTTCAAAAAGCTTGGGGGTGACCATATAGAAAGCGGGACGGTTGTGGTTGAGCACCGCTACCGGCTTTTCGCCTGCGGAGCGCAACACCTGCGCCGGGTTCTTCTTGAACTCGGACATACTGATCGAGTAGTCGGCGTAGATCGTATCCATACATTCCCTCCTTGAATTATCAGCTACAAATATAGCTCTATTTACGATCGCTTTCAAGGAAAAAAGCTGCGCAGTCGTGCACAGGTTGGGGCGGAATTCCATGCCCGCAATCCAAAAAGAAGGGGCCAGACATTTTCGTCTGGCCCCTTCGGGTCGTAAACTTCAAATCTTTTTTTCGGCAGACCTTGTAACTGGCCTGCCAGCCGCAGCCCTCACACCCACCAAATCTGCCGTTTGGCCGGGTTGCCGTTTTTTTCAAAGACATCGCCCGATTCCTTGAGCACCGCGTCAAGCTCCTCCACGGTGAAATGGTAGCCGTCTTCCGCCGCCAGGGCGACAAACTCCTCCCGGGTTCCGGGGACGTCGTATTTGGCCCGCAAATGCTTATCTCCGCCGCCGGCAACAAGCAATGCCTCTACGTCTTTTCTCGCCATGGTCGTTCTCCTTCTCATATAATCAATAGGTTGCAATATTAACGGTCGATAACAGAGGCAATGACCCGCGCCTGGACCTCCAGGGCCAGGGTGAGCATGCCGCCTATCTGCCCCATGGTCGGAGGGGTGATGGAGTAGCTCTCGATATCGCAGATATCCTGAAACCCATCCCAGGCCTTAAGCTCTGCCCCAAGGCCCTCTAGTTCGCCGGGCAAAAACTCATCAATGGCCTCCACCAGATCGTGCATGGTGTGGTTATACGGCAGCTTGCCGCTTTTCATGAGCAGGGCCATGATCAGTTTTTCAATGGCCATGGCCACCAGGTTATACAGAATCGCGGTGGTGAAGGGTTCTTTCCGCTGGGTATAGGCATTGTTGGCCGTGGCCAGGAACTGATTGCCCTCCCGCAGATACTCCTCCCACCCCTTGATGGGTTCGCTGTGGGGAGCGGGAAACCCAGCCAGGTTGGCAATTGCATCCTTGCGTGATTCCGGCATGATTTGCCCTCCTTAGCCGAGTCCCTTGTAGCTCTTAATATTTCTGAAAATCTCCCCTCTCCCTAGCCCTCCCCCGAGGGGGAGGGAATCAATGTGATGTCGATTAAAAAGTTACAAGGTACTAGATCCGTCTGCGTTGACAGATAAGCTCCGTACCCTGCCAGCCGAGTTTGCGATAAAATTCCAAGGCCGCAGCATTGTTCCGGTCGGCCAGAAGCTGAAGACGCCCGATCTTTCTGTCGGCTGCCCACTGCTCCAGGGCGGCCAGCAATGCTCGGCCTATCCCCTTTCCCTGCCAGGCTTCGGCGACCACCACATCCTCCACCAACAGGGAAAAGCCTCCCTCTGCCGTGGAGATGGTCAGTTGTCCGGAACACATGCCGATGACCTGCCCTGCTGCCTCGGCAACCAATATAACCGCTCCCTCATGCGCCAGGAGCATCGCCAGCCCCCTGCGCTGGAGGGCTGCATCAAAGGCAAAATCCGCCTCGATGGCAAAGAGCATGCGGAGCAGATCCACCAAACCGTCAAGATCACCCAAGAGAGCGGGGCGTATCGCTGTTTGCGCCATGTGACCCTCCCTGCCTACGCACTGAATTCGATGCGAATGGAATCCTCCCCTTCCGGGACCAGGGTGTAATGCCCCCCTCGGGTACATTGCATTGCAACATTACGAGCGGCTTCCCGCAGCCGCTCTATATCGCCATGCACCGTGGCCTCGTCCGCCTCGCTGTTCACGTGGACCGTGATCTCCCGGTCGTTGGTGGTGAACTGGAGCAAAAAGGAGTTGTGCTCCAGAAAAACCAGGTCGTCATAGGCATAGGAGATACCCATCCCCGCCGCCTCGACAATGGTTTTGACCATCCCCAGGGGTTTTAGACTCATGGTGTTTTCCTCCCTCCGGACGGTTTTACAAACTCTTCTTGTGCTCTCCGCCCTATGCGGTGATGAGATAGTCGGCGGCAGGCTCGCCAGCCTCAAGGCCGTCCAGGATGGCGTCGATCGCCTCTTCGCTGTCCACCCCCTTGAACCACCAGTTCTCCGGCTGGATCACCATGATGGGTCCGGACTCGCATTGTTTGAGGCAGGTGGTGGCGCTGATCAGGCAGTCCAGCCCCCGGTCGAGCACCTCTTCTTCGATGTATTGCAGAAACCCTTCGGTCTGCTTGTGGCAAATGCCCTTCTTGTCGCCGGCAACCCGAAAACTCTGGCAGACGATGATCTGACGCGCTGGTATGGCCATTTTGGGTGTCTCCTATATTTGAATACTATTTCTTATTTCTACCTTTCTTGCCGCCACCGTAGAGTACATCCACCGTGCCTTCGACATTGTCCTCAAGCAACAGCACGGCCAGCCCGTGGCGGCCTAAAATCTCCCGCGGCTTTTGCCCGGCGCTGGCGGCCAGCAGCACAAAACAGTCATGTAAAATTTCCGCCACCTGCTGCCAGCGGTTGTCGCCGCTGCCGGGCTCGGGAAGATCCCGGGTCTCGAGCAGACAGGCCAGGCCGTCTTCCCTTGGACCATAGATCAGCGCCTTGATGGCCTGACCGAGATGGAGGTCGATATCCATGCCGTTGGCGCTGAGCACGGCCACATTGGGTCTGTCCGTGGTTGGCTTGGGCACGGACAGGCCTTCTCCGACCGGGGCGATGCTCTCGCCCGGAGGTGCTTGCTCCGGCAAACACACAACCGAAAGGTGCTGGGCCGCCTTCTTGGCCAGAGTCGCCATGGTCTCTTCCGAGACCAGCGGCAGTTTTGCTTCCGTGTTCAGCCATCCTTTTCCGGGCAGCAGGCTTATGGAGTCGGCCCCGAGGTCGGACGCCTTGCGGGCAATCTCTTCAATCTCGTCTTCATTGATCCCTCCATACACCGTTGCCTGGATGGACACCGCAATCCCTGCCGCTTTGCAGGCCGCGATTCCCTTGGCCTGCGCCTCGATCAGGATCTCGGCCGCTTCCGCCAGGGGGGTGTTCCGTTTGCCCGGCCGAATCCAGGTGTAGATTTTCTTGACTGTCTGGGGAGTAACCGCATCCAGCAGCAGGGTTACCCTGACAACGCCCTGCTCGGCCAGCACCCCGGCATGTTCGGCCAGGCCGAGACCCAGGGTGGTTATACCCAAGGGCAAATCAGGATACTGCTCCCGCAACACGGCCAGAATCTCTGTGGTCATGGCCGGAGTGGCCAGGGGGTCCCCAGGGCCATGGAGGTCCAGGCCGCCGATCTCGTTTCCCTGGGCCAGCAGATCCGCGATCCAGGTAAGCGCGCCACGGATGGGCACCGCCTGGGGCAGTTTGTCCTCCCCGCAAAAACAAATTCTGGCTGCCGCCTGGGGGGCCATGGGCAGGATGAGCCACTGGGGAATCTTGCCGCAGCACCCTTGCTTGGTTTTAGGAAAATGGATAATGGTCACACCAGCCTCCGGGGTTCAGGGAAGACGCGACGGGGGGATCACTTCCCCCGCCGACGCCATTTCATGATGGGGCCGGATTGCAATCCGCCCCCCATTTTTCAACCCTGCGGAGCAGGGATCTACAGGACCAGCTCGAACTTCGACTCGGCATCGTCGCGGTCTTTGCGGTCGAGCAAAACGCCGAGGATCTTCTCCAGCAGCCTGATGCCGCCCTTGTAGCCCACGGTGGGGAAGTACTGGTGCCCCTGCCGGTCCAGGATGGGGAATCCCCAACGCACATAAGGGATGTCCTCGTCCCGGGCGATATACTTGCAGTAGGTATTGCCGATGATCAGGTCCACCGGTTCGTTCTTGATCCACTGATGGAGCAGGAACATATCCCCCGCCGCCTTGACGTTAACCTCGCAGCCCATGTCCTTGGTGAGCTCCTTGATCCTTTTTTCAAACTTCTTGCCCGGCGTGCCGGTGACGATGTGGATCGGCTTCATATCCATGGAGACCAAAAACTCGGTCATGGCGATGAGCTGATCCGGGTCGCCGACCAGGGCCACCTTCTTGCCGTAGAGATACTGGTGCATGTCCGAAATCATGTCCACCAACTGCCCGCGCTCGTGGGCAATCTCCTCGGGAATGCTCACCCCGGCGATGGTCCGCAGGGCGTCGATGAAACGGTCCGTGGCCTTGAGGCCAAAGGGCATGTCCAACACCGAACAGGGAACCTTGTGCTTCTTATCGAGCTCACGGGCCGCGTCGGCGGAACACCATTCACCCAGGGCCAGGGTTCCCTTGGAGTCCCCGGTGCTTTGCAGCTCGGCCACGGTGGTGCCGCCTTCCGGAAACATCTTGTACTCGCCGGAGAGCGGGCCGTTGAGCACGCCGGAGGTGTCCGGAAAAAGGATGGTTTTCACCCCGATCATCTTGGTGATCCGCTTGATCTCCTCCATGTCGGCAGGCTCCACCCAGCCGGGGATGATGTTGACCTTGCCGTTTTTCTTCCCGGTCGGCTCGGCCATCCCGGCCATGGCCTTGACCATGTTGGAAAAACCGGTGACGTGCGATCCCGCGTAGCTCGGGGTGGAGGCGCTGATCAAATACCTGCCCTCGGGGACCTTTCCTTCCGCGACCGCCTTTTTCTTGATCTGGGGAAGATCGTCGCCGATGGTCTCGGAGAGGCAGGTGGTATGGATGGCTATCACCTCGGGGTTATAGACGGTGAATATGTTATTGATGGCCTGCAGCATATTGGCCTGGCCGCCGAAAACCGAGGCACCCTCCGTAAAAGAGCTGGTGGAGGCGGAGATCGGCTCCTTGTAATGCCGGGTCAGGGCGGAGCGGTGATACGCACAGCAACCCTGGGAGCCATGGCTGTGCGGCAGGCATCCGTGGATGCCGAGAGCCGCATACATGGCGCCGATGGGCTGACAGGTCTTGGCCGGATTGATGGTCAAGGCCGTGCGCTCTGTTATTTCTTTCGGGGTATGTCGTAAGAGCATTGTTGTATCCTCGTTTTTTGTTTGAACAGGCTTGAAACCTGACCCTTTACAGGAAACTTACATATTTACCCCCCTCTCCCACTTGTGGGAGAGGGGCCGGGGGAGAGGGAAAATACAACATATTCCGTTCAAAAAGATTCCCCCTCTCCCTAACCCTCCCCCCGAGGGGGGAGGGAATTCTTGGCTTCCCGCCACGGGCTCGGTGCCGAGCACCGTTGTTACTCCCAGTTATACGAAGCCGACAACTGCGGATTCTTCTGCCAGGGGGCCTTCATGAAGCCCCAGACCTTGGAGTTCACCATCCGGTCGATCTCCTTGTAGAAGTTGACCGCCCCCTGGAAACCGGCATAGGGGCCGCCGGAGTCATAGCTATGGAGCTGCTTCATAGGCACGCCAAGTTTCTGGATGGAATATTTCTCCTTGACCCCTGCGCAAAAGATATCCGGCTTCATCAATTCGACGAGTTTCTCCGCTTCGTACTGGTTCAGATCGTCGATGATAAGCGTGCCCTTGTCCATGTCCGCGGCCAGGCCGTCATAATGCTTGAACCTGTAGCCTGCCTTTTCAAGGGCTTTCATTTCCTTGTCGCTTTTGCGCGGCTTGAAACGGGTTTCGTCCGCCGAAACCTCGATCTCCTCGATGTTGCGGCTATCCGCATCCACCTGGATATTGGGCAGCACCTGGCGTCCTTCATAATCGTCCTGATGCCCGAACTCATAGCCCGCGGAGATGGTTTTCATCTTGAGCTCGTCAAAGAGTTCCTTGTAATGATGGGCCCGTGAACCGCCGACAAACATCATCGCGGTCTTGCCTTCGGTCCGGGGGGTGATTTCGGCCAGGGCCGCCTCCACCTCGGGCATCTCCTCGGCGATAACCGCTTCCACCCGATCGATAAGCGCCTTTTCGCCGAAATACCCGGCGATCTTGCGCAGGCTCTTGGCCGTGGCCTTGGCGCCGATGAAATTCACCTTGACCCAGGGGATGCCGTATTTGGTCTCCATCATGTCCGCCACGTAGTTGATGGAGCGGTGGCACATGACCGCGTTCAGATCCGCGGTATGGGAGGAGGCGAACTGGTCATAGGTCGAGTTGCCGGAAAAGGTCGAGATGCAGGTGATCCCGCATTTCTTGAAGATCCGGTCGATCTCGAAACCGTCGCCGCCGATGTTGTACTCGCCCAAAAGATTGATCTTGTACTTGCCCGGCTTCACCTCGTCGTTCTGCCCCACCAGATGCCTAAACACCTGATTGTTGGCGATGTGATGGCCCGCGGACTGGCTCACCCCCTTGTACCCTTCGCAGGAAAAGGCGTAGACGTTGCAGTCGCCGAATTTTTCCTTCATGTTCTTCGACACGGTATGGATGTCGTCGCCGATCAACCCCACCGGACAGGTGGCGAACACGGCGATGGATTTGGGATGAAAGAGGTCATAGGCCTCCTGGATCGCCTGGGCCAGCTTTTTCTCGCCGCCGAAGATGATGTCCTGCTCCTGCATGTCCGTGGAAAAGCAGTAGTTCATATAGTTTTCCCCGTCCGGCCCCGCATCGGTCTGGTTGCGGCGGGTCAGCCAGGCATAAAAGCTGCAGCCGATGGGACCATGCACCAGATTGACGATGTCGCGGGTCGGCCCCATGATAACGCCCTTGCAGCCGGCATAGGTGCAGCCGCGCATGGTGATGATGCCGGGAATGGTGCGCACGTTGGCGGTGAGTTCCGGGGTCTCGTTCTGCTGCGCTTCGTTGATCATAATCTGCTTGGCGCGTTTACGGGCCACCTTGGGCGGATACTTCTCAAGGAGCGCCGACTTGACCTCGGCAGGACCCCACTGCACCAGCTTTTTCTTTGTTGCTGTTGCCATTGTTACTCCTCCTTATGAGATGGCCTTCATGCCCGTCTCGCCTGTCCGGACCCGGACCGCATCGCCGAGCGGCAAAACAAAAACCTTGCCGTCGCCAGGCATGCCGGTCTGATTCGTATTGATAATGGTCTCCACTACGCAGCCCACCATGGAGTCTTCCACCACGGCGGTGATCATCCGTTTGGGGTAGAGCTTGCCCTTTTCGCCCAAGAGAGCGGCGGCTTCCTCATACCCCTGCACCGCCCCTTCAAGAAGCGCCGGGCTGACAAACCCCACCCCGCGGCCTTGGGCCTCATGGGCAAAGAAAGCGTCAACGCCGCAGTCGGTGAGGGCCTGCTTGGTCTGATTCATCATGTTTATGCGCACTATGGCGATGACCTCTTTCATGGCGCCACCCCTTCCGAGGCATAGGCGGTCTCCTTGACTCCGGAGCTGATGGTGTAGGATTCCTCCACCTCGGAAACGAAAATCTTGCCGTCGCCGAATGCCCCCTTGCCGGCGGAGCGGGCCGTATTCATCACGGTATCGATGAAAAAATCCTTATCCGCCGTGTTGATGACGCTCATCAACATAACCTTGGGCAGCTCGTCGTAGGTAACCTCGCCGATCTTGATGCCGCGCTGCTTGCCGCGCCCGGCCACGGAATATTTGGTAACCGCCGGAAAGCCCGCCTCCATGAGGGAGGCGAGAACCTTGTCTGCTTTCTCCGGCCGGACAATTGCTCTGATCATAGTCAACATTGGTTTTCTCCCAAAAAAATAGGTAAAAAGATAAAGGTTCAAGGTGAAAGAAAACAGGGCAAAGGTTCGGAGAATACGTTGTTGCCTTTCTCCTTTAACCTTGCGCCTTGCGCCTGTCAGTTCATCAACCCGTAGTCCATCAGGAGCTTCTCAAGCTCCTCGATCTCCAGGGGGGTGGGAATAACAAACTTCGTGTTTTCGTCGATGGCCTTGGCAAGCCCACGGTAGGCGTCCGCCTGCTTAACCTCGGGATTCCACTCGAGAACGGTCTTGCGGTTGATTTCGGCGCGCTGCACGTCGTTGTCCCGGGGCACGAAGTAGATCATGTGGGTGCCCAGCTTTTTGGCAAATTCCGAGATCATCTCCTCCTCGTTGTCAACGGCGCGCGAGTTGCAGATGAGCCCGCCCAAGCGCACGGAGCCGCTTTGCGCGAACTTCATGATGCCCTTGCTGATGTTGTTGGCCGCGTACATGGCCATCATCTCGCCGGAAACAACGATGTAGATTTCCTCCGCCTTGCCGTCGCGAATAGGCATGGCAAAGCCGCCGCACACTACGTCGCCCAAAACGTCGTAAAAGGCATAATCCAGCCCTTCGCTCTCTTCATACGCACCCAGGGATTCCAGCATATTGATGGAGGTGATGATGCCGCGTCCGGCGCAGCCAACGCCGGGCTCGGGGCCACCGGACTCAACACACCAGGTGCCGCCGTAGCCGGCCTTGCGGATATCGTCGAGCTCAACATCCTCGCCCTCCTCGCGCAGGGTGTCCAAAACTGATTTCTGGGCCAGGCCGCCCAGCAGGAGCCGGGTCGAGTCCGCCTTGGGATCACACCCCACGACCATGACCTTTCTGCCCAACTCCACCAAACCTGCCACGGTGTTCTGGGTGGTTGTTGATTTGCCTATGCCGCCTTTGCCGTAAATTGCCACCTTGCGCATTGCTACTCCTCCTTGCTCTGTATTGAATATGGGTTGTCGCATTCCATTGGCTTGCGCTGCCGTCGATTGCCTCTATCGCAAGGGGTGTGCCAGAGCGGGACGCCACCGGGCACTTTTCGCTTAACATTCCGATATTACTATTTTTATTGAAACAAGCAGCAAGCGGGGGTGCTGTACCGCCTGTTCTCTTTTGTAAGGTTGGCTACAAAAAGGAAGGAGAGCGACCGGCATGGAAAGGGGAAGAATAAGGGAGTTTTATTACATTTATGTATTGAAACATAAAACAATTTGCTCGAAATGTAACTTTTTCGCAAACGTCGCGCACTGCCCCACGGACCAGCACACAATATATTTATTTTAATTTCAATGAGTTACAAAAACTCCCCATGCGCAATGTTACATTTTTGAAGCAATGGAACATTTTTTGCTAAATCAACACCACAGGGGACATGCACTCAAACATTTACCTGCTTAGCGCTAATCTCCCGCAAAACGTAATTTGTACATCAGAGAGCCCCTGCGAAATTCTCCCCCCCCCCGCTTTGGTGGGGGAGAGGGAATTTGCGGAAGATCAGCGCTAATCAGGAACATTTATCGTCAACCCAGCACCCCCAAAGGCGGACCCAGCCCATGATCAAACCCGACTACCCCACCGAACGCCTTGAATTGCAGGCGCTCTATCAGATAAGCCAGCTCATCGGCTCCGCCCTGGACATCAAGAAAACCCTGTCCGAGGTATTGCGGATCCTGCACGAGACCCTGCGCATGGAGCGGGCCACCCTGGTTCTCCAGGAAGAAGGCGGCGAGCATCTTTCCATTGCCGCCTCGTACGGCCTCAGCAAAGAGGAGGAGCGGCGCGGCATCTACCGGCTGGGCGAGGGGGTGATCGGCCGCATCTTTCAGTCCGCCTATCCCTTCGTGGTGCCGGACATCCACAGCGAACCGCTTTTTTTAAACCGGACCGGGGCCCGCGCCAATCTCCCCAAGGGAGAGATCTCCTTCATCGGCGTGCCGGTCATGCTGCCCGAGGCGGTGGTGGGCGTCCTTTCCGTGGACAGGCTGTTCGGCCCGGAGATCTCCTTTGAGGAAGACATCCGCTTTCTCACCGTGGTCGCCATGCTCATCGCCCAGTTTCTCCGGCTGCACAAGACGGTCTCCCTCAGGCAGCAGGTGCTGGTGGAGGAAAATCTGTTGCTCAAAAAAGAGCTGCGCAGCCGCTACAACCAGCACAACATCATCGGCCAATGCAAGCGGATCCAGGATGTGTACAACTACATCGACAAGGTTGCCCCAAGCCGGGCCACCGCCCTGCTTCTGGGCGAATCCGGCACCGGCAAGGAACTGGTCGCCCGGGCCATCCACCAGGCAAGCCCAAGGGCCAGCAAACCCTTCATCAAGATCAACTGCGCGGCCCTGCCGGAAAACCTTCTGGAAAGCGAATTGCTCGGCCATGAGAAAGGCGCCTTCACCGGCGCGGCCACTCTCAAGAAGGGGCGGTTCGAGCTGGCCGACAACGGCACCATCTTTCTCGACGAGGTGGGGGAAATGCCCCTGTCCCTGCAGGCCAAGCTGCTCAGGGTGTTGCAGGAGCAGATGTTCGAACGGCTGGGCGGCACCCAGACCATCACGGTCAATGTCCGGGTCATTGCCGCCACCAACCGCAGCCTGGAAGAATGCGTCGAACAGGGAACTTTCCGGGCCGATCTCTTCTACCGCCTCAACGTGGTTCCCGTTGTCCTGCCGCCGCTGAGGGACCGGCGGGAGGACATCCCCCTGCTCCTCGATCATTTTCTGCAGGAGAGCAACCGCATGAACGCGCGGGAGGTCCGCCTCTCAAGCTCGGTGGTCCAGCTCCTCTGCGGCTACACCTGGCCGGGCAACGTCCGCGAGCTGCAGAACCTCATCGAGCGGCTGGTGATTATGGCGGACCGCGACACCATCGTCTCCCGGGAGCTGCCGAGCTACATCACCGCGGAACCGGAAGCAGAGAGCTTGAGTGCGCCATCCTGCCGCCTTGCCGCCCCCTCCCCCGAAGGGATACTGGCAGACGAACCCCTGCCCACAAGCGCTGCGCACAAGTCTTTGAAGGACATGGAAAAAGAAGAGGTGGAGGGTGCCCTGCGGCGGCACGGCTGGGTGCAGGCCAGGGCCGCACGGGAGCTGGGGCTGACCCAGCGTCAGATGGGCTATCGAATCAAGAAATACGGAATTGCTCCGCCGGATTTTTTCCACTAAAAAAACCGGGTTTCTCCCGCGAGGGCAAACCCGGCTTCCTTTTTTTGCCGCCTCATGCCTTGGAGCACAATCAGCAGATGACATCCTCGCAACAACTGCCCTTCGACAGGGTGCTCCTGAGTTTGCCGAAGGGCTCATGGCGAGCAGATATTACCTTAACGTATTGATATTCCGTTCGTGCTGAGCCTGTCGAAGCACAGGCTTGAAACAAATTCCGATTCGTTACGAGCCCATCAGGAAATTAGCGTCAGGTAATCGCTGAAAAACTGCTGGAAATCGCCAGAGATCTTCGTCCGCAAGCGATGCGCCTCGGCCAGCAGATCAGCGGGCCGCACCACCAGGGAGCGAAACGAGGCGAGCCACTGCCCGTCCTGCTCAAGCCAGAGGCTGATGTCTTCGAACACTGCCACATGGTTGTCAAACTGCAGCCCGAGGATGTGCGGCCGCTGTTCAAGGGAAAAAGCCTCCACCTGGCATTGCTCCGAAGTGGCGAGCAGGGAAAAATGTTTGGGCAGCGGCTCCAGCACCGTCTGGCTGTGCCACTTGAACATGGGCATGGTCTTGCCGAGATTCCTGAAAGCCGGATGTTCACGGCCGTCATGGGTGACATGCCCCTGGACAAAACCGATGCTCGGCTTAAAGTTGGGTCCTACCTGAGCGCCGAGCACGGAAGCGAGCAGTTGATGCCCCAGACAGAAACCCAGAATCGGCTTGTCCGCGTCGATCGCCCTCTTGATGAACCGTTTCTCCTCTACGAGAAACGGGTACTTCTCCTCCTGCTCCACGTTGGGCGCCCCCCCCAAAAGGATGACCCCCCCATAGCCGTTGAAGTCGGGGATCCAATCCTGCCAGACCTTGACGAGATCACAATCGATCCGGTGCGTGGCAAACGCCTCGAGAAGCAGCCGCCCCGGGCCGGCCCATGGGGTATGTTGCAAGACCAGGAGTTTCATTTTTTTGTTTTCAGGCTATTTTTTCAAGGGAAGAATCCCGAAACCAAAGGGATGACTCCTTCGGCTCCGGGATTCTTGCTGTCCGGACACACGCTAGACGTTGTTTATCTCAAAACCGGCATATGCCTCCATGCCATGCTCGCCTATATCAAGTCCCTTCATTTCCTCTTCCGCATCCACACGAATTCCAAGAGAAACCTTCAAGAGATAGAAGAGCACGAACGCAGCAACAAAACAGGTCACACCGTATGCCGCCACGCCGATCAACTGCGTTACAAAGGAGTGCTTCGCGCTGAAAATGCCCACCGCCAGGGTACCCCATACACCGCAGACAAGATGCACGGAGATGGCGCCGACCGGATCATCAAGCTTCATGCGGTCAACAACCATGACCGAGACAACAACCAGAGAACCGGCAATAAGACCGATCACCACGGCGCTCATCACGCTGACCACATCGGCTCCGGCGGTAATGCCAACCAAACCCGCAAGGGCACCATTGAGGGCCATGCTCAGATCAGGCTTCTTCTGGATGATCCAGCTCAGAGCGCTGGCGCCGACAATGCCTGCGGCCGCAGCAAGAGAAGTGGTGACGAAGACAAAGGATACCGCGGCAGGATCAGCGGAAAGCACCGAGCCGCCGTTAAAACCGAACCAGCCGAGCCAGAGCAGAAAAACACCGATGGTTGCCAGGGGCATGCTATGCCCCATGATCGGCTTGATGGTGTTTCCGACATACTTGCCAAGACGGGGTCCGAGCAAGATGACGCCGGCCAGAGCGGCCCAGCCGCCCACGGAATGCACCAGGGTGGAGCCGGCAAAGTCATAGAATCCCATGGCGTCCAGCCAGCCGCCGCCCCACTTCCAGCTTCCCACCCAGGGATACACCACTGCCACATAGATCGCGGAAAAAATCAAAAAGCTGTGCAGCTTGACCCGTTCGGCCACAGCGCCGGAAACAATGGTCGCTGCCGTGGCCGCAAACATGGCCTGAAAGATGAAATCCGTCCAGTAGGTGTAGATCCCCACCCCGTCATCTCCGGTAACCATCATATTTTCCGGGCTCACCCCGATGCCGAAACCGGAAAAGCCGAAAATGCCCGGGATGGAAAAATCGCCGGGGTACATCAGGTTGAAACCGATCACGGCATAGGTTAAGAGCCCGATGGCAACAATGGCGGTATTCTTGAAAAGGATGTTGACCGTATTTTTCGACCGGCACAATCCCGCCTCAAGGGTCGCAAACCCGAGATGCATGATAAACACCAGAAACGTGGAAACCAGCATCCAGGTATTATTGGCAACATAGGTAGCGGCAGCGCCTGTTATCTCGGCCGTACCCTCCGCGGCCATGGCGGTTCCGGCCGAGGCAACCAGTGCCATCGTCAAGGGAAGGACCATTTTTTTTGCAATTGACCTGTTCATTGAAACGTCCTTGTGCGTTGATTTGATCTGAGTCATAATGATACCTAGATGGCCTCCTTATCGGTTTCACCCGTCCGAATGCGGCAGATGGAGTCAACCGGCAGGACAAAGATCTTGCCGTCCCCGATCTTGCCGGTCTTGACGCTGGCCACGATGGCATCCACCACCTTTGCCACCATCTCCGCCGCCACCACGATCTCCACCTTTACCTTGGGAATAAAATCCACCACATATTCCGCTCCCCGGTAGATCTCGGTGTGCCCCTTTTGCCGGCCGAACCCTTTCACTTCCGTAACAGTCATCCCCTGAACGCCAAGCTCAGCCATGGCAGCCTTCAGGTCATCAAGCTTGAACGGCTTGATTATCGCCTCAATCTTCTTCATTCCGCTTCCTCCTTTTATCCAAAGATCCTCAATGAAAACATTTCCCGCTGACATAGCGCGTGATACAATTCAAACACTGCTTTTTCAAAGAGCGTGCCAACGCCTGGAAAAAGAAAAAGATACCATGCAAATCATTGAGTTTAGGCATCTTTTCCAAGACGCCACACCCAAGGCTGAATTCCACAACCGGAAAATATATTACTTTTTTGTCAGCAATGCGCATCCGTGTGAAACTTTTTTGTTACTTTTTTGTAGGCAAGATACAAAGCAAGGGGGTGTTTTTGGGTTGCCGGCAGTCGCGGACCAGGAGCGCGGATGCAGTTGCCGAGGCTTGAAAATCGTACAAAAGGCGGAATCGCTGTGAGCAGAGGGAAAAAAACCTTGACGCAACAAGGAGGATAAGTCAAATGTACATTTAACTTATCCGTTGATGAAGAGAGGAATACTCGATAGGGGCGCAACAGCCACAGGACTCCACCCAGCAACGTCTCTCCACAGACAGCCGACACGTTGCGCAGCAACACGCGGCCTGGGCTTTTGACGCGACCCCCTCTATTTTTCGCGGAAACCCGCCCCCACCCTTTACAAAGAAACAGTACCCATGAAAAAACGCATCCTTCTCACCCTCCTTGGTTTGTTGCTGGTGGCCGGCATCCTTGTCGGCATCAAGGGCTTGCAGATTTTCACGATGGTGGGCAAAGGCAAGAGCTTTACCCCCCCGCCGGAAACAGTGACCACGACCAAGGCCCGCCCGGAATCCTGGGAGATTGCCTTACGCGCCGTGGGCTCGCTGGAAGCGGCGCAGGGCGTGACCGTTTCCGCGGAGCTGTCGGGCAAGGTGGCGCGCCTGGCCTTTACCCCCGGAACCTGGATAGAGGCGGGCAGCCTCCTGCTCCAGCAGGACACCTCTTCCGAGGAGGCCCAACTGCAGGCGGCGGAAGCCGAAGCCGCGCTGGCCAAGGTCAATTTCGAGCGGCTCCGGGTGCTCGTCGAGACCAACGCCGTTTCCAAGGCCGCCTACGATGACGGTGAGGCGAAACACAAACAGGCCATGGCCCAGGCCGACACGATCCGGGCCACCATCGCCAAAAAAACCATCCGCGCCCCATTCTCCGGCCGCCTCGGCATCCGCTTGGTCAATCTGGGCCAGATCCTCAAGGAGGGCGAGCCCATTGTTTCCCTCCAGGCCATGGACCCAATTTTCGTCAATTTCATGCTGCCCCAGCAGGATCTGGCCCGCATCCAGCCAGGGTTGCCGGTGCGGATAACCTCCGACGCCCTGCCCGGCCGCACCGTGGCCGGCAAGATCACCGCCATCAACCCGCAGGCGGACAGCGCCACCCGCAATGTCCGGGTGCAGGCCACCGCGGCCAACAAAGAGGAACGGCTGCACCCCGGCATGTTTGCCACGGTGGCCGTGGTGCTGCCCGGCAAGAACCAGGTGTTGGCCATCCCCGCAACCGCGGTGCTTCCTGCGCCCTACGGCGATTCGGTCTTTGTGGTTGAAGAGCAAAAAGACGAAAAAACCGGCACGTCCGGCCTGACGGTGCGCCAGCAGTTTGTCCGCCTCGGGGAACGGCGCGGCGATTTCGTCGCCGTGGCCTCGGGCCTTGAGGATGGGGCAACCGTGGTCAGCACCGGGGTGTTCAAGCTTCGCAACGGCCAGTCCGTGGTGGTGAACAACGGGCTAAACCCGAAGTTCAGCCTGGATCCCAAGCCGGGCAACAGTTGATTTTTTTGAGTCAAAACCCATGAAATTCACCGATCTCTTCATCCGCCGCCCCGTGCTTGCCATGGTGATCAGCCTGCTCATCATCATTGCCGGGTTGCAGGCGTTGCGCAGCCTCAATGTGCGCCAATACCCCAGGAGCGAGAACGCGTCGGTCACCGTGACCACCATCTATGTCGGAGCCAATGCCGAACTGGTCCGGGGCTTCATCACCACCCCGCTGGAGCGTGCCATTGCCGCGGCCGACGGCATCGATTATCTCCAATCCCGAAGCAGCCAGGGCGTCTCCATCATCACCGCCCGGTTGAAGCTCAACTATGATGCCACCAAGGCCCTGGCCGAGATCAGCTCCAAGGTGGATCAGGTTCGCCGCGATCTGCCCCCCGAGGCCGAGGTGCCGGTGATCAACATCGAATCCGCAGACAGCCAGTTTGCCTCGGCCTACCTCAGCTTCACCTCCGACGTGCTTGCCCAGAACGAAATCACCGACTATCTGACCCGGGTGGTGCAGCCCCGCCTTTCCGCCATCCAAGGGGTGCAGCGCGCCGACATCCTCGGCGGCCGCACCTTTGCCATGCGCATCTGGCTCAAGCCGGAACGCATGGCCGCCTACAACGTCAGTCCGGCCGAGGTGCGCAAGATCCTGGCCGCCAACAACTACCTGGCCGCTCTGGGGCAGACCAAGGGCTCGCTCATCCAGATCAACCTCACCGCCGATACCGATCTGCGTTCGGTGGAGGAATTCAAGCGGCTGGTGATCCGGGAAGAGAACGGAGCCGTCATCCGCCTGGCCGATCTGGGCGATGTGTCTCTGGGGGCCGAGGACTATGACAACGAGGTGCGTTTTTCCGGCCAGACCGCCACCTTCATCGGGATCTGGCCCCTGCCCAATGCCAACTCCCTGGACATGATCAAGCTGATCCGCACGGAGATGGCGGCCATTGAAAAGGATCTGCCCAGCGGCCTCAAGGGGCGCATCGCCTACGACGCCACGGCCTACATCGACAACGCCATCAACGAGGTGCTCAAAACCCTGGGCGAGACCCTGCTCATCGTGATCGTGGTCATCTTCCTCTTTCTCGGCTCCCTGCGCTCGGTGCTGATTCCGGTGGTGGCCATCCCCCTGTCGCTCATCGGCGGCCTCTTTCTCATGCAGCTCTTCGGTTTTTCCATCAATCTGCTCACCCTGCTGGCCATCGTTCTTTCGGTGGGGCTGGTGGTGGACGACGCCATCGTGGTGGTGGAAAACGTCGAACGCCACCTCAGCCAGGGCAAATCGCCGCTGGAAGCGGCCCTGCAAGGGGCCCGCGAACTGGTGGGTCCGATCATCGCCATGACCATCACCCTGGCCGCGGTCTATGCGCCCATCGGCTTCCAGGGCGGGCTCACCGGCTCGCTTTTCCGGGAATTCGCCTTTACCCTGGCCGGAACGGTGACCATCTCCGGGGTGGTGGCCCTGACCCTGTCGCCGATGATGTCGGCAAAACTGCTCAAGCCGGGGCTCGAAGAGCGCGGCCTGGCAGGCAGGATTGCCCGCGGTTTTGCCCGGCTGCGGGAAGCCTATGGCGGATGGCTTGACGCCACCCTCGCCGCCCGGCCCGCGGTCTATACGGTCTGGGTCATCATCAGCCTGCTCAGCATCCCCATGTTCACCATGTCGGCTAAGGAACTGGCTCCCAACGAGGATCAGGGGGTCATCTTCGGCATCGTGGACGCGGCAGCCAACTCCACCCTGGATCAGACCAGCAGTTTTACCGCCGCCGCCAACAAGGTTTTTCTCTCCATCCCGGAAACACAATTCACCTTCCAGTCCACCCAGCCCACCTCGGGATTCAGCGGCATGGTCACCAAGCCTTGGGGCGAACGGCAGCGCTCGGTGTTTGCGATCATGCCCGAGGTGCAGCAGAAGCTCCAGGCTCTGCCCGGCATCCGGATCTTCCCGGTGTTGCCGCCCGCACTCCCGGGCGGCGGCCAGTTTCCGGTGGAATTCATCCTGGCCTCCACGGCGGAAACCCCACGGATCCTGGAATTCTCCCAGCAGATCCAGCAAAAAGCCATGCAAAGCGGGATGTTCGCCTTTCCGCCGATCATCGACATGAAGATCGATCAACCCCAGGCGGAGTTTGTCATCGACCGCGACAAGGTGGCGGATCTCGGCCTCAACCTGCAACAGGTGGGCGCGGATCTCGGCGCCATGGTGGGCGGCAACTTCGTCAACCGCTTTGACATCGCCGGCCGCAGCTACAAGGTCATCCCCCAGATCGCCCGGATCGACCGGCTCAACCCGGAACAGCTCCAAAATATCCACATCTCCGGGCCAAACGGCCAACTGGTGCCGCTTTCCACCGTGGCCACCATCCAGAACTCCACCGTGCCCCGCTCCCTGAACCGTTTCCAGCAACTGAACGCGGTCACGATCAGCGGCGTTGCCATCCGCCCCCTGGACGAGGCGTTGCGCTTCCTGGAAGACGAGGCCGCCAAGATCCTGCCCCAGGGGTACGTCCTTGACTACACCGGCGAGTCTCGCCAGTTGCGCAGCGAGGGCAACAAGTTCCTGCCCGCTTTCGCTCTGGCCGTGGTCCTGATCTTCCTGGTCCTGGCCGCCCAGTTCAACAGCTTCCGCGACCCCTTCGTCATCCTGGCCGGCTCGGTGCCCCTGGCCATGTTCGGGGCGCTGATCTTCACCTTTCTCAAGATCCCCGACCCCAACACCCCTTTCTGGACCAATGGCTGGACCACCACCCTCAACATCTATTCCCAGGTGGGGTTGGTGACCCTGATCGGCCTGGTGGCGAAAAACGGCATCCTCATCGTCGAATTCGCCAACACCCTCCAGGAAAAAGGCCATGCCAAGCTGGCCGCCATCAGGGAAGCGTCCATGACCCGGTTGCGCCCCATCCTCATGACCAGCACCGCCACGGTGGCGGGCCACTTCACCCTGACCCTGGTGACCGGCGCCGGAGCCGCGGCCAGAAATTCCATCGGCCTGGTGCTGGTGGGCGGCATGGCCGTGGGCACCCTGTTCACCCTCTTTGTGGTGCCTTCCATCTACATGCTGGTGGCCCGCGACCATGGGCAAGACCGGCTGCCGGAAACCAATCCCGCCGAAGCGGAGGCTGCCCGCCCATGAATGTAACTGACCACAGGATAGGCGACCAAGTTCAACGCTGCACCCCAACTGTAAGCGATTACAGGGTGCGGCAGATGCGCGACAGAGGCCTGAGAGCTATACTATGGTATGCGAACAGGCCGATAACAAAGCAGATGTCGTGCCCTGTGATCGCTTACCCATGAATACCTCGGAGTTGTGGGATGCCCTCGGCTCCCTGCCGGAACAGGAAATGGCCCATGTGGTCACTCGACTTTTTGCCCTGTATGAGGCCCGGCTCCGCCAGAATCCTGGCGACGCGGAGGCCCTGCATTTTTTCAGCAACCTCAACCTTGCCGTTACCGAGACCAGCCAATGCAACAGCAACAGACGATAACCCGGCGGAGTCAGTCAGTGCATCCCCTGCTGAGGAGCGCCTTGTTCTTGCTCCTGATCTGCCTTGTCCCTGCCGGACCAAGCTCGGCACAGGACACAGGGGTTGATGCAATGTGCATGGAGGAAGAGCACAATACCCTGCGCGCCGCTGTAGGCGCCCCGAAATTGCGCTGGTCCAAACCCCTTGCCCGGCAAGCAGCAACCTGGGCCACCACCCTCAAAAAATCAGGCTGCGCCATGCGGCATAGCCGTGGCAAGCTGGGAGAAAACCTCTACTGGGCCAGCGCCCGGATGACAACGGCCAAAAACAAGACCAGGAGCGCCCCGCAGGCCATCACCGAAAAAGACGTGGCCGCCGCCTGGGCCAGCGAAAAAGCGTGGTACTCCCGGGCCTCCAACTCCTGCAACGCGCCCCCTGGAAAGAGCTGCGGCCATTACACCCAGATGGTCTGGGCAAAAACCAAGGAAATCGGTTGCGCCAAAGCGGTCTGCGATGACAACTCGCAGATCTGGGTGTGCAACTATGCGCCGGCCGGAAATTTTGTCGGGCAAAGACCGTACTGACCGCATCTCCTCTCTGCCGGGCAGTCGCAATCGTGCCCGCATCTTCACCACCCCCTCGACAGCACCCACCAATCCCGCTATGATGTGACCGAGACCAATTCTGTCGAAGGAGAACGCGGGGCATGGACCAGCCGCTTGCATCACTGAACACCATCGCCGACCGGGCCATCACCTATCTGGTGGACTACAGCTTTCAGATGATCGGGGCCACCATCATCCTGGTGGCCGGGTTTTTCCTGGGCAACTGGGTGGCCGTGGCCGTGGGCAAGCTCTGTGAAAAACGGGGGCTTGATGTCACCCTGCGCCATTTTCTTTCCTCCTTTGCCAAGATCATGGTCATCGCCTTTGCGGTGATCATGGCCTTGAGCAAGTTCGGGATCACCATCGCCCCCTTCATCGCGGCCATCGGCGCGGCCGCCTTCGGCGCCACTTACGCACTCCAGGGGCCGCTCTCCAACTACGGGGCCGGACTGTCCATCATCCTGGGCCGCGCCTTTCTGGTGGGGGACACCATCGCCGTGGCCGGAGTCTTCGGGGTGGTGGAGGAGGTTACCCTGGCCCACACCACCTTGCTCACCGAAGACGGAGTCAAGATCACCGTGCCCAACAAGCACATTGTCGGAGAGATTCTGCACAACTCCGGGGAATACCGCATTGTCGAAAGCTCGGTGGGCATCGGCTACGACGCCGACCCGACCCAAGCCATCACCGTCATCGCCCAGGCCCTTGCGGGCTTTCCCCAGATACAGAGCGGGCCTGCGCCGCAGATCGGCATCGAAGATTTCCGGGATTCCGCGGTGGCCATCGGCTACCGGTATTGGGCGCCCACCCAGCGCTACATCGAAACCATGCACGGGGTGAACCTGGCGGTGCACCAGGCGCTGGGCAGGGCAGGAATCCGTATCCCCTTCCCGCAGCGGGTGGTCACCATGGCCAAGGAGCAGAACCTTTCGTGAAAACAACCAAGCCCTACGATACCGCAACCCTGCTCAAGCTGGCGACCTACGCCTCCACCGCCACGGCAATGGTGCTCATCGGGGTCAAGGGCATGGCCTGGTTCATGACCGGGTCCTTGAGTGTCATGGCCTCCCTGGTGGACTCGCTCATGGACGCGGCCGCCTCGCTGATCAACCTGTTTGCCGTGCGCTATTCGCTGAAATCCGCGGACCAGGACCACCAGTTCGGGCACGGCAAGGCGGAATCCCTGGCCGGGCTCGGCCAAGCCTGCTTTATTGCCGGCTCGGCCATCTTTCTGCTCATGCACGCCGTCGAACGGTTGACCCACCCGCAACCCCTGCAAGCGATCAATGTCGGCCTCTGGGTCATGGTCTTTGCCATTGGGGCCACCCTGGTGCTTCTGGCCTTTCAGGGCTATGTTATCCAGCGGACCAATTCCTCCGCCATCCGCGCCGATGCCCTCCATTACAAAACCGACCTGCTCACCAACACCGCCACCATCGGCGCCCTGTTTTTTGTCGCCTCGGGCTGGCCTCTGCTGGACCCGCTGGGCGCCCTGGCCATTGCCTGTTACATCCTCTACAGCGCTTGGCAGATCGGCCTTGAGGCCATGCAGGTTCTCATGGACCGTGAACTTCCGGAAGAAACCCGCCAGCGCATCTGCGATATCGTCCTGGCCCATGGGACCGTCCTCGGTATCCACGACCTGCGCACCCGGCAGTCCGGTCAGACCATGCACATCCAGCTCCATCTCGACCTTGATCAGGGGTTGCCCCTTGCCGAGGCGCACCGGGTGGCGGATGAGGTGGAGTACGCCATCATGGCCTCCTTTCCCCAGGCCGATGTCATCATCCACCAGGATCCCCGCAATCCGGCCCGTTACCGCAGTAATCCCCTGGAATGCCAGGAGCTGCCGAAAACTCCGCCGGGTTGATCCGCCCCCCCCGCCAGCAGCCGCCTCTTTGCCGTTGACCTCCAAACCCGCGCAGGGTACAAGAGAGAAATTCTTCCGCGCCCCACCCACAGGTGATTATGAAAACAATTATGCGCACGACTCTTGCCTATACCCTGGCCCTGTCCGCGATATTCGGCTTCTGGCATGGGGTCGGCCAGCCGCGCCCGATTCCGGAAGCGGAACTGGCTGCCCACCATACCCTGCAATGCGTGTCCTACGCGCCCTTTGAAAAGGATCAGTCCCCCTTTGATTTTGCCAAGGGCATGACCATTGACCCCGCTCGGATCGACGCGGACCTGGCCATTCTCTCCACTCGTTTTTCCTGCATCCGCACCTATTCGGTGGCCGGGCTTGAGGCCTTGCCCGAGTATGCGGAAAAATACGGGATGCAGGTGCTGCTGGGCGCCTGGGTCACGGTGGACCAGAAGGTCACCGAGCAGGAGCTGCGCAAGGTGGTGGAGCTGGCCAAGCGGTACCCCGCAACGGTGCGGGCGGTGGTGGTGGGCAACGAGGCCCTGCTGCGCAGGGAAGTCACCGGCGCGCAGCTTGCCGGGTATATCCAACAGGTCAAGGCAGCCCTGCCTGGGGTTCCGGTCACCTACGCCGATGTCTGGGAGTTCTGGCTCAAGCATCCGGAGGTGGCCCAGGCCACTGATTTCGTCATGATCCACATCCTGCCCTACTGGGAGGACAACCCCGTTGGCATCGACCAGGCCATGGTCCACATCAAAAAGATCCGAGAAGAGATCGGCGCCAAGATCCCGGGCAAGGAGATCGTCATCGGCGAAACCGGCTGGCCCTCCCAGGGACGCATGCGGGAAGGCGCATTGCCCAGCCTGGTAAACCAGGCCCGCTTCATCCGGGGGTTCATCGCCCTGGCTGAGCAGGAGCATTGGCAGTACAACCTGATCGAAGCCTTTGATCAGCCGTGGAAGCGCATCAAGGAAGGGGCGGTGGGCGGCTACTGGGGATTGTACAGCCCGGAGCGGACCGACAAGCACATTCTCTCTGGGCCGGTTTCAAATTTTTCCAACTGGCGGATGCTGTTTGCCCAATCCGCAGCCATTGGTCTGCTGACCCTCCTCATTGCCCGCGGCCACCGCGATATGGGCGCAGCCCGCTGGCTGCAATTTTCCGTGGCCATGGCTGGCGGCGCCATCCTTATTGTGCTGCAGGGACATCAGTTTTCCATCATCTCCACCAACACCTATGAATACCTCTGGGGTTTTGTCGTTCTCTCGCTGAGCGCCAGCGTCTATCTGCTGACGCTCAAAGCCATCGCCTCCGGAACCACCCCCACCCACCTCAGCCTGGACGCCTCCATGGCTTTCCTCCGGGGCAAATCCCGCCTCAACGCAGAGGCGGTAAACGGCGTGCTGCGGCTGGGGGTAATCACCTGCGCCCTGATCGCGGTTCTTGGCCTGGTGTTGGATGCCCGCTACCGGAGCTTCAACAACTTCGGCTTTGCCATCCCCGCTCTGGCCTATGTATGGTTTTTCCGCAGGCAGAAGAGGCACGTGGCCCAGTCCATGCTCGAACACCTCAGCGGGCTGCTGCTCGCCGCAGGGGGGGTGGCTATCCTGATCAACGAAACCCCGCTGAACTGGCAGGCCGATATCTGGGTGGTCATCTGCCTGCTCCTGGCCTACCCCCTCTGGCACCAAAGCCGGACCATCTCCCTGCGCCCCCTGCTGCCCTTTGGCCTTCTGGTGCTTGGCGCCTTTGGATTCTTTGCCGCCCTGCGCCACGGGATCTTCATCTCGGAGAGGCTGGTGGGGATATGCGCGGACACGCCGGACAAAACCATCTGCCTGGTCCGCGCGATGATCGGCCGGTTGATGTACAATCAGGTCTTTGCCTGGCTCAGCATTACCCTGGCCGGTCTGGCGGTCTGGCGCAACGCGGTGTGGCTGTGCGCCGTGGCCCTGGTGGCGAGCCTGGCCGGACTGGCATTTTATAATGTCAATCTGGCGGCCCTGGCCTTTGTCTTGGCCGGACTCACCCTGGTGCACCGGAAGAACAGCCAAACAATTTCCGCCTGAAACACACCGGCAGAGACTCGGCATTGATGCATGCCAAATCCCTGCCGGTGACACTACAACGCCTGCTCGGGTCCTACGGTTGTGCCGGAGCGCTGCTGCTTGCCTGAATGACATAATCAGACAATTGCTGAAACTGAGCCCTGGTCAAGGACACTTTATTCTTCTTGCCCGCCAGAATTTTCGCCCATTCCCCGGCCGACCTTTCGCTTGGCATAAAATACCGGTGGCACTTGTTGCATTCACGCAAAAAATAGCCACTCCCTTGTGCCAAGCCGCTGTTTTCAGTTCCCTGCCTCGCCTGCCCGGAAAGCCCCTCCCCCGTCCCGGCCACGCAGCCGAACAACGCCAAGAAACTCATGCCCAATAGACTCCCGATCAGAATAGATTTCAGATAGTTCATTGCCTCTCCTTAAAACTGCCAACCAATGCCGAGGTTTATCGCATTATCCGGATCAGCGCCCTCGGATTCCAACACCTGATAATCCGCCTTGAGCACCAGATTCGGCACCGGGTAAAAGGCCAGGCCAAAGGTCCAGTCCTGACGGTCCTTGTCCGGATTGGCTACAACCCCGGCGGGCATCCCATGCTGCGTGTCCTGTGTGTCATACCGGGCAAAGACCACGGCGTCGGAATTCTTGAGCTTCCCCGTTTTCCAGGCCTCGGGCATGACGTGGTACCCGGCCTCCAGATAGTAGCCAAAGATCTCCTCGGCTACCCCACCGGTTAAGCTTTGCGCTCCATCGATTTCTTCAAATGCCGCCGCGCCTTTCAGTTCGAGGCCGCTCACCCTGACCCCGAAGTCGGCGGCATAGATGGTGAGGTCACCGCTCTTACCCGGATCCTTGCCTTCCACGCCATTATTGATGCCGCCCTGGTAAAAAGAACCGCCGAGCCGCAGACTCCGGCCCCAGGCGGTATCGCTTCCCATGAACGGGTAGTAATCCAACCGGAAGGTGACAGCCATGTCGTTGAGGCTCGGGATGTCCTTGACCCGGCCATTGCGAATGCCATCGCTGGAAAACTTCGACCCGTCCAACCCGGCGACGAGGTAGGCTTCGTAGCTGAGATTCTGGGCCAGATTGCCGAAAAGCCCGAGGCCGTCGGACCACCAAGTCGAGGGGATGATGTATTTATCGAAATTGGGCCGTTCCACGCTGTAGAAGGTGGTGGGTTCGTGATGCTGATTGGTGCGGCCGACCGGCGTGAGCACCCGCCCCACCCGAACATTGGCCAGATCGGAAAGAAGGAAATCCACATAGGCCTGCTCCAGCTCAAGCTCGCCCTTGGTGTCATCATCGACAAAAGCGTGCTCCAGCTCGATCTCCGAACGAAACTTGATCCAGTCGGCGAAATCATACCCAACCAAGGCGACCAGCCGGTGGATGTCGATCTGATCCTTGGATTGGCCATTGACCGAACCCTCGTTGAAGTTGGCATGGATCTCGCCGTACCCGCCGAAACTGAATTTGGAAAGTGGCGACTCCTTCTGCTGGTCCGCCATGGCCTGCGCCACCAGGGTCTTGATTTCTTCTTTGTCCTGAACAGAGTTCAGGCCAGATCCTGCCCTTGGCTTTTCGGCAATTTTGCCTTCCAAAATCGCCACCTGACGGCTTAACGCCTCGATGTTTCCTTGCCTGTTTTTTAATTCCCCGACAAGAACCTGCATCTGCCGCTCAAGCTCTTGGATCCTCGCTTCCTCACCGGTGGCGGCCAAGGCAAAACCAGACTGCATCGCCACCATCCCGGCACAGCAGCCAAAAACCACACTGCGCATCCTTTTCCTCATTTTTTCCTCCAGCAAAAGTTCAAGTAATACGATTAAGTTATGCACACCTAATACATGGGCGCCAAAAAATGCCTGCTTTGGCAATATTGGCCATAAGCAGGCTACGCAAATAAAGTTAATGCTACCTTACTTGTGTCCGTGCGCTCCTTATACAAGGCGTGGTTGTGGGGGTCAATATTTTTTTAGGGTATCACAACTTTATTATGGTTATTAAATTCAAGCGGCTCTTGTCACCCCCTTTTCTTGCAAAATAGGGGGAAGCAGTGTAAGAAATACTCGCCTTTACGGACAAAACAGCAGCACAACCCGAAACCCGCAAACCGGCCATGACAGAGACACAGGGCAAAGACATTCTAGAACAAGGGCTCACCGCCATGTCCATCGCCCTGGACGCCCAAGCCCGCGAGCGGCTTGCGATCTATTGCGCTGAGCTGCTCCGCTGGAGCGCCAAGATCAATCTGGTGGCCAAAGCGGAGCTGCGCGAGATCTGGGAGACCCACTTCCTCGATTCCCTTTCCCTGCTTCGGGTTCTCCCGCCGCTGGGCAGCACCCAACAGCCGCTCCTCGACATCGGCACCGGCGCTGGCTTTCCCGGTCTCGCCCTCAAGACGGCCCGGCCGGAATTGCCGGTCATCCTGGTGGAGCCCCGGCAGAAACGGGTTTCTTTTTTGCGCCATGTGATCCGAACCCTGGGGTTGAAGGATATCGAGGTCCTCTGCGGCCGACTGGAAAAAAATTCCGCTAAGGTGGACGGCCAAGTCCTTTACGTACCCATCATCACCAGCCGCGCTTTCACCAACATCGGTGAATTTCTCCTGCACACCGCTGCGGTCAATCCAACGGGCGGGAAGGTCATCTGCATGAAAGGCCCCCGGGCCGCAGAGGAGATCGCGGCCTGGCGGACTGAACAGCCGGGAAGTCCCTACCGGTTGCAGGAGATCGTCGAATTGACCCTGCCCTTTTCCGGCAAGGTCCGCAACCTGGTCATCTTCAGTAAGGAAGGCGAGTACGCACCATGAGCCCCAAGACCCCTGCCATCATGTTCCAGGGCACCTGCTCCAACGCCGGCAAATCCGTGCTCACCGCCGCCCTGTGCCGCATCCTCTTGCAGGACGGCTTGCGGGTCGCGCCGTTCAAAGCCCAGAACATGTCGCTCAACTCCTTTGTCACCCGCGACGGCGGCGAGATGGGCCGCGCCCAGGTGGTGCAGGCCCAGGCCGCCCGCCTCGACCCGGATGTGCGCATGAACCCGGTTCTGCTCAAGCCCTCCAGCGACACGGGCAGCCAGGTCATTCTCCTCGGTAAGCCGGTGGGCAATATGACGGTGAACGACTATCTGGCCTACAAGCCTCAGGCCTTTCTCGCGGTGCAGGCGGCCTACGATGCCCTGGCCAGCGAATACGAGGTCATGGTGTTGGAAGGGGCGGGCAGCCCTGCCGAGGTGAATCTCAAGGCCCACGACATCGTCAACATGCCCATGGCCCGGTATGCCGAGGCCAAGGTTCTGCTGGTGGGGGATATCGACCGGGGCGGGGTGTTTGCCTCCTTTGTCGGCACCATGGAGATATTGGACGACTGGGAGCGGGAGTTGATCGCAGGTTTTGTGGTGAACCGCTTCCGGGGCCAGAAATCGCTGCTCGCCGAGGCGCTTACCTACATGGAACAAAAAACCGGCAAGCCGGTGCTGGGGGTGGTGGATTACCTGGCCAACCTGGGGCTGCCCGAAGAGGATTCGGTGAACTTCAAGGCCGGGCTTTTCAGCCCGCACCGGCCCGCGGGCGCCCATGTCACCGTGGCGCTCATCGACCTGCCGCACATCTCGAACTTCACCGATTTTGAGCCGTTTCTGGCCGAGCCGGACCTGTTTATAAAAATCGCCAGAACCCCGGCGGATCTCGCGGACGCGGACGCTGTGATCCTGCCGGGCAGCAAGAACGTGATCAGTGATCTCAAGTGGCTGTTTGACTCCGGCCTGGCCGAGTCCCTGAAACAATACAGCCAACAGGAAAAGGAGATCGTCGGCATCTGCGGCGGCTTCCAGATGCTGGGGTTGAAGATCGACGACCCCTACCATATCGAGTCCGGCGGAGAGACCCTCACCGGCCTCGGGTTACTCGACCTGGCCACGGTGCTGGAGAAAGACAAGACCCTGACCCGGCAGATGGGCCACCATCTCGCCTCGTCTCTTGCGGTGCACGGTTATGAGATCCACCACGGCCAGAGCCGGGCGCAAGAAACCTGCGACATCCTCCGCTTCACCAATGGGGAGAGCGGCGGGATGGGCAACTCCTCCCAAACCATCTGGGGCACCTATCTGCACGGGATCTTCGACGCGGACCCCTTCCGGCGCTGGTTCATCGACCGGCTGCGGCAGAGGCGGGGGCTTGCCCCGCTCAACAAGGTGCAGGCCGCCTACGACCTGGAACCGGCCTTTGACCGGCTGGCCGAGGCGGTGCGCAGCCAGATCGACATGGACGCCATCTACCGGTTGCTTGAAAAATGATCGGACTCGAATACCAAATCCTCATCGCCATCCTCCTGGATCAGCTTTTCGGCGACCCGCGCTGGCTGCCGCATCCGGTGCGGATCATCGGCGCGGCCTGCATGTGGTGCGAGCGGATCACCCGCGCCCTGCTGCCGCCGCTTGCCGCGGGAATCTCCTCGGTCATCCTGGTCCTGGCACTCACCGGGGCCACGACTTGGGGCATGATCGCAGGTGCAACCCTCCTCCACCCCTGGCTGGGAACCGCAGCGTCCATTGTCATTCTCTACACCACCATCGCAACCCGCGATCTGGTGCGCCACAGCACCGAGGTCTACGTCGCCCTGCAGAATGGGGATCTCCCAGAGGCCCGCAAACGGGTGGGAATGATCGTGGGCCGGGACACGGCCAATCTCGACCAGGCCGGGGTGACACGGGCGGCGGTGGAATCGGTGGCGGAATCCATGGTGGACGGGGTGACCGCGCCGCTTTTCTTTGCCCTGCTGGGCGGGCCCGTGGG
Organism: Desulfobulbaceae bacterium UBA2273; assembly: GCA_002347095.1. Classification (GTDB taxonomy): domain Bacteria; phylum Desulfobacterota; class Desulfobulbia; order Desulfobulbales; family Desulfurivibrionaceae; genus Thiovibrio; species Thiovibrio ferrireducens. The sequence continues at coordinate 72,599 of DDWZ01000016.1, read as the reverse complement.
GGCCATGCTCTACAAGGCGATCAACACCATGGATTCCATGTTCGGCTACAAAAACGCCCAATATCGCAAGTTCGGCTGGGCAGCGGCCCGGCTGGACGACTTGGCCAACTTCATCCCGGCCCGCCTCACCTCCTTGATGATCCCGGCCGCCTCCTTCCCGTTGCGTCTTGCCCCGAAACGCTCCCTGCTCACCCTGTTCCGGGACCGGTTCGCCCACGCCAGCCCCAATTCTGGGCATACCGAGGCGGCGGTGGCCGGCGCCCTGGGCGTGCAACTTGGCGGCCCAAACAGCTACTTCGGCACGGTGATGGAAAAGCCGGCCATCGGCGATGCCACCCGGCCCCTGGAACCCCAGGACATCCTCCGCGCCAACCATCTGATGCTGCTTGCCTCCGCCCTGACCCTGCTTGTCTGTCTCGCTCTGCGGTGGCACGTCATTATCCTTCTGCCCGCGTTGTTTTCCTGATCATCCTCTTCCTGCAAACACCCTCGGCGCCCCGCGGATATCCCTGGATTTTTCCTGCCCCGCCAGCTACGATTAAAAAAAGTCCTTTCTCCCGGCACGGGAGAACCCTCTATCCAAGCAGGAATATGGCATGGCCGGCATACTCAAAAAACTTTTTTCCCCGCGGCAGGTGAGCCTTGGCACCCTTGTCCTGGGATTTCTCCTTGTTCTCAGCTTCATCCCCCTGACGGCCTTTTCCTTCTTCACCCTGGACGGAATTCTCTCCCAGTTGAGTGCCATCGAAGAAAAAGAAGAGTTGCACTTCATGCAGGATGAACTGCATCAGCTTGAAACACAGATTGAACATTACCAACAGATAATCGACTTTGTCTCCCAGTTGCCAGCGGTCATGGAGATCCTGAACCGGGGCGAAAGCAGCCCCGGCAGCATCGGCAAGGACACAGCCTCTCTCCGCTATACCGGGGTGCTGAACAGAACCTTTGCCAAAAACCGCGATGTGGTGAGCATCCATGTGCTCGACCGGAATTCTGCCGTGCGGTTTTCCCTGTCCAAAAAGGCGGGCACTATGGAATACCAACAGAGCCGGAAACCACCGCGCACGGTTGACCCTGAATCCATAGAAAAAACCCTGGCCATGCAGGAGAAGGGTTTCTTAACCATCCCGCTGCAAGAAACCCTGCAAGGAGAGGATGACCAGGCATCCCACCGGCTTTTGGTCCGCATTCTCACCCCGATCCAAATGGACGGCGAAACGATCGGGGTCTATCTTGCCGACATCGACATGGGGGTGCTCATTCAGGCCTTTCCCGAGATGCGGTGGGTCTTAAGCGACGGCTGCTATCTGTCCGAAAATCCCCGCAATGGTTCGGCCTTTCTCGATTTTCCAGAACTCAGAAAACTATTTGCTTCTAAAAAGGCCGGGGTCTTGGGGGTTGCCGACCGAAAAACGGCCTGGGTTCCCTTCTTTACCGGACAGAATGACGCCATCTCCCTGTGGGCCGGAAAACCCATCGCTCTTGCCTCGGTACGGACTGCCCGGCAACAAATCCTGATCACCGTCCTGGCGTGTCTTGGGCTGTTGCTGACCGGGGGGCTGGCCATCTCCTTCCTTTTTGCAAAATATGTCCGTCGCCTTTCCCGGCAATTTCTTGCCGGACTGGAAGAATCCATCCTCCACCACAAGCCGGTTTTATGGAGCAAGGACATCCGAATTCGGGAATTTTCCGAATTTTCAGAGAAGATGGATTCCCTGCTGAGCGAACATGAGACCTTGGAGCAGGAACGCCTGGATTCTCAACGGAAACTGCAGGAAAGTGAAGAGATCTTCCGGGTTGTTTTCAATTCGGTGCAGAGCGCGGTGATCCTCATCGACAACCATGACATGATTCGTTTCTTTAACCCCGCGGCAGAGCGCATTTTCGGATATACCTGCGAGGAGGTTCTCGGCAAGAGCTTGCACAGCCTGGTGGTGGTGGAGGAAATGCAAGCAACGGCGCGGAAGGCTTTGGCGGAATTCTGGCACACAGGCCAAGGGCCGATCATTGACACTTCGCGCGAACTCGTGGCCAGAAAAAAGGACGGGAGGATCTTTCCCGCCGAAGTCTTTGTGGCTCGGGTGAGAAAAAACGATGCCTATTGGGCCGTCGGCGCGGTGCTCGATATCACCGACCGCAAGGTCAAGGAAGAAAAACTGGTGATGCTGGCCACCATGGATGGCCTCACCGGGGTGTTCAATCGGCGGCATTTCCTGTTTTTGGCCGAGCAGGAGGTCGCCAGGAGCAAACGATACAACAAGGATATTTACTTCCTGATGTTCGATCTCGACCATTTCAAGGAGATCAACGATACCTACGGCCATGAGGCAGGAGATAGGGTGCTGCAGGATTTTGCCTCGATCTGCACCGCGGGGCTGCGCAGGGCGGATATCTTCGGCCGCATGGGGGGGGAAGAGTTTGCCGCTCTTGTGGTGGAGGCTAAAGGAGAGGAGGCCTTGGCCGTGGCCGAGCGGATCCGGAAAAACTTCGCCTCCCAGAGCATCGGCAAGGACGGGACGGAAAAAAATCTCAGCGTCAGCATCGGGATCAGCCGGCTCGACCCCGCGACCGGAAGCCTGGAAGCCGCTTATGCTAAAGCGGACAAGGCCCTCTACGAAGCAAAAGATCAGGGGCGCAACAGGGTGATCATAGCCGCGGGGTGATCATCTCGAAAAAAAAGACAGGGCGCTACTTCACGCCATAATTCCCAAGGGCTTCCAGATATGGCCCGAACAGGTCGTTGTAATCGTTCATGCCCCTTTTCAGGATGATGGAAAAATAGCCGGCGTCGTTGTCGTTGACCACCAGATTGGCGCTGTTGGCCAAAGCTTCCAGATCGTACAGGGTGCGAAACTCCGGGCCGACCAGGACATAAAAGACATAGCGCCGCCGGGACATGGCCATTTCCCGCATATACTGGTGAACCGCGGAGCCGTCCAGTCCATCCCCCTCAAACCTGCTGTGCAGCACCACCGCCTCAAAATTCATAAACTGCATCTTGGCGATGGCCTCTTCCGCCGAACGAACGTAGGTGGGCTGGTAGCCCATCTCGCCGAAGGCCATGGTCGCCTGGGTGGTTATCTCCTCGTCCCCGGCCATGATCAGGGCGTGGGGCACGTTCTCAACCGCCTCCTTTTGGCTGTACACCCCGCTGGACAACCAGCCGAGATCGGGCGGTTTGGGGGCGTCCGGCGGCAGGCGCACCGGTTGGGGTTTTTTTTGGGCCGCAGCCACCATCCCCACCGCAGCCTGATCCTCATTGCCGGTGTGCTCGGCAAAAAGCACGTCCATTAAGGCGCCCGCAGGCTGCCCGGCCACCGAACCGTCACTGTTCAATTCGATGGGCTGCTTGCATTTCGGACAGCCGATCTTCAGGGTTCTGCCCACGGAGAGCGAGGCAAGGGCGCTCTTGATTTTTTCAAGCTGGGCGTCACTCAGCATGAGGGTCTGCTGGCAATGGGGACACTGGGCAAGCATGGATTTCCTCCGGTATTAAGCTACAAGCTGCGGGCTGTAAACGGCTCCTAAAACCCCGAGCGCCGCTTCTCTTCCTGTTTCACATCCATGGCCAGGCCGGTGATCCCGGTGGTGGACTCGCCCCGGGCGGACTTGATGGAGTCCAGCCCCCGGTTGACCGCGGTTTTCCGGGTGCAGTAACTGGCGGCGGTCTCCTCGGTGATCAGGCCGTCCTCGTACAGTTCAAGGATATGCTGGTCAAAGGTCTGCCAGCCAAGGGCCTTGGCGTCGGCAATAATGTCATAATAGGTCTTGTCCTCTGTTTCCCCGTTCATGATCAGCTCGCGCACCCGCAGGTTCATGCCCATGATCTCGAAGGCCGCCACCCGCCCGCCGCCGACCTTGGGCAACAGCCGCTGACAGACGATCCAGCGGATGGTGTCCACCAGCCGGTTGCGCACCTGGGCCTGCTCCTCCTGCTCGAACATGCCAAGTATTCGGTTGATGGTCTGGCCCGCGTCCACCGTATGCAGGGTGGAGAGCACCAGATGCCCGGTTTCCGCGGCGGAAAGACCGATCTCCATGGTTTCCCGGTCGCGCATCTCGCCCACCAGGATAACCTTGGGCGCTTGCCGCAGGGCAGCCCGCAACCCCGAGGCAAAGGAGTCGAAATCATTGCCCAGCTCCCGCTGGTTGAAGGTTGCCATCTTGTGCTGGTGCACATACTCGATGGGGTCTTCCAGGGTAACGATATGCACGGGTTTTTCGTCGTTGATCTTGTCCAGCAAGGCGGCCAGGCTGGTGGATTTACCGGAGCCGGTGGCGCCGGTAACAAGGATGATGCCGTTGCGCTCTCCCGCCATGTTGTAGAAGAGCTTGGGCAGATTCAACTGGCTGATGGTCGGGATCTGCATCTCCAGTTTCCGCAGCACCGTGGAGAGGTTGGTCTTTTGCGAGAAAACATTCACCCGGAACCGGGCCTTCTGGCCCAGCCAGTAGGAAAGATCGCAGGAGCCGTGCTTGACCAGATCGTCGAGCAGTCTCTTGTTGCCGCCGATGAGATTGAGGGCAAAAACCTCGGCCTGGAAAGGGGTAAGCGAAGGCACCTCCGGCTCCACCGTCACCGGCACCAGTTGCCCGGAGGTCTCCACCTGCAGGGGCTTGCCCACCGTGATATTGAGATCGGAAACATTGCCGTAGGTTTCCAACATGCTGGTAATCCAGTAGTCTATCTCCGTTTGTTTCATGCCCTTCCCCTCTCCACCATGTTCCGTAGTCTGCCTGGCCCCTTTACTACAAGGATTGTATAAGAACGGCCCGGATTCTGACAACTATTTCTTTTTCACCAAAAAATAGAGCACGCCCGGATGCTTCATATTGCCGGCCGCCGCCTCGGCATAACGCCCGCCGCCCCAAAATAGATCAAGCCTCCCCGGTCCGGTGATGGCGGAGCCGCAATCCTGATTCACCACAAAACGGCGCAAGGGTTCCCAGCCGATGATTTCGCCGGCCGCATCGGCTATTGGCTTGCGGGTGGAGAGAAAAGCGAGGCTGCCGGGGGGAAAGCACTTCTGGTCCAGGGCCACGGACCGGCCCGGGGTCAGCGGCTGGCCCAAACACCCCAGAGGCCCGGCGGCGGCATCATCCCCCCAGCGGAAAAAAACAAAGGATTCGTTATGGCGCAGGATCTTCTCCCGCTCCTCGGGGTGTTCCTTGAGATAACGGACGATCCCGGGCATGGTCGCCTCTTCCTTTCCCATGACGCCGTTTTCCACCAGCAGCCGCCCGATGCTGCGATACTCGCGCCCGTTTTTCGCGGCAAACTGCACCCGGTGCAACGAGCCGTCCGCGAGCTGTATCCGGCCGGACCCTTGCACATGCAGGATAAAGGCCTCCACCGGATCAGCCAGATACACCAGCTCCTGCCCAGCCAACAACCGGCCTGTTTCAATCTCGCCCCGGGTAAAATAGGGAACCAGGCTGCCGTTGTCCATCCTGCCTGTCTGCCTCTCCCCCCCCTGTGCCCCCGGAATGGAGACCAAATCCGGGGGGGGGCGGTACAAGGGATAGCGGTAGCCGACGGTCTGTGTCAGGCTGGCCTTAAAAAGCGGCTCATAATACCCGGTGAGGAACATCCTCTGGTCAGAAGCCCTACCCTGTGCCTGGCAGAGCACGAAATCCCTGGTGAGAATCGCGGTCAGCTCCTGGGGGGAAGGCTTCTCCGCAATGATCCGCTTGAAGGCGAGCAGGGATTCGATGAGCCGAGCGGCGGAATACTCTCCCCCGCAGAGGGCAAAGGTCTTTTCTTCGGGAAGACGGCGCAGATAGTCCACGCTCCGGTCAATGGCGGGGGCAAGGGACTCATACTCCAGATCGTCTTGGAACAACGGCGGCTCCGTCACCAAAAACGCCGTGGTTGCAGGATCGCATTGACCGGCCACGGGCTGAACCAAGGCGAGGGCAAACCCGCAGCCCAGGATACAGAGTACAAAAAAAATCCGTATTTTTTCCGCCCCAACCCGCATCCGTTTCACGCCTCCTTCTGGTATCTGGCCGCATTGCACCATAGCAGAAAATGGCCGGAAATGCATCCGGCGAAGTACGATCCCCGCCATGGCTCTTCCCTGCTCCGCCTGCCTGTTGCAGGCGAATCCCCGGAAGATCCGCGATAAAAAAAATGTGGCAATTGTCGCAGACACTCGGTATATATCCCCTACTCACTTAGGTATATACTCCTATATCCCCGGCCTTAAAAAGTACACTGAAACAGCACAAAGCTGCGATTACCGAAGGAAACGAATACGACCGGCAACGGTTTTTTTTAACTCTTTTGATTTCTTAGTCTCGCGGGATCGCTTCCCTGTATTGCGAATCCGTGGCTTTTTTTCATTTATGCGAATCCAGCAATTTCCGGAGGTAATGATGAGCGACGATAAAAAAATTGAAAGCATGATGCAGGAAAAACGCCTTTTTGCCCCGCCGGCAGCCGGTCAGGCACAGGCCCACATCAAGAGCATGGCCGACTACGAGGCCCAGTACAAGCGCTCCATGGAAGACCCGGAAGGCTTCTGGGGCGACCGCACCAAGGAGTTGCTCACCTGGGAAAAACCGTGGACCAAGGTGCTTGAGGCGGACATGCACAAGCCCGAGATCAAATGGTTCCAAGGCGGCAGGCTGAACGTTTCCTACAACTGCCTGGATCGCCATCTTGAAAATGGCCGCCGCAACAAGGCCGCCATCATCTTCCAGGGCGAACCCGAAGAAGATGTCCGGGTCTACACCTACCAGATGCTGCACACCGAGGTGTGCCGGTTCGCCAACGTCCTCAAAAAGATGGGGGTGAAAAAAGGCGACCGCGTTGCCGTGTATCTGCCCATGATCCCCGAGCTGGCCATCACCCTGCTGGCCTGCACCCGGATCGGCGCCATCCACAGCGTGGTGTTCGCCGGTTTCTCCGCCCAGAGCCTCAAGAGCCGCATCCAGGACTGCGAGGCCAAGGTGCTGGTCACCGCCGACGCCGTTCTGCGGGCCGGCAAGACCATTCCCTTAAAGCCTGCTGCCGACGATGCCCTCCAGGGCTGCGATTCGGTCAAAAACTGCATCGTGGTCAAACGGGCCGGCAACGAGGTTGCCATGCAGGAGGGCCGCGATCGCTGGTGGCACACGGAGATGGCAGCCGACGGCATCACCGGCCAGTGCGCGCCGGAGAGCATGGAGGCGGAGGACAACCTCTTCATCCTCTACACCTCCGGCTCCACCGGCAAGCCCAAGGGCGTGGTCCACACGACCGGCGGCTATCTGACCTACGTGGCGCACACCACCCAGTGGGTCTTCGACATCAAGGACGACGATGTGCACTGGTGCACCGCCGATATCGGCTGGATCACCGGCCACAGCTACATCCTGTACGGGCCGCTGGCCCTGGGCGCGACGACGCTGATGTTCGAAGGGGTGCCTTCCTGGCCCGCCCCGGACCGGTTCTGGCATATCTGCGACAAATTCAAGGTCAATATCTTCTACACCGCGCCCACCGTTATCCGCGCCCTGATGCGGGAAGGCTCCAAGTGGACGGAAAAACACGACCTCTCCTCCCTGCGCGTGCTGGGCTCGGTGGGCGAACCCATCAATCCGGAAGCATGGATGTGGTACCACGAACATATCGGCAAGAACAAGCTGCCCATTGTTGACACCTGGTGGCAGACCGAGACCGGCGGCATCATGATCTCCGGCCTGCCCTTCGCCACCCCGCTTAAGCCCGGCTCCGCCACCCGCCCCCTGCCCGGCATCGATGCGGCCATCCTCCGCGAAGACGGCACCGAGGCGGCTCCCAACGAAGGCGGCCATCTGGTCATCCGCAAACCGTGGCCCGGCATGCTCCGCGGCGTATATCGCGACCCAGGCCGCTACAAAAAAACCTATTTCACCCGCTACGAGGGCATCTACGATCCCGAGGACGGGGCAAGGAAGGACGAGGACGGCTACTTCTGGGTCATGGGTCGTCTGGACGACGTGATCAATGTCTCCGGTCACCGGTTGGGTACCGCCGAGATCGAATCCGCCCTGGTCGCCCATCCGCAAGTGGCCGAGGCGGCGGTGGTCGGCGCGCCCCATGAGATCAAGGGCCAGACCATCTACGCCTATGTTTCCTTAAAGTCCGGGATCGAACCTTCCGACGAACTGCGCGCCGCCTTGCGCACCCATGTCCGCAAGGAGATCGGACCCATCGCCACCCCGGAGTTCATCCAGTTTGCCGATGGGTTGCCCAAAACGAGAAGCGGCAAGATCATGCGGCGGATCCTGCGCAAGATCTCGGCCGGCGAGACCGAGGCCCATGACTTCGGTGACATCTCCACCCTGGCCGATCCTTCCGTGGTTTCCACCCTGGTGGACGGCAGCAAGGATTTCGTCAAATAAGCAGAGTTCTTCATAGCATCACAACAAAAAAGGAGCCGGGGGAAGATTCCCCGGCTCCTTTTTTGTTGCATCCGGGAATTTTGAGGGGGGGGGCGCTGGCCTTTTCGCTGTTTCTCTTTCTTCTTTTGCGTGCCCAAAAGAAGAAACAAGAAAAAGGCACCCCAGCCAGTCCTGGCCCTGCGGGCTTTCCTTACTTCTCGCCGAGGGCGGGACGCGGAAAAACTCGGGCTTCGCCCTCAGACAGTCGGAGTCTTCGCTTACCTCCCGCGTCTTTTCCGCCCTCGTCTGCGAGGCGCGGCAGGACAAATGGGGGAGATTTCCATTGGCACGCAGCCGCAATTGTGATTTTTCAAACTGACCCACTGGCCACTATCCCCTTTGCTTCCCCCGCCTTTTCAGGTATTTTGACCGGGCAGACCCACGTTGCCCGGTCAAAAACCTTTTCTATAAGGCGCATCCATGGCTTCCATCGAGTTATTGATCTCCACCCTCTCCGGCTGGATCTGGGGACCACCCATGCTGGTGCTCCTGGTGGGCACCGGCCTGTACCTGACCGTCATCCTGCGCGGCATGCAGTTTCGCGCCCTGCCCCACGCCCTGCGCTTGATCTGGCGCAAGGAGCATGCCGGCGACGGCGACATCAGCCATTTTGCCGCCCTAATGACCGCCCTGGCCGCCACGGTGGGCATCGGCAACATCGTCGGCGTGGCCACCGCCATCACCCTCGGCGGACCCGGAGCTGTGTTCTGGATGTGGATGACCGGGCTGGTCGGCATGGCCACCAAATACGCGGAAGCGGTGCTGGCCGTGAAGTACCGGGAAAAGGGCGAACACGGCATGCGCGGCGGCCCCATGTACTATCTGGCCAAGGGCGCTGGTCTCCCCAAGCTGGCCTGGCTCTTCGCCCTGTTCACCGCCCTGGCCACCTTCGGCATCGGCAATATGGCCCAGGCCAATGCCGTGGCCACCATTTTTCAATCAACCTTCGGCGTCGAGCCCTGGATCACCGGCACAGTGCTGATGCTCCTTACCGGGTTGGTGATTCTGGGCGGCATCAAGTCCATCGGCAGGTTCACCTCGCTCTTGGTGCCGTTCATGATCGTCGGCTATGTCAGTGCCGCGCTGCTGGTGCTGGCCCTCAACCTCAGCGAAATCCCTCAGGCCTTGGGGCTGATCTTCCAACACGCCTTTACCCCCATCGCTGCCAGCGGCGGCTTTGCCGGCTCGGTGGTGGCCGCCTCCATGCGCTTCGGCATCGCCCGCGGCGTCTTTTCCAACGAGTCGGGGTTGGGTTCCTCCCCCATTGCCGCTGCCGCCGCCCGGACCCGCGATCCGGTCAGGCAGGCGCTGGTGAGCATGACCCAGACCTTCATCGACACCCTGGTGGTCTGCACCATTACCGCCCTGGTGATTCTGACCGGTCACGCCTGGCTGGAGGGGGTCGCGCCGGGGCAACTGACCAGTGTCAGCTTCGGCCAGACCCTGGGCAATGGCGGAGTAGTGATTGTCGCCGTGGCCACGGCGCTCTTTGCCTACTCCACCCTGATCGGCTGGAATTACTACGGGGAAAAGGCCATCGAATATCTGGCGGGCCGCCGCGCCATTGCCCCGTATCGGGTGGTCTTTGTCGCGGTGGTGATTGTGGGGGCGATGATGAAACTGGAATTCGTCTGGAATTTCTCCGACCTGATGAACGGGATGATGGCCATTCCCAACATCGTCGGCTTGCTGCTGCTCTCCCAGGTGGTCAAGACGGAAACCGAGCGGTATTTTCAGCGCTGAAGCGCACCATCCTAGCCGGAACCAATAACGCTACTCCTTGAGTTTTTCCGCCAGTTCAACGGCGACCATGGCGTAACGGTTGGAGTTGTTCCATTTGGTGATGGCCTGGAAGTTGGGATAGCCCGCCACATAGCGCATCCCGCCGTCCAACAGCTCAAGACCGACAATGGTCAGCTCCTTGTTTTCCGGAGAAGGCGGCAGGTCCACCTCCTGGATCTTTTTCACCGCCGCGCGGCTAACAAAGCCTTTCCGTCCTTTGGCATAGGCTTTTTCCAGCTTTTCCCCCTTCAGCTTCGACCCGAGTTCATAATAAACCGGCCCCTTGAAGGTCCAGCCGAAGCGCTGGAGATAGTTGGCAATGCTGGCCAGGACATCGGGCACCGACCCCCAGACATCGCGGCGGCCATCCCCGTCAAAATCCACGGCATAAAGCCGGAAACTTGAAGGAATGAACTGGGTCTGGCCAAAGGCCCCGCCATAGGAGCCGGTGATGGCCAGCGGATCAACCCCGTTCTCCCTGCACAGCAACAGATATTCGACCAACTGAGCCCGATAGAACTTGCTGCGGCGGGGATAGGCGTCAAACATGGTATTGAGGGTCTGAAACATGCTGAACCCCCCCTTGTGCTCGCCGAACTTGCTTTCAATCCCCCAGATGGCCACGACAATCTCCCGCTCGACGCCAAGTTCTTTTTCAACCCGGTCCAGCAGCTCCCGGTGTTCGTGCAGAAGCCTCTTGCCTTCCTGGATTATCTGCGGAGTGATGAAGCGCGGCGAGTACTCGAAATAGGGTTTGGCCTCCCACTGGGTATCCATGAGCTCCAGCACCCGCTTCTTGATGGTGACCCCGGCAAAAAGTTGGTCCAGTTCTTCCCGGCTGAAGCCGTGCTGCGCCGCCAGTTCCTGGAACAGCTCCTGATAGCGCGGGCTGGCAAGATCGATAACCTGACCATCCTCGACCAAGTCGGCGGCCAGAGGCAACGGTTCCCCGGCCCCGGCCCCGGCAAAACTCGGCGGGCAGGAAAAGATGGCGCAGGACAACAGAAGGGACAGGCAGGCAACGGTTCTATGCAACACGGAAAAACTCATGGGGAAAACACCTCGAAAAATTTCTGAAAAAAGTCTTCAACCTCTCCGGCCGGCAGGGCATTGATCCCACCGGCTCCGGCCCGGCCACCGCCGGTGGGAAAAGCGCGGCACAGGCTATCGGCGCCAAAACGCCGGGCAAGGGGCGCACGCACGCTGACCATGAAGGTGGCGTCGCCATTGTCCACCAGCAGGGCGTGGGCCATGTCCGGTTTCTCTCTGGCCCGTTCGTTGCTGAACACCCCGGCGACCCGGCTGGCCCATTTTTCCGCGGGAAAAGCAAAAATCCGGCCATGGGCTTTTTCCCGCAGGGGTTTCGCCTCCCTGGCCAGCCTGAGATCATCGGCAAAACCCTGGCGCAACAAGGCCGGAATCTGCGACTCTGCACAAAAGACCAGGGGATCGGCATAGGGCTGTACCGCCGCGTAGAGAGCCTGGGGCGGCAAATGCAGATCCGCCACCTTGTGCCCGTAGCCGTTGTAGTTCATCAACTCGCCCAGCTCCCGCAACCCCTCCACCTGAGCCTCGGACAAACCCCGGGCGGCAGCCGCCTTGCGGGCCGAATCGTGCAGATTGTCGCCAAAGGCCGCAGCCACAGCCCAACCCCGGAACCGTCCGCCCAGGAGTCCATCGACAATGAGGGCGGTGCAGATCTCAGGGCTGGGATCAAGGTGGGCAATCAGGTTGGGGCTGAGCGGCAGATCACCGGCGTAGTGGTGATCCACATAGAACACCCGGCAGGAATCAAGCAGTTGCAAGAGCGTGGTCCGGTTGCTGTCCAGAGAGATATCCAGCACGGTGAGCTCTGCCCCCCGCACGTGGGCTACCTGCTCAAGCAGCCGGATGTCCCGCTTCACCCCGGTCACCAGGGTGGCCTCGCGAGGCTCTGCCAAGCGAAGCTGGTGCAGGGCGCAGATGCCGTCCGCATCCCCGTTGAAGATGTCGTAATACGTCGTGGTCATGCCGCCATCCTGCGCTCGGAATCAGAGATTGCTCTTACCCAAGCGGGCAAAGCGGCCCACACCGTCGAGGGAAAAGATGAGCATCACCCGCTGGTCATCGGGGGTCTTGCTTGTCTCCAGCTCCACCATCCAACAGGCGGGTTGATAGATCAGGCGAACCCTGGATTCCACCGTATGGTCCTCGGAAAACGACTTGACCAGATAGGCGTCGGCGGAAAGGGTTTCGGTCAGCCGCACCCCGGCCATGCCGATCAGGTCATGGGTCGATTCTCCGAGATCGGTATAAAAATAGGGGGCGATCATGCCGCTGTCCTGGAGATAGCGGTAATTGAGGCCCAACGAATGCCCGCCGGTAAAATTGTACTGGTTGAGCAACTCATACCGGGTCACATTTTTCCCGTACATGCTCACGTTGGTCTGATAGCCGAGGGCCCAGTTCGGCACCGGGGATACTGTCGCCTCAAACCTGAGATCCGACCAATCATAGCGCCTGCCTTCGGCGGGCAAGCCTGAACTTTCCGGATTTTCCTCCCGCAGGTCATAGGTCTGCAAGACCTTGAACATGCCGAGATTGCGGTTCCAGAAGTCACCTTTTTTATTGGTGCCGCCCACGGTGAAATAGTTATTGAACTGCCAGGTCAGCCAGTTTTTCCGCTCCAACCGATCCACGCCGTCAAAATACCCAAGGCTGTCACCGATATTTGGCAGTTCCTGGGTCCTGGTCAGGTATTCATACACGAGGTTGGGCCGGATCATGTGCTCAAGCCAATCGGATTTTCCCAGGTCAAAATCGCGCAGCAGGATAGTCGCCATGTTGCCGGTGAAATCATAGGCCTGCCGATCCTGGAAACGATCCTTATCCCAGGAGGAATCTCCGTAGGATTCAAGCTGGTAGGCAGTTTCCCGAGCCCCGCCGCTGACCTTGCCCTCGAGCCATCCGCCCCGGGGCAGAAAAGAGATCAGCTTGGGGTGCAGATCCAACCGCTGGGTTCCGACCCCCTCTTCGCGCCAGTAATTGACGTATTCGGAATCCCAGGCGGTGCTCATCCGCGTGCCGCTGATGGGTATGCGCCCGGTGAAATCAAGCCGGGGCAAAGCCTGCAGGGGGCTGGTTGTCCGGGATACAATGGAGTATTCCCCCTCCTCCAGCACCCCGTCCCCGTCATCCGTGCCAAGCAGGATATCATGGCGCGTATCCTGCCTGGTCCGCAATTCACCGCTGGCAATCATGTTCGACCAAACCTTGACCAACTGCAGGGAAGACTCCCGCTCATAGATGGTTTCCTCCCGGAGATCCCGGCCGAATTGATCGAGAAACAGAAGATTGCTCGCCGTATAGCCCATGGAGCCTTCCTGGAATTCCTGCAGATAATCCTGGTCGGAAACAAGATCAAGGTCAAGCCTGCCGGTCAGGTTGTCGCCGAAATCATGGTTGGCCTTGCCCCGCAGCCAGTACCGGTTGGTCTCTCTCCGGATAAAGTCGTCCGTTTTGTATTCATTCGTGAGATCCGCGCCCTCGACAAGATCATCGCGCATGTAACTGAGCATGAAGGTTCCGTAGGATTCAGGCCCTTTCACATAGCGGAATTCTCCACCATACTGGACGCCCCTCTCGGAGAGGTAGCCGGGGTAGAGGGTGATATCCGTGCTGGGGGAAACATTGAGAAAAAGCGGAACCATAAGGCCCAGTCCGCTCCGGCTGGAATGCGACCATTCCGGAAAGAGCAAGCCGCTTTCCCGTTTGGTCTTGGCCGGGAAGGTGAAATACGGGGTATAGGCCAGGGGGGCGTTTTTCACATGAAAAACAGCGTTGGTCATCTGGGCCATGCCGTCCACGGTGAGCTTGGTGGTGCTGCTGGTAAAGGACCAGGGCGGGCTTTTTCCTTCCTCGGGTTTGCAGGCAGTGGCCCAGCCTTTTTTCAGGGTGTAGCTGAACTCCCCTGTTTTCACCACCTCTTGCCCGGTGACATACATGTGGTTTTCCGCCATGAAGATGGTGGAATCCCTGAAGGTGCCGGTCTCGGACCCAAGGTCCATATCCACGCTTTTGGCGGTGATTTCGTCCCGGCCGGACAGGATGTAGACATTGCCCCGGGCCTTGACCGTACCGCGCTCCACATCGTACCGAGCCCAGTCCGCCCTGATAAACATGCCGCCGGGCCCCAGATTTTTGGGCCGGATCATGACCACATTGCCCTCGGCCAGGATACTGTTCGGTTCGTCCAGACGGACGAGGCTGTCCGCCGTGATTTCCCAGGGAATAGTCCCAGTCGACGCCCGAACGGGACCGGCGGCGCCGGCAAGGACGGCCAAGGTCACCACGATGCTGCACAGGACGCCGCCTGGAGTTATCCGTCTCTCTGCCATGTCTTCCCCGTCAGGCGTTATGCGGCGTTGCCGGATCAACCCGGCGCTCCGCCTGTTTGCCTTCAATCCTCAATCCGCCTGCCGGTTGCAGGCATCATCTCTCAAAACGGCGCCGGTGCTGCCGGAGGTCACCAACCGGGCATAACGGGCTGCGTAGCCGCTGGTGATCTTGGGCGCTGGCGGCTGCCAGTTGTGCTGCCGCTGGACCAGAATCCCTTCCGCCACCGCCAGTTCGATGGATTTGTGCCGGATATCGATGGTGATCCGGTCCCCTTCCTCGACAAAGGCAATGGGGCCGCCATCCGCCGCTTCCGGCGAAACATGGCCGATACAGGCGCCCTGGGTGCCGCCGCTGAAACGGCCGTCGGTGATCAGGGCCACGCTCTTGCCGAGCCCCATGCCGACAATGGCCGAGGTCGGGGAGAGCATTTCCGGCATGCCGGGTCCGCCCTTGGGGCCGCAATAGCGGATGACCACCACATCCCCTTCCTTGATCTTGCCGCCTAAAATAGCGGCCTGGGCCTCGTCCTCGGATTCGAACACCCGGGCCGGGCCGCTGTGCTTGAGCATCTCTTCGGCCACCGCCGACTGCTTGACCACGCAGCCGTCCGGGGCCAGATTTCCGTAGAGCACGGCTATGCCGCCGAATTCGTGATAAGGCTCATCCACGGGCCGGATGATGTCGGCATCCCGCACCCGGACCTTTTCCAAATTTTCGCCCAAGGTCTTGCCGGTAACGGTCATCACTTCCAGATTCAGGCCCGCTTCGGTGTTGAGCAGTTCGCGCATCACCGCTTGTACTCCGCCTGCCTCGTCCAACTGCTGCAGACTGTGCGGCCCGCCGGGAATCAGGCTGCAGAGATGGGGCACCCGCTCGCTCACCTCATTGAACAGGGCCAGGGGCAGATCTACCCCTGCCTCCTTGGCGATGGCAGGGACATGGAGGACGGTATTGGTGGAACAGCCCAGGGCCATGTCGATGGCCATGGCGTTCTCAAAGGCGGCGCGGGTGGCGATATCCCGGGGACGGATATCGTCGGCCAACAGCCGCATCACCGCCATACCCGCTTCCTTGGCCAGCCGGATCCGGGCCGCGGCCACCGCCGGAATGGTGCCGTTGCCCGGCAAACCGAGGCCGATGGCCTCGGTGAGGCAGTTCATCGAATTGGCGGTGAACATCCCGGCGCAGGAACCGCAGCCGGGGCAGGCATGATCCTCGAGTTCGTCCAGCTCTTCCAGGCTCATGGTCTCGGCCTTCACCCGGCCAACCCCTTCGAAAACGCTGACCAGATGCACGTCCTTACCGCGGAAACGCCCGGTGAGCATGGGGCCGCCGCTCACCATGATGGCCGGGATATTGACCCGCAGCATGGCCATGAGCATGCCGGGCGTCACCTTGTCGCAGTTGGGGATCATCACCAGGGCGTCAAAGGGATGGGCCATGGCCATGATCTCCACCGAATCGGCAATGATCTCACGGCTGGCCAGGGAATACTTCATGCCCTTGTGGTTCATGGCCAAGCCATCGCAGACCCCGATGGTCCCGAAGGCGATGGGGGTGCCTCCGGCGATGCGGACCCCGGTTTTCACCGCTTCCAGAATCTTGTCCAGATGGACATGACCGGGGATGATCTCGTTGTGGGCGTGCGCAATGCCGATCAGGGGCCGACTGATCTCCTCGTTGGTGTAGCCCATGGCCTTGAGCAGGGAACGATGCGGCGCCCGCTCCACCCCTTTGCGTATTGCATCACTGCGCATCTTTTTCATAGGTCGATTCCCGTCAATTGTCCTGATTTTTTCATAGGTTGATCAAAACTTGAGAATACTAGCAGGACGCTGCCTGCTGTCAAGGCAAAAGTCTCCTGCCCCTAAATTTGGAGAGAATGACGCGTGCCAAATCGCGCTGAATAACACGCACCGTTCTCGATTAAAAAAAATACCTCCCGCGCTCATGGTTATGTTATATTGTACACAAAGGAGACAATCACATGGAGACCTCAACAATAACGGTCAGGATTCCCTTGAACATCAAGGAACAGTTGAGCCATCTTGCCGAAGCCACACACCGCAGCAAATCATGGCTCGCGGCCGAGGCATTGAACCGGTATCTGGAACTGAACACCTGGCAGGTGGCGGAGATTCAGCAAGGGATACAGGAGGCAACACGCAAGGAATTTGCCACGGAAGAAGAAGTCGAGGCGGAATTTGCCAAATGGCCGGTTGAATGAAAATCCGCTGGACCCGAACGGCTCTGCGCAATCTCGCCGCCGAAGCCGAGTATATTGCCCAAGACAGCCCAACCGCCGCCGGAAAAACACTGGCCCGGATCAAAAACGCGGTCAATCTTCTTGCCGGTCAACCGTCCATGGGCCGGGCAGGCAGAGTGCCAGACACCCGCGAACTCATCATCCCGGAAACCCCATACATTATCCCCTACCGGATACATGACGGACAGATTGAAATCCTACGAGTATTTCATACGGCTCGAAAGTGGCCGATTGACCTGTAAAAATAATACAATAAAATGTATGAAAATCAAACAATACCAGGTAGATGCCTTTACAATCCGAGTATTCGAAGGAAATCCCGCCGCCGTGTGTCCGTTGGCAAGCTGGCCGGACGATGAACTCCTTCAAGCCATCGCGCAGGAAAATAATTTATCTGAGACAGCCTTCTTTGTGCCCTCGGAGAAGGGGTTCGCGTTACGTTGGTTCACACCGGTCAAGGAAGTTGATCTATGTGGCCATGCAACCTTGGCATCGGCACATATCATCTTCGAAACTCTTGCCTACCCAAAACAGGCCATCACCTTTGAAACACGTCGCGGCGAATTAATCGTCGAGCAGAAGGGAAAGTTGCTGGAAATGAATTTTCCTGCATATCCACCAATGCCCCACGAGCTTTCCGAAACCTTGATCAAAGGGCTTGGCCAGCGCCCCATTGAGGTCTTGGTCGCCGACGATTATTTGGCCGTATTTGATAGTGAAGCAACCATTCGCGCTATCACGCCCAACCTAGCTTTGCTCGGCGAGCTTGATTTGCGTGGTGTCATCATTACCGCTCCCGGAACGGAAGTGGATTTTGTCAGCCGCTTCTTTGCTCCCAAGTTCGGTATTCCAGAAGACCCCGTCACAGGTTCCGCCCATTGTGCGCTTGCGCCGTTCTGGGCCGAAAAGCTTGGCAAAAACATCCTGACCGCCAGACAGGTTTCCAAGCGTGGCGGCAACATCACTTGTGAGATGAAAGCTGACCGCGTGCTTCTCTCAGGGTCTGCGGTCACGTTCATGGAGGCGGAAATCACCTTCTAAACCAACGTTACGGTATCGTCCCGCTTCATGCCGCAGTACTCAGGAGGGACGTAGTTTTCTCTTTTCCTCATTAGCCTCCCTGACTACCACGAGCCCTCTTGCTCTTTTCTTGCGACTAAATTTAGTTGCACAATTCTCGGCTATTGGATTTAGGATACCCGCATGGGAAAACACGACAAACTGCTGGCGAAACTCCAAAGTCGCCCGAAGGATTTTACTTTTCAGGAGGTCGTCACTCTGTTGGCAGGGTTTGGTTATGCCCTCAATCAGAGCGGCAGCGAGTCACGGGTCCGGTTCGAATATGCGCATTGTGCGCCGATATTCATGCACAAGCCGCACCCGTCGCCGGCACTGAAGCCTTATCAGATTGAGCAAGTACTGGATGTTTTGCACCAGGAGGGTTTGCGATGAAGAACACCATGGAATACAAGGGGTATACCGGGTCGGTTGAATACAGCGACGAAGATGGAATTTTCTTCGGCAAGGTGCAGTTTATTCGGGCGCTGATCAGCTACGAAGGCAGCAACGCCGAAGAGTTGCGCAAGGACTTCCGCGATGGGGTGGACGATTATCTAGCGATGTGCGAGGAAAAAAACATTCCGCCGGAGCAGCCGTTCAAGGGATCATTCAACGTGCGGGTTGGCCGTGATTTGCACCGACAGATCGCCCTCGAAGCGGCGCGGCGCGGCGTGAGCTTGAACAGCCTGATCGTTGCCGCCCTGGAAAAAGAGACGCATCACGCAGCGTAGCCCTGCGGTTGTCCCGTTGCGGGCAAGCAGATTTGCCTTGCCAAGAACCCCGGATTGTTATACCTTGCCAAACAAGAAAAAATCCCCTACCAGCGGAGGGAATGCCCTGCGACCCTTGACGCACACACCTCTATCCTCAGCCGTTTCGCCGCGGACCCGTAAAACCCCATGAAATATGTATTTGGCCCGGTCAATTCCCGCCGTCTGGGAATTTCACAAGGCATTGATCTTGTCCCCCCCAAGATATGCAATTTCAACTGCATCTATTGCGAGATCGGCGCCACCACCACCCACACCTGCGAGCGCAAGGAGTACATCCCCCTGTCCGAGCTGCTGGCGGAGATCGACACGGTGCTGGCGGACCGGGAACTCCTGGCCCACCTTGATGTTTTCACCATCACCGCCAGCGGGGAGCCCACCCTGCACAGCGGCATCGGCCAGGTAATCCGCTATCTCAAGAAAAAGTCCGACAAGCCGGTGGTGGTCCTGACCAACGGCGCCTTGCTCTACCTCCCGGAAGTGCGCCAGGACCTGCTGGCCGCGGATATCGTCATCCCCTCCCTGGATTCGGCCCGGGAGGAAAGCTACCGCCGCATCAACCGGCCTGCGGCCTGCTCGCCCCTGGCCGAGCTGATCGAAGGTCTCATTACTTTTCGGCAGGAATTTTCCGGAAAATTCTGGCTGGAAATCCTCCTGGCCAGTAAAATCAACGACAGCCCGGAAGACATCGCCGCCTTGGTGGCAGCCGTAAAAAAAATCAGGCCGGACAAGGTGCAGCTCAACACCGTGGCCCGGCCGCCCCTGGAAAGCTTTGCCAAGCCCCTGACCCGGGCGGAACTGGAAGCTGTTGCCCGCCAGCTTCCAGGAGAGGTGGAGATCCTGGTGGATTTCACCACCCGGGAGCGGGAAAAATTCCGCACTCTTTCCGAAAACGAAATTATTGAAATGCTGAAAAGAAGACCCTGCACTGCCAACGATGTCAGCGAGGCCCTCAATCTGGACCCGGACACCACGCAGATCATGTTACAACAAATGGCCGCCAGCGGCCGCATCATAGAGACGACACACCATGACAAACGATACTACCAAACCAGCAGATGAACGGCCCAACAGCCAAACAACGGGCAACAACGGTGATGAGCGCTCAATCCTCTCCCGGGTGAGCAAATGGCTAAAAAAGCCTGGCAAACCCGGGGAAGAAGAAGGCCGCACCGCCAGCCCGCCGGCCTCCACCCCAGGCCGGACGGATGTTGTTCCTGCCTCCGGCGAAACTTCACGGCCCGAAGGCGACACCGCCGCCTCCACGGGCTCCAAACCACGCCGCCGGAAACGGCCGCCCCGGAGGCGATCGAAAGGACCTAAACCGGAAGGCCAAAAAATCGAAGCAGGCGCCGAAGGCGAGCAACCTGTCTCGGCCTCGATTGAAACTGCGGCAAAAGAAAAGGCTGCGGCTCCGGCCAGGCCTCCGCGCCAGCGGTCGCCCCGCAAAGCCCCGGATCGCGCCAAGGAAGCACCGAAACCCTCCGCGACCAGTCAGCCGGTCAAGGGCGACACCACCCTGAAGCTGCTCATCAACACCGATGAGCCGGAAGAATGCCGTCTGGTGCTTCTGGAAAGCGGCAAGGTGGAATCATTTTACGTGGAGACCGTCAGCCAGGCGCAAACCAAGGGCAACATCTACAAAGGACGGGTCACGGCGGTGGAGGCCAATCTGCAGGCAGCCTTTGTCGATTACGGCACGGAAAAGAACGGTTTTCTGCCCTTCGGCGACATCCATCCGGAATATTACGCCAACGAGGTTGCCGCGGACACCCACTGGAAGGATCTACCCATCCAGGATGTCCTGAGCAAAGGGCAGGAAGTGCTGGTTGAGGTGGTCAAGGAGGCCACCGGCAACAAGGGCGCGACCCTCACCACCTATCTCTCCCTGCCGGGAAGGTATCTGGTGCTGATGCCCGGCAGCGACAGCGCCGGGATTTCCAGAAAGATCGAGTCCGAGGAAGAGCGCAACAAATTGCGGGAGATGGTGGACAGCGTCAGCATCCCCGAGGGCATCGGCTACATCGTCCGCACCGCCAGCCAGGAAATCACCAAGACCGCGCTGGCCCAGGATGTCCGCTACCTGCTCAACCTCTGGAAGGAAATCAAGAAAAAAGGCCAGACCGTCAAGGCACCGGCCCTGCTGCACAAGGAACAGAACATCGTCTCCCGCTTCCTGCGCGACCACTTCACCTCCGAGATCGAAGAGATCCTGGTGGACGACGAGGAGGCCCTGGCCCAGGTCAACAACTTCCTCGAACTGCTGCCCGCGGCCCAGCGCAAATCAACGGTGGCCAAACTGCACAAGGGAACCCAGCCCCTGTTCCATCAATACCATGTGGAAAAACAGATCGAGCAGATCTACCAGCCCACCGTGCCCCTGCATTCCGGCGGCTCCATTGTCATCAACCCCACCGAGGCGCTGGTCGCCATCGATGTCAATTCCGGCCGCACCGGCAAGGACAAGAGCTTTGAAGACGCGATCTTTCTCGCCAACATGGAGGCGGCCGAGGAATTATCCCGCCAGCTCCGGCTCCGGGATCTCGGCGGCCTCATCGTCGTGGACTTCATCGACATGCGCGATTCCAAGCACATCCGCGAGGTGGAAAAAAAGGTGCGCGACTGCATGAAACGCGACAAGGCCAAGGTGGATTTCTCCAAGATCTCCAAGTTCGGCCTCATGCAGATCTCCCGGCAGAAGATGGCCGCCCCGGTTTCCGTGGGCAGCTACCGCCTCTGCCCCCATTGCCAGGGGCGCGGCATGGTCCGTTCCGTGGAAACCCAGGCCTTGGTGCATTTCCGGCAGATCCAGACCGGAGTGGCCCGAAAGGAGATCAAACGGGTGGTCTGCCGTCTGCCCATGGAGACTGCCCAGTACATCTTGAACAAAAAACGCGCCGACTTGATCGAGCTGGAACAGGAGCATCAGGTCGAGATCACCATTACCCCGGACCCGGTCATGCCCCCCACCGAAAGCAAGATCGATTTCCTCAAGGAATGATGGCTTCGCACAAGGAATAATCTCCGCCGCCGGGGCGCATGGCCACAGGCCTGCGCCCCGGTTCCGCACCACCCTTTGCCTCCGCTTGAATCCCAGCTCCCCGGAGTACACCACGCATGAAACGGGAAAATATCCGGGTTGCCTTGCTCTACCGTGGGCCGCAGCATGAGGGGAAGGATGATTTTTCCTCCTTTGTCCCCATGGGGCTCTTCAATGTCTTAAAAAGCCTGCGCGATGCGGGCTACGACGCCAGCCTGCACAACCTTTCCCATACGCCCCGCGCCGATCTGCCCGGGACCCTGCGCAGCCTTAACGCGGCAGCCTATCTCCTCTCGGCCTTTTTCGGCTGCCACCATGAGGCGTATGGTCTGGCCCGGGCAACAAAGAAGCTCTCCCCCGCGACTCCCGTTATCCTGGGCGGCCCCCTTTCCGTGCTCGGACCGGCCATCCTGGCCAGGGTCCCGGAGATCGACTTTCTTATTCGGGGTGAGGGCGAAGAGGCAAGCGTGGCCCTGCTCAACGCCCTGTTCTTCGGGAAGAACCCGGCTGCCTCGGTTCCCGGCGTAGTGTTTCGCTCGCCGGCCGGAGGCATCAGCGAAAATCCCCCGCAACTGCTGGCTGATATCGACCGCTGCTTTTTTCTGCCCTCCGAAGTGATGGACCATTGCCAGGGGGTCCGGCCGGAAAACTTCGCCGTGCTCATCACTTCCCGGGGCTGCCCCTTCCGTTGCGCCTTCTGCTCCTCCACGGTGCTCTGGCAAAACCGGGTCCGCCATCACCGGGTGGATCTGCTGCTCCGCTACCTCCACGACCTGCGCACCGCAACCGGAGCCATCTATTTCAGCTTGCGGGATGAAAATTTCCTGGTCAACCGGAGCCATGTGCAGGCGTTCACCGAAGCGCTTGCCCAAAGCTCCCTCCATTACCTTTGGAACGCCCAGGGCTCGCCCCATCTGCTTGACGACGACCTGGCCCGCACCCTGGCCGCGGCCGGCTGCGATCAGATCCAGATGGGCATCGAGACCATCCCGCCCCGGCTCTTGGCCCTGCTCAACAAGCAGGGCTCTCCCCCCCAGATAGCGGCGGCGATCCGCACCCTGCGGCGCCAGGCCATCAGGCCTTTCGGCTATTTCATCTATGGGATGGACGAAACCGAGGGTGAGGGGACGGAAACCCTCAATTTCATCAAGCAATCCGGCCTGCTTGACGCGGTGGCCTCCCCCCTTGCCCTGTATCCCGGCACCTGGCTTGCCCAGGGCGTGGAACCGGAGCATTTTTTTGCCAAGGGCGAGGTCCTCTTCTACTCCCCAGCCTCGGCGCGGAAATGGAAAAAGAAATACCAGCAGGCGCTGGCCGCGCTGTATGCGCAAGAAGGGTTTCGTGCAGAGGAGGTTGCGCCGGGAGCAGCGCCGAATCTGGTCCGGACCGTTGCCCGCCATTTTCAGCTTCTGGGACAAGGCAACCTGGCCGGGGCGGAAAAAATCCTGCTGACCCTGACCAGGGAGCAACCCGAAAACCCCTGGGGCTTTGAATTGCTCTCCCGGCTGTATGATGCTCTTGGCGAAAAAAAGAAGGGTGCGGCCATGCGTCGGCAACTGCATCTGCTGACCGGGTGTTCCCCATGAAGCGAAGGGATGAAACCGCGTTAACTTCCCCCTTTCTGGTACTTGAGCACCGCCCGGTTATGCTCGGCCAGATCGTTGGAAAAATAATGGGTTCCGTCATTTTTTGAAACGAAATAGAGATAGGGCGCCGGGGCTGGATGCAGCACGGCAACGATGGCGGCGCGGCCCGGGTTGGCGATGGGGCCGGGAGGCAAGCCGTTGATCAGATAGGTGTTGTACGGGGTGAGTGTTTGCAGATCCTTCCGGGTGAGATTGCCGTTAAAATCGGCCAGGCCGTAGATCACGGTGGGATCGGTCTGCAACCGCATCCCCTGCCGCAACCGGTTTAAAAAAACCTGCGCGATGAGGGGCCGTTCTTCCGGCGCGGCGGTTTCCTTCTCCACGATGGAGGCCAGGGTCAGCACCTCGTGGGGCGTAAGGCCCAAGGGGTTGTCGCGCAGATCGCCCAGCTCCTGCCGCACCTGTCGGCCCCGTTCAAGCATCAAGGCGATGATCTCCCGGGGGTTCTGGCCGCGCACCAACTGGTAGGTGTCCGGGAACAGATAGCCTTCCAGGCTTGCAGCCCGCACCCCATGCCGGGCAATGATCTCCGGGTCACGCGCCAACTCGAGAAAAAGCTCCCGCTCCCCCCAGCCGCCCTGGGACAGAATGTCGGCAAGCTGATAGATGTTGCTGCCTTCGGGGATGGTGACCGACCAGCGCACGGTGGCTCCGGCGGCAAGAGCCCGGAGGATGTGGTAGGGGGTTTGCCCGGGGCTGAACCGGTATTCCCCGGCCTGCAAGCGCTGGCTGAGCCGGGAAACCCTGGCAAGAACATAAAAGCCGCGCCCCGGCGGGATCACCCCGTTTTCGGCAAGAATTCTCGCTATTCCGGCAAGGCTGGTTTTGGGCGGGATCAGGACCTGCAGCTCACTCCGCATGGGCATGGGAGTAACCGCATAGGACCAGAGCCAGAGCCCGAACCCGGCCAGAGCCAGAAAGGCAACGCCACAGAGCCACACCGCCAAGCGGCGGATAGTTTTGGACAGGTGCTTGCCTTTTTTCCGGACTCCCCTTCCCTGGCCCAAAAACGGATCTCCTGCGGATTATTACACTGAAACGCCATCGCCCCCGCGCAAACGGGAGGCAATGGCGTTATGCCTTCATTGCGGCCTAATCCTCAAACACAATGGACAAAATCCGGTCCATGTTCTTCACCGGGATGAATTTGATCTTCTTGCGGAGATCCTCGGGAATCTCCACCAGATCCTTCTTGTTCTGCTCCGGGATGATCACCGTGGTGATCCCGGCCCGCAGGGCGGCCAGGGCTTTTTCCTTGAGGCCGCCGATGGGCAGCACCCGGCCGCGCAGGGTGATCTCCCCGGTCATGGCCACATCCTGGCGCACCTTTTTCCGGGAAAGCGCCGAATACATGGCCGTGGCTATGGTCACCCCGGCGGATGGGCCGTCCTTGGGGATAGCGCCTGCCGGCACATGCACATGGATGTCGATTTCCTCGAAATAGCTGTCGCCAAGCTTGAGCTTTTTAAGGCGCGAGCGGCAGAAACTCAGGGCGGCCTGGGCCGACTCCTTCATCACCTCGCCCAATTGGCCGGTCATGGTCAGGTTGCCCCTGCCCTTGAGGATGGAAATCTCGATGTAGAGGATCTCCCCGCCCACTTCGGTCCAGGCAAGGCCGGTGGCCATGCCCGGCTGGTCGATGATTTCGGTTTCCGACTCGGGCGTGTACTTGGGCGGGCCAAGATACTTGCTCAGGGTCCGGTCGGTGAGGGGAAACGGACCCTTGTTGCCTTCCGCTACCTTGCGGGCGTTTTTTCGGCAGATGGTGCCGATCTCCCGTTCCAGATTCCGCAACCCCGCTTCCCGGGTATAGTTGGTGATGATCTTGGACAAGATCGCGTCGTCGAACTGGACATGCTTGGCCGTGATGCCGTTTTCCTCAAGCTGGCGGGGCACCAGATAGCGGCGGGCGATCTCGATCTTCTCCTCCAGGGTGTAGCCGGCCAGACGGATCACCTCCATCCGGTCGTAGAGCGGGGCCGGAATGGTGTCCGCCATGTTGGCGGTGGTGATGAACATGACCTTGGAAAGATCAAAGGGCATGTTGAGGTAATGATCGGTGAAATCGCTGTTCTGGGCCGGGTCCAACACCTCGAGCAGGGCGGAGGATGGATCGCCCCGATAGTCGGCGCCGACCTTGTCGATCTCGTCGAACATGAACACCGGGTTATTGGTGCCCACGGTTTTCAAGCCCTGGATAATCCGCCCCGGCATGGCGCCGATATAGGTGCGGCGATGGCCGCGGATCTCGGCTTCATCGCGCATGCCGCCCAGGGAGATGCGGTGGAACTTGCGGCCCATGGCCCGGGCGATGGACTGGCCCAGCGAGGTTTTGCCCACCCCGGGAGGGCCGACAAAACAGAGGATCGGCCCCTTGGTCGTTTTGTTGAGCGAGCGCACGGCCAGGTATTCGAGGATGCGTTCCTTGACCTTGTCCAAGCCGTAATGATCCTCGTCCAGCACCGCCTTGGCGACCTTGAGATCAAGCCGGTCCTTGGAGCCCTTGCGCCAGGGCAGATCGAGAATCCAGTCGATATAGGTCCGGACGATGGAGGCCTCCGAGGCGTCGGGGTGCATGGTCTCCAGCCTTTTCAACTGCTTGCCCGCTTCTTTTTTCACCTCGGGCGGCATCCTACATTTTGCCAGTTTGTCCCGCAGCTCGTCCATTTCCTGGGAGCGGTCGTCGATATCGCCCAGCTCTTTTTTCAGAGCCTGCAACTGCTCGCGCAGATAGTACTCCCGCTGGGTGCGGCTCATCTCCTCCTTGGCCTCGGACTGGATCTTGGCCTGCATGGTGGAGACTTCCAGCTCTTTCTGCAAATACTCGGCCACCTTTTTCAGACGCAGGGCCGGGTCAAAGGTTTCCAGCACCGCCTGGGATTCGGACACCTTGAGCTGGAGGTTCGAGACCACCAGATCGGCAAGCCTGCCCGGCTCCTCCACGTTGTTCAGGATAACCATGAGGTCGGAGGACATGATGCCCTTGAGCGAGAGGATCTTTTCCGTCTGCTCGCGGACATTGCGCATCAGCGCCTCCATCTCGACGGAGACCTCCTCCACCTCTTCATCCTGGATCAGCTCGATCCGGGCGATATGATGCGGCTCTTCCTGGATAAAGGCTTCGACCCGCGCCTTGCGCAGGGCTTGGACCAGAACCTTGAGGCGGCCGTCCGGCAGTTTGAGGGTGCGCATGATCATGCAGACCATGCCCACATCGTACATATCCTCGGATTGGGGCTCGTCCAGGGAGGCGTCCTTCTGGGTAACGAGCATGAGGAGCTTGTCCTTGCTCATGGCGTCGTTGACCGCGCCCACCGAAGCAGGCCGCCCGACAAAGAGGGGGATGATCATATAATTGAAGATAACCACGTCCCGCACCGCCATGAGCGGCAATTCGCCAGGAATCTCCTGCCCTTCGGAATCATGAAAATCGTTCAGTTCTGAGGTCATGGAATCATTAATATCCACAACATGCCTCCAGGTTATATTTTATCGGCAAACCGGCCCTGCCGGAAAGTACAAGGGTTTAAGCTGGGCAACATAAGCACCCCTATCAATGAAGTCAAGGCGATATCGTCGGGCTGGGCCAGTCCGGAAATATGCTTGAAGAAATCGCGCTTTTGCACCATAGTAACGCCTGCGACCGGCAGGATGCTCCATGCTGCGCAACAGACGCATTCTCAACAATCATGCCATGACGGCCAACAAAAAACAACCGGCAACCGACCCCGATGAACCTGACCAACGCTTCTTTTTTTGATCTGAGCCGCTATGCCCATGCCTCTCTTTTCGCGGCCGGGGAATACCCCTGGCAGGCGCTGGCACGGCTGAAGAGCTACATGGCGGAGTATCCCTGGCCGCCCATCCCCTGGCCGCCGACCCCAGGCCCCTTGCCAGCCACCCTGGTTCTCCACGACGGGATGCTGCTGGAAGCCACCGGTCTTGCCATCGAATTCGGCGACGCCACCAAGGGCGCGCTCAAGGTTTTTCGCGAAGGCACGCTGCTCGATGGGGCCAGTGTGCTCATGGCCGGGGCGGTGCTGGCCGGCGGGCCGCTCAGTATCGGCAAGGGGGTGCTGGTTGAATCCGGGGCCTTTATCAAGGGTCCGGCGATCATCGGCGATCAGAGCGAGGTCCGGCAGGGCGCCTATCTGCGCGGCCACTGCCTGGTGGGCGCCCGCTGCGTGGTGGGACACGTCACCGAGGTCAAGCATGCCATCTTCCTCGACGATGCCAAGGCCGGACATTTCGCCTATCTGGGCGACAGCATCCTCGGTAACGAGGTAAACCTGGGGGCGGGCACCAAACTGGCAAACCTGCGCTTCACCGGCGGCGACGTCCTGGTGAAAACCCCGGACGGCCCCATCAGTTCTGGGTTGCGCAAATTCGGGGCAATCTTTGGCGACAAGGCCCAGACCGGCTGCAATGCGGTGACCAACCCCGGTACGGTGCTCGGCAAAAAATCCATTGTCCTACCCAACACCACCGCGCCTTCCGGCTGGCACCTCGGCAACTCGGTGATCCGGTAACCGTTGAGCAGCACCGCATCTGCTTTGTCATCGGCCTGTCCGCATACCATGTGTATGGGCGGACAGACCTCTTGGTCGGCACTGCTGCCGACAATTGACACACGCATCTGCGGCACTGCTCAACGGTTACTATTGCGGGTCTGTTGTAATTTGGTGCTGGATTGCCTGATCCGTTAAGCCGTCCCGCCCATCTCAAAATAATGGGCAAGGCCGAGGATGAACTCCAGGCAAATGGCCGTCACCAGAAAAAGACGCACCGTTCTGCTGACCGGCAGCCGCTCCTTGACCAGCCGCTGCAGGACGGCGACAATCACCAGGGTGGCCCCCAGACTGATCGGCGCCACGGACAGCATGTGGATAAGGGTTTCCACCAACGAATGCATGGCCCGTCCGGGAAAATACCGGATACTGACCAGCAGATAGACAACGGCCAAGACCGCCAGGGAAAGGTGCTCCCGTATTGTTTGCATATGCCCCCTGTTTGAAAGGTTTTTCCAGATATCCCCGCCCCGGGGAAAATTCCAGCCCATTGTAACAGGAATTACAAATGACACAATCGCTCAACGCCCTTTTTTCGCCGGAAACAAACCCCGATCCCGCTGAGTTGCACCCCTTCTCCCTGCTCTGCGACACCCTCTTTTTTTATTCCCTGCCGGGCGAGCCGGGTAAAACCGCGGCGCAGGGATTCATGACGGGCTACACGCCGGTGCACCTTGCCGACGAAGAACAGGCCCGCTTCCAGTCCCTTGCCCGGGAACTCAAGGGCCATGAGGCGGAATTCCATGGCGGGCTTCTGGCCTCCCTTTCCGCCGGTCATGGCGACCGGGACGAGGCCTCGGCCGGGTCGCTGGCTTCCAGTCTGCGCTCCGGCCCAAACAGCGCCGATTCCCCAAAAACAACGAGCGAAGCGCTCTGGAAGGCCATGCTCCTCCTGAAACTGGCCGAGATGTTCCGGGAAGAAGAGCGGGAGATCGCCCAAGGATTCTTGACCATCTCCGGAAAAGAGGCCGAACTGTTTGCCGCCATCCGGGGCGAGGAGACAGAAGAGGAAGGAGAGGACGAGGAAGATGCGCGGGCCCTGCGGGAGCTTGCCGCGGCCACAACGCCGAACGGGCCGGCGATCAACCTGACCCGGCTGGCCAAAGCCTGGGGCCACCTCTACCTCCGGGATGCAAAGGCAACGGAATTCCCTCTGCTGGTTACGACCCAGGCGGAACTTCAGGGAATGCTGGCGGAGGTCTACGAGGCGCTCAGCGGCAAACCCCCGACACAATTGATCAGCCTCACTCTCCCGGCCCAGAGGGCTAACGCCGAGGAGGGGGCTCTGGCGGAGCAATTCAAGAGCGCCACCGGGGCGGCCAGGGGCCATTTCAACCGGCTGCTGCTCGAGATTGGAGCAAGCGGGACACTCGCCGCCGAGCGGCTGGAGGAGGTGCAGGGGGCAGGAAACGAATTGAACAGGGCAACCCTTCCTTTTCTGAAGAACTGCCCCACCGAAAAGACCATGCGTTTTTACGCCTACGAGGGCGCCTCGTTGGTCGAACTTTTCGCCGAACTCTGCGGCGAAACACGGACCGCCACGGCGAAAGTCACCGGGCTTCTCGCGGTTTTGAGCTGATTTTCCGCCTAGCGGTACGGGTTGATGGTCAGCACCGGGCAGGGTGCGGTCTTGACGATCTTCTCAGCCACGCTGCCGAAAAGAATCTTGTCCAGCCCCTTGTAGCCATGGGTGCCCATGACAATAAGATCCGCCTTCTCCTTTGCGGCAAAGCGGTTGATCTCCTCGACCACATCCCCGCTCAGGACCGCCGAGGCATGCGGCACAGAACCATTGAGGGTTTCCGCCACGAAGCTCTTCATTTTTTCCGTGGCGCTTTTGACCATCTCTTCCTCAAGCTGGATGATGGGCATGTGGGGCACGAAAAAACCGGAATAATCGTCAAAGCTCTGCACCACGAAGACAACAATCACCTCCGCCTTGAATCTGCCGGCAACGTCTGCGGCCGTGCGGAGAACCTTCTGCGAATTCTCCGAAAAATCCACGGGTACCAGAATCTTTTTAATTTCGTTCATTTCCCCTCCTTATGGTATAGATGTCACAATTTAACCGCGACCATCACCTGGCCGTTATTCCCTCTCCACTATCAGGCTAGCAGAATGCTTTTCCCCTTGTCAACTGGAGAGACCTCCCTTTGAATCCACACCCGGAACAGAACCAGATGTCCATTTCCCTGCCCGAGGCCATGGCCGACATCTTTGCCCAAGGCGGCATCCTGGCCGACAAGCTGCCTGGCTACGAATCGCGCCCCAGCCAGCTCCGCATGGCCGAGGCCATTGGCGCCACCCTGGAAATGGCGCACGGCGAGAGGCCGGGGATGCTGGCGGTGGAGGCGGGCACCGGCACGGGCAAGACCCTGGCCTATCTGGTCCCGGCCATCCTCAGCGGCCAGAAGGTAATCGTTTCCACCAACACCCTGAACCTGCAGGACCAGATCCTCACCAAGGAAATACCCTTCATCAAGAAGCACCTGGCCCCGAGGCTCAACGTGCTCTGCATCAAGGGGCGGCAAAACTATCTCTGCCTCTACCGCTGGCAGCAGTTCCTCGCCTCGCCCCAGCGCACGGTCCTGGCCGATGACCGCGACACCCAAAGGGTCGCCGACTGGCTGGAAGAAACCGAGAGCGGCGACCGCAGCGAACTGGCCTGGCTGGCGGACAACGCTCCGCTCTGGCAGGCAATCACCGCCTCGGCCAGCCAATGCCTGGGCGGAAACTGCCCGGACACCTCCCAATGCTTTATCACCCGGCTGCGAAAAAAAGCGGCCCAGGCCCAGTTGCTGGTGGTCAACCACCACCTCTTCTTTTCCGACCTGGCCCTGCGCCGTTTCGGGCATGCCGAGGTTTTGCCCCGCTACGAATCGGTGATCTTCGACGAGGCCCATCACCTGGAAGGGGTGGCAACCCGGTATTTCGGCACATCCTTCAGCCAGTATCAGGTGATCGATCTGGTGAAGGATGTGGAAACCGCGGCCCAGGCCGACCTGACAGGCCGCGCCAAGGATGGGGTGGTGCAGACCGCCCGGGCCCTGGCCAAGCAGGCCGACCTTTTTGCCGAACTCTTCCCGAAAGAACGGGGCCGCTTTGCCCTGCGGCAATTCATCGAGCGGTTTCCGGGCTGGGAGGAAGAGCGGCAGCGCATGGCCGACCAGATCAAGGGGGTGTGCAATCAACTGACCAAGGCGGCCATGAACGGCGAGTCCTGGCTGGGCATGCAGCGGCGGGCTGAGGAGATGCTCGCCGCCTTCACCGCCATCACCGAGGCGCAGGATATCTCCTCGGTGTATTGGTACGAACGGCGGGAGAAAACCGTGGCCCTGTCCGCCTCGCCCATCGACATTGCTGAAGAACTGCAGGACTTTCTTTACGAGCAGACCCGCAACGTGATCTTTACCTCGGCTACGCTTACCACGGACAACACCTTCACCTACTTTTTCAGCCGCCTCGGCCTGCCGAGCGACACCCCGGTCCTGACCCTACCCACCCCCTTTGATTACGAACAGCGCACCCTGCTGTTCGTGCCGGGCAAGGGGTTTCCCGAGCCCGCGGATCGAGAGTTCCCACGGGCCAGCCAGCACCTGATGCAGGAGCTGATCATGGCCGCCAATGGCCGCACCCTGCTGCTGTTCACCAGCCTCAGCGCCATGCGTGCCGCCCACGAGGTGCTTCTCGCCCGGCTGCCCTTTCCGGTGTTGATGCAGGGGGAGGCTCCCAAGGCGCGGCTGCTGGAAGAGTTCCGGGACCAGACCCATTCCGTGTTGCTGGCGGTGGCCAGTTTCTGGGAGGGGGTGGATGTGGTGGGCGAGTCGCTCAGTTGCGTGATCATCGACAAACTTCCGTTTGAAGTCCCCTCGGACCCTGTTATTATGGCCCGCATGGAACGGATCAAAAACGAGGGCGGCAATCCCTTCTACGATTTCCAGATCCCCCGCGCCATCCTGACCCTGCGCCAGGGCGTGGGCCGGTTGATGCGCAGCGCCACCGACCGGGGGGTCCTGGCCATCTGCGATGTCCGCCTCTTCAGCAAGCAGTACGGCAGACTCTTCCTGAAAAGCCTGCCCCCAAGCCCGGTCTGCCGCGAGATTCCCGCGGTGCGGGATTTTTTCCAGGAGGACGAGTTATGAACAACGGTGAGCTGCTTGCTCTCTTCAAGGAAAAGTCCGTCCGAATCGACGCGGTGATGGAGGCGGACCTGGCCATCGTCGAAAGCCCGCTGCTGGCCCAGATCATCCGCCACGCCATCTTCCAGGGCGGCAAGCGCATCCGGCCCCTGCTTACCCTGCTGGCGGCAAGCCTGGTCGGCGATCCTCCAGCAGATACGGCGCGGCTGGCCATCTCTTTTGAGTATCTCCACGCAGCCAGCCTCTTGCACGACGATGTCATCGACCATGCCACCCTACGGCGCGGGGCCAAAACCGCCAATACCCTCTGGGGCATGGAGCCGGTGATCCTGGCCGGGGATTACCTGCATGCCCATGCCATGGCCCTGGCCAGCGAGGTGGGCGGGCCCACGGCCATGGCCCTGATCGGCCGCGCCACCGCGGCCATGGTCGAGTCGGAATTTTTGCAGATGCACAACGCCCAGGAGATCCTCATCTCCGAGGAAAAATATTTTCAGGTGCTGATGGGCAAGACCGCCGCCCTCATTGCCGCGGCCTGCGAGGCGGGGATTGGTCACAACCAAGGCACGGCCGAGCAACGGGCCGCCCTGCGCACCTATGGCACCAACCTGGGATTGGCCTTTCAGATCGTGGACGACCTGCTGGATTATCTCGGCGACCCGGCAAAAACCGGCAAGGCGGTGGGCAACGATTTTCAGGAGGGCAAGATGACCCTGCCGCTGATCAAGACCCTGGCGCGGGCAGAGGCCAAGGATCGCGAGGTGCTGGTCGGACTGCTCAAGGCAACGCCGCAGGAACGCAGCGGACAGCAGGCCTTGGCCCACACCATCATCGAAAAATACCAGGGCTTTGCCCTGGCCAGAACGCAGGCGGAATCCCTGCTGGCCGAGGCCCTGGCCGGGCTTGCCATCTTCGGTGAGACGCCGGCAAAAGCGCCCCTGGCGGGCCTGGCCCACTATGTCTTGAGCCGGGACAAGTAGGCATGGCCAAGGGTTCCCCGAAAAAACCAGCCCGAAAGGGCGCGAAAAAAAAGAGCGGCCGGAGTTTTGGCCTTTTCTGTCTTTTTCTTTTTGTGGTCGCGACCCTGGTTGCCGGCTTCTATTTCATGGCGCTCTATCCTGGCTCCGTGCCGGACCCCGCGACACCCACCCTGAGCGGACAATCAAAAAAGAAGCCCCTGAACCGGGAAACGGATGCCTTGCCAGGAATACTTTACGAGGAACCGTCCCTGCCCCACCAGGCGCCACCGGTCACGGCCAGCGCCAAGAAACCGACGACAAAAAACATGCCGGGCAAACCGCTTGTGGCCATTGTCATCGACGACATGGGCGACCGGCAAAACACCGGCCAAGCCCTCATCGCGCTTGACCTGCCCCTCTCCTTCGCCTTTCTGCCCTTCACCCCCTTTTCCGAGGCGTTACAAAAAAAGGCCCGGGCCAAGGGGCGCGACATTCTCCTCCACCTGCCCCTCGAACCCGTGGACTCAAAGGCAAACCCCGGCCGCGGCGCCCTTACCACGGCCATGGACCCGGAAACCATGCAGTCCCTCTTCCGCGAAGCCCTGCAAACAGTCCCCAGCGCCGTGGGGATCAGCAACCACATGGGTTCTCGCTTCACCGCCGACCCAAAGGCAATGCGGACCCTGCTCCCTCTGGTCCGGGAGCGGAACCTTTTTTTCCTGGACAGCGTCACCGGAGCCAAAAGCGTTGCCTATGATCTTGCCCGGGAGATGGGGATACAAACGGAACGCCGCACCGTTTTCCTGGACAACGACCAGAACCCGGACAAAATCCAGGCCCAGCTTGAGCTTCTTGTTCAGCTCGCCGGAGAGCACGGCCAGGCCGTGGGCATCGGCCACCCCTATCCGGCCACGGTGGAGGCCCTGCGCCGCTATCAAACCCAGTTGCGCACCCGCGCCGAGATGGTCGGGGTCTCCCGCCTCGTTCACTGAGGCGCGCTTGCCTTTTCGTTTCCTGCTCGCCCTGGAGCCAATTTTCGATTACATTTACACCTGTTGTTTTTGCAAGATTGAACCTTTTTTGTTTCTTGCCTACTCGGAGCCCCATGCATCTCATCTCCCTCAATATCGGCACTCCCAAGACAGAGCATTTTCACGGCAGCGAGGTGGTCACCGGCCTCTGTAAGCTTCCGGTGCAGGGACAACTGCTCCTGACAAAAACCGGCTTTGCCGGAGACGGGGTGCACGACAAAAAACACCATGGCGGGGAAGACAAGGCGGTTTGCGCGTACAGTGCCGACTACTATCCCCACTGGGAAACAGTGCTGGGGGAGAAATTACCCCCGGCCGCCTTTGGGGAAAACCTCACCGTTGCCGGGTTGAGCGAAAAAGAGATCCACCTCGGCGATTGCTTCCGGCTCGGCACCGCCCTGCTCCAGGTAAGCCAGCCCCGGCAACCCTGCAAGACCCTGGCTGCCCGCTACGGCAGGAATGACTTTGTCAAACTCGTTGTCGAGTCTGGATATACCGGTTTTTATTTCCGGGTGATTGCAGAAGGCATGGCCGGGCAAAACGATGCGCTCGAACTCGTGACACCAGACCCCGGAAATGTTTCCATTGCCTATGCCAACCGCATCTATCACCACGACCGGAAAAACCGGGAAGGGATCGCACGGGTGCTGGCGGTGCCGGCCCTCTCCGCTTCCTGGCGGAAATCTTTTCAGGAGCTGCTTGAAAATCTCAACCCCGCCTAGCCGGACCCGGCCGGCCGGAAGCCCTTTGCCCCGCCCTTTCCAGACACAATGAACGTGTGAAAATCATGCCGCCCATCATCACCTTGACCACCGATTTCGGCCTGCAGGATGAATATGTCGGGGTTGTGAAGGGAATCCTTGCCGCACGGGCTCCGCAGGCGCAGGTCATCGACCTCTGCCATGCTGTCGCCCCCCACGATATTGCCCAGGCCGGGTTTGTTCTCCAGGCGGCGACCCCGTATTTTCCCGCGGGCACCATCCATCTGGCCGTGGTTGATCCAGGGGTGGGAACCCGGCGCGCGCTCCTGATTGTGCAGGCCTCCGGCCACTACTTTGTCGCTCCGGACAATGGCTTGCTCACCTATTTTCTTGCCGAGCCCAGGTTTCAGTCCGCCATCTTCATTGACTGTGCCGACTTGTACCTGCAGCCGCTCAGCGCCACCTTCCATGGCCGCGATATTCTCGCCCCGGTAGCGGCGGCCCTGGCCAATGGCACCGCCCTTTCTTCCCTTGGCGTTCCAGCGCTTAAGGAAAATCTTACAAAACTTGTATCCCCCGCCTTGCAAATTGACCGGATTCGTGGCAACATGGCGGGGTCCGTGATCCACATCGATCATTTCGGCAATCTGACCACGAATATCCACCAGCGTGATCTTGCCGGCCTGGCCGATGATCCGGCGTCCATCCAGATCTTTCATAAAAATCAGCAAATGACCGGCCTGGCAAGCGCTTACGCATCCCGGGCGGACAACCAGGTGCTGGCGCTCATCGGCAGCCGCGGCTTTCTTGAATTGGCGGCCGCCAAGGGGAATGCCGCGAAAATTCTGGGTGCGGAAGTGGGTGATCCCGTTCAGGTAATCCGAAAAAACGACGCGTAACTTCAGGGAAGGAAACAGCTCCATGCATGACCAACACATCGAAGACATCGCCAAGCTCCTCAAGACCATGTCGCACCCGATCCGCCTGAAGATCCTCTGCCTGCTGCAGACCGGGGAATTAACCGTGGGTGATATCCACAAAGAGGTGCACACCACCAACGCCAATGTTTCCCAGCATCTCTCCATCCTCCGCAACCAAGGGATAATCGCCTACCGCAAGGATGCGAATTTCATCTACAACCGGATCGCGGAAGGGAGAGTAACCGAATTGATCAAAACCATGCGGGAACTTTTCTGCGAAAACCCCTGATCCCCCACACCACTCAGGAGGATTCCACCATGATCATCACAGACTGGGTTCATGTTATTGCCGGCGCCTTCATCCTGATCAGCCTGTCCCTTGGCGCCTGGGTGCATCCCTACTGGTATTTTTTCACCGCCTTTGTCGGAGCCAACCTCTTCCAGTACGGTTTCAGCAAATTCTGCCCTCTGGCCATCATCCTTAAAAAACTCGGTGTGCCGGAAACCCGTGCCGACCAAGGATGTCGCCACACATAAACCGTCGGCCACGTGTGCGCCATCGGGGCAAACCGGGCTGCCCAGCTTGCTCCTCCGTTTTTTCTTCTGCTCCCCCCCTCTTGCCCGCCCAACCCAATTGACGCTTGGCGGAGCTCCTATCCCATGATACACTCGTATCGAGCGATGCGCACCGAACTGCCGGCGGCGGCTTGATCTTTTCCGTCAACAGGAAAACCCGCAATGAAGTTGACCATGAGAACCCGACTGACCCTGGCCGTCTCCCTGCTCTTTCTCTGCATGATGGGGGCCACCTCCTTCCTGGTGCTCACCGTTATCAAGCAGCAGATCAAGGAGGCCATCTCCACCGAGCAGTTTTCCCTGCTCTCCGAGGTAGCGAGTTCGTTGGAGGACAAGCTCACCCTGGCCCACGCCCAACTTATCGCGGTTGCTCCCCGGATCACTCCGGAAATCCTTGCTTCCGCGGAGATCGCCCAGGAATCCCTTAACAACCGTAAAGCACTGCAGAAGGTTTTCGACAATAACATCTTCCTTTTCTCCCCGGAAGGCAGGCTCATTGTCGAAGCACCCTTTCTCCCCAACCGGAGGGGGCTGGATTTATCTTTCCGCCCCTACATCAAAGATACCCTGGCCACCTCCACCCCGGTTATCTCCGCCCCCTACATCTCCACCCAATCCCACAAACACCCGGTGATCATGATGACCGCGCCGGTTTTTGACCGGGAGGGCAAGATCATCGCCATTCTGGCCGGCAGCCTTGACCTGATGAGCCCCAATATCCTGGGCAAGCTCGCGGAGAAAAAAATCGGAAAAAACGGCTACCTCTATCTGCTCACCGCGGACAGAACCATGATCATGCACCCGGATAAGAACCGGATCTTCAAAAAAATTCCCGAAGGGAGAAACCCCCTCTATGACCGGGCGCTTCAGGGATTTGAGGGCACGGAGGAAAATATGAGCGGCGCGGGGGTGCCCATGCTCACCTCCTTCAAGCGGTTGCGGGTGAAAAACTGGCTGCTGGCCGCGAATTTTCCCCAGGCCGAGGCCTATGCCCCGCTCATCCGGGCCGCGCAGGTTCTGCTGGCTGGAATGGTGTTCATCACTGTCGCGGCCTTCGCGATCATCCGGTATTTCAGCCAATACCTGACCAGGCCGCTCCTGGCGCTTACCCAGCATGTGGCGGATTTGGCGGATAAAAAAGGAGAAGCGCGGCTTTTCCACACCACGGCCCATGACGAAACCGCCACCCTGGCCCGGGCATTCAATGCCATGCTCGAAAAGCTCGATCGCCGACAGGAGGATTTGCGCCAGCGGGAGGAGCTCTACCGCACCGTCACCGAGTTCGCCTCGGACTTCATCTTCTGGCGAGCGCCGGACAAAAAGATGATCTTCGTCTCAAGCAATTGCGAAACCCTCACCGGCTATAGCGAGGAGGAGTTCCTTGCCGACCCCGGGCTTCTGGACGCGCTCTTTCACCCGGAAGACCGGGAACGATGGCTCAGTCATGTGCATCCCAAGGATGACGCAGGCAAGGAAATCCCCCTGGAATTCCGGATCGTCACCAAGGGAGGGGAGGTCCGCTGGGTCAGTCATGTCTGCACCCAGATCCAGGTTGAGACGGGCCGCTCCCTTGGTTTGCGGGGAAGTCTTGCCGATATCACCGAACGCAAGCAGGCGGCAACGGAACAAGAAATGCTGAAAAGCCAGCTTGTCCA
Source organism: Desulfobulbaceae bacterium UBA2273 (assembly GCA_002347095.1). Classification (GTDB taxonomy): domain Bacteria; phylum Desulfobacterota; class Desulfobulbia; order Desulfobulbales; family Desulfurivibrionaceae; genus Thiovibrio; species Thiovibrio ferrireducens. The sequence continues at coordinate 34,701 of DDWZ01000016.1, read as the reverse complement.
GGCCCAAAAAATGGAATCCATCGGTATCCTGGCCGGAGGGGTTGCCCACGACTTCAACAACATCCTCTCCATCATCCTCGGCTACAGCGAGCTGTTGCAACTGGAGCTGGCGGAAAATAGTCCTGCCAGGGAGAAAGTCCAGATCATCAACGAGGCCGGGCACCGGGCCGCCACTCTGACCAGGCAGCTTCTGGCCTTCAGCCGCAAACAGGTGGTCCACATGGCCCCCTGCAGCCTCAACCAGCTCATCCATGACCTGACCAAAATGCTGGGCAGGATGATCGGGGAAGATGTCTCCCTGGAGTTTCGCCCCTCAGCCGAAGACGACACCGTGCTCATTGATCCGGGGCAAATGGAGCAGGTGCTTCTCAACATGGCGGTCAACGCCCGGGATGCCATGCCCAATGGCGGAAGTCTGGTCATTGAGACGAAAAACCGGGAGCTGGATGCGGAATACGCCAAGACCCATGCGGATGTAATTCCGGGCCGGTATGTGGTGCTTTCCGTGAGCGACACGGGCCTGGGCATGAGCAGGGAAATCCAGGACAAGATCTTTGATCCGTTCTTCACCACCAAGGAGCGGGGAAAGGGCACGGGCCTGGGGTTGGCCATGGTCTACGGCATCATTAAACAGTTGGGCGGCCATATCTTTGTCTACAGCGAACCGGAACAAGGCACGACCTTCAAAATATTTTTGCCTATTGTGCGGGATGCGGCCAGGAAAACGCCGGAATCATCCCCCCTGCCCCTGCCCCGAGGCAATGAAACAATTCTGGTGGTGGATGATGAAGCCTTGATCAGGAACCTGGTCAAAGACATCCTGCGCCCTCTTGGCTACACCATGCTTGAGGCGGAGAGCGGCGCGGAGGCCATCCAGGCAAGCGACGCCTTTGCCGGACGGATCGACATCCTGCTCACCGATGTCATCATGCCCGGCATGAACGGCAGGGAACTGGCAAAGGCCATAACCGCACGAAGGCCGGAAATCAAAACCATCTATATGTCCGGCTATACGGATAACGCCATTGCCCACCACGGGGTTCTTGGCCCGGACGTCGTTCTGATCGAAAAGCCCATCACCGCGGAAAAGCTCTGCAGTGTGCTGGGCGCGGCATGCGACAGGTTTCAGGGATCAGCGGCAGGCACGAAGCCTATTTTATAACAACCACAAAGCACTTCAGCCTTCCAAGGCCAGGGCAATCGCCCGACCGACCGGAACAAAAGCCGCCCGAGCCTCGACTGGGTCCGGCGACCGCCGCAGACGGCCGAAAACCCGCACCTGCCCGATTTCGGCGATGGTGCGCATATTATCCTCGGCCAGCAGATCATCCTCGCCGGAGGCTCCATCGGAAAACACCACCCCAAGAACCGGAATCCCCCTCCGGCGCAGGCCCTCCAGGGTGAGCAGGGTGTGGTTGATGGTGCCAAGACCGCTTTTCGCCACCACCAGGGTGGCAATCTTCAGCTCCTGCAGCAGATCCACCAGCAGGAGTTCCCGGTTGAGTGGCACCATGATCCCGCCAACCCCTTCGATCACGAGCAGCTCATACCGGGCCGACATCTCTTGATATTTCTGGCGGATCAGCTCCGGATCAACCCTCTTCCCCTCCTGCTCTCCGGCGAGGTGGGGCGAAGCGGACAGGGCGAAATAATACACCACCTGACTGCCGACCAGCTCCGGCTCAAGAGGAATACCCGCCATTCCCAGACATGCCTTGAGGTCGGCGGGCGGAAATTCCGGCCCGGTGGCCGCCCATTTCTGGTAGCCGGCCTTGACGCCTTCTTTGCGGAGAAAATCAAGGAGCAACCCGCAGACATGGGTCTTGCCCACATTGGTGTCCGTGCCGGCGACAAAAATCGCGTTCATTTCTCCCCCCTGACGACAAAGGCCTGATAGGTGGCGGGATACCCGCCGTGGGTTGCCTGAAACCAGCCATCAAGCTGGCGCAACCGCCCCCGGGTCAGAGCACCCGGCAGTTGGCCGCCGCCGGTGCCGGTCTTGCGGATATGGTCCAGCAAAGCAAGAAGCGACCCATAGTTTCGCACCTTGATCTCTTCCTGCACGACAAAACGGGGGAAAATCGCCCCGAGCAAGCCAGCCAGATCCTCCCCGGCGGGAAACCCATGGGGCGGCAAACGCACCTCCTGGCCAAAGACCTGGCTCAATCCCTGGGCCAGCTCGCTAAAGGTCCGGGGGCCGAACAGCACCCCGGCAAAACACCCTTGGGCTGAAAGCAACCGGCCAATCCGCGCCAGGGCCGCGCCGAGGTCATCAAACCATTGCAGGGTGGAGTTGGCGCAGATCAGCTCGAAATGGCCGGAACAGGCAGCCAGGAATCGTTCCCCATCCTCGCAGAGCACGGAAACATTTCCCTTATCCGCCAGCCGCTTTTGGGCCAAGCGCGCCATGCCTTCGGCAAAATCCAGGGCAATGATCCGGCCCTCCGGATAGCGCTCGGCAAGCAGGGCGGTGAACCGTCCGGTGCCGCAGCCGATCTCCAGGATGCGCCGGACGCCTTCGCTGCGCTCCACCCCGCTGTCCTCGGGAAGCTCCCGAAACAAGCGGGCCGCCAGATCCTTCTGCACCTCGGCATGGGCGTCATAGGTTCCGGCGGCGCGGGAAAACCGCTTCCGGATTCTTTGTTTTGCGGTCTCACTCACCTGGGGCAAACTCCCGGTCGAGAAAAAGGGCGTGGCCGCCGTGCTCGATGATGGAGGTGCGGACTCCGGGAATCTGGGCCGCTTCCGCCACCGGCGCGATGATATCCCGCCGGCCGTGCCAGCAGGATATCCGGCAGGGGGAAAGTTGCGCGGGCAGCCGCCATTGGCTCAAATAGTCGAGACCCCGGCCAAGCACCTGCACATCGAGGGATTCCAGCAACGAATCCTGCTGTTCGGCCGCAAAACGGAGGAATTCCTTTTTATAGCCCAGCAGGCTTTTGCGGTAAAAATCCCGCAGGAATGCCGCAGGATCTGCCGCAAGCCCCAGGCGGATGGTTGCGATTTCCGAAGGCGGCCAGAAAGCGCGCATGCCCACCAGGGTGAGGCGCGCCACCTTTTCGGGGAAGGCGCAGGCACAATCAACAGCCAGGAAACCGCCCATGGACCAGCCGACCAACTGGACGGTTTCAAGATCGTGTTGGGCGCAAAAAGCGAGAATCTCCGCCTGGGCGGTGGCCGGGTCCAGGGGAGAGGACGGGCGTACCCAGTCGAACCGCCGTCCGGACAGGTCAAGGACCTGCCCGGAAAATCCCCAGCCGGGCAGAAAAAGCACCGGGGGCTTTGTGTCCGGCATGGACGTGTGCGAGGGAACCGACCAGATTTTTTTCATAATGAGAACGCTGGGCTCTTGGGGCAAGAATATCAGATGCCTGTCAGCAGGGCAATTTTCTGAGCGCCTCGCCTAAAAGCACAAACTGTTCATCCAATGGATAGTGGTGATTGCCGATGAAAAGACCGTTGCGGTCGATCCAGTCCGCCTGGGCGAGATCGCCGTGGTTTGTGGCATCGAGCCAGCGGACCGCCTCGCACCGGGCAAAATTGCCCGCCACAATGGGACGGCACTCAATGCCATGGCTGTCCAGGGTTTGCACCACATCCTCCCGGGAAAACGGCGCCGCCTCCCGCACCACCAGACTAAAGCCGAACCAACTGCTTGCCCCGATCTCGCGCTGGACTTGGAACTGCGGAAATGATCCCATGAGACGCAGGAATTTCACAGCGTTCTCGCGGCGGACTTTCACAAAATCAGACAGTTTCCGGATCTGGGTCAGCCCCAGGGCGCCGCTGAGTTCGAGAGGGCGCACGTTGTAGCCGGGCAGCACGAAACGGAAGGATTCTTCAAAGGGATTATCCCCCTTCACGCCGCAGACCTTGTTCACCTTGGGCAGATTCCTGGTCCAGCCGTGGGCCCGGAGGCTGAGCAGGATGTGGAACAACTCCTCGTCGTCGGTGAGGACCATCCCGCCTTCCATGGTGGAGATGTGATGGCTGAAAAACGAGCTGAAACTGCCCATGATCCCGAAAGTTCCGGCCATCTTCCCAGCAAAGGCTGCGCCCATGGACTCGCAGTTGTCCTCGATGAGGATAACGCCCTTGCCCGCCAGGATCGCCTGAATCGCGGCAAAATCGTTGGGATTCCCCAGGAGGTTCACGGCCATGACCAGCCGGGTCCGCTCGCTGACGGCGTCGGCAAGCTGGACAAGGTCATAGTTGAGCGTTTCCGGGTCGATATCCACAAACTTCAGTTTCAAGCCGTACTGATGCAGGGGGAAATAGGTGGTGCTCCAGGAAACCGCGGGCACGATGACCTCGTCTCCGGCTGTCAGCCGCTCGGCCTTGTTTTCCCGGTAAAAAAGGGCGGCCACCATGAGCAGGTTCGCCGAAGAGCCGGAATTGACCATGACGCAGAAGCGCGAGCCGAAATGTTTGGCAAACTCCTGCTCAAAGCCTGCGACATGCTCGCCCATGGAAAACCGGCCGGATTGAATAACCTGGGCCATGGCCTCATATTCCGCCTCGTCCCAGGAGGTACATGCCAAGGGATATTTGCTCATGCTTGGTGCTCCTGCTCTTGCAAGTAATAGTCGTACGCCTGCCCAATGCCTTGCTGAAGCGAGGTTTGCGCGGTCCAGCCCCAGGCGGCGGCCCGTGTCACATCCACGAGTTTGCGCTGCATGCCCACGGGCTTGGCCAGGTTGTGCACAAAGGCGCCCCGAAAACCGACCACCTCGGCAACCGTTTGGTAATATTCGAGGATGGTGCAATCCTGCCCTATCCCCACGTTCATCATCTCCGGCAGGGTGTCATAGGAGCACACCGCCTTGGCCAGGCAATCGGCCAGGTCGCCTGCGTACATGAACTCGCGCCGGGCAAGGCCGTCGCCCCAGATCTCCACCGTCTCCCGGTTCTCCTCCTTGGCCCGGTGCATCTTGTGGATGACCGCCGGGATGAGATGGGAGCTGGCCGGGTCGAAATTGTCATGGCGGCCGTAGAGGTTGCAGGGGATCAGGGTCTTATAGGCATAGCCGCTGTCTTCCTTGGCGATATACTGGCAGAGGCGGGCCGTGGCGATCTTGGCCAGGGCATAGCCTTCGTTGGTCGGTTCCAGCTCCCCTTGGAGGATCATCTCCTCCCGCAGGGGATTGGCGGCGTTGCGCGGATACATGCAGGAGCTGCCGAGATTGATAAGCCGGGGCACGCCCTGTTGGCGTGCTGCCCAAACCAGATTGCGGCCCATGTCGAGATTATCGAGAAAAAACCGGACCGGCTCCCGCAGGTTCGCCTCGATCCCGCCAACCCGGCCCGCGGCATGGATGATCACCTCGGGCCGGTGGGCGGCGAGATACTGGGCGACCTGGTCGTAATCGAGCAGGTTGAGCGCACGGCTGGAAGGGGCCAGAATCTCGAACCCGGCCACAGCCGGATGCTCCCGAAAATTGCGCCCGACCAGACCATTGCCGCCGGTTATCAAAACCTTTATTTCCATGGAAACGTCACGGATGAAAGAGGTTACGGCTGTTCGTGACGGGAGAAAACCTTAAACCCGCTCTGCTGGCACATTTTATCGCGACGGGCGATCTCAAGATCCTCATGCACCATCTCGGTTACCATCTGAGCAAAGGTGATCTTCGGGGTCCAGCCCAGCTTTTCCTTGGCCTTAGTCGGGTCGCCCAACAGGGTTTCCACCTCCGTGGGCCGGAAGTAGCGCGGGTCCACCCGGATAATGACCTGCCCCACGGAGAATCCCGTGTCTGCAGGGGCATCGTCCAGCGACGCCACGATGCCGATCTCGCCAACCCCTTCCCCTTCCCAGCGGAGCCGAACCCCAAGCTCGCCGGCCGCCACCTCGACAAACTCCCGCACGCTGTGCTGTTCGCCCGTGGCGATCACGAAATCCTCCGGGCTCTCCTGCTGGAGCATGAGCCACTGCATCTCGACGAAATCCTTGGCATGCCCCCAGTCCCGCAGGGCATTCATGTTGCCGAGATAGATGCAACTCTGCAGGCCGACACCGATCCGGGCCAGACCCCGGGTGATCTTTCTGGTGACAAAGGTTTCGCCCCGGATCGGGGATTCGTGGTTGAAGAGAATGCCGTTGCAGCCATAAATGCCATAGGCCTCCCGGTAATTCACCGTTATCCAGTAGGCATAGAGCTTGGCCACCGCATAGGGGGAACGGGGATAAAACGGGGTGGTTTCCCGCTGCGGGGTCTCCTGCACCTTGCCGAACAGCTCCGAGGTCGAGGCCTGATAGAATCTGGTCTTTTTCTCCAGCCCCAAGATTCGGATCGCCTCCAGGATGCGCAAGGCGCCGAGGGCGTCCGAATCCGCGGTGTATTCCGGCTCCTCGAAGGAGACGGCCACATGGCTCTGGGCGGCCAGGTTGTACACCTCATCGGGCTGCACCTTTTGGATGATCCGGATCAGGCTGCTGGAATCGGTCATATCGCCATGGTGCAGGATGAAGGCGACGTTTGTTTCATGGGGGTCTTGAAAGATATGATCGATACGATCCGTATTGAACAGGGAGGTCCGCCGCTTCAGGCCATGAACCTCGTAGCCTTTTGCCAGGAGAAATTCCGCCAGATAGGCGCCGTCCTGCCCTGTCACCCCGGTAATCAATGCTTTTTTCTTCATCTCCGCTCCCGATGCCCTGCCGCGACACGCGCAACTGGTTCTGTCTTGGCCTGCTCCTATTCACAAAAAAAAATCATGGGCCGCTGCGCCCATAATCACACCTGCACCTTCTCTTTTCTGCGGCACATCCTACTCTGGAAGCAGTAAATTCTCAAGCCGCCGCTGCTGTCTATAGAAAATAAAGTTAGGAAACCATAGCCCTTCTAATTACGGCAAGTTATGCCATAATTTTTCATTTTAGCAAAATGCAAAAAAAAATAAAGTTTGAAAATCCTTCTCCTCCCGACGGCCGCAGACAAAAAATAAAGTTGGCTAATAATTGTCTCCCGCCGGAGCGCATCAATCTGGCATCCGAGAAAAGCCCTCCGAACCAGTAACCCAAATGGCCATTGCCTAAATTCAAGTATCACTGACCTTACCCCTGTGATTGTTCCACTCTGCGATTAGCGATTTCGGCTTTTTGAGCCCGTTTAAAAGCTGCTGAAAATTCTTCTGGGGTCATGTTGTCCAGAGAGCTGTGGGGCCAATTTACATTATAATCCTTTCGCCATGACTCAATTATTTCTTGGGTCTTGCACAGGCTGACGAACACATGCTCATTGAGGCATGAGTGATGGCTTATTACTGCTTTTCAATCGGGTTCTCCCGCAACCAGGCCCTGCTTGGTGATTTGGTCGCGTTACCCGACGCTGTAGCGCCGGACTATTTCAAATTACAGAATTGATCATGAAACTCACCGGGGGGTTCCCTTAAGGAAATTAGATTTCTAGGCTCATCACGATACTCGGGTGCCCCCTATCAATCGAATCATTTTCCCCTGTGGATGCACAACCCATCTCACCCCATCATCCCGATGGTTTTGCGGAAACGGATCAGTGTAATACCAAAAAAAACCGTGCCTATCAAGACGAGGATAATGAATTGCGACCACACCACATCCAGGCCCGCGCCCCGATAGAGAATCGCCTGGGCAAGTGAGACAAAGTGGGTGGTCGGCGCTATCTGCATTACGGCCTGAACAAAGTCAGGCATGCTTTCGCGTGGTGTGACCCCGCCAGAGAGCATCTGTAGCGGTAACAGCAAAAGCATCAAAAGCAGCCCGAACTGCGGCATCGAGCGCGCGATGGTGCCCAGAAAAATCCCCATGGAGGTGGTGGCGAACAGGTGCAGGGCGGTGCCGAGCAGAAAGAGGGCGAGCGAACCTTCAATGGGCACCGAAAGGAGGCCCTGGACCACAAAGACCAGGGAAAAAGCACAGGAGACAAGGACCACCAGCCCCATGGACCAGACCTTGCTCGCCATGATCTCAAAGGGCGTCACCGGCATGACCAGCAGATGTTCGATGGTGCCATGCTCCCGTTCACGGATCAAAGCGGCACCGGTGAGCACGATGGACAGCATAGTGACGTTGTTGATTACCTCCATCACAGCACCGAACCATGTTTGGGTCAATGAGGGGTTGAAGCGCGCCCTCAGTTCGAGCTCGACCGGTTGCACTGCTGTCCCGCGATACCGCTGAACGAATTCGGCTACCTCGCTACTGATCATGGTCTGGATATAGCCGCTGCCGCTAAAGGCTTGAGTCATACGGGTCGCATCCACATTCAGCTGAACCGTTGGTTGTCGCCCTGCCAGCAGATCAGACTGAAACTCCGGGGGAATGTTCAGTGCAAAAGTATCAAGACCGGCATCCATCCGGCTGTCCATCTCGGCCGGGGTAATCAGCACCGGCGGCAGAAAATGCGGCGGATAAAAGGAGTCAACGATACGCGCCGACAGCGGCGACTGATCTTCGTCAACGATGCCGATCGGTGCCTTGTTGAGGGTTTCCGGCATTGCCGTGGCTCCCGAATAAACCGAAATCGTGAAAGCAAAAACGATCAGCGCTTGCATTATCGGATCACGGACCAGGCTGCGCAGTTCCTTGATGCCCAATTGTCGAATGTTGTCGAGTCGCATGGTCAGCGCTCCTGTTTGCGCAACAACAGCACGCAGAGCCCGGTCAGCAATGGTACGGCCAGGATAAGCGGCAGGAAGGAGGCCTGAAGGTCCGCAAAACCAAGTCCCTTGGAAAATGTTCCGCGGGCAATGATCAGGAAATACGTGGTGGGGTAGATGGTACCGATCATCCTGCCCATCCCTTCCAGTGAGGAGACCGGGTCGGTCATGCCGGAGAACTGTACGGCGGGCAGGATGGTGAGCACGGCCGTGCCGAAGATGGCCGCAATCTGGCTGCGGACAAAGGTGGAAAACAACAAGCCCATGGCGGTGGCCGAAGTGACATAGAGCAGGGCCGCAACGGAGAGGACCAAAAAGCTCCCCTTCATCGGCACGCCGAAAACGGTCACCGCCAGCAAGGACATAAGCAAAAAGTTCACCATTGCCAGGCCGATGTAGGGCAGTTGTTTGCCGAGCAGAAACTCAAGCCGGGTAACCGGCGTGACATAGAGGTTGACGATGGAGCCCAGCTCTTTTTCCCGCACCACACTGAGCGCCGTGAGCATCGCCGGAATCATCAGGAGCAAGAGGGGAATCACCGCCGGCACCATTGCGATCAGGCTCTTAACTTCGGGGTTGTAGCGAAACCGGGTTTCGATCTTGATCAACCCGGCGGAGCGGGACTGGCCAAGCTTGCGCGCCGCCATCTCGGCCAGCCAATGGGCATGCATTCCGCGCACATAGCCCTGAATGGTTTCGGCCCGTTGCGGCATGGCGCCGTCGATCCAGGCCCCGATCGCCACCGGGGTGCCGCGCCCCAGATCGCGGGCAAAGCCCGGCGGTATTTCCAGGGCCAGGCTGATCTCGCCACCCCGCATGCGCCGGTCCAGATCGGCGTAATCGGTAATGGGTGCGTGTTCGATGAAGTAATAATGGGAGCCGGCAAGGTTGAGCGCATAATCGCGGCTGGTCGAGGTCTGGTCGCGGTCGAGCACGGCAAAGGAGAGCCCCTCCACATCCAGGGTGATCCCGTAGCCCATGATCAGCATGAGGATGACGCTGCCGAGCAACGCCAGGGTGGCCCGAATCGGATCCCGCTGGAGCTCCAACCCTTCGCGCCGGCTGTAGCTGAGCAGCCGGCGAAGATCGAAGCCGATTTTTTTGATCGGCACGCTCCTGTCGTGGGGTGGCGGGGGGGGAGGGAGCGCCGCCGCGTTTGCGGATAGCTCGGGGGACTTGCCCTCGGGTACGGTGTCTTCCAGGTAGCCGATAAATGCCTCTTCCAGGGTTGTTGCCCCGCGGTTTTGCATGATCGTGGCGGGCGTATCGCTGACCAGCACCAGGCCTGCGTGCATCAGGGAGATGCGGTCGCACCGTTCGGCTTCGTTCATGAAATGGGTGGAGATGAAGATGGTGACCCGGTCATGGCGGGCGAGGTCGATCAACATTTGCCAGAACCCATCCCGGGCGATCGGGTCCACCCCCGAGGTGGGTTCATCGAGGATCAGCATCTCCGGCTGATGGATCATCGCCACCGCCAGGGAGAGCCGTTGGCGTTGCCCCAAAGGGAGACTGTCTGGCAGCGCCGCCATGATCTCGGTTAAGCCGAAGCGGCGGGCCATTTCGCTTACGCGGTCTGGAATCTGCTCGACGGGTACGCTGAAAAGGCGGGCGTGCAAGGTGAGGTTCTGCTCCACGCTCAGCTCGGAATAGAGCGAGAAGGACTGGGTCATGTAGCCGACGCGGCGACGGGTTTCAAGATCCTTGGGGTTTATCGTCTGGCCGAAGAGCCACGCCTCCCCATCGCTGGCCGTCAGTAACCCGGTGAGCATCTTCATGGTCGTGGTCTTACCGCAGCCGTTGGAGCCGAGAAAGCCGAAGATCTCCCCGCGGGCGATGCGGAAACTCACCCGGTCCACTGCGGTGAAGTCGCCGAAACGCATGGTCAGATTCTTCGCCTCGATCGCGATCTCCTCGCCATCGGTTTCGCGTGGTGGGATGCGGATCGCCTGGTGGCCGGCGCGTTTTTCTTCCGGTAGCAAGGCAATAAAGGCCCCCTCCAGGGTATCGCTGGCGGTACGCTCCAGTAGCTGCTGCGGGGTGCCGGTGGTCAGCACCCGCCCACCATCCATGGCCACCAGCCAGTCGAAGCGGGCGGCCTCTTCCATATAGGCGGTGGCCACCAGGACGCTCATCCCGGGTTGCCCGGCCCGGATCCGTCCGATCAACTCCCAGAACTGTCGGCGCGAGAGGGGATCAACCCCGGTGGTGGGTTCATCGAGGATCAGGAGATCGGGATCGTGGATAAGGGCACAGCAAAGGCCGAGTTTTTGTTTCATCCCTCCGGAAAGCTTGCCCGCCGGGCGGTCCCGGAAAGGAGCCAGGTCGGTGCTGACGAGCAGGTCGGCGATGCGGCGCTCTCGTTCGCTGCTCTCTTGGGAGAAGAGACGGCCGAAGAAATCGATGTTTTCGAATACCGACAGGGTTGGGTAAAGATTTTTGCCCAGTCCCTGAGGCATATAGGCAATGCGCGGGCAGACGGATTTCCGGTGGTGGGCTTCGGCCATATCCCCGGCCAGCACCGCAATCCGGCCGCTCTGGATGATGCGGGCGCCGGCGATCAACGAGAAGAGCGTAGATTTTCCTACCCCGTCCGGGCCGATCAAGCCGACCATTTGTCCGGCCGGCAGATCAAGGGTGACCGTGTCCAAGGCCAGGGTCTTGCCGTAGCGCAGGCTGACCTCGGTTAACGAGGCGACCGGGGGTGTTTCTGCCGCAAGCGACGCGGGAGGTGACTCGGCCTCGCTCATTGCGGGAGCCTCACCTGTAGGGCGTTCGGCCACGCAATCTGCGGATCGAGCCGGACATGGGCTATGCCCGGCAGGCCGGTTTTGACCTGACGGATATGTTTCTTGAGCAGCTCCGGTGCGATGTGCGCCTTGACCCGGAACATCAGCTTCTGCCGTTCGCTGGCGGTTTCCACGGTCTTGGGGGTGAACTGGGCCACATCGGCGACAAAGGAAACCGTCGCCGGGATGACGTAATCCGGGGCGGCATCGAGCACCAACCGCGCCTCGGAGCCGATGGCGACCCGGCCCGCAATGGCGGATGGCAAAAAGAAGGTCATGTACACATCGCTCAGGTCGAGCAGGTTGAGGATCTTGCCCCCACCGGCAACCACCTCGCCGGGCTGGGCAATGCGGTACTGCACGCGGCCGTCGCGGGTCGCCTTCAACGCACTGTCATCAATGTCTGCCTGGAGTCGTTCGATCGTGGCCCGTGTCGCCTCGACAACCGAGCGCGCTTCAACCTCCTGGGATTGTGCCGTGGCAATCGCGGCTTCGGTCGCGGCTGTCTGAGCTTTTGCCGCCCGGATTGCCGCTTGGCTGCTCAGGGCTTGGGCGCGATCATCGTCGAGTTCCTGGGTGGAGACGGCACCCATGCCAGCCAGGGGTGCCGAACGCGATAGACGTTTTTGAGCCGCATCAAGTTCGGCCTCGCGTTGCGCGAGCAACGCCAGAGCGGCGGCCTTCTCACTCTGGCGTTGCACCACTTGGTTCTGCACGGTTTTAACAGCGCTTTCTGCCTTACGAAGATATGCTTCGGCCTCGCGGCGCTGGGCATCGAGCACCTCGGTATCCATGCGTGCGACAATCTGTCCTACGGTGACGAAGTCGCCTTCGTTCACCAGAATAGCTTTGATTCGGCCTGAGATTTTGGCGGCGATGTCGATTTCAACCGCCTCGATGCGGCCATTGCCGCTGGAAATTCCCTCATTCTTTTCGTTGCCGCCATATCGTTGCCATGCGACCACAGCCAAAATGCCAATTGCCATAGACCCCACGGCTCTGATCAACCATTTTTTCCGCTGTTCGATCATTGTTCTTCCTCAACCAGCCAAGACGTGCCTGACGCCTTTCATTTCAGATCAGTCAATCGGGGAAGAGGTTCTACCGCCCCCCATATCCACCATGCGGCTACTGCCAACTCGACCAAAACGATTTGTTTTTTCGCACTTGCTTTTCCATAAAATTACACCTAGGGTTTTCACCCTCAGAAATTTCTTCCACTGCGCCGGATGGAGATGAGCAGCCAGATTCCGGCCACTGCCGCACTGATAAATCCCAGCAGACCGAACAGGGGTAGGCCAAACAATACAGGGCCGCGCTCGACGGTCATAACGATGGCCGAACCGATAATCAGGGCGGCGATGACCACGCCCATAGTCAGACGACTGGTGGCGCAGTCCAGTTGGTCCCCAAAATCCTGCAACCGTGTCACATCTACGTGCACTTGGAGTCTGCCGCTCCGGGCGGAACGCAAGAGCTGTCGCAAGTCCTGAGGCAAACCGGTAAGGATGTCGAGACCGTCGACAACCGCTTGCCATCCCCGTTTGACAAGGGCATCCGGGGCATAACGAGCCTGGAGTGCCCGGCGCAGGAAAGGTGAAAACTCCGTTACCATATCAAACTCCGGATCAAGCTGTCGCCCCATCCCTTCCAAGGTGATCAACGATTTAATCAACAGCGTCAAATCCGGCGGCAAAATAAGATGATAGTCACGGAGCAGGGTGGTCAGATCAGTCAGGATGGTGCTGATATTGAGTTCTTTCAGGGGAACGCCATGATACTGATCAACGAGGCCATCAATTTCTAATTTTAGACTGTCCAGGTCGATTTTTGCCTCCCCGGCCCAATCGAGCAGCACTTCGACAACACGGTCGGCCTCCCTCTCCACCATGCCATGAAGCAGGTCCACCACCTGACTGCGGCGATCGACAGACAATCGTCCAACCATACCAAAATCGATGATGGCGATTCGGTTTTCCGGCAGGTAAAAGATATTGCCCTGATGAGGGTCGGCGTGAAAAAAACCATCCACTAAAATCATCTTCAATACGGCTTGGACGCCGCGTTGAGCCAGAATTTTCCGGTTCAGGCCGGCCTGCCCTACGGCTGTGAGATCGCGGCCGGGGATCCCGCTGATAGTTTCCTGTACGTTCATCCGTTCGCCGGTCCATGTCCAATAGACTTTTGGGATGACGATTTCGTCGTGGAGGCTAAAATTATGGGCAATCCGTTCCGCATTGCGGCATTCTGCCGCCAAGTCCAGTTCGCGGCGCAGAGACAGGGTGAACTGACGCACCACCTCTCGCGGTCTGAACCGGAACATCTCCGGGGATTCGGCCTCGACAATTTTCGCCAGGCGCAGCAGGAGCCGCAGGTCAGCTTCGACGATCGGCCGGATGCCGGGGCGCCGGACCTTGACAATGACATTCTCCCCTCCCCGCAATCGGGCGCTGTGGACTTGGGCAATGGAGGCTGCGGCCAGCGGCTCGGGAACCAGTTCGGCGAAAACCTCTTCCGGCACAGTGCCTAGATCCTCCAGCAACTGCTGCCTGATCTGGACGAACGGTACTGACGGCGCCCTATCCTGCAATTTTTCGAATTCAGCGATCCATTCAGGGGAAAACAAGTCCATGCGTGTAGCGAGGATCTGCCCCAATTTGATAAAGGTCGGCCCCATCTCCTCCAGCGCTCGCCGCACTCTCGCGGGCGGCTCCAATCGCGCCAGTTCACCGGCCTCTTGCCAGTGTAGCATCTTGCCGGCGCGTTCCAAGGCACTGGCCATCCCCAACCGACGAACCATATCACTGAATCCGTAACGGACCAAGATTGAGGCGATATCGTGGAGCCGCCCCAGATCGCGGGCAGCAGTCAGGGTTTCCCATAAAACGGAGGGCATCACTATTCCTTTTTGTTAGTGCCCTTTTTCTTGAGCGTTTCAGCAATCCCCTCTAAAAAACCGGCGGCAGCCATGGAAATCTTTATTCCCACCTCCCTGGCCATGTCGGCGCCGACACTCACGTTTTCGCGCATGTTCTCTTCCTGTTGCCGGGTCAGCGTTTCCACCGCCTTTTTCGCCGCCGCACCCACCGCAGTGCCGGTATTGCGGGCGTGCTGTACCAAATCGCCCAGCACATTCCTTACCGTGTCATCCGAGGCCCGGGCTATATCATTTGCGGACTCCAGAAACATATCCTCCAGTGTCCGCAAATCATTCAGCCCACGTTGGAGATTCTGAGAGCCGAATTCCTTAATGTGACCAGCCGCCTCTTCGATGGCCAGTTTGGAAGCCTCCGCCGACTTCGCCAAAGCCTCGTCCACACCGGTCATCACCTCCCGCAATGCATGGTCGACCCTGGCGCCTTTCTCCTTTGCTCCAAGACTCGCGCCCTCCAGCACAGCTTGAACGACCTCCTGACTTTTTTGTACATCCAGGTGGCCTGTGCTCAGCGCCTTCAAGGTGATATCCCGGACGGTCTCATGGATGTTTACCCCGTCCGCCACGGCGACACGAGCTTCATGCTCTATTTTTCTGCTCTGATTTTTCCGTTGTGTCTGCGCGGTCATTGCCTTCTCCTCTGTAAGTTAGGTTACCATAAAAGGAATGGACTGTATTGCCCGACCAACTTTCAACAACAACCTGAGTCTTCTCAGATTTTTTATACGATACCGATTTTTCCCCGCGCGCTCTCATAGCCGATCTCAATAATCTCCTTAGCGCGACCGAAATCCAGGAAACGAATGTGCCCCAACAACGGCTGGATAAGGATGTCCGGCCGGTCAGCCTCCAAACGATATTGAGTAATACGTGTTTCCATGATGTTGATTGAGGCAAGCAGCACTTCGAATATGCTGGGCAATGACTCCCCAGACGAAAGCCAGCGCGAAAACTGCATCGCGCCCGGCGCTCCATGGTCAAGCAATTTGGCCTTAATTTCCTGTATGGACTGGCGATAGCCCTCCATCCAGCGGCTGAACATGTCAAATTCCCCATCCACTGTGGCGACCGGCATGTTTACTCGCTGCGACTTAAGATTCTTGCCGGCAACGATGTCGTGGTTGAGATCCACCGCGATCACGATTTCGGCCCCCATGGCACGGACAACGCTCACCGGTACCGGGTTGGTGAGGCCGCCGTCCACCAGGATATGGCCATTAAGACGCACCGGGGTGAAGATGCCGGGCACGGAAATACTGGCCCGCACTGCTTCGATGACATCCCCCTGTCGAATGGCAACCTCCTCGCCGGTCTGGATATCCGTCGCGACGGCACAAAAAGGCGTCGGTAGAGTCTCAATGGCATCGGCACGGATATGGGCGCGCACCAGTTCACCCACCTTAACGCCGTCAATCAGCCCCGACTTTGGAAAAACGACATCAAAAAATGAGACGATTTTCATCCATTCAAAATCCTGGAAGGTTGCTTCCAGAGCGTCCACCTTGCCTGCGGCATAAATCGCGCCGATCAAAGCGCCAATGCTGGTGCCAGCAATGAAATCTATCTTGATTCCTGCCTCTTCCAGTGCACGGATGACGCCCAGATGCGCTAGGCCGCGTGCCGACCCGCCGCCTAGCGCCAGGCCGATCCTGGCATCGACGCGCTGGCACATAATTGATTGTCTCGACTCTCCTGTCATGTTTTTTTACCAAAAGTCACGGCCTGGAACAAAGGCAGTATTCGTGTGATCATCTTGCTAGCGATATCGTTCCGCCCTTCCTCCATCAGTTTTGGCAAGAACCTCCCCCCGCGCCTGACAAACCCGGACACGCACTGCTAAGAAATAAAGGGCACACGACTATTCTGATGACAGACCGCATTGTTTTCATATTATCCCTCAAAGCTGATCACGTGTCCATCTGGAAACGAGAATGGGCTCTGCAAGCTTTTTTAATTCACCGGCAAGAAATTCTTCGGATGCGGCGGCGTAACTTTGATGCAGTTTTGGGGCCAGCGACAAGAACGATTGGAGATACTCCGGATCAAAGGCTTTTCCTGACTCCTCCGTCATTAGCCTAAGGCTTTCATCCAAGGAGTAAGGCGGCTTGTAAGGACGCCCGGAGGTCAAGGCGTCAAAGACATCAGCAATAGAGAACAGACGAGCAATAGGCGAAATTGCCTTACCGGCTAAGCCGTTTGGATATCCCGTGCCGAGATAGTGTTCATGATGCCCTTCTACAATCGCCTCAGCCCCGCGTAGAAAAATGCTGTGGCGGAGGATATCAAGGCCTTGCGCAACATGCGTCCGCATAATTCTGGTTTCTTCTTCATCAAGCGGACCCGGCTTGAGCAAAATTTTGTCGGGAATTGCGATTTTCCCGATGTCGTGAAGAAAGGCGCCGACAACCAGATCGTGCATCTTGGTCTCAGGAATACGAAGCGTTCCGGCCAAATGAATTGCGTACAAAGTGACCCTGTAATTATGCCCACTGGTGTCGCTGTCCCGTTTTGCTATCAAGCTACCCAGCATGATCAAGGTCTCGCCCCTGGCTCTCATATTGTCCAAAGCTTGTCGTTTCAACGCGTTCTGATGCAGGCGCAAAACAGGATAGAGAAGTATCGTTGTGGCATAAACAAGAAGATAAAAAGCAATAATCATCCCCACCAAGTCATAATGAACTTGCCCTGAAAGCTGATACGCATAGCGAACCAGCGCATAATGATCAGTAACATCGACTTGCCGCAAATGCGCCTCGGTTAACAACCGCAGGATACCAAGCATAAACGCAAAGTTTGTTCCCACTAGGGTGGCCCCCAGAAATAGCTTTAACCCAAGTCCATCGGCCATAAACAGTTTTCGCAACCATCTATACATTACCTTGGGATTGATCGGGTTGGTGTGGGAAATAGGGGAAGCATGAGACCACGATGGCACGTTTGCATTTTTCATTTTTTAAAACTCCATTCCGTGGTCACAGAGCTTGATCGTTCACACCTTGATCAACGGACAATTGAGAAACCCACCCTCGCCTGTGTGCCACGATCCAGATTGTAGTCTAGCAGGCTTTCTCCGTATCCTGTGAATAGCTGAAAATGCAGAAAACCGCCGGTCCGGGCAAAAAAAGCCTTGCGTAACGGATAGGAAAGATCCAACTGGGCGCTGCCATACCCGGCGGTACCGCTGCGCAATTGCGCAGCCATCATCCAACCATCCTCATCTCCATAGCGGAAATTCCAGTCCACATACCCCCGATAACGCTGGATATCCGGGTTTTCTTCTTTGTCCAGATATCCATAAAGCTTGGGCGCGAAGATCAACGTGCGTTCATTCATAAATTTGATGCGCCAGACAGGCTGCGCAAAGAGAGTGTTAATGCTGCGAGAACTCACGTCGTCCTTACCGTTCGATTCGTGTTCAAAGCCGGTACGCAGCAGGTCTGGCATCAGACCATTGCTAATGATAGCCCCCTGCCAGAAAACACTGGGACGATAGGTGCTGTCACGAAAGGGAGCTGAATCTTCCCCAAGATCCCAGAGGGAAGTCTGCGTATAGCCGAAATGAAGACGGGAAAGCAGTGGAAACCACACCACTGGACGACTGTCAGAATCAAAAATCCGGTATTTGAAACTCAATTGGAAGCGGGCGTTGATGCCGCCGTTGTCGCCCACGACAAAATATATTGGCTCATTGACTGACAAGGCAGGTTCGTTCGCAGAGAACAATATGTCACCAACAGCACTAGGCTGTATGACGGACGATGCTGTTGTCGCTAAAGACGCCGGGGTCTGCTTGATGGGATCAGGATGGATGACCAGCAGAGCCAACCGGTTCGATTCTTCTCCCGCCAACTCAACCCGCACCATCCCTATGAGATAATTCGGCAATACCCCGTGATACGTTCGACGGGTATCTCCCATGGCGGCCGGCTCTGCCGCGGCAACCTCTACTTCGAGCGTCCTACCTTCGTGCACCACCTTAAGACTGAGCGTTGTCGGCCAATCAACCTGCGCCGAGGGCTTGACGACATCAAACGCAATCGGTGCGCCCGCAGACGCGGTCTCATCAGGAGTCGCGATTAACCAGGAGGGAGTTGCCGCCCAAGCTAACGGCACAATGGTGAAAAGAACCAAGAGTAGCAACGGACAAATCGCTATCAAGCGATTCAGTGATTTCGTCCTCCTTTGCAGCTTCCGTCCTGCCCAGCGCCCCATAATATAAAAGCTGTTTTTGCACAATATCATAGCCGACCCCAGCGCGTCCAAAATTCAGGAAACGGATTGTGCACAATGCCTGACCAGAATTTGACATAATGATGAAAAGTCCATATTGCAACAATTCCTGCCTTGTAACTACTTACGATTGCGTGGTGGGATTTTTTAGTTTCAGGGCGATCCGCGCCACATGTCCTCCTTGAAAACGGGCTCCGGCCAGTTCATTGTCACTTGGCATTCGTTCTCCTTGACCTCCGACGATGGTCGATGCGCCATAAGGTGACCCGCCGCTGACTTCGCTAATCCCCATCTGACCTGCAAAGGCATAGGGCAGGCCAACTACCACCATGCCATGGTGCAGTAATGTGATGTGAAAACTGAGAATGGTCGATTCCTGACCACCATGCTGCGTGGCAGAGCTGGTAAACACGCTGCCTGGCTTTCCAACCAGATCTCCCTTTTGCCAAAGACCGCCGCTGGCATCCAAAAACTGGCGCATCTGGCCGCACATGTTGCCGAAGCGGGTCGGAGTGCCAAAGATAATTGCATCTGCCTCAGCCAAATCATCCATCGTGGCAGTCGGGATATGTTGCATTCCTTTCTGGGCATCAAGCGCTCCCATCTTCTCCATCACTGTCGAGGGAAGGGTCTCCGGAACTTTTTTTATCACCGCCCCGCACCCGGCTACCGCCCGAACACCTTCCGCCACAGCTTCGGCCATCTTGTAAATGTGCCCATACATACTGTAATGAACGATTAACACTTTACACATGTTTTGCTTCTCCTTTTATCAACCTACAGCAGAGGTTAGTCTGTGACCTGAGTCAGCCCCTAAGCAGAGGAACGAATATATGTCGCAATTCCTGATCGGTGGGCGACAGGGCTGCCGGTGATAAAAATTCCTGAATCTTGGCAGCGTTCGTCATGTGTGCAAAATCGCGATGCTTGATTGCCCCTCTTTGACTAATTTTCTCGTCTTTCCCTTGACTATATTTTTTGTTATTCGCGCTTAAAGGAGCAAGCATTATAGAGTTCGTAGTCAGTAGGATTGCCAGTTATCTTTACGATAAAGCGAGAGGTAACTATATTCACCAACTTTAATCTCTCGGGGTTTCACTGAAGTGAACCCGTGAAAACGGAGCGTCTCGTCAAGCTCCGCCGATCTAATACGAATATTGATCGGCGAGCCGAGGTGACCGGGAATTTTCTTAAATTCAATCACAGCCAAAACGCCGCTTGGTTTCAAGACCCTCTTAATTTCACCCAACGCTTTCTGATCGTCGCCCTGCGGCACCAAGTCATGAAATGTTATGACCATGAGGCAAATATCTATTGTGTTGTTGCCCAAAGGAAGCGAAAGCGGGCCAGCGACCCTAGGAACGACATTGGTGATACCTTCAGCCACAATTTTATCGGTCAACCGATCAATTATCCCCTCCTGCAAATCAAAGGCATATATCCGCCCCTGCTCCCCAATACGGCTGGCCGCGGCCAGGGCATAGTCGCCGCAACCACAGACAGCATCAAGAAAAATTGCGTCTTCCTTGATTTCTAGTTCTCGGAAGAACTTTTCCTGGTCGATTAAATCGAAGCTGCTCTTGCCATTGGGAATATTTTTTTGCTGATTCATCCACACACCTCTCAGTCCCATGTCATGCGTTTCCTGAATTCGATCCTCTCTCTTCTGGCCTCCACTCCATGTTAATGACCATATGGAGAGGCGCTCCATATGGTAAGCATGAAGAATCCCCCCGTGACAACAGCATGCATTGGGCGCCAGTCCGCGCAACCCTTCTCCAAGCACCTTGCAGAGAGTCTCATTGTTAGTTAACCGGTAAAGCCAGGCTAAGACCAACATCTGAAAAATCAGTGTTTGCAAAGCAGGTGAATCAGATTGATCGGCCAGCCCGGCGGTGGTTCCTTGGCCAAAACGTAAAATGCCACCGCAAGAGAGAGTAATGCTATCGCGATATACAAAGCCAACCTGGATGGTT
Organism: Desulfobulbaceae bacterium UBA2273; assembly: GCA_002347095.1. GTDB lineage: Bacteria > Desulfobacterota > Desulfobulbia > Desulfobulbales > Desulfurivibrionaceae > Thiovibrio > Thiovibrio ferrireducens. The sequence goes on along the minus strand of DDWZ01000016.1, from coordinate 14,134 downwards.
TCATACGCCCTCCGATTACGTGTTTGGTGCTTCACCTCAGCAGCGGATCACGGAATTTGTGGCGCAGACGCGATTTCTCCGCCGCCACCCAACACTTTATATAATGTCACCAGGTTCTGCAGCCGCGTTAACCGGGTGGCAATCAACCCCTTTTGGGCGTCATAGAGCGAACGCTGGGAATCCAACGCATTCAGATAGCTGTCCACCCCTTTTTCATAGCGAGCTTGAGAGAGGCGGTAACTCATGGCGGTGGCATCGGTGAGCGACTGCTGCGCAGCCACCTGGTCGTCGATGGTTCCCCGCTGGGCAAGGGCGTCGGCCACTTCCCGGAAGGCCGTCTGAATCGCCTTCTCATACCGGGCAACAGCGATGTCCCGATCCACCTCCGCCACCTTTAAACTAGCCCATCTGCTGCCGGCATCGAAAATCGGGAGAACTATTTGTGGTGCGAAAGCCCAAGCGCCCGATCCTGATTTGAAGAGACCGGATAACTCATCGCTTCCGACTCCAACAGAACTGACCAGAGTGATGCGTGGGAAAAACGCCGCCCTTGCCGCGCCTATATTGGCATTAAATCCCTTAAGCTGATTCTCCGCCTGCAGGACATCGGGACGCCGCAGCAGTACCTCGGACGGCAAACCTGGGGAGATATCCTTCATAGTTGTAAGTGTTTCGGATAATGTCTGGGGAAGTAATTCGGCTGGGACCGTCGACCCGACGACCAAGTTGAGACCGTTTTCGTCTTGGGCCACCAGAGTAAGGTAGCGGGCGATATCCACCCGCGCTGCATCCACCCGGGTTTGCGCCTGCCGAAGATCCAACTCTGAAGAGGCTCCCATTTCAAAGCGACGCTGAATTAATTGGTAGGTGCTCTGTTGGGCATCCAGAGTATTTTGGGCCAGTGCAAGCAGTTCACGGTCGGCAGCCAGGGTCAAGTATTGCGTAGCTACCTCTGCGACCAAGCTGATCTGGACAGTGCGTCGCGCCTGCTCGGTAGCAAGATATTGTTCTAATGCTTGATCCTTCAGACTTTGCACGCGACCGAACAGATCAAGTTCGTAAGCGCTGACCCCAACACCTACGTTATATTGATGAACGGTTTCGGCCTGACCTGTGGTCGAAAGGGTCTCAGGGATCCGTTGTTTGCTGCCGGCAGCGGTGGCGTCGATCTGCGGAAACAGCTCGGCACGTTGGATCCGGTACTGAGCCCGTGACCTCTCGATATTGAGAGCGGCGATGCGCAGGTCGCGGTTATTTTCGAGGGCGAGAATAATCAATTTCTGCAACTGCTGATCAACAAAGAATTCCTGCCAGGGGATATCGGCCACTTCTTTGGCGGATTGGCTTTCTCCTCGCTCTTGATATGCCGAGCCGCTTGGCCAAACGGCCGCCGTCGGTGCCTCGGGGCGGACATACCTGGGGGCCATGGTACAGCCCTCCAGGCAAAGCAATGCTGCCATGGGCAAACACAGGGCTGCGATCTTCGATTTCATATCAATGCACCTCCTGAGCTTTGGGATCAGCCGAGGACTGTGGTGTCGGCTTTTTTCCGGCAAAGCGTCGAGAAATCAAGACAAAGAAAAACGGGATAAAAATCAAGTCGATGAAAGTAGCCGAAAGCAGCCCGCCGGTGACGGCGGTGCCGATGGCGTTCTGAGCCGCGGAGCCTGCCCCGCGGCTCAAAGCCAGCGGCAGGGTGCCGAAGAAGAAAGCCAGGGAGGTCATGATGACCGGACGCAATCTGATCTTAACCGCGGCCAGAGTGGCCTCAACCAGCTCATGGCCCTGATTCATCTGCTCCTTGATGAATTGAATGATCAGGATGGCGTTTTTGGTGGAAAGGCCCACAGTGGTGAGCAGCCCAATCTGGAGATAGACATCGTTGGGCAGCCCCCGCATTGTAACTGCCACAACTGCACCCACCAATCCCAGCGGCAACATCAACAGGTTGACAAAGGGGATAGTCCAGCTCTCGTACAACGCAGCCACAGCCAGAAACACCACCAAAAGCGAGATGGCATACAGGGCCGGCGCCTGTTTGCCTGCCTGCTTCTCCTCATAGGAGAGACCGGTCCACTCGTAACCGATCCCCGACGGCAGCCCAACAGCCATTTTCTCCATTTCGTCCATCGCCTCACCGGTACTCACGCCAGGGGCTGCCTGCCCCATAATCTCCACGGATGGAATCCCGTTATATCGTTCCAGGCGGGGCGATCCATACTGCCAGTGGGCGGTCGCAAAGGCCGAGAATGGCACCATCTCGCCCCTTTCGTTTCGGACATACCAGCTTTTAATATCCTCTGGCAGCATTCGGTACTTGGCGTCGGCCTGGAGATAGACTTTCTTGACCCGGCCATTCTGAATGAAGTCGTTAACGTAGGAACTGCCCCAGGCTGTTGTCAGAATATTATTGATGTCGGCCGGGGAGACCCCCAGGACTCCTGCCCGGACATCATCAATATCGAGCTTGAACTGGGGTGAGTCATCCTGACCGTTCGGGCGCACCGCAATCAGCTTGGGATTTTTCCTGGCCAGACCCAACAACTGGTTGCGTGCCTCCATCAGCTTATCGTGTCCCAAGCCGCCACGATCCTGCAACTGAAAGTCAAAACCATTGGCCTGCCCCAACTCCACCACCGCCGGTGGCGAGAAGGCAAAAACCATACCGTCACGAACCTTTGAGAAGGCCTGCATAGCCCGGCCGGCAATGGCCGGTGCCTTCAACTCGGTGGCCTTGCGCAGATTCCAGTCCTTGAGCTTGACAAAGGCCAGTCCCATGTTCTGCCCTCGACCGGCAAAACTGAACCCGGCCACGGTGATTATGGATTCAACTGCTTTGGATTCCCGCTCCAAAAAATGCTGCTCCATCTGTCGTATCACCTGAATGGTCCGTTCCTCTGTGGCGCCGGCAGGCAGTTGCACCTGGCAAATGATGAATCCCTGGTCCTCGTCCGGCAGGAAGGCGGTAGGAAGCCGCATGAAAAAGAAAACCATAGCCGCCACAATAGCGCCATAGACAACCAGGTAACGTACCGGTTTACCAAAGGAGCGACCGACGATCCCTTCGTACTGCTCCCTGCCGCGGTCGAACAACGTGTTGAACCAGTGGAAAAACCTCCTAAACCAACCCGATTCCCCAGGCTCGTGCCCCTTTTCCACCGGTTTGAGCAGGGTGGCACACAGGGCTGGTGTAAGAATCATAGCCACCAGCACCGAAAGAATCATAGAGGAAACGATGGTGATAGAAAACTGGCGATAGATGGCGCCGGTGGATCCACCAAAAAAGGCCATGGGCACGAAAACCGCTGTCAGTACGGTGGCGATGCCCCAGAGTGCGCCGGTGATCTGGCCCATGGATTTGATGGTCGCCTCCCGTGGCGACAACCCCTCCTCGGACATAATCCGCTCCACGTTCTCTACAACCACGATTGCGTCATCTACGAGCAAACCGATGGCGATAACCAAAGCGAACATGGTCAGAGTGTTTATGGAAAAACCGCTGGCCGACAGCACTCCGAAGGTGCCAAGCAAAACGACCGGTACCGCAATGGTGGGTATCAATGTGGCCCTGAAGTTCTGCAGGAAAAGAAACATGATGACAAAAACGAGGAGGACTGCCTCAAACAGGGTCTGAACCACCTCTTCTATTGATATTTTGACAAAAGGAGTGGTGTCGTAGGGATAAACCACCTTCATGCCGGCAGGGAAGTATTTCGACAATTCCTCCAACTTGGCCTTGACGCGATTGCCCGTATCCAGGGCATTGGCGCCGGCAGCCAGACGGATTGCCATACCACCCATCGGCTTCCCTTTGTAGAACGACTGAATATCGTAGTTTTCGGTGCCTATCTTGCTTTCGGCTACATCCTTCAACCTGACAGTAGAACCATCGCTGTTGGTCCGCAGGATGATTGCATCGAACTGCTCCGGAGTCTGCAGCAGGGTGCGGGCCGTGATGGTGGCGTTGAGTTGTTGCCCCTGCACAGCAGGGGTTCCGCCGAACTGACCGGCTGAAACCTGGGCGTTCTGGGCCTGTAGCGCCGCAATTACATCGTTGGTGGTCAAGTGGAAGTTGTTCAGCTTGACTGGATTCAGCCATATTCGCATGGCGTTCTGGGTACCGAACACCTGCATTTCTCCTACTCCCTCCACCCTACTGATGATGTCCTGAAGGTTGGAAACCATGTAGTCAGTCAGGGTGTTACGGTTCATGGATCCGTCTTCCGAAACCAACCCAAAGATAAGCAGGAAGTTCTTGGTGGATTTGACCACCGAAACCCCTTGTCGCTGCACGATTTGGGGCAGCAGCGGCGTAGCCAGTTGCAGCTTGTTCTGCACCTGCACCTGGGCGATGTTCGGGTCGGTACCGGCTTTGAAGGTCAGATTGATGGCCACCGCCCCGGCTGAATCGCTGGTGGAAGACATATAGATCAGGTTATCGATGCCGTTCAGCTTCTGTTCGATGACCTGGGTGACGGTATCCTGCACGGTCTGGGCCGAGGCGCCGGGATACGTGGCGTTGATCGTGATCTGGGGGGGCGCGATGGGCGGGTATTGGGAGACCGGCATGGTCTTGATCGCCAGCAATCCGGCCAGCATGACCATGATGGCGATCACCCAGGCAAAGATAGGGCGATTGATGAAAAACCTGGACATGGAGCGTCTCCTTTACTTTTTAGCTGCTGCTGACGTTGGAATGCCAGCTGGGGGTGCATCCGGCTTGCTGCTGAACGGTACGGCTTTGACCGGAGTTCCAGGACGCGCCTTTTGGATCCCCTCCAAGATTACGCGGTCTCCAGCCTTCAACCCTTCAGTCACCAGCCAGTTGTCGCCAACCGTTCTGGAAACCTTGATGACACGCGGCTCCACCTTCTCCTCGGCACCGACCACCATGACCATGGCCTCGCCCTTCGGATTACGGCTAACCCCACGCTGCGGAACCAGTATCGCCTGTTCACTGATCCCTTCCTGCACAATGCCGCGGACAAACATGCCGGGCAGCAACAGTTGATTTGGGTTGGGAAAGAGCGCCCGCAGGATGACGGAACCGGTACTCTGATCGACAGTCACTTCGCTGAATTTCAGGGTTCCCTCTTGCGGATAAGAGCTGCCGTCTTCCAGCAGCAGCTTGACTTTTGCCTTGCCGGCATCTTTCCCCGTAATTTCGCCATTAGCAAGATTCCGCTTCAGACGGAGCACCTCGGCGCTGGACTGTGTCACATCCACGTAGACTGGATCAAGTTGCTGAATCGTGGCCATCGGCGCCGCTTGACTCGCTGTTACCAATGCACCATCGGTCACGGTCGAGCGGCCGATCCGACCCGATATCGGTGCCTTCACACTGGTGTAATCCAGATTGATGCGAGCGGCCTCGACGACCGCCTGATTGGCTGCAACATCGGCCTCAGCCTGTTTGAGCATTGAGCTTGCATCATCGTAATCCTGTCGGCTCACGGCATTTATAGCTACCAACTCCCGAAAACGTTCCGCCTTGAGTCGGATCGGGATAAGGTTGGCCTCGGCTCGGGCCAGGGCTGCTTTGGCATTGGCGTAAGCGGCCTGATAGGTTGCGGGATCAATCTGATACAGCACCTGCCCGGCCTTCACGTCTGTTCCCTCGGCAAACAGTCTTTTCTGGATAATCCCCCCCACCTGGGGACGCACTTCGGCAATCATGTAGGGCGATGTCCGGCCTGAGAGCTCCATGGTCAAGGCGATTGGCGCAGTAGTTATGGCCACGATCCCTACCTCGGGAGGACCGCTGGTTGGCGGGCCTCCCGAGGTATTTTGCTTACAACCGGTTATCGCGAACATGCCGATTAAGAGTCCCGTCAGAGCGATCAGTTTGAATTTTTCAGTGGTATCCATCAAATTTACCTCAAAGGAGTTGAGCGACTTCCTAGCTTGATCGCTGTCGCATCGAACGGATGCGACAGCACCGGGAAGAAATTTACGAGCAAAAAAAGAGGGTGAATATTCACTCCTCAATAAAGTGTTAAAAAATCCCCTGCCGCGACACTGCGGTTCACCTTTTGATGCCATCCCAGCAGGCATGAACGGTCTGCACAAGCAAAACATCATCCAATTCAACAAAACCAAGAATATGGTCACGAGCTATAGTCAAAAGAGGCCCAATCGCTATGGCAAACAACACGACCAGAGGGAGATCCTTCACGATCTTCCTGACTCCCCCTTCCTCAAGAAGCGTACGATACATATCTCCATCATTGCCCTGCCCCAGAATTCTATCTCTACGAAAAGCCACACCATAAGGCGAGTTGAGATACTGCTCCAGAAAACGAAACTCCAAAGGATGTGTGATAAAATAACGGAGCAGCTCGGTACTGATATGGATAAATCTATCCCTAAGCGATTTGTCCAGCTTATAACCCTCCATGAGTCCCGTCTGGATTTTATCGTGGAGATCCTGAAATAAGTCTGTGATAAGCACGTCTTTATTTACGAAATAACGATAGATGGTCCCCGCCCCTACGCCGGCTCGATCGGCGATGCTGGCGATTGGGGCACCATGGAATCCATGCTCGGCGATCAGTTCCAATGCCGCTTGCAGTATCTCTTGTCGTTTTTCAGAAGTCGCCATACCGGACCACCTATCTCAGGAGTGAACGTTCGCTCCCAAGATAGGTGGTTATCCATTTCTTGTCAAATTGTTTTTTACAGACCTATGTAATTCATGAGCTAACCTAGTCTGTTGATTATTGCGTATCTTGGAGGCGAAACACTGGATACCGAAAAGGCTAAAGCGAGTAATATGGTCCGCCAACTGCTCCACATCTTCGATCAGCGGCTTAGGGCCGTTTTGAGAGGGATCCTGTCCACTCTTGCGGCGACGGGCATATAGCAATGGGCCCAAACACTGGGATCGGATACTCATAGAGCAGAGTTGCACCTCTTGCTCGTTGGGCTCTTTGTCCAGTAGTTCACTGACCAGAAGGTCAAAACCGCGGACGCTTGGTTCCACCGATTCCCACATGACTTTGGTCAGCAAGCCGGAAGGGTTTGCCGCCTCCTTATAAAAGATGTCAAAAGCATGGCTTTTCGGATTGGTGATCCTCTGCATAATTGAAAATATCAAACCGCGCATCCGCGCTTCCGCCGGAGCTTCTGCCGAAATTCCGCCATTAAGGGGATAGGCCTTCGATGCCTGAGCGAAAGCGTAACGCCAGCACTCCACATACAAGTCCTCCTTGCTGCCGAAATGATAACTGACCGCAGCGTTATTGACCTTGGCCTTTTTGCAAATCTCGGCGATTGTCGCCTGGCGAAAGCCTTTGCTTGCAAAAACCTTACATGCGGACACCAACAGGTTTCGACGTGTTTCCTGTCCATCGCTTCGTTGTTTTCTCATGACTCATTCCCTTTTCAAATAAGTTAAATATATATTTGACTTATTTACATTGTCGCGTCAATTGGTTTTTGGGACCAGATTTCAAAAGACTATACCCTGAAAAAAAATAATGGAGATCAGGTCAAGCCTTCCATGGCAGATAAATACTCATCACTCAGTATCGTTACAGTGACGGGTTGAACTCACCGCTCCTTTTATTATGCTGAAGCATCAAGATAATCTCCGCCCTGCCCTCCACAATCTCATTCCCCAGTTTTCCGAAGAAGATTTTGTGTGCTTTACAAGTTCATACCTTCCTCCATTGAAAAGCGCTTCTAGTTCTTCCCGGTCCCAGTGCCCTCCTCCCGCAATGCATTTTTTCAGCATGTTCCCGGTGAACGCGATGAGAGATTTGCCTCTCGGCATCATAAATAGAAGGGTCGAAATCCCATGATCGTCCCTCCCGTCGACCTCCACCAAGAAAAAACGCCGACTTGAGAACGAAACTCCCACCAGAACATATGGCCGCGGGCTACCGGAAATCTTAGGCACCTTGGGAAGACAGCAGCCTTCAGGGGCTTCCCCTTCGAAAAACGACAGGCTCGCTCCTTTGATGTAGGGCAGGGCCTTAAATAACTTTCGAAAACTCCACGAAACATCGTTCACGGACTTGAACGGAGTAAATTCGACTGACGGTAGTTCCCCGCATCCAGCCTCATCGTACAGAGTCCCATCCTTTGTAGAAACGTACTCTAAACGTACCCCTCCGCCTCCAGGGCGATCTTCGCCTTGGCCTTTTTCGTTTACTCTTTCCCGAACTTTGACCACCTCGATCCGCTGCGCAAAATCCGCAGTGGTGAAGTCGAGTCTCACCGCATAAGGAGCCGTAATCCCTTTCGGTGACTTCGGCTCCGGGTCGATAGCGGCCTCCTCCGGCTCCTCCTTGATCCTTCCTCCCCCGCTTCCCTTTTTTCCGCCTTCATGTGTTCTGAACCCGGGATGTTCGTAACTGAGGGTGGAAAAGGGCAGCCTGACAGCGGAACTGAACTGTTTTATTTCCAGGACCAGGATGGTTTTCTCGATTTTCATCCCCCTGACCACCCAGCTACTGCCCGGGATGGCCGGCGGCTCGGCATGAAGCGGATACGCATACTCCCCATTTCGCATGTTCTCCCCGCCACCGTTAGAAGCGGAGGACCAGACCTTCTTCCATGCCGCCCGAAACTCCCCGTCAAAAAGGACCAAAGCCATCCTTTTGATGACTTCGGTAGACAGGGAGGCGATGGCGACCCGTTCCGAGAACTTGAGATGCGCCTGGCCGTCCGTTAGTGTGGATGTGCATACATCCGTGAAAAGATCCGGCCCCAGCAGTTCAGCTGTCATCATCCTGTTGGGGGCGAAATAGGCCCGGATCACCTCCAGGCAGGGAACCACGATCCGCTCCCCACGATTCCATATGACCACGCATTTCTCCCGGAGATTGAATCTCGTCCGCAGTTCATACTGCCTTGGCACCGATATCGCATCGCAGATACTCACCTTCGGCGAGGAGCAGAACCGGATTTGCATCCGAGTGCCCAAATGGTTCACCCCTGTTGGTTTACCATCCCGGTAGGCACAGCCGAGACGAAAGGCCGGCAGTGCCCCCCAAGGCATGGCTAGGTCATGCAACGTACCGTTCTCCCGCCGGAAGACAGCCTGCATCTGCCACTGTTTATGTTGCCCCGCATGGTAGGGCGACCGAAGCCAGTGGAGATAGACGTTTTCGTTCTTGTCAAAAGGCCAATCCTTAAATTTCATCTCCATGTATCACCCCTTTTTCAAATGCATAAATTATCCGCTCGATCTCGGCCGCGACGCTGGCGGGATATTCGGGCCGAAGATGCGCTTTGCGAACGATTCGCCAGGGCTCCAACGATTCTCCACACCGCAATAGCTCTCTCGCCGCAGCCCTCACGCGCCTGATTTCAAAGGAGTCCCTGGTCTCGATAACGCCTTCAAGACTCGCTCTTGCTACAGGGAGCTTGTCGATATTCCTTTGCAATATGCCAAGCGCACCGAGCTTTTTGCCGATGGCGCTAATAGTGACGCGTACGGGTCTCCCAGGTGCGTAGAGAATGGCATGCGCGACGGGACCGACCCGGGCCCCGAGTTCGCGATCTCGGCCCGGCCAGTCAACCCGGCATCCGGCAGCCCCTTTCCTGGACTTGACCGGAGGGAGATTCTCGAAAAGCCATTTCTGATCATTGCGGTAAAGCCAGCAATAATCAGCTGGGCCTAGCGCCCTGAGTTCCTTCCGTCCCTTTTGGGGATGCGGAGCTATGAGCGCGAGCCATCGCGTACGGCGCTCAATCAGCGATTGCCCAACCTCAATGAAATTTTCCTCCTGTCGGCAGTCCGCCAGCCTGGCCAGGTGGCGAATTACTGTTTTCACATCTACGCCGAGGGCACGAGCGGTTGCCCTCAGGCTTTTCCCCTCCTTTTCTGAAAGGCGGATCAATTCCGCCTCCCACGCCGGACCGACTTCAAGGATTTTCCCCTCCGAAACTTGTCGCTGCGTTCCCGGTCAGGGCCGGTCCGGGCATAGTTAAAGCCACATGAACAGTAGAAATGGCCGACCGGCTCCCCCGTCTCACAATTCCTGGTGATGACACACCGGCGGACAAGTGCCTGCCGGTAATGGGATACGGCAGGATTAAGACAAGGCCAGGGACCTCTTCCAAAGGGCCGGCTCTCAGGGATGCTGGTGCAGAAAAACTCCTCGAGCCCTGTCCCAAGAAAATGGATCAAAAGGATGTGGCGGAGAGGATGGCTCGCCTTTCGCGGCTTGCGCACAATGCTATTCAACCAATTGTCCTGAGAGTCGATGTTTATGCGGCAGTGGATTTGCGCCAGAAAGCAATCCCCGTAATGTGCGATAAACCTCTCCAGAAGCTCACGCTGAGCCACCCGGCCTGAATAGCTCGCAAGGTCCATCTGCCGGAGGTGATGCAGATACTTTTTCCGAAGGAAGAAAAACCCGGGACTTTCGGTCTCCGGATGGCTGAGCAGCCAAGCCACCGAACGGGTTATTTCCCGGCAGTGGAGGAAATACCTCTCGTAAGGTTGCGGAAGGTATTTCCCGTTGGGTACGGGAGCGGCAACGAAGGCGTGCTTATTCTGAGGGGCGGCGGTCGGGACATCGCTTTCGCAAAGCCAAACCTCGTGCCTATGGCAAAGCAGGGCTCCGGCTGCCTGATGGCTTCTATGCCAGTATGGTTCCCCGTACCGGCTTTCGTCAGCGGCGAGGCACTCTGGGCAGAATCTGAGATACCTGGGCGATGGAACGCCGCTGGCCATGACACCCATGGCCATGTGGATGCCGCCCCCGTGGGTGGAGCCCTTCATCCAGGCGATCAGCTTGTCAACCCGGTGCCTTGGCAAGAAGGGGCTATAGAGCGGAAGGAGGGTATTTTCCTTGATCAGGCGATCGACTGTGGTGAGGGTACCAACAGGGAGCTGCCTTCGTAGGCAATTCAAGCGGTTTGGCAGATCTACCACTGCGCTGGCGTTGGTAGATCCGAAAAGATCCTTCATGGTGGCTTTGATGCTCAGATTGCCGCTTCTGCGATGGTAACGGGCACAGGCGCTGTAGAGCATCTCGTCTGGATATAATGCCGGGAAAAAGGCGAGCATGGTTATGGGGCTCCCGCAGCCAGGAATTCCTCGGCAGACTTAATGACTCCGGCGGCCTTCAACGCATCGTATGGAGATGTTCCCTTGGCGGCCTTTGCGACGATCTCTCGCAGGTCGCCGCTGAGCGAAACGACCTTCAGTCTTTTTTTCTTCTCCTGCGGCTTCGCGGCTTCCTCAGCGTTCACCTTCTTCAGAGCCGTCTCCTCCGCGGCAAGGCGAAAAGCCTCACTGCCGGCAAGCCGCAGGTCCGTCTCAGCCGCGAAGCGGCGGCAGGCCGACTGGGCGCTCCTTACTGCGATTTCCGGGGCGTATCCCGCTTGGACGATTAGAGCGGCGAGTTGCTCTTCAGGAGACTCCCCGAGCCCTTCTTCATCCGCCTCGGCTACCGCAACCTGGTTCCGCAAGGTGTTTAATGTCCCCTGCAGTTGCACCCGGCCTAGAGCTTTCCGAAAATGATCATGCAGCAGGTTTCCGGGCAGACCGATGTCCGAGATATCCTTCAGCGCCTCCAAATCGCCCATCCGAAGGGCTCTGAGGATCGGAGCAACTGCAGTAAGATTCTCCCGGGCGAGCACCCTGATCATCGCCGGGGTGATCCTTTCCGTTTTATCCTTTGAGCCGATCACCTCCCATTGCGCCAGCATGTAGAGTTTGGTCGCGATGTCCAGGATCCCCTGCGACTCCTCATAGATTACCTTCTTTAGCGACTGCTCCAGAGGAGTCGGGACTGCGGTCCATTGGTAACGCCAGACACGCTCGATAAAATAGTCCCAGACTTGATCCTCGGCGAAGTTGTGCATGAGCACGTCGCCTTGCCCGGTGGTCCTTCGGGCCAGGGAGAACTCCTTGGTGAACAGACCCAGGGCCTTATAGGTTCCCATGAGGACGACAGGCACACCGATGGTGTTGGTCAACTGGACGAAGAAATTAAGCAGCAGGTTTGAATTGTCCTTGTGGGCCCCCCTCAGGCGCTGAATCTCATCAATCACCAGGACGCCCAGCCCGACGTTTGCCGCGATTATGGCAATGATGGGCATTAGGTCGTTGGCGGTCCGTCTCTGGTTGGCATACTTTTCCGCGTAGCGGGTTCCCAGGAGCCGATCAATCGCATGGAAAAAGCTGCTGCACAGACCTCTCGGAGACCCATCATAGGGGCAGTCGAGTTTGAGCCATACCAATTGCTGCTGATCGAAGGAACCTCCGTTGTATTCCCGGTGGGTAATGACCTGAGGAAGGAGGGAAAGGATGCTCTCGATGAGCGTCGACTTCCCGACCCCGCTGGCGCCGATGATCGAAAATCCGGCTGCGGTCGACCGGATTGTGGGTGTGTAGGGATAGGATGAGCCCCGATTCCAGTCGAGATCTGGGAACCCTGCCTGAATCTGTTTGACCCACTCGGCCGAGAGAGGATTTCGCGCAAGATACCCATTTCGGATCATCCGGGAGAACTTCTGCTCTATCTCCAGGTATTCAGGCAAAGGAACGACGATATTTTGAATTCTCTGGACCGCGTTCAGTCGGCGCAACGCGGGAAGGGTTCTCTCGGCTTCCGAATAGGCAGGCATACGCCTCAGCAGGCTGCCGGCTTTTTCCGGAGACAATTCCTGCGGCAACGATTCGATAAAACAGTTGTGGCGATAGAGGGGCTCTTCGCTCTCCTGATAGATGGCATTTACCCTATTGCCGATAAGGAAATGCCCGAGTTCCCGGCCCCCCGACTTTTTCATGGCTGCTCCTCCTCGGCATCGGCTTTTAATATGTCGAGGAAGTCCTTTCGCTTGGCCGAGGACGAGGCTTTGGCACTCATTTCCCCCTTGGCCAGGGGAAGCAAGGTTCCAGGCGCACCGCACTGCCGTTCGGCCCGCAAGTCGAAAGCCTCGTCCCGACGATTGAGCTTCTTTTCCTCGGCTCGGTTGTCACGAATCCCTTTCAGGCGCTGGTTGTTGCTCTGTTTCTGGGGGCCCGACTCCTCCTTCATCTTGGCGGCCTCCGCTTTTATGGCCGCGACCTGTGCCCGCAACGCGGCATCGGACTGTAGCCGCCGGCCTTCATGCTGCTGGGACTTCAACTTGTTCAGAGCAAAGAAATCGAGCACCTCTTCCAGCATCACGCCGTTGAATCGTTCCTCCTCCGGCAAAAGAGTGCAGGGATCGAAACTGCTGCCGTCGCTTGCGCGCAGATAGATGACTTCCATACTGCGGGGGTCATACGAGACCGGAACGGTCCAGGTTCCCTCACTTCGCGCACGGACGTACCATTGCTCCCGGAGTGCCCGGGCTGTCGTATAATGGACGCCCTGAAACCGAATCCCCTTGGGGGTAACGGTTGCCGATCCGGTCGGCATTAGATTCAGCCGGATGGTTTCCGGGCTCTTCTCACGCAGGTGGCCGCCCCGGTTGCCAATGCCCCATTCCCACAGGTTGACGGGGATCTTAGGTACGTCGTCGGCAATCATGTCCCTGTCCAGCGGATATTCCTCGACCCGATGATGGAGATTATATTTAATCACCGTAAGAATAATGATTTTGGTGAACTGGCGAAGATCAAGGGTGGCATCCAGACGGTGATCGGGGTCTCCTCTTTCGCGTTTCCTCACAGCACCGGGGAGCCAGTGGATGCTTTTCAGGTTCGCCCGCCGGAACATCTGCTCCACAATCCCTTTCCAGTCCGCCCGGTAAGGAGGGCAATTGGCAACACGGATATCCAGGGCATCGGCAAGGCTATCGGAATCAAGTCCCAAAAGCTCTCCCCGGTCTCCGAGGATCATTTCGGGAAGATACCGGCACGGCCAAGCCTCGGAGGCGATTTCAACGTCATACTCCGAACAGAACGACACCTTGTCGGTAGTAGCGTTGGCGAGTGCCATCATCGCCCCTACCCAGCTCGGCCCCTCAAGCCCCACGTAAATCCCCGCTACCATTCGGCTGAACACATCGACGACGAAATAGATCACGGGCCTGCCGATGATCCAGTTGCGGTTGAGGGTGCTGACCAGGTAGACATCCCCGATAGTGGCATCGATTTGAAAGATGGACCCCGGGCCGAAAGCCATCTGGGTCGAGTTGCCCAGTATAGGCCGGCTTTTCAGTGAATACTCCACCGCCTAAAAGG
>DDWZ01000008.1 GCA_002347095.1 Desulfobulbaceae bacterium UBA2273 | reverse complement strand
TACACAATCCTTTTTACACCCTCCTTTTTAGGGAATTAAGGTGACACCATACTTAATTCTCTTTTTCGAAATCAGCCATCCCAAAAGGGACCTTCCTTTCAATTCTTCCGTTTCCCCTTTGCCCCATGCATGGCGCCGAGCAGCTCCAGTACCTGATCCCTGGTATTCTTCGGCTGGTTGAGCATGAGAACAAAACTGTCCAACCCTCGCTCTCCGGCAAAATATCCCGCATACCCATACACCCCGGTCATAGTGCCGGATTTGCGCAGGCAGTTGTTCTCAAAAGGGAGCAGCCCGGAATGGGGCTTAAACGCCTCCAGGATGGCGAGCATTGCCCTGGGCGTTACCCGGTTTTGCCGGGAGAGGCCGGAGCCTTCGCGGACCACGATGTCCTTTTCCGAAAGCCCAAGCTCATTGCGGTAAAAAGCGGTCACGGCCCGCTGACCCTTGTCCCAGGTGGCGGGCCAGCCGTATTGTTTTGCGCCCATGGCCAGGAAAAGCTGGTTGGCGATGAAATTGTTGGAATACTTGAGCAGCCCGGTCAGCACCTCGTCCAGACTCTTGCTCGAACCATGCTCGTAGAATAGCTTGAGCCCCTCCGGCACCGGGCCGGGGATGATTTTGCCGCGCATTGTCACCCCCTGTTTTTTGCACATGGCACCGAACAACTCCCCCACATAGCGCAGGCTTTGGTTACCGGTGGCCGTGGCGTTGATCCGGTGGGTGCCGGACGGCAGACCTTGCGCCAGTTCCCGCATCAGCGGCAGGGTAGGGGTCTGCTCTTCTGCGGAACGCACGCTGCCGTCCGCGCCTTTGACGAGGTTGATGGTGTTGAAGTTCACCGCCAGGCAACTGTTCTGGGCATCGTAGGGATTGAGGGTGTTGGTGGCGCCATCGGTTCCGTTTTCAAGCCGGCAGCCGGTGTCATCGACAACGATGTTGCGGATCGTGGAAAGGCCGCGGCTGCGGAGGGTGGCGACAATCTTGGCTACTTCCTCGGAAACCAGTAAGGGATCAGCCAAGCCGCGGATGTACAGATCTCGGTCGCCATTGACGTAAAACCGGGTGGTGAAGCGATATTCCTTGCCAAGGATGCGAATCCCGGCCAGGGCCGTGCCGATTTTCAGAACGCTGGCCGGGATGAATTGGCGGTCTGCGTTCTGTTCGTAAATAATCGCCCCGTTTCTGGTGACGAGAATCCCGCCGTTTTCCGCCAGAGTTTCCAGGGACTGCCCTGCCCCTGCCCAGAGTGAAGCGGGCAGGGCGAGAGACAAGCCAAGGCCGAGAAAAAAAACGCGCCGCATTCCCCTCGGTTTCCGGAGCAGGGATGCGGCGCGCAGGATTGCCATGGGCAGGGTCAGTCTCAAATCTTCGGCAGATGCTTCTTCGCTTCTGCCACTGCCTCGGCAGGATACTCGAAGTTGTGCAATTCTCCGGCAAAAAACTTGTCGTAGCTGGAAAGATCGAGGTGGCCGTGGCCGGAAAGATTGAACAGGATGGTCTTGGGTTCCTTCGGGTCCTTGGTGGCCTCGATGATCGCCGCCCGGATCGCGTGGCACGATTCGGGCGCCGGGATAATCCCCTCGGTTTGGGCGAAAAGTACTCCGGCCTCAAAGCATTCCACCTGATGCAAGGCCATGGCCTCCATCAGATTTTCCCGGAGCATGGCGCTGACAATGGGGGACATGCCGTGGTAGCGCAAGCCTCCGGCATGGATGCCCGGCGGCATGAAATCATGCCCCAGGGTGTACATGTACAAGAGCGGGGTGCGCTCGGAAACATCCCCGAAATCATAGGCATAGATGCCCTTGGTGAGCGAGGGGCAGGAGGCGGGCTCCACCCCGATCAAGCGGATATTCTTGCCTTCCAGCTTGTCGGGCAGAAAGGGCGCGGCCAGGCCGGCGAAGTTGGAGCCGCCGCCGCAGCAGCCGATCACCACATCCGGGCTCTCGCCGATCATGGCCAACTGCTTCTTGGCCTCCAGGCCGATTATGGTCTGATGCAAGCAAACGTGGTTCAAGACCGAGCCTAGGGCGTACTTGGTGTCCTCGCGGGAAACCGCGTCTTCCAAGGCCTCGCTGATGGCGATGCCCAAAGAGCCGGGGGTGTTGGGATCCTTGGCAAGAATGGCCCGGCCGGTGGGGGTATCCGGGCTGGGGCTGGGCACGATCTCCGCGCCGTAGGTGTGCATCATCGATTTGCGGTACGGTTTCTGGTCGTAGGAAACCCGCACCATGTAGACCTTGCACTCCAGGCCGAACTTATGGGTGGCAAAGGCCAGGGCGCTGCCCCACTGACCGGCTCCGGTTTCGGTGGCCAACCGCTTGACGCCTTCCCGCTTGTTGTAATAGGCCTGCACCACGGCGCTGTTGGTCTTGTGGCTGCCGGAAGGGGAGACCCCTTCGTACTTGAAATAGATCTTCGCCTTGGTGCCCAGCTTTTCTTCCAGGAAATTGGCGCGCACCAGGGGGGAGGGCCGCCAGATGGACCAGATGTCCTGGATCTCTTCGGGGATGTCGATCCAGCGCTTGTCGCTCATCTCCTGCTCCAGCAGCCCCATGGGGAAGATGGGCGCCATCAGGTCCGGAGTCAGCGGCTGTTTGGTAGCGGGATTCAAGGGAGGATGCATGCCGCCGGGCATGTCGGCCATAACGTTGTACCACTGGGTGACGCGTTCTTCGTCGGGAAGAAGGATTCTTTTTTTCATGGCGTTTTCCTTGATTTTGACGGATACTATTGGAAATAGGCCAACCTAAGCCGGGCCTGTCTTTTTCTGAGAAATTGAACCTATTTACCCATGAATAGTCTTTTTTAAAAGCCTTTTTTTGTCCTGATCTCCCATTGTTTTTTCATGATGCGGGTCTTTTTTGTCAGGCCGCCGCAAACATATCATTTCGCACAAGGAGAAACCGTATGACCAAAACCGAAAAGAATCTTTGGGAGGCTTTCGCCGGGGAATCACAGGCAAATCGCAAGTATCTGGCCTTTGCCGACAAGGCGGACAAAGAGGGATTCAAGCAGACGGCCAGGTTGTTTCGCGCCGCGGCCCATGCGGAAACCATCCACGCCCACGCCCATCTCCGCGCCCTCAAGGGTATCGGCGACACCGCAACCAACCTCAAAGAGGCCATCGGCGGCGAGACCCATGAGTTTCAGGAGATGTATCCGGCTATGATCGCCGCGGCCAAGGAGGAAGGGCACAAATCGGCGGAACGCAGTTTCAGCTATGCCAATGAGGTGGAGAAAATCCACGCCGCCCTGTACCAGAAAGCCTTGGACAGCCTGGCCAATCAGGAGGCAACGGACATGCATGTCTGTTCGATGTGCGGCTACACCTGCGAGGGCGAGGCTCCGGATACATGCCCGGTGTGCGGGGCCAATAAGAAGGCCTTTGACAAGATCGACTGACGGTTAGTTTGATATTGACTTCCCCCTCCCTTGACGGGAGGGGGGCAGGGGGAGGGTGAAGTTGCAACCTGCCGATTTAATAGTTATTCTCCCCTCTCCCTAACCCTCTCCCGCAGGTAAGCGCAGACTCCGAGGGGAGAGGGAATTTATTGAACTTTTGCAAAAAAAAGCCCCATTATTTTCCGTAAAAATCAAGGATGCTTTCCACCAGGGCCGGGATGGTGTAGGTCTTTGGCTGCACATCGATGGCCAGCCCGGCTTTTTCCGCGGTTCTGGCGGTGATCGGCCCGATGGTCGCCACCTTGACCCCGGCCAGCAGCGTATCACGCTCCGGGCCCAGCATTTCCAAAAAGTTGGTCACCGTGGAGGAGCTGGTAAAGGTGACCATGTCGATCCCGCCTTCGGCCAGTTCATGGCGCACCAGATCGTAATCCTTGGGCCGGACATTCTGATACACCGGCACAATGGCAACCTCGGCCCCGTTCTCCTGCAGGATCTCCGGTAGTACCTCCCGAGCCTTCTTGGCGCGGGGCAGCAGAACCTTGCAGCCCTTCACCCCCTGCGCCACCATGCTGGCAGCCAACCCCTCGCCGGTGAATTCCTCGGGCACCAGATCGGCGGCAAGGCCGTATTCCTTCAGGATTTCCGCGGTGGCTGTGCCGACCACGGCGATCTTGGGCCCGGCCAGGGCGCGGCAGTCCAAGCCCCGTTCAAAAAGCCGGGTGAAAAAGAAACGGATGGCGTTGATGCTGGTAAACACCAGCCACTGGTAGTCGCCCAGCCGGTTCAACTCCGCATCGAGATCATCCCAACTGTCCGGCGGCGCCAAGGCGATGGTGGCCCCTTCCACGCAATCCGCGCCCTGATCCTCCAAAAGCCGGACCAGCTCGCTGGCCTGTTCGCGGGTCCGGGTCACCAGGATGCGCTTGCCGAACAGCGGCCTTTTCTCGAACCAGTTGATGGTGTCGCGCAGCTTGACCACCTCGCCCACCACGATGAGGGCAGGGGGCTTGATTTTTTCCTTCTTGACCACTTCGGCGATGGTGGCAAGCGTCCCCACCACCGATTGCTGAATCGGGGTGGAGGCCCAGCGCACTACGACCACCGGGGTTTCCGGGGAGCGGCCGTGCTTGATTAGATTCTCGGTGATAAAGGGGAGGTTCTTGATCCCCATGTAGAAAACCAGGGTGCCAATGCCGGTGGAAATCTTGTCCCAGGCGATATTGGAGGTCTCCTTGGTGGGATCTTCGTGGCCGGTGATAAAGGCCACCGAAGCGGTGTATTCCCGGTGGGTGATGGGCACGCCCGCATAGGTGGCCGCGGCGGTTGCCGAGGTGACGCCGGGCACCACCTCAAAGGCAATGCCGTGTTTGGCCAGTTCCTCGATCTCTTCGCCGCCCCGGCCAAAGATAAAGGGGTCGCCGCCCTTGAGCCGCACCACGATTTTTCCGGCGGCGGCATGATCCACCAGCATCTGGTTGATCTCTTCCTGGGTATGGGCGTGGCATTCCCCCCCTTTCTTGCCGGCGTAGATCAGCTCGGCGTCCTTGGGCACAAACTTGAGCAGCTTGGGGGTGGCAAGGTAATCGTACACCAGAACCTCGGCTCGTTTGAGAAGCTCCAGTCCCTTCACCGTAATCAGGGTGGGGTCGCCGGGGCCTGCGCCGATGAGGTATACCTTGCCTTTGGAACGTGTTGGTGTGTTGTTGCTGTGTGCTGTCATGATTTTTTCTCGTTAACAAAAAACCGGCGCCAGCGGCCGGCAAACTCGAAATTTATTTTAAACAGGAGTGCTTCGACGGAGCTCTCCTGAGCTTGGCGAAGGGCTCAGCACGAACGGAATATTAATATATATCTAAGACAATGTCCGTTCGCCCTGAGCCCTTCGTCAAGCTCAGGAGAGCCCTGTCGAAGGGCAGCTTTTACGAGGCTATCAGTGCATTTCGTGACCGTACACCTCGGAAAGGATATCCTTGCCGCCTTCGGCCAGCAGTTTTTCGGCGAGCCGCACCCCCAACCCTTCAGGATCGCTGGTGTCGGCGGATAATGCAAGGCGGACCATTTTATCTCCGGTTACGGAAGCGACCAGGCCGGTCATGTGCAGCGTATTCTCCGCCAGCCGGGCAAAACCGGCAATGGGCACCTGGCAGCCGCCCTGGAGGCGGTGGAGGAAACCGCGTTCCGCCCGGACCGCCAGGGAGGTTTCCTGGTGATCCATAAACAGTAACCCGGCCAGCAGCGCCGCATCGCTGGTCCGCAACTCGATGCCCACCGCACCCTGGGCCACGGCAGGCAGCATCTCTGCTTCCGTAAAAAAGGACTTGGCCCGGTCGCTGAGCGACAAGCGGTTCAACCCGGCGGCAGCCAGGATGATGGCATCGTACTTCCCCTCGTCGAGTTTGCGCAGGCGGGTGTCCAGATTGCCCCGCAGATCCTCGATGACCAGATCGGGCCGGATATTGGCCAGTTGGGATTTGCGCCGCAGGCTGCTGGTGCCCACCTTGGCGCCCTGGGGCAGTTCGCGGCAGGTGGCGCAGATGTTCGAGATAAAGGCGTCCAGCGGGTTTTCCCGCTTGGTGATGATGCCGATGTGCAGCCCCTCGGGCAGTTCGGCGGGCACGTCCTTCATGCTGTGGACCGCGATGTCCACCTCGTTATTGAGCAGCGCCTCTTCGATCTCCTTGACGAACAACCCTTTGCCGCCCACCTTGGCCAGCGGCACGTCAAGAATCTTGTCGCCCTTGGTGATGATCTTCACCAGCTCCACCGTGGTTTCCGGGTATTGGGCCTCGATCAAACCCTTGATCCAGGTGGATTGAGCCAGGGCCAACAGGCTTGCCCGGGTACCGATTCTGATTAGTTTCTGCATCAACTGTTCCTTTGTATTGACTCTCCGGATAACGGCATTGTTGTCTTGCCGCATCATTAATGACAGGTGCCGCAGTTTCCGCCCGAGCAGCCGGAACACTTGGCGGTGCCCGAACTGCCCGCGTCGCCTCTGTTGGTGCGGCAGGCAAAGGTGGACATCTGCTTGGTCAGCTCTTTTCCGCCGCATTGCGGACAAACCGGCTGCTCCGTGCCCATGACCAGAGCCTCGAAGACATGCCCGCAACCGCGGCAAAGATAATCATGCAATGGCATGGAGATGACCTCGTTCTTTAGCTTTTTTCCGCAAATTGCGCAAGATAAGTCATCCGCCAGGCTTATTTTTTTGTGGGTAGGTACCTTTTGCGCAATCAAAACAACGGCCCTTCGACAGGCTCAGGGCGAACGGATGTCTTAACGCATTAATATTCCGTTCGTGCTGAGCCTGTCGAAGCACCTGTTTGAAGCGAAGTCTAAATTGCTGCAAACCCATCTTTCTCATGGAGCCGGTCGAGCAGGGTGGCGGCCAGCAGCGGGATCAAAAGCTCGTGGTGGCCGATGATGTTGTACCCCTTGCCGCCGCCCATGGTCGGCCGGTTCACTACGTTGGTCATGGTGCGGTAATGGCGGATAAAATCGAAGTTGGCCGTGGTGAAGTTGTTCACCACATGGCCCAGGTTGCGGGCCACGGTGAGGGCCTTTAAAAATACCTCGGGCAGGAGCACGGCTGAGCCGAAATTGAGGTAGGCCCCGCCTTCCAGCTCGGCCACCAGGCCGCAGAAGAGCCGGAAATCCTGATGGCTGGTTTGGCCGATGGCCGCGCCGTTGGCCGTGGGGTGGATATGGACGATGTCCGTGCCCATGGCCACATGCACGGTGAGCGGAATCCCCAGCCGTTTGGCCGTGGCCAGCAGGCTCATGGTGTTGTACGGGAAATTTTGGGCCAGCAGATACTCGCCCAGTGCCTCGCCCAAGCCCTGTCCATTTTTCGCGCCAAGGTTGATCCCAGCATTGACCACCTCACCGGTTTCCTTGGCCGCGCCAAAGGCGCCGCTGCCCAGCACGTCGCCCACCTCTTCCGAGGTGCGGCCCACCATGGCGATCTCGGTGTCATGGACGATGCCCGCGCCGTTTAAGGCAATGGCGCTGATGATGCCCCGCTCCATGAGATCGATGAGGATGGGGTTGAGCCCCACCTTGATCACATGGGCGCCCATGCCGACCACGATGGGGCGGCCATTGTCGTGGCTTGCGGCCAGCCGGCCGACCAGCTCGGGAAAATCCAGCCCCAGCAACTGCTCGGGCAGGGAGGCGATGAATTCCTTGAGCGTGGAGCCGGGGGCAAGCGGCTTGGCGAAATTCTCCACCGTGACCTTGCTGTAGCGGCCGTGGATCGAATAGGTGTTGAGGCCGGAAAAGTCCAGGGGCTGGTATGTTTTCATGGGATTATCCAGGGAGTTACGCGGAAACGCCGCGTCCGTACAACGCCTCGTCCACGATCTGACAGAGCAGATGCTCCACCCAGAGATGCGCCTCCTGGATGGCCGGGGTTACGGGCGAGGGCACGTTGATGGTCAGATCGGCCAGGCTGATCAGCCTGCCGCCGTCCTTGCCGGTGAGCACCGCAGTTTGCATGCCCAGGGTTTTGGCCGCTTCCACCGCCTTGATGACATTGGGCGAATTGCCGCTCGTTGAAATGCCCAGGGCCAGGTCGCCTTCCTTGCCCAGGGCCAGGATCTGCTTGCTGAAGATTTCATCGAAGGAAAAATCGTTGCCGATGCTGGTAAGGATGGAGCTGTCCGTGGTCAGGGCGATGGCGGCCAGGGGAGGGCGATCGATCATGAAACGGTTGACGAATTCGGCCGCCATGTGCTGGGCATCGGCGGCGCTGCCCCCGTTGCCGAAGATCATCAGCTTGTTGCCGCGCTTGATGGTGTCGATCATCCACTGGGCCAACTGCTTGATACCGCCCATCTGGGTGGCCACCAGCGCTTGCTTGGCGGCAATGGAATGCTTCAGGCTTTCTTCGATAAGCTGGTCCATGGGGATCCTTTGGCAAGAGTCAAAAACAGCAGGGGAACACCGATGATTCCTTGGTGACGGCTCCTAAATTGTGGCAAAATAGTCCAGCTCCGTTTTTTTGTCAATACAAGCAGGGCAAGATGGCAAGGTCGGAACTGGGCTGATTTCTCTCCGGCCTCTTTCTTGCCTGCAAAAAACCGCAAACCGTCAATTGACAGCAGCGCATGGAACCGTCTATCATTATCCAGCGGCCGAGTACAGCGGAGCGAAACAACCACCTCAGGGAGAAACAGCATGCGCAGAATATCGATCAGACCTGCATTCTGGGTTTTTCTTTGTGTGGCGGCATGGGGCATGGCCTTGCCCCTCTCTTGCCTGGCCCAGGAAACAAGCGAACCCATCCGTTTTGCCGTGTTTCCCTACAAATCACCCAAGAGCGTGATCGAGGTTTTCAGCCCCCTTGCCGCCAGGATTGAAAAACGGCTCGGGAAAAAAGTGGTGCTCGTCTCCGCCACGGATTCAGAGGCGTTTTTGAAAAAAAGCCTGGCAGGGGAATACGATCTGGCCCTGCCCTCCATTGCCGTCTACTACAAGATGCTGCCGGCCGGATACACCGCGATCGCCAAAGGAGTTCCCTCCTTCTGGGGCGGGGTAATCGTCCGGCAGGACAGCAAGATCAAAACCATCGAGCAGTGCAAGGGGAAGAAGATCGCCGCCATTGGCGAACATTCCTATGCCGGCTACATGTTTTTCAAGGCCCAGCTTGACGAAAAAAGGATCGACTCGAAAAAGGATCTGGATATCCAGTTTGTCGGTAAGCTCGACACCATCATCTACGGGGTGCTCAACAAGAAATACGATGGCGGGGTTATCCGGCTCGACACCCTGGAGATGAAGGATTTCGCTCCGATCAAGGATCAGTTCAGGATCGTGTCCCGGTCCGTTGCGGTCCCCCAGTTTCCCTTTGTGGTCAAGAGCGGCATGGACCAGCGGACCGCCACCGCCATCCGTGAGGTCCTGACCTCTCTTTCGCCGGACAAGCCGGAGGACCTGGCAATTCTGAAGAGCCTGCAGGTCAAGCAGATCGTCGCCGCAACCAAGGATGATTACGACCCGTTCTACGACGTCATCAAAAACCACGAATTCTACACGCATCATTGATGACTTCCTTCCGCTTGCGCACCCACCTTATTGTCTATTGCACTGCCATCACCCTGCTGCTGACAGCCTCACTCGTCATCCTGTATTCCAATATTTTTAAA